>NZ_OW712331.1:0-1200000 GCF_940677205.1 [Clostridium] colinum | reverse complement strand
TCGATGTAAATTTAAAAATACCTGGTGAACATACTTTATCTAATGCATTAGCTGTAACATTAGTTTGCGAAAGCTTGGGGCTTACAGAAGATGAAATAAAAACAGGTCTTGAAACATTTAAGCCTAGCAAGATGAGAATGGATATTATAAAAACAAATAATTATACTATAATAAATGATACATATAATGCAAATCCTAACTCTATGAAAGCTACTTTAGATGTTTTAGCTACAACTAAAGGAAGAAAAGTTGCTATATTAGGTGATATGTTTGAGCTAGGAACTTATACAAATGATATGCATTATGATATTGGAAAATATGCCTCAGACAAATGTATAGATGAGCTTATATTTATAGGAAATAATAGTTATTATATGTTAGATGGAGCAAAAAGCAATAAAAATAATACATCTAATTTAAATTATTTTAAAACTCAAGAAGAATTTTTTGATAAAATAGGTAATCTTTTAAAACAAGGAGATATTATACTTATAAAAGCATCTAGAGGTATGAAGCTAGAAAATACAGTTGAGGAAATTATGAGGAGAGAAAACAATGGAATTTAATTTATATTCTGCTATTTATGCTATATTAATAGCCTTTGTTATCAATATATTTTTATGCCCTACTATAATACCATTTTTAACTAGGCTAAAATTTGGGCAAAATGTAAGAGATGATGGACCACAAACACATCTTATAAAATCAGGGACGCCAACAATGGGTGGTATAATGATTTTAATAAGTTTAGTTATATCTTCTTTATTTTTTTTAAAAGATAATAAAGACGGTATGGCAGTATTATTTGTTACAATAGGATATGGTATAATAGGTTTTATAGATGATTATATAAAAGTTGTAAAAAAACGTTCTTTAGGTCTTAGAGCTTATCAAAAGATAATAGGTCAACTTATTATAACTGGTGTATTTTTATATTATTTATACAATTATTCTAATGTTGGTACAGATATATATATACCATTTACGGATGGTAAAACATTAGAGCTAGGAATATTATTTATACCTTTTTTCTTTATAGTTATGGTAGGTACTGTTAATAGTGTAAATTTAACAGATGGTCTTGATGGTCTTGCATCTGGAGTTACAGTTTTAGTTGTAATATTCTTTTTATTTAATGCATTATCCATAAATAAAGGACTTTTACCTATAACAGGTGCGGCTGTTGGGGCTTTACTTGGATTTTTACTTTTTAATACACATCCTGCAAAAGTTTTTATGGGAGATACAGGTTCTCTTGCACTTGGTGGATTAGTAGCTAGCATAGCAATAATAATGAAAATGCCTTTATTTATTATTATTGTAGGTATAATATATGTTTTAGAAGCTATATCTGTTATGCTACAAGTAGGATATTTTAAAGCTACAAAAGGTAAAAGACTTTTTAAAATGGCACCACTTCATCATCATTTTGAACAATGTGGTTGGAAAGAGGTAAAAGTTGTTGCAGTATTTTATATAATAACAGCTATAGCTTGTCTAGTTGGATTTTTAGCTACCAAAAATTTCTTTTAAAAATTAGGAGGATTTTATGGAATTTTATAATAAAAATGTACTTGTTTGTGGCATTGCCAGAAGTGGTATTAGTGCTTCTTTAATGTTAAAAAAATTAGGTGCAAATGTAATAATACAAGATTTAAAAAAAGAAGAAGATATACAACAAATAAATATTTTAAAAGACAATAATATAAAATTATATTTAGGTAAAAATCCGGATAATAAATTAATTGATAGTGTTGATTTAATGGTTGTAAGCCCAGGGCTACCAACAGATTTAGACTTTGTAAAATATGCTAAAACAAAAATACCAGTCATAAGTGAAATAGAACTTTCTTATTTAGTTTGCAAAGCCCCTATAATAGCTATAACAGGGACAAATGGTAAAACAACAACAACAAGCCTTGTAGGTCATATTTTAAATAGATATAAAAAAAGCTATGTAGCGGGTAATATTGGAGTACCTTTTTCAGAATATGCTTTAGATATAGAAAAAGATAGTATAGTAATTTTAGAGCTTAGTAGCTTTCAGCTAGAAACAGTAAAAACATTTAAACCTATTATAGCTTGTGTTTTAAATATTACAGAAGACCATTTAAATAGACATAAAACAATGACAAATTATATAAATGCTAAAGAAAAAATATTTGGAAATCAAGATGAAAGTAATTTTTTAATATTAAATTATGACGATATAGAATGTAGAAAGATGGAGCATAAAACTAAAGCAAAGGTTATTTATTTTTCTACAAAAGAACATATAGATAAAGGTGCATATTTAAAAGATAATTATATATATATAAATGAATATCCTTTTATAAATATAGATGATATAAAAATACTAGGTGAACATAATATACAAAATGTTATGGTAGCAACTTTAATGTGTTTATGCTATAATGTACCATTAGATGTAATAATAGAAGGACTTAAAACTTTTAAAGCGGTAGAGCATAGGATAGAATATGTTACTACTAAAAAAGGTGTAGATTATTACAATGATTCTAAAGGAACTAATACAGATGCTACAATAAAAGCAATAAGAGCTATGAAAAAGCCTACTTATCTTATAGTTGGAGGATATGAAAAAAATTCAGACTTTTTACCACTAATAAAAGAATTTAAAGATAAAGTAAAAGTAGCCGTTGTTATAGGTCAGGTTAGAGATAGAATAGCTAAAGACTGTAAAAGTTTAAATTTTAATAATTATATAATAAAAGATAGCTTTTTAGATGCAATAGATTATTGTTATGAAAATGCTAAATTTGGATATTGTGTTCTTTTATCGCCAGCTTGTGCTAGTTTTGATATGTTTAAAGATTATGAAGAAAGAGGTAATATTTTTAAACAATATGTAAGAGATTTGAAGGAGTGATTTTACATTGGCCACATCAAGAGGAAACTCACATCTTAGGGCAAGCGAAAGACAACGTATAAATAAAAGAGATAATATAAGAAAATTTCAAATAGAGCAAATTGAAGAGGTTGTTATACATAGAGGGAAAATAGACCCTATAATTTTACTAAGCCTTATAATACTTGTTACATTCGGTGTAATAATGGTATTTAGTGCTAGCTATTACGTAGGAAAAACAAAATATGATGATATATTATTTTTTTTCAAAAAACAAGCTACATTTGCTATTTTAGGCTTTATAATTTTACCAGTAGTAACATCTATAGATTGGAGAGTATATAAAAGTTTTTCAAGATTAGCATATATTGTATCTATTATATTTTTAATTTTAGTTTTATTTATAGGTAAAGAAGTAAATGGGGCTAAAAGGTGGATTGTTATAGGTCCTATAAATTTTCAACCATCAGAAATTGCTAAGATAGGTCTTATATTGTATTTATCAAAATTTATATCAGATAATCCTAATATATTAAATAATTGGGAAGGATTTATTAAATGTTGTTTCATACTTGCTATACCAACAGGACTAGTTTTAATAGAAAATACAAGTACGGCAATAATAATGGGTGTTATAGGTATGTCTATTATATTTGTAGCATCTCCTACAATGAAATATTTTTTACCAATAATTTTAGTAGGAGTATTAGGGCTTATTGGTATTATTGCCTTTGGAGACCCATTTAGAATGGCTAGGGTGCAGGCTTGGTTAGACCCTTTTGCCGATACTGTAAAAACTGGTACAGGTTATCAGACAGTTCAGTCCTTATATGCAATAGCATCTGGAGGTTTTTTTGGTTTAGGTATAGGGCAAAGTAGACAAAAGCTAGGATTTATACCAGAGGCACAAAATGATATTATATTTTCTGTTATATGTGAAGAACTTGGGCTTGCAGGAGCAACTATATTTATATTACTTTTTTCTACAATTATATGGAGAGGGTATATAACAGCTATTAGAAGTCCAAAAACTTATATGAGTTATGTATGTGTAGGTATAACAACTATGATTGCTGTTCAAGTTATTATAAATATTGCAGTTGTTACAAATACTATACCAAACACAGGTATACCGCTTCCGTTTGTTAGTTATGGTGGTACGTCTTTATTAATAATGATGGCTTGTACAGGTTTAATATTAAATTTTTCACGATATTTTAAAGAGTAAAGGTGAAACTATGGATAAAAATATAGCAATAATTGTTTGTTCTGGTATAGGCAAAAGAATGGAAAGTAATGTACCAAAACAATTTATAGAAATAAATAATAAGCCTATTGTTTGTTACACAATAGATAAATTCGAAAATTGTTCAAAAATAGATGAAATAATAATAGTAACTAATAAAGATTACATAGATTATTTTAATAGTGATATAATAAAAAAATATAATTATAAAAAAATTGTAAATGTTATAGAAGGTGGAAAAGAAAGGTTAAACTCTGTTTATAATGGTATAAATAGTATAAAATGTAGTAATAGTATAGTTCTTATTCATGATGGTGTAAGACCATTTATAGATGAAAAGGATATAATAAATATAATTGATAAAACTAATAAGTATGATGCTTGCATATTAGCTGTAAAAGCTAAAGATACAATAAAAATATGTAAGAATGGGTTTATAGAGTATACACCTAATAGAGAAGACATATGGCTTGCTCAAACACCTCAAGCATTTAAATATGATATAATAAAAAAAGCGTATGATTATTGTATTAAAAACAATTTATTTTTTACAGATGATGCTAGTGCAGTTGAAAATATTGGGCAAAAGGTTATGATAATAGAAGGTAATTATGATAATATTAAAATAACTACAAAGGAAGATTTAAAATTTTTTGATTGATAATTAAAAATAAGATATAACCATAAAATATTGTTTTTGGTATATCTTATTTTTGTTTTTTTGATTATATTGACAAAAATGAATTGATTATGTTATTATTTATTAATAAAAATTAGTAAAATTTTCTTGAAAATTAGCAAATATAAAATTAGATAATTTAATATTATAAAAAATTTATCTTAATTTATAAAATAATAAAAAGGTGTGGTAAAATGAATATACAATGGTATCCTGGACATATGACCAAAACAAGACGTATGATGCAGGAAAATATAGGATTAGTAGATATTGTTATAGAACTTTTAGATGGTAGAATACCTTTTAGTAGTAAAAATCCAGAAATAGATGAGCTTGCTAAAAATAAAAAAAGAATAGTTATTTTAAATAAAGTTGATTTAGCAGATGATAAAAAAACAAATTTATGGGTGCAATATTTTGAAGAAAGAAATTGCAAAGTTATATTGGTAAACTCTATAACTGGAAAAGGTATTAAAGATATAACAGAAATATCTAAAGAGCTTATGAAAGAAAAAGTAGAAAGATTAAGACAAAGAGGGCGACTTTTTGTGCCAACAAGAGCTATGATAGTTGGTATACCGAACGTAGGAAAATCTACTTTAATAAATAAATTTGTAGGAAAATCTTTAGCCAAAACTGGTGATAAACCAGGTGTTACAAGAGGTAAACAATGGATAAAAATAAAAAAAGATTTTGAACTTTTAGATACACCAGGTATATTATGGCCAAAATTTGAAGACCAAAAAGTAGGACTAAAATTAGCTTTTACAGGAGCAGTTAATGATGACATATTGGATACTTATACACTGGCATTAAATTTAATAGAATATTTAAAACAAATTTATCCAGATAGTTTAAAACAAAGATATAATATAGATTTTGATGAAGAAGATAAAGCAGATAAAATATTAGAAAATATTGGAATAGCTAGAAGCTTTAAAACAAAGGGTGGAGAAATAGATTTAACAAGATCTGCATATATATTGATAGATGAATTTAGAGGATGTAAGCTTGGCAAAATAACATTAGAAGTACCAGAAGATTTTATTGAAAATTAGTAATGTATAAATTTTACTTAAATAAACCTGTATAAAAAATAAATATATGACAATAATAGTTATTGTAAGGTAAGTTAATATTTTTTATTACAATATATAATTAAAATATAAGCTAATCTTACAGAATAATTAATAAAATTTATTTATTTTTTAGGAGGCGTTTATTATGGACAAAAAAAATAATAAAAATTTAAAAGCTAATAAAAATAATAATCAATCTACAGCAAGAACAGAATTTGCAGAAGAAATGAACTTTGATTCTAGCAAAAAGTCTAATAAATATAATAGCAATAAACATAGTAATTGCAACACTAATAAATAATTATAAATTTAATAAATATAAAATGCAAATTTTATAATTAAAAATAAATCTTCTATGATAAAATTAATAATATCATAGAAGATTTTCTTATATTTTAATAATATAATATATTAATTTCATAATATTAACATATATAAGTTTTATTTAAAAATAGTATAGATTATAAATAAATCTTGAAAAAATATAAAAATCATAGTAAAATAATATGTATAAATAAAATTATAAAAGTATTTATATTAAGGGGAGAATGTATTACAATGAATGTGGAAGTTATAAATCCTTTCATACAAGGTACTAAGCAAGTTTTAGCTACAGTTTGTAATTTAGATAGTAAAATGGGTAAAGTTTCCATTAAATCAAAACCTTTTGAGGATAAAATAAATATAAGTATAGGTATTGTTGGGGATATTAAAGGAAAAGTAAATTATGCATTTGATTTAAATGTAGCATTATTTATAGCATCAAAAATGATGTTTATGGAAGTTAATACTTTAGATGATATATCTAAAAGTGCAATATGTGAGCTTTCTAATATGATATCTGGTGCTATTGCTACAATTTTTTCTAATAATGGAAAAGTTATAGATATTACAACTCCTAAATTAGAAGAAAATTATTTAAATTGTGATGTTGATAAGTTTGTTTCTATACCTTTGGAGCTAGAAGCTGGTAAAATATTTGAAATTGGAGTATGGATAGAGGAGTAAAATGAATATAGTATTATTAGAACCAGAAATACCTGCAAATACTGGTAATATAGGCAGAACTTGTGTAGCAACAGGAACAAAGTTGCATCTTATAAGACCTCTTGGATTTTCTGTTGATGATAAAGCTTTAAAACGTTCTGGGCTTGATTATTGGGATAAATTACAAGTTTATTATTATGATAATTTTGAAGAATTTTTACAAAAAAATAATAATCCAAAAGTACTTATGGGAACAACAAAAGCTAAAAAAACTTATACAGAAGTAGATTATGATAAAGATGCTTTTATTATGTTTGGTAAAGAATCTAAAGGTATACCAGAAGAAATTTTATTAAATAATAAAGAAACTTGCATTAGGATACCTATGCTTTCAGAATATAGGTCTTTAAATTTATCTAATTCAGTTGCAATTGTTTTATATGAAGCACTTAGACAAAATAATTTTTATAATCTATTAAAAGAAGGACAACTACATAAAAATCATTGGTAATAATAAAAAAATTTAATAAAATATTTAATATTTGTAAATATTAGAGATATAATAATGTTTTAATATTTAAAATTTTTTCTTGCAAAGTTTATTAACTTTCTGTTAAACTATATTGAGATATTTAAAATAATTTAAAGAGGTGTTATAGTGTTTGGTCTTATAGAAAAAATATTTGGAAATTACAGTGAAAAAGAATTAAAAAGAATTATGCCTATTGTAGATAAAATTGAAAAACTTGATGACGAGATGACAAAATTATCTGATGAACAATTAAAGGCTAAAACACAAGAATTTAAAAATAGATATAATAATGGTGAAAGTTTAGATAATATGTTACCAGAAGCATTCGCAGTTGTAAGAGAAGCTGGTAAAAGAGTTCTTGGTATGAAACATTTTAGAGTACAACTTATAGGTGGTATAATATTACATCAAGGGCGTATTGCTGAAATGAGAACAGGTGAAGGTAAAACATTAGTTTCTACATTACCAGCATATCTTAATGCTATATCTGGTAAAGGCGTACACATTGTTACAGTAAATGATTATCTTGCAAAGCGTGATGCAGAATGGATGGGTAAAATACACGAATTTTTAGGTCTTAGCGTTGGTGTAGTGCTTAACAATATGGAAAAGCCAGAAAGACAACAAGCTTATGCTTGTGATATAACTTATGCTACAAACAATGAATTAGGATTTGACTATTTAAGAGATAATATGGCTGTTTATGAAAAAGACCTTGTTCAAAGAGGACTTAACTATGCCGTTATAGATGAGGTTGACTCTGTACTTATAGATGAGGCAAGAACACCTCTTATTATTTCTGGTAGTAGTGGTAAATCAACTCATTTATACCAAGTAGCTAATACATTTGTAAAAACTTTAAAAAAAGGTAAAATATTAAATGAAGAAGAAGCTTTAAATCCTTTAACTAGAGAAGAAATAAAAGAAGAAGGAGATTTTGTTATAGATGAAAAATCTAAAACAGCTACTTTAACTCAAGAGGGTATTGAAAAAGCTGAAAAATTCTTTAACGTAGAAAATTTAGCAGACCCAGATAATTTAGAAATTCAACATCATATAAATAATGCGCTTAAAGCACATTATACAATGTTTTTAGATAAAGACTATGTTGTACAAGATGATGAAATAGTTATTGTAGACGAATTTACAGGAAGATTGATGGACGGAAGAAGATATTCAGATGGTCTTCATCAAGCTATTGAAGCAAAAGAAAATGTTACTGTTAAAAAAGAAAGCAAAACTTTAGCTACAGTTACATTCCAAAATTTCTTTAATAAATATACAAAAAAATCTGGTATGACAGGTACAGCTCAAACAGAAGAAAGTGAATTTAGAGAAATATATGGTATGGATGTTGTTACTATACCTACAAATAGACCGGTACAAAGAATTGACCACCCAGATGTTGTATATAAAACAGAAAAAGGAAAATTACACGCAATAGTAGAAGATGTAAAAAAATCTTACGAAAAAGGACAACCTGTTTTAGTTGGTACTGTTACTATTGAAAAATCTGAAGAGATAAGTAAACTTCTTAAAAAAGAAGGTATAAAACATCAAGTGTTAAATGCTAAATATCATGAAAAAGAAGCAGAAATAGTTGAGCTTGCTGGTCAAAAAGGTGCTGTTACAATAGCTACTAATATGGCAGGACGTGGTACAGATATTAAGCTTGAAGAAGGCGTGGAAGATTTAGGTGGACTTAAAATAATAGGTACTGAAAGACACGAATCTAGACGTATTGATAACCAGCTAAGAGGGCGTGCAGGACGTCAAGGTGATAAAGGTGAATCTAGATTTTATATAGCATTAGAAGATGACCTTATGCGTTTATTTGGTGGAGATAATCTTATTAAAACTTTTGAAAGAATGAATATATCCGAATATGAAGCGATAGAAAGTAAATTACTTACAAAAAGTATAGAAAATGCTCAAAGAAAAGTAGAGGGTAATAACTTCTCTATACGTAAGCATCTTTTAGAATATGACCGTGTTATGAATGAACAAAGAGAAACTATTTATGCAGAAAGATATAAAGTTTTAACTGGTGAAGATATTCACGAAAAAATTTATCTTATGATAAAAAATGTTATTCAAGGTCAAGTTGATTTATTTATAGGTGATGATGAATATCCAGAACAATGGAATTTAATTGGACTTAATGAGGCACTTTCTCCATTCCACTTAAATAATATTTATTTAGATGGTGATGATAAAGATACTCTTACTAAAGATAAACTTGTTGAACGTATATATAACCAAGCTAAAGAATTTTATGATAAAAAAGAACAAGAAATAGGTTCAGAAGAGCTTAGAGAACTTGAAAGAGTAATATTACTTAGAGTAGTTGACCAAAAATGGATGGACCATTTAGATAATATGGAACAAATGAGACAAGGTATTACTCTTAGGGCTTATGGACAAAGAGACCCTATTGTAGAGTATAAAAACTTAAGTTATGATATGTTTGAAGAAATGAATTATAATATTTTATTTGATACAATAAAAGGATTATTTAATTTAAGAGTTGAAACTCATATGGAAAGAGAAGTTGTTGCAACACCTATTTCAACTAATAAAGATGAAAGCTTTGGAAAACAACCTAAAAAACGCAGTGAACCTAAAGTAGGTCGTAATGATGAATGCCCTTGTGGAAGTGGCAAAAAATACAAACAATGTTGTGGTATAAATAATTAATTTTTTGTGGTATCTATTATTATAGATACCACTTTGTAAAATATTTAATAGTAGCTTATAAATTTATTAAAGGAAGTGATAAAATGTTATTTGAGCTTGAACAAATATATAGTACAATTCAGCCTTATAAACAAAATTTAAAAGAAATGAGGGAATCTCTTTGACATTGATAATAAATTGTTAAAGATTGAAGAATTAGAAGAAATATCTGCAGACCCTGACTTTTGGAACGATTTAGAAAATGCACAAAAAATTTCACAACAAACAAAAACATTAAAAACTAATGTAGAAAAGTATGAAACATTAGTTACTAGCTACGAAGATTTAATAACTCTCATAGAAATAGGAAATGAAGAAGATGATGAAACCTTAATTCCTGAAGTGAAAGATTTAAAAGAAAATTTTTTAAATGAATATGAAACCCTTAGAATATCTACTCTTTTAAATGGTGAATATGACAAAAATAATGCAATAATAACACTTCATTCTGGAGCAGGGGGGACAGAAGCTTGTGATTGGGTTAGTATTCTTTATAGAATGTATACAAGATGGATAGAAAAAGCAGGATTTACCTATGAAGAGCTTGACTTTTTAGCTGGTGATGAAGCGGGAATAAAATCTGTTACTATACAAGTTAATGGAGAAAATGCTTATGGATATTTAAAAAGTGAAAAAGGAATCCATAGATTAGTTAGAATATCTCCTTTTGACTCTTCAGGTAGAAGACATACATCTTTTGCATCTTGTGAAGTTATGCCCGAAATAAGTGAAGAAATAGATTTTCAAATAAACCCAGATGACCTTAGGATAGATACTTATCGTGCTAGTGGAGCAGGTGGACAACATGTAAATAAAACTTCGTCTGCAATAAGAATTACTCACATACCAACCAACACAGTTGTACAATGTCAAAGTGAACGTTCACAGTTTCAAAATAAAGATACGGCTATGAAAATGCTTAAATCTAAATTATATAAATTAGAATTAGAAAAACAACAAGAAAAGCTTACCGATATTAGAGGTGAAGTAAAAGATATTAGCTGGGGAAGTCAGATACGTTCTTATGTTTTTCATCCTTACAATATGGTTAAAGACCATAGAACAAATGAAGAAACAGGAAACACACAAGCTGTTATGGACGGAGATATAGATAGATTTATAAATAGCTATCTTTTACAAATAAATTCTGTAAATAAAAATTTTAATTAAGAGGTAATTTATTATGAAATATAAAATGATAATTTTAGATTTGGATGATACGTTATTATTAGATAATGGCAAAATATCTGAAGGTAATAAAAAAGCCTTAAAGTTAGCTCAAGAAAAGGGGGTTAAGGTAGTTTTAGCTTCTGGTAGACCAACTTTTGCTATTAAAAACATTGCAGATGAGTTAGAGCTTGATAAGTTTGGTGGATATGTATTATCTTATAATGGCTCTAGAATAATTGATTATAAAACAAAAGAAGTTTTATATGAAATTGATTTAACTAAAAATCAAGTAGAAGAATTATATAATTTATCATTAAAGTATGAAACTTTTATACATACATATAACGGTGATGAAATATTAACTTGTACAGATAATCCTTATACATATATTGAAAGTGAAATAACAGGTATGAAAATCAATATGTGTAATGACTTTATATCTTCTTTGCCAGAAAAATGTGTAAAAGTTATAATGTTACAATCTCCTAATCATTTAAAAGAAGTAGAAGAAATGTTAAAGCCTATAATAAAAGATAAAATGACTATGACAATTACTAAACCTTTTTTCTTAGAATTTATGAATAAAGAAGTAGATAAAAGTAAAAGTATATTACGTCTTTGTGAAAAATTAAATATTAATATAGAAGATACAATAGCAATAGGCGATAGTTATAATGACATATCTATGATAGAAACTGCAGGGCTTGGTGTAGCAATGGGTAATGCCATTGAAGAAATAAAAAAAATAGCTGATTTTATTACAGATACTAATGAAAATGATGGTGTAGCAAAAGTTGTAAATAAGTATATATTGGAGTAATTATTGACAATTTTTATTGCAAACATTATAATATATGAGTATTTTTAAGTATTTAAATTAGAAGGAGGACTTGTTATATGTCTATAAAAAATTGCCCTAAGTGTAAAAAAATATTTTCGCCTGTTGGTGGCAGTTTAATATGTAGTGAATGTGTTAAAGAAGAAGAAAAAGAGTTTGAAAAAGTAAGAGACTATTTAAGAGAAAATAGAGGTGCTAATATAAATATTGTATCTGAAGAAACAGGTGTATCTACTAAGAAAATTTTTAAATATTTAAGAGAAGGTAGATTAGAGGTTACAGATGGAATAGGTGAAATTTTAAAATGTGTAAAATGTGGTACATCTATAAAAAGTGGGCAATATTGTCGAGCTTGTTCAGATAAAGTTTCAAAAAATTTATCAAGTGTTTTAATAACAAATGATGACCGTCAACCTACAGCTAAAATGCATATAAAAAGAAAGTAAAAATAATAAATTTTAATAGTATGCTTTAATATATTTTAATAATTTTTATACTTAAACAAAATTATAATAAATTTGTAATATTATTGTAATTGTATTATTTAAAAAAAAATGTAATAATATATATAACACATTAAATTTTTAGAAAGGGTATAAAAATGAAAAAAATATTAGGCATACTTTTTAATTTTATTTTTATATTTTTATTTACTTTTAATATATATGCTAATTCTAATATAAATGTAGAAAATAGTATTGTAAATATAAAAAAAGATAATACGATTATAACTGGTGAATATCCTATTATTTCTGGATTTTCAAATATATCTTTTCAAAAAAATGTAAATAAAAGTATAGAAGATACTATAAAAAATAAAATAACATCGTATTCTCAAAAAACAACAAACAAAATAGAAATATCATATGATATTATAGAAGATGAGAATATAATATCGGTAATTATATATTTTAAAAATTTATACACAAATGAAGTTACTCCATATAGTATAAATTTTAATATAAAAACCAATAGTTTTATTTCTATAAATACTTGTTTAGGTGTAAATGGATTAAATTATACAAATAAAATTGTATCTAATAAAGCATCTGATTTGGGAGTTACATATAAAAAGGTATCTGAATCTACACCTTTTTATATAAAAAATAATAATGTTTATGTTATTTTTGGAGCAGGGAAAATTACATTTCCTCAAAAAGGTAACATAATATTTGAAATACCTTATAATAATTTAAAAAATTATCAAATAAATAAAAATAGCTATTATAAAAAATCTGAATATAATGTTAAAATGGTACCTTTAAGAGATGTTTTAGAATATTTTGGATATAGTATGAGCTGGCAAAATAGTACAAATTCTATAACTGTTTTAAAAGATGGAAAATTCATTTCATATCTTGTTATAGGAGAAAATAAGTATTCAGATAAAAACAATAAAATTATAAGACAATTAGAATTTCCGCCAGAAATAAAAAACGGTAAAGCTTATGTTCCTATATCATATTTTAGTGAAATTTTAGAAATGTTATTTGCAGTAGATAATAATGAGAATATAGTAATATCTTCATATAAATTATAGTATATAAAATAAGTTATAATAAATAACAGTATTTATTATAACTTATTTTATAGTTTTATTTTAATTTTTTCTCATGTATAAATCTTGATATGTAAATAACAGGGGTATCTAATATACTTGTTATTATAAATATAAAGTAGCTAGATAAAAATATACTTATAAGAGTTTTTATATCATATAAACCATAAAATGCAAAAAATGTAAATAATAAAGAATTTATAAGTTGAGATGTTAATGTAGAAGCATTATTTCTTAACCAAAGATATTTTCTTTTATCACCACTTATTTTTTCAGTAAAAGACCACCATTTATGATATACCCACACATCAAAAAATTGGCTTATAGCATAAACAATTATACTAGATATCATAATTCTTGGTGTATTAGAAAAAATTAGTTTAAAAGGTTTGTCTAAATCATTAACAACATCATACAAAAGCCAACTTTGTGACAAAATGATAAAAAATATAGAAGTTAAAATACCAACTATAACAGCTTGTTTAGAGCTTTTTTTACCATAAAACTCACTTAACATATCAGTAGCTAAAAAACTTGCTCCGAATAATACATTACCAAGAGTTTGCTCCAAAGAAAATGCTTTTATAACTAATAAAACTTCTATATTAGCTGCAATTGTTGCAAATACTGTAAAGCATAAAAGACCTTTATCACCAAAGATATAAAACCATAATAAAACCATTCCATATATAATAAATATTGATAATATTAAAAGGATTTCATTATTAAGCATTTTTAGTACCTCCAACACCAAAATCTGTATTTTCTAATAAAATATCAACTCTATTATTATCTTTATATATAGGATAAATATATTTTATAAAATTTTCTATAGTGTTAGGGTCGGGCTTTATTTTTGTTTTATTTTTAACCATTATATTTATGCATATTCTTTCAAAATGTTCAAGGCCTAAGGCAATATCTTTAAGCATAAATTCTACACTTTGCCCAGCTAAACCTTGTAATAGGCATACTTCATCAAAATATTTTTTTATTATGTTAATATCTTGCTCTTCTATACCCTTATTTAAGAAACTTTCTCTATAGTAATAATCAAATGTTTCTATACCTATTTTTGTTTTTACATTTATACCAATATTTTTAAAATAATTTTTTAAAGGGATAATATCATCTTTATGTGCCCAATGACATTCAAAATGTAGTGTTTTAATATTTTTTTCTATACATACATCTTCTATTTTTTTCATAGTTTTTTTATCTAAATCTACAAAGCTACCAGAATTTACTATTTCTATAGTATGATATCTTCCAGTTACTTTATTTAGTTCTTTTTCATTTATTTTGTAACATAAATCTTCATTTTTATTATAATCTGTATGATAATCACAAAAACTACACTTTTTCCATTTACAACCACTACCAATAAGAAGAAGAAATTCTCTTTTATTTTTTTGGTTTATAACGGAATATCTAATTAAATTATCCATAATTCCTCCATTTTTAGACAGTAAAACCTATACTATGTCAAATTAATGAAAGATTATAAAATAAAAGAGCTATACAAATAGCTCAAATTAATATAATAAAAATAAATATTTAATTTGACCTAGTTTTGTTTAAAGACAGGAGGTTTCGAACTGTCTATATAATAATAACCATAATTTTACTTATGGTTATTATTATATCAAAATATACATATAAATTCAATACTTTAATCTTTTTTTGTTTTAAAATCGCAAACAGAATTATAAAACACATCAGCTTGACTTGACAATTCTTGAGAAGCTGCGGCAGATTCTTGACTTGTAGCAGTATTTACTTGTGTAACGCTAGATATTTGAGTTATACCAATATTAATTTGTTCTATAGATTTTTCTTGTTCTTTAGATGATACAGCACAAGAGTTAATTAAATTAGATATTTCATCTATTTGTGATATTATATTTAATAAAGAGTCAGCAGTTAAATTAGCTATTTTAGAGCCTTCTTCTACTTTTTGAACAGAACTTTCTATAAGTTGAGTAGTTTCTTTAGCAGCTTGATGACTTCTTGCGGCAAGATTTCTTACTTCTTCGGCAACAACAGAAAATCCTTTACCGTGGTCACCAGCACGAGCAGCTTCAACAGCAGCATTTAATGCTAGTACATTTGTTTGAAAAGCAATATCATCTATTACTTTTATTATATTGTATATACTATTAGATGACACATTAATTTCTTCCATATCCAAAAGCATATTGTTCATTTGATTACTACCAATACTTGCATTTTCTTTTGTTTCTAATGCTAAAATTCCCTTTTGCAAATTCATAAAGTATATATTGAGTTTCTTTAATAGGAAGAACAACATTTTCTATAAATGTATTTAAACCATTAGTTATTTCTTGCCATTGTCCTACATAGTTAGAAGTATCTAGCCTAAATTTTAAATTTCCTTCATTACCAGCGTTTATAAGACCAACAATGTCATTTGATACATTTTTTAAATAAGTTTATACTGATGATAATTCAGTAGTAATAATAGATTTTTCACCTATAAATTGTTTAATATCATTATTAAACTCTCCATTACCAAACTCTTTAACTTTTTCTATAATATATAAAGAATCATCTATAAGGCTATCAGCTGTAATGTTAATAGATTTAATTGTATCATTAAAAACACCTTCATATTTACCTTCATCTATTCTATAAGATATATTTCCTTTTTCAAATTCTGTAGATAAAGTTTTAATGTCTAATAAAATATTATTTAATGTATTTATCATAGTGCTAAAAAATTGTGCTAGTTTGCCAATTTCATCCTTAGAATTTAATGGTAGTTTAACGTTTGTATTTCCCTTAGAAACTTGATATATAGCATTTTGTAATTCTTTTATAGGGGAGCTAATATTTTTGGAAATTCTTATAGCTAAAAATATACTTATATCAAATATTAAAATAAATAAAATATTAATTAAAGTTATTTTATCTTGAATACGTTCACTTAATGCAGATTGATGTATAGAAAATTCATTAAAACTTGATTTTGGTGCTTCATAAGCATAATCAAAAAGTTTATCTCCTATTTCATTATGTTGTTTTTCTATTTCTTTTAATTTATCAGAGTTATTTTCATTACTTATTTCATTAAGATATTGTAAATTTAAATCATTATATTGTTTTAATTCTTGGATATTTTCTTCAATTTTAGCAACATCTTCAGTTCTATTTAAACTTAAGCAAGCATTTTTATAAGTTTCTAAACTATTTAAAGCTTCTTCATAAGAAGTATTTAAGTCTTGCTTTATTTTTTTAATTTCATTTAAATCTTTTGTATTTATTTCAGATGGGGTTTTATATGATATAGATTTAATTCTAAAGTTAATAATTTTTTCGAAAGAATTCATACTTTCAAATATAACTGTTTTGCTAGTTTCTAATTCTTTAGAATATAAGCGATTACTAATTATTAATGTTGAAGTAGATAAAAAAACAAAATAATTGTAAAAAATATAGTTGTTCCAAATCCTAATGCCATTTTTTTCATAATGGGTAATTTGTCAATCATTTTATACCTCCTAAAAGTTTATAGATTAAAATAAAAATATTTTCAATATTCTAAATATAAATAATTTTTTAATAACATACAAAAATTTATATATACTAAACATAATATTATTATATTAGAATAAACTTAAAGGAGTTACTATATTTTTTACAATTTAAATATAAGAAAATTTTATTATTAATAAATTACATCATTTTAATAAATTCTTTTTTTAGCCTACTAATTATTCTTTTTTCCAATCTAGATATATAAGATTGAGATATACCTAGCATATCGGCTACTTCTTTTTGTGTTTTTTCTATACCGTCAGAAAATATACCATATCTAAGTTCTATTATTATACGTTCTCGTTTATCCAGTTTATTTATAGCTTTTTTTAATAATTCTCTATCTATTTCTTCTTCCAAATTTTTAGATATTATATCTACATCTGTACCTAATATATCAGATAATAATAGTTCATTACCTTCCCAATCTACATTTAAAGGTTCATCTATAGATATTTCTGTTTTTGTTTTTGTATTTCTTCTAAGATACATAAGTATTTCATTTTCTATACATCTTGTTGCATATGTAGCAAGTTTTATATTTTTATCACACTTAAATGTATTAATAGCTTTAATAAGACCTATGCTACCTATAGATATTAAATCTTCTACATTAATACCAGTATTTTCAAATTTTCTAGCGATATAAACAACAAGCCTTAAATTTCTTTCTATAAGTTTGGATTTAGCCATTTCATCTTTGTCTGTACCTAAAAGAGCTATTATCTCAGCTTCTTCATCATTTGTTAATGGGGCAGGCAATACATCAGCACCACCTATATAAAAGATACTATCATCATCTTTTTCCTTAAAAATATTTATAATATTTTTTAATATATTTTTCATAGCAAGCATAGCATTACCTCCATTTTTATAGAGCTTGTATTAGTTAAAACAATTTATTAATTCAGGATTTAAAAGAGCATTGTAAAAGTTATCATTTGATAAATTAAAGTTTGATATAGCTACTATTGCATCTTTTAATATAATTTTATTTTCTGTATCTATTTCTAATTTATCTATTTTTATACCAATTAACATACCATTTTCTTTTCCAACACTTTTAAAGGGTATAAGACGTATATCAGCTGTATGTCCTAGTTCCATTAGTTTATATAGGTCATTTTCTTGTTTTTCATAAAAAATGACTTTTAGATTTTCTGGTAGAATAGGTTTTAAGGCTACAAATTCTGCAATTATAACAGGTTTTTTTGTTATAGGTTCTTTTAAGGTATTTCCAGTGTCTAAAAGTGCATTTAATGATACATTTGTATTATTTTTGTATAATGTAATATTATAAAAGCTTTGTTTTTTTAGAAATATTCTTTTATACCAAGATAGAAAAATTTTAATTATTATGTATGTACAGATGATAGAAATTATTAAAAATTTTAATGGTAAATTTTGTAATGTAAAATTTAAAAAATAGTTAAAATTTGTATAGTAAAAAATAGCAATACTTCCGCCACCAATGCAAAAAGCCACTATATTTACCATTAAAAACAACTTTGAAAATTCTTTAATATTTTTTGGTTTAAAACTAATTATAATGGATATTATAAAAATAAAAAATATTATAAAAATACTTAATATTTTATTATATGGTACAAAAATAATAGTTAAAATGTAAAGGATTGTTGCTAAAAATGCACCTAATGCAATTTTTTTTAAGCTAGTTTTATTTTTATTAAGCTTATTAACTATAAAAAATATAAAATAAACCATTATAAAATTTATAAAAAATAAAACGTCTATATAAACTTCTATTTGCATTAAATCCCTCCAAAAGCTTTTATATATAGATTATATAGATAAATTAAAGAAAATTTTGTTATATTCTAGTTTAAAAAGAAAAAAATAAATAGACATATAAATAAAAAAAATGAGCTAAAAGCCCATTTTTTTTACGCGATTATCATAATCATCTAAAAAGTTATAAAAATTTCCATCTTTATGATATCCAATAATAGTACTTAAATTTATATTTTCTACACTATTAAATATGTTTTTTTCAATATTAGGATTATCATCTCTAAGTTTTCTTATTAAATTTTTTATATTTTGACGAGTAGAACCACTTTGTTCTTTATTTTCATATGCAATATTTTCTGTAAATCTACAACCACATCTTAAAAATTCTAATTGATGATATTTAGCCCAAGCTATAATATCTTCTTCTCTAACCATATACATAGGTCTTATAAGCTCCATACCTTCAAAATTAAGGCTATGTAGTTTAGGCATCATAGTTTGAACTTGACCACCATATATTATACCCATAAGGATTGTTTCTATAACATCATCAAAATGATGACC
Organism: [Clostridium] colinum; assembly: GCF_940677205.1. Taxonomy (NCBI): domain Bacteria; kingdom Bacillati; phylum Bacillota; class Clostridia; order Lachnospirales; family Lachnospiraceae; genus Tyzzerella; species [Clostridium] colinum. The sequence continues at coordinate 1,180,432 of NZ_OW712331.1, read as the reverse complement.
AAGAGCTATTTTGTTACAACCAAGCTCTTTAGCTTTACTATATAAATGTCCACGGCGCATACGAGCGCAAAGATAGCAAGGATTATCTTCTATATCTATAACAATGTCAAAAATACTAGTTTCAAAAACATTAATAGGTATATTTAAAAGTTTTGCATTTTCTAAAATTTTGTCCATATTTTCTTTGCTATAGCCAGGGTTCATAACTATAAATTTTACTTCAAAATGAAATTTTCCGTGTTTTTGTAGTTCTTGCATAAGCTTTGCTAAAAGCATAGAATCTTTACCACCGGATATACAAACGGCTATTTTGTCATTTTCTTTTATAAGGTCATATTTTTTTATACCTTTTATAAATCCACGCCATATAGTTTTTCTATATTTTTTTATAATGCTTCGTTCTATTTCATTAAGTCTTTTATTTTCCAAAATTGTCCTCCAAAATTATAAATTATCTAGTTATTAGTGCTACACATTCTATATGAGTAGTCATACAAAACATATCCACAGGTTGTATTTTATTAAGTTTAAATCCAAAGTTAGATAAATAAGAAATATCTCTAGCTAATGTAGCATTATCACAAGATACATATACAAGTTTTTTAATAGAAGTTTTAGCTATTGCATCTAATAAAGCTTTATCACAGCCTTTTCTAGGTGGGTCTACTACTATAACATCTGGATATATATTTTCTTTAAATATAAGGTTTGGTATAATTTCTTCAGATTTGCCTACATAAAATTCTGCATTTTGTATATTATTTAGCTTTGCATTTGATTTAGCATTTTTTATTGCATCTTCTACAATTTCTATACCATATACTTTTTTACAGTTTTTAGCTAAAAATAAAGATATTGTACCTATACCACAATAAGCATCAAAAACAATTTCATCACCATTTAAATCACAAAAATCTAAAGCAGTTTGATATAAAACTTCTGCTTGAGTAGGATTTACTTGATAAAAAGATAGGGGAGATATATTAAATTTTAAATCTTTTATATAATCTACAATATATCCTTTGCCTAATATAGTTTCTGTTTTATTTCCTAAAATAACATTATTATTTTTGGTGTTATAATTTATAACAATACTATCTAAATTAGGTATATCTTTAAAACACTCTATAAGTAAATCTTTATATAAAAACTTAGTATTATTTACAACTACACATATTAGAAGTTCATTTGTTTTTGTGCTTATTCTAGTTACAATATGTCTTAAATCACCTTTTCCATTATTTTCATTATATATAGATATATTACTTTTTTTAATAAAGTCTTTAGTTTTTTCTATTATAATATTATTTATAGGGTGTTGTATAATACAATTATCTATATTAATAATATTATGAGAGCGAGGTTTATAAAAACCTATATTTATTTTGTCTGTAAAATTGATAGGAAAACTGGCTTTATTTCTATAATGAAAAGGATTATCCATACCAATAGGTTTATTTACACTTATATTATCTATTTTAGCAATTTTTTTTAAGTTAGATTGTATAAATTTAGCTTTTATATTAAGCTGTTCATCATAGGAAAGATGAAGAAGATTACAACCACCACATTTATTAAAATGTTGACAAGAAGGTGTTTGTCTAAAAGGCGATGGTTTAATTATATTTATAAGCTTACCATAGGCATAATTTTTTTTAACTTTAATAATTTTTATATTAATGGTTTCATTTGATAAAGCACCGTTTACAAATATAGTAAAATTATCTATTTTACCAATGCCTTCTCCATTTATACCTATATCAGTTATATCTATATTAAAATAATCATTTTTTTTAATTTTCATTTTTAGTACCTTTTTTTATATCTTTTTTATCTAATTTTAAATATTGTTGTAAAGCTTTAGCTAAGAGTTTTTCATCTGTCATATTTAAAACTTTTTCAATATTATTTTGTTTAATATCTTTTTTCATAAAAACCTCTAAATTTTAAAGTTTATCATAAAAATCACAAACCGTTTGTCTACACATACAATACCTACAATGGGCAAAATTGCAAGTAGGCTCACCATCACCTGTTTTTAACATTTTTCTCATATCGGATAATACACTTAAAAGATATTTTCTTAAATATCTAGTATTTTTAACAACAAAACAATAGTCTTTGTATATAAGCTTTCCTTTTTTTACTTTATACCCATACAAATCTTCTATTATTAAAAAATAAGTCACAAGTTGTAATAAATCACCAGTATGAGGCATAGGGTCATCTTTTATTAAACCACTTTTAAGCTCTATTACATAGCAAGTCTTAAACTTTTTATATATAAAATCTGGTTTACCTTGTATATTATATTTTTCTGAAAATAGAAGTTTTTTATATATAACGTTAGATTTTCTTGTTTTTGTATTTTGGTCTGTATAAAATAAAGTATATCCAAAAGGAGCTAAAGATTTAGATTTAGTTTTTTTAATAGATTTAGATTTTGCTAAAAGTATAAAAGTTAATGTTAAAAATATAAACGTTAAAAAATACCACATAATTTTAAAATAAATAATAATAAAGATATGAAGAAAATTAATATTAAAGTTTTAAATATTACTTTAACTTTTCTTTTAGCTAAAAAACTATCGTGAAATTCTATTCCTCTTTTAAAATTATCTATTGTTTTGTAAGTAAAATCTAGGTTATCATTTCGTTTTTTATATTGTTCTCTAATATATTTTTTACCATATAACCTTTCATAGTACCAACTATATTCACAATAGCAATATTTATTTATCTCACTAGCAGATATTTTTTCGTTATCATTATACATTAAAAATTAGACTTTCTAAGGTTTCTAGCTAGCATTTTATGATATCCAACCCAATTACAAGTTGTGTTATCAGAAAATATACTATCTTCATATATTTTTAATTTTGCATCTAGTTCATCTGCACAATGTAAGATAAAAGCTTCTATTGTTTTTGGTCTTTTTGGTGAGCCAAATTCGTATTCACCGTGATGAGAAAGTATGCTATGCTTTAAAAGTGATTGTAATTGATGAGGAAAATCTGGTATATTATTACATTCTTTTGTTATAAGTTCAACACCAATTACTATATGTCCTAAAAGTTGACCATCATCTGTATAATCATTGTCTGGGAAAGGAGATAGCTCAAACATTTTACCAACATCGTGTAAAAGTGCAGAGGCTAATAATAAATCTCTATTTACGTAAGGATAATGGCTAGATAAAAAATCACATATCTGACATATAGATAAACTATGCTCTAATAGACCTCCCATATAGCTGTGGTGCATAGTTTTAGCAGCCGAATGTGTTTTAAATTTTTCTCTTATAGTATCATTTTTTATATAAATATTTTCTAAAAGAGATTTTATAAAATTATTTTTTAAACTATTTATAATATTTACAATTTTTTGATAAAGTTCTTCTATATTTTTATCTGTAGAAGGGATATAATCCATAGGGTCATATTCTCCTTCTTGGCTACGTCTTATTTTTCTAACAGTTAGTTGTAGTTCATTTTGATAAGATAAAACAGTAGCATCTATTTTTATAAAATCGTTTTCTTCAAAACTTTGAATTTGATTGTTAAGGTCCCAAACTTTTGCATTTATAGTACCTGTTTTGTCTTGAAGCAACAAAGAAAGATAGTTTTTACCAGTACGAGATTTTAGTGTTTGTTTTTTTTTGCAAAGGTAATGTTCAACTATCGTTTCATCAATTTTAAAATCCGAAATATATCTCATTGATAATCCTCCAAATATTTTATAATATAAATATACTATGTAAATACAAATTAGTCAAATTTTTTAAGTGATTTATTGCAAGAATAGTTAAAAAGTTTGCCTTGAAATCTGTTTTCATTTATCATTTTTTCTTCTATCATATCCTTAATTTTCCACCAACTCATACCCCAATTTGAAAAAAATGTAAACTGTTCTGGTGCTCTACCTATAATTCTTTGTATTGCAATATTAGGAGATAGATATTCTAAAAAAGTAATTGTTTTTTCTATATAATCTTCAAGAGGTAACATAGTAAATTCATTGTTTAAATATTGTTTAGCAAGGACAGTATTTTTTTCTATATATAAAGCGTGTAGCTTAACAAAATCTGTATTTAATATAGATATTATCTTAGCTGTTTCTATTGTATCTTCTATTGTATCCCACGGAAGATTTAATATAACATGTGTACATACATTAAAATCATAAGTTTTTATAATATTTACTGCCTGTATATATTCGGCTAATGTATGTCCTCTATTTATTTTTTTTAGTGTTTTATAATTTGCAGTTTGTAAGCCAAGCTCTATTGTTATATCTACATTATGATTATCTTTAATTTTTTTTAATATATCTAAATATTCTACACTTATACAATCTGGTCTTGTAGATATAGATATGTCCACAATATCATCAATTATAGCTTCATTTACATATTTTTCAAATAAATTTAATGGAATATACGTATTTGAATAGCTTTGAAAATAAGCTATAAATTTTTTTGCTTTATATTTTTTTGATATAAATTCTTTATTTTTTAAAAGCTGCTCTTTTACAGAAAGATTTGAAGATAGATTTTCAAATCCAACACCTTCAACACCACAATATGTACAACCACCAAAGCCTAAGTTGCCATCTCTATTAGGGCAATTTGTTTCTTTTAAAGATATTGGTAGTTTATATACTTTTTGTCCATATTTTTCTTTTAAATATTTTGAATATTCTTTATACATAAAATGCCTTTCTAATTTATAATAATATAATAAAATGTAACAAATAATAGTTAGAATAAAATAAATTTATAAAAATTTAATATAATAACAATTATAGTAAATTTAAAATATATTTTCAAGAAAAGTATTGACAATAAGCTAAATTTTTTGTTAATCTAAAAAGCAAAGTGATTTTTTGTTATTTATAAAAATTAAAAAAATAAAAAGGTAGGAGCTTTATGGCAAAAAAAAATATAAAAAAAGAATCTCAATATGGAAATGAAAGTATTACCTCTTTAAAAGGTGCAGATAGAGTAAGATTAAGACCAGCCGTAATATTTGGCTCTGATGGTATTTTAGGTTGTAAACACTCTATTTTTGAAATATTATCAAATTCTATTGATGAGGCAAGAGAAGGTTTTGGTAATTTAATAAAAATATCATATTTTAAAGATAAATCTATATGTATAGAAGATAATGGGAGAGGTATACCTGTAGATTATAACCCTAAAGAAGAAAAATATAATTGGGAACTTTTATTTTGTGAGCTTTATGCAGGTGGTAAATATTTAAATAATAGTGGAGAAAATTATGAGTTTAGCTTAGGGCTTAATGGACTTGGGCTTTGTTCTACACAATATAGCTCTGAATATATGGACGTAGAAATAATTAGAGATGGATTTAAATATACACTACATTTTGAAAAAGGAGAGAATGTAGGCGGTTTAAAAAAAGAAAAAACTACTATAAATACAACAGGTAGTAAAATACATTGGCGTCCAGATAGAGAAGTTTTTACAGATATAGATATTGATATAGATTATTTTAAAGAAACTTTAAAAAGACAATGCGTAGTAAATGCAGGTCTTAAATTTGAGCTTTACTATGAAGAAACAGATGAAAAATTTTTCTTTTGTTATGAAGATGGGATAAAAGATTATATAAAAGAAATAGGAAAGGATAAAAGTTTTACAGAACCTGTTTATTATAGTCACGAAACAAAAGGTAAAGACAGAGAAGATAAAGATGAATATAAGTTAAAGTTTGAAATGGCTTTTTCTTTTAATAATGAAATAAATATTGTAGAATATTATCACAATTCTAGCTTTTTAGAATATGGAGGTTCTCCAGATAAGGCAGTAAAATCTGCTTTTGTATTTGCTATTGACAAATATATAAAAGTTAATAATTTATATAAAAAAGATGAAAAAAAGATAGTTTATTCAGATGTAGAAGATAGTTTGATTATGGTAATAAATTCATTTTCTACACAAACAAGCTATGAAAACCAAACTAAAAAAGCTATAACAAATAAATTTATACAAGAAGCTATGACAGACTTTTTAAAAGAACGTTTAGAAGTTTATTTTATAGAAAATAAAGCAGATGCAGATAAAATAGCAAATCAAGTATTAATAAATAAAAGAAGTAGAGAAACGGCAGAAAAAACTAGAATAAATATTAAAAAGAAACTTACAGGGTCTTTAGATATTAATAATAGAGTAGAAAAATTTGTTAATTGTAGGTCTAAAGATGTTACAAAAAGAGAAATTTATATAGTAGAGGGAGATTCTGCGTTAGGAGCTTGTATGCAAGGGCGTGATGCAGAGTTTCAAGGAATAATGCCTGTAAGAGGTAAAATACTTAATTGTTTAAAAGCAAATTATGATAAAATATTTAATAGTGATATTATAACAGACCTTTTAAAAGTTTTAGGTTGTGGAGTTGAGCTAAAAACTAAACATAATAAAGAACTTAACAGTTTTGATTTAAGCCAACTTAGATGGGACAAAATTATAATATGTACAGATGCCGATGTAGATGGGTTCCAGATAAGAACACTTATACTGACTATGCTTTATAGATTAGTTCCAACTTTAATAGAAGAAAAAAAGGTATTTATTGCAGAATCACCTTTATATGAAATTACGTCAAATAAAAAGACTTATTTTGCATATTCTGAAAAAGAAAAGATAGATATAATAAATAAGATAAATGGTAAATATCACATACAACGTTCAAAAGGGCTTGGAGAAAATGAACCAGAAATGATGTGGCAAACTACTATGAATCCTAAAACTAGAAAACTTATTCAAGTTTTACCAGAAGATGTAGAAAAAACAAAAGAAATGTTTGAAATGCTACTGGGAGATAATTTAAAAGGAAGAAAGGAATATATAGAACAAAACGGATATAAATATATAGACCTTACAGATGTTTAAAATATAATATCTAATTTTTAATTATAATATAAGGAGATTATATGAATAATTATATAGAACAACCAATAACAAAAACATTAGAAATAAATTATATGCCTTATGCTATGAGTGTTATTATATCTAGAGCTATACCAGAGATAGATGGATTTAAACCTTCTCATAGAAAATTATTATACACTATGTATAAAATGGGGCTTTTAAACGGAAATAGAACAAAATCTACAAATGTTGTTGGGCAAACTATGAAGCTTAACCCACACGGAGATATGGCTATATATGAAACACTTGTTAGATTAACAAGAGGTAATGATGCTTTACTTACACCTTTTATAGATTCTAAAGGAAATTTTGGTAAACAATTTTCTAGAGATATGGCTTTTGCAGCATCTAGATATACAGAAGTTAAGCTAGATAGTATATGTCAAGAAATATTTAAAAATATAGAAAAAGATACAGTAAATTTTATAGATAATTATGATGGAACTATGAAAGAACCTACACTTTTTCCTACAACTTTTCCTAATATATTAGTTACTAATAATCAAGGTATAGCAGTAAGTATGGCAAGTTCTATTTGTAGCTTTAACTTTAAAGAAGTTTGTGATACTACTATAAAGTTTATTAAAAATGAGAAAGTAAATATATTAAAATATCTTAAAGCACCAGATTTTTCTAGCGGTGGAGAGCTTATTTATAATGAAAAAGAGATAAATACTATATACGAGACAGGCCGTGGTAGCTTTAAGCTTAGAGGTAAATATAGATTTGATAAAAAAAATAGCCTTATAGAAATTTATGAAATACCATATACAACAACAGTAGAAGCTATTATTGATAAAATCATTACTCTTGTTAAAACTAATAAGATTAAAGAAATAAATGATGTTAGGAACGAAACAGATAAGAATGGGTTAAAAATAGCTATAGATATTAAAAAAAGTGCCAACCCAGAGCTACTTATGCATAAGCTATATTCTATGACTAGCTTAAGTGATAGTTTTAGTTGTAATTTTAATGTACTTATTAATGGTGTTCCTAAAACTTTGGGAGTAAAAGAAATACTTAAAGAATGGCTTAAATTTAGAATAGAATGCATAAAAAGGCAAACAGCATATGATTTAGAAAAGAAAAAAAGCAAGCATCATTTGTTATCAGGTCTTGCTAAAATTTTATTAGATATAGACAAAGCCATTAGTATTATTAGAGATACAGAAGAAGATAATATGGTTATACCAAATCTTATAAAAGGATTTAATATAGATGAAGAACAAGCAGAGTATATAGCAGAAATAAGGCTTAGAAATCTTAATAAAGAATATCTTTTAAACCGTATAAAAGAGCGTGAACAAATAGAAGAAGATATTAAAAAATTAGAAGATATATACAAAAGCGAAGAGCTTATAAAAGAAATAATATGTACAGAGCTTAAAGAAATATCTAAAAAATATGGTAAGCCTAGAAAAACAGACATAATATATCACGAAGAAGTAAAAGAAATAGAACAACACGAGCTTATAGAAGACTATACTGCTAAATTTTTCTTAACAAAAGAAAATTACTTTAAAAAGGTAACATTAGTATCCTTACGTTCTTCTGGTGAACATAAGCTAAAAGAAGAAGATTTTATTATACAAGAAATAGAGGCTAATAACAAGTCAGAAATAATATTTTTTTCAGATAAATATAATGTTTATAAAATAAAAGCATATGACATACCAGAAGTAAAAGTTAGTAATATAGGACATTATTTACCAAATATATTAGGTATGGAAGAAAATGAAAACATATTATATTTTGTAATAACAAGTGATTATCAAGGACATATGTTATTTACATTTGAAAATGGTAAAATAGCTAAAGTACCTTTAGAGGCTTATAAGACAAAAGTTAATAGAAAAAAACTTATAAACGCATATAGTGATAAATGTAAACTATTAAATATAAGATATATTTTAGAAGATTTAGATATAATTTTAATAAGAGATAATGATAAGGCACTTCTTATAAATACTAATAAAATAGAAGAAAAGACTACAAAGTCATCTATTGGTGTTAATGTTTTAACTACTAAAAAAGATAATAAAGTTACATTTTGTTTAGAAAAAGATGAGTTTTTATCAAATGATATAGAGTATTATCGTGTAAAAGATATACCTTCAACAGGGCATTTTATATCAGATAAAGATAAAAATAAAAATAAGTTTTTAAAATAAAGTTATAAAAAAAAACCTGTTTACATATATTTTTATAAAATAAAATATGTAGGAGGTCTTTTTTTATGGACATTTTAAAGAAAGATATAACAATAGATAAAAAAATAGGAAAAGAAACCAGCCAAGTTTTGGTAGAAGGTGATATTATTGTACCAGATACTAAACCAGATATAGATATGGTATTAGAAGCTAATGCAGTTGCGTACATAGATAGTAAAGATATAGTTAATGATAGAATAACATTTAAAGGAAATTTGGATATAAATGTTTTATTTGTTGCAAAAGCAGAAAATAAACCTATATATAATATGCAATATACATATCCTATAAACGACTTTATAAATATGGACGGAATAGATAAAAGTATGACAGTATTTACTACTTGTAATATTACTAATTTAGATTATAAGCTTATAAACGATAGGAAAGTAAGCTTTAGAGCTATTTTAGACGTTACTTCTGAAGTATTATCTAAAGAAAATATTGAAATTGTATCTAGTATAGATGGACTTGATGAAAAACAAATGAAAGTGACTAATATAAATATAAATAAAGTTGCTTGCACTAAGTTTGACCGTTTTAATATAAAAGATGATATAGAAATATCTAGTGGTAGACCTAATATTAAAGAAATTTTAGACATTAGCTTTAATATTGCTAATAAAGATATAAAAACTCAATTAGAGAAAATAAACATATCTGGTGATGTTAGAGCTTGTATATTATATAAAAGTGATGAAGAAGACAGCATGATTACATATTTTGAACAAGATATACCTTTTAATGGAGCAATAGAGGTAGAGGGTGCTACAGATGATATGATAGGAGATGTATATTTAGATATACAAGAAAAAAACGTACAAATATTAGAAGATGTTGAAGGAAACCCAAGAGTTATTGGTATAGATATTTATGTAGGGTGTAACATTAAAGTTAGCTATGAAGATAAAATGAATATATTAGAAGATGCTTATGCACTAGATAAACAAATTAATATTGAAAAAAATATGCAAAGTTATCCTATGCTTATTTGTAAAAATAAAAATCAAGCATCTATTAAAGAGATTATAAAATTAGATGAAGAATGTCCACCTATTTTGCAAGTTTTAAAAGTTTCTGGTAAGCCTATATTGGATAATATTGAAATTTTAGAAAATAAAGTTGTAGCAGAAGGTATTGTAGAATGCAAAATATTATATATTACTAATAATGATGAATATCCAATGTATTGCTTTAACACTATTATACCTTATAGTCAAGCTATAGATACTAAAGGAACTAAACCAGATATGGTTAAAGTTGATATTAATTCTAGCCTTGAGCATATAGGCATTAATATGATGTCTGATAAAGATGTAGAAGTTAGATGTGCTATTAATTTTGATACTTGTGTTACTAAGGAAAAAGAAATTTCTTTTATTACAGATGTTGTATTTGATGAAGTAGATGAACAATTTTTAGATAGTATTGCTAGTATGATTATTTATGTAGTGCAACCTGGTGATACCCTTTGGTGTTTAGCTAAAAAGTTTAATACAACAGTAGATGATATCGTTAGTCTTAATGATATAGAAAACCCAGATTTAATATATCCAGGGCAAAAATTATTAATACTTAAAAAAATTTGTTAATATAATATATAAATTGTAAAAATAAGGCATAATCAAAAATTATTAATACACTTGAGTATGTCTTATTTTTATTTTTAAAATTTAACCTAAAAGGTTTATATTTTACGATAAAACAATAGTTATAAAAATATGGTAAAAAATTAATATATTTTTATATATATTTATTATTGAAATTGATATAAATATATATTAATATAAAGATATCATCTAGTTATTAGCATCCGGTATAAAGTTTTGTATAAATGGAGGAATTTAGTTATGAAAAAGTCATTAAAAGCAATTTTTTTAACGACATTAATTTTGACAACATCTTCTACACTAACTTTTGCAGGAAGTAACTATCATTTAAGAGGACTTGGTGGTATTGGGAGTTTTGGGAGTAGTTCAATTATGGGTAGTGGAAGCCGTCGCCCAGTAACCGGAGGTATTGGTAGTGTTAGTAGTTCAATTATGGGTGGTGGAAGCCGTCGTCCAGTAACTGGCGGTATTGGTAGCGTTAGTAGTGGAAGTACAACAAGAATACCTAATTATGTTTCAGATAGTATTTCAGTTGAACATCGCTCAACAGAAATACAAACAAAAAATGTAATTTTAAACCCAAATTCAACTATAAATATTGTTATGCCATTTGATAAAAATAAGCTTGTTCAAGGTACAATAACAATTATAGGAAATAATACGAAGAAAAAGAAAGAATACACTTTTGCTAATTATACAGATAATAAAGAAACTATAAATATTATTGATTTTAATGAGCCTTGTATAGTAAGTATTCGTGTTGAAGGAAGAGGTACTAGTAAAAATAGTAGAATTATAGAGTATAAAATAAGCTAAGTTTTATAAGTACAAGATAATAAAATTAAATTTTATTATCTTGTACTTATGTAAAAAAAATTAATTAAGGAGAAAACAGAATATGATTTCAACAATAAATATAAGTAATAATATTAATTGTTTAGGATATAGCACAACTAAAAAAGAAAAATTTAGATTAGATAAAAATATAAATGAAAATAAGGAAAATAATAAAATAGAAGAAAATAAAGGATATTTTACACCACAGCAGTTATTTGAAATGGAAAAAGCAAAAGAAAGAAGAATGAATAATATAAAAACGTATTATAATGAAAATCATAATAATTATGATATAGATAATAAAGATTATAAATATAGCATATATGCTAGTAAAGATATTATTTTAGGAGCACATTATGGATTTGGAGAATTTTTAGATATAAAAGAAGTAGAAAAAATAATGCCTTTAGGAGAGTTTGAAAAGCTTGTAACAGAGTATATAAATATTTTTAATCAAGAGGATTGGTTTAAAGGAAGTTATACTAATGAATTTATAGTGAGTATGTCTGAGCATTATGCATTAGCAGAAATTAGCGGAAAGGCTTTTCGTACTGACAAAGGAGCTTTTTTATATGATGAAGAACATGGTTGGGAATATTGTGAAGGTGATAGAGTAGTATTTCATATATCTGATGTAGCACCAAATCTTCAAGATATATTAACAAATATAGCAAAATATATTAATGAAAATTATGTAAAAAATCTTACATTTGATTATTGGGATAAATTTTTAGATGATATAGATAAAATGCCAGATGATTCGGAATTAAAAAAATCTTTTGCTGAATTTAATAAAGTATTTAAAGACTAATATAAAAATAATAAAAAACTTATTAAATTAATAATATTTGATTTAATAAGTTTTTTATTTTAAAGATAAAATGTATCTTAACAGAAATTATATTTTAATCAAATAAAATAGGGAAAAATAATAAAAGTAGTATGAATAGAATATGATTTAAGTTAGATTTAAAATAAAAGTTAGTTAAATACAAAAAAGACAGATTTATTAATAACTCTGTCTTTTAAAACCTTAGAATAAAAGCGGGTGATGGGAATCGAACCCACGTCCTCAGCTTGGAAGGCTGATGTTCTACCATTGAACCACACCCGCATAAGCGCGAGACGGGATTCGAACCCGCGACCCTCGCCTTGGCAAGGCGATGCTCTACCACTGAGCCACTCGCGCGTATTAAGGTAAAAGCGGGTGATGGGAATCGAACCCACGTCCTCAGCTTGGAAGGCTGATGTTCTACCATTGAACCACACCCGCATATGCCCAGAGACGGAATCGAACCGCCGACACGAGGATTTTCAGTCCTCTGCTCTACCGACTGAGCTATCTGGGCTTAAGCTTTTCCCTTAAGACAATAATTATTATAATCTATAATCCTAATATTGTCAACAGTTTTTTAAAAAAATTTTAAAATAAAGTATTAACATTGATTATTTATAAGTTTTGTAAAATTTTCTATAAATTTATAATCACATTCTTTGGTTCGTTTTTTTATTTTAAAATCTTTTTTACCAGATTTTCTTAGCTTTTTACCAATATGTTTTCTTAGTAAAAGTTCATTTATATTATTATTTGTAAAAATATAACCATTTTGATTAATGACAAAACAATTTTTAGTTAAGCACATAGCAGCAAGAGAATAATCTTGTGTTACAACAATATCGTTTTTTTCACATTTATTTAATAATATAAAATCGGAGCTATCTTTTCCTTTATCTGCAATTATACAAGTTATTTTTTCATTTTCAAAATTAAAAATATGAGAAGTGTCATAAACAATTAAAACTTCTATATTATTTTTTAATGCTATATCTATACATATATTTATTACGGGGCAACCATCAGCATCTATTAATATTTTCATAAAACCTCCATTATAATAAAAATATCTTTATTAAATAAAGTAGAAAAAGATGAAAAGGATACAAAATGTAAAATATATATTTTATATTTTTACCTTTTTTTCCATTATAAAATAAAATTATAAATAAGGGTATAATTGTAAAAATATATAAATTAAAAGATTGATAAATATAGTTTTTATCATTAATTTTATAGTATAGTATGTTTAATATAAAGTCAATATTTTTTATAGTAACCCAAAATATACTATAAAATAAAATATATTTTTTATCCTCTACAAAGTAGAAAATATAAATTAATACAATACCCCAAGTTCCATAATCAGTTTTTAAAATGTAAGCTAATAAAATACCTAAAAATAGGAAAAAATATTTTATCAAATAGTTTGTATTTTTATTGTAGAAAAATAAAGAAATACTAGCAATAAATAGTGTATACACTGTATTTGTTTGATTAATAAAATTTATTTCACTATTAAAGCATAAATCATAAAATATTTCAGATATTATTGATAAAATAAAAAGAGTTTTTAAATAATTTTTTATGTTAGAAGTTTTTTTCAAACCTTCAGTTATTAAAAATGAATATAGAGGAAAAGATAAACGACCAATATATCTGAATAACAAATGATTTTTAAAGATAACACCTCCTATATGATCTATAATCATTGTTATTAAAGCTATTATTTTTATAGAATAATTTGTCATAGGCACCTCTAAATTTAAACAGTTTATATACAGTATAATTTAATTTTAATAAAAATACAATTGTTTAGGTATAAAAAGTTACTTTAATCATATATTTAAATATATTTTATAAGGTGGTTAAGTATGTCTCAATTTAATGATTTAAAATTAGATAGTCAATTAAAAACCTCACTTAGTATACCTGAAGATATGATTGAAAGAAGTAATATAAAAGCTGGATATAATAAAAATAATAATTTATGGGAAGTTATTGTTAAATATAATGGTGATTTACAAAAAATTAAACAAGATATGAACATAGAAATAGAGATATTATCATCTAATTATGCAATATTTACACTAAAAAAAGAGGAAATATTTATTTTAACTTTATATAGAGAAATAGAATATATTGAACAGCCAAGAAATTTATCTATTGAATTAGACACTGCTATTAATAGTATTTGTATTGAACAAGTAAGAGAAATGCCATACAATCTATCTGGTAAAGGTACATTAATTGGAATTATAGATTCTGGTATAAATTATCTTCATAAAGATTTTAGAAATGAAGATGGTACAACTAGAATAGAATATATATGGGATCAAACATTAGAAGGTAATCCTCCAGAAGGTTTTTCAGCTGGTGTTGTATATACTAGAGAAGAAATAAACAATGCTTTATTAAGTGAAAATCCTTTTAACATAGTTAAAACAAATGATACAATAGGCCACGGAACAGCTGTTGCTGGTATAGCTTGTGGAAATGGAGCATCTTCTAAAAAAAAATATTTAGGGGTTGCAAATAATAGTGATATTATTGTTGTAAAACTAGGAGAAAAAGGAAGAGAATCTTTTGCAAGAAATACAGAAATAATGAGAGCTATAAAATTTGTTTTGGACAAAGCTATAGAGCTTAATAAACCAATAGCTATAAATATATCTTTTGGAACTAATGATGGTTCTCATACAGGAAGTTCATTGTTTGAAACATATATAAATGATATGTCTAATATATGGAAAACTTCTATTGTTGTTCCAACTGGTAACGAAGGTTCAACTTCCCATCATTATCAAAACACTATAAAAACAGGAGAAACTATTGAAATAGAAATATCCTTAGATAGTAATTTGTCATCATTATATATTGTTTTATTTAAAAATTTTGTTGATATATTTAATATAAATATTATATCACCTAATGGGGTGGAAACAGGGTTTATAAATAATACAACAAAAAGTAATGTATTTAATTTTGGTAATGCAAATTTATACTTTAATTTAGGAGAACCAACACCATATAGCTTGGAACAAGGTGTATTTTTTGAAATTATATCTACAAGGGGAACTTTGGCAAGTGGAATATGGAAAATAATTATAAAAGGCATAAATATTGTTGAAGGTTTGTTTAATATTTGGTTGCCAGTTACAGAAGTTTCTTCCAAAAACACAAAATTTTTAAAACCTAATATAAATACCACGTTAACAATACCTTCTACGGCTAATAATGTTATAACTGTTGGAGGATATAATGATTTATTAAATTCTATTTCAGAATTTTCAGGTAGGGGATTTACTAGAGATAATAGAATAAAGCCAGATTTAGTAGCACCTAGTGAAAATATAACTACAACTTCAAATTTTTTAGGATATTATGCTGTAATAATAAGACTTAATTAAAAATATTTAAAAATTAAGTTTTTTTGTTGTATTTTTATCAAAGCTAAGAAATATTATTGCTATTTTAAAATAAGTTTAATAAATAATCATTTTTTCTTTTAATTGTTTATAAATAATAAAATTAACATATATTATGTGTAAATAAGTTTACAAAAAATTTAATAAATAATAGTTGAAGAATTTATACAAATTAGATATAATAAAAAAGTAGAATTTAACGAAATATTTTATTATAATTTAATAGTACCTTAAAATTATTAATTAAACCATTTATATAGGAAATTTTATTATAATATTTACACTAAATATGATATATCATATTTAAAATAATATTTCTAATAATATTATTTGGAAGGAAGGGTTAAATGGACAATAATATAAATCAAAATCAAAATAATAGTTCTGGTAATAATAGCAATAATAAAAAACCAAATAAAAATACACCCATAACAATATTAACCATAGCTATTATTTTAACTTTTGTTTTTAATATTGCAACTGTTTCTATGCTAACAAAAGGAAGTAGAGAAATTAGTTATAGTGAATTTTTAAATATGCTAGAAGAAGGAAAAGTTAAAAAGGTTGAGCTACAATCTGGTAAAATATTAATTTTTCCTAAAGATGAAGAAAATAAAAGTGATACAAAAATATTAGGTATAGATAGTAATCAACCTCTATATACTGGTAGATTTCCAGATTTTACTTTAAAAGAAGATTTAAAAAAATATAATGTAGAGTTTAAAGCTCCTATTGTAGAAAATAATGGAGTTGTAAATTTTTTTGTATATTATATTTTACCTATTTTAATTACCTACCTTATACTAACTATTTTATTTAGAGGAGTTAGTAAAAAAATGGGTGGCGGTATGTTTGGTATGGGTAAAAGTAATGCCAAAGTTTATATGCAAAAAGAAACAGGTATAACATTTAAAGATGTTGCAGGTCAAGAAGAAGCAAAAGAATCTTTAAAAGAAATAGTAGATTTTTTAAATAATCCAGAAAAGTATTCTAAGATAGGTGCAGTACAACCTAAAGGTGCATTATTAGTAGGTCCACCAGGTACAGGTAAAACTATGCTTGCAAAAGCTGTTGCAGGTGAAGCAAATGTTACTTTTTTATCCATATCTGGTTCTGACTTTGTAGAAATGTATGTAGGTTTAGGAGCTTCTAGAGTTCGTAGCCTTTATAAACAAGCTATGGAAAATACACCTTGTATAGTATTTATTGATGAAATAGATACAATTGGTAAAAAAAGAGATGGTCACGGTGGTAATGATGAAAGGGAACAAACATTAAATCAACTTTTATCCGAAATGGATGGATTTGATTCTTCTAAAGGTATAGTTATACTAGCTGCAACTAATAGACCAGAAGTCTTAGATAAAGCGCTTTTAAGACCAGGTAGATTTGATAGAAGAATAATAGTTGAAAGACCAGACCTTAAGGGTAGGGAAGATATATTAAATGTACACGCTAAAAAAGTTAAACTAGATAAAGATGTAGACCTTAAAAAAATTGCTTTAGCGACAAGTGGTAG
The DNA here is from genome assembly GCF_940677205.1 of [Clostridium] colinum. NCBI lineage: Bacteria > Bacillati > Bacillota > Clostridia > Lachnospirales > Lachnospiraceae > Tyzzerella > [Clostridium] colinum. The sequence goes on along the minus strand of NZ_OW712331.1, from coordinate 1,163,041 downwards.
CGTTGGAGCAGACCTTGCTAATATGGTTAATGAAGCGGCTTTAAGGGCTGTTAGATGTGGAAGAGAGCTTGTAAAACAAGAAGACCTTATGGAAGCCGTTGAAGTTGTTATAGCTGGTAAAGAGAAAAAAGACCGTATTTTATCTGAAGAAGAAAGAAGAATTGTAGCTTATCACGAAGTTGGTCACGCATTAGTATCTGCTATGTTAAAAAATACTGAACCAGTACAAAAAATTACTATTGTACCAAGAACAATGGGTTCATTAGGTTATACTCTTCAAGTTCCAGAAAAAGATAAATATTTAAAAAATAATGTGGAAATGCTTGAAGAAATAATGGTTTTATTAGGTGGACGTTGTGCTGAAGAAGTAGAATTTGGAACTATAACTACTGGAGCAAGTAATGATATACAACGAGCTACTAGTATAGCTAGAAGTATGGTTACTTTATATGGTATGAGTGAAAAATTTGATATGGTTGCATTAGAAGATATAGAAAATAGATACCTTGATGGAAGACTTGTTTCTAATTGTTCGTCAAAAACTCAAAGAGAAATAGATAAAGAAATACAATGTATCATAAAAGATTGTCATATAAAAGCTAGAAATATTTTAAAAGAAAATAAAGAAGCTTTAGATGAAATATCAGAATATTTGATTAATAAAGAAAATATTACTGGTGAAGAATTTATGAATATTTTAAAAAAGTTTCGCAAAAGCAGTACTAATGATACTGAAAAAAATAGTAATAAAAAAAAGTGTAAAGTTAGATTTATTGAAGAGAACAGAAGAAGAAAAAAGAGATTTATATTTAAAATACGTAAATATAACAATAAAGTAAAAAGATACTATAATATAAATAAAAAATAAACTTATTACAAATTTAGTGGGGATTTTATGAATATAATTAATTGGAAAGAAGAACTATTTCCTTATAAGCAAGCAACAGATGAGTTATATATAAAATTTAATAGTATAAAAAAGCAGTATATGGAGCTTGAACAACATTCACCAATAGAGCTTGTTCAAACTAGAGTTAAATCTATATCAAGCATTTTAGATAAAGCTAATAAAAGAGATATACCTCTTACTAAAATATTTGGTACATTAGAAGATATAGCTGGTGTTAGAATAACTTGTAAATTTGTTGAAGATATATATAAAGTTGTTAATCTTATAAGAGATAGAGATGGAAAAGACCTTAAAATAAAAGAAGAAGAAGACTATATAAATAATACTAAAAGCAGTGGATATAGAAGTTATCATATAACAATAAACTATAAAATAATAACGGCTAATGGAGAAAAAGAAATACCTTGTGAGATACAGATAAGAACAATGGCTATGAACTTTTGGGCAACTATTGAACATTCTCTTAGATATAAATATAATGGTAATATGCCTAAGCATCTTAGAGAAAGGTTAGAAGCTTGTGCTGAAGCCTCTTTTATGCTTGATAAAGAAATGGGTACAATAAGAGATGAAATTATTGAAAATCAGAAGATTATCCAAACAAAAGAAAATTTGGTAGAAAAAATCTTAAAAAATATTCAAAATTTATATTATATTGGTAAAATAGAACAAATGAATAATTTTAATAGAGAATTTATAGATTTGTATCAAGAAGACAATATAGAAAAATTATATGCTTTTAATAATAAGCTAGAAACTATGGCAAATTTATATAAAGTTAGTTATAACTAACTAAATAAATAAAGCACTTAAATAACCTTTTATTAGTGTTGTTTAAGCGCTTTATTTATTTCATATTTTATAATTAATTATATATATTTATTATTTCTATATCTTTATAATATTTATGAAAAACATCTTCATAGGTATTACCAGATTGAATCATCTTATATGCACCGTACATACTAAGTCCTACACCGTGTCCATATCCACCACCATAAAGTGTTACTTTCTTTAAGTATCCATTATTATCATATATTTTATCAAAAACAAAATAACTACTTGGTAGAGTAGAAATATTTTGAACTATTTCACCATTATTATCTATTACAGAATTTAAAGAAAAAACTTTCTTTATTATTAAATCAGACATTATTAAAACTGTATTTTTTTCTCCTATTATTTCTAATTCCATTATATTTCCAGCATCACCTCTTTTTTTAACATTAATATCTTTTATTTTTCCTATATCTTCTACTGGTTTATAAATATATTTGTCATTTTCTAAAGTTTTTATAAAATATTTTTCAGTTTTATAAAGTTGTTTTATATTATCGTTTATTTTTGAAATATCTTTTTCTTCTAAAGTGGTAGACCATCTAAACCATTTACTATCTTTTTCTATACTATCAATATCCTTTGTTTTATAAAAAATATTAGCATTAACTTCTTCTTGTAAATTTTCGTATATATTTTCAGTAAAATCTTTTATATGTACTAAATAAGGTTTATTATTTGACGGATAAGAGTAATAAGATTTATCTGACCATATTTCTCCACTATTTGCTGTAACTCCAGATGAATAAGAAAAGTATGTTAAATTTGCTACTTGATTTTGATTTGTAATTATTTTACCCTTTGTTTCACTTACAGCTTGTTTAAAAATATCTTGGCTTTTTTTATTATTATATATTTGATATTTAGAACTATCATCTAAATTTGCACCTATATGTTTTAGGTTATTTTCATTTATATATCTAATAGCCTGTGTTCTATAAATTATAGCTAAAGTTTTTAACATTTCTAAATTTTGGTAATTATTGTTATCGCTAGCTAATACACTTTCTACATAGCTTTCTATACTAATTTCATTTACTAAAACATATTTATTATCCATTTTACATATTTCTAATTTTTCATAAAAAGTAGGGAGTTCATATACTCTTTTAATATTTTCAATTATTATACCTTCATCTTTATTATTAGATTCTAATATTATTATTTCATTTTCACCTATACCAAAATCTTGATTATTTTTTATATGTATACTTGATAAATTTTTTTCTTGACCTTTAACTAAAACTTTCATACCACTATTAGCTTTTAGCTTAATTTCATTAAAATATAAATTATTATAGCTAGTATCATTTATAGCAACTCTTATTTTATCATATTTAGGACTAGTATTTATTATAGCACTATATATTTTATTTTCATTACCTTTTGTAAAGTATGATGCAATATTTTGTCCAATTAATAATTCATCTATATTACTCATAGATATTTGGTTGTTTAATAATGAATATATTTTAAAGTCTTCATCTAATACATAGTTTGTATTATTTATTCTAAGAGTATTATTATCTATTCTATTTAATATACCATTAATTGTATTTCTATAATAATCTATTGATATTATTTCATCATTTTTTATTTTTATATCTGCCATTATATTTTCTTCTTGTATTTTTATATTTTCATCTTTTATATATAATCTTTTTTTTGCACCACCAATAAATATATCTATATAATTTTTGTTTATTTTTTCTATGTAGCATCTTTTTAAGGTAGGTTCAGTTTCTATAACATCTGTTATGGCAATTACTTCATTATCTCTTTGAAAAACTTTAATTTTAGTGTTTATATATTTATTTACTTCTATCCCTTCAAAAGAATATAGACCTTTATCTGTCATAACATAATCATCTTTTAAACTTTTATTTGTATCTTTTGTAGCTAAAATAACTAATTCTTCTTGTTGTATATTTGTATCTTGAATAATTTGAGAATATATATTACACCATAATGCATAAGAAATAGGCTTGTCTTTATTTTTATCATCTATTTTTATTTTTTTGTTTTTATCATATTTATTTATTAAATATTGTGTCTGAGTTATTGTTAAATTACCATTAGGGTCAAATTTATCTTCTAAAACTCCACTCATATCACCTTTTATATAAGCACAGTTTATATATTTATTGTACCAACTATCTTCTTTTACATCTTTAAAATTAATAACATTATCTAGAGCTAAAATTTCTTTTTTATTATAGCTAGCTAAAGCCATCATTTTAGATACAGTAGCTCTATCAACTGGATAATTATTACCTATAACACCTATTTTTAACTCTTCATTTTTTTCTTCGCTATTTTTTGTACAACCAACAAATGTAAAGCATAATATACAAATAATAAATAGCAGTTTTTTATTCATAACATTTCCTCCTTAAAGTATACTTATATTATATATATGAATAAAAAATGCTATTATTACATAACTTTAAATTATTTTTTTAATATTATATTAAATATTTTATTAATATAGAATATTTAAAGTATATATGTTATTATATTTATAATAATAGTTGGAAGGTGATTTTATGTTAATAAGAAAAAATTATACTTGTCCTCTTGAGCTAGTGCACGATATGATGAAAGGGAAATGGAAATGTATAATAATATGGCGTCTTCGTCTTGGGGCTACGATGCCCTCTAATTTGTTAAAAGAAATATGTGGTATAACAGAAAAAATGTTACATCAGCACTTAAAAGAACTTATTAGCTATGGGATTATTGATAAACGTACATATGGTCAATATCCATTAAAAACAGAATATTTTTTAACAGATATGGGACAAGATATTTTAAAAGCATTAGAAATATACCAAAAAGTTGGTATAGAATATATGATAAAAAATGGACAAGAAGTTATTTTAAAAGAAAAAGGGTTAATATAATACTAACAAAAAAGTGGGTAATTTACAAATTTTAAAAATATAATATAATTAATATATATTTAATTTGTTTAGGAGGAAAAATATGAAAGTAACTAGTAAAGGAATTGTAAATGGAGTTATAGATGATAAATATGGTAAAAGGGGTCAATGTAATGATTTTGGTATGCCTATATGTTCTTTACCATTAAAATTTGAAGAAGTACCAGCTAACACAGTTAGCTATGCAATATTTTTAGAAGATAAAGATGCTTATCCTGTAAGTGGTGGTTTTTCTTGGGTACATTGGACTGCTGCTAATATTACAAAAAATGAATTAGAAGAAAATGAAAGTCAAAATGCTAATTTTGTACAAGGTGTTAATAGTTGGATGAGTATGCAAGGAGGAAGCAATCCTCCAGAGTTATGTTCTTATTATGGTGGTATGGCTCCACCGGATAAAAAACATACTTATGAGATAAATGTATATGCTCTTGATTGTATGTTAGATTTACAAAATGGGTTTTATTTAAATGAACTTTTTAATGCTATGGAAGGGCATATTTTAGACCATTGTTTATTAAAAGCAACATATGAAAACTAATTAATATTTTATAAAAAAAGACAAGGTTATTAAACTTTGTCTTTTTTTATATATTATAAATAAAAAATATAAAATTAATATAAACATATAGAAAAAATTTATAAATTTTAAAAATACTAAAATTTTAACAAAAGAATTATTACAAATATTAGTAAAATAAGTACGTATATATAATGATAAAAATATAAAAATAATTTTTAAATATAAAAATGGAAATATTTTTAAGTATTAACTTGTCAATATGATATGACAGTTTTACAGGAACAAGTATGTCGGCTCCATTTGTAACAGGTGCTTGTGCATTATTAATGGAGTGGGGTATAGTAAATAAAAATGATTTATTTTTATATGGCCAAAGATTAAAAGCTTTTTTAAGATTGGGAGCAAAAAGAAACCAAAATTTAATTTATCCCAATAAAGAGTGGGGTTATGGTAGTTTATGTATTTTAAATACAATTAATATATTAGAAATTTATAATGTTAAAGGTGTGGTGTCATCTATGAATTTAGAAGAAAGTGAAAATATGAGTTTAAATGATATAGCTTATTCTGAAGAATATGTATCTATGTTTGCAGAGTACAATAATGAAACAAGGTTAATAATAGAAAAATATGATTTTATAAAAATATGTAAAGTATTAACTGGAGACTTTGTAATTTTATATATAAAGAAAGATAAATTTAATACAATAACTCAAGAAGAAATGTCTAAAATGAGCCTACAACAACCTTTTAATTTAGGATTAATGGATAAATCGGCACTAGAGGCAACAGGAGTATTAGCTATACAAAATCAACCTTTTTTAAATTTAAGAGGAAATGGAGTTTTAATAGGTATTGTTGATACAGGTATAAATTATACATTAGATGAATTTATATATGAAGATAATACAAGTAAAATAGTAAGTATATGGGACCAAACTATACCAAATAATACTTCACAAAATTATTGCTTTGGTACAGAATATACAAGAGAAGATATTAATTTAGCATTGTCTAAAGAAAATCCTTTCGATATAGTTCCATCAAAAGATGAAATAGGGCACGGAACAAAATTGGCTAGCATATGTGCAGGTCGAGAAAATATAGAAAAAAATTTTATAGGTGTTGCACCAGATGCAGAATTAGTTGTGGTAAAATTAAAACAGTCTAATAAAAATTTAAGAGATTATGAATTTGTTCCAGACAATGTACCAGCATATAGTAGTTCAGATTTAATACTTGGGATAGAATATCTTTATGAAAAGTCATTAGAATTAAACAAACCATTAGCTATTTGTATTGGAATGGGGAGTAATACAGGGTTTCATAATGGTTTATCAATATTAGAATCTTATATATCTAATATAGCTATAAAAAATGGAATTTGTATAAATATATGTAACGGTAACGAAGGAAATGCTCAACACCATTCTCTTATTAAAGTAGATAAAACAGGAGATAAAAAAACTTTAGAGTTTAAAATTGCAGAAAATGAAAGAGGAATAATGTTAACTATTGTGGCTTATCCATCGGATAGAATAAGTATAAATATTATATCTCCAACAGGAGAAAGCACAGGTAAAATACCTCCACGAGATAATTATAACGAAGAAATATTATTACCATTAAGTAATACAAGAATTAGAATACAATATTATAATAAAAGCTTTGCAAGTAGTGGACAGTTAACACTAATAAAATTTATAACACCAAGTGAGGGCATTTGGAAAATAGATATATATGGTGAAAAAATTTTAATAGGAGATATTCATAGTTGGTTACCTATAAAAAATTTTTTAAAAGAGGATACATTTTTTTTAACACCAGATCCTTTTTATACAGTAACACTACCTGCAACAGCAAATTCTATTGTTAGCGTTGGCGGATATAATCATTTTGATAATAGTTTTTTTATACAATCTGGTAGAGGTCCTACAAGATTAAATGATATAAGACCAATTGTCTGTGCACCAGCAGTTAACATTAGTTGCATTAATGAAGATGGTAATTTAGATACTATAACAGGAACAAGTGGGGCTGCTGCAATATCTACTGGGTGTTCTGCTTTAATGCTAGAATGGGGCATAGTTAAAAAAAATAGCCTTAATATAAATACAATATCTATAATAAGTTATTTTATATCTGGTGCTCAGGGACAAAAAAATGAACTTTTACCAAATAATTTATGGGGCTTTGGTAAATTAAATATATTAAGTACTTTTGAAAATTTATAAGTATTTTTCAATACTTTCTACAAATAATTTAATATTTTCTATCTCACTTTTTATATATTTACGGTCTAAAATTTTAGACTTTGATAGAAAATTACAATATAAAGAAAGTTTTCTAGTTAGTAGAGAAAGGTTAAAAACATTTTGGACTAAAACTTCTTGTTGTTTTTTATTTTTAGTACACATAATAATCACCTCAAAAAAGATTATATACTAAAACCAAATAAAAAACAATATACAAAAAGTATTGTATGATAGTTTTTATAGAACTATTTTACAATACTTTTTGTTTTATAAATATATTTAAAATTTATTTTTATAGTTTTTAATGCAAGTTTCTATAATTTGTTTTGCTTCTTCGGCACTACCTAATTTTTCAACTGTAGTTTTTTTATTTTCAAGGTCTTTATATATAGTAAAGAAATGTTTCATTTCTTCAAATATATGTTGTGGAAGCTCAGATATATCTTTATAAGAGTTATATACAGGGTCATTATGAGGTATAGCTATGATTTTCTCATCATTTTCACCGTTATCAACCATATGCATAACACCAATAGGATATGCTTCAACAAGTGTTAAAGGGTCAATAGTTTCAGAACATAATAAAAGAACATCTAGAGGGTCTTTATCATCGCCATAAGTTTTAGGTATAAAACCATAGTTGGCTGGATAATGAACAGATGAATGTAAAATTCTATCTAAAATAATAAGACCAGTTTCTTTATCTAGTTCATATTTTTTTTTGCTACCTTTAGATATTTCTATAACACATACAAAATCTTCTGGTTTTACTCTATTTTCATTAATATCATGCCAAATATTCATTAATTTTCCTCCTGAAAAAATAGTATTATCGTTATTAATTATATATTTAAATAGTAAAAAATTAAATTGACAAATAATATGAATTAAAAACAATTTTATTGTATAAATTATACAAATTAAACAAAAATAAATTAAAATGGTTAATATTTATATATTTTCTAATTCTTCTATAAAAAGAGAGCTTTTTAAATTTACATATAAATGCGAATTTAAAAGTTTTTTGCTAATTAAAGATAGTTCGTTTAAAATATTATCAGATACATTAAAATTATATAATTTATCTATTTTTGAAGATAAAATATACTTTGTAACTAAAATACTATTATATGAAATATTTAATAAAAACTCTTCTTTATTTACACAATTTTTACATACAACACCATTACTTCCCCAATATATTTTATCCTCTTTATTAATAATATTGTTACAATAGCTACAATTATCAACTAAAGGCATATATCCATTTAATTGTAAAAATTTAATTTCAAATATTTTACATATTAATTTAGGTGAAATAGAAGTAGATTTAGATAAAATTAATAAAGATTTTAATAAAAGCAACATAATATCGTTTATTGGGGTTGCTTCTTGTGTGTTTTTATCTATAAATTCTAAAAAATATGTACCATAAGCTAGAGAGTCTAAGTCTTCTGTTAGATTATAGAAATTTTCTATTATATCTATTTGGTTTAAAGAAAGAGTTCTTCCATTATCATATATAATAAAATCGGCATAAGAAAATATGGAAGAGCCAGATAAAAGCTTACTTTTGCTATTTCTACAATTCCTAGCCCATATAGTAAATTTTCCATAATCTTTTAGCAGTATTATAAGAGATTTGTCGTTATCTCCAACTAAATTTTCTTTTATTATTATACCTCTAGCTTTAAATGTACTCATTATATCCTTCCTTAATAGTTATTTTTTGTCTTTATCTTTTTCTGTATTATTTACATTGTTTGTTTTATATTCTTTATAAGCTAAAAAAGCATTAATATCTCCACTTTTTTCAAAAATATTCCAAAATAAATTTTCCATAATTTTAGCCCCCATTTAAAAGTATATAAATATTTTTAGTAAAAACTATATTTATATACTATTGAAAATTTACCATAAAAGGTGCTAAAATACTATTGACAAATTAATTTTTAAATTTGTTTTTGGTCATATCCAAAGTTTTTTAATAAAAAGTCGCTATCTCTCCAGTCTTTTTTTACTTTTATCCAAATTTGTAAATTTATAGGAGAACCTAAAAGCCTTTCTATCTCATAACGAGCATTAGACCCTATTTTTTTAAGCATAGACCCTTGTTTTCCTATTATAATACCTTTGTGAGAATCTCTTTCACAATAAATAGTAGCTTGTATGTCTATAATATCTTTATCTTTTCTAGGTTTCATAGAGCTAACTTCAACTGCTATACCGTGAGGTATTTCATCTTGCAAAAGTTTTAGAGCTTTTTCTCTAATTATTTCAGAGACAATTTGTCTTTCTGGTTGGTCTGTTATCATATCTGAAGGGAAAAATAAAGGACCTTGTGGTAGATATTTTTTTATACATTTTAAAAGTTCATCTTTATTTTTATTTTTTAATGCAGATATAGGAATAATCTCTGAAAAATTATATATAGATTTATAACTATCAATAACCGATAAAATTTGTTCTTTAGATACAGTGTCTATTTTATTTATTATTAAAAATACAGGGGTAGAAACATTTTCTAATCTTTTTATGATAGATAAATCTGATTCTTTAATCTTTTCAAATGGTTCTATAAGATACAATATTATATCTACTTCATTTAAAGTTGTTTCTGCAGATTTTACCATATAGTTACCCAATTTAGATTTAGGTTTATGTATACCAGGTGTATCTATAAATATTGCCTGAAAATCATCTTCTGTTAATATAGATTGTATTTTATTTCTAGTAGTTTGAGGTTTACTAGAAATAATTGCTATTTTTTCTCCTATAAGACTATTCATAAGTGTTGATTTACCAACATTTGGTCTACCTATTAAAGATATAAATCCAGAACGAAAATTATTATTCATATTTAAATCCTTTCTTTTAAAAATTCATCTTTTGTTATACAATATACATAATGAGGCATATCTAGATTATAATAATGTTTTAATATTGTTATTGTTTTTTTCATATTATTTTTTTTAGCTACATTTTGAGAAGATATATTATTATCTCTAATTATAGAATAAATTTTATCTAAATTTAAAATATCAAAACCATAAGTTTTTAAGGCTTTAGCACATTCTATTGCATAACCTTTTTTCCAATATTCTTTTTTTAGTAAATATCCTATTTCATCTACCATATTTCCATTTAAATTTTGTTTAGTAATACTGGCTTGTCCTATAAAAGTATTATCTTCTTTTAAAAATACACCTAAAAGACCATAACCTTCTTCTTTATATCTTTCTAATTGAGTGCTAAACCAAGTTTCACATTCTTCATCGGAAAATATATGTTCATAAGCATACATAACTTTTTCATCTTGTAAAAGAGTTTTTAAGTTATTAAAATCATTAGTACATAAAGGTTTTAATACTAATCTTTTAGTTTCTATTAACATAAATTATCTCCTTATGTTTAAATTATCTAAAATAATATCTTGCTTTTCAAACATAGTTTTTTCTTCATCTTTTGTCATATGGTCATAGCCTAAAAGATGTAACATACTATGGACTACTAAAAAACAAAGTTCACGTTGTATGGAGTGTCCATATTCTTTAGATTGAGAAATAGCTTTGTCAATACTTATTATTATATCTCCTAATGGAATAGAGTGCAATACATTATTGTCTATATTATCAAAGCTATCTAATAATGGAAATGATAAAACATCTGTTTCTTTTTCTATATTTCTATATAGGGTATTAATTTCTTTTATTTCTTCATTATTAACAATTGAAAGGCTTATCTCTACATTATGTGTAAAATTTTCTATATTAAGGCACTCTTCTATACATTTTTGTATCAAATCAAAAGTATTTTCATCTATAATATAATTTGTATTATTATCAAATAAAATATTCATAAAAACTCCTTTTATATTAAGTAAAGATTGAAAAATAAATCATTTACTTAGTTTTTATTCTTTTGTTTTTCTTTTATTTTTTCTTTCTCTTTTTCTAATTTTTCATAGGCGCCTATTATTTTTTGTACAAGAGGGTGTCTAACAACGTCCTTATTGCTAAACTTACATATACCAATATCTTCTATATCTTTTAAGATTTTTATTGCATCAATAAGACCGGATTTTTTACCTGTTGGTAAGTCTACTTGTGTTAAATCTCCAGTAATAATTGCCTTAGAGCCAAACCCAATACGAGTTAAAAACATTTTCATTTGTTCTGGCGTTGTATTTTGTGCTTCGTCTAGTATAATAAAAGCATTATCTAATGTTCTACCACGCATATAGGCTAGGGGAGCAACCTCAATAGCACCTTTTTCCATATTTTTTTGGAAATTTTCAACCCCCATTATATCGTATAAAGCATCATATAATGGTCTTAAATATGGGTCAACTTTTTGTTGTAAATCACCAGGTAAAAATCCAAGATGTTCGCCTGCTTCTATCGCTGGTCTAGTTAAAATAATACGATTTACTTCGTTATTTTTAAAAGCAGTAATTGCCATAGCCATTGCTAAATATGTTTTACCAGTACCAGCAGGACCTATTCCAAATACAATAGTATTTTTTCTAATAGTATCTACATAAGTTTTTTGACCAATAGTTTTTGGCTTTACAGGACGACCAGCAATATTAACACATATAAAATCATCATTTATTTTTTCTATATCATCAAAGTTTTCGTCTTCAACTTGAGCTATAAGGTAATTTATAGATTGTTCTGTTATTTCTTCACCACGATTTGCTATTGATATAAGAGATTTTAATACCTTTTCAGCCTTTTTTAAAGAATATTTACTACCAGATATTATTATATCTTCTCCTCTATTTACTATGTTTACGGCAAAACTACGTTCAATTTTTTTTATATTTACATCATATTGTCCAAAAATATTTAAAATTTGACTATTGGCTATTTGAATTTTCATTTGTTCCATTTTCTAAATTACTCCCTTCATTGTGGTAGCTAATACTTATAGGTGCTTTTTCACATATATCTTGTATTAATGTTAGTTTAGCAGTAGCTATTAATTGATTTTTTTCTTCTTTATAAGTAATTTCTTTGCTTAATATATCAGAAGAAAAATCAATTTCTTTTGTTATTTTTTCTAATATAAGTTTATTAGCATATAGTTTAGCTTCATCTATAGAATATGTTTTTTTCTTAGGTATATACTCTTTATATTGTGTTTTTTTAATAATAAAAGGTAAATAAAAATTTTCAGAAAGTTTTAATTGATTTCTAGATATAACTGTATCATAATATGTATAATTAATATTTTTATTAAACAAATTTAAAGAAAAGTTTTTATTAAATGCTAATAAATTATAGGTAGTTTTTTTCTGTCCAGTATGTTCTTTTACATAATATTCAAATGGGACATTAACAGTTATTTCTTTTTCAACTTTAGCTCTTATATCAGCATCAGAATAAGTATTATAAGTACCTTTTATTTCATCACCGTCTTTTAAAAAAATTTCACCAGATACTAAAATTTCTCCTTTTTGTACAACATCTTTAGCTTTTACAAGAGGTCGTCCTGTTCTTGTAACAATATTTGTTATAACACCAGTTTCTTTAGCTATTATATCACAAGGTTCATTATTTTCAATAGTATTTTGGGTTTGTATATTTTCAGATAATTTAATTGTAGCTTTAGTACCCATAATTTGTATATTAACCCAAGATATAGAACTAAAATTATTTTTAATATCAGCCTCTATTAGCTTTGTATTAATTTTTCTTTTATATGAACCTAAATGAAGACCTTTTTCTTCACAAAAATTTAAAATTTGATTATTGTCAATTTTATCATTACCAACGACTTGTATTGTCCATATAAAAGATGAAAAATAGTATAATAAAAATACAAAAAATATAGCACCGATTAAAAACATTTTTCTTTTTCTATTTTTAAATATATAAAAAGGCATACCATATTTTAATATGATTTTATATTTACAACCAGTTTTTTTAGATATAGGTTTTAAATTTTTAAAATCTTTTATAGATACCATACACATAATACCGTCATTAGTTTCTTCTATTTTAGATAAAATTATATTTTTATTTAAACATAAATTTAAAAATCTTTCAATAGAAAACCCTGTAACTTTTATAATAACATATCCTTTAAAGTAATTCCATATAAATTTAAACATTATTTCACCAACCTACATAAATTCAAATTGTGTTAAAGTACCTTTTATAAGTATTTTATTTTTATTAAGTTCTTTTAAAAAAAGATTTTTGCCGGTTACTTTAAAAACTCCACAATTTGTGTTTATTTTTATTATCTCATTTGAATATTGAGATATATTTTTAAAATTCTCAATCAATATTTTAGAGCGACCAACAATAGTTATAAGTGGTATATTTAAGATTATTTCATTAGGTAATTCGACATTGTTTGTTAAATAATTTTTAATAGATTTTATAAAAACAGGCTTATATTTGTTTTTTTTCATATAAATCTACCTCCTCTAGCAATAGATTATATGTTAAATTTACGTTAATTAGAATATAAATCTATTTTCAATAAAAATATTTTATAGTATAATGTATATAAATTTATACTATAAAAAGGATGATTTTTATGAATACATTATTTAAAAAACAATTTTTTATGCAATCTTTTGTTCTTATGATAAGTTTTGCATTGTTAGGGGCAGGGCTTACTAAAGCTTTTAGTTCATTTTTTGTAGAACAAAAAACAGAATTACTTGTAGAACAAAGTAAAAAAATATCAAAAACATTTAAGCAAGCATATTTTTTAAATGGAAGATATGGTTTACTAGCACTTCAAAGTGAAATAGAAATATTAGAAGAATATTTAAATTCTAGTTTTATTTTCGTAGATAATGAAGATGTTATTAAAATAATATCTAATGATATAGATAAAAAATGGAATAATGAAAAAATAGATTTAGACAAAATTTTAAATGAGCCTAAAAATAATTCATATTATGAAATAAGAGGGACTATGAATGGTATATTTGATGAAACTATGCTTAGTATAGCAAGACCAATGGTAATAAATGAAAACTATATAGGGACAATATTTATAAATACGCCTGTAACAGATTTATTTTTAACAGTTGAAAAATCATATCAAATAATAATATTATTTACCGTATTTGCTATAATAGGAGCGTTTATTTTAGTTTATCTTTTTTCAAAAAAAATTAGTCTTCCACTTATAGAAATAAATAAAGCAGCAAAAATAATGGCTAGTGGAGATTTTAAAAAGCGTATATATATAGATAGTAAAGATGAAATAGGGCAGTTAGCAACAGTGTTAAATGACATGGCTCAAAATTTAGATGAGCAAGAAAAAAGAAGACGAGAGTTTATATCAAATATATCTCATGATATACGTTCTCCTTTAACATCTATGAGAGGATTTTTACAAGCTATTATAGACGGAACTATACCAGAAGAAAAAAAAGAAAAATATATTAACATAGTTTTAGAAGAAACTGAAAGGTTAACAGTTCTTGCAAATAATATACTAGATATAAATAAACTAGAAGATATTGATACAAAAGAAAAAAATATTATTTTTGATATAAATGAGCTTATAAGAAAAATTATAATAAGTTTTGAAGCTAGAGTAGTTAATAAAAATTTAGATATAAAAATATCTTTTGGGGAAAAAGAAACATTTGTATTTGCAGATATTCAAAAAATACAGAGAGTAATTTACAATCTTATAGATAACGCTATAAAATTTACTGAGGATAATAAATCTATTTTTATATCTACAAATATTAAAAATAACAAAGTTTTTGTGTCTATAAAAGATGAAGGCTATGGTATATCTATTGAAGATCAAAAAAGAATATTTGATAGATTTTATAAAGCAGATTATTCTAGAGGTAAAGATAAAAAAGGAAGTGGTTTAGGGCTTTCTATTGTAAAAGATTTTATATTATCTCAAGGTGAAAGTATAGAGCTTAAAAGTGAACCTAACAAGGGAAGTGAGTTTATATTTACTTTGACAAAGGCAAATATATAAGTATTGAAATATTAGAAATTTTTCTATTTTAAGTTGTATTTAAAAATGATAATTGGTTGTTTGTCAAAATTAGCGATAATTTTTTTAAATTTATAAATTAGGTTTTTTAGTAGTAATTTTCTATCTTTTATTTATAAAATATTTTTTAATTGTTTATATTTTTTATATCACTAAAAATGGTAAACAACCAAATATTTATATATTCATATAAAAAACCTCAGAAAACTTATTTTCTGAGGTTTTAAACAATTGATAGTAAAAACTAACGTTTTGAGAACTGTGGAGCACGACGAGCTGCTTTTAAGCCGTATTTTTTTCTTTCTTTCATTCTTGGGTCCCTTGTTAAGAAACCAGCTTTTTTAAGAGAAGATCTTAAATCGCTATCTGCTTGAATTAACGCTCTAGAAATACCGTGTCTTATAGCACCTGCTTGACCAGTAGTACCTCCACCTTTAACATTAACTAAAACATCAAACTTAGTAGTAGTGCTAGTTAATTCTAATGGTTGTCTAATAATAAGCTTTAAAGTATCAAGACCAAAATACTCATCTATATCTCTTTTATTTATAGTTATTTTTCCGTTACCTGGAACTAAATAAACTCTAGCAACAGAGCTTTTTCTTCTACCAGTACCATAATATCTAGCTGCTGACATTTTTTACCCTCCTATACACCTTAAAAATTAAATTCTAATACTTCTGGTTTTTGTGCTTCATGATTATGTTCTGCACCAGAATATACGTGAAGTTTTTTAAACATTTTTCTACCAAGAGCATTTTTAGGTAACATACCTTTAACAGCAAGTTTAAATACTTCTTCTGGCTTTTTATCCATCATAGCTCTTAAAGTAGTTTCTTTAAAACCACCAACGTAATCAGAATGTTTTCTGTATAATTTTTGGTCTAATTTTTTACCAGTTACTTTAACTTTATCTGCATTGATAACAATAACAAAATCACCTGTATCTAAAAAAGGTGTATAAATAGGTTTATTTTTACCTCTTAAAACACTAGCAACCTCTGAAGCAAGACGTCCTAAAGTTTTATCTGTTGCATCAACAACATACCATTTTCTTTCTATTTCAGCTGTTTTAGCTATAAATGTTGTTCTCATTTATGGTTCCTCCTTGATATCTATTAATACATATATTCGAAACCCGGGGCTAACGGATCTGAAAGTGGCACTAAAACATAAATATTATATATCATATTGTAAAATATGTCAACATTTAATTTAATATATTATTTATTTAGGTTTTATATATAAATAAACTTTATTGATATGTAAAATAAAGCATTTTTTTTATAATTTTTAAAGGTAGAATATATTTATATAGGGGCTTAGTTCAATCTGGAAAAAGTCATATTTTTAGTTAAGGTTAATTTAAACTTTTTGAAAAACTTATTTTTTAATAAAGTATATACATTTTTTATATATCCTTTAACTTAATACCTTTATATATAATATTCTTGACATACAATTAATTTTAGTATATATTTTTATTAAATATTATAAAATTAATTAAAAGGGTATTTATATATAAATTTTTTAAAATTGTTAACAATTTTATTAATATAATGAATATATAGATTACCTTTATAATTTTTATATGCATATACGAATAAATAATAGTAAAAAATTAATGTTTTACTTAAAAAAGGGGGGTACTACTATATTTATCCCTTAATTTTTTGTTGAGTTTTTATTTTATAGGTTTATATTAAAGGAGAAAAATATTATGTGTAAAGAAAAACTTGTTAAAGAAATTACATCTATGGAAGATGATTTTGCTCAATGGTATACAGATATTGTTAAAAAGGCAGACCTTATAGATTATTCTTCTGTTAGAGGTTGTATGATACTAAGACCTTATGGTTTTGCTATATGGGAGCTTATACAAAAAGAGCTTGATAAAAAATTTAAAGAAACTGGACATGAAAATGTTTGCATGCCTATGTTTATACCAGAGAGTTTATTACAAAAAGAAAAAGACCATATAGAAGGATTTGCACCAGAAGTAGCTTGGGTTACATATGGTGGAGCGGAAAAATTAACAGAGCGTCTTTGTGTTAGACCTACATCTGAAACTTTATTTTGCGACCACTATGCAAACATTGTACAATCTTATAGAGATTTACCAATGTTATATAACCAGTGGTGTTCTGTTGTAAGATGGGAAAAAACAACAAGACCATTTTTAAGAAGCGTTGAGTTTTTATGGCAAGAGGGACATACAGTACATGCTACTGAAGAAGAAGCAAAAGAAGAAACATTAAGAATGTTAAATATATATGCTGATTTTTGTAAAGACTTTTTAGCTATGCCAGTTATTAAAGGACAAAAAACAGAAAAAGAAAAATTTGCAGGAGCTAAAGAAACATACACAATAGAATCACTTATGCATGATGGAAAAGCACTTCAATCTGGAACATCTCATAATTTTGGTGATGGTTTTGCTAAAGCTTTTAATATACAATTTACAGACAAAGAAAATAAATTACAATATGCACATCAAACATCTTGGGGTATTTCTACTCGCTTAATAGGAGGACTTATAATGGTTCATAGTGATAATAATGGACTTGTTCTTCCTCCTAATGTAGCTCCTATACAAATTGTTATACTACCTATAAATATGAAAAAAGATGGTGTTGTAGAAAAAGCTACAGAATTAAAAGAATTACTTTCTAAAAAATATAGAGTAAAAATAGATTTAACAGATAAATCGGCTGGTTGGAAATATAGCGAGTATGAAATGAAAGGGGTTCCTTTAAGACTAGAAATAGGGCCACGTGATATAGAAAATAACCAATGTGTTTTAGTTCGTAGAGATAATAGGGAAAAGGTTTTTGTAAAATTAGATGATTTACAAGATGCAGTTGATAATATGTTAAAAGATTTACAACAAGATTTATTTAATAAAGCTTTAAATCATAGAAATGAAAATACATTTATAGTAAAAACTTTAGAAGAATTTGAAAATCAACTTAAAGAAAAACAAGGGTTCATAAAAGCTATGTGGTGTGAAGATAGAGAATGTGAAGAAAAAATTAAAGAAATAACAGGTGCAAGTTCTCGTTGTATTCCATTTGAACAAGAAAATATTACAGACACTTGTGTTTGTTGTGGCAAACCAGCTAAAAAAATGGTTTATTGGGCAAAAGCATATTAATTAATAAAAATTAAAGCAAAAGGACAAAGTCAAAAAAATTATTTAAGACTTTGTCTTTTTACCTTAATATATGTAATAAAACGTAAATAATATTATGTATAAGAATAGATTAAGAAAAATAAGAAATATTATAAAAACTAATAAAACAGTGATATTTAACTATTAAAACAAAATTGAAATATAAATATGAAAAATTATATACTATTATAGTAAATAATAAATTAGTATATTTTTAAGTAAATAGTTAAATTTGTTAAAATTCTTGACAATATTTTTTAGTTGTTTTATAATCTTAAAGATATACTAGGTTATTATATATTTATATAAATTTATTAAGGGGTGTCATTTAGATGAATGAAGGAAAAAAAATAATTTTAACTCACGAAGGTCTTGAAAATTTAGAACAAGAATTGCAAGAGTTAAAGGTTGTACGTAGAAAAGATGTTGCAGCTAAAATTAAAGAAGCTAGAGGGCAAGGAGACCTTTCTGAAAATGCAGAATATGACGCTGCCAAAGAGGAACAAGCAGAGATAGAAGCTAGAATTATAACAATAGAAAATATGCTTAGAAATGCTGAAGTTATCGATTCGGCTAATGTTACAGATACAGTAAGTATTGGAAATACAATTAAATTATTTGATAATGAGTTTCAGGAAGAATTAGAATATACTATTGTTGGTTCTGCCGAGGCTGACCCATTTAATGGTAAAATATCAAATGAATCACCTATTGGGGCTAGTATTATAGGACATAAAGTTGGTGATACTGTTGAAGTTGACACACCAGATGGAGTAATTAGCTTTAAAATTTTAGAAATACATTAGGAGAGTTTTATATGGAAAATACAAATGAAAATCAAACAACAGAAAATACACAACAATTAAATGAACTTTTACAAATAAGACATGATAAATTAAAAGAGCTAAGAGAAAAAGGGAAAGACCCATTTGAAATTGTAAAAGCAGAAGTTAAGCACCATAGTAAAGAAATTAAAGATAATTTTGAAGAATTTGACCAAAAAGAAGTATACGTAGCTGGGCGTATAATGAGCAAGCGTATAATGGGTAAAGCATCTTTTTGTGATATACAAGACAGAGACGGAAGAATTCAAAGTTACGTTAGTAAAAATGAAATTGGTGAAGAAGAATATTTAGAGTTTAAAAAATTTGATATAGGTGATATTGTAGCTATAAAAGGTATTGTGTTTAAAACTCAAAAAGATGAAATATCTATTAAAGCACACAGTGTTACATTACTTTCTAAAAGTTTACAAATTTTACCAGAGAAATTTCATGGGCTTAAAGACCAAGACCTTAGATATCGTCAACGTTATGTAGATTTGATAGTTAATCCTGAAGTTAAAGATGCATTTTTTAAGCGTTCTCAAATTATAAAAAGTATTAGAAACTATTTAGATAATAAAAATTTCTTAGAAGTAGAAACACCTATTTTACAAAGTATTTATGGTGGAGCTCACGCTAGACCATTTATAACACATCATAATAGTTTAGATTTAGACTTATATATGCGTATAGCGTTAGAGCTACCTTTAAAACGTCTTATTGTTGGTGGTTTTGAAAATGTATATGAAATAGGCCGTGTATTTAGAAACGAAGGTATGAGTGTTAAGCATAATCCAGAATTTACATTAATGGAGCTTTATCAAGCTTATGCAGATTATAATGACATGATGGAACTAACAGAAGGTTTAATTAAAGCTGTTGCACAAGATGTTTTAGGTACTTTAAAAATAACATATCAAGGAACAGAAGTAGACTTATCTAAACCATTTGAAAAAATATCTATGATAGATGCTGTTAAAAAATATGCTAATGTAGATTTTAGAGAAATAAATACTATTGAAGAAGCTAGAGAAGTAGCTAAAAAACATAATATACAATTTGAAAAACATCATCAAAAAGGTGATATTTTAAGTCTTTTCTTTGATGAGTTTGTTGAGCACAACCTTATACAACCTACATTTTTAACAGAGCATCCAGTAGATATATCTCCTCTTTCTAAAAGAAAGCCAAATGACCCAGAATATACTGAGAGATTTGAATTATTTATTGTAGGTAGAGAATTTGCTAATGCTTATTCTGAGCTTAATGACCCTATTGACCAAAGAGAAAGATTTGAAGCACAAGAAAAACTTCGTTCAGAAGGTAATGATGAAGCTACTATGCTAGATGATGATTTCTTATTAGCTTTAGAATATGGTATGCCTCCAACAGGAGGTTTAGGTATGGGGATAGACCGACTTGTTATGTTACTTACTGATTCTCCTTCTATTAGAGATGTACTTTTATTCCCTACTATGAAACCATTAAGTAATTAAATATAAAATAAAGTTATATAGTTAATATTTATATATAAATATATTAGTTATTTTATTTAAATTTAATATATAATATAAATTGGAGGTATAATTTATGAAAAAGAATTTTTTATTAGCTTTATTAGTAGGTGCTATGATGTTTAATGTTGCTTGCAGTAAAGAAGATTCTACAACAACTACTGAACAAACTAGTATTGAATCTACTAATTCTACAGAAAATCAAAGCGAACAAAATGAAAATATATCTAAAGAATTGTTACAATTTTCTAATATAAAACAAGGAGAAGAAGTGGCTATTTTAAAAACTAATTATGGAGATATAAAAATAAGATTTTTTAAAGATAAAGCACCTAAAGCAGTAGAAAATTTTATAACACATGCTAAAGAAGGATACTATAATGGACTTATTTTCCATAGAGTTATTGATGGATTTATGATACAAGGTGGAGACCCTACTGGAACGGGAGCTGGTGGTGAAAGTATTTATGGTGAACCTTTTGAAGATGAAATAAATATACCAGATTTAAGACATTTTAATGGTGCTTTAAGTATGGCTAATAGTGGAGCTAATACAAATGGAAGTCAATTTTTTATTGTTCAAAACAATAGTTTAGATAGTTCTGTAAAAGAAGAATTAGAATATTTTATAAATAATCAAGAAGAAGTACAAAATAATATTAAAGTAAAAGATATATATCCTACAAATATTTGTGAAAAATATATAGAAGTTGGTGGAACTCCTTGGCTTGATGGACATCATACTGTATTTGGACAAGTTTATGAAGGTATGGATATAGTTGATAAAATAGCTAAAGTTAAAGTAGATGATAATGATAAACCTGTAGAAGATGTTATTATTGAAAGCATTGTTATTGAAGAATATAAATAGTTAAAAAAGGTGTATACTATTTTTAGTGATAGAAAAAATATTACTAGAAAAAAATAGTATACAACTTTTTTTATTATCTTTTATAAATTAAGCCTAAAAGTTCAAAAATATTTTACCAAACGAGTATTGGTAATATTTTTCTTAATAACCAAGAAATATGCTTAACTACTGTTTTATACAATCGTGAAGAGTATTTTATTATAATAGAGAATATTTTAACTTATAGTTTTTAGTTAAAATTTATTTTATTAGATTTTAATTAAATATACTTTATTTTTTAAATTTTTTAATTTTATTATAATTTTTTGAAATTTCTATTTATTTAAAGCAGTATTTATTATAGAGTTAATATTAGTTTTTAAATTATAAATTTATACATTAATAATTTTAGATATTATATACTTAATAAATTTAGAAGTAGTATTATTCACAATATCAAGCGATAATATATAAGTTATTAATATTGAGCTTACAATAGCAATAAATAAACTTAATAAATTATTTTGTAAATTATTAGTAATACCAAAAATAATTCCAACTAAAAATATATGCAAAAGATACACAGATAAAGTATTTTTTCCTATTTTACTAAGAAAATATTTTTTAGTAGGTATAATGTTTATTAAGCAAAATATCATTAAAAATCCTAAAATGTAAAGTAATGTTCGTAGCATTAAGCCTAAGTTTTGAGGATATCCTAGAGCTATAAAAGACCTATCTAACCATAAAAACTCTATTGGAAATAAATTTGAAATTGAAAAATAAATAGAAATAAAAAAAATAAATAAAATACATAATATAAAAGGTAATTTTGGTTTACTTTTTAAAGTATCAATTAAATTTTCATTAAAAAAATATCCAGCCAAAAAATAAGGAAAAAATGTAATAGTTCTTGATATAGACATAAAAGCATTAAATTCAAGAAATAGACCAGAAAAAATACCTAAAATAATAGACATTTTAAATACATTTTTTACTTTTAATAAATATGGCAGTATTAATTTCCATACAAACATACTATATAAATACCACATAGCCCAAGCTGGTATAAAAAAAGAATATACATCTTTAACTCCTAAAAGTACTAATGCAGTATTCCAAGGCAAAGTTATTAATAGAAAAGGGATTAAAAACTTTTCAAATGCACTATCTCGAGATTTTTCTAAATTTTTTGAAAAATACCCAGAAATAAAAATAAATGTAGGCATATGAAAAATATATATAAATGTATATATTATTTTGGCAATTTCAGACTCATGCTTTAGAAATTCTAGACTATGGCCTAATACTACTAAAAATATTAATATACCTTTCATATTATCAAATAAAAGATTACGCTCTTTCATAGTTAATCTATAACCTCCAAATTTAAAGTAGTTTTTATTAAGTTATAAAGTTTTAAATTAGCTATTTAAAATATTATATATAATAATATTATTATGAATATAAATTTATAATTTAATTATAATAATAAATAAAATAACATATAAATGTTACATTTGTGTTACAAAATTAAAATATTTATAATATTGACAAAATAAATATAATTAATATAAAATAATATATTATTAGTTGGAGAGTGATAAAAAATATGAAAATAAAACAAAAAATAAAGTTTATATCAAAAGAAATAATAGGTATTTTGGTAATATTTTTAAGTATATGTTTTAAATTTTATAAAATATGTTATCCTAGTGTACAAAAAATAGGTAACGGTAATATCAAAATTGCTTGTATTGGCGATAGTATTACTTATGGGCTAGGGGTAGAATTTAGAAGAAGATTTAGTACATATCCTGCTAGATTATATAAAAATTTAGGTAAAGATTATAAAGTTTTAAATTATGGAGCAAGTAGTCGTACTCTTTTAAGTAGTGGCAATCATCCATATAGCAAAACAAAGTTTATAAAAAAGTGTTTAAAAGAAAATCCTAATATTATAATAATTATGTTAGGTTCTAATGATTCAAAATTAATAAATTGGAATGCAAAAAAATATAAACAAGAGTATTTAAAATTAATAAAAAAATATCAATCTATAAATAAAAACTTTAAAATATATATTATGACACCACCTAGGGCATTTGCTAAAATAAAAAATGAAAGTAGTATAAGAAATTATATTATAAAAAATGAAATATGCCCAATAATAAAATCTATATCTAAAGAAACAAACGTTAAGCTAATAGATTTATATAATTTAACGAAAGATAAACCACAATGGTTTTTTGATGGAATACACCCAAATAAAAAAGGTAATATAGAAATAGCTAAATATATTTCTAATATAATAAAATATTAAAAATTTTAATATAAAAAAGTTAAATTTATAATTTATAAGAGATTAATAAATACCTTATAATATATAATACTAATTAATAACATAAATTTAATTTAAATGTAATAAAATTATATATAAATTAAAATATAAGGAGTTTATTATGAAAAAAATAAAGAAATTATTAAATTTAATTAAAGCTGCAAATATAAAATATTTTATAATATTATCTATTTTATGTTTGTCTCTTGTTTCAGTTTTTAGGCCAATTGTTCAAAATAATATTAGTAGCATAACAGTATCTTCACAACCAGAGCCTTCTAAAAAAAACTTACCTATATATTGCGTAAATACAGATGAAAAAAAAGTTGCTATAAGTTTTGATGCAGCTTGGGGAGCAGATGACACAGAAGAGTTACTAACTATTTTAAGAAACAATGATGTTAAAGCTACATTTTTTTTATGTGGATATTGGATAGATAAATTTCCAGAAGAAGTAAAAAGGATATATGAAGAAGGACATGAAATAGCTAATCATAGTAATACACACCCTCATGGTAGTAAAATAAGTTTAGAAGAAAATAAAAAAGAAATAATGGAAGTACATAATAAAGTAAAAGATTTATTAGGCTATGAAATGAATTTATATAGACCACCTTTTGGTGAATATAATGATACAGTTTTAAAAGCAGCTGAAGAGGTTGGATATCATACTATACAATGGGATATTGATAGTTTAGATTGAGAATTAGATATAATAAGACTTAAATTTAATAAAAATTTATTCATTATAAAGTAAATATAAAAACGTATGTTGACTAAATAATATATATATGATAATCTTATTATAAATTTGGCATAATAAGGAGATTTTTTTATGAAAAAATTTATTAAATTATTAGCTAGTAGCATTATATTAACTAATGTATCATTAAATAGTACTTATACATTTGCAAATCAATGTGTTAAAATAAGTGTAAATAATAGAATAGCAAATGTTAATGGTTATGATCAAATATTAAATACTGAACCATATATACAAAAATCTAGTTATAGTATGATGATACCATTAAGAGTTGTATTGTTAGGTTTAGGAATAGATGAAAATAATATAGAGTATAATGCAAAAGATAAAACAATAATAATCACTAATGGAGATAAAACAGTAAAATTTATCTCAGGGACTAATAAAATGATTATTAATGGCAAAGTTTTTGAAATGGTTATTAAAAGTTTAGAAACAGGTAAAAATAATCCAGTATACACGGAAATAAAAAATGGTAGTGCATTTATACCATTACGTTCTCTAGAGTTATGCTTTGGAATAAAAACAGAATGGGAAGGTAGTACTAAAACAGCTACATTAATAAATGAAAATAATATATCTAATTTACCAGTAAATAAAGAAAAAACTATACCTAAGGATTTACAAGTTAATGAAGATATAAATAGTAAATATGAAGAAGAAGTTGTAAGACTTGTTAATAATGAAAGAACAAAATTAGGACTTAATTCATTAAAAATTGATGAAAATTTAATAAGACTTTCAAGACAAAAATCAAAAGATATGGCTATAAATAATTACTTTGAACATACATCACCAGTATTAGGTTCACCAGCAGATGTTATGCGTGAGAATAATTTAACTTTTAATTGGATGGGAGAAAATATAGCAGCTGGGCAAACAACACCTAAAGAAGTAGTTGATAGCTGGATGAATTCAAAATCACATCGTGAAAACATATTAAACCCAGAAGCAAAATATATTGGGGTAGGGTTTTACGAAGATAAAAATTCTAGCTATAATTATTATTGGACACAGCAATTTATTGGTTAAAAAATTTTTAAGTTTATTGTTATTGTAGCTATTATTTTTTATGGTAATAATTAATGGTATCAAATAAATTTATTAAATTTAATTTTAACTTAACAACATATTTATTTCATTAATTTTAAATATAAAATTAATGAAATAAATATGTTGTTTTAGCATAGTAAATGTTTTATATTATGCAAATTAGCTATATGCTTTACTATTAAGTAAATAAATCACCATATTTAGTTATTTTGATATATTAAATATAATTATATAATATATTTATAAAAAGGACTAATTTATTTTTATATTATAATTTATTATTGGTATAAATAAACCATAATATTTATTTTATTGGATATTGATATTTCATAATTTAAAATAAATTTAAGGACTAAATACTATTCACGTATAGATAAGATATTAAGCTTTAATTTGTCATTATACTGGAAAGAATATGGGGTAGAACATGAGGTTAATCAAGTTTTAAATCATAAGCATTTAAATAATGGTTCAATAATGTTATTTCATAATGATGCTAAATATACACCAGATGCTTTAGATAGTATATTGAAGGGGCTTAAAGAAAAAGGCTATGAGGTTGTACCTGTTGGAGAATTAATACATAAAGAAAATTATTATATGGACCATGAAGGTAGGCAGTTTGTAAATGAAAATATAGAAACTAGTAATTAATAAATTAAAAGGCTTATTAAGGTTTGATTACTTTAGTAAGTCTTTTTAAAATATAATAAAAATTATGATAATTTTAATAAAATAGATGTAAAATATTAAAATGTATTAAAATTTAAATAATATATTAAATATCTATATAATTTTTCTTTATTTATATATTAATTTACAAAGTTAAACTTAATATTATTAAATTAATATATTACATCATTATATTGAAAATATTTTTATAGATGATATAATGTTTGTTATATAATATAAATAAGTATATCATTTTTTTAGATTATATAATTGTTAAATTTAAAGTGAAAGTTTATAATTGAGGTAATAAATATGAAATAATGAATGTTATAGATATCATTTTAAAAAATAAAAAATTTAATAGTAGAAATATTATGATTATGTCTAGGTTCATATAACAAAATATGTATTAGTTTTAAAGTTTAATGGAATTTTATACAGTGCAAAACTAATTAAGAGCAGGATGACAATAATTAAATAGCTCTAAATTAACCCTCAATGAATTCAACTTTGATAAAGTTTTGAAAAATATTATAGTTTGAATAAAAAATCTAGAAATAAATTAAAAAAGTATTTTATATAAATAAATGATTATTTATGAGAAGAAAGTAAAATCACTTAAGAAAATAAAATAATTAGAAAAAAGGAAAGAAATGAAAAATAACCAAAGGTAAATTAAATTGGTACAAATGTTGAAATCATTAAAATAGGAGGTTAATGAAAAATGGGATTAGATAATAAAGCAATAGAGACTTTAGCAGTTAATGCTGTAAAAAATAGTATTGTAACATCAGAATTACTTGATCAGTTTATTAATGATAATGATAAAGAACCTTCATGGGACGGGTTTATCTATATTTATGGGGATAAATCGAAACAAAAAAGTACTCTTAAAGGAAGAATGCCTGTTCAAGTGAAAGGAAAGGAATACAATAATCATTTCAAAGAGATTATTTCATTTTCAATGTCAACGGTGGATTTGAAAAATTATCTTAATGATGGAGGGTGTATACTTTTTGTTGTGTATATTGGAAATAATGGTTTGACCAATAAAATTTATTATGAGGAACTTACACCAATTAAATTAAGACTATTATTAGACGAAGCAAAGGAGCAAGATAGTAAAACGATACGTTTGAAAGAGTTTCCATCAGATAATAATGAAAAGACTACAATTTTCCTTAATTGCTTGATGAATTGCCAAAGACAAGCAAGCTTCAAAGATGGAAAATTACTTACTTTAGATGAATTACAAAAACAGGGTGCTTTAGAAAATATATTTATTCCAGTTTCAGTAGTAGGAGAAACTGACCTTCAAATGGCATTAATAAAAAATGAGGTTTATCTTTATACAGAAATTAAGGGTAGTTCAATACCTCATCCGATTGATATGGTTATAAAAAATGTTCATACTGAAGAGGTTATAGATAATTTTGTTTCAATAGAAGATAGAGTTTTTTATACAAATTACAAAGTTATTAAAAGTATAAACGAAGTAACTATTTTTTTTGGTGAAAGTTTTACAATAAAATTCAGCGAAAAAAATAAGTTTTGTAAAATTAACTATAATTCATCTAATAAAATGCGTATTTTAGCAAAAGACCTTGATTTTATGCTTACATGCTTGGATAAAGGATATTTCAAGGTTAATGATATTAAATTTCCAATTGATTCTGAAGCAATAGATTATACAAACTTTAATATTGCTAAAGAAACAGAGCGTCTTAGTTTTATAAAAGATGTTGTTAAAGTTCTTGATATGTTGGGTTGCTCAGAAGATATTGATATCAATGATATGGTTGGTAAAGATTGGAGAAATCTTAATTATTTAGTTAAAGCATTTTTATACAAAGAGTTAATAAAGGGACTTAAAGATGATTTATCGCCAATTATTAGCCTTGAAGTTGCTAAACTGAGGTTTATCATTTATATAAAAAAGTGTGAAGAAAAAGGAACATATGAAATATATGATTTTTTCAAAACAGATTTTTTGGTATTATTTGAAGATGAAAATAATAATGGTAAGAACCTTCCAATTTCACAGTTTATTATTTTTCATGAAAATGACTTCTTAACATTAAGTAATATGAATTTTGATGTGTTGCTTCCATCTTTTCAAAATGTGGAAAAGCATTATGAAA
This sequence comes from [Clostridium] colinum, assembly GCF_940677205.1. Lineage (NCBI taxonomy): Bacteria > Bacillati > Bacillota > Clostridia > Lachnospirales > Lachnospiraceae > Tyzzerella > [Clostridium] colinum. The sequence goes on along the minus strand of NZ_OW712331.1, from coordinate 1,134,252 downwards.
CTTTTAATATAGCAAACTCTTTTTTGCTTGAATTATTAAATGCTTATGATAAGGCAAAAAGCTTGAGAAAGGAAAAAATTTTAAAAACTTGTAAAGACTTTAGTAATTGGATTGCACAAGCACCAGAAGATGAACTTGATTATAATATTAAAACTTTGAATATACTTCAAACTATCAAGAGATGGCGAAATTTTAATAATGATGAAATTAGGACTTTGTATGCAATGGTTGAAAATAATGATACACCAGAAGATTGTATTGTTGGAGCATATTTGCTTTTAGATCAACAACAGGCAGCTGAAATTCATTTTTCAAAGTTAACTATGAAAGAGCAGGAAAATTTCAAAAAATATCCAATATATCGTTATTGGAAAATTGATCACAATAAAAATATAGAAATGCAAAATATAGACAACTAATAGGTTTGATAAAAAATTCAAGGGGCTAGTATCTATTTTTTTATATACTTAGTATAGGAATAGTTTACGAACTAATTGGGAAGTTTCATAAATTATTGATAGAAATATTCTCATATAGGAATCTTCTTGTAATGTTTATGATACTTGAAGACTTATGATCTAAGTTTATATTGTCAGATAAGAAAAATCTTTTATATTAGAAAATATATCAATTATAAAATATTGTGTACTTGTGTGGAAGAAAATGTTGTAAAGTACGATACACTTGTTGGATTTAATTTAAAAAATTTTTATATCAAGATGGATAATCTTGAACTGTTAAAACTTTTAATTAAAATATATTTATTTAAAATTTAGAGTACTTTTATAAATTTTAAGTCCTATATTGACAGAATTAGACCATGAATGTAGATAATTTATAAATAAAAATATAGAAACTAATAATTAAAATGAAAAGACGTATTAAAGTTTAAATGCTTTAATAAGTTTTTTAAAATGTAATGAAAATAAGATGATAAATATATGATATAATAAAAGTAATAAAAATGTATTTTAGAGAAAGTGAACATAATCAATCACATATACATGCAATATATAATGAATATGTTGGTTATAATAGATTCAAATACGTTTAAAATTCTAGAAGGAAATTTACATAATAAAGAATTAAAAATAGTGTAGAATGGACTAAAATTAATCAAATAGAACTGATAAAAATATGGAATACACAAGAATTTAAAAAATTACCAACATTAGTATAAATATTTATATAAAGATGTGTTTATATTTTTAAAGAGATAATACTTATTGAATCTAAAGAAGATTTTATAATTATTACAAAATTTGAAAGTGGGAAAATAAAAAAATATAATTTAAAACTACTATATTAATTGAATAAGTATATTTAAATATTTAAAAATATAGTTGGTTTATTTGAATAAGTTAAAGTTAATGTTGCAGGATATAGAGTAAGTTTGAATTATTATATAGATTTATCTTCTGATGAAATATATGATAAAGATGTAAATGTTTAAATTTTATAAAATTTTATTAGTGTTTTTAGCTTTAATAAATCTTTTTAGATATAAAAATAATTTATTAAACCATATTATAGAAGATATATTTATATAAATTTTAATAATTTTATGATAAAAATATTTTGAAAGGAGAAAATTTATAAAATGGAGTTAACAAATTTAATTATAAAATTTTTAGAAAATTTCAAATATGTGAATAAAGAAAACTTTGCTAATAATGATACTATAAAATTAATAAGTAAAGAAATACCAAGCAATTTATATCATAAATTAGAAAATAAAAATTTACTTAAAATAGAAGGTTCAGGGGGTAAAGGACAACCAGCTGAAATTCCATGGATATGTATATTTAGTAAAAAAATAAGAGATGATAATGATAAAGTTATATCTGCTCAAAAAGGTATATATATAGGAATTCTTATTAAAGCAGACTTTACAGGAATGTATTTAAGTATTAATCAAGGATTTACATATTTTAAAAATAAGTATGGAACTAAAGAAGCTAAAAATAAAATAAGATTAGCTAGTGAAATAATTAGAAAAAATTTTTATTTAGATATAAAAACTGAACTGAAAGATATAAACTTAAATTGTAAGAATTATTTAGGAAAAGGGTATGAGTATGGAAATATACTTGCAAAATATTATGATATAAAAGATATTATTAATGATGAAATAATAATATATAATATAAATGAATATTTATTGTTATATGATAGATTAATAAGAGCGATAGGTTTAAGAGGTATAGAATCATTTTATGATGAATTATTTTTAAAAATAGATGGTTATACATTAAAAGATGAAAATCAAAAAGATATAGATAAATATTTAACTAAAAATATTAAACTAATTAAAAATGAATTAGATTGTAAAAAGAAAATTAAAAATATAATTAATAATAAAGGAGTAAAGGTTTATCCAAGAGATATAAAAGTGGCAGCTAATGCACTTATATTAGCAAACTATAAATGTGAAATTGAAAATACCCATACTACATTTATCAGAAAATCTAATAATATGAATTATACAGAAGCACATCATTTGATACCTATAAGTAAGCAAGAAGAATTTGATTATAGTTTGGATATTGAAGCTAATATAGTAAGTCTTTGTAGTAATTGTCATAACTGTCTTCATTATGGTTTAGATAAAGAAAAAGCTATTTTATTAAAAAAGTTATTTGAAAATAGAATTGATAGATTAAATAAAGTTGGACTAAATATAACTTTTGATGAATTAAAAGGTTATTATAATATAGAAATTTAAAAATTTTAGAAAGACTTAAAGCATATGCCTAACATAAATATAGAATTAAATTATTATAAATAAGTAATAAATTATATAGTAATATAAAAATCATAGTTTATTTGGAATTATAATGGATATAAAAAATTAAACAGGTATTGACAAATTAACCAAATTTTTATAATATATTGTTGTAAAGTATTTATTTAAATTAATTATTCATTGCACATTGAAAATTGAATAGTTATAAATATAAAATGGAGAGAATTCTTATGAATACTATGAAAAGTATTTTTTTAAAATTATTTTTTGTAATTATTATTATTTTTTTATGTTATAATACTATATTAGGTAAAAATTTAGATAATAAAAAAGAAATTATATTTTTAATAGATGCAAGTAATTCAATGAAAAGTTTTGATACACAAAATTTAGTTTCAGATGAAGTAAAAAAAATGTCTAACTTTTTAACTTTAGATTATAAAGTTGGAATAGTTGTATATAATACTCAAATAGTTGATTACGCAAATGTTAGTAATGACTTAGTATATTTTAATAGTATTTTAGATAGAGTAAAATATACGGGATATACCAATGCAGGAGATGCTCTTGATTATGCAATAAATATGTTTTCTAAAGATGCTAGTTTTAAAAATATTATTATGATTTCAGATGGTGAAATAGCATTAAAAAATCAAGATTTAACTAATCAATCTACTAAAAAGTTTAAACAGGCTATAGAACTTTCTAGAGAAAAAAATATACTTATAGATATAATAGCACTTGGAGAACTTACACAAGAAGGTAAAAAATCTAATATATTTGAAGCTACTAAATTAACTGGTGGAGAAATATTTAGGTGTAATAGTATCTTTAAATTAAATGAGGTGTCAAATAAAATTTTATTTGATAAATTTGGTATTAAGCAAAGTCAAATTGGTGTAGGAAATGCTTTAAATGGAGAAATTAATGTAAATTTACCTGTAATAAATTTAGATAAAGTTAAAATTTTATTATCATCTACAGATAATATTAGTGATATAAACGTAAATTGTAAATCTGAAAGTGCTAATGTTATAGTAGGTAAAAACTTTTCAATAGTTGAGGTTATTAATCCTTATGAAAATATAATTAATTTAAAATATAGTTCTAATGGAAATGTAAAAGCTTATTTATTACAAGAATATATTGTAGATATAAATGGAGAAATTACAAATTATCGTTATGAAGATAATACAGTTAAAGCTACATTAAATATATTTTTGAAAAATAAAAAAGGAAATATTTTAGATAATAGTTATTACAATAATAAAACAGCAAAATTAAATATAAATGACAAAATATATGAAGGTAAAATAGAAAATAATAAAATTTATGTTAATCTAAATGTTTTGGATTTAAAACAAGATTTAGAGATTATTTTAAATTTAGAAGAATTTGAACAGAATTTTTTAAATTTAAAACAGTTAAATTTAAAACTAGATAAAACAAAAATTAATGAATTATTAGAAGCTAATAAAAATAATAATTATCTACCTTTATACATAATTTTAATACTTTTATTATTTTTAATTACTATTATATTAATAAAAGTAAATAATGGTGAAAAAGAAGAGCCAAAAAGAACAAGTACTATTTTTAAAAATCCATACGAATATTTTGGAAAATTAAACATATATGTGTTAAATACAAAAGATGGATGTGATATTGCTCCTCAAGTGTTTAACCTTCAAAGAAACCAAAATAATGATAAGATTACTTTAAAAGATATATTAGATGCTTGTAAATTAGACATTGGTGATGACAGTGCTTCTAAGATAGTTTTTGAACCAAGTATGAATAAAGCATTAAAATTAACAAATCATTCTTATTCAACTATAATAAAAGGTGGAAGTTTAATAACTTTTAATAAAAATATTAATATAAATTTTAATGAAAAAATAAATATTATGCTAGAAGATGAAGTTACAGAAATTGAAATTCATTATAAGAATTTGAAACCAAGTGAAGTAAAAACTTATATTTAAATACAGTTTACGATGTAATAAAGAATGGAGTTGGAAAAATGGCTAATATTAATCAAACAAATAGAACTATTTTAATGGAGGAAATAAATCCAGAAAAATTAGATTTGATAACGTTAGTTGGAGACACAAAAGGAATAGACAGCTTAAGTGATGAGAAGATTAAGGAAATTAACGAAAATTTATTAGTTAATAATTTCGATGAATTTCTTGAAAAATTTGATCCTGTTGTTTATTCCTTTTTTAATGCAAATAATCAAAAGGTTATATATACGCTTAAAAAACCGGAATCTATACCAGATGAAATGCTTACAGAAATTCATTTAAATACAAATAATGATTTTTTAAAAATGCTTATTACCTTGATAGACACAAAAAGAGTTCAAGGAATAATAAATGTAGATTTTAAATTTGAAAATTTAACAGATTTAATTTCACCTAAAAAAGTTATGGACGATATCCGCCAAAACAGAAAAGAACTTCAATATGTTTATGGGGAATATGTAGCACTTGAAGAAGGAGACCCTAAAAAGTTAGATATTGCCGATAAGTTAAACGTTATGTTTGAAGAAGCAAGTAAAAATTATAACAATGTAATGGCAATGTTACCACTTGCTATTGAAGACATTAAAACAAGACTTTTATTAGGTACAGGTCAAAGTGAAGATAAAACTCCTCTTGCTTTAGGTGTTTTGTCAATGGGAGAAGATGGAGAGCTTAAAATATTAGAAGCACCTAAAGCAGAAACAACTTCAATAGCTACTATTGATGATAATGTTAATAAAGGCTTGATACAAGCACTTGAGGAAGATTATGAAGCTATAAATGAAGATAGTAATGATTATGTAAAATCACTTGTGTCTAGAACATTTTGTCCACTTGCTTCTACAATGGTAACAGATATAGATGTTTCTAAAGAAGTTAAAAATTATAATTCATACCTTGAATTTTATAAAACTGCAAAAGATGATTTTATTAAAATAGCTAAACCTTTAATAGAAAAAATATTAGGTGTATGGGCATTTTTTGAACAATACCCTAAAAAATTAAAAGGAATGAGACCAAGCCTATTAATATCTAATACAACAAATGAAATGTTTGCAAAAAGTAATAACATACCTAAATTAATAACTTATTTAAATACAGTAAATGCCAAAAATGAATTTAAAAATACAATATGGTATGGTATTTTACCTAATATATCTTTAGACCAAAATTCTAAAATGAAGCTTACAAGAGAAAGATTTAAAGGTAATGAAGTTAAAGAAAAAACAGATGTAAACAGTGTGGAATCTTTAGCTAGAATATTAGATATATTTAAAGATTATGGAATACAAGGTTTCTTCTCTTATGAAACAAGCGATAAAACAACATTTAACTATATGGCAACAGAAGGCATAGAAAAATTTGAAGAAAGATGTTCAACTTTAATAGGAAAACCTTATAGTGAATACGCAATACCTTGTGTACCAAACTTTACAATAATTCCAAAAGACAAATCTGGAGTTGTGTTAGATTCTAAAATGTTAGTAACAGAAGATAACATTGCAGAACTATCTAAAGAAAAAGAAGACATTATGAAACTTTGGATAGAAGGTGTTTATATAGGGGCTTCATATATAGCAGCAGGATTAGTAGCTACATATCAATGTCCAGAATATTTAAAATCTGTATTTAAAAAGAATGTAGACTCTAGTCTTCCTGGAGTAAGATTTGATATAGAATCTGGAGATAACTCTTTAAAAGTATATACAAGTATGGCAAAAGAAATAACAGGTTTTACAAACACAATTAAAGATGATATAAACAGAAGAAGCTTTGGATTTGTCTTTTCATCTGAAAATGCAGTAATAGAAGGCAAAGAAGTTTCTAGAGTAATGGTTTATAAAGCTAGAAATTTACTTGTAAATGAAGAAAATATGTACGAACCTATATATAAAACACAAGTAACAACATATATAGAAAGAGTATTAAGACATGCAACAAGTGACTTTAAACAAGACAACATAGTAGGATTTTTCTCAAATAATCCTCAGTCACAAAAAAGTCTTTGGAATACAAAAAGAGAGTTTATCAATGCAATTGTAGGAAAAGGTGATGATATTAACTATTCAATTGATGAAAGTAGCAATATATGTACATTAGATATAACATTTAATGGAAATGTTAAAAATCTTGAAGTTGAAATAAATAAACTTAGTTCAGGAACAAGAGCATAAATTTATAACATAAATTTTAATATATTAATAAGTTTTTAAGGAGGAATAAATATGGGATTTAGACTTAAAGTAACAGGTGGCGGAGAAGAAATAAATTTTGATGAGAGAGCAATATTAGATGTAGATTTTGTATCTGATTCTCCAAATGATTCTAACGCGAGAGCAACAGATTTTGGAATTTCTGTAAAAATAAAAGGAAAAATGCTTTATAAATTAGGTGCAGAAAGTGATGACCACACAATAAAACTTGCAAAATGGTCACAAGTTCCATCAGAAATAGACCATTGTTATAGAAATGCTGAAATACAAGTAATAGCTGCAAGTAAAGTAGTAAGAAAATATATATTACCAGAAGCATTTATAATGGAATATACAGAAGAATTAGACGACGAAACAGGTGTAGGTACATTCTACATACATATGAAACAGAAAAAAGATGAAAATTCTAAAGTAGAAATAAATGGTGGATTTGATGGAGAATAATTAAAGAGAAGGGAGTTAGAAAATTATGTCATTTAGAGTAACAGTAAAAACAAACACAGGTGGAGAAACATTTGAAATTGCAAAAGAGTGTGTAAAAAGTGTAGTATTTAGTTCAGATATACCACAAGATAGTGATGCAAGAACAAAAGATGTAGGTTCTAGTATAACAATAAAAGGAAAAATATTAACAGCTGTTGAAGATAACTTATTTGATAGCACAAGAGGAATGGCAGAATGGTCAGTAGTACCAGCAGAAAAAGCAGATTGTTATAGAACACTTGAAATAGAGCATATAGCTGCAGGTGTAGTAGTAAGAAAATATACATTTCCTAATGCTTTTGTAGTAGACTATATAGAAGACTTTGGAGATAAAGAAGGTACAGGATTATTTACACTTTTAGTAAAACAAAAGAAAGATAAAATAGCAAACATAAAAATAGAAGGTGGATATCCAGCAGGTGTATAACAACCACCATTAACAAAAAGGGCATATCCATATATGTCCTTTTTGTTTTTTATAATATTAAAATTATTTATTACTTTATGGGAGAAGATTATGGAAAATTATTATAAAATATTAGGAGTATCACAAGAAGCAACAAATGATGAATTAAAAAAAGCATATAGAAAGCTTGCTAAAAAATACCATCCAGATGCTAATGTAGGAAATGCACAAGCAGATGAAATGTTTAAAAAAGTAAGCAAGGCCTATGAAGTTTTAAGTGATGAAACAAGTAGAAAAAAATATGATAGAGAACTTAATGGAAATTTTTATGAAACAGATACTAAAAAAAGTACAGCTAATAGTAGTGTGAATGAAGATATATTTAATAAATTTAATGGGTTTAATGTATTTGAACAAGCTTTTGGAATGAATAATGCCAAATCAGATATAAATCAAAATATAAAAGCTAGTAAAAATCCTATAGATTTTACAGATATGTTTGAAAATTTTATGGGGATAAAAAATATGAACATAAATAAGAAATAAAAGGAGAAGTAATTTGAATATAACAATGAAAACAATAAAAGCAATAGATTTAATATTATGCAGTATATCATTAGCTATAGTAAGTATTGCTTTTTTATATATAAATAATTTAACTCTAAAAATATTAATAATATCAATTAATATATTAATATTTTTAATATTTCTCTATTTAGCAATAGTTAAAGATAAAGAAGAAAATGAATATATAATAAAAAGTAATAAAATAATAAATAATTTTAATATTTTAAATAGTTTAACAAGAATAAGTCTTTTAAATGAGCAAGGGAATATAATAAAATCTTGGGATTTATATGGTAAAACTTCGTTAGTGATAGGAAAAGATAGAAAAAATCAATATAATGATGTTACGCTAGTAGATATAAATTTAAGTAATTGTGCTTATGCAACGTTAGTAGATGTAGAACATGCTGTCTTAAACTATTCAAATGGTTGTTGGTATATAGAAGATTTAGATTCTAAAAATGGAATAAGCATAAAAAAGAAAATGGAAAATAAAAAATATAAATTATCTCCAGATGAGCCATATAAGTTAGAAAAAGAAGATATTATATATTTAGGACTTACAGAATTACAAGTAGATTAATTTATAAGAGAGGATATAACAATGAGTAACTTAATACGTTGTCAAAATGGACATTTATTTTCTGGAAGAAGATATGGGACAATATGTCCATATTGTAATATAGAAACAAATACAAAAGAAAAGCAGGAAACAAAGCAAACAGACGAAGATATAGAAAAAATGTTATTTTTAGAAGAAGAAAATCCTGTTTGTGGTTGGATAGTTTGTATATCTGGAGCAAGAAGAGGAAAAGACTATAAAATAAGAGAAGGTAAAAACTTTATAGGCAGAGCAGATGATATGGATATTCAAATACTTGGAGATAATAAAATAGAAAGAAGAAACCACGCAATAATAGTATTTGATCCTAAAAATAAAGAAACTGTGTTGTTACCTGGAGATTCTAACGGTTTAGTATACTTAAATGAAAATGCAGTATATTCACCAGAAGTTTTGGGAGAAGATAGTGTAATAGAAATAGGAAATAGTAGATTTTTATTTGTACCTTTCTGTGGAGATAAATTTATGTGGACAGATGATGATAAAAATACTAATTAATAGGGAGAAAATATGCAAAGTATAAATTTAAACCAACCTATTTTAATAATAATATTATTACATTTTATATTATTATTACTTATACTAATAAGAATAAAAATACATATGAACAGAAAAATTAAAGAAAAATATGAAGTTGGAGTAAGTATGACCATAGGAAATAGGGAAATACAAGAAGATAACTACGACTTTATAGAAAGTAATAATGGATTTTTAGCTGTGTTAGCAGATGGAATGGGTAAAAATTTTGGAGGCAAAATATCAAGCCAAATAGCAGTAAATACATTTATAGATTTATTTGAACAATTTGATGCTTTTGATAATCCTAATTATTTTTTTCAAAAAGCATTCACATTAGCGAATAGAGAAATACTTAAAAGTTTAGATGATGATAAATGTGGAGCTTGTGTATCTTCAATATTAATAAGAAATAATATGCTTTTTTATTCACTTGTAGGAAATATAAAAATAGCAGTATTTAGAAATGGTGATTTAATACCAGTAAGTACAGGACATACAATAAATATGTTAGCGGAAAATAAATATAAAAGTGGAAAATTGACAAGAGAAAGTGCAATAACCTTATTAGAAGAAAAAAGACTTTACAATTATGTTGGACAAGATGGATTTAAAAATATAGAATTTTTTGATGAGCCAATAAACTTAAAATATGGAGATATAGTTGCATTAATGAGTGATGGTGTATATGAATTTTTAAGCTGGAAAGAAATAGAAGATGAATTAGAAAAAAATTTAGATATACAAAAAGTAGCATTTAATATAATAGAAAAAATAAATATAAGTCAAGACAAAAACAAAGATAATGCTAGTATACTATTAATAAAGATTAATTAATACTAAAAATGAGGGTTTATATGAGAAAAGAAAATAGCGAATTTAATACAAAGTTTATATCAGAAGCAGGAAGTGAATTAAAAAATAATGATTACTTTGCTTTCGTAGAATTAGATAAATATGCTTGTTATGTTATAGCAGATGGTATAGGGAATATGGCCAATATAAATGGAGCTAAACTTGCTATACAAAGTGTTATTTTAAAATTTCAAGAAACCCCATCAATAAGTAAAAATGCAATAAAATCATATTTGAAAGAAGCAAATAAAGAATTTTTTAAAGCAGATAGTAAATTTGCATTAAAAGCATCAATAACAGTAGTAGTATCTAATTATGAAAAAATAAGATATGGACATTTAGGAAATACAAGATTTAGATTATATCGTGGGGGACTATTAAAACAAGAAAGTATTGATATGTCATTTGCAAATGATATAATAAAAGAAGATGGACTTTCAAAAGATTTAATAGCAAAGCACGAAGAAAGAAATAATCTATATTCATATTTGGGAAAAGATAAAAATTTTAAACCATTTATATCTAAAAAAATAAAGCTAATGGATAGTGATATAATAGCATTATATACAAGAGGAATATGGGAAAATTTAGACCAAAGTGAAATAAATGAAGTATTTGAAGAAGCTACAAATGATGCAGAAGAAGTTCTTAACAATATAGAAGATTTAATATTATCAAAACAACCAAAACAACTAGAAAATTATACATTTGCAGTAATATTTGCAGATAAAATATTTAAAGATCCAGAAAGAAAAAGAAAAATTAAAAAGCTTATAAAAGTAAGTATAACAATAGTAGTTTTATTACTTATAATAAGCTTAATATTTTATATTTTTTATAGAAAAAGAGTAAAAAGAATAGAAACACTAAATTTAACATATCAAAATACAATAGAGTACATACAAGATAATAACTATATAAGAGCAAAAGAAGAATGTAATAAAGCGATAGAAGTAGCAGATAAATTAAATAATAAAGAAAAAGTTAAAGATTTAAACAATTATTTAAAATTGATAGAAACAACAATACTTGCAGACGAAGCTTTAAAGTCTGAGAATTACAAAGAGGCACAACAAAACTATATAAACGCAAAAGATAGAGCTAGATATGCAGACAATGTAAATGAAGAATATGTAGATAATAAGTTAAAAGAAACAAAAGATTATTTAAACGTATATGACTATATAAATTTGGGAGATAAATTAAAAGAAACAGGAGATTATGAAGGTGCTGAAAAAAAATACTTGGAAGCTAAAAATATAGCTAGTAATATATATTTTGATAAAGGGAAAGAAAAAGCAATACAATCTCTTGAAAAATTATACGAAGACTGGGGAAAAGCAAAAGAAGAAACAGATAAAGAACAAAAAGATAAAGCGGATAAACAAATAACAGCTTTAGAAATAGTAAAACAAGGAGATGAAAGTTTTAGAAATAGTGATTATGAAGGTGCAAGACTTTATTATACAAGTGCAATAGAAAAGTATAAGGAAATGGAAGATTTAGCACAAGTTGAAGTTTTAAATAATAAATTAACATCGATAGATGAAAAAATAGAAGAAAATAAGAAAAAAATAAAAATAGCAGAAGAGCATGAAAGATTAGCAATAGATTTAAAAGCAGAAAAAAATTTAATAGATGCTAAAAAACAATATTTATTTGCTAAAAAAATATATACAGAATTAAAAAAAGATGATAAAGTAAAAGAAATGGATTCATTAATTGAGCTATTAGATTTAGAAATAGAAGAAGAAAAGAAAAAGTTAGAAGAAGAGCTAAAAAAACAGGAAGAAACATTAAATGAAAAAATAACAGAGCCTATAAATGAAGCAACTTCTGAAACATCTGAAAGTAAGATTTAAATATATGAATAAGATAAAGGAGAAATCATGTATAATACAATTGAAATATATTGGAATGGAAATAAATCTAAGGTAAATATATATGAAAAAAATATTGAAAATATAAGTTATGAGATAAATAAAATTAAAACAATGACAGATTTTAAAGCAAAAAATGTTGTAAAAATAATATTAAGATTAGATGAAAATATAGAAAATATACAAAAAGAATTGAAAAACTGGGGATTATGTAAGTCTAAAGATATTCATAATTTTTATAGGAATATAAAAATTAGAGAAGTAATAAATGATGTTCAATATAGATTTTTAAGTTTTTATTATTTAGGAATAGAAAAATTTGAACAAAAAGAGAAAAATAAACAATTAATTTTAACATTAAGGCAAAGGGCAGATAAGTTAAATTGGATAGGCGTAAATGAAAAAGAAGATAAAATATTAAATGATGAATATAAGACTTTATACCATATAAAAAAATGATAAAAGATATATTTTAAAGTAATAAATTTATATATTTTTTTGAAAATAGTCTTAGATTATATTTATGTAAAAATTTCAATGATAATATTACAATAAATATTTATTATATAATTATAAACTATAATATAAATTATTTATATAGAATATATTTAAATTTTGTATAAATTTTTAATAATGAAGGTTTATAATACTTATAAAGTTTTATGACAAATTTGTTATTAAGAATAAGAAATATGTTTTTAATAAATTAAAATCCTAATATATTAATATTTTTTTATCAAATATATAAAATATAGATGATTAAAAAATAATAGTTAGAACTTTTTTTACTTTTTATAATTTATAAAATAAAAAGATAATTATTATGAATTAGATAGAATAAATAGTATTTGTGAATACAATTATTCTAATGAAGTTTAAAAAATATTTAAATAATTAAAGGAAATAGTTATGGAAGAAGAATATAAAAAACATATAAAACATCCAAGTTTTAAAAGTATAATAGAGTATGATTTTAACTTCGAAGAATATATGGAAAAAAGGCTAAAAGACATAGAAGATATAGAAGAAAGAAAATTTGCAAATAAATATGTAAGAGATATATTTCAAAAGGTAATAGAAGTTACAGAAAAAAAGTATGAAGTTTTAGAAAAAAGTATATATGATGAATTTAAATTATTAGATGAAAAATATGGAATAAATATGACATTAACTAAAAAAGAAAATTTTTCATATACAAATGATACATTATTTCCTATGTGTTATGAAGATTTAGAAGAAAAAGAAATTAATTTATCAAATCTAATTAACGATAAGGAATATATAAAAACAGTATTTTTTGAAGGTACTGAAAAAGATATGCAAAATTTTAAAAATAAAGTTATTGAAGGAAGATTATATACTTCTACAGGAGAATATAATTGCAAATTTAAAATATCAAGAGCTAAAAGATACTTTAAAAAAGTAGTAAATTTATATGAACTATTTAATTATAATTATATTCTTTGGACAACTATAAATATGGCTTTTGTTGATAGATTGTATGATATATATTTAGAAGAAATAAAAGAAGATATAAATATAGATTTAGAAAAAAGTATTGTAGAAAATGTAGATATAAATTTTAATAAATTAAAACTAGATAGTTTTACAAGTATAAAAGAAAATTTAATACCTATATGGAATGTAGAAGAAATAAAGTTAAACAGTGCAGAATTTATGAAGCCTTTTATAGATGAAAAATATTATGAACACAATATAGAATTAAAAGAATATGGGCTAGAAAATGGATATTTATTAGGAATAAATGATGATATATATTCATTAAAATTAGAAGAAGATAAAATAATAGTAAAATCTTCTGTAGAAGCATTTGAAAATTGGATAGCATATAAAATAGTAAATAAAGAACCAATAAAAAGTATTGGTTATGACTATGATATGTTAAATAATAAAAAGAAAGAAAATTTTACAAGAAGATATTTAAGTAATAATAAAATAACATTAAAAACAGAATTTGATTATATAAGAAGGATAAACGAATTATATATTGAAAAATACATAGAGTATGTAGGATATGAAATACTATCAAGTGATTATATTAATAAATTTAAAATATATGAAAATGATATGAATTTTTTTGAAAAAGAAAATGTATTTGCATATGATGATAGAAAAATATTATTATTTAAATTTAAAATATTAAACAATAAATGTTTTTTTACAGATTCTATAATAAGATTTGTAATATCACAAATACAATTAGAAGAAAGTGATTATAAATGCATAGGAGTTTCTTCTGAATATGAAGTAGAAAAAATAATAAAAGAGGAAATATACTAGAGGTAATAATTATGAATTATACTTGGGAAGTAGCTATAAAAGCAGATAAAAGTAACATAAAAAGAGAAAACTTAAATTATAAACCAACAAGATATGGAAGTCCATATATGGAAGTGGCTTTTGAAAATATAAATACAAGACAAATAGAAGAACATATAATAGAAGTAAATCCATTATATAGATTTCAAAATATATTTATGGAATTATTTGATATTAATCTAGAAAAATATAAAGATACAAGAGAATATTTTTTCGATATATTTATGCAATATATGATACAATTAGATTTAAGACAAGGATATAGTAAAAAAGAATATTATTATAAATTTATATTAAAAGAAATATTAAATAAATTTTATAGCAACCAAAACATAGAAGCAATAAAATGTTTTAATAAGGAAGAAGTATATATAATATTTTGTTTTGTAGTAAGGTTATATAATTGTGGAAGTTCTGTATTTTTATTTAAACAAATAATGAGAAAACTATATAAAAAATCAATAGTATACGCAAGTAATGACTATGTAGATGAATATTTAATATATATAGGTAGAAAAGAAACAGAAAAAGAAAGACAAAAAATAAAATTTATAGTAGGTATGTTTTTACCTATAAATTTTAAAATTCATTTATTTTGGGAAAATCATTTTGGTATAATAGACGTAGATGAAACAATGAAAATAGATGAAATATCAATATTTTAGAAAGGAAAAAATAATGGGAAAAGGTTATATATTTAATCCAAATATAGAGAATAAAGAGTTAAATAAGTATTATAAAGAAGATTTGGAATTAATGACATTATACAAATTAAGAGAAATATGTAAAAAAGAAAAAATAATAAGTGGTGTAATAAATCCTTTGGATAAAGAAGAGCTAATAAGGCTTATTTTAAGATATAGAGGAGGATATAAAGGGCTACTTATAAAAAATGAAAACGTAGAAGGTATAGAAAAATTAGAAACCTTAATAAAAAATACAAATCAATTTTATGAAAACAATTTATTAAATTATAATTCTAAAATAGTAGTGTATGAAAATTTAGCAACAAAATTTTATGATAATATAACTTTAAAATATAACCCATTATTTATAAATACAAATGCAATAGTAATAAGCGAAAATAAAATTTGTGGAATATTTAATGTAGAACAAAAAGGCAATGATAAAGACAAGCTATATTTAACAAAAAGTAATAAAATACAATGTAGAGAAAGTAAAACTAAAAACTATAAAATACTTTTTATGGGAAAAGATACTTCTGAAAAAGTATATAAAATATATAATGGTGAGTTAAGTGAAAAATTGCAAGTAAAATTTTATTGTATGCCTCTTTTAAGTTTTGAAGTAAAATCTCCATTAAAGGTAAGTATGCCCTTAGCAATAGATTTTGGTACTGTAAATACTACAATAGGGTTATATTTAAATGAAAATTATTTTGAAGAAAGAGAATGTAACCTAAATAAAAATAATGTAAATTATGTAAAATTTTATGATATTCAAAATAATTATAAAGAAATGCCTATCTATCCAACAATAATAGCAATAGATAGTTTAGAAGATGATAAGGTAAAATATTTATTTGGATTTGAGGCAGAAAAATTAGTCAATGCAAGTTATATAGATGAAAGTTTTTGTATATTTTATGACGTTAAAAGATGGATATCAGATTATGAAAAAGAAGAAGAAGTATATGATAAAAATGGAAAACGTTCATTTATAAAAAGAAAAGATATGTTAAAAGCATATTTTGAATATTTAATAGAAGAAGCAAAAAATTATTTTAAAATAGATATAGAAGAAATACATATTTCAAGCCCAGTTAAGCAAAAAAATTTATTTAATAAACTTTTTAAAGAAATATTAGATGAAAAAATATTATCTTCAGAAGAAAGTATAGATGAAGGTATGGCAGTATTATATAGTATTGTTTCAGAAATGATTAGACAAAACAAATATGAAGATTTAAAAGAATATAAAGCATTAATAATAGACTGTGGTGGTGGAACAACGGATATATGTAGTTGTAAATTTTCAATAGAAGATATAAAAGTATCATATAAAATAGATATAAAAACATCATATGAAAATGGAGACACAAATTTTGGTGGAAATAACTTAACTTATAGAATAATGCAAATATTAAAAATATGTATAGTAAATAGTCTAAATAGTAATGTATGTATGAATTTTTCAGATATTTTAAATTCATTTGATTTAGATATATTTAGGTTTGTAGATAAAAATGGAGTTAAAAAATTTTATGAATTAATTGAAATCGAATATGAAAAAGCAGAAAAAGTTTTACCTACAAAATTTAAAAATTTTGAAAATTTAAGCAAAGAAGAATATTATAAAGTAAGACATAATTTTTATTATTTATATACAGTAGCAGAGAGATTAAAAAAATTATTTTATAATAAAATAGGAACATTAAAAGTATTGGCTAGTTGTAATGAAAGTGAAATTATAGATAAAAATACAGAGCTTTTATTGTTAGAGAAATGGAAGCTATCAAAATTTACACAAAAAGGCTTAGAAACAATAAAAGAAATATCAAACATAAATTTTAATGTATTTGAGATAGAAGTAATATTAAAGGCTGATATTTACAATATAATAAGTAAATTTATGAATACTGTATTATCAAAAAATAAATTTACTGATTTTTCTGTAATAAAATTAACAGGGCAATCTTGTAAAATAGAACTTTTTAGAGATAGCTTAAAAGAATTTATACCGGGAAAATATATTCAATTTAAAAGGACAGATAGAGATTTAACTAACAATTTTGAATTAAAAATGACTTGTATAGATGGTTGTGTAAAATACTTATATGATAAAAGGTATGGGCTTGTAAAAATAAACATGGAAACAGAAGTACCTTCATTACCATATAAAATAACAGGATATACACATAAAAATGAAGAAATAACATTAATAAAAGCTTTTGATAAAGAATGTAATGTGGGTATGTTATCAAGAAATATAACAGATTTAACACTAAAATTATACTTAAAAGATATAGAAGATAATGAAAAATATAGCTATATAATACAATTTAAAAAACAAGACTTTAGATATATTCAAAAAGAAGATATAATAGAAGAAACAAAAGGTAAAATAACTCAAAGATTAACAGATGATATAATAGAATATGAAGTAAGATTTTTTGTATGGAGTATACCTGAAGATATAGGCTTTAAAGTGCTTCCTATATATAGAGAAAATGAAAATCTTTATATAGGCATTGAAAAATTTGTAAGTTATGAAAATGAAAATTGGATAAATAACTTTTTTGATGGATTAAAATAATTATAGAAAAGGATGAAGAAAGTGGAATTTTTATATCCTAATTTTGAAAGGCATAGTATATTAAAAAAAGAACTATTAAATTCTTTAAGAGATTATAGTATAGAATATTTACAAGTAAAATATGATAAATATACAAAAGGAATAATAACAGGATTTGATATAAAAATACTAGAGGATAAGTATATAGAAATATCAAAAGGGATAGCAAAATTTGAAAATTTTATATATATAGCAGATAAAAAAGCAAAAATAAAATATAGTGAAACAAATAAATTTAAAAGTTTAAAAATTATACTAGAAAAAGATACAAGAATAAAAGATTATGATAAATATATATTAAGCTATAAATTAGATGAAAATTTACAATTAAATGAAAATGAAATTGAAATATGTAGGTTTAAGCTAATGGAAGGATTTGATTTAAGAGATAAACATAAAAGTTTTGATGATATAGAAACAGAATTTGATACAATAAATTATTTAAATTCAACCTGGGCTGGAATAGAAAGAGAAAGTATAAATCCCTACATATTAAAAACATTTGCAAAAGAGGCAATGCAAAATAAATTAATAAATATTGAAGATATTGTATTTTGTTATACTTGTATTAATGAAGAAAAGGCATTAAATATAGAGTTAGTAGAATATTATTTAAAAAATAGACAAAGTTTAAAAAATAAAGAAAAGTTAACAAAAGTAGAAATATATAAATATTTACAGCTAACATTAAATGATATAAAAACAAAAAAAACTAATAAAGAAGATTATTTTGAAGATAATAAAATATTAATATTATAATTTCAATTATATTTTAATCTATTATTATAAGATATTAAAACACAAAAGAGAGGTATATTATGTCCTATTGTATATATATAATAGAAGATGACAAAAATATAGCAGAACTTTTAGAAATTGCTTTAAAAAGTTATGGTTATAATGTTCATTTATTTGATAATGCAGAAGATGCTATAGAAACATTAAATAAATATACTCCAGATTTAATAATATGTGATATTATGTTACCTGGTATAGATGGAATAAGTGCTATATCTATAATAAGAAACAATAAAAAGTTTAATACAACTCCTATAATTATGCTTACAGCTAAAGATAGTGAGCTTGATAAAATAAAAGGATTAGATAGTGGTGCAGATGATTATATAACAAAACCTTTTAGCGTTATGGAAGTAATGGCAAGAATAAGGGCTCAATTTAGAAAAGTTAATCAATTTAAAAATACTACGGAAAGTAATTTAAATGAAATAGTATTGGGTCATATAAAATTAAATAAATTATCAAGAGAAGTTTTTGTAAGTGATAATTTAGTAGAATTAACATTTAAGGAATATGAATTATTAAAATATCTTTTGGAAAATAAAAATAAACCTTTATCACGAGAAGAAATTTTAAATAATGTATGGGGATATGAATATTTGGGAGAAACAAGAACTGTAGATATTCATATTAAAACTATAAGAAGAAAATTGTTAGATGCTGAAGATTATATAAAAACTGTTAGAGGCATAGGTTATAAAATTAGCGAAAAATAGGTGATATTATTTGAAAAAATTTATTATAAGGATATATTTAATAATAACATTAATAATATTATTTTTATCTACATTTATTTTAGTCTTTTTTAATATTAGTGATTTAAAAAAAAATGAAAGAAATGATATATTAAAAACTTTAAATATTATTGAACATTTATATAATACAAAAAGTGAGTGTAATATTAATTATTTATTAGAAAGTTTTAACATTAAAATAAATATAATTGAAAAAAACGAAAATACTGTAAATTTAATTATTGACAAAATTTATAAGAATAAAACTAAAAATAATACATTAGATATAAATAATATTTATGAAAATTTTTTATATAATAATAAAAATTTATACTATATAAAAGAGTATGATAAAAATATAATAATTATATATAAAAAATTTGATATTATACCTATTATATTAAGGGATAGTATATTATGTAGTTTTATTACACTAATTTGTGCTATTTTTATATATATAATTTTAAAAAACTATGTGTATAAAAATATAATTTTACCTTTACAAGAAATATCACAAGAAATACCAAAGCTGAAAAATAAAAATGAAAATTTGAAATTTAAAACTTATAAATTTGAAGAAATAAACATTATATGTAAACAAATAAAATATATAGAAAATGATTTAAAAAGTATTGGAGATATGTTAAAGATTGAAAAAAATAAAGTAGATTATATTTTAGATAATATGTCAGAAGGCTTTGTTTTATTTGATAAAAATAAAAATGTATTTTCTATAAATAAAATGGCAAAAAAAATATTTAATTGTAACAAGAATAATTTAGGTGAAAATATATTATATTATACTCAAAATATAAAATTACTTGAAAATATAGAAAAAGTTTTATCTACAAATCAAAAAAATATATTTGATATAAAAACAGAAGATAATAAAACATATTCTATACATATGAGTAAAATACAAAAAGGTATATTTGAAAAAGGAAATAGTGGAGTAATAATGCTTATGATAGATGTTACTGCTGAGAGAGAAACTGAAAAATTAAAACAAGAATTTTTTTCTAACGTATCTCATGAATTAAAAACTCCTATAACATCTATACAAGGTTATGCAGAATTATTGTATAATGATTTTGCCATATCTAGAGAACAAGAAAAAGAATTTTTAAAAATAATACAAAAAGAAAGCATTAATATTACAAATCTTATAAACAATATTTTGACTATATCTAAATTAGAAAATAAAGAAATAGAAATAAATAAATCAGATATAAATATTAAAACTATTGTAGATGAAATAATTAATTCTACTAAGCCAATGTGTATAGAACAAAATATAACTATAAAAAATAATTGTGATAGTATAACAATGTTAGGAGATTATAAAAAAATTCATCAATTATTTAATAATCTTATAGTAAATGCTATAAAATACAATAAAAATAATGGTTATGTAGAAATAAATTGTTTTAAAGATGAAAAAAATATAAATATTATTATAAAAGATTCTGGTATAGGAATACCTCTTGTTGACAGAAATAGAATATTTGAAAGATTTTATCGTGTAGAAAAAGGTAGAAGTAAATCCTTAGGTGGAACTGGTTTAGGATTATCTATAGTAAAACATATAGTAAAATACTATAATGGAAAAATTAAAGTTAAAAGTACGGAAGGTTTTGGAAGTGAATTTATTATAAAAATACCTATAAATAAGTAATATTAAAAATCATTTCTAACTCATATAAAATATATCTATGATTTTAGAAGAAAATAGTGCTATTGTATAATTAAAAAGGAATATATAATAAAAATTTATTTATAAAAAGATATGGAATAAAAACATATCTTTTTTGCAATTTATTTATTAATAGGAGATGATTGTATATGAAAAGAAAAATTATTTTAAATTTAGCAATGAGTTTAGATGGTTATATAGCAGATATTAATGGAGGATTTGAATGGATTAATGGTTATGAAGATTGTAATTTAGATACTAAAAATAAATTTGATTTTAATGAATTTTTAAACCAAATAGATATTGTTGTTATGGGTAAAAAATGCTATGATCAAAACTTACATAAAGCTTATAAAGATAAAAAAGTTTATGTTGCTACATCAAGTGATTTAAAAAACTATGATAATATTCACTTTATAAAAGGGGATATTGTTAATATAATAAAAAAAGAAAAGGAAAAAGAAGGTAAACATATTTATTTGTTTGGAGGGGGAATAGTCTTAGATACTTTTATTAAAGAAAATATAATTGATGAATATATAATAGGAATTATTCCAACTATATTAGGAAGTGGGAAACCTTTATTTTTAGGAAAAAATGAAAAAATAAATTTAAAATTAGAAAATTATTTTATTGATAATGGAATTGTAATATTAAAATACTCTAAAAAATAGTAAAATAGATATAAAATAATAAACTGAATATATTAGGATAATGTTTATAGAGCATAATTTATTATTGAAATGTATAAAAATAATTGAAAAAAATATATATTTATAGTATAATTTGTTTATATATAAAAATAAAGGTGTTGTTATAGATGAATAAAAAACGATTGTTAGTTGTATTAAGTATGACTTTATTATTTAACATAAAAGTATATGCTAATGTTACAAAGATCCAAGATGAATATTTTAAAATACAAAAAAATAATGATGAAATAATTAGTGTAGAAAATATAGATATATTTGATATAAATAATAATAAAATAGGTGAAAAAAGTTGGAGTAGTGCTGTTATTTTAAATAATGGAAACTTGTTAGTTGGAGAATATAAACCTAATAAAACATATGATTATTATGAAGTTAATAAACAAGGGAATAAATCTTTTATTACAAACATTAAATATTATATAAAAGATATAAATAAACAAACAGGTAATTTTATAATAGTAAGTAATGAAAATAATAATTATTTTTTAGGTATATTAGATAAAGAATTTAACATTATATATGATACAATATTTGAATATAAAGAAAATGCTTTTACAGACTATAGTGATATATTAAAAACTAGAGATAAAAAATATGGAGTTTTTACTGTAGAAGGAACGGAAATAATAGAGCCTATTTTTGATAATATAAAAAAAATTGATAATGATTCTTTTGAATGTTTATATGACAATAAACTATATTTATTAAAAAATAATAATGGAATATATATAAATGAAACAGCTATTAATAATATTGATAGTTGGGCTAAAAGTAGTGTTGAAAAGGCTATTAAATTAAATTTTATTTCACAAAAATTACAAGTAAAATTAAATAATAATATAACAAGGGAAGAATTTTGTGAAATTATAATAAAACTTTATGAAGAAAAAACAGGATTTAAAATAAATACTAATATAAAAAATCCATTTATTGATACAAGTAATATATTTGTTTTAAAGGCCTATAATTTAGGTATTATATCTGGAAAAAGCAAAAATAAATTTGAACCTAATAGCTACATAACACGAGAAGAATCAGCAGTTATTTTAGCTAATTTAATAAAAAAAATGGAATATAGTATATCAAATAACAATTATAAATATAATGATGCTCAATTAATATCTAACTGGGCAAAAGATGCAGTACAAAATGTTTCAAATATAGGCATAATGACTGGTGATACAAAAAATAATTTTAATCCTAAAAATTATTATAAAGTAGTTGAAGCAATATCTAGTATTATGAGATTATATGATTTAAAATAAAAGCATAAAATGTATTAAAGGAGAATTTAAAATGCCTAAATATACTTATACAGCTATAAATCAAGATGGTAAAAAGATAAAAGGAGTTATAGAGGCAGATAGCATAGGAGAATTTCACCTTATTTTAAAAGGTAGAAGAGAATATTTAATAAGCATAAAAAGTTTTAAAGAAAAAAACATTTTTGAAAATAAATATAAAATATCAAAAAAAGAGCTATTTGTTTTATGCAGGCAATTTTCAGCTATGTTATCATCTGGTGTAAATTTAGTAAAATGTTTAGAAATTTTGTACAATCAAACTAAAAATAAAAAAGTAAAAATAGCTTTATATGAGGTTTATGAAAAATTACAAATAGGTCAAAGTTTGTCAGAAGCTATGCAGTCTTTAAATGGTGCTTTTCCAGAATTTATGATAAATATGATAAAAGCAGGTGAAATAAGTGGGTCTTTAGAAGAAGCTATTAAAAGGTTATCTATACAATATGAAAAAGATTTAAAAATACAAAATAAAATATTATCTGCAATGATTTATCCAGCATTTTTATTAGTTGCTAGCATTCTATCTGTTATTATAATGTTCGGGATTGTATTACCTAAAATAATGGATATAGTAGGAAATACTGAAAGTATGAATATATTTAGTCGTATTTTATTTCAAATAGCAAAAGGTTTTAAAGAAAATTGGCTTGCAATACTTATGGTAAGTTTAGTTTCATTAATAATTTTTTCTATACATGCTCAAACAGATAAATTTAAAAAAAGATTTGCAAAATTTAAAGTAAAAGCTCCTTTAATAGGAAAATTATATATAACAATGATAGCAGGTATTTTTACGAGAACATTAAGTACCTTATTTTTAAGTGGCACAACCCTTATAGATGCAATACATATGGCTGGAAAAGTTATTAATAATGCCTATATAAATGATATATTGGAAAATGTTATAAATGATATAACAAATGGTATGACTTTTTCAGATGCTTTAATAAAAGCCGATATATTTCCATATAATGTAACAGCTATGATAAGTGTAGGGGAAGAAACAGGGTCTTTAGAAGAAGTATTATCACAAACCTCAGATTATTATGATATGATAGCCGAAGATGCTATACAAAAAATGACTTCTATTATAGAGCCAATAATGATTATTATTTTTGGAGTAATTGTTCTTATTATATTAGCTGGAGCATTTGTACCTATTTATACAATGTATAACAATATTAACAGTATTTAAATTAAAGGAGACGATAAAAATATGCCTGTTTCAATAGACATTTCCGACAACTGTATAAAAATAATTGAAGGCGAGCAACAAGGAGATAAAATAAAAATAAGTAAATCAGTATTAAAGTATATAGATAACTCTTATATACATAATGCTTATGTTAATAATAAAATAGATTTAACATTACTTTTTACAGATATAGTTAATGAATATAACTTGAAGAACAAAGAGTGTTTTTTAGTCATAAATTCTACCGATATAATAGCCAAAGAAATTATTTTACCTAAAACTAAAAGTATTTATTTAGGAAGAGTTATAGATAATTTGATAAAAGAGCTTTTTGGAGATACGTCAAATTTATGTATAGATTATCAAATTTGTGAAGAATTTAAAAAAGATGAAAAAGTTTTTTATAAAATATTTGTTTATAGTATACCTTTAACAATAATGGAAGATTATAGAGAAATTTTGATAAATTGTGGGCTTATTCCAAAAGCTTTAGATATTAAAAGAAATGTTATAGGTAAACTTTTAAATTATAATATAAATAATAATATTATTAAAGATAATATAACACTATTTATAGATGTAACAGGAAATAATATGACTTTAACATTAATGTCTGGTAATGTAGCTTTATATAAAATGGATACCGATATATCAGAAGATATAAAAAGAGAAAAATTATTTTTAAATAAAGATGTAAATAAAGATATAAAGCAAGAAAGCAAACAAATTTTAAATAAAATAGACTCAAATAATTTAAAAGATAATGAAATAACATTTTTAGATGAACAAGATTATTATCAAGAAGAAGCTAGTTTTATATCACCTATTTTTTTAAAAGTTTATGAAGAAATACATAAAATAATACAATTTTCTATGTCTTTAAACAATACTATAGAAAGAGTTTATTTATATGGTGATAGAGATGATTTAGATGAAATAGCAGAATATATATCAAATAATATAACCTTATCAGCAGAAAAAATTAAAGAAATAGTAAATATAAAATGCAATGAACATATAGATATATCAAAATTTTTTATTGCTATTGGCAACATCTTAAGGAAGTGAAAATATGAAAAATAATAATTATAAAGATATTAACTTTTTTAAACCTAAAATAAATGTTAATATAGAAAATGACAAAATATTTACATATAAAAAATTATTAAAAAGAAGTTTAAAAATATATATTATAGTATTTTTTGTTATGATATTATATTTTTTAATTAGTAGTATTATAGTTAATATTAAATATAATTTAGTAGAACAAAATATTAAAAATATACAGGATAATACTAGTATTAGTGATAATTTTAAAAATGAAATTAAAGAAAGTAATATGCTTTCCGAAATTTTTAATATTTATCAACAAAATAATATAGTTTCATCAGATATTTTAAATAAGATAGAAAAAATAAAATTTGAACAAATACATATAAATGAAATAAACTGGTCTATTAATAATATAAAATTAAATTGTTATAGTGATTCTGAAAAAGATGCTATAATATTTGTTAATAAGTTAAGAGAAGAAGAAAAATTTAAAGATGTAGTTTATAATGGAGGGCTATTATCTACAATAGATAATAGTTTTAAATTTGAAATAAATATAATAATATAAGAGGTTTTTATGAATAAATTAAGCAAAAGAGAATTAATACTTATTGTTGTATTAATTAACCTATTAGCATATTATATTCTTTTTAATGTTATTGGGTTAGCTATATTTAATAAAAATAAAATAAAACTTGAAAAATATCAGGAGCTTAAGGCGCAACAAGATATATTAGAAATTGAAAATTTAAAAAATCAAATTAATGCAAATAATTTAGAAAGTTTATTACAAAAAAATATGGAGATGAAAAATAAAATATTTTCAAATACTAATAATGAAAATATTCATTATTTTATTAGTAATATTATAAAAAAAAGTAATTTATCTTTACAAAGCATAAATATAAAAAAATCTACATTAGAAGAAGATAATGAAAATCAAAATGAACTAGATAATGTTAATCAAGAAGAAAATATTAATATAGAAAATGAAGTTCCAAGTCATACTTTTTATAATGTAGAAATAGAAGTTATAGGTAATTATAAAGATAAAATTAACTTTATAAAAAATATAGAAAGTTGTGGTAAAACCATAGCTATAACAGATTTTTATAATACATTTGAAAGTAATAAAACAAAGTCAAAAATAAAAATGAATATATATACAATAAATAAAGAAAAAAAAGATAATGAATTTATTATAAAATAACCTAGAATAAAAGGTGATAATAATGTTAAAAAATAAAAAAGGATATATATTAATAGAAATATCTATTTTTATTATAATTATTAGTATGATGTGTATTTCACTAACTATGATTATAGGTAATAAAATTAATAATAACAAAATTGATAATATAAATACTAATTTATACTTAACAGCAAAATCTACAATAAATGTTTTAGAAGATTATTTTAAAGATAATAAAGAAATATTAGCTAAGTATAGTAGAAATAGAGAAGAGGGAGTTTTTTATATAAAAGAACGAGATGATATAGAAAGTATTAAAGTATTTTTTTCAGAAAATAATTCTTCAACAGCTTTAATAGAAGTAGTTGTTTTAGATAAATTAAAAAATGAATTAAAGCTATCTGTTAAAATACCTTATAAATAATTAAAGGAGGTATAAATAATGAACAAAAAAGGTTATAGCTTATTAGAAATTATAATATCTATTACAATATTTTCTATATTTATAGCAAGTATAACAACTGCATTTTTTACATATATAGATATTGATAAAAAAAATAATATTATTACAATAGAAAGAATAAATATAGTTTCAAATTTAGAGTTATTTTTATCTAGTAAAAGTTATAACGAAAAAAACATAAATAAAATAACTTTAATAAAAAAGGAAGGCCTTAAAGAATTTCCTAAAGAAATTATTTGTATTGAAAAAGAAGAAAAAAGTAGTAAAAGTAAAGAAAAATTTAAAGCTTTTATTAAATTAAAGGATAAAAATAAATATAATAATTTTGGTGAATAGTATGAAAAAACTCTTAAATAAAAAAGGTTACACCCTAATTGAAATAATACTTTCTATGTCAATATTCTCTATTATATTTGTTATTATAATTGGAGTTTTTATAAGTTTTACAAAAATTTATAGAAAGGTAGAATTTAATAATATAAATAATAGTAATATAATAAATGTATTAAATTATATAAAATATAATATAGATGAAACTGAATATTTAGAAATTGTTTCTAAAGATGAAATTAAAAATAATAAAAATAAATTACCTTATAAATATATTATGCTAGATGAAGGTAATATAGTATTAGGAGATTTAAATAACAAAAATGAATTTATTATTTTAAATAAAAATCAAATAAGTAGTAATTTTAATTTGCAATTTAAAAAAAGTAATAAATCTCCTAGTGATTTAATTATTGAAATAAATTCACAAGATATGAATGAGTCAATAATATCTTATATTAATATACAAAATATGCAATATAATAATTTAACTATACAAGGTAATAATGGAGAGGCTATAATATATAAAAGCGAATAAATTTTTAGGAAGTGAAATTAAATGGATATAAAAGACCAACAGGAGAATAAAAAAATAAATAAACAAAATAATAAAAATATACCTATTGGTGAAATACTCTTACAAAATAAGTTGATAACAGAAGAACAATTAGAATATGCTCTTAAAGTTCAAAAGTCTCGAGGAAAGAGATTAGGAGATATGATTATAGAGCTTGGATATGTAAAAGAAGATGAAATAGCTAAAGCACTTAGTAAAAGATTAAAAGTTGATTATGCTGACCTTTCAAAATTTAAAATAAAATTAAATGCCTTAGAGCTTTTAACAAAAAGTTATGCTAAAGAAAATAAAATTATACCAATAGAGTGTAATGATAGGATGATAGTAATAGCTACAAGTGACCCTATGAATTTTTATTTAATGGATGATATAAAAGTTAGAACAGGTCGTAATGTTAAATTTGTATTATCTACAAAAACAGATATAGAAAGGTCGATTGTACAATATTATGATGAAGAATCTTTAGAAGTTAGAGCAAATATTAATCAACAGTTTGAATTGGAAAAATTAAATGTTTTAGATTTAGAAGAACAACTTAAAGATGAAATAGAAAATGCACCTATAGTAAAATTTGTTAATACTTTAATTTTTAACGCTATAACAAGTAATGCTAGTGATATACATATAGAACCTAATAAAGATAATACTAAAATAAGAATGAGAATAGATGGTCAACTTATTGAAAAAATGCAGGTAAACATAGCAGCTCATAATAGCTTAGTTACCCGTATTAAAATTATGGCAAAAATGGATATATCTGAAAAAAGAATACCACAAGATGGTAGAATAGAAATTCAAGAAAAAGGAAAAAGCTTAGACTTACGTGTATCTAGTATTCCAACTGTTTTTGGAGAAAAAATAGTTATTAGAGTTTTAGGTGGTATGGGAAATTTATTAGGTATTAATAGCTTAGGACTAACACAAAAAAATAGTGTATTGTTTGATAAAATAATAAAATCACCTAATGGAATTATTCTTATTTGTGGACCTACAGGAAGTGGAAAAACAACAACTTTATATTCTATACTAAAAGAAGTAAATAAAAATACTGTAAATATTGTTACAATAGAAGACCCAGTAGAATATAGATTAGATGGAATATCTCAAATACAAGTAAATAATAAAGTAGGGCTTACATTTGCTAGTGGTCTTAGGTCTATCTTAAGACAAGACCCAGATATTATAATGCTTGGTGAAATTAGAGATACAGAAACAGCTGAAATAGCAGTAAAATCTGCTATAACAGGGCATTTAGTTTTATCAACTATACATACTAATAGTGCAGCATCTACAATACCAAGACTTATTGATATGAATATAGAACCATTTTTACTTTCATCAGCAATAGTTGGGATAATATCTCAAAGGCTTATAAAAAAATTATGTCCAAAATGTAAATTTGAATATACTTCTACTAAAGATGAAATGGATTATCTTGGTTTAGATAAGCCTATAAAAATATACAAAGCAACAGGTTGTGAAGAATGTGATAAAACAGGATATAAAGGGCGAATCGCCATTCATGAAGTTTTACCTATTACAACAGAAATAAAAAAAATGATAGGTAAAAATGCAAATGAATATGAAATACAAGAAGTTGCTATAAAACAAGGTATGGCTACACTTAAGCAAGATGGTATTGAGTATGTTATAAAAGGTATTATATCTATTGAAGACCTTATGAAAGCTACATATACTATAGAATAATATATTGTCGTAAAAAGTTAAAAATTACATAAAACAAATACTTGAAATATTATTTATTTTATGTTATAATTTTTTTAAATTGCATGGGGATGCAATGGTTTCGACAGGAGTTTTGAAGATAGGGATAGCCATTCGTAGTGAGGGCTACGTTAAAAACTCAAAAATTTTTAAAAAATAAACGACAAAGATAATTTTGCGTTTGCAGCTTAATTAAAAGCTGCCATCAGCCTTTAGTCGCTCACTGCTAAAGTTACTGGTGTCGAACAGGTGAGGAACTTTACTCTTTAAGCTTTGCCAGAGTAAAAGATTTTATGAAGCTACTTAAAATGATAGCTTGTTAGTTAGCAATTATTTTAAGGAATATTATTTAACTAACTGTAATGGGAGAAGTCTTTATTGACGGGCTTTTGGACAGGAGTTCGATTCTCCTCATCTCCATACTATATATTTTTAATACTTTAAACCCTTTTAAAACCTTGATTTTTCAAGGTTTTTTATTTTTTAATAACACAAATAAAAGTAAAAAAAGATAAATTCGGGGTAAACTTTTTATTATTAAAATGACAAATTTTGAATAGCTTTTTTCTTTTGTTCATCTGAAATATGTGTGTAAATATTTGCAGTCATTTTTATATCACTATGCCCCATTAATACACTTGCTGTTTTTATATCTACACCTTGTTCAGCTAACATGCTACAAAATGTATGTCTTAAATCATGAAATTTACAATCAACAATTCTTTTTAACATTTTTAACACATTATCAGGCTTATAATATCTACAAGTATTAGTAGCAAATAATGGTAAGCTATTACTAAATTTTATGCCTAAATTTTTATATTTTTTCTTTTCATTTTCTATATGTAACTTTAATATTTCTATTAAATTATTGTGTAATGGTACTTTTCTTATACTTGATGCTGTTTTTGTTTCATCTATTATAAATTCACAACCATTACCACGGTTCATATATCTCAAAGATTTGTTTACATTTACTATATTTTCTTTAAAATCTATATCTTTATGTGTTAGTGCTAAAACTTCTCCTATTCTTAATCCAGTATACATAGCAAATATAAATATTGTTTTATTGCTATTTATAATTTTTTCTCTTTCAATTATAGTTAATGCTCTAGATTGTCTTACTGGCTTAGGTGTTTCTAGTTTAATATTTTTTTGTGGATTTTTTGAAATAAAGTCAGCATTTATACAATATTCAAAAAATGAATTTAATAATTCTTTTAATCTTTTTGCTGTGTTTAAAGATTCTATGCTATTATAGAATTTTTGCAAATGTAAATGTTTTATTTCTTCAAGTTTTAAATCATTTAACAATGATGGCTTTATATGTGTTTTATAAAGACTTATATATCTTTGATAGCTAGACGGTTTTAGTCTAGGTTTTCTTACATTATCTATATACTCGGTAATTAATGTACCCAATGTAGCTTTACTATTTAATGATACAATATCATTTTTTCTAAATGCTAAAGCCTTTGCTTTACATTCTTTCATTGTTTTTGCTGTTATTTGTTTATACTTAACTGTTCCATCAGCATTTCTTCCAATAGGTATTTTCTCCTTATAATAGGTTATACCTTTAATTGTTACTTTTGTAATAATAATCACTCCTTTAATTTTATATAGACAAAATATAACAATTTATGATATAATGCAAAAAGATTAATACGAAATATAAGTGGTTAGCTTTACCCTCTATGAAAGGGGGTGAGGCTATGTCTAGCTATGAAATATTATCATTAATAATTTTATTATTAACATTAATTGAAATAGTTAGAAATAACAAAAAATAAACCACTTATATAAATATATAAGTGGATAATCTTTAAATAACAAAACTTTTTAAAGCTAACCACTAAAGTATTAATCAAAGGTTACTGTTGACGCAGTAGCCTTTTTTAGTGGTTAAGTATATTATTATTATAAACCTAAAATATTATACTGTCAATGTTTATTATAATACTAAACCACAAATTTTAAAATGGTAAGTTATCATCATTAATAGAATCAATACTAGTTAAATTCTGTTCTATTTCATATTGTTTTAATTCATCTGACCAATCATTTAATTTTCCATTTTCAAAGAAAGTAGATTTACTTCCACATAGATTACAAAATCTTGCATTGTAAGACAAAGATATATTATTATTTTTACAATCATCATTCATGCATAAATTTCTTAAATCTATTCCACAAATATGACAAAAGTTTGAATTTTCTATTATATTTTCATTATCACAGTTATCACATTTTACATATTCATAATTACTATATTGCATAATATTATTTTGTACCTCCATAAATTTTATATAGTCTAATGATGTATATGACCAATAATTTCCACAAATATCGCATATATTATAGCAGTTTATTTTAGAATTCCAACAAATATCACAATATTTATAACCTAATATTTTTATTATTTCTAAATTTCCATCATAGTTATATTTTCTATCGTAATTTATTAAATTTAATCTAATTTCAGATGCCTTTTTGCTTATTTTAAAAGTTTCACTGATAATTTGTACGTTAGTTGAATTACATTGAAAATCATTAATAACTTTTTTTAGCAATGGGTAAGGACATAATAAATTTCTAGCAAACATATCAGCTTCTTTTTCTAAAATAGAATATGACTTATTATCCAATCCATTTCTTTGAACTTCAGTTTCCTCAAAGTCCTTAAGATGATTTAAGTAAATATGACCTATTTCGTGTGCTAGTGTAAACCTTATTCTTTCATCTGTATTAACATTTAAATCATCGTTATATATTATAGAGTACATATATTTTTCGTTTTCTATAAAAAGATGTGTTCTGCCATCATTGCTTTGAAGAATTTTACCAACTATATCATTAGTATAATTATATTTATTTCCAAATTCAGAATATTTTGTTATACTCCATTTGTTTTGTTTAATTATACTTACAACATCTAATGGATAGTAGGATATATTATTATCTATTATAAATTCATAAACTTTTTCCATAACATATTTATATCTAGGTTTTTTAGGAATTTTCATCATATTCTTTTTTTGCCTTTTCTATTAAAATATCTATCATATTTTTTGCAAGTTTTTGGTCTTCTTCAGAAAGTTGTTTCATATTTCTAGCGACTGTACGAATTATAGGACTATCGTCATATACATTGTCCTTTAACCCTAGAAATTCAGTAACAGATAAATCTAGTCCTTTAGAAAGTATTTCTAATTTGTCAAGTGGAATATTAGCTATACTTCCTGTTTCATATCTTTGTAATGTTGATCTACTTAAACCAGTTTTATTTGCTAATGATTCTAAAGATAATCCTAATTCTTCTCTTCTAGATTTTAATCTAGAAGCTATTGAATTTAATTCTTTTTCATTCATTACATCCACCTCCTTAAACAAAGTATATCATATTTTTTTAATAATGCAACAAAAAAAATATAAAAAGTTGCATAAATGGGTTGACATTATAAAATTTAGATGTTATTATATTAATATCCCAAATATGCAACAACAAATGAGGAGGTGAGTTATTTGGTTGACACTAGAAAATTAAAAGGTTTGTTGATAGAAAATGGCTATACACAAGCAGATGTAGCTAAAAAACTAGGTATTAGCCTTAATTCATTCAGCAGAAAAATTAATAATAAGACTCAGTTTAATTTAACTGAAGCCTTTTTATTAAAAAACATTCTTAAAATATCAGATATGGAAAAAGTTTTTTTTACAAGTTAAATCTCATATATGCAACGAAGGAGAAATAAAATGAATAATATAATGATTTTTGAAAACAAAAAAGTAGAAGTATTTGAATTAAATGGACAAGTTTTATTTAATCCATATGATGTAGGTGATTGTTTAGATTTAACAGATAGTGCTGTAAGAAAAGCTATTGGAAATATGAATGAAAAACAAGTAATCAAATTAACTAATTCTATTGTGAAAGATATTCCCTTTAGAAAGTTACACAACACAGGAGAAAATTTTCTTACAGAAAGCGGAGTATATAAACTTATCTTCAAATCTAACAAAGAAGAGGCAGAAAAATTTCAAGACTGGGTAACAGATGAAGTGTTGCCAATCATAAGAAAAACTGGTGTATACACAATACAACCCAAAACACCAATGCAATTACTAGAACTTGAATTTCAAGCTATAAAGGAAGTTGATAATAAGGTAGAAGAAGTAAAACAAGATTTAGAAGAATTTAAACAAGATACGCCATTGCTTGCTTTGGAGATAGAAAAAATAACAAGAGCTAGAAATAGAACAGCAGTAAATGTTTTAGGTGGAAAAGATAGTAACGCATATAAAAATAGGTCTTTGAGAAGTAAAGTATATCAAGATATGTCAAGAGAAATAAAAAGACAATTCGGTGTTGAAACATATAAAGCTATAAAAAGAAATCAATGTGATAAAGTTATAGAAATTATAAATTTATATGTTCCACCAATGTATTTACTTCAAGAGATAGAAAATGAGAATTTACAACTTGCTATTTAAAGTACATTGAAAATTGAATAGGGGGTGATTTTATGGAAATTAAATTAATTGGAAATGAACAAGAAATATTAGAATTAATTAATTCTAGCCCAGAAGAATTTTACACAAAAGTTATAGGTGTTTTAGAAATAAAAGCAAGAAAACCTTATCAAAATAACTTTAAAAAGTGCAAAATAACTCTAGGACTAGAATATGAAGAAAATTAATTATTTGTTGATGACAAATAGTATACCCAAGTTAGATTAAAAGTTTTGATTATTTCATCAGATACATTTTTTTCTTGTAAATAGTTAAGTATATCAATAAAATAATCATCTTCGGGAAATTCTTCATCACATATAATATCTCTAGCTAAATCCCCAATAGGTAACAATGTAACATCTTTGAAATTTGATACCCATTTTTTGAAGTTCCAATACTTATCTTTATTAGTTGTCATATCTACACCTCCTTTTCTTACATATTTCTACACCTATATCTAGCACATATAAATGTAGATACTAAAATTATATAAGAAAAGGAAAAATATTACAATATTTATCTAAAAAATTTAATAAAAAGGAGGAATAAAATGAATGAATTATTAAAAATTGATTTAAACGAAAATCAAGAGCCTATTATAAGTGGTAGGGAATTACATCAAGTTTTAGGAGTTAAAACAAAATATATTGATTGGTTTAAAAGAATGTTAGAGTATGGCTTTAATCAAAATATAGATTATGTATTGGTTGCTCAAAAAAGAGAAACCAATAATCCTAAAAATCCATATACAGAGATAACAGACCACGCATTAAAATTAGATATGGCAAAAGAAATTGCTATGATACAGAGAAATGAAAAAGGAAAGCAAGTAAGACAGTATTTTATAGAAGTAGAAAAAGAATACAACTCTCCAGAAAAAATAATGGCTAGAGCATTAAACATTGCAAATAAACAATTAGAAACATTAACACTTGTAAACAAACAACAAGAACAACAAATAAAAAAATTGCAACCTAAAGCTACATACTATGATTTAATCTTACAATGTCCAGATTTATTATCTGTAACACAAATAGCTAAAGATTATGGAAAAGGTGGAGCATGGCTAAATAAAAAGTTAAATGAATTAGGTATTCAATATAAACATAGAGATACTTGGTTACTTTATTCTAAATATGCAGATAAAGGTTATACAAGTTCTACAACGCACGATTATGCAGATAGCAAAGGCGTTATCCATTCAAGATTACACACTTATTGGACACAAAAAGGTAGATTATTTATATATGAACAATTAAAAAGGGTTAATATCTTACCTTTAATTGAAAAAGAAAATATAAAAGACGCTATTTAACAAATATAAAACTTGTTGCAGTACATTGAAAATTGAATAAAAGGGGTTAAAATTTATATGAAAAAATTTGATATGGTTCAAGAAAGAATAAATAGTTATTTAGAAGAGACAAATAATTTTATGACATATATTGAAAAATATGAATTCTTAAAAGAAAAAAATAAAGAATTAGAAAAAGAAGAATTTGTGTTAAGAATGAAATTATTTAAGAAGACAAGTGAATTTAGAAATGAATGTAATTACAGAGAAGGTAAATTACAACATATTATTATAAATAAGGTGATTGAAAATTTAAAACCTATTTTAAATGAATACTTTTTAAAATCTATAAAAGAAGAAGCCTTAAATTAAAAAGTATATAAATTAAGCTATAAAAATATGAAATAAAATAAGTCAAGCAAAAATCGAAAATTTTGCTTGACTAGATATTTCCTTGTAATTTTTAAAATTGAATAAAGGATACTTTTCTTATTATTTGGATACTTCAACAAAAGATGAGGTTGAAAACATCATAAATGCAATAAACCATATAAGAATAATTATAACAATTTTTATGGGTTTACCACCATTTACATGTTTCCAAACTAAATAACTTAATGTTATAGGTGTAAAAAATATTAAACATAACCCCAAAATTAATATTTTAGAACAACTAGGAGGTTTATTTTCTTTTTGAAAATCTTCATAATTTATAGTTTGATTTTCAAATTCAGGCTCTAAAAATTCTTTTAGTTTTTCATAAATGTTATATGTAACCATACAATCGCCTTCTGCTCTATGTAGGTTAGTTGTGTCGATGTTAAAATATTTAGCTATCGTAGGAAGTTTATGATTTGATAATTTATCGGATAAAAATTCTCTTGAAATATATAATGTATCTATAAAGTCATTATTAATATTGGTATTTATATATTTACCAAGCTTATCTTTTAAAAAGTTTAAATCAAATTTAGCATTATGACAACAAATAGGTTTATCACCTATAAAATTTTTAAGATTTTGTAGTACATCTTCTACATAACCACCATCTTCTCTCATCATATCAAGTGTTATACCTGTTAATTCAGTTATTTTTTTAGGTAATGATTTCCTATCTGGATAGTCTATTAAAGAGCTATATTTGTCTACAACATTACCATCAATAATATGTAATGCACAAACTTCAATTATTTCAGATGAAGGTGTTAACCCTGTTGTTTCTATATCAACAACGACATATTCATTTAATGGTAACCTTAAACATTTGTTCAAATCATACTCTTCAAGACCTTTAAAATCATAGTATTTTTTATTTTGGTATGAACTCATAAAAATTT
Organism: [Clostridium] colinum; assembly: GCF_940677205.1. Taxonomy (NCBI): domain Bacteria; kingdom Bacillati; phylum Bacillota; class Clostridia; order Lachnospirales; family Lachnospiraceae; genus Tyzzerella; species [Clostridium] colinum. The sequence continues at coordinate 1,097,356 of NZ_OW712331.1, read as the reverse complement.
CCACCTTTATTTAATTTAATATAAATATATACAATTATTATACAAAAAAATGGGAAATATTACAATATTTATCTAAAAAATTTAATACAAAGGAGTGATAAAATGAAAACACTTGATGATTTCAAAGAGCCAGGAAAAGTACATCATATAACAGGGATTGTTTATAATTTAGATGATCAATATATTTATATTGTAGAAATACGTTTAGATACAAGATGGTTTCAAAGTTGTGGAGAAAGATATAAATTTAAGCATAATTTTACAAAAGATGAAATGGATAATATCAATATAGGTTCATATATACAGGTATTTATAAGAAGTTCTGTTAAAAATTTAGAATTTCAAAAAATTAAGATTAAAAGAGCAAAGCAAAGCCACGATTATATGCCTATATTATAAAATAAGAGGCTAATATATAAATAGAAGGTTAATTGTTACAACCTTCTAAATAAATTTAACTTAATTCATTTATAACTTTTATTCCTAATGGTGTTAGAGTAAATGATAATGGTTTATAGGGGTCATTAATTCCAACATTACTTATAGGATTTATTAAGTCTAATTTAAATAATTCTTCAGCATTTGAAATATTAATAAAAAATGTAGTAACTTCATTTCCGTTAGATGGAAAGTAAGAATAAGGAAACTTGTACGCATCTCTTAATAAATCTAATAGCTTATTATCAATTTCATCAATAATTTGGTGGATATCCATATGTACACCTCCTTTTCTTATATATTTCTACACTCATATCTAGCACATATAAATGTAGATACTAAAATTATATAAGAAAAGGAAAAAATTGACAATATTATTTAAAAATTATTAAAGGAGTTGGTTAAAATGTTAGAATTAAAATCAAAATTAGAAACACTAGAAAATATAGCTAAAAGTGATAATGTTTTAGCTACTGAGAAATTTTGCATCTTTTCTACTATACTACCTAAAGAGATAGAAAGAGATTTATTTAATCAATTTATAGGTATGGTAAATTTTGCAGAATCTTTAGTTAATAAGGAGGTATAAAAATTATGAAAGCTAAAGAACCTTATTTAAAAATATACTCTTTAGCAGAGTATTCTAAATTGCAAGGAAAATCTAAAGAAACAATATTAAAACTTGCTGACGAAGGTTTAATAAGGCATATAAAAAGTGATGACATAGGTGGTCATAGTTATATAGTAGAGCTATTACCAACAGATACAAAAGAGCTTATAGATAAAATAGAAAATATGGAAAACTTAATACAAGCTATTAGTAAACATTTTGGAATAAAAATTTAAGTAGTTTAACTTTATTATGTTGTATTAAATAAGCTAAGGAGAAAAACAAATGAAAAACTACACGATAACAATTAATAATAAAACTTACCCTTTAATTGCAAGAAATAACAATGAGGCTATTAAATTAGCTGGAAGTTTTGCTAAAAATATAGACAACGGTGCAGCTAGCCTCATTGATGAAAATGGAAATAGAATAATTTAGGAGGTAATATGACTAAAAGAGAAAGAAGAAAACTAGTAGCAATAGCTATTTATAAAAATAGCAAAATATTTAAAAAGCAAGATATATACTCAAATATACTTATATCTACTATGTTATTTATGTCAATGATAGGGTGTATTAGGATAAGTTATTTGTTATATAGGTTTATTATTTATTTAATTTAAAGGAGATAAATAGTATGAGAATACAAGAGAAAAAAGCATTAAGTGTAACTTTAAAAAATGGAGAAACTAAAAATTACATTTTTGAAACAGAAGAAAAAGCACTAAAATTTTACTTTAAGCATAGGAACCATAACCTTGTAGATACAATATCCTTAAATTGTACAAATACATTAAAAAGGGGTTAAATTATGAAAAAACTACTAGAGTTAATCCAAACTTAACTATACAAGAAGTAGCAGATAAATTAGGTGTTAGCATCTGTTTATAAAATAAATATTAATAGTTTGAAAGGATAATAAAAATGATATACACAAGAGAAATTATTAAAAACATAATTAAAAGTATGAAAAATGAACTACATAAAACAAGCATTATCATCGTGTTAAACGACAGAAATGAAATAGCAAGAGAGGGTAAGTTTATATCATTAAATAAAAGGTATATAAAAATAAGAAGTAGAAAACACGGTATACATAAAATAAATATAACTGATATAAAAAATATATCGGCAGTTGTTACAGAATAATAAAAAAGTGGCTTAAATAAGCCACACAAAAAAATAAATGCAATTAATTATACTATATATTTTACAAAAAGAAAAGGGGTAATTTTATGAAACAAACAATTTATGAAATAATGGGAGACTATAATACACTTTATGAAATGGCATCAGATGAAGAATTGTCAAAAGAGTTTGAGCAAATGCTGAAAGATACTAAAGAAAGTATAGATTATTCTCTAGAAGACAAAGCCTATAGTTATGCTAAAGTGTGTAAAAATTTAGCTTATAGTAGGTCATTATTAGAAGGACAAGAGAAATTTTTAAAAGAAGAGCTTGAAAGAGTACAGAGTAAAATTAAATCAAATAAAAATAACGAAAAACGTATAAAAGATACATTACTAGAAGCTATGCAACTTGCAGATATACCTAAATTTAAAAATGACACTTTTACTATATATCAAAGTAAAAGTATATCTGTAGAAGTTTTAGACTGTGAAAAAGCATTAAATCAAGATTTAGCTAGTATCGAGATTAAACCAGATAAAGACAAAATTAAAAGAAAGCTACAAGCTGGAGAAAATCTTGATTTTGCAAAATTAAAAGAAAGTAAGTTTTTAGTTATTAAGTAGGGGGTATATTATGGCAAAAGTAATAGGAATAATGGGAGAAAGTGGCAGTGGAAAAACTACAAGTATGCAAAATCTTGACCCTAAAACAACCTTTTATATAGATGCAGATAAAAAGGGTTTAAGTTGGAAACGTTGGAGAGAACAGTATAGTATAGAGAATTTAAATTATGCAAAATCAGATGATGCTAGATTAATACTTAATATCTTAAAACAGATTAATAAAGGTACAATGAAGCTAAAAGATGGTAGTTCAAAAGATATGAAACATATTAAAACAATAGTAGTTGATACATTAAATGGCATTATGGTTGCAGATGAAATGAGAAGATGTAAAGAAAAAGGTTATGATAAATGGCAAGATTTAGCACAGTCAGTGTGGGAAATAGTAGATATTCCTTTAGATTTTAGAGATGATTTAACAGTAATATTTATAGCCCACTCTCAAACAGATAGAGATGACAGTGGAGAGATAATGACTAGAATAAAAACAAATGGAAATAAACTAGGCAAAATATTATTAGAAAGTAAAATGACAACAGTATTATGGGCAATGCAGATAAATGGTAATTACATATTTAAAACTAGGGCAGATAAATCTACTTGTAAAACTCCTAAAGGAGCATTTGAAGTAGATGAAATAGAAAATGATATTACAAAAGTGTTAGAGGCATTAAAAGATTATTAGGAGGAAACATTATAATGAAAATACAAGGTATAAAAGGATACAATGATGAAAAAACAGCAGTAATGGGGGAGTCTGCAAAGCTAGAGTCAGGTAATTATTTATGCAAAATATTAAATGCTAAATGTGAAAATAGCAAAAGTGGTAATCCAATGCTAATATTACAGTTTGATATAGCAGAGGGAGACTTTAAAGACTATTATAGACAAAGTTTTGAAGCTAATAAAAAAGTTGATGCTAATGCAACTTTCAAGGGAGTATTTTATCAAAATATGACAGGAGCTTCTCTTAAATTTTACAAAGGGGTTTTAACATCTATTGAAAAATCTAACAATATAAAAATAGATGGTGAAAATGGATTTGACAGTGAAATATTAAAAGAAAAAGTATTTTTAGGTAGATTTGGAGAAGAAGAATACTTAGGGAATGATAATCAAGTTAAGTCTGTAACTAAATTAAGATTTATATCATCTACAGATAAAAAAGATTTACCTATTTTAGATAAAAAAGTTTTAAAAGATGCACCTAAAAAACAAGATGATGATAGTTTTTATAGTGTAGAAGAAAACGTAGATGAGGATAGGTTACCATTTTAATTATCATAGGGTAGGGTTTACCTATCCTTATTTTTTAAGAGGTATTTATGGATATATTTACAAAAGTAAAAGAAAATGTATCAATGTATAGTTTGATAAGTCATTTTAACTTTAAAACAAATAGGCAAAATTTTATGATATGTCCATTTCACAGAGAAGATACACCAAGCTTAAAAATATATGATAATAGTTTTTGTTGTTTTGGGTGTCATAAAGCAGGGACAGTAATAGATTTTACAATGTATTATTTAGATATGGACGTATTACAAGCTACAAAATATTTAGCTAAGATATTTAATATATGCACAGATGAAAGGTTAAGTATTAGAGAAAGATATACACAAGATATAGCTGAAAGAAATAGTGGCAAAGTAGCAAATAAAGTATTTGAACAGTGGTTAAAAAATACTTGGGATACTATATTAACTTATTACAGAATACTACACCAGAATAGTTTTAACTATGATTTAGAAAATAAACTTTATGTAGAGGCTATACACAATTTAACTAAGTTAGACTATTACATAGATTGGTTAAAAGAAGACCCTTTTGAATTTTATAAACTTAATAGGAAGTGGGTGGAAAAAATTGAAAAACGACTTATTACAATTAACGGGTGATGATTACATAGAACTTATCAATAAAGATGATGACTTGCCTAATGAATTATTTTTTACAATTATAGAAGAGCAAAATGAAGTATTTAAAATACAGTTATTAGAAAAAGCAAGAAGGAAAAGCAAATCTATGGGTAGGCTTAGAGAGTTTAATAATTTATTAAATGCTTGGACAACAAAATATTCTCAAGAAAAGAAACAAGCTTTATCAAATAAGACAAATTTTACAGGACAAGCATTAAGCCTTTATTGTGGAAAATACAAAACAAATGATATGGGTATAGAATATGAATATACAAGTAATAACAATAGTTATTGTGTTACAGTATGTCCACACCCATTACTACCAGTTGAAAGGCTTGTAAATATAGATACAAACAATGAAAAAATAAATCTAGCATTTTTTAAAGATGAAAGATGGCAAAATGTAGTAGCAGACTGTGTAACAGTATATAACAAAAGTAATATATGTTCTTTAGCAGATAGAGGTATATTGGTAACTTCTGAAAATGCAAGAGATATAGTTAAGTACATAACAGAAGTTATTTCTCAAAATATGAAAGAGATACCCCTTTATAAATCTATCAGTAGGCTAGGTTGGATAGAAGGTAATCAGTTTGCGCCTTATGTTGAAGATATAAAATATGATGGTGATGATGCTTTTGAAAATATTTATAAACACGTTAAAGAAAGTGGAGATTATGAAAAATGGCTTAAACATATAAAAATACTTAGGAAAAATATTTATATTAGATTATTAATGGCTACAAGCTTTGCAAGTCCTCTTATAGAGAAAGTAGGAGCATTGCCTTTTGTATTACACCTATGGGGTACAACAGGCTTTGGTAAAACTGTAACATTAATGGTTGGTATGAGTATTTGGGGTAATCCTGCTATGGGCTGTTTAACAAGAACTATGAATATGACACAAAACTCTATGGCCAGAACATCAGCCTTTTTATATAACATACCTTTTGCAGCAGATGAGCTACAACAAATAAAAACAAAGTGGGATAATTATGACAACTTAGTTATGTATTTATGCGAAGGTATAGACAGAGGTAGAGCAAAGGCAAGAGGTGGAGTTGAAGAAACAAAAGTATGGAAGAATTCTTTTATTTTTACAGGAGAAGAGCCAGTAACTAAAGCAGATAGTGGTGGCGGTGTAAAAAATAGAGTTATAGAAATAGAAGTAGATAAGCAGATTATAGAAGATGGTAACCTAACTGCTAATATTGTAAAAGATAATTATGGTTTTGCAGGTAAAAAATTTATTGAATATATACAGACACTAAATATTGAAGATTTAAAAAATGAATACAGAAACATATTTAAAGATATTTTAGAAAAAGTGGATACAACAGAGAAACAAGCAATGAGTATGGCGTTAATAATTTTAGGGGACAAGCTAGCTTGTGAATGTATATTTAAAGATGAACAACCATTAAAGCTAAATGATGTTAGAAAATATTTAACATCAAATAAAAGTGTTGATATTGGTAGAAGGTCTTACGATTTTGTACTAAATTGGATAGCAGAAAATCAAGTAAGGTTTACACCAGAAGATAACAATGGAGCCTTATGGGGTAAGATAGAAAAAGACTTTGTAATGGTTAATAAAAAGGTATTAGAAGAAAACTTACTCAAAAATAACTATGACTATACAGCGGTTACAAAGGCTTGGGATAAATATGGCTTAGTAGAAAAAAATTCTCAAGGAAAGTTTGTACATCAAAGAAAAGTTTTTGATATAAAAGCTAGTTATATAAAAATATTGTTAAAAGAAAATGAAATAGAAGATATAGCACAAGTAGAAATAGTTAATGAAGATGATAAATTGCCTTTTTAAAACTTACTTTTATTTTTTAGGTAAGTTTTAGGTAAGACCTATTAAACCCTTGATAGTAGCTTTATTTATATATATAAACTTACCTAACTTACTAAACTTACCTATTTTTATTATATTATATAGAAAAAAATTTTTTAGAAATATATTTAAAAATTCTATTTTAAAAAAAGATGTTATTGTTCTAAAAATGGTAAGTTAGGTAAGTTAATTAATACATTTAATAGCTGGAGGATAAACAATGAATAATAAAGTAATTGGAAATGAATTTGAGAAAGAATTTGCTTTATATTTGCAAAGTAAAGGTATGTTTGTATATAACCTACCTAACAAACATACAGGACAACCTTTTGATATAATAGCAGTTAAAGGATATATATTTTTTGCTTTTGAATGCAAACACTGTAAGGGGGATACATTTAGCCTTAGTAGAGTAGAAGATAACCAGATGCAAGCATTAAGAAAGTTAGAAAAGGCTAAGGCTAATAATTACTTTTTTGTTTTTAAGTTTGATGATGAAATAAGATTTTGTGAGGCTAGCTATATAAAAGATAAACTTAAAATAGGTAAGAAAGTACATAAAGATGAACTATCAAGTTTTAAAAGATTGGAGGAATTACTATCCATATTATCATAAGTAATGAAATAACATTTAAAGACTGTGTAGATGATATAAGAAAATATTGCAAAGATAATCTTTTTATAAATAATCCAGAATATCAAACATTAAAACAACTTGGTAAGTGGATAGGTAATATACCTAAATATTTATATATGTATAAAGAAAATGGAAAAGATTTAATAATACCTATAGGTTTGTTTTCTAAAATAAAAAGTAAGTTTGACTTATCTATGTATAAAAAGGAAATAAAACTAGCAGATGATAAAGTATTTACTTTTCAAAATAATATAAATTTATATGATTATCAACAAGTAGCAGTATATGAAATGATTAAAAAAGGTTATGGTATATTACTTGCACCAACAGGAAGTGGTAAAACACAAATGGGTATATCTTTAGCTTGTAAATTAGGCTATAAAACATTATGGATAACACATACAAAAGATTTGTTAAAACAGTCTTATGATAGAGCTAAACAGTATATAGACAATAAATATTTAGGAACTATTACAGAGGGAAAAATAGACATAAAAGATGGTATTACTTTTTCTACAATACAAACATTAAGTAAGCTAGATTTACAAAGTTTAAAATATGAATTTAACACAGTGATAGTAGATGAGTGCCACAGACTAGCAGGTACACCAACAAAGTTAAAACAATTTAGTAAGGTTGTAAATAGCCTAGCATCTAGACATAAATATGGTTTAACTGCTACATTACATAGAAGTGATAAACTAGAACAAACAACAATAGCTTATTTAGGGAATGTTGCTTATGAAGTAAAAAGGGAATTTGTAAAAGACAAAATAATAAATCCTAAAATAGTTAAAATAGATACAGGTATAGAGTTAACTGACGAATGTTTATCTACAGACGGTACAATAGATAACAATAAGCTATTAACCTATTTATCACAAAATATTGTTAGAAATTTAATTATAAGTAAATATATATTAAACAATAAAAATAATTATAACTTAATATTAAGTCATAGGATAGAACAATTAGAAAATATCTACAATATGTTACCAGATACAGAAAAAGAAAAAGCAGTTTTATTAAGTTCTAAACTAAATAAAAAAGCTAGAGAAAATGCTATAAAAGATATGCAACAAGGTTTAAAGAATTATATGTTTGCTACATATTCCTTAGCTAAAGAAGGACTAGATATACAAAGATTAGATAGGCTTTATTTAGTATCATCTTCTAAAGATAAAGCAGTAGTACAACAAAGTGTAGGTAGGGTTATGCGTGTATTTGAAAATAAAGATATACCTATTGTTTATGATTTTGTAGATGACTATATAAAGGCTAATAAAGATTTTACTAAGCGTAAAGGTTTTTATAAAAATTGTGGGTGTGATGTAAGTGGATAACATAGAAGATGTTAAAAAAAGAATAGAAAAGGCAGAAAGGTTGCCTAAAGAAATTAGGGAACAATTTTTATTTGATTATCTAAATTTAAAAAGTATAGATGCTAAAAATAATGATTTAGATTATGCTTTATGGAGTTTATTTGGTAGTATTGTTCGTTTTGCAGAAGATAAGAACATTATATCTAAAGATAATTTAATAAAATTTATAGAGCAATTTGAAAATGAATACAAAACAAAAAAGGAATTTAATTTAGAGATATTTATACGGTTTGTAGATTATGTTTTTAAAAAGGAGGAACTATGACAGACGAGCAAAAGAAAGATATAATAAGAGACTTAAATAGAGCCTTTAAACTTACAAAAATAAAACAAAGGTTAGAAAGGGAATATAAACAAAAGTTAAAAGAAATGGATAGTATAAGTGTATCTTGTGAAGAAATAAAAGCAAGTAGTATTGCATCTAAAGTTGAAAATAAAGCCTTAGATTTAGTTAGCCTTAAAAAAGATATAGATTTACATAATGTTAAAATTGAAGAAGTAAAAAGGGAAATAGCTTGTATTATAGATAAACTAGAAGATGATACATTAAAAAATTTATTAAGGCTTAGGTATTTAGAGTTTAGAAAATGGGAAGATATTATGTATATTTTAAACTATTCTAGAAGATATATATTTAAATTACATAATAAAGCTTTAAATCAAATATCAAAAAATTTAAAATAGGACACTGTAGGACACTATTTAATGTGATATTATGTTATTGTAGAAATTATGTAATTATAATTTTATTGGAGGTAGACTATAAATCACTTAGTTTGACCGTGTAAAATTTTATAGTCGCAAATTTAAAGCTAGATTTATTCTAGCTTTTTTTATGCAAAAAAGGAGATGGTGTATGATATATAAACGTTGTACTATATGTAGTGCTAGATTAGAATATAATACGATATGTAGTTGTAAAGCTAAGTATAAGACAAATAGTGATAACTATAAAAATGATAAAGAAAAAAAGTTTTATAAATCAAAAGATTGGCAAGATACAACTAATATTATAAAAAATAAATTTAACTATTTAGATATATACAGTTATTATGTTTTAGGTAAAATTGAGAAAGGACAGGTTGTACATCATATAGTAGCTTTAGATGAAGACTTTAGTAAAAGGTTATCTTTATCTAATTTAATTTATTTAACTGAGAAAAATCATAGAAAGATACATAATTTAATGAAAAAAGGGACTGAAGATAAGCAAAAGGTACAGCAATTATTATTTAATCTTATAAAAAGGTTTAATATGGATTTTAAATAGGATAGGGGGTATAAATAAAATATAAGGTAAAAATGGTAGACCGCACTCCCCCTTTTCTGTACGCAAAATTCCCAATACTCAAAAAAAAGTCGGTAAAAATATATAAAAGGAGGTTGGTTATATAGGTAGACCTAGAAAATTATCAAGTATGCAGGTTAAACATCTTACAAAAGAAGAAATTGAAGAAAAAGAAGAACAAGAAAATCTTATAATAGTTGGGCGAGAAGATTTAAAAAAGCCCCCTAGTTGGCTTATAGACAATATTGCAAAAAAAGAGTTTAAACGCATAATAAAAAATTTTAATAATTTAGAAGTAATAGGAAATCTTGATATTAATAATATAGCTGGATACTGTAATGCCTACTCTTTTTATATAAGAGCTACTCGTGAGATAGTTGAAAGTGGAGTTTTAACTATAAAAAAGCAACTTCCAAATGGTTCGTATACTATGGTAGAAAACCCACTTATAAAAATACAAAAACAATATGCAGACGAAATGAGAAGATTTGCAAGTTTATGTGGACTAACTATTGATAGTAGGCTTAAGTTAGCAGTTCAAAAAACAACTAAAGAAAGGCAATGTATAGATGAAGTGTTTGGAGATATCTAAAAAGAAACCTAAAAAAATACTTGATGAACTTATACAATATGCAAATGACTGTATTAATGGAGTTATAGTTAGTGGATATAAGCATAAATTAGCTTGTAAAAGATTTTTAAAAGATATTGATAGGATAGAAAGTGATGATACTTTCTTTTTTTATTGGGACGAAGAAGAGGAAGAGAAAATAGTTAAATGGTTTAGCTATTTAAGACACAGTAAAGGCATACTTTCGGGACAACCTATTGAGCTAACCGCATGGCAAAAATTTAATTTATGTCAAATATATGGTTGGAGAGATATAAAAACAGGATATAAACGCTTTAAAAATGCATTTATAATGGTTGGACGTAAAAATGCAAAGTCTCAAATGGAGGCAGGTTGTATACTATATGAAATGTCTACTCAAAGCACTAAAAATGAAGAGTTGTATGAATGCTACTGTGCAGGTGTTAAAAAAGAACAATCTAAAATTATATTTAATGAGTGTATTAATCTATTAAGAGGCAGTCCTTTAGCTACAAGGTTTAATATAACAAAAGCAGAGATAACACACAAAAAGACAGGTAGTTTTTTAAGAGCACTTAATAAAGAAGATGGTAAAAAAGGAGATGGAACAAATCCTGCTATACTTGTTATAGACGAATACCACCAACACCCTACAACAGAATTTTATGACTTGTTTTTAGGTTCCAATGTAAAAGAGGGTATTTGTATGATAATAACAACGGCAGGTGTAGATTTAAACTCTCCTTGTTATACGCAAGAGTTTAAATATTGTGTTGAAATACTTAATGGTATATCTCAAAATGATATGTATTTTGTTGATATTTTAGATATAGACATAGATGATGATATAACAGACCCTAAAATATGGGAAAAGGCAAACCCTATAAGATGTAGTTATCAAAAAGGAAGGGAAGATTTAGAGGCTTATTTTAAGGTAGCTAAAGATATACCAGAGAAAATGAACGTATTTAAAACAAAATGCCTTAATATGTGGGTACAAGCAGGTGAAAATAGATATATTGATATGGCTAAATGGAAAGCTTGTACAGTAGATTATATTAATATAGATATTAATAATAAACCTGTATATGTAGGGTTTGATATGTCGGCAAAAATAGATTTAACATCAGTTAGTTTTATTATACCTATAACTATTGATAAAATAAAAAAATATATACTTTTTAGCCACTCATTTATACCAAATGTAGAAAAATTAAGGGAAAGAATTATAAAAGACAAGCAACCTTACGATTTATGGGTAGAAAGAGGATACATTACCATTACTAATACACCTGTAGTTGACCAAAATGTTGTACTTAAGTATGTAGAAGATTTTTGTAACAAAAAAGGGTTAAATATAGAATGTTTTTGTTTTGATATACATAATGCATCTAAATTAATGCTTGAGTGTAGTGAAAAAGGCTACACAGTAGAAGAAGTATATCAAAGTCATAAATCATTAAACGAAAGTACAAGTGGCTTTAGAGAAGAGGTATACAGTGGTAATATTATTTGCGAATATAACCCTGTATTAAACTATGCAATGGCTAATGCTATTATAAAAACTAATAATGGTCTTATTAAAATAGACAAAGATAAAAGCACAAGTAGGGTTGACCCTGTGGACGCAACACTATGTGCATTTAAATTAGCTTATTATCATACAGACGACGGAGGAAATTACATAGATGATTATTTAGCTATAATAGATGATTTTTTGGAGTAAGGCATTTAACAAATTCTTTAAAAATAGATTAAACACAAGTGTTCAACAGTTAAACTTTTAGTTTGTGTGTAAAATTTTTTTGTTAAACTATTTGAAAGGGAGGTGAAACTATTTTAAAAAATGTATTTAATAAATTTATAAATATAAATTTTAAAAGAGATAGCCCAATCAATGATGATAATTGGCTTAAAATTTTTCACAGTGAAAAAGATTTATACAAAGAAGTTACATACTTTACTTGTTTAAAATTATTGTCTGAAACACTTGCTAAAATGCCTTTAAAATTATATCAAAAAACAGACAAGGGCATATTTATAGCAGATGATACAGATGTAAGTTTTAAACTAAGATATAAACCTAATAACCTTATGACACCTACTATGTTTTGGGCTACTATTGAAAACAATCGTAACCATTATGGCAATGCTTATGTATGGATAAGGCAAGAATATACACCTAAAAAATATGGTGGAGAAGTTAAAATTAAGGACTTTTGGATAATGGATAGCAACAGTGTTAACGTGTATGTTTTGGAAAATGGAACATTAATATACCAATATACCGACTGGATAACAAAGCAAGTATATTATTTTAATCAAGACGAGGTGTTACACTTTAAAACAAGTGCTACTTTTGATGGTATAACAGGAAAGCCTATAAGGGAAATTTTAAAAGATACAGTAAATACAAATTTATCAAGTCAAAAATTTTTAAATGAACTTAATGAAAATGGGGTATCGGCTAGATTATCTTTAACAGTAGACTCAGATATAGATGAAAAAGCTAAAAAACAACTTGTAAAAAGAATTACAGAATTTACAAGTGGTATAAAAAATGCAGGTAAGGTTATACCAATACCCGCAGGTATGAGGCTACAACCTTTAGATATTAAGCTTACCGATGCACAGTTTTTAGAAATAAGAAAATATACTGCCCTACAAATAGCTAGTGCTTTTGGAGTTAAGCCAGATATGATAAATGACTATTCAAAGTCTAGCTATAATAGTTCGGAGGCGCAACAAATTAGTTTTTATGTAGATACATTACAGTTTATTTTAAAACAATATGAAGATGAAATAAACTATAAATTATTGCTAAATAGAGAGCTTAAAGAGGGTTATTTCTTTAAATTTAACGAAAAGGTGCTTTTAAGAACAGACAGTTCTACACAAGCAGAAATGTTGTCTAAACTTGTAAATAATGGAATATATACACCAAATGAGGCAAGACGTAAGCTAGATTTAAACGGTTTAGAACACGGAGACAAGCTTATGATGAATGGTAATTATATACCAATAGAACAAGTAGGTCAGCAATATAAAAAAGGTGGTGATACAAATTAAAAAGTTTAATTTTAAAAATGAAAATAACAATATTGTAGGTTCTTTAGAACTAGAAAATAATAAGCTATACATATATGGAGACATATTAATGGATAGCTTTTTTAAATGTGAAGAAGAAACAGAAGATATTTGTCCTAAAGACATTGTAAATTTTTTGAAAGATTTAGAAAATAGTGAAAATATAGAAATACACATTAATAGTGGTGGTGGCTCTGTTTTTGGTGGGCTTGCTATATATAATCTTTTAAAAACTTATAAGGGTAGAAAAAATGTATATATAGATGGTTTAGCAGGTAGCATAGCTAGTGTTATAGCTTTAGTAGGAGATGACGTTTATGTTTATGAAAATAGTATGATGATGATACATAACCCTTTAGCTGTTATGTGTGGCTATTATAATGCTAAAGACTTGCAAGAGCAAATAGATACTTTAGAAAAATGTAAAAAGTCTATTTTAAATGTTTATATGGCAAATATTAATATGGCTAAAATGATATCTGAAGAAGAAATTTCAAAACTAATGGATAATGAAACTTGGCTTGTAGGCGAAGAAATAACAGAATATTTTAAAGGATATATTTTAGAAGATAAAAAGGATATAGTAGCTTGTACATCAAGTTATTTTGATAGCTACAAAAACACACCTAAAAACATTAAAAATATAGAAAATAAGCCTATAATCAATAGTTTAGAAGAAGAAAAAGAAAAAATATTAAATGATTTAGAAAAAATAAGCATATTTTAGGAGGTAATTTATGAATAAAAAAATTAAAGAATTATTAGATAGTATTAAGATAAAAAAACAAGAGGTAGAAAATCTTGTTAATGATGATAGGCTAGAAGAGGCTAAAAAATCAAAAGAAGAGCTTGTGATGTTACAAGATAAATTAGATATTTTATATGATTTAGAAGAGGATAAAGAAGATATTAAAAACAGTGTAATAAATAAAGAGCCTATACAAAACAATGAAAAAATAACAGAAGAGCAAGCCTTTTTAAGTGCTATTAAAAATACTGCTTTAAAAAGGGAAGTACCTAGCAATATTTTAAATGCACTTAAAACAACAGAAGATGAAGGAGTGCTTGTACCTCAAGATATTTCTACAAAAGTAAGAGAGTTAAGAAGAGAAACTAAGTCTTTAGAAAATCTTGTAAATGTAGAAAAGGTAGATAAAACAGAAGGTAGTAGAGTTATAGAAAAAAATGCAGATACAGTAGGCTTTGAGGCGGTAGATGAAGAAGCAGTATTTCCAGATATGCCAAAGCCAGAATTTGTGAAAATATCATATAAACTAAAAAAATTAGGGGGTATTTTAAAAGCTACAAAAGAGTTTTATCAAGCTACATTTTCATCTATTAAAGGTTATATTACTAAATGGATAGCTAAAAAAGGTATCACAACAAGAAATAATCTTATTTTAAAAGCTATTGATGATAAAAAAGATGGTTCAAAGGTAGCTATTACTAATATAGATAGCCTAAAAGATATAATTAATACTAAACTAGACCCTGCTATTTTAAATGGTACACAAATAATAACTAATCAAGACGGTTTTAATTGGTTAGACAAATTAAAAGATGAAAGAGGACAATATATTTTACAACCAGATATTACACAAAAATTTGACTATTTATTGTTTGGTAAATACCCTGTTATTGTTTTTTCTAACAAACAAATAAAAACTAATGCAAATAAAGTGCCTTTTTATGTTGGTAACTTAAAAGAATTTATTACACTTTTTGATTATGAAAAACTATTTATTGAAATGTCAAGCGAAGCTGGTGAGCTTTGGGAGAAAGATATGATTGGTATTAAGGTTAGAGAAAGACTTGATGTACAAGTAATAGATGAAGATGCATTAGTAAAAGGTGAAGTTGACATATCTAAAGCATCTAAAAAACAAGATTAAAAAAGGTAGATGATTATATATGCAAGAGGAATTAGAAGAAATTAAAAATTACTTGAGAATAGATTTTGATGATGATGATTCTTTGTTAAATACAATAATACTAGCTGGCAAAGAATATATTAAAAATGCTATTGGCTATATTGATATGGATAAGCCTAGCTTTAAAGTTTTACTATATACTATATGTGCAGATTTATATGAAAGAAGAAGTTATTTAATAGATAAGGCTATACATACAAATAAGATAATAAATGGATTGATTTTACAATTACAACTATTAAAGGAAGATTAATATGTTAGTAGAAAAGTTAGATAAAAAAGTAGAAGTATACAAAAAGCAAAAAGTTATTAATGACTTAGGTCAAACAGAGTATAAATATGCTTTGTTTAAAAGTGTATGGGTAAATATTATGCCTACATCTACTAAAGTAGATAATTATGTAGCAGAAACAGACAGGGCAGAATATACTTTTAAATTCACATTAATTTCAAGGTCTTGCTAATACTGCTGTTGTAAGAAGTAGCAGAGGAGTTGCTTGTCTTATTATAAAGGATAATACAAGCCTAAAAACTAAATCAAAAAAAGAAAAATCTAGAGAAGAGGAAACAGAATTATTACCTGATGTAGAAGAAACAGAAGAAAGTAAAATAATAAAAGAATATAATGGTTTTATAGAAGTTAATAAAGAAGAATATACAGATAAAAATTACAAAATAATAGAAGATGTATTTATAACAAATATAAAAAAATTATTTGTTATAAAAATAACTAATGGAAAAACATTTGATGATATAAAGCCTTTTATAAATAAAGAGATAAACTGGATAGCTTATATAGGTGAAACGAAAGAAGAGCAAAAAAAATTAGCTGATTTTGTAAAATTAGAAAATAAAACAAGGACTAAAAGGTTAAAGGCTATTTGTTATGATTTAGAAAAGGCAGAAGCCGATGATATGCATATTGTAAATTTTGCTAATAAAAGTGTAACAAAAACAGATGGTACAATTGTTGTAGGTTATGAATATTTAGGAAGACTTTTAGGTGTATTGGCAGGTTGTAGAATGGATATGTCTGTTACATACACTGTTTTAACTGATTTAAAAAATGTACAAGAAATAGGAGATACAGACAAAATAAACGAGGCTATTGGAAAAGGTAAGCTAGTGCTTATTAATGATGATGATGGTGTTAGAATATCACGAGGTGTAAACTCTTTACAAACAAATGATAAAAATCATACTGAAGATATGAAATATATTGCTATTGTTGAGGCTATGGACTTGATTTATGAAGATATAATAAACACATTTAAAAAAGTGTATTTAGGTAGGTTTAAAAACTCTTATGATAATCAAGTTTTATTTATAAGTGCAGTTAATTCATATTTTAGAGATTTAGCTAGGGAAGAAATATTAGACCCTAACTATAACAACTCAACCTTTGTAGATATAGAGAAGCAAAGGGAAATATGGATAAGCAATGGCAAGATAGAGGCTCAAAACTGGAGCGATATAGAAGTTAAAAACAACACTTTTAGAACAAATGTTTATTTACAGGCTAATGTTAAGTTTTTAAATGCTATGGAAGATTTATTATTTGTTGTTAATATGTAGAAAGGAGATAAAATAGATGGCAAAATTACGTTCACAAAATGTTATAGCAGGTACTTTTGGTTCTGTATGGGTAAATGATGAAGAATGGTTGCACGTTACAAAGTTTGAGGCAAAGGTAACAGGCGAATTTGAAGATATAAATATGGCTGGTAGGTATGGTGTTGGTAAAAAATATATGGGTTGGACAGGCGAAGGTACAATAACTGTTAATAAAGTTAATAGTACCGTTACAAAAATGCTTGCAGATGCTTTTAAAAAAGGTATTATGCCTGAAATAAAGATTGTTGCTAAACTTGCAGACCCTCAAGCACTAGGTGCAGAAAGGATTGAAATTTTAGAAGTAACATTTAGCGAATTTATGTTACTAAATTTTGAATTAAAGGCTAAAATGGAAGAAGAAGTACCATTTACATTTGAAGATTATAATTTAATAGATACTATTTAGGAGGTATAATATGGGAAAATTAAAAAAATTAACACTTGAAAATTTATTAGATAGAAAGGGCAAACAAGACAAAATGGGGCTATCTACACTAGATGTAGATAGCCTTGATAGTAGCATAGAAATAGTTAAGATAAAAACTAGAAAAGTATTTGAAATAATGGACAAATATGATGTTAAACAAGGCGGTATAACATCAAACTATGATATGATGTGTGAACTTATTTATAAAAGTGTTCCTATATTACAAAAAGAAGATTTAAAAAGTCAGTTAAATGTGCCTACACCTTATGAGGTTGTTGGAGAATTGTTTTCATTTGATGAAATAGAAAAAATAGCAACTCATATTATGGAATTACACGGTATGACAGATGAAAATCAAACACCTGTTAATGATGAAATAAAAAACTAATAAAAACTGATGGCGAATTTGCAATGTACAGTTATTTTATTGCTAGAGGCCATCAGTTAGATTATTTGTTAAATTTATCTTACACAGAAAAAATCTTTTTTCAAGAAACTATGGCAAGAGAACTTGAGCTTGAGGCTCAAAAATGGGGTGCAGATAAAACATAATATATTATGGCAGGAATAGTGGGGTTCACATTAGGGTGCAACTCCACATTGCACGGCTTAAAGCCAAAGGCTTTAACGCGGGTTCAAATAGGGGTTCTTGCTCTAAATTAGTGATTAAAATTTGCACCCCAAAAAAATAATATAAGAAAGGGGGTAT
This sequence comes from [Clostridium] colinum, assembly GCF_940677205.1. NCBI lineage: Bacteria > Bacillati > Bacillota > Clostridia > Lachnospirales > Lachnospiraceae > Tyzzerella > [Clostridium] colinum. The sequence goes on along the minus strand of NZ_OW712331.1, from coordinate 1,079,125 downwards.
TTTATGGCTAAAAGCAAGGTTATACAAACAGTTTTAAGATTAAAAGATAACTTTTCTAAACCTTTAAATGACGCAAAAAAACTGTTGTAAAATTTACTCAAGGTACTAAAAAGAAACAAGAACAATTTGCTAAAATAGTTAAAAAGACTGAAAACAGTATAGCTAAAGATTTAAAACGAATTAAAAATAACTTTAAACAGTTAGCAAGAGATATAACAAAATCTTTAGCTAGCATATCTTATCGTGGTTTACAAAAAGGTATGGATATGTTAAAAAAGTTTAGCTTTTTGGGTGGTACTTTGGGTGTGGCTAGCTTAGGTGCAGGTATCTTTGAAGGTATGGACTATGAAACCTACAAAGTACAGTTAATTACTGCTACAAAAGACACGCAAAAAGCTAGCCAGCTAATGCGTGATGCAATTTCTTTTGCCAATAAAACACCATTTGAGACAGGACAGATAATAGAGGCTACTGCTAAATTTGAAAGTATAGGCTTATCGGCTCAAAAATGGCTTTCTATAACGGCAGATATGGCAGGGGCTACATCTAAAGATATGATACAGGCAGTTGAGGCAGTTATTGATGCAGTAGCTAGTGGAGAGTTTGAAAGGCTAAAAGAATTTGGACTATCTAAAAAGACTTTAGAAGATTTAGATACATCTGGGAAAGTCTTTAATAATCAAGGTCAAGTAATAGACCAACTTGCTCTAACAGAGCTTTTATTTACCGAAATGGAAAAACGATACAAAGGTGGAGCAGAAAGCCTTTCTAAAACTACAAAGGGTATGTGGTCTACTGTTACAGGAGTATTTAAAAACTCCATGGCTAAAATAGTTGGTGTAACCGATGACGGTATGGTTCGTTCTGGTTCGTTGCTTGATAGTTTTAGGGGGATAATAGAAAAAGTCGCCAATAAAATGGTAGAGTGGCAACAAGACGGTACTATTGAAAAAATATCGGCTAAATTTGATAGCTTTTTAGCTAGGGCAAAAGGTGTTTTTGAATATGTTGGGGGTTTAATAGATATTATCAAACAAAAATTTGCAGAGTGGAACGCAGATGGTACTATTGACAATTTAAAAGAAAAGCTAGGCAATATATTTAAAAATGTAATAGATTTTGTCCCAACTGCTATCAACCTTGTTTTAGGCTTTATAGATAATCTAAAGTGGATATTACCTATTATTGCTGGTGTAATAGCAGGGGTTAAAACTTGGGGCATAGTATCTAATATAACAGAAATAGCAGTAAGCTTGTTAGCTAAAAAACAAGTTATATTAAATACTGTTGCTAAAATTTTTAATAAAACTGCTTGGACTAACCCTTGGGTACTTGTTATAGGACTTATTGTAGGCGCTATTGTTCTACTTATTTTACATTTTGATAAAATAAAAGCTAAATGTTTAGAATGGTGGAATATAATTAAACAAAAATATCCTAATGTAGCAAATATGCTTATTTTTATAGGAGAAACTACAAAAAAGGTATTTAGTACAGTTTATGAAGTTATAAAAATATTAGTATCAGCTATAATAACAGCTATAAAAAGTATTTTAGATAAAATTAAAACAATTATAAGTGCTGTATTTGATATTATCGTTGGCTTTATAGATATGACATTAAATAGAATTAACACCGTTGTAGAAGGTATTAAGTCCATTTTTGGTGGTATTATAGACTTTTTTACAGGTGTTTTTACAGGTAATTGGGAGCAAGCTCTTAATGGTTTAAAAAGCATAGCAGAAGGTGTATTTGACACAATAAAAGGTATATTTTTAGCACCATTTAATTTTTTTGCAAAAGGAATAAACTGGGTTATAGAAAAAGTTAATAGTTTGAAAATAAATGTACCTGACTGGGTGCCGATTATAGGAGGTAATACATATAGCTTTAATATACCTACTATACCTGTTAATATGCCAAACTATGCAACGGGTACAAGTTATCATAGAGGCGGACCTGCTATGATTAATGAAGGTGGGAGAGGAGAAATCGTTAACCTTCCTAATGGTAGTAAGGTTATACCTGCTGATAAATCTCAAAAACTATTGGATAAAACTAACAATAATATAAATATTACGGTAAATGTATATAATCCTAATAATGTTGATGAGATTATAAGTGCTTTTTCACATAAATTAAAATTAGCTATTGAAAATATTTAAATATTTATGATAGAATTATTTTGACACTTTGTGTCGGAGTAACTGTAGTAGGTTGTTGCCTCTTAAATATGCAATTATTTATAATTGTCATAACATAAGGGGGTGATGCTATGAAAATAATTAGAGTTTTACTTTTTATTAGTATAATAGCATTACTTGTTATAAATAATACAGTAGTAGTATATTAATAACAAAAAAACAACCTAAAAAAGTTGGCAGACCTTTAGGTTGTTCTATTTTTTATACTGTCAATATTATTAAATTAAAATAATTTATAAGGAGATTTAATTTATGGCTATACCTATAGAAGAAGCAATAGATGTAGAAAAGCGTGAAAAAGTTAAAGGTTCAAAGTTTAAATGTTGGAATAGAAATATGTTTAGAAGTTGTAAATCTTGTTATTCTGTACATTCAATTTGTGAACGAGAAAAAATTATGGGTTTTAGGCCTATAGAAAGAAGAAGAAGATGTTCAATATGTTATTATAAAAGAGAAACAGATATTTGTGAAAACTGTTCAGAAAAAGATAATAAAAAATTTTATATTTCATACATAAACAAAAAAAGTACACTTTAATGTGTACTTTTTTATTGGAAAGGTTGGTTTTATGGATATTATATTTAGTGCAAACAATAATGAACAAGTATTAACATTGCCTATAATACCTGAGAATATGCCAGAACTATCACAAAGTTATAAAAACTCTACATTTGAAAGCATTAATGGAGAATTAAATTTAATAGGCATTAAAGCACTTAGAACAGTGTCTTTTTCTTGTTTTTTCCCTACTAAAAAATATAGGTTTATTAGGCCTAAAGCAAAAGAAGACGGTTGGATATATGTAGCATTTTTTAATAAGTATGCTAGTAATAAAATGCCTATACGTATGATATTACTTGATAATGACAACATAGAAATATCAAATATGGCTTATACTGTAGAAAGTTTTAATTGTTATGTAGATAAAGTAGGAGATATACAGTATTCTTTAGATTTAAAAGAATATAGATTTCCTAAAATTAAAAAGTAGGTGGTATTATTTTTACATTTTTTATATTAAAAAATAGTGAAAAAATAAATATATCTGACTTTGTAGGTAATATAACTTGGTGTGATAGTATTGACACTTTAGGTGTACAATTAGATTTTTCTATACCTAAAGACAATGCATATATTAAATTTTTCATAGACTGTGGAGATAAAATTTTATTATGTAAAAATGGTAAAACATTATTTCAAGGCATTATTACTGATAAAAATATTAATGGCATATTTGAAGAAAGTTTTACCGCTTTTGACTTTGCTTTTTATCTTAATAAATCAAAGGTAATAAAACAATTTAATAATATAAATGGTAGAATAGCTATATCTAGTATATGTAGTGAACAAGGTATAAATGTAGGAGAAATTCCTACTTTAAATACTAATATAAATCATATTTATTTTGAAAATACAATAGCAGAAATAATAGATGATATACTACAACAATGTAGTAAAGAAACAGGAAAAATATATTATAAAGAAGTTTTAAAAGATAAGCTATATATATTTGAAAGAGGTACAAAAATTATAAACCCAACTTATAAAATGGCAGTAAATGTAGCAAGTATAAAGGTATTAGATGAAATAGGACAAAACTTTTCTAAAGGTTATAGCATAGCAAATTTAAAAAATAAAGTAACTATAATTACTCAAAATGAAAAAGAGGCAAGAGTTATAGCTACAAAAGAGGATAATAAAAATATAGAAAAATATGGGCTATTACATCATATTGAAAGTGTGGACCAAAAAGATAAAAATCAAGCTACAAATATAGCTAATAACAGGTTAAAAGAGCTAAATAAAATTAAAGAAACCTTATCTTTAGAGCTTTTAGGAGATATAACTATAAAAGCAGGTAGAGTATTAAATATTAATAATAAAGAGATAAATATTAATGGTAAATTTAATATTATATCAAGTAATCATACTATTGAAAGTGGTATACATAAAACAAATATTGAACTAGAAAGGCTTTAATATGAGTGATATTAACTACATAGCAAATTTATTTAAAGAACGTAATAATCCTAGTAAAATAGGTGTAGTTATAGGTGAAATAGTTGAAGTTATAGAAGAAAAAGACTATGTAAAAGTTAGTATATTAGATGGTACTATACAAAAAGACAAGTTTTATTCTTTAATACAAAAGTTTACTATAGAAGATATAGGTAAAAAAGTAATAGTTACTATGACAGAAAATAATCAAGAACTTATTATACTTGGATATTTTAAAGAATTTTTACCTTTAAAGGAGTGATTATATGTTTCCTAAAATAAATTATAATATTATGGAAATAGAAGATAGTAAGCCTATTACTTTAGGTAAATGCTTTAAATTTGACTTTCAAAAAGGAAGACATATTATTATAGACGGAAAATTTGTAGAGTGTGATTTTCAAGAAAATATAAGGCAATTTATACAAGTCATTTTAAGGACAAAAATAAATACTTTTAAAGTATATACAATAGATGATGATGAAAACTTTGGGTTATCTATACATAATTATATTGGAAATAAAGTTTATCATAAAGGGTTTATATTGTCTGAAACTAAAAGGGAGATAACAGAACAACTTTTAAACCACCCTTTTATAAAAGATGTAGATAATTTTAAATTTGAGTTTGAAAATACATTTTTAAATATAACTTTTACTTGTTTTTTACATAATCATGAAATTTTAAATATTAATGAGGTGGTAGAACTTGAATTTTAATAAAAAATCTAATGAAATTTTAGAAGAGATTTTACAGGGAATACCAGATACTTATGAAAAAAGAAAAGGATATTTTTTGTGGGATATTCTAAAAGCTATATCCATTAGAATGTGTGATACTTTAAAAAGTTTAACTATTGTATCTAGTAAGTTAGATATAAATAACTTAACAGGTACAGAGCTTGAAAGGTTTATTACACAACGTACAGGTATAGAAAGAAAAAAGGCTACATATTCTCAAGGTGTTGTTACTGTAAAAGGTAATGGGACTATTAATATTGGAGATATATTTGAAACAGAAGGGCTTATTCGTTTTGAGGCAATAGAACAAAAAAACATAATAGATATGGGTAATGTTAATATAAGATGTGTTACAGCTGGTAAAATAGGTAATGTTCCTATTAATAGTATTAAAAAAATGCCTGTTACAATTGCAGGTATTAACTCTTGTAATAACGAAACAGAAACAGAGGGAGGTTATGATGAGGAAATAGACATAGATTTAAAAAATAGATATTTTGAAAGATTAAGAGAGCCTGCTACAAGTGGCAACATATATCACTATAAAAGGTGGGCTAAAGAGGTTGAAGGTGTAGGAGATGCTAAAGTAATACCACTTTGGAATGGACATACTACTGTTAAAGTTATTATTGTAGATAATGATAGGTTACCTGCCGATGAAAATCTTGTGAAAAAGGTACAAGAATATATAGACCCTAACATAACAGGAGAAGGAAGAGGGCAAGCACCTATTGGAGCATTTTGTACAGTAGTTAGTGCCACTCCTAAAACTATATCTATATCAGTTAAAGCTGTATTTAGCAGAAACTATGATAAAGAACAATTAAAGAAAAGAATAATCGAAAATATAACTTTATATTTAAAAGAAATAGCATTTAAAAAAGATGTATTAAGTTATGCTATTGTAGGGTCTAAAATTTTAGATGTAGAAGGTGTTATTGACTATACAGATTTAAAAATAAATAATCAAACATCTAATATAGAATGTAATCAAGAAGAGGTTTTTACATTAGAAAGAGTTGATTTTATTGAATAATAGAGTTATTAATTTTATAAATAAAATATTTATAAATGATGATATTACAAAGCATATAGCTAGAATAAGCCAAACAGAAATAGAAAATATAGAAATAAAAATAGATGATATAAAAAGCAATATATTTTTGGATACATCTACTTGGGGCCTAAATATATTTGAAAAAGAATTGAATATAGAATATGTAGAAGATAAGTTAATTGAAGAAAGAAAAGCTATAATAAGTGCTAAATGGAGAGGAGCAGGTAAACTAACTTTAGAGCTTATACAAGATACTGTTAAGGCTTATACAGACAATCTTGTAAAAGTACGATTTAACGGAACTATAATAATAGATTTTACTAATAAAATAGGCAAACCTAAGGATATAGGTAGTTTAATAAAAAGTATTGAAGATATTAAACCAGCACATTTAGGAGTTGATTATATTTTTAAGTATAGAACTTGGGGAGATTTAAGCTCTTTAACTTGGAAAAGTATATCAAGTAAAACTTGGAAAGAGGTACGAGAAAGTGAAAAATTAATATAGGAGGTAAGCAAATGAGTGATAACAAATTTACAAATTTAGATAAACTCGAATATCCATTAGAAGACGATTCTATAGATATTAAAGTATTAAATAATAATACAAGGCTTTTAGATGAAAAAAAAGCAAATATATCAAGCCTTGAAAATGTTGCTCGCGAAAGTAGCCCTATGGATATTGAAAATAATATAAAGTCTGTATCTAGTAAAGTTGATGCAATATCAGATAGAGTAAACAGGCTACCAGGTGCAATTAATAACAACACAACAAACTTACAGAAGCTTAACACTAGTACACAAGACTTACAAAATAAAGTAACAGAAATATCAACACAAGTTGGTAATTTAGGAAAAAAGTTAAATAATTTAAGTAGCGTTAAAAAAGTTCAAGTATTTAACGGTAGTTTTTCTAATAGAAGAGATATGGACTCTAAATCAATAACCATTAATTCTGTTGATGTTAATAAAACATTAGTATTAACCAACTGTTTGTCAAATGATACAACAAATAATGATAATACAGAAATAATTGCATATTTGTATAATGCAAGTACATTAAGATTTAATTGTCTTTATGGTTGGGGTAATGACTTTACACCTACTAAATATTTCGTTCAAGTCATCGAATTTAATTAAATAAGGAGGATTGAATATGTATTACGCATATTTAGATGAAGATAATTTTTGTTACACAATAGGTAGTTTATCGGAAGAATTAGAAGAAAATTCAAGAATAATAAAGATTAACAATTATGACCCTAATTTAATCAATAGAAAATATGATATTCATCAAAAAAAATGGCTAGATATTTTTAAAGAATTAAACACTAAAACTCAAATATCTTCACAAGCACAAACAAACGCACAAATTTTAAATGAGTTAAATTATTTAACTTGTTTACAAGAAATAAACTCAATGAAAGGCGGTAACTAATAATGAGTACATATGAAAGTTCAAAAATAATAATTCAATCTGGTAAATATGAAAAAGAAGATATGCTAAAAAGACTTGATTTGTTTTTAAATTTTAAAAGAATAACTTTAGAACAATATACAGAACTTGTAAATTTGATGAATTAAAAGGAGAAATTTATATGAGTAAAATTAATTGGAAAAAACGCTTTAAAAATCCTATATTTTGGGTAAATACATTATTAGCTATTGCTACACCTATACTTGCATATTTTGGTATGAATGGACAAGATTTAACAACTTGGGAAAGCCTATTTAATTTAGTATTAAATGCTTTAAAAAATCCTTATGTTTTAGGACTTGTCTTAGTATATTTATGGAATAATATTATTAATCCAGTAACTAAAGGGATAACAGATTAATAATTGACATATAACAACAAAAAATATATAATTGAAAAGAGCTAATCTTAATAAGGGTTGTTAGCCTACTAACTCTAACAAGAGTTAGGGGGTGGTATTATGAGTACATATGAAACAATATCATTAATGATAAGTTTTGCTACTCTAATCATTTTGATAATAAATACAAAAAAATAACAGCCCTGTGTTCGCCAAAACTGTGGCTGTTAATTGAATAAAAACAATTAATAGTAGGCTAACAATTAAGATTAGCTTTTCTTATATTCATTATAGCATATAGTTGGTTTAAAGGCAAGTAATACTTGCTTTTTTTTATGCAAAAAATAAGGAGATATTTATGAGTAGAGATATAACATTACTACACCCCGAAGTGCAAGCTATAATACCTAAATTTTTAGAAGAATGTAAAAAAAATGGGTTGATAGTTGGAATTAGTCAAACTTTTAGGACAGAAAAAGAGCAAAATGACTTATATGAACAAGGTAGAACAAAGCCAGGTAATATAGTAACAAATGCTAAATATCCATATAGTAATCATAACTGGGGTATGGCTTTTGATATTTACAGAAATGACGGAAAAGGTATATATAATGATACAGACAATTGGTTTGCAAAGGTAGGAAGTATAGCTGTTAAATTAGGGTTTGAATGGGGTGGAAATTGGAAAGGCTTCCCCGACAAACCACATATAGAATTTACTAAATATGGAAATACAACAACCCTTGCTAAAAAATATGGCACGCCCGAAAATTTCAAAAAAACTTGGAAGGAAGTTGATAAATATATGTTTGTAACTAGAAATTATAGTTATAATGGTAAAACAAAAGCATTTACTGTAATAAATGAAAAAGGCGAAAACTTTATAAAAATAAGAGACTTAGCCGAACTTTTAAATAAAAATATTAAATATGATGCTAATACTAAAATAACAAATTTAGAAGATATTCTAGAAAATATAAATGTAGAAGCTAACAACAAAAAAGTCACTGTTAAAGCTATAACTAGTGGTGGATTTAACTTTGTAAAAGTTAGAGACTTAGCAGAGTTTTTAGGCTTTGAAACAGGATATAATGAAACTAATAACAGTATATTTTTTAAACTAAAACAATCTATTTTAGATAAAATATTTAAAAAGTAGGTGTTAGTATGAATATTTTTGAAACTAAAGTAAATTATATAATATCTACAATAACAGGTATATTATCAGCTATTCTAGGTGATTTTTGGTTTTTATTTGTATTTTTACTAGGCTTAAATATAATAGACTACACAACTGGAGTAATGAAAGCTAGATACCTAAAAAAAGAAAGCTCAAGACAAGCAATGAAAGGCTTTATTAAAAAGTTTTTAATATGGTGCTTAATAGCTATGGGCTTTGGCCTTGGTATTGTATTTAAACAAATAGGTCAAATAATAGGATTAAATTTACATATAATGTTGTCTATTGGTTGGTTTATACTTGCCCATTGTATAATAAATGAATTTAGAAGTATTTTAGAAAATATGGTAGAGCTTGATAAGGGGCATCTTGTTCCTAAATGGTTAATAAAAGGTCTTGAGGTTGCTAATAAAATTATTGATAAAAATGTTAATGAAGTAATTAATAATTTAGAAGAAAAAGAGAGTGAATAGACACTCTCTTTTTATAAATATGCAAAATTTATAATTTATATATAATTTTAGGACACAAATTTTAGTTGCTTACAATGATAATAGTAAAAACTATTATAGTATATCCGAATTAGCAGAAGTTTTGGGTAAAAAAGTTATTTATGATGTTAATACTAAAGTTACTAAAATAGTTTAAAAAATAATTTTATAAGGGAGCTTTTGCTCTCTTTATTTTTTTTGTGTTCTATGTTATTATTAAAATAAATACAAATAATTTATTTTAAGGAGTGGTTATTATTAAAGAATTTGAAGAAATAGTACAAAACTTTGAAACAACACCAATTTTATTTATTGGTTCAGGATTTTCTAGGAGATATTTATCAGCTCCTGATTGGGAAGGTTTGCTAAAAGTATTTTCAAATAGAATAAGAAATGATAGCTTTTCATATAGTTATTATAAAAATAGAGTTATTAATATGAAAAATAAAACAGGATTACTACCTAAATTAGCAGAAGTTTTAGAAATAGACTTTAATGAAAAATGGTTATGTAATGAAAAATTTAGAGGAGAAAACTTACAAAAATATTATAATGAAATAGCAAATAATGGATTAAGTCCATTTAAAGCAGAAATAGGTTATTTTTTTGAAAAACTATTAGATGAAAATTTTATGATTAATGATGAATTGAATTCCTTTATATCTATGTGTGAAAGTAGTGTAACAAGTATAATAACAACAAACTATGATTGTCTTATAGAAAAATTAATAAGTGATTTTAAATCTTATATAGGGCAAGAAGAATTAATTTTCTCAAACATACAAGGAATAGCAGAGATATATAAAATACATGGTTGTGCAACTAAACCAAGTAGTATAGTTATTAATGAAAGAGATTATGTAGATTTTATAGAAAAAAACCAGTACCTTTCATCTAAATTAATTACATTATTTATGGAATATCCTATAATTTTTATTGGATACTCTATAAACGATTATAATATTAAGCTTATCTTAGAAAATATGACAAAATATTTATCTAATGAAAATTTGATAAAATTGAAAAATAGACTTGTTTTTATTGAAAGAGAAGAAAATAGAAATGATATTGAAGTTTCTAAACATACAATGTATTTAAATGATAAAGAAATACATATGACTAAATTAAGTACAGATAATTATAAAAAAATATTTGATATAATATCTAATAAAAAGAAGAAAATACCAGCAAAAGTTCTTAGAATGCTTAAAGAGGAATTATATCAGTTTATAATTTCTAATGAACCAACATCAAAATTAAGAGTTGGAGAAATAAATAACCCTAATTTATCAGATAGTGATTTAATTCTTGCAATAGGAAAAGCCAGTGAGTTTGCATTAAAAGGTCTAACAGGATTAACTACAAATGAATGGTATATAAATTTAATAAATGAAAATTTAGAATTTACATATGATGAGATGCTTAAAAATACAAATAATGTAATGAATTCAAGTAACAAATTGCCTCTGAATAAATATTTATATAAAGCTAAAGAAAATTATTCAGATATATATAATAAATGTATGGAATTTAATAAAACAATTTATTCATCTACAATTGTTAAAAATAGAAATAGATTTCCATTAAAAAGTATAAGCTCAATAATTACAGATGATAATTTGACATTATCAAAAAAAATAGATTGTATTTGCCATTTAACTGAAAGTGAAACAAATGTAGAATTACTAGAAGAATTTATAAAAAATGAATTACAACAAGATTTTTTTAAAAATTATAAATCAAATAAAAATATGACTTCAAGTATGAGAAGATTAATAAGGGTATATGATTATTTAAAATATAGTGATTTAGTTAAAAGAAAATATTCACAAAATCAAACGAGCGAGAAAATATAATAAGTGCAATACATTATTACACAAACAATATTACTCGCTCAAAATTAAATATTATAACGAACCACTATGTGATTCTATTTAATTTATTATATTATATATAAGATATGTAATAAATATACCACTAATATATTAAAAAGTCAATATCAAATTTATAAAATAATTAAGGCTATAGCATAATAGTATTAAAAAATTATAGAGAACAAATTAACAATTAATCTTTTAAGGATTAAAGCCTTTTACATCTATAGTAAATTTGAAAAAGGTAAACTAGGGATAAACTAAGCATAAAACCATATAAATATATGTACAAAAAGCTTAATTATACAAGGGTTATAGGAGATAGAGGGGAGAGGCTCTCCTCATCTCCATACTATATATTTTTAATACTTTAAACCCTTTTAAAACCTTGATTTTTCAAGGTTTTTTATTTTTTTATTTTATAAATACTTGTACTAAATAATTAAAAATCTACTGTAAATATTAATTATTTAAAAACTATACAGTTTGGTAATAAATTGTATATATTAACGTAAAAATTAGTTTAAATACAAGTTATTTTAATTTAATTATAATTAAAAGGAGTACAATTTATGAAACAAGAAAAAAATATAAATAATAAAATTTGGTTTAAAGAGAACAATTTAAAAATTAAATTTAAAATGTTAGATGAAAATGACATTTTATTTTGGGTTACAATTAACAATAAAAATATTGGGTTTATTATGTTAATGAATGATTTTATTGATTGGTGCTATAATGAGTTAGAAATTAATATAGAAACAGATATAAGTTGGAATAATCATATAGGATTTAAAACAAATAAAATAAATTTAAAAATGCTATTACAGGAAGTTAAAAGGTTTATTTTAGAATTTGATATAAAACCATTAGAAAATTTATATAAATTTAGTTTAAATGAATAGTATGATTAAAAATATTATTTAGTAATAAAATAAAAAAATTTTATAAAAGTAATAAATAATATATTCAAAAATTATTATTTATAAAATAAAAAATTAAGGTATAAAATAATTTAAAGTTTAAATTACTTTATCAACACAATATAATAATAAATTTATAACAAAAAATTTGTTAATTTAAAATTATTTTATATTTAATCAAAAAAATAAAGATAAGATTAATTAACCTATATCTTATCTTTATTAAGAAAATTATTTAAGTATTATAGTGTTTTAATAATTTAATAAAACTATAATATTATTTTTGTTTTTTGAAACAATCTTCACAAATTCCATAAAAATACATTTGATTGTAATCTAATTGAAATTTAGTTTCTTTAGCAACTTTATTTTGAATATTAAATATAAAATCATCTTCAGGAAAATAATCTATAACATTATTACAATGTGTACAAATTATATGAGAATGAGGTTTAATTTGTATATCATATCTAAAACTATCTTCACCTATATTAATTTCTTGTATAAGCCCTGAATCTTTTAAAGATTTTAATGTTTTATATACAGTAGCAAGGCTTATTGTTGGATTTTGTTCTTTAATATTATTGTATATTGTTTCTGCACTAGGATGTATATGATTATGGTATAAATAATTATATATAGTCAACCTTTGTGGAGTAACTTTTAAGTTGTTGTTTTTAAGATTTTTGATTAGAATCTCCATAAAGCACCTCCTTAATAATAATTATTCTTATATGATACTATAAATTAAGAAAAAAATCAATAAAAATATTAAATAAAATTAATAAATAATTTTTATTTAAATAAAGTGTATTGTAATAGATAATAATTATCTAATACAATACACTTTTAAATTATAATTCAGTTTGTATATTTAACGCATCTACAAGTGTTAAGTTAGGGTTTCTTTCTATGAAAGTATCTAATGTATATTGATTAGCAAAAAGTAAAATTGGTCTATCAAAATGGTCAAAAACTAACAAGCATCTAGAATTTTGAAAATCTTTTAATTTTTCTATATCATTAGATTTTACCCATCTAGCAACAGTAAAGCTAATAGGCTCCATTCTTATATCTGAATTATATTCATTTTTTATTCTATGCTCAAAAACCTCAAACTGTAATTGTCCAACAGCTCCTAAAATAACTTCGTTAAATTCATTTTTATAAACCTGTATAGCACCTTCTTGAGCTAATTGGTCAACACCTTTTTGAAAATGCTTTGCTTTCATAGTATTTATTGGTCTAACTTTCATAAAAAGCTCTGGAGGAAAGGTTGGTAATGGTTCAAAAAATATTTTTTCATTACTATTCGTAAGTGTATCTCCCACTTGATAATTACCAGAATCATATATACCTATAACATCTCCAGCACAAGCTATATCTATAGTTTCTCGCTCATTTGCCATAAGTTGAGTAGATTGATTTAATTTAATTTGTTTACCAGTTCTTGATAAAGTAACAGACATACCTCGTTCGAATGTACCAGAGCATATTCTTAAAAAAGCTAATCTATCTCTATGAGCTGGATTCATATTAGCTTGAATTTTAAATATAAATCCACTAAAAAATTCATCTGTTGGGCTTACAGTTCCTGTTGTTGTTTTTCTAATAGATGGGGCAGGAGATATTTTTAAAAAGTGTTCTAAAAATACAGTAACACCAAAATCGGATAAAGCAGTTCCAAAAAAAACTGGAGAAAGTTTTCCTTTTAATATTAAATCTAAATCAAACACATTACCAGCACCATCTAATAATTCTATATCCATTCTAAGATTTTCTAAATTTTCTTTTAATAAAATATCATCTAATTTTTTATCAAATACACCTTCTTCAGATAATTCAATAGTTTCTCTAGTTTTAAAAAGATGTATTTTATTTTCCATTCTATCATATATACCTTCAAATATAGACCCACTTCCAATAGGCCAAGTTATAGCAACAGAAGGTAAGCCTAAAGCCTCTTCTAAAGATTCTAGAAGGTCTAGAGGAGGGTTTGCTTCTCTATCAAGTTTATTTATAAATGTAAAAATAGGTATTTCTCTCATACTACATACTTTAAAAAGCTTTTTAGTTTGAGCTTCTACACCTTTTGCAGCATCTATAACCATAACGGCGCTATCTACAGATGTTAATATACGATAAGTATCTTCACCAAAATCATTATGACCAGGTGTATCCATTATAGATATTTTTTTATCTTTATATTCAAATTGCATAACAGAGGAAGTAACAGATATACCTCTTTGTTTTTCTATTTCCATCCAGTCAGATTTTGCAGAGCGTCCACGTCTAGCTTTAACAGCTCCAGCTTCTCTTATAGCCCCCCCATGTAATAATAATTTTTCTGTTAAAGTTGTTTTACCAGCATCTGGATGAGATATTATACCAAAAATTCTTCTTTTATTTATTTCTTCTATGTTATTAATATTAGACATAATTTAAACCTTTCTAAAATTCCTTTTAATTTTCTAAAAAATTATATCATCTAATATGCTATTAATCAATATATTTTATCATACATTTTTATATAATTTGAAAATTAGAGTTAAAAATATATTGACAATAAAAATTTAAAATGTTAAAATATTGAAAAACTTAAATTAAGAATGATTATCAAATTAGTTGGGGTGATGTAACAATGCCAAGGTTACCATATAATACAAAACAAAAACAAATTATTTTAGATTTTTTAAAACTTAATAGTAATAAACATATTACAGTATTTGAAATAGAAGAACATTTAAAAGAAATTAACTTACCTGTTGGTGTATCAACTATATATCGCAATTTAGAAATGTTTGTAAAGCAAGGGATTGTAAAAAAATATGCCATGGAAGGTAATTCTAGTGCATATTTTGAATATATAGATAATACAAAAAATTCGATAGAGCAATTTCACTTTAGATGTAAAGATTGTGGTAAATTGCAACATTTTGAAAGTAAAGAATTACAAACATTAACAGATATTTTTAAAAGTAATACACCAATTAAGATTGATTTAGAAGATACGGTATTTTGTGGAGTGTGTAATAAATGTCATCAAAATATTTAAATAAAAAAAATCAGGTAAATAAAATAAAAATGTATATAATTTGTATTTTTTGTATTTTATTTTTTATCGTTAATAGTATTTATGAAATTAAAAATTATAATCATATATGTGTGGGAGATAAATGTCCTATTTGTACAAATGTTAAAAAAATTGAAATTTTAATAAAACAATTTTTTATAACACCAATAAGTATAAGTATTATAGTATTACTTTTAATGAATTTTCTTATTAAAAATATAACGTATATAAATAATCAAATAGTTTTAACACCTATTAAATTAAAAGTAAGAATGAATAATTAAAATTATATCTTACAAATTTATAGTAAAAATAAATACTTTTTAATTTTTAGGAGGAATTTATGAAGAAAAAATTATCTTTATTCATAGCAGGGCTTATGGTAATTAGTGCATTAACAGGTTGTGATAAGGAAGAAACAAAATCTGTTGATGCAGATAAAAAATTAAATATAGTTACAACTATTTTTCCAGAATATGACTTTGCAAGACAAATTGCTGGAGATAATGCAAATATAACTATGCTAATAAAACCAGGTGCTGAAAGTCATTCTTTTGAACCTACACCACAAGATATAAAAAATATTCAAAATGCTGACCTTTTTATTTATACTGGAGGAGAAAATGATGTATGGGTTGATGACATCTTGTCTTCAATGGGTGAAAACAAACCAGAAACTCTAAAATTAATGGATTGTGTAGATACCATAGAAGAAGAAATAGTAGAAGGTATGGAACACGAACATGACCATAATGATGGAGAATTTGAAGATTCACAAGTAAAAGACCGTGAATTAAGCGACTGGGAAGGTGACTGGCAATCTGTATATCCATATTTACAAGATGGTTCTTTAGATGAAGTATTTCATCATAAAGCAGAAGAAAATCAAGATAAAACAGAAAAAGAATATAAAGAATATTATACTAAAGGATATAAAACAGATGTAGAACGTATTAAAATTGATGATGGAAAAATTACTTTTTATAAAGATGGAAAACCATCAACTTCAGAATATACATATAAAGGATTTGAAATTTTAACATATGAATCTGGTAAAAAAGGTGTTCGTTATCAATTTGAATCAGTTGATAAAAATAGTGGAGCTCCTAAATATATCCAATTTAGCGACCATTTAATTGAACCAACTGAAGATTTAGACCATTTCCATTTATATTTTGGTGATGAAGGATTTGACAAATTATTAGAAGAATTAGAAAATTGGCCTACATATTATCCAAATGGTATGACTGGAAAAGAAATAGCTGAAGAGATGATAGAACATAACCATTCACACGAATTAGATGAACATGTATGGACTTCACCTAAAAATGTAATAAAAATTGCAGAAATATTAGAAGAAGTTATAGCTGAAAAAGACCCTGAAAATGTAGTAGAATATGCTGATAATAAAGTAAAATTTATAAAAGAATTATATACTTTAGATGAAGAATTACAAAATGTTGTAAATTCTGCAAAAAGAAAAACAATAGTTTTTGGAGACCGTTTTCCATTTGCTTATTTAGCTAAAGATTATGGTTTAAATTATTTTGCAGCATTTAGTGGTTGTTCTACAGAAACAGAGGCAAGCCCAGCTACCGTGGCATTTTTAGCGGACAAAGTAAAAGAAGAACAAATACCTATAGTATTTACAATAGAATTTTCTAATGGAAAAATTGCAGATTCTATCTGTGATACAACAAATTCAAAAAAATTAACACTTCATTCTTGTCATAATGTATCTGCCGATGACTTTAAAAATGGAGTAACTTATGTGTCTCTTATGCAAAAAAATATAGAGAGTCTTCGTGAGGCTTTGAACTAATATGGCATTGATTACAACACAAAATTTAAGTTTTGCTTATGATGGTAAAATTGCAGTACAAGATTTAAATTTTTCAGTTGAAAGTGGAGATTATTTTTGTATTGTAGGAGAAAATGGTGCCGGAAAGAGTACTTTAATAAAAGGACTTTTACAATTAAAAAGTCCTTCAAAAGGCAAAATTATTATGGGAGATGATTTAAAGGCAGATGAAATAGGATATCTTCCACAACAAACTCAAATACAAAGAGATTTTCCGGCAGATGTATTTGAAATTGTACTTTCTGGGTGTTTAAATAAGTTAAAATGGAGACCATTTTATGGCAAGGCAGAAAAGAATTTAGCTGAAGAAAAGTTAGAGCAACTTGGGATTACACATTTAAAAAATCGTTGTTACCGTGAATTATCTGGAGGACAACAACAAAGAGTTTTATTAGCTCGAGCTTTATGTGCAACAAAAAAGATACTTCTTTTAGATGAACCTTCTGCAGGACTTGACCCTATTGTTACAGAAGACTTATATGATTTGATTTATAAAATAAATAAAGAACAAAATTTAACAATTATTATGGTATCTCATGATATACAAAATGTATTAAAATATTCAAATAAAGTATTACATTTAGAGACAAAACAATTATTTTTTGGAACAGTAGAAGAATATTTATCATCACCACTTGGTATGAAATACTCTATAGGAGGTGCTTCTAATGATTAATTTAATACAAGAAATGTTATCATATCCTTTTATGGTACGTGCTTTTATTGTAGGGATTCTTGTATCTTTATGTGCCTCATTATTAGGTGTTAGTATGGTGTTAAAAAGATATTCTATGATTGGTGATGGGCTTTCTCATGTTGGGTTTGGAGCATTAGCCATAGCCACAGCACTTAATGTAGCACCGCTTGTTATCTCTTTACCAATAGTGGTAATAGCAGCATTTTTGTTATTACGTCTCAAAGAAAATAGTAAGATAAAAGGAGATGCAGCTATTGCTATTGTTTCGACAGGCTCGTTAGCAATTGGTATAATGGTAGTATCTATGACTACAGGTATGAACACAGATGTATGTAATTATTTATTTGGTTCTATACTAGGTGTAAGACAAAACGAGGTTTTATTAACAATAGTACTTTCTATAACTGTTTTAATAATTTTTATATTATTTTATAATAGAATTTTTGCAGTTACATTTGATGAAACTTTTTCAAGAGCTACTGGAACAAAAGCAGATTTTTATAATATGTTAATAGCTCTTTTAACAGCCTTTACAATTGTATTAGGTATGCGTACTATGGGTGCATTATTAATATCTAGTTTAATAATATTTCCAGCATTAACAGCAATGCGTATATTTAAACAATTTAAAAAAGTAATAATATGTTCGGCTATAATATCTGTATTTTGTTTTATACTAGGATTAACTATTTCATATGTATATGCTACACCTACTGGAGCTAGTGTTGCAATTTTAAATATTTGCTTTTTTATAATATTTTCAATACTTGATTGGGCTCGAGGGAAGAGGTGATAATAGTGAGGTATATTAAAACTTTAATACCCGTGTTTTTTATAACTTTACTATTAAGTGGTTGTATTTTTAACAAAGCTAAAGATGAAAATAAACCTAAAGAAGATATTACAACTATTGAAACTTCATCAATAGAAACAAGTGAAAGCACTTATACAGAAAGCTCTACACAAGAGGCTACTAATACACTGAGTAATG
Source organism: [Clostridium] colinum (assembly GCF_940677205.1). Classification (NCBI taxonomy): domain Bacteria; kingdom Bacillati; phylum Bacillota; class Clostridia; order Lachnospirales; family Lachnospiraceae; genus Tyzzerella; species [Clostridium] colinum. The sequence goes on along the minus strand of NZ_OW712331.1, from coordinate 1,060,219 downwards.
AAACTAAAACACAAGCAGAAACTAAACAAGAAACAACTACTAAAAGTCAAGCTAAAGAAAAAACAAAAGAAGAAACGACAACTAGTAGTTTATCACCTAATATTCCACCTATTGTTATAGACGATAATAAAACAGAAGATAAAACAAATGATAAAAACGAAGATATACTTGTAATAGGTGAAAAACTTTTTTTAACACAAATTAATGAAATTTATTTTAATTTTGATAGTTATAAAGATAAAACTATTGTAGTTGAAGGTATGTACACATTATTTTACAATCAAGAAGGAATTCAAAATATTCCAGTAGTTTATAGAAAAGGTCCTGGTTGTTGTGGAAATGATGGCTGGGGAGGTTTTTTCTTAAAATATGATGGTGAGTTTCCTAAAGACAACGACTGGGTAAAAGTTACAGGAACACCTGAATTAGTTGATAACAATGGCTTTATTGAGTTACATTTAAATGTAAGTAAACTAGAAGTGTTGGAAGAAAGAGGAGCAGAATTTGTTGAACAATAGTTTATTTATATATTAAAATAATATAATATTTTTTATAATAAAGGTAGATAATTATTTAATAAATGTTATTTACCTTTAAATAGTTTTAATGAATATTGTTAAAAATATGTATAAAATTATTTTTGTTGAAAAAAATAAATAATATGATTTTTAATGATAGGAGAATAAAATATGGATTATTTTAAAGCATTCATAGTAGGTGGATTAATATGTATTATAGGTCAAATATTAATTGATAAAACTAAACTTACATCGGCTAGAATATTAGTTTTATTTGTTATATCTGGCTGTATCTTACAAGGATTTGGCTTATATGAGAAATTAGTAAAATTTGCAGGAGCAGGAGCTACAGTTCCATTACCTGGCTTTGGATATGCACTTGCAAAAGGTGTTATGAGAGAGGTAGATGAAATAGGTATTTTAGGAGTTTTGACAGGAGGAATTAAGGCAACAGCTGGAGGTATAACTTGTGCTATAGTTTTTGCCTTTATTATGGCTTTAATATTTAATCCTAAAGAGAAAAAATAAATAATAAGTAAAAAAAAGATAATCTTATGAAGTTTTATTACTTCATAAGATTATCTTTTTTTATAAAAGTTATAAAATTATTATTATTTTAATTTAAAATTTTTAAAAGCTAGATTATAATCATATTAGTAAAAAATATGTAAAATGTATTGACAAAATAATACAAAGTATATGAAAATATATATATAAATATATTTAATAAATGAGAGGTTTTTTAAATGAGTGAAAATAATTATTTAGATGAAACAATACTTGAAATGAAAAGACAAAAATATAAAGAAGAAAATAAAAATATAAAAGAAGGGGTGTATATAAAAAATGAATATGTAGAGTTTGAAAAAGTAAAATTATTTAATAATGCTATGAGCATTTTATTATCTAAAAATTTTATAGATTTACCAGAAAATATGAAAAAAATAAAATACCCATCAGAAGATAGACCTCAAATAATAAAGACAAGTTTGGATACATCAGTAAATTTTGGATTTAGTTTGATGCCATTACCAATAAAAAATGAACAAACAAAAGATGCAATAACACAGTTTAAAATTTTATTAAAAAAGGTTAATCCAGCTTATATATTTTATGATTTAAAAAGTGAAAAAATAGGAGAAAAAACAATTAGTTGGTTTGATTTTAAAAGCTATGGATTAGATTTTCCAATGTATAACATAATGTATATATTACCAATAAGAAATAAAGTGATGCATGGAATATTTAATTGTTTATATGAAGATGTAAATGAGTGGAAAGAATATGCGTTTCAAGTGATAAAGACTATAGAAGAAAACTTTGAATAAAATAAAAAGTAAGTATTAAATATAGGTGAGAATATGAGAGAACAAAATATAAAAATAAAACCGTTTGAATTTACAAATTTATTAAATATAGAAAGTAAGGTAGAAGAAAATAAACATGGTGAATTAAAAGCCTCTATGTATATACAAAAAGAAGATGCAGAAAAATATTTAAAATTAGGATTAAAAGACTTGTGGGTAGAAGTAGTATTGCTAGAAGAAAATAAAAAAGAAGAAACATTATTTTATGGAATTTTATCTGAGCTAAATATATATTATGAAAATACACTATGTAAAATGGATATAGAGCTAAAAACAGGAAGCTATTTAATGGATTTACAAATACACACAAGAACATTTCAAAGTGGTAGTTTATTATATAAAAATTTATTAGAAGTATGTAAAGAAAATTATGACAATAGTAACTTTATAATGACAGTGGGAAATGAAAAAAGTATAAACAAATTTATATTACAATATAAAGAAACAGACTGGAATTTTATAAAAAGGTTAGCAAGTCATTTTGAAAGTGTTTTATTTCCAGAATATAAAGTTAGTGGTAGTAGATATTATTTTGGTATACCTAATTATTCAAAAGAGCTAAACTTTGAAGAAAATACATATTCTATAATGAAAGATTTTAAAGAATATGGAGAAAAAACTGGAAAAGGACTAAAAGGTGTATCTGAAAAAGACTATACATATTATATATTTAAATCAAGAGAGTTATACAGATTAGCAGATATATTTAAAGTAGAAGGAAACAAACTTTATATAAGTAAGATAGAAACTATATTTGACGGAAGTGAACTATATCATATGTATTATATGAAATCTAAAAATGGATTTAAAGTTCCAAAAGAATATAGCATAAGTTTATTAGGTTCATCACTAGAGGCTAATATAACAAATGTAAAAAGTGATGTAGTACAAATAGAAATATTAGAAGACGAAAATAAAGGAAGATGTGGTGCTAGATGGTTTCCATATTCAACAGTATATTCTACACCAGATGGAACAGGTTGGTATTCAATGCCAGAAATAAACGATAGAGTAAGAATATATATGCCAACAGAAGATGAAGCAGAAGCATATGTAATAAGCTCAACTCATTTAGAAGTAAAAGAAGAAAATAAAAATAAAGATATAGGGGATAATAGAAGAGTAAATCCAGATTATAAATCTATTATGAACAAACAAGGAAAAGAAGTATTGTTTACACCAAATACATTACTTATAACAAATAATAAAGGAATGTCAATAGAGATAATAGATGAGGAAGGTATAAAAATAATAAGTGATAAGTCAATAAATATAAAAGCTGAAGAAGATATAACAATAGCAAGTGCAACTAAAGAGATAACTTTAATTTCTCCAGATACTATATCAGCAGTACAAGGAGAAACCGTTGAACAATTAAAAGATAATGCATATACAAATGGTAATCAAATATTTTTAAATTAAATTTATAAAATGGGAGAGTTGTTACTTGGATAGAATAAGTGAAATTTTAGAATATATAAGTCCTGAATTTAAAGAAAAAGTTTTAGAAAATAAAAAGACAATAGATAAACAATTTTTTGAAAATAAAGAAGAAGTAAAAAATCAATTTGTAATTAAACTTAACAAAATAGTAAAAGCTAAAAATAATTTAGAGAAAATTTACATAATAATATCTCCTTTAAAAAGTTCATTAATAACTAAAAAATATGAAGTTATTTTAGCAGGATATAACGAAGAGTTATATTTAGATAATGAAGCAGTATATGAATATTTTAGTATTAAATGTTTATTTGAAAATATAGAAAAAGATATTGACTATATAAAAAAGGAAATAAATAAAAAATTTACAAGACTTTTAGAGTTTGAGTTAAGAGAAGTAATAATAAAATATGAAGCTCAATATATGGAAATGTATTTAGAATATATAACAAAACTCTTAAATGAAGTTGACAGTTTAGAAAGTGAAAGAAAAATAATTATACTATATGGTGAATATATGGAAAAATCAACGATAATAAAAGAAATTAATTAAAATGGAGTATTTTATATGAAATATTTTATAATAGAAAAAGATAAAAAATTTTATTCATCACCACAATTTAAAAGCTGGCATCAAGACATAAATTTTTTGCCGGAAAGTAGACATTATAGTTTAGAAAAAAGAAAAGCATTTTTTATAAAAGACAGTGAATTTTTATTTTGGACAGATATAATAAGTAGCCCTGTATTTTTAATAAGTGAAAAAGTAAAAGAAGTAGTAAAATTATATGACAATAAGTTAAAAATGAAACAAATAATATTAATAGAGCCTAAAATAGCAGAGATGGGAGTATATTATTTACCAATATTTGAAGAAATTTATTGTTTAGCAGGAAAAGATGATATTGATAGCAAAGAAATAGCCGAAAAAATAATATTGAAAAGAGAAAAAATTAAAGATAAGCCAATATTTAAAATAGGCGGATTTAATAAACGATATATAGTAGCTAGAATGGATTTAGTAGAAAGTATACTTAAAAGAGAAGTTAAAGGTATAAATTTAATAGAAATGAAAGTTTTATAAGGGGGGAGTAATAGTGAAAAAATATGAAGAGTCTTGGATTGATAGTTTAGCTAAAAGTAATAAATTATCAACAGATGATATACCTAAACTTAGCGAAGAAGAAATTAATAGTATAGAAAAAGAAATAAAAATACAAAAAAAAGAAAGCCTAAAAGAAACAGCAAAATATTTAAATAAAGACAGCAACAACCAACAAACAGAGGAAGATACAGAAAAAATAGAGGCAGAATTAGCAGAAAAGCTAGAAGAAATGTTATCAAATGAATATTTAGTAAGAGGGGCATTATTAAAATGTAGATGTGGTAGCCACGAAAGGAAATTAAATATATTAAAAGACCACGGAGTGTACGTAGAAGAAAAACCATTAGCACATAAATTAGATAAATTAGAATTTGAAAATATAATGAGTTTTGGAGTGTGTAGCTCGGATAGCAAATATCTAAAATCGGAACGTGTGTTATTAGAAAAAGAAATAACAGATGAAAATGGAAAAGTAAAGAAAAAAATATAAAAGGAAAGGCTTGTGTACCTTGTATATTAGAAACATGGCTAGATACTAAGAAAAAAGTAAGAATTGTTGATAATGGAGAAAAAGATGCAAGCGATAAAGAAAAAGATGGAAATGACCTTTCAAAAGGATATGAAATATTAACAATGAATTCATTTTTAGTATGTAGACATGGGGGGATAATAGAGCCAATAGATTCGGGACAAGATTTAACTTATGAAGAAGAACCTGTTATGGAAAAATTGGAAATTGAAGAAGTACTAAGTACAAATCCTGAAGATATAAATACACTAGAAGATATAGATAAATTTTTAAATGATTTTGAAGGAGCTTTTATAAATGACAATAAGGAATTATTTGATGCTTATAAAAAAATACTCCAAAAAAATGATAATAATAGGGATAAAGCAAGAAAAGAATTTAGAGAATATATGTTAAATAATGATATAGATATACCCAATTTATATGATTATACAATTAAAATATGTGATATTATAAGTAAAAGTATTTTTATACAAGACAACAAAGTTCATATAGCATTTTTAAAAGATGAGTTTTCTATTGATAATTTAAAAGGTACATTATTTGAAACTAATATTAAACATTTTGCTATTATAGGATATAATTTTATAAATTTAGTTAATACTAATAAACCTTTGGATTTAAAAAATAGAATAGATAAAGAATACAATGATTCAATATGGGCAATGCCTTTTGATTTTAAAGGAGAATGTGTTAATCCAGAAATTATAAAAAATGGATTAAGACCAGATTATATTGGGAACTTTATGTTCGGATATGTAGGAGATGAAATTTTTGGTTATGATTGGTTTATAAAATTTGGAGCAGGAGGTGCTCAAATATTTAGTGATATTTCGAATTATGGTTTTGAAAAATATTTTGATAAGTTGAAAAATAATGAGTACACATTTTATTTTGATAATAAAGGTGATTCTGAAACTATACAAGATGGAATTAATGCTAAAACGTTACACAATAAAAAATAAATTAAATGTATAATTATATGGAGAAAAATAATGAAAAGTGAAATAAAATTATTAATTTTAGGTATTATAATAAATTTATTATTGGTTTTGTTATTTGTATATAAAATGACTACAATAGAAATTTTTATAAATACTACAGTAGATATTAAAATTATATCTATATTTATATATATAATATATTATATGTTTTTACTTAATTGTAATAATAATAATTTTAATAAAAAATTTATTAATATAAATACCGTAAATTGTTTTATTAAAATTATTATAGCTTTAGGTTGCTTTAATTTATGCATAATGCCAACCTCTCTTTCTAGTATTAGATATGCATTGACTTTAATATTTATAATAGTTGTTTCATTTGGATTATTTTTACTATATTTAATACTATTAGCAATAGATAATAATTATATATTAGGGATATTTCAACTAATGTTTATAGTAATATTATCAATAAGTGATATAATTATCTTTATATTTTTATTAATTATTATAACTAATATTTATAAAAAAGAGAAAATGGAAAAAATATTAAGTATTATTTACTTTCCAGCAATATATTATATGCTACTAAGTGGAGTAGAGTTTATAAAAAATATTTTTTTTAATTGAAATAATATTAAAAAATTTATTATGTTTACAATATAAATTTAATAATAAAATAAGAAGATAATAAAAAATAAAAATAATTTTTATAGGATAAAATGTAAAAGGAAAGGCTTGTGCACCTTGTATATTGGAAAAGTGGTTAGATACTAAGAAAAAAGTAAGAATTGTTGATAATGGAGAAAAAGATGCAAGTGATAAAGAAAAAGATGGAAATGGCCCTTCAAAGGTATATGAAATATTAACAATGAATTCATTTTTAGTATGTAGACATGGAGGGTTAATAGAACCATTAGATTTGGGACAAGATTTAACTTATGAAAAAGAATCTGTTATTGAAAACATAAATGAAATAGATAAAAATAAAGAAGTTTTGGATAAAATATTAAATAAAGAAGGTTTAGGAATAGATTTTGTAAATGACACACAAAACTATATGAATACTTTAAACAATGAATTTATAAAATCAACTGATAAAGAAGAAAACAAACAGTTGTTATATAAAGTCATGTCAGATGTATATAGAGCATATAAAGATGATGAATTAAAAAATTTAGAATTAAATACGAATGAATTTGCTAAAATTATAAATGAGCTTGTTAAAAATTCAAAAATGGATGAAAGCATACATTATTTTAGAAATATTATGAATGAATTTGGAAATATTCCTGATAATCTTGATGATATGTTAGAATTAGTAAATAATAATGAATGGGAGTGTCTATCAATTGAAAAATCTGTTTACCATGCATGGGAATAATGGAGAGTATAATTTGAAATTTGTATCTAGTGATGGTATTTTTGAAGCTGTTTATGATAATGAAGGAAGATTATTAAATAGAAATAATGACCCAATAAATATGAGGACTTATAACTATGCATTTCCTAATGAACAATTAGGAATTTATCATGTCATATATGATGTAATACCATATGAGCAGGATATGCTAGAAAACTATATAGATAAATTTTTAGAAGAATATTTCAATATATCTATAAATACACAATTTGGTAATGGTTTAGGTAATATAGGTGAAAATATTTTACCACCAGTATCATTAAATGATGAAACTATAGAGCAAGTAAAAGAATACAGAAAAGGACTAGGTTTAGAATAATGAAAACTATAATAAAAAGTTTATTATGTATATATATATATTTATTTATTGTAATAAAAGAATTATTTAGTTATAAAATGTTTTTTGAAAAAGTAGCCCCAACATTTATAGATATATTTACTGTTATATTTTTTAGTATTATGTTCTTATTAATGCCACTTATAACAATATTATATAAAAATAATAAAATTTATATGATTTTTGTTTGGATTATTACATTACTTTTAGTATTAAAATATATTTTAATAGTTTGGAATAATATTGTATTTATTACATAAAACTCAGGAAAAATGTAATGGGTCAAATATTTAAGAGATAATATGAAAATTTATAATACATACAATTAAAAAATATATATAATAAATAAAGTTAATGATATTAAAAGTATTAGGAGATGGTTTATATTGAAAAAAATATGAAGAATCTTGGATTTATAATTTAGCAAAAGGTTATAAAGATGAATATAATCAATAAATAAAAAATAAGATTTTAATAAATTAGAGTAAAATTTATGAAAACAAAGAGAAGAAAATGATAAAGATAAAACAGAAGAAGAAAAAAATAAATGAAGACATAGAAAAGTTTGAGAAAAAATTTTATCAAATGAATATTTAGTAAGAGGGGCATTATTAAAATGTAGATGTGGTAGCCACGAAAGGAAATTAAATATATTAAAAGACCACGGAGTGTACGTAGAAGAAAAACCATTAGCACATAAATTAGATAAATTAGAATTTGAAAATATAATGAGTTTTGGAGTGTGTAGCTCGGATAGCAAATATCTAAAATCAGAATGTGTATTATTATAGAAAGAAATAGCAGATGAAAAGGGAAAAATAAAGAAAAAATATAAAAGAAAAGGCTTGTGTACCTTGTATATTAGAAACGTGGTTAGATACTAAGAAAAAAGTAAGAATTGTTGATAATGGAGAAAAAGATGCAAGCGATAAAGAAAAAGATGGAAATGACCCTTCAAAGGGATATGAAATATTAACAATGAACTCATTTTTAGTATTTAGACACGGGGGACTAATAGAACCATTAGATTCAGGACAATATTTAACTTATGAAGAAGAATCTGTTATGAGTGAAAAAAATTTTAACTTAGATAGTAATATTGAAACAGATGATATTGTAGATCCAAATAAAGATAATGAAGTTTTAAAAAATTTAATTAATAGAGAAGGTACAGGAATAAATTTATCTAAAGAACCAGAAAAATTTGTTAAACATATGCAAAGTGTAATTGATAACTCATTTGAAATGGGGGTAAGTAAAGTAGATGAAATGACAGGTGATGCTCCATTAGGGTTTTTAATTAAAGGAGAACTTTATAATAAAATGCCAAAGATAATAATACAAGAGGAGTTTAAAAAAATAATGGCAGATTTATATAGAGCTCAGAAAGATAATGAGTTAGATATATTTAGTTATGAGCAAGCTAGAGAAATTGCTAAGATAATGAATCAAGCTATAAATTCTAATGGAATATTTTGTATACCAGCAGAAGAACAACATTATTTTAGAAATGTAATGAATGATTTAAGTAGAGCTCCACAAAATTTAGAAGATATGTTAAAAGAAGTTAAAGAAGGTAAATGGAAACTATTACCAGTAGGGGCATCTGTTTATCATAAGCAAGGGGAAGGAAATAATATATATAATTTAAAATTTGTATCAGTTGATTATGATGAAAATGGAAAAGAACTTGATTATGGATATTTTGAGGCTGTTTATAGTTTAGAAAATCCAAATGAAAAATATACAAAAGAAAATCTACCAAAAGGAATTTTGCTTGATAGGGATACAGATTTTATTAATATGGGTACATATAATTATGGTAATGATGGAATTTCACATACTTTTAAAGATGTATTTCCATATAACAGTATTAATGGTATGGGTAATGTTGGAGAGGATACTTTATTTTTGATACCTAATGATTATGAACTTTTTATTAAAGATAAACTTAATAACTTAATACCATTAGATGATATACAAAAAGTTTATAATATTCAAGAAAAAATAATAAATTTTATTAAAGGATGAATTAAATGAAAAATTATTTAAATTTAAAAACAAATCTATTTGTTATATTAATGACTATTTTTTATTTCTTTATTTTGATGATTATATTTTTATTTGTTTTATTTGAAGTGAAATTATTAGGTATATTTCTTATGTTTTTTGTTTATTACAGTATATTATTTATAACATTTAGATATATTGTTTTAATTAGGAATTTACTTAGTATACTTTTACAAAATAATAATAAAAAAGATAAAAAGTTTATATTTTATGGGAATATATTTAGTATATTATTTTATTTATATGCTGTTATTACAGGGTTAAATTTACTTCCAGGTCTTAATTTATTATTAATTTATTTTGAAATATTTATAACACAAATATTTAATATACCAACACTCTATTTAATATTAAATAGAACAGAGAGTATTAAATATTTAAAAAATATTATAAACGTGATATTAATACTAATATCAATATTTAATATTTGCTTAATATTTAATGGGGAGTATATTTATAAAGTAATACTATTACCGTAAAAAGAAAATAATAGTATATAATAGAAATTAAATAAAAAGATGATATTATAAAGATGTAAAATAATATAAAAAACTTTATACAAGGAGTTAATAATGAGTAATATTAAAATCTTTAATATAATTGATTTAATATATATATTATTTTTATTAATAAGAAGTATTTTTTTTAAAGATGATGTAATATATTCAAATTTATTTGATGAAATAGGTTATATATATTTTTTTATTATAAGATATTTTATAGGTATTTATTATGTATTTAATATAAAAAAACTTTTTTACTTTAATATTATATTTAAAATTATAACAGATTTTATTATATATATTTTTTTAATAGTTTTTCAAAGAGCATACATATATGGGTTATTATTATCTCTTTTAGTAGTAATATTAGAAGTTTTTTATAACATTTTAGTAATTATACCATTAAGTTTTATTGCTATTTTTAAGTGTAAGAATTTAATAAATATAAAAATTATAATAATATTATTACTAATATTAATTATATTTTTGATTTTTAATATTTGTATTATATTTAGTGGATTTAATATTCTAAATAATGCTATATTATTACCATAAAAATAAGAAATTGGAGTATTGTGGTAGTTCTATTAGAATGGGGTTCCTGGTGTATATGATGTATTTTCAGAAAGTTATTGGTTATTTAATGTCTGATATTTAGTTAAATAATTATTGTAATGAAGCTAAATCTTTAGAAAGGCTTTTAGCTTATAAATATTAAAATTTTTATAAAAATTTAGGAGTGAAAAATTAATGAAAAGTAAAATAAAACTAATATTTTTTATAATTAGTGGTATCATTATAAGTTATTTTTCAATAATAAATTTCTTTTTAATTCAATTTTTTTTATTTGGACATGATCATATAAAATATTTAACTCTTCCTAAAATACTATCTATTTTTATATACATTATATATTATGTATTTTTAATTATTTATAATGGGAACAATATAACTAAAAAAGTTTTTGATATAGTCAACAATTTTGTTAAAGCTATTTTAATAATAGGATTTATTTTATATATTTTCTTTATACCAAATATGATTATTTATATGTTTATATTTTTTCTTATTCAAAATATAAGTACAAAAAATAAAACATATAAAATATTAAGTATAATATATTCTCCTTCAATATATTGTATGTTATTTAACTCATTATATTTTATAATAAAGATACTAAGTAGATAAAATAAATTTGTAAAAAAGTTAAGTTAATTATTTTAAGTATATGGGGGGATAAAATGGAATATTTATCAGCACATAAGATAAAAATAACAGGAAAATTTACAATACAAACAATAAGAGATATAAAAATAGTTATAAAAACAAATGAACACCCAACTATATATGTAAAAGGTATAATACCAGCAAGTATAGGAATGGAACAAATAAAAGAAAAATGTTTTGGAGAGCCTATAAAAGTAGTAGAATTTGATGAAAATGGACAAGAAAAAGAATATGGAATATTTGAAGGAATAATATTAAATACTACAATAAGAAAAGAAGGAAACTACTATGAAATAGAAATAAATGGTATAAGTTCATCTTATTTATTCGATATAGAAAAGAAAAGTAAATCTTTCCAAAATGTAAATATGACTTATGCAGAAGTAATAAAAGACGTAATAGGAGAAAATAAAGTTATATGTACAATAGGAAAAGATAGAAAAATAGGGAAACCATTAATACAATATAAAGAAACAGACTGGGAATTTACAAGAAGACTTGCAAGTCATTTTAACAAACCTATACAGTCGGATATATTAACAGGAAATCCTCGTATATGGTTTGGAGTACGATTTGGAGATAAAAAAGACAAAGAGTATGAACGTTTATTTGATACAAAAACATATAAGGTAACAATAGATAAGAAGTATTATGAAGTAGGTAAAAAATTAGGATTAAGTAAATCATACTACATAGCATATTATATAAAAGACGGAAGAAATTTTCAATTAGGGGATAGAGTATTATTTGATGATAAAAAATTAATCATATGTGAAAAACAAGTAGTTTTTGAAAAAGGTGAAATAATATTTTATTATAAACTTGCAAAAGAAAACTATATAAATATAGTAGAATATTATAACAACTTGTTTACAGGGTTAACATTATTAGGTGAAGTAACAAAAACATCTAATGAAAAAGTATGGTTGAAGTTAGATATAGATGGAAAAAATGGAGAATATGATTATAAATGGACTCCAACATCTGGAAGCTTAATGTATTGTATGCCTAAAGTTGGTACGAAAGTGTCTTTATATTTTCAAAGTGCAGACGAAAGAAGTGGAATAGCTACAAATAGTCCAAGAACAAATGGTGGTAATGATGAAAAAAGTGATTTAGATTTTGAAGGCTTTAGCAATGTTCAAAACAGAGGAATGGTAACAGAGCATAACAAAAGAATGGATATGTATCCAAGTATATTAAGGTTTAAAGGGACAAGTAATGATTTAAACTTACCATTAGAAATATTGTTTGATGATGAAACAGGAATAAAGTTTGAAAGCCATAAAATAATAGATATTGTAGCACTTGAAAACATAACAATAGAAAGTGGAAAAAATCAAATAATACAATCTTTATTACAAAATTTATTTATAAGAACAAATTGCTTAATAGAAAATGTATTAGAACAAATAGTATCAAAAGGTACATATTCAATGACTAAGCAATTAAATGAGAAAAAACAATTAGTAGAATTGCCTGTTTTAAGCAATGATACAATGATTGTTATGAACAATAGATTTGATATAATATCCCACGAAAATATAGTATATCAAGGTAGAGTATATATGGAATTTCCACCATTTGATGATGCTCCAAAAGAAGGAAAATTTGATTGGAAAGGATTAGCAGCAGGTATAGCAATAGGAGCAGTATGTATATTAGCTGTAAGTGTACTAGTAGCAGGAATAGCAGCTGGTGTGGGGGGATTGGCTATTGCAGCTGTTGCAGTAAATAGTGTTGTAAGGACAGGTGTAACTATTTTAGCTTTTAAAGCTATTTGTGATGTCGTAAGTTCTAATGTTTCAAGTCCAAAAGATTATGCTTTTGCTGGATTAGGTTCTGTTTTAGCCGCAGCATCAGGAGCAGGTGTGGCAAAATTATTTGGAAAAATTGCAATATTAAAAAATGGTGCTAGTTGTGCAAAAAAAATACAAAATGTAGCAATTACTGTTGGTGGTTCTGCATTATCAGAAGCTACAGAGGGTATAGTTTCAAGAACAGTAGATGTAGCTATTGATGACAAATTGACATTTAAAGATAATACCTTTGATTATATACTATCACCAGCAGAAATGGCACTTGATTTTATGTTATCAGGTAATGGTAGTTTACCAGAAGCAAAAAGAATTTTAAAAATAAGTGAGCCCGTAGATGCAATAACAGGAAGTTTTTTGATAGAGCAATGTGACTTAATAATAAATGACATATTAGAAGATGTTGCAATAGAAAGAAACTATCAATCAATACATAATAGAGTGTCATTAGTAGGCAAAGGCTGGAACTTAAGTATATTTAGTAGTCTTGAATTTGAAAAAGGATATATAAAGCTATATACATTTGAAAATAAAAAAGAAATATTTTATACTAATGAAGAAAAAGAAATAAAAAGCATAAGAAATGAAGAAGAAGTATTTTCATTGATTAAACTTGAAAATGGGTATAAAGCATATAATATACTTACAAAACAAACACTTATATATAAAGAAAATGGTTTATTATTGTATGTTATAGATACAAATGGAAACAAAAGAGAGTATATATATGAAGATGATATACTAAAACGAATAAATTTTGCAAGTGGTCAATATTTTGAGTTTGAAATAAAAGAAACAAAAATAAAAAGTATAACAGATAATATGAACCGTAAGATAAAATATGAATATGACGGAGATTATTTAATAAGTGTAGAAATACCTAACAAGGGGATAGAAAGATATAGCTACAATGAACAGGGAGTAATAGAAAGTGTAACTAATACTGAAGGTGTAACATTTGTAAATAATAAATATGACGAGAAAAACAGGGTAATATATCAAACGGTAGCAACAGGGCAAGAATATAAATTTATATATGATGATGACAATAGGGTAAATACGTATATATTGCCAAAAATGAATAGAGAAGTAAAATATTATTATGATAGTAAAAATGAACCAATAAAAACAGTATATCAAGACGGAACATATGAAGAAATAAAATGTGACATATGGCAAAATGTTATATATGAAAGAGATAGGCTTGGAAATGAAAAAAGATATGCGTATAATAAAAAAGGGCTAAAGCTAGAGGAACATTTGCCAAATGGTTTGACAACTTATTATGAGTATGATGAAAACAATAATTTAATAAAAGAATGGGACAACGCAGGTAAAGAATTTAGTTATATATATGACCAAAAAGGAAATGTTATAAAAAGTGTAGGTAAAATAGATGATGAAAGAGAACTTATAGTATTATATGAATATGACCAGTATGGAAGAATTATAAAAGAAATAGACCCAGAAGGAAGAGAAAAAATATTTGAATATAACTTTAAGGAAGGACAGTTTAATAAACCTACAAAATATGTAACAGAAGAAAATGAGTATAAATATACATATGATAAGGCTGGAAGATGCCAAAGTGTAGATAATGGATATGGAATAAGAGCCTTTGAATATGACCCAATGGATATAATGACAAAAGAGATAGACCAAATGGGGAATACAACAATATATGAGTATGACCAGATGTTTAATCTAAAAAAAGTTATATTGCCAAATAACATAGAAAAAGAAATATGGACAAGCTATGAATATGACCCATTTCATAAGGTATTAAAAACAGAAGATGCAGAAGGTAACATATATGCAACACCTAGAGATTATGAGGGTAATTTATTAAAAGAAATAAACCCAAATAGCTATGATGTTAAAGCAAATGACGGTGAAGGGATAACATATGTATATGACGAATATGACAATAAGATAAAAACAATATATCCAGACGGTAGCATAGAACGTATAAAATATGATGCAAACGGAAACATAATAAAGAAAATAGCCCCAGAACAATATGACAAAGAAAAAGATGACGGTGCAGGATATGTTTATGAATACGACTGTATGAATAGGCTAGTACAAATAACAGACCCTAGACATAATGTATTAAAAAGATATGTTTATGATTTATCGGGAAATGTTATAAAAGAAATTAATTCATATGGATATAAAAAAGGAGAAAATGATGAAAATAGGATAGGTATTTTATATAAATATAACCATATGAATTGGCTTATAGAAAAAAGAGAGCCTTTTAATACATATGAATATAGGCTTACAACATATGAGTATGACTTATCGGGAAATGTTGTAAAAGAAAATAGATATGTAGAGCATCAAACAAAAGATAGCTATGTTGGAGAAGTACATACAATAAGTTTTAGTTATGATAAAGATAACAGAAGAACAAAAGTAAGTGATTGTACAGGAGCAGTGCAAGAATATAGCTATAACATATTTAATAAAATAGCAAAAGAAAGAAGAAAGATAAATCATAAACTATGGCAAGAAATAGTGTATAATTATGATAAATCGGGAAGGCTTATAGAAGAATATAGAAGAAAAAAGACTTGTAGATAATGCTATAACAAAGTATGAGTATGACAAAAACGGAAATATAACTAAAATAAGAACGCCTAATGGATATGAAATAATAAGAGAATACGACAGTATAGACCGATTGGTAAAAGAAAGACATATTGAAAAAGGTGGAATAGATAATACAACTAAATTTAAATATGACAAAGCTAGCAATCTTGTTGAAATAACAGACAATCAAGGAAGAAAAACAACTATTGAATATGACTTATTAAATAGAGAAATACGCAGGATAGAAAAAGACGGAAGTATAACAAGAAAATATTATAATGAAAATGGACTTTTAAGTAAAGAAATAAGACCAGAGCAATACAATAGGGAAAAAGACGACGGATTAGGCTATCAATATAATTATAACCCAATGGGGCAGTTAGTAACGGTAGTAGCACCAAATGGAAAAGTTATACAAAGTAATACTTATGATGCAGAAGGCAACTTATTAACTAGACTAGACGGAGAAGAAAACAAAGTTAGTTTCGAATATGACTTTATGAATAATCGTACAATGTCAAGTACTTTTAGAAATAAATTTCTAAAAGCCTGCTGATGCAGTCCGTATATCTTTACGGTACTTAATAAGGAGCAAAGGAGAGCTAAAACAACGTTTTGAATATGACGCTAGAGGAAATATTATTGAAATAATGGACGGGGAGAAAAACAAAACTCATTATATACTAGATAAATGGGGTAGAATAACAGGTATAGAAAAGGCAGATGGAAGTATAGAAAAATATACATATGATTTTGCTGGAAATATAACAAGTTCTACTGACGGAGAAAATAACACAACAGAGTATGTATATAATAGTTCTAGCCAAATAACAGAGATAATAGACCCTAGTGGAGCAAAAGAGAAATATTTTTATGACCTTGAAAATAGGCTAAAAGAAAAGGTTGATAGAAATGGTAGTATAACACAGTATAACTACAATATGTATGCAAATCTACTTTATAGAAAAACAAAAGATAATAGCCTACAAGAAATATACACATATTCAAAAGATGGATATTTAGAAAGTGCAATATCTAATGGAATGAGATATAATTATACATATGATATAATGGGAAGAATAGCAAGTAAGAGTGCTAGTGGACGTACTTTAATATCATATGAATATGACAAAAATGGTAACAAAATAAAAGAAATAGATGTTACAGGAAAAACAACACAGTTTGAATATGATGAGCTTGATTTATTAAAAAATGTGTTATATAATGAAAATAACATAGCAGAGTATAATTATTATAACAACGGGCTAATAAAAAACCTTAAAAATGGAAGCCTAGAACAAGAATATAGCTATGATGAAGACTTAAATTTAAGTAGCTTAAATATAAAACATAATGATAATTTAATAGTATCAAACAGATATAAATATGACGCAAATGGAAATAGAAAAAGTAAACAAATGTTTGATAGCTTAACAAGGTATTTTTATACAGAAATAGGTCAGTTAAGAAAAGTTAAATCTGAAAGTTATGAAGAAGAGTTGTTTTATGACAAGGCAAACAATAGGACAAGAAGAATTGTAAATGGAGTAGAAGAGATATATGCTTATGACGGTAGAAATAGACTTACTAAATTTACAAAAGATAATAAAACAACAAACTTTAAATGGGACAATGCAGGTAACTTACTACAAGATGATAAAGCTAACTATACATACAACGATTTTAACCAAACAACAAAGGTAGAAACATTTGACGGTAATACACAAATAAATCGTTATGATGCAGAAGGCTTGCGTTATGAAATGGAAGAAAACGGGCAACTTGTACAATTTATTTTCAACACAGAACGAGAAGTAATAGCAGAAAAAGAAAATGAATGGACAGTATATATAAGAGGTTCGGAGCTTTTAGCAAGTAGTGGTAACCACGCAAGGACTTACTATCATTATGCAAATGATGAAATGGGAAGTTGTACTCATATAGTAGATGAAAATAATATAGTAAATGAGTATGAATATGACGCTTGGGGAAATATTGTAAGCCAAAAAGAAACTATAAAAAATAGGTTTAAATTTAATGGGCAACTTTCACTGGCAAAGATATGACAGTCAAATGCAAAGCATTTGAGTTTTGCAAAGCAAAACCTGATGATTAGACCCAATAACTCAGCAATATTACCTAAGAGCAAGGTTTTATAACCCTGTAATAGCAAGATTTACACAGGAAGATACATATAGGGGAGATGGACTAAACCTTTATAGCTATTGTGCTAATAACCCTGTTTATTATGTTGACCCTAGTGGGAATTCTTGTAAGCCCCCTAAAGATATTTATGAACAATCAAGAAAAAAAGTACTTACAATTAATAAAACAATTTGGGATATGCCAGAAGGTGGAGGAATTATAAATGGTATAGAATATTCTCAACATGCTTTAGAAAGAATGGCACCAAATAGTCCTTCTGTAATTGCAGAACTATCTAGAAGAGCTGAGAAAATTGCAGAACAAAAGGGCTATAAATTAGGAACTTATGAATATATTAAATTTTTTAATAAATATGTAGACCCTAGAGGAATTCCACCAATGGTAGTTGAAGATACTTTAAAAAATGGAATAAAAGGCTACGGTAATAAAGTTGGAACTTTTACTTATACAACAAATGATGTTGTAGTTATTACAAATGATTTAAATAAAGTAATAACTGTTATTCCAAAATAATTATGGAGGATATACAATATGAATTTTATTGAATTTTATGATGATGAATTAATAGATTTTTTTATAAATGAACCAATTTTTATTGGTGAATATGAAGGTGGAGAACTAATTTTTTATGATACAGACAAAGTTGGAATTAAATTATGCTTAACTATTGATACATACTCTAAATATATAAATTTAAGTATGAGTTATAATGAAATATCTATATTTGAAGGAGATATTCATAAAGTAGATAAAATTGTTAAAAAATCAGATATTATATATATATACATAGAAAATAAAAAAATAATAAAAATAAGCAGAATTAATAATTTATTTCGTATATTTTTAGAAATATAATTTATTATTAATCTAACTTAAGTCTTCAATGTGTGGATATTTTTAAACTAAGTGCTATACAATTAATAAATTCTCTAGGTACTGTTATAGGAGGGAATAATTTAAAATTTAGTTGAAAGTGTAATTAATTGTAATGAGGAAGAGATTGATGATATGATACTAAAATTAGAAAAAATTTTAAATTACCTAGAAGTGCCTGATTTAATATTTTATAATGAAAAAACACCAGAAGAAATAATTGATATAGCATTATCATATAAACCAATTATTTTGAAGGGTGATATAATCAAATAATCATTTTATAAAGTGTGATGAAATAATATTAAAATAAATTTAATAATCAAGACCGACCGTTTAATGGGTGGTCTTGATTTAATATCCAATTTTAAAAAGATTTAAATATAATTTTTTATGGATATAAAAAAGGAGAAAATGACGAAAATAGGATAGGTATTTTATATAAATATAACCATATGAATTGGCTTATAGAAAAAAGAGAGCCTTTTAATACATATGAATATAGGCTTACAACATATGAGCATGACTTATCGGGAAATGTTGTAAAAGAAAATAGATATGTAGAGCATCAAACAAAAGATAGCTATGTTGGAGAAGTACATACAATAAGTTTTAGTTATGACAAAGATAACAGAAGAACAAAAGTAAGTGATTGTACAGGAGCAGTGCAAGAATATAGCTATAACATATTTAATAAAATAGCAAAAGAAAGAAGAAAGATAAATCATAAACTATGGCAAGAAATAGTGTATAATTATGATAAATCGGGAAGGCTTATAGAAAAAGAATTTAATGTAATTTATTGACGAATCTTATTTAATGTAGTATGATAAAAAATATATACAAGTATATATTTTCTTAAATGGAGGAATTAAAAATGAAGAGAAATTTATATAGTCATATAAATAAAGCTATGTCAATTGGTATGGCAGTAGTTATTGGAAGTGCTACTGCCATTAGTGGTGTTGTTACAGGTACTGTTGTAAATACTTATGCAGATGTAAGCGAAATACATGCATTAAACGTAAAACCTGGAACTGATATTAAAATTAAAAATTTAAATCCAGAAGATGCAACTATTAAAGCTGGAGCTTACTACCAAACAAAAGAAGGTTTAAGATTTAAAGGTTTAAGTGATAAAAGTTTAGCATTCATAGGTAAATACACTTATACAGATATTCCTGAAGGAGAATTATTTACAGGTGAAGAAAATAAACCTTATTTAGTATCATATAATGATGGTGTAGTTACACTTAGTAAAGGAGAAGATACTCCTTCATTACCAGAAAAAATTGAAAAGGCTGTAAAAGTAAAAGCTGAAAATGGTTATGATTTAATATTTAAAGTTAAAGAAGATGCTATTTTAGAAAGAGTTTCTAAAATAAAAGATAGTGTATCTAGAAATATTTCTGAAGAAAATATAGGAACGTTAAAAGATGGCATTGTAACTGTTAATAATGAAAAATATAATTTTACTACAATAGGTGATGGAATAAATCCTTTAGATAAAGATTTTGATGCTACTACTGTTTTAAAAGACAATCTTATTAATGTAACTACTATTAGTCCAAAAGCATTTCAAAATAATGTTGCTACAACTGAACTAAATTTACCATCTTTAAAATATATAGGAGAAAATGCATTTTATAGTGCGACTAACTTAACAAAAGTTAATTTAAGTGATAAAGAAGTTGAAATTGGAAGTAATGCATTTGAAGGTACAGATAATAATTTAAAGGTAACTAGTAATAACCAAGCAACTATTGATAATATTATAAATTCAAGTGCAAGTATGAATGATAATAATATACAGACTGAAAAAGTTTATGTTAAAACGGCTATCGTAGAAAAAAGAACTGAAAATAAAATTAAATTAGGATTAAGTAAAAATCTTGACGAAAAATTAAGTAATGATGAGAAAAATAACTTTAGCATTTCAGTATACACTGAAGACCAAAAGGAAATATATCAAATTAATGAAGTAGAAGGTGGAGATAATGGAGAAGTTATAATTACCTTAGATAAACCTATTAAATATGGTCAAAATATAAGCTTGACTTATACTGGTAATAAATTTTTAACTTTTAGAGATAAAGAAGTTGAAAATAGTTTACCAAATCCAAATGATAGACAAACAATAACAATAAGTAGTGCTACTGTTAATGAAGATGGAAGTAAAATTACTATTAATGTTGAAAAGGATTATGAGTTAAAAAGTGGAAATGTTACACCAACAGAATTTACAGTTAATGCTGGTGAACAAATATATAAAGTTAGAGAAGCAATTGCTAATGCATCATCTATTACATTAACTTTAGAAAATAAATTAAATTCTGAGCTTACAAATGTAAAAGTATCTTATGAAGGAGATAGTTTACTTCTTAAAAATGAAATAACAAAAGTTACTTTTGAAGAAAAAGAAGTTAATAATGTAACGAATATAAAAGATCATAATAAAAAGGTTACTGCCAAAGTAGATGAAGGAGGTACATCAATAACAATAACAGCAAATGAAACAACATTTGATACTTCAGATGGAAATTGTAATGATTTTAAGTTGAGTATTGAAACTCAAGATGGGAAACAAAAAACAGCTACAATTAGTAATTTAACTGAAAAAGCTTTGGATCAAGAAAGCTTTAAAATAGAATTTAGAGTAATTAATGGTGATAGTATTTCACCTGGAGCTATTGAAGCAGGTGATAAAGTTAAATTATCTTATAAAGGAACATCAGAATTTATACAAATTATGAAAGATGAATATACTGGTGAACGTTTTATACTAACAGATAAAGTAGTAGACAATGGATTTGTAGAACATAATAATTTAGAGGCTAGAACAGATGCTCCTGTGGTATTGAGATTTAGACCTATTGCTAATAGTACAACTGCTTCTGTCAATTCAGCTACTAATAATATAGAAGTAGTAAAAAATGTAAAAGAAACTTTAGTAAAAGGCGATGTAACAGTAATTGAAATGGCTACAAGTGCAGACCCAGTAGATTTACAAAAAATGTTAACTTCTAAAGTTACTCAAATTAAAAAAATTGTATTGGACAAAGATACAACATTAGATTTTAAAAACATAGATATTTCAAAAGTTCAAATAAATGACAACTTTATAACAGGGAATGGAAAATTAAATTTTATAGGTTTAAGTACTTCAGCAGAAAAGACTTTAGCAGAAAAACTTAAATCGAATAATAATGTTACAATCAACAATAAAAAACCTAATGATATATTAAATAATAGTTCGGGAGGTAGTTCAAGTTCTGGTAGTAGTTCAAATACTAGTAGCTCAAACTATAATAGTATAACTTCTGGAAGAAGTGCTAATATTGGTATAAATACTACAATTAATAACAATCTTCCTACAAATAATAATCAAGTAGTTACTCCAGGCCAAAAACTTAGCTTAGATATTATCAAGTTACCTACAGTAGAAGGACAAGCTAAAGTATTTAGTGATATTTCTTCTAATCATTGGGCAAAACCTCATATTGACAAATTATCTGCTGCTGGTGTTTTAAATGGTGCAAATGGAAAATTTAATCCTAATGGCCAAACTAAACGTGGTGATGTAACAATTATGCTTGTTAACCTTTTAGGCTTAACTCCACAATCTAATAATAAATTTGCAGATGTTAAAGATAACACATATTATGCTCCTTATATAGGAACAGCTTCTACATATGGTATTGTTAATGGTTCTAATGGTATGTTTAGACCAGAAGACATCATTTCAAGACAAGATACTATGGTTATGATTGCTCAAATTTTAAAATCTTTAGATGTTAATGTTAATATGGATACTAATACTCTATCTAAATTTAAAGATGTTAATGATATATCTAGCTATGCTAAAGAAAGTGTTGCTATATTAGTTAATTCTGGTATTATTTCTGGTAGTAATGGTAAATTAAATCCTACTTCTCCTGTTACTAGAGCAGAAATGGCTACTATTATGTCTAAATTATATGATGTTTTAGCCAAAAAGAATAATTAATTATATTAATAAATAAAGATTATATATAAAAATGGACTCAATAAGCTATATTAAAAAATTTAAATTATTGGGTTCATTTTTATTGTATATTTTTTATAAATTAGATATTATTAAGTTATATATTTAGCTTTAAGTAATAAAGACTTATAATATTTACAAGAATAAATAGAAATAAAAAATAATCAATTAGATTTATTTATATCAGTATTTGAGTCAATCATTAGCAGAATTTAAATTGAATACATACATTTAGTTGATAACTAGATTAGAAAAAAATATATATAATTAACACTAACATAGAATAAACAGGTATTGAAGATTATAAGATTAAAGATGGATAGGGTTTACTTCTTAAATTATAAAAAAAGTAAAGTCAAATTATTATATGTTTTTAATATGGTATTTTATATTTATTTTTTATAAAAAATAGATAATTGGAGAATAGTATATAATTAAATAAAAACAAGAGAAAGAAAGTTTTTATTATTAAAGAACAAAAAAGACTATAAGTTATCTTATCCTTAATTTACTTGAATTATAAATATATTAAAATTATAATGTAGATTTTTGTTGGGAATTATTAATTCATTAAATTAATTTAAATAATATAAAGATAAATTTAAAAATAAAATAAGGTTTATATAATTAAAGTCAGTGCATCTTAGTTATTAAAATATTATAACAAGAAATTAAAAAATAAAAAAATTACTTGGTTGAAATTATATAAAGTTAAAAATAATATATTATAAATACTAAAATATATAATAATTAATAATACTATTTTATATATTTTAATTAATTGACAATATTCTAGCTTTATTATATAATAACTATAATTTATATTTAAATAAGCTTGGAGGGATTATTATGGCAAATTTATTTAATAAAATAACTTCAGATGTATTAGGTACATCAGATATAGGAAAAATTATATCTCCAAAAGACTTCGATAAAGTAGAAGGTGACGACTACATATTATATGAAAGTGGTGAAAAGATTTATTTTGTTATAAAATCTAAAATGGATGAATATGTTTTTACTAATAAAGCATTAATTCATGTTGATGGAGAAAGTGCAATAAGTAAAAAAAGACAAGTTATAAGATATGATTATTGCAAGACTATTATTCAATCTGTTATATTAGAAACAGCTGGGACTATAGACTTAGATGCTGAGCTTAAATTTTATGCAAATGAGAAATTTTTTAGTATTGATGTTTCTATTAAACAAATAGAACAACTAAAAGATTTATATAAAGCTTTAGTTGAGATAGAAATTTGTCAAAGAAGCTTAAAATCTACTTTTTATAATGCAATTAAATCTTTAGAGCTTGCAAATAAATGTGTAATTAAAGATCTAAATAATCAACAAGCATTAGAACTAATTAAAGAACTTACTAAATTTAATTTTGAATATACAGAACAAGTTAAAAAAGAATATATTTATTGTGACTATGGATACATATTTGAAAAATATATTAATAACTAATTTTTATAAAATATAATTACTAAATAAAATAATATATATGACGTATATAAATATTCTTTTACAACATGAGTAACTCTTATTTTTTATTTAATTTTAAGATAAAAAATAGGGGTTATTTTAATGGATAAAGAAATATATAATAATATTATTAATTTTAAATAATAGAGTTTAAATATAATTTTAATGATATTTAAGAAAAAATTAAAATATTTTAAGTTATAAATTTTAGTGAAAAAATAAAAAACTTATATTATCTTTAAAATATGGTATCAATGATATTATAAGTTTTATAAATATAATATTTTAAAACTTTTTAAAATTGTAAAATTAAGGGAATAAGTATTTAATAGAGTAATACAATAAAAAACTTACTTATTAATAATAAAGCCTATAAAAATGTAAATTTAAGAATTATATATAGTATACTTAATATATTTAAAGATTAAAATTGATAAAGAAGTAAAACTTATAATTAAAATAAAGAATAGTAAAAAAATAATTAATTAGGTATATTTACAAATGTTATTATTGTTATATAGAATAAAATATATTATAAATTAATAATAATAACAAAAATATTCAAAAAATCAATAAAATTTAGATATAAAAAACTCTTATTAAAAGTAATGAAAATGAATTTTTGAAATTAAACTATAAATTAAAAAATTAATACTAATTATAAAATAAAAGTATCAAAACTTAATTAATTAAAATATAAATGATATATATTATATTGTTTAATAACTACAATATAATATATATCATAAAATATAACCTTTGTTAATACTGTTTAATTAAAAATTCTACAACTATTTCCAAAGAAATCTATAATTAAAATGTTTTTATTGTACTGGTGTTGCGTTTTTATCTTTTAAAACAACATCATGAGCTCCACCTTCTATAATACTTGTAGATGAAACTAGAGTTATTTTAGCTTTTTGTTGTAATTCTTCTATTGATAATGCTCCACAGTTACACATAGTATGTTTAACTTTACTAAGTGTTAATGCTAAGTTATCTTTAAGTTTACCTGCATATGGTACATAAGAATCGACACCTTCTTCAAAAGAAAGTTTACTTTCTCCACCCATATCATATCTTTGCCAGTTTCTAGCACGAGCAGAACCTTCTCCCCAATATTCTTTCATATAATTTCCATTAACTATAACTTTATTTGTTGGGCTTTCTTCAAATCTTGAGAAGTATCTACCTAACATACAAAAATCACAACCCATAGCAAGAGCTAATGTTATATGATAATCTTGTACTATACCACCATCAGAGCAAATAGGGATATATATACCAGTTTCTTCAAAATATTCATCTCTAGCTTTAGCAACTTCTATTACAGAGGTAGCTTGTCCTCTACCAATACCTTTTTGTTCTCTTGTTATACATATAGAACCACCACCAATACCTATTTTAATAAAATCGGCACCAGCTTCTGCTAAAAATCTAAATCCTTCTCTGTCTACAACATTTCCAGCACCTACTTTAACACTATCACCATATTTATCTCTAATCCATTTAATAGTTATTTTTTGCCATTCGCTAAATCCTTCAGATGAATCTATACATAATACATCGGCACCAGCTTCTACTAATGCAGGAACTCTTTCAGCATAATCTCTAGTATTTATACCGGCTCCTACTATGTAACTTTTATTGTCGTCTAAAAGTTCTAATGGATTTTCTTTATGAGAATCATAATCTCTTCTAAATACAAAAGCTACTAATCTTTGGTCTTTATTAACTATTGGTAAAGCATTTACTTTTTTATCCCAAATGATATCGTTAGCTTCTTTAAGCGTAGTTTTTTCATCTGCATAAATCATATTTTCAATAGGTGTCATAAAATCTTTAACTTTTGTAGATTTATCCATACGACTAACTCTATAATCTCTACTTGTTACAATACCTAAAAGTTTACCATTAGCTGTTCCATCATCTGTTACAGCAACAGTAGAATGTCCTGTTTTAGCTTTAAGGTTTAATATATCTTCTAATGTATCATCTGGTTTAATATTTGATGAGCTTGTAACAAATCCCGCTTTATGAGATTTTACGCGTCTTACCATATCTGCTTGGTCTTTAACAGTTTGTGACCCATATATAAAAGAAATACCACCTTCTTTAGCTAAAGCTATTGCCATTTTATCATCAGATACAGCTTGCATAATAGCAGATACTAAAGGTATATTCATTGTTAAGCTTGGTTTTTCTTTACCTTTTCTATATTTTACAACAGGTGTTTTTAAACTTGCATTATCTGGTATACATTCTGTTGAAGAATAACCAGGTACTAATAAATACTCACTAAAAGTTCTTGAAGGTTCTTCGTAATAATAAGCCATTTTTTTCTCTCCTTAAAAATATTTTTTAAAATTATACTAGCTTTTATAAAAAAAGGCAATACATTTTTTAAGTTTTTTTAATTTTATGAAAATAATATATTTTTTATAATTTTATTGTATTTTTTTGTATATTTTTTATAATAATTTTTTATTTTTTTGTATAATTATTAAGGTAAAATATTACCTGCTGATATATATAACTTATACCATTCTTCTCTAGTTAAAGTTATATTTGTAGCTTTAGAAATAGCTTCTAATCTATCTATATTAGTTGTACCTACAATAACTTGCATATTAGCAGGGTGTCTTAATATCCAAGCAGTAGCTATTGCCATATTTGTTACATTATATTTTTTAGCTAAATCATCTATTACTTCATTAAGTTCTTTATATTTTTCACTATTTAAAAATACACCTTCAAAAAATCCATATTGAAAAGGCGACCAAGCTTGTATAGTAATATTATTAAGCCTACAATAATCTAACACACTACCATCTCTATTTATAGCACCATATGTTGCCATATTAACTTCTAATCCTGAACTTATCATACTAGAATGTGGTATACTAAGTTGTAACTGATTTGCTATTATATCTTGTTTTAAATATTTTTTTAAGAGCTCCATTTGCATAGGGTTATGGTTAGACACACCAAAGGCTTTTACCTTACCTTGCTTATGTAGGCTATCAAAAGCCTCACTTACTTCTTCTGGCTCAACAAGTGTATCTGGTCTATGTAATAATAAAACATCTAAATAGTCTGTGTTTAATCTTTTTAAAATACCATCAACAGAATTTAATATATGTTCTTTAGAAAAATCAAACATTTTTTTAGGTATAATACCACATTTAGACTGAATAATTATATCTTCTCTTTTAATAATTGAATTTTTTAATATTTTACCAAATATTTGTTCACATTCACCTCTAACATATATATCTGCGTGGTCAAAAAAATTAATACCTAAATCATAAGCTTTTTCTATTAATTTTTGCGCTTTATCTTGCTCCAAACCATTTATTCTCATACAACCTAAAGATATAGCAGATGCATTTATATTACTATTACCTAAATTAAATTTTTTCATAAATATCAACCTTTCAAACTAATTTTAATATATTTTTTAAAAAGGTATGGTTTAACCATACCTTTTTATTAACTTAAGTAATTAAAATTCTAGCCTTTTATTAACATATTCTAACAATTCATCTATTTTTATACGTTCTTGCTCCATAGAATCTCTATGACGAATAGTTACACAACCATCTTCAACGCTATCAAAATCATAAGTAACACAGAAAGGTGTACCTATTTCATCTTGTCTTCTATATCTTTTACCAATACTACCAGCATCATCATATTCACAATTAAAATGTTTACTTAATGTATGATAAATTTTTATAGCATCATCATTTAACTTTTTAGATAAAGGTAGTATAGCAACTTTTATAGGAGCTATAGCTGGATGAAAACGTAAAACTATTCTAATATCTTCTTTTCCTTTATCATCTGTAAGTATTTCTTCGTCATATGCTTCACATAAAAAGGCTAGAGTAACTCTATCTGCACCTAAAGAAGGCTCTATACAGTAAGGTATATATTTTTCATTAGTAGTTGGGTCAAAATATTCTAACATATCTCCAGAATGTTGGCTATGTTGTTTAAGGTCAAAATCTGTTCTAGAAGCTATTCCCAAAAGTTCACCTTTACCAAATGGAAATTTATACTCTATATCAGTTGTAGCGTTACTATAATGAGAAAGTTCTTCTTCATCATGGTCTCTAAACCAAACATTTTCTTCTTTGATGTTTAGAGATTTCAACCAATTCATACAATATTCTTTCCAATAATTAAACCATTCCATTTCTGTTCCTGGTTTACAGAAAAATTCTAATTCCATTTGTTCAAATTCTCTTGTTCTAAATGTAAAGTTACCAGGTGTAATTTCATTTCTAAAAGATTTACCTACTTGTCCTATACCAAAAGGTATTTTTTTACGAGTAGTTCTTTGAACATTTTTAAAGTTAACAAATATACCTTGAGCAGTTTCTGGTCTAAGATAAACAACATTTTTGCTATCTTCTGTAACACCAGCATGAGTTTTAAACATTAAGTTAAATTCTCTAATATCTGTAAAGTTATGAGAATTACAAGTAGGGCAACCTATGTTATGCTCGTTTATAAAATCTTTCATTTGTTGGTGGTTCATACCATCAGGATTACCGCTAATATTATTTTGTGCCATATAATCTTCTATTATTTTATCTGCTCTAAAACGTTCATGACATTCTTTACAATCCATTAATGGATCACTAAATCCTCCTACATGTCCAGATGCTACCCATACTTGAGGATTCATTAATATTGCACAATCTACACCTACGTTATATTCACTTTCTTGTATAAATTTTCTCCACCAAGCTTTTTTTACATTATTTTTAAGTTCAACACCTAAAGGACCATAGTCCCAAGTATTAGCAAGACCACCATATATTTCTGACCCAGCATATACAAATCCTCTAGATTTAGCAAGAGCAACTATTTTTTCCATATTTTTTTCCATATATCTTCCTCCAAAGTTTAAAATATTGTAAATATATGTAATTCTATTTATTTTTATTATCTATTGTAGCTTGTACAAAATCTTTAAATAGTGGATGAGGTCTATTAGGTCTAGATTTTAACTCCGGATGGAACTGAACACCAACAAACCAAGGATGTACCTCTTTTTTTAGCTCTACAATTTCTACAAGTTTTTCATCTGGAGAAACACCAGCTATAATTAATCCTTTTTCTATCATAGCATTTCTATATTCATTATTAAATTCATATCTATGTCTATGTCTTTCATATATAAGCTCGTCTTTATAAGAGTCAAAAGATAGGGTATCTTTCAATAATTTACAAGGATAAGCACCAAGACGCATTGTACCACCAAGTCCATCAATGTCTTTTTGTTCTGGCATTAAGTCTATTACTGGAGCAGATGTATTTGGTACTATTTCAGATGTATGAGCATCTTTAAGACATAAAACATTTCTTGCAAATTCTATAACAGTACATTGCATACCAAGACATATTCCTAAAAATGGAATTTTATTTTCTCTAGCATATTTTATAGCCATTATTTTACCTTCTACACCACGTTCTCCAAAACCACCTGGAACAAGTATGGCATCTATATCTTCTAATAATTTTGTAGAACTAGTTTGCTCCAATTCTTCAGCATTTATCCATTTAATATTTACATTACAGCCTGTATGTATACCAGCGTGATTTAAAGATTCAACAATAGATATATATGCATCATGTAGTTCAACATATTTACCAACTAATCCAACTGTAACAGTTTCTTTTAGATTTTTTTGTTTTTCTACAACATCACACCAATCGGATAAATTTGGTTGTCTATTTTCAATTGATAACTTTTTACAAACTATATTAGCAAGATTTTCATTTTCTAAAAGAAGTGGAACTTCGTATAAAGAATCACAATCTATATTTTGAATAACGCAATCTTTATCTACATTACAAAATAGAGCTAGTTTTTCTTTAGCTTCTTTGCTTATTTCATTTTCTGTCCTACAAACAATAATATCTGGTTGGATACCTATAGATAATAACTGTTTAACAGAATGTTGAGTAGGTTTTGTTTTCATTTCTCCAGATTTTGCTAAATAAGGTATTAAAGTAACATGTATGTAAAGTACATTTTCTTTAGATACTTCGTGAGAAACTTGTCTTATAGCCTCTAAGAATGGTTCACTTTCTATATCCCCAACAGTACCACCTATTTCTGTTATAACTATATCAGATTGAGTTGTTTTGCCCGCTCTATAAACTCTTTCCTTTATTTCATTTGTAATATGTGGTATAACCTGAACTGTTGCGCCTAAATATTCACCTTTTCTTTCTTTATTTAATACAGACCAATATATTTTTCCAGTAGTTATATTATTATTTACTGTAAGATTTTCATCTATAAATCTTTCATAATGTCCTATATCAAGGTCTGTTTCTGCACCATCATCTGTTACAAAAACTTCTCCATGTTGATAGGGACTCATTGTACCTGGATCTATATTTATATATGGGTCAAATTTTTGTATAGTAACCTTATAACCTCTAGCTTTTAAAAGCCTGCCTAAAGAAGCGGCTGTAATCCCTTTACCTAAACCAGAGACAACTCCACCTGTAACAAAAATATATTTTGTATCCATATTTTCACCTCTATTGTAATTTTTTCTAATTTTATCATAACCTGTTAATTATATTACTATAAATAAAACTTGTCAATACATATGAAAATAGTATATCATATAATGTATTAAAGTGTCAAACATAGGATATAATTAAAAAATTTATTTATTAAATTAATTATTATTCTCAAATATCTTACTAAAAATAAAATAATTTTACAATATTTTTTATTTTTAGTAAAAATTTAATTAAAAAATATCATTTTTAATCTTTTTTATTAAGATATTTCGTGATATAATATAAAGAAAATATTTATTATGAAAAAATGTGAGGTTTTTATGAAAAAGTTTAATTTGTTTTTTTTAATATTTACTATATGTTTTGTAAATACAGTAAATATATTTGGACTTACAGATAACAATATATTTAAAGATCCAGTTTACAACACATATGAAGGAACAACAGAAGCTAAAGCATTAATAAACAATTTAAAATTTTCAGATGTTTATAATGGTTATTGGGCAAAAGAGGCTATAACAAAAGCAGGGGCTTTAGATATGGTTAAAGGATATGAAAAAACATATAAGCCTAATAATTATGTTTCAAATCAAGAGGCATTAGCTTTTGCAATTAGAGTTAGCGGGCTTGAGAAGCAAGCTCAAGAAGAAGGGCAAAGACTTAAAGCACAAGCTCAATCTCAAAATCCTTTAAATATTTGGTCAATTGGTTATTTAAGTTTAGCTAGAAATAACGGACTTATAACAAATCAACAATATAATGAAGCTATAAGCCAAAACCAAAGTTCTTTACCAGAAGGAGCATTTAAGCGAGATGCAAATGCTACAAGAGAGCAAGTAGTTAGTTGGATTATAAAGTCTTTAAATAGTATAAGAGTAGAACCATTAGTTTCTAATAGTCAACAAAGTATTTATAACTTTTCAGATTGGCAAAATACTTCAGTTGATTTTGTAGAAGATATAGAAATAGCTTTAGATAATGGTATATTAAAAGGAAACAATGGTAAGCTAAATCCTAAAGGTGCTTTAACTAGAGCAGAAATGGCACAAATATTAAGTAATATGGATAGTTTATATAATGAAGCAGTTGGTCTTACTAAAAAAACTGGAACAATTGCTGGTATAAAAGATGAACAAACAACTCAAACAGGGCAAGCTAAATTAGAAAGAAATATATATATAAGAAGTGCAGATGGTAAAGTAGATGTTATAAAATATATTATGCAAAGTAGTTCTTCACCACAAGCTTTAGATAAAGATACAGTAGTATATAATAATGGTGCTGTTACAGGGCTTGCTAGTGTTAGGGAAGGTAGTCAAATAGAATATTTGGTAGATGATCTTAACAAAACTATCAAATTTTTAAGTGTAAAAGATAAAACAATAAATACAACAGAAGCAAATGGTAAGATTAATAAAGTAGATTTTGCAAATGGAATGATACAAATAAAAGATAATGCAAACAAAACTTATAATTACTATGTAGCAGATGGCATAATAGGAACAGATAATAATGGTAATTATCTTGTTATGGAAGGTAAACGAAGAAAAGAAAAAGATTTACCTATAGGAAGTATGGTAAAATTAGAGCTTAAAAATAATATTGTAACTAAAATAACTTATGTAGGGGATGCTACATTATCAAATGAGCTTAGAGGTGTTGTTATAGAAAACAATGCACAATATGGATATCTTACAATAATAGATAACAATGGTAAAAAAGTTACAAAAAATTATTTTGCAGACCAAATAGAAGTGGAAAAACAACCATATTATGAAAATGGAGATAGTATTGGTTATTTAGACCAAATGTTTCCTCATTTTGAATACGACCCTAGGGATACTAGTATAGACCAAATAGAGGATGGAGATATTGTATTTATCACAAGCCGTAAAGATGACCCAACTTATATAGAAAAATTAAGTGCTTCACCTAATTATATTATGAAACGAGGTAAAGTTACTCAAATAAATAACAATGTTGATATAGTAAAAATACTTGTACAATTTGATAATGGACAAACTGCTTGGTATGATATACCTAGTGGGGTTTATACATCTAAAGGTGGTAAACCAATAAATTTATCTAGTGTAGTAGCTGGAGATTATGTTAAGTTACTTGTAAATGAAGCTATTTTATCTCCAGGTGAAACAATGGATTCTGTTAAAGAGGTATTAGTAGAAGATTCTGGTCATTTAATAGGTGATATATTAAAAGGTCAAATAGGTGCTATTGATTCTATTCAAAAAACACTATCTTTACAAAATTCATATAAACTTGGTAAATCTGGTTGGGAAGGATATCAACAAGTAAGAAAGCTTAGTATATCTAACAAAAATATTATGTATTATTATAATGGAAATAGAGTTTCTAAAGACTTTGTAAATTCTAAATTAAAAAGAGCTAATGGTGAAGTTTATGTTGCATTAGAAAATGGTTATTCAGGTAACACTATTAGTAAAATAACATTTAGAACAGGTAGAGATGAACCGTTAAACCCAGACGTTGTTACATTTGTAGATGGTGTAGGTGGATTTACATTAGCAAGTGGAAAAACTATAAAAACAGATGCAGGTACTATTGTTAGAAAAAATGGAAATCTTGTAGAGGCTACCAATATTAGTGTTAATGATTATGCTAGAGTATCTTTAAATGGTGATGGAAAAGCTGGTATTGTAGATATTTATGATGCACCAGTAGCAAATTCTGTAACAATAGCTAGAGGTAGAGTTAAACAAATAGAAGATAATAAATGGTTTGTTGTAAAATCTATGAGTCAATTAAATGGAGATAAATGGGAATATAGTCCAGTAGAAAGAAAATTCACAATAGATGAACAAACACTTTATATAACTGAAGAAGGTATTAAAAATATAAATCAATTTATTGGATATACAACAAATACTAGTATAGATAAAGCATTTACTATTATATTTAATGGTGATAAAGCAACGCACATTATAGATGCTCCATATCCTACAAAACTTGTGTCTGGTGTTGCTTATGAAACAGGGGATACGATAAAATTAAAAGATGGTAAATATATGAAAGACAATAAGTCTTGGGATGCTATTAGCGTTAAAGATGCATCAATAAATTTAAAAACTAAGCCAAATACTATTGTTGTTAAAAATAATAAAGTAACATCTGTAAATAGCATACAAAAAGGAGATAAACTAAGAGTAATGACTCAACAATTACCAAAAATAGAAAGTGGTATGACAATAGATGCAGTAATTATTTTTGTAGAAAACTAGTATTGTAAAAAATATATAGCTATTAATTTATTAAAAAATTAATAGCTATATATTGAAATTTTAATGGAGGAATAATAATGAAACTATTAAATAGATTAATGGCTTTAACCATAGGATTGTCTATTTTTACTACTAATGTTTATGGTGATCCATTAGATTTTGGAGTTTTTGGTGGAATAACAGAGGGTAGAAAGCTACCAAGAACAACTGAACAATTGTTAAATTCTAAAAAGAATACAAAAAATGAATTAAAATCTACTTATAAAGAAATGATATTTTTAACTGGCGAACCTAAAGAATATAGCGGTAATATTACTGTAAGCTCTAAAGCTACTAATTTAGCTGATAAAGGTAGCTATAAAGTTACTTATAAAGTTGCAAATGGAGATACAACGCCAAAAGGTATGACTGTTAATAGAAATATTGAATATAATGTTAATTATAGAAAAGAAGAAAATCAAACAATAAAAGACTATGATACTTCTAAATGGACAGAAACAATAACAATAGATGGAAAAACTTATACTATAGATAATAAGGCTTCAAAGTCATCTGTAAGTATAATAGAAGATAAAACACCAGGTGTAACTTACTATAAAGGTGATATATCTCATAGAGCAGTATATACATCTGGTGAAGATAAAATAACTCAAGACATAAGTGGAGTTATATATGGATATAATAGTGCTTGGTCTTCTACAGAAACTCAAAGATTGAATTGTACTATATCTACTAAAGATTGGCAAATGGAATATCAAATAAGACCTAGTGTATCTGTTAACAAAACTTTAGAATATTCTAAAAATGAACCAACAGCTATAAGCTTTGAAGGTAACTATAAAGAAGTTATGCAAAATAAAAGTGGTTTAAGTTATAATATTTATGTTTTACCACAACAATTTACTTACAAAACACCTACAACAGGTAATATTTCTATACCTAGTTTTAATACTTTTGAACAACTTGTAGCACCAGATGTAAGTTATTTAAAAGGCCATTTTGCAGAAGAGGACATTAAAAAAATGTTTAGTATGCAAATATTAACAGGAGACCCTAAATTTTATAAACCTAATGAAGCTATAACAAGAGGGCAATTTACTCAAATGTTGGTAAAGGCTATTAAGTTACCAATTGAAGATAACACTACATCTAATAATAAAAAAGCTCCAGTAGATATTGCATTTTCAGACGTTTTACCAGAAAGAAAAGAATATCCATATATTATGGCAGCATATAAGGCAGGACTTGTAGCTGGAGAAACAAATGGAAGTTTCTCTATAGATGACCCAATAGAAAGACAAGAAGCAATAGTAATTTTACTTAGAGCTTTAGGCCTTGAACATTTAGGGTTAGACCCAACACCTATTACACCTTTTGTAGATGATAGCAATATAGCTAATTGGGCAAAAAGAGAGGTATATGCGGCTAATAGAATAGGGATAATATCTGGTGATGAAGACGGTAAATTTAAGCCTAAATCATTTATTAATAAGGCAGAGGCGGCAGCTATCGTTAATAGATTAATAAATTATATGAGATATGATATGCAAGTAGATTATACAGAAAATATAGTAAATTTTCCTGACTAATTTGAATTAATATTTAAATATAAATAAGGTTGTATACATTATTTAGTTAAAATTAACTCTAAATGTATACAACCTTTTTATATAATTTTAAATTAAAATATAACCAAATTGTAAATAAAATCTTTTAGAAAAATTTTTATAATTTACATAAAAATTCTAATCACAAAACGGGACTTCATCTCGTATTGTGTAAAAAGCTAGATTTATGTGAAATTCAAGCCTTTGTGCCAAAAAATCAACAGTACTTTAAAAACTTAATAAGATTATTTTTTTTGAAAGATTGTAAACAAAGTCTACAACCTTATATAACTTCTATCTTTTTTTATCAAAATATAAATATATAAAAAATGGAGCTCCTATAGCTGATGTTATGGCTCCAACAGGTAGTTCAATAGGTGATGCAATTGTTCTTGCTATTAAATCACATAAAACCATAAAAGTTCCACCCAAAATTAGAGACATAAACAAAACATATTTATGCTTAGCCCCAAATATTTTTCTTGTTATATGTGGTGTAAATAAATCAATAAATCCAATAACACCAACAATAGAAACAATAAATCCAGTTAATAAAGATGACATAGCTAATAAAAATAACTTTAATTTTTTTACTTCAACTCCACTAATACTAGCTTGTTCATCACCAAATGTTAATATATCCATTTCTCTATGCTTAAAAAAAACTAAAATAAAAACAATAAATATAGCAGGATATAATACAAATAAATAGATATTATCTTTCATGGAAAAGCTTCCCATTTGCCAAAAAATAAGACTTTGTAAATCCTCTTTGGCAAATGTCATCATAATAGATAACATAGCATTGGCAAATAAAGAAAAGGCCATACCAGTAAGTATAATAGCATTATTTTGCATTGTTTTATCCATTTTTGTTGCTATAGTAATTGCCATAAAAACAGTTATTATACCAAAAATAAAACCAAAGATTTGCATAGAAAAAATACCAAAAATATATATTTTAAATAGTATGCATATACTAGCACCTAAAGCAGCTCCAGATGAAACACCCAAAGTATAAGAAGATGCTAGTGAATTTTTTAATAAAGATTGTATAATAGTTCCGCTTAATGAAAGACCAGCTCCACAGATAAAAGCTAATAATACTCTAGGAAATCTAATTTTCCATAATATAGCTAAAAAAGTTTCATCTATATCAATAAAATTAAAGTTAAATATTTTATATAGTAAAATATTTATAGAGTGTATAGGTGGAATAAAAACACTACCTATTCCCATAGCTAATATAAGGACTATACCACTAATTATTAAACATAATACTACTTTAAATATATTTTTCATAAAAACCTCTATACTAATTAGAATTTATAAGAATAGCACATAACATTTCTCTAAGTATTTTACAAGCAACAGCAGTAGAAACACCGCTATGGTCATAATGTGGAGAAAGTTCCACTATATCCGCACCAACAATATTAAGCTTAGACACTTCTTTAATAGCATTTATAAGCTCATTAAAACTAACTCCACCAGCTTCTGTTGTACCAGTACCAGACATAATAGATGGGTCTAAAACATCTAAATCAATTGAAAAATACACTGGTTTATTTTTTAATTTTTCTACTATTTTATCTAATGTGTCAAAATTAAATTTATTAATATAAGTATGACCTTGTTTAGCCCAATAAAATTCTTCTTTAGTACCACTTCTTATACCAAATTGATAAATTTTATCATCACCAATAAAATCCCAAACTCTTTTAAACACACTAGAATGTGATAATTTTTCACCTAGATATTCTTCTCTTAAATCTGTATGAGCATCAAAATGTATAATGTGTAAATCAGGATATTTATTAAAAGCTTCTTGTATAACAGGTAATGATATTAAATGTTCACCACCTATCATAAGAGGTTTTTTATTATGTTTAAATATATTTTTAGCTTGTTCTTGTATCATATCTAGAGCACCTTGAGTAGAACCAAAAGGTAAGTCTAAATCACCATTATCATTTACTTTATAGTCTTCTATATCTAAGTCAAAATATGGGCTATATGTTTCTAGACCTATAGATTCCATACGCATTGTTTGTGGAGCAAATCTAGTTCCTGGTCTAAATGTTGTTGTTCCATCAAATGGAGCACCAAAAATAATAATTTGGGACTCTTCAAAGCTACAATCACAACCTAAAAACTTTTTAGGCAAAAAATTTATATCCATATATTCAATCCTTTCTAAAAAATTATTCGTTTTCTTCTTCTCCAAGAACTTTTATTATTCCAGGTTCTTCGTCATCGTTCATAACAACACAATTTTGTTCCATATAATATTTATAAATAGAAATAATTTTTTCTGTTATAAGCTCACCAGGGATTATTAAAGGAATTCCTGGAGGATAAATCATAATAGATTCACCACATACTTGACCTAAAGCATCATCTATAAACATAGTACTTTTAGGTGAAAAATAAGCATCTCTAGGTAAAACTATTGTTTTTGGTTTTTCAAAAAAGTTAGCTATTTCTATTTTAAAAGCCTCTTTTTTACCATAAAATCTTTTAGATAAATCTTCAAAAGCACATACAAGCTTGTCTATTGTTTCATCTGTATCTCCAATACCAACAACAGCTAAAACAACATAGCTTTCTGCAAGTTCTAGTTGAATATTATATTCTTCTTTTAATATTTTATAAACTTGAAATCCAGAAAGACCTAGTTCATTTACTTTTATAACAAATTTTGTATCATCAAAATCATATATACCATGTTCATCATTTTCATCTATATAATCTTCAGATATAACAGATATTCCAGGAACTTTAGACAATTTTGCTTTTGCCTCTGCACATTTTTTTAATAGTTCAGCAAATATTTTTTTACCTTTTAAAGCAAGATTAGAACGAGCTATATCCATACTAGCTAACAATAAATAAGATGCACTTGTTGTTTGCATAAGATTTATAGTTCCTCTTATTTTATTTATATCTATTATTCCTTCATTATGGAATAAAGCCGAACTTTGTGTAAGAGACCCTGCTGTTTTATGTAAACTAGCAGTAGACATATCTGCACCAAGCTTCATAGCACAATCTGGAAGATATGGATGAAAAGGAAGATGAGCTCCGTGTGCTTCATCTACTAATACTGCTATATTGTGTCTATGACATATTTTTATTATTTTTCTAAGGTCAGATGCTACACCAAAATAGGTAGGATTTATGATAAAAATAGCTTTAGCATCTGGATGTGCTTTAATAGTTTCTTTAACAGTTTCTACTTTAACACCATTTGCTATACCATAATTATAATCTATCTCTGGTTGTATAAATATAGGGGTTGCACCAGATAAAATAATTGCATTAATAACAGATTTATGAACATTACGTGGTATAATTATTTTATCTTTTGGTGAACAAGCACTAAGTATCATTGTTTGCACACCAAATGTAGAACCGTTAACCAACATAAATGCATTATCTGCACCATATGCTTCTGCTAAAAGTTCTTCTGCTTCTAATATTACTCCAACAGGATGTGAAAGCATATCAAGTTCTTTTGTAGAGTTAGCATCAAAAGAGATTATATCTTCACCCATAGCTTTAGCAATAAAAGTATCTTTATTTTTTTTATGACCCGGAACGTCAAAGTGTACTATATTTTCTTCTCTATATTTTGATAGAGCAGTAAAAATAGGAGTTAACTTTTGTTTTTCTAAGTTCATTTTATATAACACCCTTAAATATCCTTTTGAGATATCGCACCCATTCTATAATTTATTTTTGAAAATTTATTTTATATTTAATTATATACCAAAAAAATAAATAGTCAACTTACATTTTAACATATTTTATATTAATTTCAACATAAATATTATAATTTTTTATAAATATTTATATTTTTTCCGTATAATTAATAAAATGTTGGGAATTTGTAGCAAAAGTATATAGCTAAAATATAATAAAGTATATTTAACGTATAACTAAAACATAATATATTAAATAATAATACTTATAATTTTTATAATTTCTATGATTTTAATAAAAATTTTAATAAAAATTTTTATTATCTATTTTTAAATTATATATATTATAATTTTAAATAAATATTCAACATATTTTTAGATAATTTTAACTAATGATATAAAATATCCTAAAATTTTACTAAACATATTATGAAAAAATATGTTGAAATTTATTTTTAAAGGTGTAAAATATATGATATATGATAAATAAATATACGAGGTGTTAAAAATGGAATATGATTTTTTATTAATCATAGCAATTATATTGCTATCAACTAAATTTTTTGGGCTAGTATCAGAAAAAGTTCATATGCCACAAGTTGTTGGTGCATTATTAGCAGGTGTTATATTAGGACCTTCTGTATTGGGTGTATTAACAGAAACAGAATTTGTTGTTCAAACTGCTGAAATGGGCGTTATATTGCTTATGTTTTTGGCAGGTCTTGATACAGATTTAGAAGAAGTTAAAAAGACTGGTATAGCCTCTGTTATAATAGCTATAATAGAGATTGTTGTATCTTTAGCTGGAGGAACTATAGTTTATTATCTATTTTATAAAGAAAATGCAAGTGTAGACCCATTATTTATGCTAAAATCAGTATTTATGGGTGTTATTATTACATCAACATCTGTTACTATCGCAATAGAAGCCTTAAGAGAAATGGGCAAATTAAAAGGTAAAATGGGTACAACTATATTAGGAGCTGCTATAATAGACGATATAATAGGGATTATTATATTAACAGTTATTACAAGTGTTACAGATTCTAATGTAAAACCTTCTAGTGTTTTTATAAAAATAGTTTTATTCTTTATTTTTATTGGTATATTATATTGGATAATACACAAATTAAAAGGATTTATTGAAAAACAAGACGGTAAAAGAAGATCTTCTATATATTCTTTAGCTTTTTGTTTTATTCTTGCCTATATATCTGAAAAGTTTTTTGGAATAGCAGATTTAACAGGTGCATATTTTGCAGGTATAATTCTTTGCAATATTGGCGTTAAAGATTATATAGCAAGAAAAGTTAATATACTATCATATCTAATATTTTCACCTATATTTTTTGCAAGTGTAGGTATAAAAACTAATGTACACGGTATAACAATGGGAATATTAATTTTTGCTGTAGTTCTTTTAATAGTATCTATTTTAACAAAAGTTGTTGGTTGTTTTATAGGTGCTAAAATCTGTAAATTTAATAGCTTTACTGCGTTAGCTATTGGTACAGGTATGGTAGCTAGAGGTGAAGTATCTTTAATAGTTGCTCAAAAAGGTGCTAAAGCTGGCTTATTAGATGAAACTCTTTTTCCAGCTGTTGTTATTGTTGTAATATTTACAACATTATTAACACCTATTATGTTAAAATTAGTATTGTCTGGTAAAAAAGCATCAGAACAAATAGATTAAAATTAAAAATATATAGAAATATAATAAAATTTATACAGTATTTAAAAGCCATATTGAAAATATTTTAATATGGCTTTTTATAAAATAAGTAATTTTAAAGATATTTTATAAAAATAGTTTTAATAATTTAAAAAAATAATGAGTATAAATTAAATAATGAATAACTTTAATTATATTTAAACTTATTTATTATAATATTTCAAGGATAGAAGGTGTTTTTAAATGCTATATAATATAGGCATTTATTTGAGAGTTTCTAAAGAAGATGAAAACAGTCAAAATGAAAGCAATAGTATAACTAATCAAAGACAGTATATTTATAATTATATATTAAGTAATAATTTAAAATATTATAAAATTTTAGAATATGAAGATGATGGAAAAACAGCTACAAATTTTATGAGAAAAGGAATTATACGTCTTTTAAATGATGTTAATAATAAAAAAATTAATTGTATCATAGTAAAAGATTTATCACGATTTGGAAGAAATTATATAGAAACTTCCCAATATTTAGAAAATATATTCCCAGTTTTAAATGTAAGGTTTATATCTATTAATGATAATTATGATAGTAATAATGAAATTACATATAATAACTATTTTAATTTAAATTTTAAAAATATTTTGTATAATTACTATAGTAAAGATTTATCAAAAAAAGTTAAAACAACACAATTAAATAATGCTAAAATAGGGAAGATACCAACATCTTCTGCGCCCTATGGTTATATTATATCAAGTGAAGATAAACATAAATTTGAAATAGATGAAAATGTGTCAGATATTGTTAAAAAAATTTTTAATATGGCTTGTGAAGGAAAAAGTTTTACACAAATAGCTAAATTTTTAAATGAAAATAAAATAGAAACACCCTTAGAATATAAAATAAATAGTGGTAAAATAAATAAATTGGGTAGATGTAAAGGAAAATTATTTTGGAAAAGTGTAACAGTTAGAAACATATTAAAAAATGAAGTTTATATTGGCAAAAGAGTTTATGGAAAGACAGAAATAAAAGAAGTGGGAAGTAAAAATTATATAAATATAGATAAAGAAAATTGGATTATTTTTGAAAATCATCATTTACCAATTATTTCTAAAAATACTTTTTATGAAGCTCAAAAAATTTTTAAAAATCCTAAAATAAAATGTAAAAGTAATGATAATATTTTTAAAAATACTTTAAAATGTGGATATTGTAATTATTATTTACAAAGAATAAATAAAAAAGACATTAAATATAAATGTAGTACTTTAAGATATACAAATAAATATAATTGTAAAGATTTTATAATAAAAGAAAGTGAAATAAAGGAAATAATTTTTAAGTATATTTTATATAGAGCTAATTTGGTAGAATATAATAAGGTATTTAAAAACATAATTATTAAAAAATATGAAAAAGAGTTACAACAAATAAAAAATATTAAAGATAATCTTTATGATAAATATTTAAAAGAAAATTTAACTAGAGAAATATATATGCAGAAAAAACAAGAATTTAATAAAAAAGAAGAAGCGTTGAAAAAAAATATAAATGATAATTTTGAAAATTTGATTTATTCTAATTTAAATAATGAAAATTCAAATAAATTTATTAAAACTTTTGTAAAAGAAATTAGAGTATTTGAAGAAAAAATAGAAATAGAATTTAATTTTTATGATTCATTAAATTTATAATAATATAAATAAAAATAAAGGTGGCAAAATAGGTATATAAATTTAGTTAAGTGTAGAATTAAAACTTGAATTTAACTCAAAGTAATTTTTATTAAAATTTAATAACCCTTCTTTACGCATTTTTGATAATTCTTTTGACATTGCACTTCTATCAACGCATAAATAATCTGCTAATTGTTGTCTATTAAAATATATATAAAAAGAAGATGATTTATTTTTAATAGATTGCTCAGATAAATATGACAATAATTTGTTTCGTATTGTTCTCTTAGATAAATGTTCAAATTTTTCAGTAATAGTTTTATTTCTTGTTGCAAGTGCTATTATTAGGTTTTGGAT
This sequence comes from [Clostridium] colinum, assembly GCF_940677205.1. NCBI lineage: Bacteria > Bacillati > Bacillota > Clostridia > Lachnospirales > Lachnospiraceae > Tyzzerella > [Clostridium] colinum. The sequence goes on along the minus strand of NZ_OW712331.1, from coordinate 1,016,952 downwards.
TAATTTTGTATTAAAAGAACAATATGGACAAGAAGGATTAAAAGCCTTTTTTATGTCAAAAAGTATAACTTTACTATTAGATGAAGAAATTGCATTAATCGAAATTGGTTCATTATTAATACAAGCATAAGATTCTCCAAACACTTCACCTTCACAGATTTCTATTAAAATATTTTTATTTCCCCAAAAGTCTTCTTTTTCTATATGTACAGTACCACTTACTACTAAAGATAAATAATTAATAGTATCTCCTACTTTATAAATATATTCACCTTTTTTATAAGTTTTTACATCAACAGCTAAACATTTTAAAATATTTTTTATCTCATCGTCAGAAACATTATAAAATAATCTTGATTTTTTTATTATTGGTATATATTTTTCCATTTTATCCACCTTTTTGTTGTTTATGCAACAGATTTAATAATTAAAATATTATATAATAAATATACAATAATTTTATTTTAATTATATATTAAATTTTATTTATTGTAAACAGATATTAACAGATATTAACTTTAATTTATAAGGAGATTTATTATGAATAAAATGTTTTGTTATCAATGCGAGCAAACAGCTGGAGGTAAAGGCTGTACTAAAATAGGTGTTTGTGGCAAAACACCAGAAGTTTCAAGACTACAAGACTTAATTATATATCAGTTAAAAGGAATAAGTTATTATGCAAATAAATTAATAGAAGATGGTAAAAATATAGATAAAAATATCGTTGCATTTGTTGAAAATTCATTATTTACAACGCTTACAAATGTAAATTTTGATGAAGATGTACATGAAGAAATATTAAGAAAATCTCAATCTATAAAAGAAGATTTAAGAAAATTAGTTACTAATTGTGAAGACATTAATGAACAAGCTCTTTATAATTTAAGTAGTACTAGAAAAGAAATGTTAGAGGATTCTATCCGTGCAGGAATAATGTATGATGAAAATTTAAATGAAGATATTCGTTCTTTAAGAGAAACTATAACATATGGTTTAAAAGGTATATCTGCATATGGACACCAAGCTAGAGAGCTAGGATATTATGATGATGAAGTAGATAAATTTTACTTTAAAGCACTATATTTAATTACAGATAATAGCTTGACATTAGAAAATTTAATAGAATTAGCATTAAAAACTGGCGAAATGTCTGTAGCTATTATGAAAAAACTAGATGAAGCTAATACTAGTATATATAAAAATCCAACACCAACAAAAGTAAATATAAATATTAAAAAAGGTCCATTTATTATAGTTTCTGGTCACGATTTAAAAGATTTAGAAATGTTATTAAAGCAAACAGAAGGAAAAGGAATAAACATTTATACACACGGTGAAATGATACCTTCGCACGGATATCCAGAATTAAATAAATATCCACATTTAGTAGGAAACTTCGGTGGAGCTTGGCAAGACCAACAAAAAGAATTTGATAATATTCCTGGTTGTATTCTTATGACAACAAATTGTATTATGAAACCTAGAGATTCTTATAAAGATAGAATATTTACAACAAGTGTAGTTGGTTGGGAAGGTATTAAATATATAGGTAAAAATGAAAATGGTGAAAAAGACTTTAGCGAAATAATAGAAAAGGCTTTAGAACTTGGGGGATTTGAAGAAGATAAAGAAAGAAAAGAGATAACAGTAGGGTTTGGACATAGTGCTTTATTAAGTAAAGCAGATAGAATAATAGAATTAGTTAAATCTGGAGATATAAAACATTTCTTCTTAATAGGTGGATGTGATGGTGCAAGGGCTGAAAGAAAATATTATACAGAATTTGCTCAAATTGTACCAAAAGATTGTGTAATATTAACTTTGGCTTGTGGTAAATATAGATTTAATAAGTTATCATTTGGTGAAATATTAGATATACCAAGACTTTTAGATGTAGGTCAATGTAATGATGCTTATTCTGCAGTGAAAATAACTTTAGCTTTAGCAGAAGCATTTAATACTAGTGTAAATGATTTACCATTATCTATAATATTATCTTGGTATGAGCAAAAAGCAGTAGCAGACTTATTAGCACTTTTATCATTAGGTATAAAAGGAATGTATATTGGACCAACATTACCAGCATTTTTAAGTGAAAATGTACTTAACTATTTAGTTAATACATTTGATATAAAACCTATTACTAATGCACAAGATGATTTAAAAAATTGTTTAAAATAAAAAATATATATAATAAAAGTTGTATATGATTTTAGTGGCGATTTAACTAATCAGTATGCAACTTTTTTGTGTAATTTTGGAAGTAAATAATACATTAAACCCAAAATTACTATTTTTAGAATAAATGAAAAAATAGATAATTTTAAATGTTTAATATAATACTGTTAATTTTGTAACAGTATTTATATTTCAAAATAAAGAGTGCATCAAAAAAATTTTTTTAATACATATATTTAAAAATAATTAGATATCAATTTAACTACTATAATAAATATTTTTCTAAAATAGGAATATTTTAGATGAAAAATTTAAACTATATTTTATATTTAAGAATATTATTAATCTTAAGTGTTATAGAAAATCATAATATTAAAAATCATTAAATTTACATGTTAGTGATAGTCAAAAATAAAGTATTTTAAATTGCATTTCTATAAATAATAATAAACTTATGAACATATTTTAATTGACAATTTATATTTCAAATAATAAAATATAAGTTAATAATAATTTAAAAGTTAGGAGTAAAAAATGGAAGTATATATTTCAATAATAAACCTTAAAACTTGGGATATTTTTAATAATACAAATATAAATACAGTAAATACATTTATAGCTAATAAATCAATGCGTAAAGGGTATAAAATATTGTTTTATATAAGTGGAAATAGTAAATAATATCCCAAAGGTATTATGGTTATGGTACTATAATAAGTGATACTCCAGAAATAATTCAAAAACAAAATGATTATTGTAACAATAAATTATCTGTATATGTAAATATAGAACGACTAGAAAAAATGTATTAATAGATTTTGAAACATGTAAAAAGTTTATTAAACAATTTAGAAATACATATAAAATTGATAAAGAAATTTTAAAAGAGTTACATTAATATATAATAAATTTTAACTATCTATTAAATAAAGTAAATAGTAATACTAATAAAAATTATCTAATACATAAATAATTAGAAATATTTAATAACAATTATTGATTATGTAATAAATATTAATAATTGTTATTTTTTATTTGATTAAAATAATTAATACTAATTGAACATTTAAAAATAAAGTTAAAACTTTTTGATATATTCTTTGAACATAAAACTTTTACAATAAATTTTATACATTATCAATTACTTCTAATAATTTTATAAAAGTTTTTAAATCAGATATTTTTTGAGATTTATTATTTTTTAAATCATTTATAATATTGTTTAATTTTGTAAAATCTAAATTTGTATTATTTTTTTCACCAAAAACATGATTATCAAGAGATAGCCCAAATATTTTAGATATTTTTATAAGTGTATCTAATGATGGAAAAGAAATAGCATTTTCTATTTTACTATAATGACTGTATGATAGTCCTAATTTTTCAGCAATATCTTCTTGAGTATAAGCTAGAGATTTTCGTCTTGATTTTATTCTTGATGATAGTTGTATTAAATCATTTTTTGTCATAATAAATCACTCTATGATAAATTATATTATGTATTTATATAGAATAAAATACTACTATTTAACTTTTATAACTTATAAATATTAAAATTTATATTAAAAAATACTAGAATAATTATAAAATATATGTTATAATTAGTTGAAAAAATTATTAAATATACAAAATTTAAGAAAAGGTGGTTTTTATGAACTGGTATAAGAATTTGAAAATTAAAATTAAATTTTCTATTTGTTTTGGGTTAATATCTATTTTAGTATTTCTATTAGGTTTATTAGGAATAAATTCTATTGACTTTATGAACAAACATTATCAAGAATCTATAACTTCTAATGAACAAATAGTAACTCAAGGCATAAATGTTATAGAAGATGTTACTAATTTAAGGGTAGTAGCATTTAATAGTATTTCTAAAATAAATGCTAGTAATGCTAATAGTATAAAATCTGAAATTGAACAAGTTTATACAATAGCTAAAAAACATCTGGAGGAATATCTATCAATTGTACAATCAGATAATAAAAATAATTTTAGAAAAGAAGAAATAGACCTTTTAAATTCTATAATAAGTTGGCTAGATGAGTATTATAATGGATTTATAGAATCTATTAATTACATTGCTTCTGGAAATACTACTAAAGCTAAAGAATTAGATGCTAAATTAACAGAAGTAGGCAATAATCTATTTTCAGCAGTATATAATACACCTATGGAAGCATTTCAAAGTCTATCAGATGATTTAAAAAAATCTGAAAAACAGTCTATAATACAAAAAATAATATTTTTAATAATTTTTGCTATAATACAAATATTTGTAATGTTATTTGGAATAAAATTAACAAGAGATATTAGAAAACCTTTAGAAAAATTAAAGGGTATAGCTTTAGATGTTTCTAGAGGAGATTTAAACACAAGTTGTAGGACAAACACTAGAGATGAGCTAGGTGAATTATCTAATGCTATTTCCGATATGTCTGAAACTTTCCAATCTATACTTGAAGATATAAATAAATTATCTGCCGAGCTTGATAAAGGAAATGTATCTTATAGAATAAATATTGATAAATATGAAGGCTCATTTAAAGAAGCGACTAATGCAATAAATATTGCAACTAATAACTTAATAGATGATTCTTTATATGTATTAGATAAAATAAAAGATTTTGGAGAAGGAAATTTTGATGTAAATGTTAAAGATTTCCCAGGAGATAAGTCTTTAATTAAAAATGGTATTATTGCAGTGCAAAGTGCATTAAAAAGTGTTTCAAAAGATATATCAAGCCTTATAAAAGCTGCAAATGAAGGAAACTTAGAATTTAGGCTTAATACTTCAAAATATGTAGGACAATGGAAAGAAACTACAGATGGATTAAATCAATTTGTAGAAAATGTAGTTACTCCTATTAAAGAAACTCAAAATGCTCTTAATCAATTTGCAATGGGTAATTTCTCACATAGAATAACAAATGAATATAAAGGTGAATTTAACATAATTAAGAAAACAGTAAATTATACTGCTGAAACTATTGATTCTTACATTTCTGAAATCTCTCATATATTAAATGAAATGGCAAATAAAAACTTTGACGTATCTATAGATAAAGATTATGTAGGAGATTTTGAAGAAATACAAAGATCTGTTAATTTAATTGTTCACAATCTTAATATACTTACAAAAGATATTATATCATCAGCCGAACAGGTATCTGTTGGTTCTAAACAAATATCACAAGCTAGTACATCTTTAGCGGAAGGGGCAACACAACAGTCTAGTTTTGTTGAAAAGCTTAATGAAACTATTAGTGTAATTTCTAAACAATCTATTGATAATGTAAATAGTTCTGAAACAGCTAATGAACTTGCATTACAAGCTAGAAATAATGCTAATGAAGGTAGCAAACAAATGGATAATATGTTATTAGCTATGGATGAAATAAATAATGCTTCTAATAGTATATCTAACATAATAAAAGTAATAGATGATATAGCTTTCCAAACAAATATATTAGCACTTAATGCAGCCGTAGAAGCCGCTCGTGCTGGTGAACATGGTAAAGGATTTGCAGTTGTTGCAGAAGAAGTTAGAAGCCTTGCTGCTAGAAGCCAACAAGCTGCTAAAGAAACAACAGAGCTTATAGAAAGTTCAGTTGAAAAAGTATCTGAAGGTTCAAAAATTGCAAATGATACAGCTAAATCTTTAGTTAGTATAGTTAAACAAATAGAGGAAATTTCTGTTCTTACTTCTTCTTGTGCAATGTCATCTAAAGAACAAGAAAAATCTATTGAGCAAATAGCAGATGGAATTGAACAAATATCATCTGTTACACAAAATAATGCTAGTGCAAGTGAACAATCAGCATCAGCATCAGAAGAGCTTGCAAGCCAAGCAGAAATTTTCTATTCTTCAGTGTCAGATTTTAAATTAAAAAATTTATAATAACTAATTATTATTTTGATAGTAAAAATAAATATTATATACTAATAGAAACTATTATAAACAGTGTAATCTCCTATACTAAATTAAATGTATAGGAGATTTTTTAATATAAAAAATAATGAAGCTATAATTATTAATTACTTAAATACTAAAAATAAAATATATAATTTTAGTTTATAAATTTTATATATTAAAAATAAGTATATTTTAATTTTTTATACTAATATTATATTTTATAACTTTCAAATAATAAATTTATTAGTATTATTGACTAAAAATATAATAATTGATATAATAATGTAAAATAAATTTTATGTTTAAAGCTTTTATTATTATTTTTAGGAGGTTTTTATGAGTAAGCATAATTTAATAGATATTAGAGTTCCTATAGAAGAAGATAATCCAGCTATTATCTTACATGAAGATAAATGTATAAAATGTAAATTGTGTACTAAAATATGTCGAGATTTTATAGGGGTTTATGGTAATTTTGATTTAGAAAAAACAAATGATACTGCTATATGTATTCATTGTGGTCAATGTGCTAATATATGTCCTGTAGATAGTATAACAGAGAAATATGAATATAAAGATGTAGAAAATATTATTAATGCTAATGATAAAGTAGTTATAGTTAGTACGGCTCCTGCTGTAAGAGTTGCCCTTGGAGAATTATTTGATATGGAAGAAGGGGAATTTGTCGAAGGTAAGATGGTTTCCCTATTAAGAGAATTAGGGTTTAATTATGTATTAGATGTAAACTTTGGTGCAGATATGACAATAGTTGAAGAAGCCTCTGAGTTTATAGAAAGAATAAAAGACGAAAATGCTGTATTACCTCAATTTACAAGTTGTTGTCCTGCTTGGGTAAAATATGTTGAAACATATCATCCAGATTTTATACCAAATTTATCATCTGCTAAAAGTCCTATTGGTATGCAAGGTGTAACAATTAAAACTTATTTTGCTAAAAAAATGAATATTGACCCATCTAAGATAGTAACAGTTACTATAACTCCTTGTTCTGCTAAAAAATTTGAAGTTAGACGTGATGAAATGAATGCATCTGCAAAATATAATAATGTAGAAGGCATGAGAGATAATGACTATATTATTACAACAAGAGAACTTGCTCTTTGGGCTAAAGAAAAAAATATAGATTTTACATCTTTAGAAGACAGTAAGTTTGATAAATTTATGGGTGAAGCTTCTGGAGCTGGTGTTATTTTTGGTAATACTGGTGGTGTTATGGAAGCTGCATTAAGAACATCTTACAATTATTTAACTAATGAACCAGTACCAGAGACTTTATATCAATTAGAAAGTGTTAGAGATTTAGAAGAAATAAAAGAAGCTACTGTTAATATTAAAGGTAAAGAAGTTAATGTTGCTGTTGTATATGGAACGGCTAATGCTACTAAGCTTATAGAAAAAATTAAAAGTGGTGAAAAAAATTATCATTTTGTTGAAGTAATGGCTTGTCCAGGTGGTTGTATAGGTGGTGGTGGCCAACCTAAAAAGAAAATACCAAAAAGAGATGCAGCACTTAAAAAACGTATTGAAGGTTTATATCAAAGAGATAATCAATTAAAAATAAGATCTAGTCATGAAAATGAAGAGATTAAACTATTATATAAAGAATTTTATGAAAAACCTTTAAGCCACCTTGCTGAAGAGCTTTTACATACTTCATTTACTAATAGAAGTAGTGATTTAGGCAATTAAATTCATATTTTATAAACCCTCCACATATATTATTATATAAAATATATATGGAGGGTTTAAATGTCTGAAGATAAAAAAAATAAACATAATATAAACATATTAGATAGGACAAACATAAAAATTACAGGCGTTTTAGATGTTATCTCTTTTGATGAAGAAATGATAGTTTCTGAAACAGAACTTGGAATCTTAATATTAAAGGGAATAAATTTTCATATTAATAAATTAAATTTAGATAGTGGTGATTTAGAAATAGATGGTGAAATATATAGCTTAGTGTATGAAGATAAATCTTCTTATGGAAAACCAGCTAGTGGTATATTAAATAAAATCTTTAAATAAGGTGTTTAAATTTGATTTTATCTGTTTCTTATCAACTTAAAATATTTTTAATATCACTATTTATAGGTTTAATATTAGGATTTTTTTATGATTTGCTTAAAATATTTAGAAAATATATTATACATAATAACTTTATAATAAACATAGAAGATACCATATATTGGTTATTTATGTCTATTATTATCTTTTTAATATCACTTTATCAAAATAATGGTGAAATTAGAATATTCTTTATAATAGGTATATTTACAAGTATGATTTTATACACTTTTTTAATAAGTCCAATATTTTTAAATATATCTACAAAAATTATAAATGTACTTATAAAAATAATTTTATTTATTTTTAGAGCTATTTCGATGCCATTTTTAATTATTTTTAATATTATACTTAAACCTTTAAAAAAATTAATTTATTTGTTAAAAAATATATTAAAAAAACTATTGAAAAAATATAGCTTTTGTGTAACAATATATAATAAAGGTAGAAATATTAAGTTTTATTTAAAATCTTTAATTATAAAAGGGGATAAGACAAAAGATGAAGAATTTAGAAAATAAGAAAAAATCTTCTAAAGTTGATAAGTTATATTTTATTATTATGATTTTTATAGTTTTAAGTTTTTCTTCATATTTATTTTATAAGTATAATTCATTAATTAAATATAACGAAAAGATTAATGAACTTAATATGAAAATTGACACAGCTAATAAAAAAAATGATGAATTAAAATATCAAACAGAATATAAAAATAGTAATGAGTATATCGAAAAAATAGCTAGAGATAAACTTGGTATGGTTAAAAGTAATGAAATAGTTTTTTATAATAGTAACAAATAAAAAAGTTGTATACTGTATTAGAGATAGTTAAAAATTTTAATTAAATCAAAGCAGTATACAACTTTTTTAAATTATAAATAATCAAAATGTACATAATAAAAATTCAATTATAATATAAATTTTAATAAAAAAAAGATTAATTTATATTAATTTACTAAACAATAAAAAAATCAATAATATAAATTATAAATAGTTTTAAATATATTTAATATAAAATCGTTAATTTTACCAAAAAACACTATATAAAAGGTTAAATGTTGAAAAAGTATCCTATATATGCTAGTATATAATATGTCTTATTTAATTATGAAAGGAATAATTTATTTATGGCAATAAATATAAAAAAAAGAGATGGTAGCTTAGAAAAATTAAGCGTTGAAAAAACTAAAAAGGTCATAGCCTTTGCTTGTGAGGACATAGAGGGTTGTTCTCCACAAGAATTAGAGCTAGATGCAAAGTTACAGTTTAGAGATGGTATGACAACAAAAGAAATACAAAAAACACTCATACAAACTGCTATTGAAAAAGTTATATATGTAGAAGATGATGGATATGGTAATTTAGTTAAAAAAATAAATATAAACTGGCAATATGTAGCATCTAGACTATTAATATATGATTTATACAAAGAGGCTGCTATAAATAGGAATTACAACCATTTTGGTTATGGAGATTTTTTAGAATTAGTAAAAAGTCTTACAGAACAAAATTTATATGGAAATTACATATTAGAAAACTATTCGGAAGAAGAAATAAAAGAACTTGGTAATTATATAAAAAGTGATAGAGATAATTTATTTAATTATGATGGATTAAATTTATTATCTAAAAGATATTTAGTAAAAAGTTTAGATGGAAAAATTTTAGAATTACCACAAGAAAGATTTCTTATTATAGCTATGCATATAGCTATACCAGAAAAAGAAAAAAAAGTATATTATGCTAAAAAATTCTATGATATTATGAGTACTCTAAAAATGACAGTTGCTACACCAACCCTTGCTAATGCTGGTACACCTTTTTATCAACTTAGCAGTTGTTTTATATCTACTGTTGGGGATAATTTATGGTCTATATATGATGTAAATCAAAAATTTGCTCAAGTATCTAAGCACGGTGGTGCTTTAGGTATATATATGGGAAAAGTGCGTGCTTTAAATAGTGATATTAGGGGAAATAAAAATTCATCTGGAGGGGTTATACCTTGGATAAGACTTTATAATGATACGGCTATTGCGGTAGACCAATTAGGAAGAAGAAAAGGTAGTGCCTCTATAACTTTAGATATATGGCATAAAGATTTATACGATTTTTTAGATTTAAAAACAAACAATGGTGATGATAGAAGAAAAGCTCACGATATATTTCCTTCTCTTAGCATACCAAATTTATTTATGGAGCGTTTAGAAAAAAGAGAAAATTGGGCTTTATTTGACCCATATCAAGTTAAAAAAGAAATGGGTTATTATTTAGAAGATTATTTTGATGATGAAGATAATAAAGAGTTTACAAACAGATATATAGAATGTGAAAATAATCCTAACTTAGATAAAATAGTAACTCCTTGTCTTGATATAATGAAAAAAATATTAAAAAGTGCTGTAGAAACAGGTACACCATTTATATTTTTTAGAGATACTGTTAATAGAGCTAATCCTAACAAACATAAAGGTATAATTTATGCCTCTAATCTTTGTCATGAAATAGCTCAAAATACAAGTGAAAGCAGTTTAATAGAAGAAGAAGAAAAAGATGATATTGTTACAACAAAAATAAAACCTGGAGATATGGTAACTTGTAATTTAAATTCTGTTAATCTTGGCAAAGTTTCAAAGGAAGAGCTTAAAGATTGTATTCCATTACAAATAAGAATGTTAGATAATGTTATTACATTAAATAAATTACCTGTATTAGATGCTAAAGTTACAAGTAATAAATATCGTGCTATAGGGCTTGGAACTAGCGGATACCATCATTATTTAGTTAACAATAAAATAATGTGGGAAAGCGAACAACATTTACAAGAGGCAGATAGCTTGTTTGAAGAATTAGCTTATAATGCTATAAAATCTTCTATGGAACTTGCTAAAGAAAAAGGGGCTTATGAAGCTTTTGAGGGTTCAGAATGGCAAACTGGAGAGTATTTTGACAAAAGAAACTATACATCTGAAAGATGGCAAAAGTTAAAAGAAGACGTAAAAAAATATGGTATAAGAAATGGGTATATAATGGCAGTAGCACCAACTGGAAGTACATCTAATATTGCAAACACAACTGCTGGTATAGACCCAATATTTAAAAAGTTTTTTGTTGAAGAAAAGAAGGGTATATATGTTCCCAAAACAGCTCCTAATTTATGTGATGAAAACTTTTGGCTTTATAAAGAGGCACATTATATAAAACAAGATTGGAGCATAAAGGCTTGTGCTATTAGACAAAGACATATAGACCAAGCTCAATCTTTTAATTTATATATAACACATGAGCTTAGTGCTAAAGACATTTTTGATATGTATATAAATTGTTGGAGAATGGGTATAAAAACTATTTATTACATTAGAAATCAATCTTTAGAGATGGATGAGTGTACAAGTTGTTCTAGCTAATATGGAGGTAAACTATGATAAAAAAGAAAATATTTAATGCTGAAGGTGAAAGAGGTACTATAAGTATAATAAATGGCAATACTACAAACCTTAGAGAATGGAATAGGATAAAATATGATTGGGCAACAAATATGTATAGAACTATGCTAAATAATTTTTGGATACCAGAAGAAATAGCTTTAAATGAAGACGTAAAACAATTTCCTTATCTTACAGATGGTGAGAGAAATGCCTTTGATAAAATAATTTCATTTTTAAACTTTTTAGATTCTATACAAAGTGAAAACCTACCCAATTTATCTAGATATATAACTGCATCAGAGGTTTCATCTTTATTAAACATACAAACTTTTCAAGAAGAAATACACGCCCAAAGTTATTCTTACATATTAGATACAGTTACAAATCCTATAACTAGAGATAAAATATACGATATGTGGCGAGAAGATGAACATTTATTAAATAGAAATAAATTTATAGCTAGTATATATGAAAACTTTAATCAAAACCCTACACAAGAAAATTTTATAAGAGTTATTATGGCTAATTATATACTGGAAGGAATATATTTTTATTCTGGGTTTAGTTTTTTCTATACACTTGCTAGACAAGGTAAAATGACAGCTACAAGTACTATATTTAAGTATATAAATAGAGATGAAATAACTCATCTTGTTCTATTCCAAAATATAATTAAAGAAATAAAAACTGAAAACCCTCAAATATTTACAAAATATTTAGAAGAAGAACTTAGAAATATGATGAAAACAGGTGTAGAACACGAAATAGCTTGGGGACAATATGTAACTAATAATGAAATATTAGGATTAAACAACGATTTGATAGATAAGTATATAAAATATTTATCTAATTTAAGATTAAAAGCAATAGGCTTAACACCACTGTATAGTGATATAACACAAAACCCTATGTCTTGGATAGAAAGTTTTTCAAAAATAAACAATACAAAAACAGATTTTTTTGAAGCAAAAGTTATAAATTATACAAAAGCTGCTATTTTTGATTTTGATAGCTTAGAATAATAAATAAAAATTTAATATATTACTTTACTATGCTATATATTGATTTGTTTTATAATTATTGATATAATAAAACATAAATTAAATTTTATAGAAAGGGCATAGTATGGAAAATATAAAAAAAGATATAATTATTTTAGCTATTGAAAGTTCTTGTGATGAAACTTCTATTGCTATTGTAAAAAATGGCAGAGAAGTTTTATCTAATATTATATCTTCTCAAATAAATACACATAAAGTTTTTGGAGGAGTTGTTCCTGAAATAGCCTCTAGAAAACATATTGAAGTGATAGATATTGTATTAGATGAAGCACTAGAACAATCAAACAAAACACTTAATGATATAGATGCAATAGCTGTTACATATGGACCTGGGCTTGTTGGTGCTTTATTAGTTGGTGTAAGCTATGCAAAGTCTTTAGCATATACATTAAAAAAACCACTTATACCTGTACATCATATAGAAGGGCATATATATGCTAATTATATAGAATATAAAGAGTTAGAACCACCTTTTATAAGCCTTGTTATATCTGGTGGACATACTCATATTGTACTTGTAGAAGACTATGGAAAATTTAAAATTTTAGGAAAAACTAGAGATGATGCTTGTGGAGAAGCTTTTGACAAAGTAGCTAGAACAATAGGATTAAGCTATCCAGGAGGACCAGAAATAGACAAACTAGCAAAACAAGGAGATAGATATGCAATAGATTTACCACGTGTAATGATTGATACACATGATTATGACTTTAGCTTTAGTGGTTTAAAATCTTCTGTTTTAAACTTTGTAAATAAAAGTAATATGACTAATACTCCATTTAAAAAGGAAGATTTGGCTGCTTCTTTTCAACAAGCAATAACAGATATTTTAGTTTTTAAAGCTATAAAAGCCTGCAAAAATAATAATTTAAAAACATTAGCTTTAGCAGGAGGTGTTTCTGCAAATTCTTTTTTAAGAGAAACTATGCAAGAGGCTTGTGATAAAGAAGGAATTAAGCTTTGTATACCTAGCTTAAAATTATGTACTGATAATGCTGCTATGATAGGATGTGCTGGATATTTTGAATATTTAAAAGGTAACTTTGCCGATTTAGATTTAAATGCTTATCCAAATTTAAAATTAGATAATATAGAAAAATAGAAAGGAGTATATATGACAGTAGATATTGAATCAAATAATTATGATGAATATATAACTAATAACGAAGATTTAATAATTTTAGACTTTGGTGCCACACATTGTGCTCCTTGTAAAATTGTAAACAATATATTAGAAGAAATAGAAGCGGAAAATAAAAATATAACTGTTGGTAAAGTTAATATTGAACATAGCCCAAGTATAGCTATGAAATATGGTATAATGAGTGTACCTTCAATTGTAATTTTAAAAAATAATAAAATTATACATAAAATAAACGGTTTAAAAGATAAAGAATTTATACAAAATTTAATAAATAATATTTAGAAAGGTGAAGTATGTTTAATAATATAGATATTTCTAATCATATAAGTTTTATAATAGTTTTTTTTGAAGGGTTAATATCATTTTTATCTCCGTGTATTTTACCTTTAATTCCTTTGTATATATCTTACTTAGCTGGTAATACCCAAATTTTAGAAAATGGAACTCTTATGTATAAAAGAAAAAAAGTTTTTTTACATACCTTATTTTTTTCTTTAGGTATATGTTGTACATTTTTTTTATTAGGCATATCATTTACTGCTTTAGGTAGATTTTTTAGTAAATACCAAACATTATTTACAAGAATAGGTGGAATAATAATTATCTTATTAGGTCTTTTTCAACTAGGAATTTTTAATTTTAAATTTTTACAAAAAGAAAGAAAATTTAATTTTGATATAACTAAAAGAGAGGTAAATCCTTTAATAGCATTTATTATGGGCTTTACATTTAGCTTTGCGTGGACACCTTGTGTAGGACCAGCATTATCATCTGTGTTAATTTTAGCTTCTAGCTCAAAAAATTCATTAGTTGGTAATATATTAGTTTTAGTTTATTCATTAGGATTTGTTATTCCATTTTTAATATTAGGTTTATTTACAACTAAAGTTTTAAACTTTTTTAAAGAAAAACAAAAGTTTTTAAAATACACAGTAAAAATAAGTGGTTTTTTATTAATTTTAATAGGTATAATGACATTTACTGGATATATGAATAGTATATCTAGATATTTAGTTATAGATAATAATAAAAAACAAGAGGTACCACAAGAAAAGCAAGAAATTAAAGAAACAGAGACAACTACAGAAGATGTTAATCAAGCTGAAACTAAAGAAGAGATGAAAGAATTACCAGATTTGTTTGATTTTACACTAACAGACCAATATGGGAACACACACACATTATCTGATTATAAAGGAAAAGTTGTATTTCTTAATTTTTGGGCAACTTGGTGTAAACCTTGTTTGATAGAAATGCCTCATATAGAAGAAATTTATAAAGAATATGGGCTTAATAAAGAAGAGGTTATTATACTTGGAGTAGCAAATCCGTCATCTAAAGATTATCTACATAATAGTGATGTATCTAAAGAAGAAATTATAAAATTTATAGAAGAACAAGGATATACATTCCCTATAGTTTTTGACGAAACTGGACAAACTTTTAAAGACTATTTTATTAGATCTTTTCCTACTACATTTATGATTAATAAAGAAGGAAAAATATATGGCTATTTATCTGGGGCTATAACAAAAGATATTATGAAAAATATTATAGAAGAAACATTAAAAAGTACAGAAAACAAATAATAAATTAATAGGAGATAAATAAATGCCAAAATTATATTTTAAATATGGAACAATGGACGCTTCTAAATCGGCAGACCTTTTAATGACTGCTCATAAATATGAACAACAAGGAAAAAATATAATTTGTCTTAGGTCTAACTTAGATACAAGAACAGAAGAAGACTTTATAGAAAGTAGAGCTTTAACTTATAAACACAAATGTTTTTGTTTTGATAGAGATATGAACATATACAATTTTATAAATGAAAAAAATGAAAAAAAAATAAATTGTATATTAATTGATGAAGCACAGTTTTTAACTAAAGCTCAAGTTATTGAACTTACAGAAATTGTAGATTTTTTAAAAATTCCTGTTATATGTTATGGTTTAAAAAATAGCTATATAAAAGGGGAACTATTTGAAGGTTCAAAAGCATTATTATATTTTGCAGATAGCATACAAGAAGTAAAAAGTGTTTGTCATTTTTGTGATAAAAAAGCAACAATGAATTTAAGAATAAAAAATGGTAAACCTATTTTAGAATCTACTGGAAATACAGTTGTTATAGGTGATACTAAAGAAGGAGAAGATTATTTTATTTCTACTTGTAGAAAACATTATTTTAACCCATTTAAAGATATTTAAAAATTTATATTGTCAATAAAGTAAATTTTTTATTTTATATTTACTTTATTGACAATAACTTTGTATAACTTTTTTATTTTATTAATTATTTAGCTTCGCAAATACCACAACCATTGCCTTGCATCATAAAAATTAATAATAATAAAATAAGCATACTGCTATCTCCACCAAAACCACAATCACCTTGCATCATCATTAATAAAAATATAATTATGATAAAGTTATTACCTCCAAAATTCATAATTATTACCTCCAAAAAAATTATATTTTAATTATATGTATTAGTTTTAGTAAAAATTACATTTTTTTGAAAAAAATTATTTAAACAAGCCTAAAAATGTTGTACAAGATTATTTTTTGTAAAAATTAATAACATTTTTCTTATTTTAGCATAGACTAAATTAAGAATTATTAGAAAGGCTTGTAATATGAGTAATGTAGAATTAATAGTTGAAAGTAATTTATCATTTGAAGAAGAAAATATATTAAAGTCTATAGCTAATATAAAATATAAAATACCTTTAATTAATTCGATTGTTATAGAGATAGAAGAACAAAATATAGAAAAACTAAAAGATTTAAAATGTTTAAAAACTGTTTTTCAAAATGCTCATATAACTATGCAGATGAATACTGCTAGAAAAACTGTAAATGCAGATATTATTCAAGAAAAGGGATATACAGGAAAGGGAATAGGAATAGCTATATTAGATACTGGTATTTCTCCTATAAATGATTTTTTATATCCTAAAAATAGAATAATAGCATTTAAAGATTTTATTAATAACAAAACAAAACCTTATGATGATAATGGACATGGAACACATGTGGCAGGTATAGCAGGTAGTAACGGGATAAATTCTAATGGAAAATATAGAGGAATAGCACCAGACTGTAATCTCATAGGTGTAAAAGTACTAAATAACGAAGGTAAGGGGAATGCATCAGATGTTTTAGCCGGTTTACAATGGATTATAGATAATAAAGAAAAATATAATATAAAAATTGCTAATTTATCTATTGGTACAAATAATACATCATCTAATGACCCTTTAGTAAAAGCTGTTGAAAAAATATGGGATAGTGGAATTATTGTTACAATAGCTGCAGGTAATGATGGACCTAAAAAATATAGTATTAGTTCACCTGCTATAAGCAAAAAAGTTATAACTATTGGTGCTTCAGACGATAATATAACAGCTAATGTATGGGGAAATCATCTTATAAATTTTTCTGGACGTGGACCAACTTTAGAATGTGTTATAAAACCCGATGTTTTAGCTCCAGGTGTTAATATTGTATCTTGTTTGTCTAATAATGTGTCAAAACAGTCTAATGAAGTTATAGAAAAAAATTATTTTTCTTTAAGTGGCACATCTATGTCTACGCCTATAGTTTCTGGAGCAATAGCATTATTATTAGAAAAATATAATAATTTACAACCAGACGATGTAAAACTTATGTTAAAAAAATGTTGTAAAAATTTATATTTACCAAAAAACCAACAAGGTTGGGGTCTAATAGATGTTTATAAATTATTATCTCAGGAGGTTTGTTATGCAAGAAAATAATGTAATCTATGAAATCGCACAAAAAATACAAGATAAACAAGTAGTAGAAAATGATATAAAAGAAGCCTTTAATTTAGTTACAAATTTATTTAAAACAAAATATATAGATAAAATAAATTTAGAATTAAAAAATAATGTTGATAATATCAAAAATAATCCTACTAAAGAGATTAATTTATTAAATGCTATTAAACCTTTTGTAATAAAAGAAAATCATAAAAATATAGATAATGCTATAAATTTAATAACAAATATATCTGCTTTAAATAGTATGATACCTAGAAATATAGAAAAAAATATTAATAATGAAGTTATAAAAGTTAATTCTTTAAATATAGACCCTTCTGTTAAAGAAGATGGCGTTTATGATATAGATGAAAATTGTTTATTTTTTGTAAATAATAGTTTTAATATTTCTAATAATTTAATAATTATTGTTTTAATATTATTGTTATTTAAAATGTAAATAAAGTAAAAATTTTAGTTAATTATTTTTTATATTTGTGATATTATAAATATTAGTTATTTATAAACAAAGGAGAAAAAAATGATAGAAAAAATAAAAGAACTTGTTAATACACTTAATAAAGCAAGAAAAGCATATTATCAAGAAAGTTATGAAATAATGTCCGATTTTGAGTATGATAAGCTATATGATGAGCTAGAAGAACTTGAAAAAAAGACAGGTATAGTGTTATCTAATAGTCCTACACAAAATGTTGGGTATGTAGTTTTAAGTGAATTAAAAAAAGTTAAACATAATAAGAAAATGTTATCTTTAGATAAGACAAAAGAAATATCTAAAATAGAAGATTTTTTAGACACAAAAGAAGGGTTATTATCCTTTAAAATGGATGGACTTACAATAGTTTTAACTTATGTAGATGGTAATCTTGTTAGTGCTGTTACAAGAGGAAATGGTGAAATAGGGGAAGATATTACTCATAATTGTAAAGTTTTTAAAAATATTCCTTTAAAAATTCCTTTTAAAGAGGAGCTTATTATACGTGGAGAAGCTTTAATATCTTTTAAAGATTTTGAAAATATAAATGAAAATTTAGATATAACAGAAAAATATAAAAATCCAAGAAATTTATGTAGTGGAACAGTAAGACAACTTAATAATGAAATTACAAAAGATAGAAATGTAAGCTTTTTAGCTTTTTCTTTAGTAAAATGTGATAAAGAATTTAATTTAAAATCAGAGCAACTAGATTTTTTATTATCATTAGGATTTGAAACAGTAGAATATGCTTTAGTTGATAAAAATAATGTTAAAAATACAATATTAAATTTTGAAAATAAAGTAAAATCAAATAAATTCGCAACAGATGGTCTTGTAATAACATTTAATGATATATCTTATAGCGATAGTTTAGGTGAAACTTCTAAATTTCCTAAAGATTCTATTGCTTTTAAATGGGCAGATGATTTAGCAAGAACAACATTATTAGATGTAGAATGGAATACTTCACGAACTGGACTTATTAATCCTGTTGCTATATTTGAACCAGTAGAATTAGAAGGAACTACAGTTAATAGGGCTAGTCTTCATAATATAAGCATTATAAAAAATTTAAAATTAGGCATTGGAGATATAATAAAAGTTTATAAAGCAAATATGATTATACCACAAATAGCAGAAAACGAAACAAAAAGTGATACCTTAAAAATACCTGAAAAATGTAATGCTTGTGAAGGTAAAGCAGAAGTTGTAAAAATAAGAGATGGATTAGCTTTAAAATGTAGCAATCCTAAATGTATTGCGAAAATAATTAACTCAATAGTACATTATGTATCTAGAGATGCTATGAACATTACAGATTTTTCTAAAGCAACTATTGAAAAATTTATTAATTGTGGATTTATAACAGATTTTACAGATATATATAATTTAGAAAAATATAAAGATGATATAATTAATATGCAAGGTTTTGGTGAAAAATCTTATACAAATCTTATAAATGCTATTGAAAATTCTAAAAATACGACGCTTCCTAGTTTTATATATTCTTTAGGTATAGAACATATAGGTCTTAGTAATGCAAAGCTTTTATGTAAACATTTTAATTATAATTTTGATAAAATAAAAAATAGCTCAATAGATGAAATTACATTAATAGATGGATTTGGAGATATTATGGCAAATTCTTTAGTTAATTATTTTTCAAATAAAGATAATATAGAGCTTGTAAATAAAGTATTTCCTTTATTAAATATAAATGATAATATATCTTTACAAGAGTACAATTTAGATATAAAAGATAAAATATTTGTAATAACTGGAGATTTAAATAATTTTAAAAATAGAAAAGAATTGCAAGAAAAAATAGAATATTTAGGCGGAAAAGTTACTAATAGCGTAACAAAGAAAACAAATTATCTTATTAATAATGATAAAGAATCTAGTTCATCTAAAAATAAAAAAGCTAAAGAACTAAATATAAAAATATTATCTGAAGAAGAGTTTTTGAAAATGTTATAATTTATTTAAGATAAATAAATAAAATTTATTTTTTATTATTTTTAAATTGTACATTATTATAAATTAGTAAACAAATAATAATGTACAATTACTTATATAAATACAAATATATAAATAATAACTAATATAATAGTAAAATTTTATAATATAAATACAACTATTCGTTAAAGTTTCATTTAACGAATAGTTGTAAGGATACCCTTTTTCTTTTAATTATGTTACTTTACTATATATAAGTATTATTTATATTACTCTATTTTTATTTTTTTATATAAATAATATTATAATTAAAAATAAAGCTAATAATTACAAATATTAATTGTTAATACTAGCTTTATTTTTACATCAAATATATTTAATTTTTATATCCAAATTGTGGTATATTATTCCATCTTTCACGGAAATAATGTGCTACCATTTTTGGTTTTCTATCTCTTGTAAATATACCTTTTTTATTTCCTTGTACTCTTAATATGCCTTGACTTGTTGCAAAATCTGCAAAATTCCAAACTTGTTCACCTACAAAATTTTTACATTTATCAATTACTTCGTGATTCGCTTTATAATAATCAATTTGATATTCTTCGGTAAACATAACAGGAATAGTATCGTGTAAACCAGCTACAGTATCTGCACCATATTCTGTAAACATTATTGGTTTATTAGGACATCTTTTTACCCAACCTTCTAATTCATCTTTTAACATTTTTTTAGCATCTTCCAATTCTCCACCAGCTATATACCAACCATAGTATCTATTAAGGCATAATACATCTACTATATCTCCTACTTTACATACATCTGGAGTAGATTTTAAATATGTAACAATAGTTACAGGTCTTTTTTGTGGGTCTAATTGTTTAGTTAAATTAACTAATGGTTCAAAATATTCTTTAGCCCCTTCAGAGTCTGAATCGGGCTCATTAGCAATAGACCACATTACAACACAAGGATGATTTTTATCTCTTAATATTAATTCTTTTAATGCTTGTTCGTGTGCTTCTTTTGTTTTAAGTTCTTCCCAAGTATTTCTTTTTCTTTGTTCACCTAAAGACAAAGTTGCCATAAAGTTTAAATGTAAACCAACTGCAGCAGTTTCATTAATAACAACTATACCTTCTCTATCTGCAAGTCTCATCATTTCTTCAGAATACGGATAATGAGAAGTTCTAAAAGAATTAGCTCCTATCCATTTCATTAAACTAAAGTCTTTAACATTAATTGCCTCATTTATACCTCTACCATTAATATGTGCATCTTCGTGTTTTCCAAAACCTTTAAAATAGAATGGTTTATTATTAATTAAGAATTTGCCATCTTTTACTTCTACTGTTCTTACACCAAATTCTTCTGTATAAGTATCTAATAATATATCATCTTTAAATAGCTCTACTTTCATTTTATATAGGTAAGCATTTAAAGGTTCCCATAACTTAACATTTTTTATCTCAAATTTACCTTTTATACAATTTAATGTTTCTAAGACATTATTATCTTCATCTATTATACTAACTTTAATATTTGTATTTTCATTTACTTTCACTTCGTAATCAATATAACCTATATTATCTTTATAATTTGTAACAATTTCAATATCTTCTATATAATTTTTAGGTGTTGTATATATTTTTACGGGTCTATGTATACCAGCATAGTTAAAAAAGTCAAAGTTTACATAATTTTTTATAATTTCTTTACCATCTTTTTGTACTTTTTTTATTATACCAACTGGTAAAGTAGATTCATCTACTATATTATTAACTGCAACTATTAATCTATTTTCACCTTCAAGCAAATTATTATTTATTTCTATCTCAAAAGGTGTATATCCCCCTTTATGTTCAACTATAAATTCTCCGTTTAAATATACTTTAGCTTCGTGTGTTGCAGAGCTAAATCTTAAAACTATTCTTTCATTTTTTAATATTTTTGGTACAACAAATGTTCTTTCATACCAAACCCACCCAATATGATTTTTAATTTCTGGACATTCTATTAAATCATTATATGATGAAGGAACAGCCATATTTATGGTATTTTCTAGAGGTTTTTTATACCATTTTTCCAAAAATCCATTGCCTTTATCAATTTTAAAACTCCAAACACCATTTAATTCTATAATATTTCTTGTTTCTGTAATTATTGGATATAACATATAATATTTCACTCCTAAATTTTATTTGTAATTATAATAATTAATTATTATTAAAATTATCTTCAAATTCTTTTATAATTTTATCTTCATACTTTGATGTATATAGGTTATTAGTAAATTTATATAAAATTTCTTCTTTAAATCTTTCCCAAGAAAATATTTCTTTTTTAACCATTATTGGATAAAATAATATATTATTTTTTTTAGCAGCATCAAAATCTCCTTTTGAATCACCAATCATAAGGACATTTTTAGAATCATATCCTTTTTCTAAAAGCTTACTTATACAAAATGATTTTGTACCTATGTTTTGTGTTAATATTAAATCTGTATACTCTATAAGTTTGTTATATTTCCATTCATCTAATACTGCTTTTTCATTAGCTGAAGATACTATAACTATATCTGCCAATTTATGAGCTTTTTCTAATGCTTCTTTTACACCTTTAAAACTTAACTTTTCATCATCTGTTAATAATTCTATACACCTATTAACATCTTTTGACCAATTTAAAGCCTTTTTTAAACACATAGTCCCCTTTTTTTCTATTTCTTTAATTAAAGATTGGTTAGAAAGTTCATTAGTATTTTTAACCCAGTTTAATAAATCATCTAACTCTTCTATTTTAACGTACTTTTGATTAATTTCTTCAAGTGCAATAGCAAGTCCTTTAAATCTATTTATACCTCTAGTTAGTGTATATAAATTAACATTGTTCCATTTTTCTAAAATATCTTTTTCCCATATTTGAAGATTCCACTCTTTTACCATACAAGGTCCAAAACATTTTATATGTTTAATATCCATTGTATTTATTGCACAACCATCTGAGTCTATGCAAATTAAAAAATTTTTTTCTTTATTAAATTCATTTAAATTTTTCACTTTATATCCTCCCAATTAATATCTAGTATCTTCTAATCCACAAAAAGCATCAACTGGGCTTATTCCTTTAAATTCAGATTTTCCTAACATTTTATCAACTAATATTTTAATTGTATCTTCCCTATTATCATAAGCGTTTATATACGTTTTAACTTGAGGTACATCTGCTAAATGGAATGGACAATTTACAGATATAAATATTGTTGGTACTTCATTTACATAAAAAGGAATATCTGGAGTACCTTTACTTGCAGGCCATAATATACGTTGGTCAGTATTAGGATTAATATTTGCTATATTTATTATTAAATCATAATTATTTGTTAAATCTGATATTGGACGTTTTGCGGCATATATATTGCCAAGTGCTACTCTCATTTCTTCTGGTGGAAGATTTTCTATTTTTTTCATAGGAGATTCATATATAGTAACTTCAAATCCCTCTTCTTCTAAAAATTCTTTTGTCATTTCAATAGCAGATTTTTTCTTACCACCCATTAGTTCAATAAATTTACCAAACCCACCTTCAAATCCTTTTATTTCAACAAGTAAAACTCTTTTTTGTTTTGTAGAAGATATAGGAAATATATTTTCATTATTTTTTACTAAAGTTATAGCTTTATCAGAAATTTCTTTTGCTATTTCTTTATTTTCTTTAATACCTATTTTAGACAGAGCAATATCTTTTTTTGGTAATATCTCTGTTTTAGCTTTTTTATGTAATCCTAATGTAGCTTTCATACCTAATATACGCATTAAAGCTTCTTCAAGTCTTTCATCTGTTATAATACCATTTTTATATCCTTCCATCATCCAATTAAAATCTTCATCTGGGTCATTAAAGAATAAAAATAAATCACTACCTGCTGCTATTGCTGTTGGTAGCATTTCACTACGTTTCATAGCAGAAGTCATTGCAACCATATGGCTTGCATCTGTTACAACTAAACCATTAAAGCCCATTTCTTTTCTTAATAAGTCTGTTAAAATATATTTATTTAAAGTAGCTGGTAATATTAATTCTTGTATTGTAGCATCTGGTTTAAAATGACGCACATAATTTGGTAATGAAATATGCCCGGCCATTATAGATGGAAGACCAGCCTCAAATAAACCTCTATATACTTTGCCAAAAGTTGCTTCCCATTCTTCAACAGATAAAGAATTTGGTGCAAAAGATAAATGTTGGTCTCTTTCATCTATACCATCACCAGGAAAATGTTTTGCAGCGGGTGCTATTCCACTTTCCATAATTCCTCTCATATACTCTAAAGAATATTCTAACACTTTATCAGCATTATTTCCAAAAGTACGACTAGATATAATAGGATTTCTCCAATTTACATCTATATCAACAATTGGAGCAAAACTCCAGTTACAACCAATAGCCGAAGCTTCTATACCAGAAATACGTCCCAATTCATATGCAAATTTTTTATCATTTGTAGCCCCTATTTTTGTTTCAGTTCCTACATATGTTCCATCTACACAAGCACCATTACCCCCGCTTTCGGTATTTGCAGCTATTAAAAGTGGTATTTTACTATTTTCTTGTAAAATTTTATTTTGTTCATAAACTTCTTCTGCTGTGCCAGGATTATAACGAACACCACCTATATGATACTTATTTATAACATCCTTTAAATACTGTTCATCTCTACTTTCACCCATATTAATAAATAATTGTCCAATTTTTTCCTCTATCGTCATATTAGATATAGTGTCTTTTACCCATTTTATATCTTCATCATTAAGGTTATAAGGTTTTGCTTTTAAATCTACTATCATAATTAAAATCCTCCATTTTTAAATATTTTTTTAGTTATGTTGTCTTCTTATTTCTAGTTCTTTTGTAATTTGATTTATTTTTTTCTTAGAAAGATTATATACAAAAATTAAAATTAAAGTTGTAGCTAAAAGACATAAAGCTGGTATACCTGTTGCAAGTGCTTTAATACCTGTAGCAACATCTTCTGTTTGAGTTGTTGAGCCAGACTGATAACCTAAAATGCCTAATGCAAATCCGGCAAATCCACCAGATATAGCTTGTGCTAATTTTCTTGCTAAAGAATAAGAAGAATAAACTGTGCCTTCATTTCTTTCTCCAGTAATATATTCTTGATAATCAATAGTATCACTTACTAATGCCCAAGTTACAGCACTCATTAACCCTTGGCCTAAACCATTAATAAACATTAGTATGATATATGTATTTACATTTAAGTTTGGTATAAAAAATACTAGAGCATAAATAATAGTCGACCACATACAACTAAATACAGCTGTTTCTTTTTTTCCTAGTTTGCTAATTATTTTAGTAGCAAAAGGTATTACTAAAAATGAGGATATTAAAGCACTAAGACCGCCTATAGAAATAAGGCTTGGGGCTTTAAAATAGTCTTTAAAAAGATATGCTGTTAAGCCTTGTGTTGTTAAAAGACCTGCCATTTGTGCAAATGATGCTAAAGCTATACCTAAAAAAGCTCTATTTTTAAATAATTTTAATATAGATTTTAAAAAACTATCATTATTTTTTGTAAGTTTATTATGTACTATTCTTTCTCTAGTAAATCTAAATGTAATAATAAAAGATATGCTTGATATTATAGCTAATATTATAGCACATTTTAAAAATCCAACAGCTGTAATTTCACCATCTATATTAAAAACTAATTTAGGGACTAAAAATACTATTATTATTTGAGCCAAAAGACCTCCTAGATTTCTAAATACTGATAAAGCTGCTCTTTCATTTGGGTCTTTACTCATAACAGATGATAATGAACCATAAGGGATATTAACAGCTGTATATAACATACCAAATAAAATATAAGTTATATATGCATATGGTAATGTTAAATTTTCAGGTAAAATAGGAATAGCTGTAAAAGTTAATATACCTACCAAAACCATTGGTATACCAAATCTAACAATATATGGTTTAAATTTACCATATTTTGAAACTTTAACTCTATCACATATAGTCCCCATTATAGGGTCATTTATAGCATCCCAAATTCTTGCTACTAAAAATAAAGTACCAACTGCTGTTGCGCTTATGCCTAATATATCTGTATAAAATAACATTAAATAACTAGATACAAACATAAAAAATGCACCACAGCCTAAATCTCCAAATGCATATCCTATTTTGTCTCCTATATTAAATGGCTTAACTTCTTCTTTTTTACTGATTAAATCAAGAATCATAAATAATCCCTCCCTAAAAATTATTATTATCTCTTAAAATATTTTTTAGATTTTTTATTATCACCTCTTAAAAATAATATAAAATTTATAAATAACATAATAATTAGAGTAATAAAAATAACTTGTATACTAGTATATTGGTATACTAGCATACAAGTTAAAAATATACAATAGATTTTTAAAAATATTTATTTTTTTCGGTTAAATATATAAATTTATATATATATTAATATACTATTTTGTAATATTATACTAAAGAAATTATTTGTGTAATTTTTTGTTGTTATATATTTAGTTAAATTCAAATTTTTATTTGGAAATTCTTTCTATATATAAATAACCATTTTTTAAAATAAAAACCTTATATAATAAAATATAATTGCTCTATAAATTATATTTTATCATATAAGGTATAATTAAAAATTTTATTATAAATTAATTATTAGATACTTTTTATTTTATTAAAAAAATGTTTTGAATCTCCAAATTCTCCAAACCCGACTTTTTCTCCAATACTCATAACTCTGCCCGTTAAACAACTTTTACATTTATTAGCATTATCTTCTATACAAGGTTTATTATCATATAATTGATATTTTTCTCTGTAATCTTCTAATGTTATAATAGGCATAAGAATATTAGCTCCAGCTTTTAATCCTTTTTCTCTACCCAAGCTGTCTAACGCTTGCAAAGCTGTTGTTGCAGCAATATTTACATCTTTTAAAAATATTCTTGTAACGGCAATCATTTTAAGGCCTAAAAGAAATCTATAGTTTTTGCTATCAACCGTATCAAGTTGTTTATCTAATACATATTTTCCTATTGGAGTATCTTTATGGACAATATAAGGACCCATACCTATCATATCTATATCCATATCTTTAAAAAATAAAATATCATCTGCTAAATCTTCAATTGTTTGGTTAGGCACTCCTATAAGTACCCCTGTCCCAACTTGATATCCTATTTTTTTTAAAGATTTTAAACAATCTACCCTTTTTTTAAAAGAATGTAAATTATTTTTAGGGTGAATATGATTATATAAATTTTCATTTGTAGTTTCTATTCTTAATAAATATCTGTGACCACCAGCTTCAAACCACTTTTTATATACATCTTCACTTTGTTCTCCCATACAAAGTGTTAAACCTAATTTGCCTTTTGACATTTCTTTTATATCCGAAATAACTTCTGTAACAAAATTAACAAAGTCTGTATCTGTTCTTTCACCCGATTGTAAAGTTATAGAACCATATTCATTATCTAAAGCCCATTTTGCCATTTTTAATATTTCTTCTTTATTCATAAAAAATCTATCTACTAGGCTATTACTTTTTCTAATTCCACAATAATTACAATCTTTTATACAATAATTAGAAAATTCTATAAGTCCTCTATAATGAGATATTTTACCAATGTATTTTTCTTTTATGGAATAAGCTTTATTAAAAAGTTTATTCATATCTTTTTCATCTTCTATAGACAATAATTTAATTAAATCATCTCTTGTAAGTTTATCTTTTTCTAGTATTTTTTCTATCAAAAAAACCATTCCTTTAAATATTTATTTTGTCTAATATACCACTTAAATAAGCAATAATAATACCATAATTAGTGGTAGGTATATTTTTACTTTTAGCCATATTTATTCTATTAAGAACATATTTTCTATTAAACATACACGCACCACATTGAATTATCAAATCATATTTTTCTAAATCATCTGGAAAATTATCTCCTGTTATTACAGTTATATTTATATTATTACCAAACCTTTTTTTTAACATATTTGGTATTTTTTCTCTTGCTATATCTCCATCTATTGCATTGTGTGTGCAAGCTTCCGCAATTATTATATTTGCATTTTCTTTTAAATTATCTAAAATTTTAACACTTTCTAAATAATAATTAATATCTCCTTTATAACCTGCAAATAAAACAGAAAATGAAGTCATTTTGCTATCTTTAGGTTTTTGCTCGTAAACCTCTTTAAAAATTTGAGAATCTGTTATTATAATGTCTGGTGATTTTGCCAAACTTTGTAATGCGTTAGATATGTCTTTTAAAGAAGTAGAAACAACTGTACACTTTTTATCTAATAACTCTCTTAAAACTTGTACTTGAGGTAAAATAAGCCTTCCTTTTGGAGCTTGTTTATCTTGAGGCATAACAAGTAAAACTAAGTCATTTTCTTTAACTAATTCTCCAGTTATTTCACGTTTATCATCATTTTCAAAATTATTTTTTATAGTGTAAATTAAATCATCAAATCCTATTTTTTCCTTACAACTTACAAGAATAGGATTAACTCCAAAATCGTTATATATTTTAGTTGCTAATATATCTACTTCTTTTATTAAATCTATTTTATTTAATATACATATAAATGGTATTTCTAATTTTTTAAACTTTTCAATCCATATGGCTTCAAACTCAAAATTATCTTCTGTAAATAATAAAATTGCTAAATCTGTTTTTAATAATGCTGTTTCTGTTTTTTTTAATCTTTCATTACCTAAACTAGTATTATCATCAAACCCTGCAGTATCAATTATTGTACAAGCCCCTAATCCTATTATTTCCATATTTTTATATACTGGGTCTGTTGTTGTTCCCTTTTGGTCTGATACTATAGATAATTCTTGATTTGTCAAAAAATTTATTAAAGAAGACTTTCCAGTATTAGTTTTTCCAAAAATAGCTATATGCTTTCTTTCTCCTTTTGGTACACTATTTAACATATACTCATCTCCTTTTTTAAAATCTAAAGTTTTGTTTACTATCATATTTTTTATTTAAATATTCTTTTGTTATACCTTTTACTTTTTCATTTGGTATATTTTCTACTTCTTTTTCAATTATTTTGCTTGCTAAATTTTTTACATTATAATCTCCATAATTTTCAGTATACTCTTTTAAGGTTAATAATGCATTAGGGTCACAACAATTAACTATTTGTCCAGATTTAGCTAATTTCATAAACCTATCTCCAGTTCTTCCTTCTTTATAACAAGCAGTACAAAAACTTGGTATATATCCTAATTTTAATAACCATTCAACTATTTCTTCTAAATTTCTCTCATCGGTTATAGAAAATTGCTCTGTTTTTTCTTCAGGTGCTATTGTATAGCCACCAACACTAGTTTTAGACCCACCGCTTATTTGAGAGACACCTATTTCTAAAGTTTCTTCTCTAACTTTTTGAGATTCTCTTGTAGAAACAATAATACCTGCATATGGCATAGATATTCTTAATACGGCAATTATTTTTTTAAATAATTCATCAGATATAGCATCGTTAAATTCTGAGCTATCTACATTATTACCATCTTTTATTCTTGGAACACTAACAGTATGTGGACCAACTCCCATACAAGCTTCTAAATGTTCAGCGTGCATTAAAAGCCCTACAAAGTCATATCTATACATATTTAAACCAAATAATACACCTATTCCAACATCATCAAGCCCTGCTTCCATTGCTCTATCCATAGCCTCTGTATGATAGTCATAATTATGCTTAGGACCAAATGGATGTAATTTTTCATAATTTTCTTTATTATATGTTTCTTGGAATAATATATATGTGCCTATCTCTGCCTCTTTTAACTTTTTATAATTTTCAACAGAAGTAGCTGCTATATTTACATTAACTCTTCTTATTACGCCATTTTTATGATTAACACTATAAATTGTTTTAATACTTTCTAAAACATAGTCTATAGAATTATTAACAGGGTCTTCACCTAATTCTATAGCTAATCTTTTATGCCCCATATCTTGTAAAGCCTTAACTTCTTGAATAATTTCTTCTTGCGTTAATTTTCTTCTTAAAATATCTTTATTTTTATGGTTATATGAGCAATATATACAACCATTAACACAATAATTTGAAAGATATATAGGAGCAAATAGAACTACTCTTTTTCCATAAATCTTATTTTTTATATATTTAGCTAAATTATAAATTTCATTGTTTATATCATCAAATTTACATTCTAATAATAAAAGAGCTTCTCTATGTTCCAATCCTTTTAAATTTTTAGCTTTTTCTAAAATATTACTAACTAATTCTTTATCATTTACTTTTTCTTCTACCCATTTAATAGTATCTAAAATTTCATTATGACTTATAAATTCTTGTGCCTTTTTTGAATATTTATTATACACAACCGTCCTCCTAAAATTTTTTATATTTATCATTATAATTATAATTATAATTACTAGTAATCTAATAGTCTATAAATATAATATACTAAATATTTTAATATATCAAGTATTTGCATAAAAATATTTAGTATTCCATTAATTTTAGTTAAAATTATTTATTATTCTTTAATTTTAAGAGACTTTTTGTTAATAGTTGTTGGTTAATTTTTTAAATTCATTGATATTAATTTAGCTAAAATTTATGTCCTAAAATATCTTTGTTTTATCTTAAATATCACTCAAATTACACTTAACCTCTATAATTTACTGTATATTCTCCTATATTTCTTTTTTCTCACTCTCTTTATTTAAAACATAATTTTTATTAATATATTTTTCTATACTTGGCATTAAGAGTCATTAAATTATTTGAAATTTTTAGTAGCTGTAGATATAGTACATCTACTATCACTTGAATTTACAATAAAACCATCATTTATTTAAAGTATATTTCTGTTAATTTATACTATATTTACTATAAATACGGGTTTAATAATTTTCTATATAATATTGAAATTGTCATGTAAAACTTCTTTTATTTTTAAAATAAAAGAATCTATATTTTGTGAATAATATAAATAAATTAATTTAAATAAACAAAATGTTAAAGTATATTTTTACTTTAATATTTTCTAAATACAAATATAAACTAAAAAATTTATTCTATTTAATATTAAGTCAATTAAAACTATAATTAAATTCATTATTATTCTTTTTGTATAACATCTTATTTCTATTTCATCTAGTGAGACACTAAGTGTATAATTATTCTAATAGATATTATGAGTAATATTGCTATTATTATTGGATTTATAATTAATTATAAAATATTTTATTTACATTTTTTCATTATTAAATTTTTTAATAGAATTATAAATATTTAATATTCCTATTCCATTTTAATAACTTATTATTTTTTATTTTAATATTTTTATCAAAATTTCTTAATAACTAATTATTAAAGTTTGATATATAATAAATTATTACTATTGCGTGTTCATATACTTTTTATTATAAAGTTTGTTGGTCTAATTCCTTATATCTATATAATTTATTTTTTACCACATATATCTACATTAATCACATATTCTTCATTTGATATTTATCCTATTTCAAATTTTGCCCAAATAAATTCATAATCAAATAGTAATTTTTAAAATATAACATTTAGTTTTTAATATGTAATATTATAAAAATATCCCTCTAATATCTAAGGAATAAAACTACCTTTTTAGTGCAAGAATAATTAACAACCTTTACCTTTTTATTCTTGATTTTTATACATTTTATATAAACTAATTTTTTTAAATTTCAATTTAATATTCCTTCACTTTTTACTAATATTAAAATTTAACTTTAACATTATCTTTACAAAGATGCTAAATTATCAATACATCCAATATAAGTATGATTATATGAATTAGAAAATATTTTATAAAATATAACTAAACAATTATTACTATATAACATAATATATCTTTATTAATTTTTTTAGGTATTAGTTGTGAAACTTTCAGAAAGATAGTAATATTCTTTATTTCCATTTAGTTCTAACATATAAATTTCCATAGATAGTATTTCAAATAATTTATCTACTTTATTACTACTATTTAATTTTACACTAAACCTTTTATTTCCTATTGAAATATTTATAGTTTTTTTCTAATTATTATTTAAACAAAATACCATTATTATTTATAATAAGTATATATAAACTTATATAGTTTAACTTAATAATACAGTACTTAAATAAGTTTTTATAAAGCAAATAACAATATCTCCATTAATTTATCATTTTATTTAAAATTTTTATTACATACTTTCTTTTAAAATTTTAACAATATCTTCATAAGCTAATTTTTTATAACCACCATCTAATATAAATGTACTATTTGCAATATGTTGTATCATATCCTCAGTTACACCAAGTTCTGTTATATTCATAACCAAACCAAGTTCTTTCATCCAATTTTCCATAGCTAATAAACCTTCTATTGCAATATCTTCATCTGATTTTTCATTAGGATTTACATTCCATACATTTATTGCAAATCTTTTAAATTTTTCTAATCCATAATTACATACATAACGATAATAAGCCATAGAAATAGCTGAAAGTGTCATACCATGAGTTGCATTAGTATAAGCCCCTATTGCCTGCCCTATCATATGCACCATCCAATCTGTTGATTTACCTTTTGATACTAAAGTATTTAATGCCCAAGTTGCAGTCCACATAATATTGCTACGAGCTTCATAGTTTTCTGGTTCATTTATAGCAATTTTTGAACTATAAATTAATGATTTCATTAAACCTTCCATAATATAATCTGACGTACAATCATCATTATTTGAAAAATACTGTTCAGTTATATGATTTAGCGTATCATAAATACCTGCAATCATTTGATATTTAGGTAAACTATAAGTCCATTTAGGGTTCATAATAGAAAATTTAGGAAAAACATCATCTCCAAATACATGACCTATTTTTAATTTAGCTTTAGGATTAGTAATAACTGATCCACCATTCATTTCACTTCCTGTTCCAACCATTGTGAGAATACAACCTACAGGAATAATTTTGTTATCAACTTCTTCCATTCTAATATAGTACTTTTCCCAAGGGTCTTCTTCACACCAAGTAGAAACAGATAATGCTTTTGAATAATCACAACAAGAACCTCCACCTACAGATAAAATTAAATCAATATTATTATCTTTGGCAATTTTACATCCTTCATAAAGTTTTTCTACAGTAGGGTTAGGCATAACATTTGGTAGTTCAAAAATATTTTTACCACAATTTTTTAAAATAGAAATAACCTGCTGATATAAACCAATTTTTTTAATAGCATCTCTACCATAAACTAATAATATATTATTTCCATATTTATCAAGTTCTGCATTTAAATTATCTAATGCGTCTTCGCCAAAATATAAACGAGTTGGATTACAATAACTAAAATTTCCTAACATAACTATATCCTCCTAAAAATTAAGTATATTAAAATAAACTACAAAATATAATATTATTTTCTATTACTATTAATACTTATTTTATATATTAATAATAGAATTTAATTATTTTATTTTCTTTATAACTTTAGCTGGAACTCCAGCAACAACTGTATTTTTAGGTACATTTTTAGAAACAACTGCACCTGCTGCTATAATTGCACCATCTTCAATAGTAACCCCTGGTAAAATTGTTGCATTAGCTCCAATCCAAACATTTTTTCCAATGTGTATAGAGCGTGGAAAAATATTTCCTCTTGATATTGGTTCAAACTGATGATTTAAAGTTACTAAAACTACATTATGTCCAATTAGTGTACCATCTCCAATAAAAACTCAACCTTGGTCTTGTATTTTACACCCACTATTAATAAATACATTATCACCAATAGTTAAATTTTTACCACAATCTGTATAAAATGGAGGAAATAATGTAAAATTTTTACCGACAGATTTATTTGTTAATTCTAAAAAAATATTATATATTTTCTCTGGTGTATTATACTGTGTATTTAATTGCAAAGTCAAATGTATTGCCTCTTGTGCAAGTTTACTCATATATTGATGTATTTCTGAACCACATATAACTTCTTTTCCACTATTCATATATGATAAAAATTCTTGTAAGTTCATAAAATTTCTCCTATATATTTTAAAATTTTTAATTTTTTATATTATAACACCCAAATATTATAATAACAAATACCTATATTGAATATGTATCTATGCTTTACAAGCATATATATAATTATTATAATATATTTAGAAAGGATTGATTACATATGGATTTTCGTGTTTTACAATATTTTTTAGCTATTACTAGAGAACAAAGTATTTCTTCTGCAGCAAAATCTTTACATCTTTCACAACCCACACTATCTAGGCAAATAAAAACTTTAGAAGAAGAACTTGGTAAACAACTTTTTATTCGCAGTAATAGAACAATAACATTAACTGAAGAAGGAATGTTACTTCGTAAACGAGCTGAAGAAATTACACAACTTGTAAATAAAACCAAAGAAGAAATTATACTATCTAATGAAACAATTGCTGGCAATATTTCTATTGGAGCTGGAGAAACTGGAGGAATTCGTCATATTGCAAAAGTAGACAAAAAATTACAATCTAAATATCCATTATTATATTTTCATATTGTAAGTGGAGATAAAATTACTGTTCTAGAAGAATTAGATAAAGGGCTTATTGATTTTGCATTAATATTTGGAGAAGTTGATTTATCAAAATATGATTATCTAACTTTACCATCTATTGATAAATTTAGTGTAATGATGCGTAAAGATGATATTCTGGCAAACTTAGATGTTATAACACCAGAAGATTTATTAGATAAACCTCTTATTGTTTCAAGACAGATTATTAGTGATTCTAATTTATCACAATTATTTAATTGTGATGAAAAACTATTAAATATAGTTGCTACTTACAACTTGTTATTTAATGGCTCTTTAATGGTAGATGAAGGTATGGGATATGCTCTTTGTTTTGATAAAATTATTAATGTTACAGGTAATAGTAATTTATGCTTACGCCCACTTTCTATACAAATTATGCCCAAAATGAGCCTTATTTGGAAAAAATATCAAGTGTTTACTAAGGCTTCAGAAAAATTTCTTCTTACTATACAAGAAAATATAGAAAACATTTTTTAATATAAAAACATAATTTGTATTAATTGATATATATTGAAAATACTAGTGTTTATTTAAATAAAAAATATGTTTAGTATTTTCAATATTTTTAATAATTAAGCTAAGATATAAATTAAATATTTATTAAACAATCTTTATATTATTTAAGTGTATCTATTTTACCTTAAATATATTTTTTCTTTATTGAATAAAACTTTGTAAAATAAAATTCATTAATATACCTTTTGTAAAGTTATTCCATCATAATAATGAAGTAATATTTCTTCATAACTACTTCCATCTTGTGCCATAAAATTTGCTCCATATTGGCTCATTCCTGCTCCATGACCATATCCCTTTGTTGTAAAATTTATACTATCTTTTGTTTTTTCTATTGTAAAATTTGTTGACCTAAGCCCAAACATTGTTCTTATGTCTCTGCCACTTATTTTTTTGCCACAAACCGTTACTTCCAAAACATAATCTGCTTCAGACCTTTTTGTTATATCAAAACTACTTATTATTTTATTTTTATCTAAATTGGAATATTTTTTAGATAATGTATCTATTATTTGACTATTTGGTATTGAGGTTGTGTATATAAAATTTGGTGCTTTTTCATCTACCTTACTATCTACACTTTTTATATAAGGTAAATTTTTACCCCATATATTTTCAGATACTTCTGTAATACCCGCACTTGTAGAGTGAAAAACTGCTTCTATCGGTTCATTTTCATACATCATAATAATTCCTTCTGTTTCATAAACTGCATTTTTTACCTTATTATAATAATTATCAAAATTACTTCCCCATTTATTTTTCATTTGTTCAATACTATTATATGCTTGTCCTATAGAATTATGGTCTACTGGTTTATTTATGTCATCTATTCTTTTATATGCATAAGTTCTAGCTGCAACTGCTTGAGCTTTTAAAGCTTCTTCTTCAAAGCTAATAGGCATCTCTGCGGCAACTACACCTAATATATAATCTTCAAAAATATTATTTTGTGGTTTTATATTATTTGTAGTTATATTTTCTTGATTATTAACTTTATTTCCATCTTGTAATACTTCTACATTATCTATCACGTCTATTTTATCCTTTGCTTTTATTTCATATAAGCCTTCATTATTTTTAAAAAAATATACTGTAAAACTTGGTATAAAAACAGCTATTGACAAAATATATGTAATAAAAATAAAAATACCTTTAAACATAAAATCACCTCAAAAAATTATATGTTTAAAAAGTATTTTTATTACTAACTATTGAAATTTTCTTAATCTAAGAGAATTTAAAAGAACAGATATAGAGCTTAAGCTCATAGCCATAGCTCCTATCATAGGATTTAATAACGGGCCTCCAAAAATATATAAAACACCACAAGCTATAGGTATTCCTATAATGTTATAGATAAATGCCCAAAAAAGATTTTGTTTTATATTAATTATAGTTTTTTTGCTTAATATAATTGTATTATAAACACCATTTAAATCATTTTTAATAAGAATAACATCTGCCGATTCTAATGCAACATCTGTTCCAGAACCAATAGCTATACCTAAGTCAGATTTAACTAATGCTGGAGCATCATTTATACCATCTCCTACCATAGCAACTTTTTTACCTTCATTTTTTAATTTATCTACATAATTAGCCTTTTCTATTGGTAAAACTTCGGCAAAAATATTTTTTATATTCACTTGTTTTGCTATTGCTTTTGCAGTTTTTTCGTTATCTCCTGTTATCATAAAAATATTAAGCCCCATATTAGATAATTTTTCTATTGCCTGTTTACTACCTTCTTTTATAATATCACAAACAGCTATTATTCCTTTTATTTTATTATCTATAGCTATATATATAGGTGTTTTTCCTTCTTCTGCTAAAATATCTGATTTTTGTTTTGCATTTTCTAAATCTATATTTAAACTATTTAAAAATTTTTCATTGCCGATAATGATAGTTTTTTTATCTATATTTACTTTTATACCAAATCCTGTCTTATCTTCAAATTTTTCTATATTTTCATATAGTTTTATATCTTTTTCTAAAGCATATTTAACTATTGCCTCTGCTAATGGATGTTCAGACATTTTTTCTGCAGATGCTACAAGCTTTAACAATTCTTCTTCGGCTATATCATAGCATATAATATCTGTAACAGTTGGTTTTCCTTCTGTTATAGTGCCTGTTTTATCTAATACTATGGTATCTAGCTTATAAGCCATTTCTAATGCTTCACCACTTTTTATAAGTATACCATTTTCAGCTCCTTTACCAGTCCCAACCATTATGGCAGTAGGTGTAGCTAACCCTAAGGCACAAGGACAAGCTATTACTAAAACAGATACAAATATTTTTAATGAAAATTCTAAGTCTTTATTTACAAAATACCATATTAAGCTAGCAGAAAAAGCAATAATACATACAATAGGCACAAAATATCTAGATACAGTATCTGCTATTTTTGCTATTGGGGCTTTAGTAGCTTGAGCATCTTCTATAATTTTTATAATATTAGCAAGTGTTGTTTCTTTAGATGTTTTTGTAACTTTAATTTTTATAAATCCATTTTTATTTATCGACCCTGCAAAAACAAGACTATCTTTTTGTTTAAGTACTGGTATACTTTCTCCAGTTAACATAGATTCATCTATATATGTTTCCCCTTCTATAACAATTCCATCAACAGATACTTTCTCTCCAGATTTTATAATAACTATATCATCTATTAAAACATTATCTATTGGGATTTTTTCTTCTTTACCATTATTTAATATAGTAGCATATTTAGGAGCAAGTCCCATTAGTTTTTTTATAGCCTCTGATGTTTTATCTTTTGATATAGTTTCTAAATATTTGCCTAATAATATTAAAAATATAACCATACCAACTGTTTCGTAATATAAAGAATGTACAGAGTGTAAATTACCGTTTATTATATTTATAGTATTATATAAACTATATAAAAATGCAGACGTTGTACTTATTGCTATAAGAGAATCCATATTAGGTTTGCCTTTAAAAAATAGTTTAAACCCTACTGTATAAAATTTATATCCTATAAGCATTATTGGAATAGTTAATATAAGTTGAATTATAGCATAATTTAAAGGATTTTTATCCATATTTATAAAATTTGGTAAAAATATATCAAACCCCTTAATCATAGGCGCCATTGATATAAATAATAAAGGTATAGAAAATATAGCAGAAAAGATAACTTTTTTAAACATAACTTTAATTTCTTTTTGTTTATAATTTTCTTTTTCTTCTATGTTTTCTTCTAAAATTTTAAACCCCATTTCTTCTATTTTATTTTTTATACTTGATAAACTTATATTATTATTATAAATAATTTTAGCTTTTTCTGTTGCAAAATTAACCTCTATTTTTTCAATTCCACTATTTTTTATAAGTTCATTTTCTATCCCTTTAGCACAACCTGCACAAGACATACCACCTATGCTAATAATCACTTCTTTAGTGTCATCTTTGTCTAAATATTTAAATCCTAATTTTTTAATAGTGATAAATAAAATTTCCATATTTAATTTTTCATTATATTGTATATATAATGTTTCAGTAGCAAAATTTACATTAGCTTTTTCAATGCCTTTTAAATTAGATATTTCATCTTCTAACCTTTTGGCACAACCTGCACAAGACATACCTTGTATTTTAACTGATTTATTCATTAATATCCCTCCTTATTTTATTATTTTTGATATAGTAGACATTAGCTCATCTAAAACTTCTTTATCATCATTTTTAATTTTTTCTACTAAACAGTTATTTATATGACTTTCTAAAATTAGTTTATTAACCGAATCTAGAGCAGATTTTATAGATAATATTTGATTTATAACGTCGTTACAATAAGCATCTTTTTCAATCATTCTTTTTACCCCTCTAACCTGTCCCTCTATTTTATTAAGTCTTTTATATAAATTATCTTTAAAATATTCATCTCTTTTAGTTTGGTTTTTCATATACTATACCCCCCTATCCTACTTTAGTATATTATATTTTATATATTGTGTCAATATTTTTTATTTTTTAGGCATATATTTTAATAATTTTACTATTGTTTTATACATAGTAATTTGCTATACTATAAATAACTATATATTGTTATAGAGAGGGATATTGTTATGATTTTAGATTTTAAACCTATATCTGAAAAAGATATAGAAAATATATCGTATTATTTTAACTTAAGAAATAACAAAACTTGTGATAGCGTTTTTTTAGATGTATATTTATGGAAAGACTTTTATAATGTAAAATTTAATATTTGGGATAATAAAGCTTTGCTTATAACTATGGTTATAGATGGTGAAGATTACTGTGCGTTACCTATGTGTAAAGAAGAACATTTACAAGAAGCTTTTAATGTATTGTTAGATTATTTTAACAATACATTAAATAAAAAATTAAAAGTTTATTTAGCTGATGAAGAAGGCTTAAATGTTTTAAATTTAGATAAAAATTTATTTGATGTAAAAGAAGTTGATGATGCTAAAGACTATCTTTACCTTGCAGAGGCTTTAAAAAATTTATCTGGTAAAAAACTTAGAAAGAAAAAAAATCATATAAATGCTTTTTTAAGAGAAAATAAAGGCAATTTTTACTATCAAACTCTTTGTTGTGAATCTAGTGACATTATATTAAACTTTCTAAATAAATGGAAAGACTTTAAGGGGGATAATACTGAAGAACATTTAGAAGGAGAACTTCAAGGTATTGAAGACATTTTAAAAAATTGTAAAGCGCTAAATGTAACTATGGCTGGTATTTTTGTAAACAATCAATTAGAAGCTTTTACAATCGGTAGTTATAATAAAGTTGAAAAAATGGCCATTATTCATATAGAAAAAGCTAACCCAAATATTAGAGGTTTATATCCTTATATAAACCAACAATTTATTATAAATAATTTTCCTGACGCTTATCTTGTAAATAGAGAAGATGATTTAGGTATCGAAGGACTTAGAAAAGCAAAACTTTCTTATGACCCTATAGGATACGCTAGAAAATATAGAATTATTCAACTATAAGGTGGTGATATTTTGATTGAATATCTATCAAAAAGTGATAAAAATAAAACAAGAAAAATATGGGAAAATATCTTTAAAGAGGACACAAAAGAATTTTTAGACTACTATTATAAACACAAAACTATTAATAATAAAATAATATGTAAAATTTTAAATAAAGAAATAGTATCTATGTTACACTTAAATCCTTATAAAATTTCTATAAATAATAAAACTTATGAGTCTTATTATATAGTTGCAGTTGCAACTTTAGAAAATCATAGAAAAAAAGGATATATGGCAGAAATTTTAAATACTTGTTTAAATGATATATATATAGAAAAAGTGCCTTTTGTATTTTTACGTCCTGCAAAAAAAGAAATCTACTTGCCTTTTGATTTTGAATATATATATAATCACAACTACTTAAATTTAAACATTAGCTCTTTAAAAGAAGTTGAAATATTTGAAAATGACTATCAAAATTTAGCCAACTTTACAAATAAATTTTTAGAAAATGAATATAACACTTTTTGTATAAGAGATTATGATTATATTAAAACATTACATCAAGAAGTAAAAAGTGAACAAGGAAATATAATTATGCTTTTTGATAATGATAAATTTATAGGATATTATGTTTATTGGGGTGTAAAAGAAAAAACAACAAGAGCTATATTTTTAGATAAAAAATTTACAGATATAAAAGAAACTAAACCTTTAGTTATGGCTAGAATTATAAATTTATATGAATTTTTTAAAAACTTTTCTTTAAAAGCTAATTATGATGATAAAATATCATTATGTCTTAATATAACAGATAATATTATTAATAAAAATAATGGTCTATTTAGATTAAATGTATCTAAACATAATTCTTATATAGAACCTTTAACTATGCCAGATAAAAATGTTTTAGATATAAATATTAAAGATTTAATAAGTATTTGCTTTAATTATAAACCTATCCACTTATTTACAAAAAATGATTATATACTAGAATTTTTTTCTAAAATAAATCTTTTAGATAAAGTTTTTATAGATGAAGAAGTTTAAATATTTTATTATAATATACTATTTTATAAATATAAACAGAAATTAGGTGTTTTATGGAGAAAATTAATTTTACACATTTACATGTACATACAGAATATAGCTTACTTGATGGGTCTTCTAAAATAAAAGAACTAGTTAGAGAAGTTAAAGAACTTGGTATGGACTCCATTGCTATAACAGACCACGGTGTTATGTATGGTGCAATAGATTTTTATAAAGAAGCCTTAAAAGTTGGAATAAAGCCTATTATTGGTTGTGAAGTATATGTTGCTTCTGGTTCTCGTTTTGATAAATCCTACTCTAAAGAAAATACATATTATCATTTAGTTTTATTGGCCGAAAATAACGAAGGTTATAATAATCTTATAAAACTTGTTTCTTTTGGGTTTACAGAAGGTTTTTATTACAAACCACGTATTGATATAGAACTTTTAAAAAAATATAACAAAGGGTTAATTGGTCTTAGTGCTTGTATGGGTGGTGCTGTTGCAAAAAACATTTTAAACCATTCATATGAAAAAGCAAAAGAATTTGCTCTTCTGTATAATAATATTTTTGGACAAAATAACTTTTTCTTAGAGTTACAAGACCACGGATTAGAAAATCAATCTACAGTTAATCAAAATTTAATAAGAATGAGTAAAGAAACTGGTATTCCTCTTGTATGTACAAATGATATACATTATATAAAAGCCGAAGATGCCGAGGCTCACGATATCTTATTGTGTATACAAACTGGAAAAACTGTAGAAGATGAAAACCGTATGCGTTATGAAGGTGGTCAATATTATTTAAAATCTCCTAAAGAAATGTTATCAATATTTCCATATGCACCAGAAGCATTAGAAAATACTTATAAAATATCTAATAGATGTAATGTTTCTTTTGAGTTTAATAAATACAAATTACCTATATTTAATGTACCTGATAATAAAAACGCCTTTTCTTATTTAAAAGAGCTTTGTTTAAATGGTTTAAACGAAAGATATGAAATAATAGACAATTA
This sequence comes from [Clostridium] colinum, assembly GCF_940677205.1. Taxonomy (NCBI): domain Bacteria; kingdom Bacillati; phylum Bacillota; class Clostridia; order Lachnospirales; family Lachnospiraceae; genus Tyzzerella; species [Clostridium] colinum. Next base: position 974,624 of record NZ_OW712331.1, on the reverse strand, counting down.
TCTTACAAAAAGGCTAAATTATGAGCTAGATACAATCAAACAAATGGGGTTTGTAGATTATTTTTTAATTGTTTGGGACTTTATTAAATATGCTAAAGATAATAACATAATGGTAGGTCCTGGACGTGGGTCTGCAGCTGGTAGTTTAGTTTCTTATTGTCTAAAAATAACTGATATAGACCCAATAGAATACAATCTTATTTTTGAACGTTTTTTAAATCCAGAAAGAATTAGTATGCCTGATATAGATATAGACTTCTGTTATGAAAAAAGACAAGATGTTATAAATTATGTTATAGAAAAATATGGCTCAAGCCACGTTTCTCAGATTATAACGTTTGGTACAATGGCTGCAAGAAATGCTATTAGAGATGTTGGTAGAGCGTTAAATATCCCCTATTCAGATGTGGATAAAATAGCAAAAATGATTCCTATGGAATTAAAAATAACTATATCAAAAGCTATGGCACAAAATCCAGAATTATTATATGAATATAATAACAATGAAACAATTAAACATCTTATAGATATGTCTTTAAAGCTAGAAGGCTTACCAAGACACGCTTCAACCCACGCCGCTGGTGTTGTTATATGTGATAAACCAGTTATGGACTATGTACCTTTAAATACTAATGATGGAGTTATTACAACTCAGTTTCCTATGACAACCCTAGAAGAACTAGGTCTATTAAAAATGGACTTTTTAGGCCTAAGGACACTAACTGTTATTCAAAATGCTTTTAAAGAAATAAATCGTATACATAATTTAAAAATTAATGAACAAAATATAGATTATAAAGACCCTAAAATATATGAGCTTATATCAACAGGCTATACAGATGGTATATTTCAGCTAGAAAGTGCTGGTATGAAACAATTTATGAAAGATTTAAAACCAGAATCTATTGAAGATATTATAGCTGGTGTTTCTCTTTATAGGCCAGGACCTATGGATTTTATACCTAAATATGTAAAAGGTAAAAACACAAAAACAGATATAAAATATACCCACCCTCTTTTAGAGCCTATATTAAAACCTACCTATGGTTGTATAGTTTATCAAGAACAAGTTATGCAAATTGTTCAAGAATTAGCAGGATATTCTTTAGGTAGAAGTGACCTTTTAAGAAGAGCTATGGGTAAAAAGAAAACAGAAGAAATGGAGCTTGAGCGTAAAAACTTTATATATGGTATAGAAGGAGAAATTGATGGTTGTGTAAAAAGAGGTATAGATGCTAAAATAGCAAATCAAATATTTGATGAAATGCAAGATTTTGCTAAATATGCCTTTAATAAATCTCACGCTGCAGCTTATGCTGTTATAGCTTGTCAAACAGCATGGCTTAAAGCATATTATCCAGTTGAATTTATGGCAGCACTTTTAACTAGTGTATCTGATAATGCTACAAAAATATCTGAATATATACAAGATATAAAACGAATGAATATTGAAATTTTACCTCCAGATATAAACGAAGGATTTGATAGATTTAGTGTTTCTAATGGTAAAATTAGATTTAATTTATCCGCTATTAAAAATGTTGGTAAATCATTAATTAAAACATTAGTTAATGATAGAGAAAAAAATGGTAAATATCACTCTCTAAGAGAATTTTTAAAACGTTTAAATGGGGAGCTTAACTCTAGGGCTATTGAATGTTTAATAAAAGCTGGTGCATTTGATTCTTTAAGCGGTAAACGTTCACAATATCTAGCTATTTATAAAAAATATTATGATAGTATTAATCAAATGAAAAAAATAACATTGCAAGGTCAATTAGATATTTTTTCTCTAAATAATAGTACAGCTGAAAATATTGAAATGGATACATTGCCTAATATACCAGAATTTTCAAAAAATGAACTTTTAACTTTTGAAAAAGAAATGGTTGGTATATATATAAGTGGCCACCCTTTAGATGAATATAATGTACATTTGAAAAAATTTATAAGTAATACAACTTTAGATTTTATAAAAAATGAAGAAAATCAATTAGAAAATGTTCAAGATAACCAAAAAGTTACTGTTGGTGGTATAATAACTAATGTAACTTCAAAATTTACTAAAACAAACAAACAAATGGCCTTTTTAACTTTAGAAGATATATTTGGTACTATCGAAATTATTGTTTTTCCAGAAACTTTTACTAAATATAATAAATATTTAGAAGAAAATAATATTGTAGTTATAGACGGTAAAGCTAGTATATCTGAAGACCAAGCTCCAAAAATAATATGTTTAGACATAAAACCTTATGATATGATACAACAAATTGATAAAACACTTTGGATAAAATTACCTAAAAATATTAATATTTCTTTAAAAGATTTAGAACAAATTTTATTAAATAATACTGGTTTAACTCCTGTTATAGTTTATGATGAAGCTAAAAAAACAAAATTTAATTTAAATAATACTCATTGGGTAAAAATATCTGATAATCTTATAAATCAACTTACTAATATTTTAGATAAAAATTGTATAGTAATAAAATAATAATTAATTTATAAGTAGCTTTATTATATTTATATATAATTTTATCTATAGTATGTTATATTTTTGTCAATTTTCATGATTTTAAAAATTTTTAAATTTAGTATTGACTTAAGCATACTTTTAATTGTAAAATTTAAGTAAGTATATTAAAAAATTAAATCAATTGATTGAGGTGTTTTAATGGATAATAAAATCAAAAAAATCGGGATATTAACAAGTGGTGGTGATGCACCTGGAATGAATGCATCTATACGTGCTATCGTTAGAACTGCTCTTAAAAATGGTATTGAAGTAGTTGGGTTTATGCGTGGATATGAAGGTTTAATTACAGGTGATTATATTAACTTAGACAATAAAAGTGTTTCTGAAATAATGCAAAGAGGCGGTACTATCCTTTTATCTGCTCGTTGCAAAGAGATGATGACAGATGAAGGTAAACAAAAAGCTGTTGATATTTGTAAAAAATTAAATCTTGATGCCTTATTTGTTATTGGTGGGGACGGCTCTTTAACTGGTGCTCTTCATTTATCTAAACTTGGAATTAAAGTAATGGGTATACCTGGTACTATTGATTTAGATTTAGCTTGCTCAGACTATACAGTTGGTTTTGATACAGCTGTAAACACTGCTATGGAAGCTATAAATAAAATTAGAGATACTTCTTCTTCTCACGAACGTTGTAGTATAATTCAAGTTATGGGTAGAAATGCTGGGTATATAGCTTTATGGTGTGGCTTAATTAATGGTGCTGAAGAAGTTTTAATTCCTGAAAGACCAGATGTTACAGAAGCTGAAATTATTGAACTTATTGAAAACAATAGAAAAAATGGTAAAATAAGTAATGTTATTGTATTGGCTGAAGGCTTTACAAAAGTTGAACCTCACACTTTTGCTAAAACAATAGAACAATATACTGGTATAGAAACTAGAGCAACTGTATTAGGACATCTTCAAAGAGGTGGCTCTCCAACTGCTGTTGATAGAATGCATGCATCTATGATGGGCTACAAAGCTGTTGAAGAACTTTTAAAAGGTAATGTTAATAGAATTATTGTGTTAAAAAATGGAAATTATGTTGATGTAGACCTTGAAGAAGGATTAAACACTACTAGAACATATGATGATAGTCTTTATCAAATAATCAAAACTTTTGCTTAATTATATATAAGGAGTATTTAAAATTATGAGAAAAACTAAAATTATCGCTACATTAGGTCCTGTTAGTAATTCACCTGAAATGGTAAAAAAACTTATAGAAACTGGTATGAATGCTGTTCGCATAAACTTTTCTCACGGTAGTCACGAATCTCACGGAGAAACTATAAATACAGTAAAAAAAGTTAGACAAGAATTAAATATGCCTATTCCACTTATATTAGATACAAAAGGGCCTGAAATAAGAACAAAACTTCTTAAAGAAGAACCTGTTAAGCTTGAAAAAGGAAACAAATTTATTCTTACTACAGACGACATTGAGGGTGACGCTACAAAAGTTTCTGTTACATATGAAGATTTTGCTAAGGATGTTTATGTTGGCGCTACTGTATTAATTGATGATGGTTTAATTGAACTTAAAGTATTAGAAATAAACGGAAACGATGTTGTTTGTGAAATTATTAATAGTGGTATGTTAGGTTCTAGAAAAGGCATAAACCTTCCTAATGTTTCTATAAAATTACCTGCTCTTACTGAAAAAGATATTGATGATATTAAATTTGGTATAAAAATGGGCTTTGATTATATAGCTGCATCTTTTATACGTTCTGCTTCAGATGTATCACAAATACGTAAAGTTTTAGAAGAAAATAGTGGCTCTGATATCAAAATTATTTCTAAAATAGAAAACCGTGAAGGTGTTGACAATATTGATGAAATTTTAGAAATTACTGATGGTATAATGGTTGCTCGTGGTGACTTAGGGGTAGAAATTCCTTTTGAAGAAGTACCTATTATCCAAAAACAATTAATTGATAAATGTAAAGCAAAAGGTAAATTAGTTGTAACTGCAACTCAAATGTTAGAATCTATGATTACTAACCCTCGTCCAACTAGAGCAGAAGCTAGTGACGTTGCTAATGCTATATTTGATGGTACAGATGCTATTATGTTATCTGGTGAAACTGCAAAAGGTAGTTTCCCTGTTGAAGCTGTTAATGCTATGGTAAGAATTGCAACAAAAATAGAATCTTCTATAGATTATGTAGAAAAATTTTATAAAAATTATGGTTCTAAAACTAATAATATTACAGATGCTATTAGCCACGCAACTTGTACAACTGCTAGCGATTTAAATGCTCCTTGTATCATTGCTGTTACAAAATCTGGATTTACTGTTAGAGAAGTATCTAAATATAGACCACAATCTATTATTTTAGGCTTAACTCCTGATGAAAGAGTTCAAAGACAATTAAATTTAACTTGGGGTTGTTACCCTCATTTAGTAAATATTGATAATATTTCATCTGGTGACTTATTCCAAAATACTTCTAATATTGCTAATGAAAAAGGATTTGCTAAAAAAGGTGATGTAATTATCACTGTTGGAGGTACTCCTATAGGTCAAACTGGTGCAACTAATACTTTAAAAGCACAAGTTTTATAATTAGAATATATTTATAGTCTCTTATTAGATTAAGAGGCTATTTTAATTTTAATTTTAAATAATAAACATACTTAATATTAAGACTTATAAAAATTTATCCCCTACTCTATTAAATCATAATAAATTATATAAAAATAGTAAACATATTTTTAATTTTTAATTCATATATTAAAATGTATTTATTATGGTTTAAGGAGGTTAATATGGAACATTTTAATATTTATAAAGACATAGCAGAAAGAACAAATGGAGATATATACATAGGTGTTGTTGGACCAGTTAGAACAGGAAAATCTACTTTTATAAAGAGATTTATGGATTTATTAGTAATACCTAATATAGAAGATGAACATAATAAAGAACGCACAAAAGATGAACTTCCACAAAGCTCAGCTGGTAAAACAATTATGACAACAGAACCTAAGTTTATACCCAATAATGCTGTATGTATAAATTTAGAAAATAATGCTAAATTTAATGTAAGAATGATAGATTGCGTAGGTTATGTAGTACCTGGTGCATCTGGATATATGGATGAAAATCAACCAAGAATGGTATCTACACCTTGGTTTAATGAAAAAATACCATTTGAAGAGGCAGCAGAAATAGGTACAAAAAAAGTAATTACAGATCATTCTACAATTGGAATTGTTGTTACAACAGATGGAACTATTACCGATATACCTAGAGAAGATTATATAATAGCCGAAGAAAAAGTAATTAAAGAATTAAAATCATTATCTAAACCTTTTGTTATATTATTAAATACAGAAAAACCTTATTCACAAGCAACAGAAATTTTAAAACAAGATTTAACAGAAAAATATAATTCACCAGTTATAGCAGTAAACATTGCTCAATTAAAACAAGATGATATTAACTCTATATTAGAAAAAGTTTTATATGAATTTCCAATTAAACAACTAAATATAAATCTTCCAAAATGGATTGAAACATTAGATATAAATCATTGGTTAAAACAAAGTATAGTACAAGATACTAAAAAAATATTATCAGAAATTAATAAATTACATAATATAAAATCTACAATATCTATATTAGAAAATAACGAATATATTAAAAAAGCATACATAGATAAAATAGAATTAGGAGAAGGTTTAGGTAATATAGAAATAGGCCTAAATGATAATCTATTCTATAATGTATTAAGTGAAACTACAAATATGAATATTAACAATGAGTATGAGTTAATATCTACTATAAAACTTTTATCTCAAGCAAAAAAAGAATATGATAAAGTTAAATATGCTATAGAAGAAGTAAAAACAAAAGGTTATGGAATAGTTACACCAACATTAGATGAAATGATATTAGAAAAACCTGAACTTATAAAACACGGTTCAAGATATGGAATAAAAATTAAAGCAACGGCTCCTAGCTTTCATCTTATAAAAGCAGATATTCAAACAGAAGTAGCACCAATTGTTGGTAGCGAAGAACAAAGCAAAGAACTATCTCAATATCTTTTAGAACAGCTTGAAAATGAAAAGGATAAAATTTGGGATTATAATATTTTTGGTAAATCTTTATCCGACTTGGTAAATGATGGACTTAATACAAAACTATACAGAATACCTGAAGATACACAATTAAAATTACAAGAAACATTACAAAAAATAATAAATGAAAATAACGGTGGATTAATTTGTATTTTATTATAAAATATGTATACTAATAAAATTGTAAAGAGGCTAAAAAATTATATATTTTTGCCTCTTTAATATAATTTTAAATTTTCATAGTAAGAGAAATTCGATTTTTATTAGTGTCTACCAATAAAACTTTAACATCTACAATATCAGATACACTAACTACTTCTAAAGGGTGTTTAATAAATTTATCTGTCATTTCAGATATATGTACAAGTCCATCTTGATGAACACCAATATCAACAAATGCCCCAAAATCTATAACATTTCTAACAGTCCCTTTTAGTATCATTCCTTCTTGTAAATCTTCCATAGTTAAAACATCACATCTAAGAATAGGCATAGGCATTTCTTGTCTTGGGTCTCTTCCTGGTTTTTCTATCTCTTTTATAATATCTATTAATGTTGGCTCTCCTACATTAAGTTCTTTAGATAATTTTGATATATCTATATTTCCATTTATTTTATTACTTTTTTTATTTATATCTATATCTAACTTTTCAATAAGTATGTTTGCAATTTGGTAACTTTCTGGATGAACAGAAGTATTATCAAGTATTTCATCTCCATCTGTTATCCTTAAAAATCCAGCACACTGTAAAAAAGCTTTAGGACCTAATTTACTTACCTTTAAAAGCTCTTTTCTATTTTTAAATTTTCCATTTTCTTCTCTATATTTAATAATATTTTTAGCAACAGTAGATGATATACCAGATATATAAGATAGCAATGAAGCCGAAGCTGTATTTAAATCTACACCAACATTATTAACGCAACTTTCTACAACACCTTCTAACATTTTTGATAATCTATTTTGATTTATATCGTGTTGATATTGGCCTACACCTATACTTTTAGGTTCTATTTTTACAAGTTCAGCCAGTGAGTCTTGAAGTCTTCTTCCAATACTAATAGCACTTCTAAGTGCAACGTCATAATCTGGAAATTCATCTGCACCTAATTTTGAAGCAGAATATACAGAAGCACCTGCTTCATTTACTATAATATAAGATAAAGGACTATCTATTTCTTTTATTAAATCTACCACAAATAACTCGCTTTCTCTAGATGCGGTTCCATTTCCAATAGCTATAATTTCAACTCCAAATTTTTTTATATATTGAGTTAATAATTTTTTAGCTTCATCTATTTTACTTTCAGACCCTGTTGTAACATATATAACACCAGTTTTTAAAACTTTACCTATACCGTCTATAATAGCTATTTTACAACCTGTTCTAAACCCTGGGTCTATAGCCAAAACAACTTTATCTTTTATTGGTGGTTGCATTAATAATTGTTTTAAATTTTTACCAAATACTTTAATAGCTCCTTCTTCAGACTTTTCAGTCAAATAATTTCTTACTTCTCTTTCTATTGATGGAGCTACAAGTCTTTTATAGCTATCTTCTATTGTTTCTATTATGTATTTACTATTATTTTTCAATATTTTAGATTGTAATATTTTTATAATATCTTCAAAAGGCTCCTCTATTTTTACATTTAAAAATCCTTCTTTTTCTCCTCTATTGATAGCTAAAATTCTATGCTCTGCTATTTTATTAACTGGTTCAGAAAAATCATAATACATATCATAAACCGATGGTTCATCTTTAGTAGCTTTTGTAACAATAATACCTTTTTTAAAATACTCTTTTCTTATTATTGCTCTATATTCTGCATTATCCGATATAATTTCCGCTATAATATCTTTCGCACCATTAATAGCCTCTTCTATTGTTTTTACATTTTCATTAACAAAATTTGTAGCTATTTCTTCTATATTATCACATTCATTTTGTTCTAATATAATATTAGATAAATCTTCTAAACCCAGTTCTTTAGCTATTGTTGCTCTTGTTCTTCTTTTTGGTCTAAATGGTCTGTATATATCATCAACTTCTGTTATTGTTTTAGCATTATCTATTGCTAATATTATTTCTTCTGTTAAAAGTTGTTGCTCATCTATAAGCTTTTTAATATTTTCTTTCTTTTCTTCTAAATTTCTAATATAATTTAGTCTATCAAAGATTTCTCTTAAAACTTGGTCATCTAAAGCTCCTGTCATTTCTTTTCTATATCTAGCTATAAAAGGAATTGTATTACCATCATCTATTAAATTTATTATATTTTCTAAATAAGATTTTTTTATATTAAATTCTTGTTGTAAAATTTCTATTACGTTCATTTATATACCACCTTATTGTTGTACTTCTTTTATATCATTTCCATATATAGTATAAAATTTATAATTTAAATTATCTAAAAATTCCATTAAAATAAATGAGCAAATACTTCCACCTCTTGGAAATGATATACTACCTGGATTTAATATTAAAAAATTATCTTCTGCAAAAACTAGAGGCTTATGTGTATGACCATATAAACATATTTTAGAATTTAACTCTTGTAATCTATAATAAAGCTTATCTATACCAAAATAAACATTATATTCATGCCCATGTGTTAGAAAAACTTTATGACCATTAATATACACTACTTTTTCATTAGGTATATCCGTAAAATCATTATTTCCTGCTACCTGTATAAATGTTTTATTTTTATAAATTTTTTTTACTTTTTCTATGTCTTCTACATAATCTCCTAAATGTATTATTATTTCCACTTCGTCTTCAAACATTTTTATAGCTGTTTTCATATTTTTTATGTTTGAATGACTATCACTAAATATTAATGCTTTCATAAAATTACACCATTTTTTCTAATATTTTTTTCATTTCATATAATGCTTTTCCACGATGACTTATTTTATTTTTTTCTTCAATAGACAGTTGAGCTAATGTTTTTTTAAAGTCTACTAACCAAAATATAGGGTCATATCCAAAACCATTTTCACCTTTAATTTCATACCCTATAATACCTTCTATTGTACCTTTTGTTGTAATAGGCTTTTCATTTGGTATTGCTAACGCAATAACACTCACAAACCTAGCTCCTCTTTTTTCTTCTTCTACACCATCTAACATTTCTAATATTTTTTTATTTTTTATTTCATATGGTGTATTTTCTCCTAAATATCTAGCTGAATATACGCCAGGTTCACCATTTAAATAATCTATTTCTAATCCAGAATCATCTGCTAAAACCATTTTATTAGTTAATTTCATTATTTCAATAGCCTTTTTTAGGGCATTTTCTTCAAAAGTTTTTCCATCTTCTACAATATCTATATTTAATCCTATTTCTTCCATAGACTTTACACTGAAATAATTTCCTAAAATTGATTGTATTTCTTTTATTTTACCTTTATTCTTAGTAGCAAAAATAATTTCATTCATAAATATCCCCTTTTAAAAATTATTATATAGTATACCTATTTTATAATAATTTTATAGTATAGTCAACAATAAGTACTATGTTTATTTTAAATAAACATAGTACTTATTTTAAAAGTCTTTTAATTTTTTATATGATGTCTTCCTTTTGGTACAATCATAGGTGTTTTTGAAATAGGGTCTTGAATAACAACACAGTCCAAATTAAATACTTGTTTCATTAAATTTTCCGATATAACCTTAGAAGGTGTACCATGACATACAAGATTACCTTTATTTATCGCAAAAATATAATCTGCATATCTTGCCGATAAATTTATATCATGTAATACCATAACAATAGTAGTTTTATTTTTTCTATTTATATCTGTTAATAAGTCTAAAATTTCAATTTGATATGATATATCTAAATAAGTTGTTGGTTCATCTAATAATAATATATCTGTTTGTTGTGCCAATGCCATAGCTATCCAAACTCTTTGCCTTTGTCCACCAGATAATTCATCTACATTTCTATTAGCCAATTTTTCAATATTAACAATTTTAAGTGCATTTTCTACTGCCTTTCTATCTTGGCTAGAAATTCCTTTTAAAAATTTTCGATAAGGAAATCTTCCTCTAGATACTAAATCAAATACACTTATTCCCTCAGGTGCAATTGGAGATTGTGGTAAAAGCCCTAAAATTTGTGCTAATTGTTTTGTATTAAAATCTTCAAGTTGTTTATCATTTATAGTAATTGTTCCAGACTTTGGTTTTAATAATCTCGCAAAACTTTTTAACAGTGTGGATTTTCCACAACCATTGGATCCTATTATTACGCTTATTTTATTAGGTGGTATAGTTATATCCACACTATGAATTATTTCTCTATTATCATAGCTTAAAACTAAATTATTTCCTTTTAATATTTGTTTATTATCCATATTATACACTACCCTTTTTATTTAATTTAATTAATAATATTAAAAGATATGGAGCACCTATAATACCTGTCATAACACCAACTGGATATCTTGTATTAAAAACAAATTGTCCTACTAAATCAGATAATAAAACTAAAATAGCTCCTACTAAACCAGATATAAATATATTTTTAGACCCTGTTCCTACTAAATTTTTAGCTATTGGTCCAGACAAAAATGCTACAAAAGATATTGGGCCTGTAATAGATGTAGAAAATGCTATAAGAAAAACTGCACTTATTATTAATACTACTCTTACTAAATTAGTTTTTACTCCTAGAGTAATAGACAACTCTTCACCCAATTCTATAATTTTTAGATAATTTTCTAAAATTAGTATTACAGAAGTAAAAATAATTGTTATAATAAATAAACTTAGTATACTTTTCATTTGTACACCATTTAAGCTACCACTAAGCCATCTTAACGCCTCTGAAATATCATATTCATTAGCACTTACCAACATATAAGAAATTAATGCATTTAACATAGTTTGAACGCCAATACCTATTAATATAAGTCTATTATTAGAAAAAATATTTCCTTTTGAAATAATATAAATTAATATAGCTACAATTACTCCAAAAATAGTAGCTATAACGGATACGATAACTCCTGAATAGTTTAATATTAAAATACAAAATACAGCTGCTGAACTAGAACTTGTACTAATTCCTATAACATCTGGACTAGCCAAAGAATTTCTTAAGATTGTTTGAAATGTATTTCCAGCAATAGCAAGTGACATACCAACTAAAAACCCTGATAACATTCTAGGTAATCTTATTATTAATATAGCAAAATTGGCCCCATCTATTTGTTGTCCCATTAAAACTTTTATTACCGTTAAAATAGAATATTTTTCCTTGCCACTTATTAATATAACAAGTCCTAAACTTATTATTAATAGTATTAAAAATATTGTTATAATTGTTGTTTTTCTCTTCCTTTTTAAATATCCATAATCAATATAATTTAAATTTTTCATAATGAACGCACCTTTGCTTTCATTGAAATAATAATAAAAATAGGAGCTCCTATAAATGATGTAACTATACCAACCTCTAGTTCACTATGTGCTCCTAAAATTCTGCCTATTACATCTGAAAAAGTTAGCAAAACGGCTCCTATAAATGATGATATAAAAATTATTAATTTAACATTACTACCAAATAATAACCTCACTATATGCGGAGCCATAAGCCCTATAAAACTAATAGGACCCGCTAATGCTGTTACTGTTCCACAAAGTAAAATTACTGAAATAGCACTAATAGCTTTTGTTAACCCTATTTTAACACCTAATCCTGTTGCAACTTCATCTCCTAAAGATAATAAATTTAAAGATGGAGCAATAATAAAACTCAATATTACACCAATAATAATAAATGGTAGCATTGATATTATAGATTGCCATGTTACACCACTAACACTTCCAACTTGCCAAAATCTAAAACTACTAATAACTTGGCTCCTTGGTAACATAATAATATTTATTAACGATGATAAAATTACACTTATTGTTACACCAGATAAAGCAAAATTAATTGATGATACACCATTACCAATAGATGCGATAAAATATACAAATATAGCAGTTAATGATGCTCCTAATAAAGCGAGTAATATATATTCTCTATATGTAGTAATACCTAAAAATGCAATGCCACAAACAACAAATAGAGATGCACCTGTATTTATACCTAAAATACTTGGATCTGCTATAGGATTTCTTGTTATTGACTGCATAATTGTACCAGATATAGCTAAAGCACCTCCAGCTATAAGACTAAAAACTGTTCTAGGTATTCGTTCTTTAATAACTATTGATTCAAAACTATTATTATTTAAATTATTTAATGTATCTATAACTATTTTAAATTCAATATGTTTAGCACCAAAAATTAATGAAGAAAATATACATAATATTAATATTATTAGTATTATAAAAATTAATAATATGTTTTTATAATATTTCATTATATTTTATCAACTGCCTTACTAAGTATTTTAACATATTCTTCAATAGTAGCTGGTATAGATAAAGCTGATGGAGTAGCAGAAGCTGCAAGAGGAGTACCATCTTCTATAAGTGCTACTGAACCTCTTTTTATAGCTGGTATAGTTCCAATTAGTTTATCTTCTTGTAAAGATTTCAACAACTTCTCATCTCCATAACATATTATAATATCTACATCATTTAATATTTCAACATTCTCAGCACTTATTTCTAAAGCAAAAGAATTGGACTCCTTTGAGAGATTTAAAATACTATTTGGTAAATTAAATCCTAAATCCATAAGATAATTTACTCTAGGGTCTTCTGGTAAATATATGTAAAATTTTCCTAAATCTGATGGATTAAAATAAAGAAATGCAACATTTTTACCTTTAATTTGTGGATATTTGCTAGTTTCTTTTATTATTATATCTTCTAAATTTAAAACTAATTCTTTTCCTTTTTCTTCCATACCCATAGCTTTTGAATTTAAAATAATTTGCTCTCTCCATTTAGTTTGCCAAGCTAATCTAGGATAAGCTATAACAGGCGCTATTTGACTTAGCAAATCATAATCTTCTTTTGTTATACCAGAATATGATGCTAAAATAACATCTGGCTTTGAATTACTAATTGCCTCAAAATCTAATCCATCTGTATCATCAAAAACATTAGGATTTTCTTCTCCTAGCTCTTTAAATTTTGCACTTGTCCAAGGTAGTAGCCCTGTTTCATCATTTCCACCATAATTAGCCTTTGATACTCCAACTGGTAATATCCCAAGAGATAATGGAACATCTTGATTTCCCCAAGATATTGTTGCTATATGTTCTGGTTTACTATTAATTACAGTTTCTCCAAATGCATGTTTTATAGTAATAGGATATTGTTCATTAATTTTACTATTTTTAATATTTATATTTTTATTAGAGGTATTACTATTTTGTACATTTTCATTATTAAGCGTACATCCAGTAATAGTAATACCTAAAATTACAATAGAAATTAAATTTATTTTTCTTAATTTCATTTTATACCCCCTGTTAACTTATGTTAGCTTTAATAAATTTTAGTTGTCTACAATTAACTATATTTATAATATAATAAATAAATTATTTTGTCAAGATAAATTAATTTTAGCTATATAAATTAAATTTATAAAAATATAAAAAAGCGAACCCTGTTAGCTAAGATTTTTTATTTAGCTTATTAGGTTCACTTATATCATTAATTTTTTGCTATAATTTATAGTACTTTACCTTTACTTAATTTTTATTTTTTATCTAAATAATATGTATTAAATATTGTAATAAATTTTAGCTATTTTTTGCTTTTATTTCTTCAAACCATTCTTCTATAACATGTTGAGGTAATTTATTTTCATATTGTGACCATACATTCTCATATTTATATTCTGCTTTTAAACTATTTTTTTTCACATTGTAAATTAATTTTATTTCTGTTGGCATTTCTCTTTCATTTTCTAAACATAACTCTTTTATTTTTTCTATATCTTTATTTAAAATATCTAATACAAACCCTTGACTTTCACCAGAAACATCATATATTTCATCGCCATTGTATGCATCATTTAATTTATGCTTCATTAATATATTTCCATTAATATTGTAAAAATAATCACTTGATAAGCATTTATCTTCGTAACAACCATAAATATATATTTCATCTGCTCTATCTTCTACATATTCCATACAAATATCTACCATATCTGCCTGTATTTCACTAAAATTATCTTCAAATGTTTTTTCCATTTTTTCTTCCTTTATTTATTTTTTTTTAATATGTATTAAATATTGTAATAAAATTTAGCTATTTTTTGCTTTTATTTCTTCAAACCATTCTTCTACAACATGTTGAGGTAATTTATTTTCATATTGCGACCATACATTTTCATATTTATATTCTGCTTTTAAACTATTTTTTTTCACATTATAAATTAATTTTATTTCTGTTGGCATTTCTCTTTCATTTTCTAAACATAACTCTTTTATTTTTCTAATATCTTTATTTAAAATATCTAATACAAACCCTTGATTTTCATCAGAAACATCATATACTTCATTGCCATCATATGCGTCATTTAATTTATGTCTATCTAATATTTTACCATCAATTTTATAAAAATAATCACTTGTTAAAAACTTATCTTCATAACAACCATAAATATATATTTCATCTGCTCTATCTTCTACATATTCCATACAAATATCTACCATATCTGCCTGTATTTCACTAAAATTATCTTCAAATGTTTTTCCCATTTTTTCTTCCTCTATTTACTTTTTAATTTTCAATAAAATATAATATTTATTAAATATTGTAATAAAATTTAGCTATTTTTTGCTTTTATTTCTTCAAACCATTCTTCTATAACATCTTGAGGTAATTTATTTTCATATTGTGACCATACATTTTCATATTTATATTCTGCTTTTAAACTATTTTTTTTCACATTGTAAATTAATTTTATTTCTGTTGGCATTTCTCTTTCATTTTCTAAACATAAATCTTTTATTTTTCTAATATCTTTTTTTAAAATATCTAACACCATACTTTGATTTTCATCAGAAACATCATATACTTCATTACCATCATATGCATCATTTAATTTATGTTTCTTTAATATCTGTCCATTAATATTGTAAAAATAATTACTTGATAAACACTTATCTTCATAACAACCATAAATATATATTTCATCTGCCCTATCTTCTACATATTCCATACAAATATCTACCATATCTGCCTGTATTTCACTAAAGTTATCTTCAAATGTTTTTCTCATTTTCATCTTCCTCTCTAATTATCTAAATCAACACTAAATTTATCACCATCTATTTTATATTCAATAATAAACTTGCTTGGTCTAAGGTCATCATTATTATACTCTATTTTCATATTTATTTCAACTTTTTTATTTTCTTCTAGTGCTTTAGCCCATTTATTTTCAAGCGCTTTATATTTACTTAAATTATTAATTGATGATTGAGATACTAAGTTATCAATTTCTGGAGAGCCTCCAAATCTATCTCCAGCTAAATGTCCTGCGTGGTCGCCTTTTAGTTTCCCTGGTGTGTTTTTTGCATGTTTCAAGCGTTTTGTTCTTTTCGTTAATTGTAAATCATCTGTTTCAAATTTACATATTCTTCCTTTACTATCTGTTTCATAAATATAGTTATATTCTCCTGTCATATATCTTATGTTTGGCTTTAATTTTCCATTTTCTAAATGAGAACCATCTGTTATTATATCACTAGCTATATTAACACCTTGTTTTCTCTTTTTAGCTTTATTATTATTGTTATTATTCATATTTGGATTTTTTACTTCTTCTGTTATATCTTTTATATTATTGCTAAATTTTTTAGGTGTATCATCAATTATATCTGCTGGAATGCCTGCAAAGGCTAGATTTTCTTTAGGCAAAATTTGATTTATTACATTTTCAAATCTTTCTTTAACTGACCTTGCTTTATTTTTTATTTCTTCTTTCTTTATTTCTTTTAAACTTTTACCTATCTCTTTTTTTGATGTTTTATCAGTAAATTCCTTTGTGCCCTTTTTTAAACTATTTATTGCTTCTGGTATAGCATCTTTACCTTTTTTTATACTATTTCCTACTTCTTTAAATGGTATTTTTTTTAATGCTTTTACACCATCTCCTACTAATGGTACAAATCCTACTGCATCTAAAGCTAAATCTCCTACACTGCTCCATTTCCACTCCCAGTTTTGAAAATCATATACTATTTCTCTTATATCTGCTACTTGCCCTACAAAAGGTATACATCCAACACCTATTTCTCCTAGTGTTCCTAATAAATTTGTTTCATCTTCGGCATAGCTTCCTTTTATCATTTGATTGAGTGATTTTTCTAAATAATTTTCGCTTTCTTCTACAAATTCTCCTATTTTTTCTCCTAAATCTAAACCTTTTTTTACTGAATTTGTAAATTTAGTATTGCCATATTCACCCTTTCCTTCTTCATTTAAAGATTGTATAAATTCTTCTCTGTTTTTTATAAAATAGTCATTAGCTCCCGTTACTACTTTACCTTTTAATGGACCATAAAAAAATCCATTTTCCTTTATATCTTTTGTTTGTTTCTTTAATTTATGTGATATTTTTTCCTTTTCTTTAGGTGCTTTTTTCTGCTTTTTCTCTTTATTTTTAGGCTCCGTTGGACTTTTTATTTTATCGTTAGGTTGTTTTGTAGCTTTTACTACATTACCTATTGTACTTTTTGCTTTATTTATTATACTTTTGCTTACCGTTTTGCTAGCTTTTACTAAAACACCTACTGTACTTTTTGCCTTTTTTGTTATACTACTTATTTTATCTTTTATACGGTTTGAACCTTTAGGTTGTTTTGTTGCACTTACTGTTTTGCCTATAGAACTATCGGCTTTTTTTGCTAAATTTTTTATTTTTCTTTTAATCAAATATTATTCTCCTTTCTAAAGTTTAATATAACTTTATCCCTTCTAATTGTTCTTTTGTAAAATTTAAATTTAATATCTGCTCTTTTTTAAATTTACATTCTTGAAATATACATTCTTCAAAATTTGTATTTTCTATTATAGCACTTCTAAAATCTACTACTTCAAATCTACTACTTCTAAAATCTACATTTGTTAAATTGGTATTTATTAGATTTGCCCCTAAATAGCCAACTTCTACTTCATCATTTATCTTTCCTTTTCTCATTATACAATACGTCATTTTGCTATCACTTAAATCGGCATTTTCAAAGTTTACTTCACTTAAAAAACTTGATATTATATTACTATTTCTTAAATCAGCCTCTTTAAATTTTGCCCCATTTAATATGCTATATGATAAATCTGATTCTTTTAACTCACTTTTTCTAAAGTCTGCCCCTCTTAAATCACATTTTCCTAAATTAAAGTTATTTAATACTAAATTTTTAAAGTCTTTATTGCAATATTCTTCTGGCAATTTTTTGTTCAACCATTTTTTTATTTTTATTGGATTTTTATTAAAATTTTCTGTATATATTAAATCATATATATCATAAAATTTACCACTATGTATATTAAAAATATTTTCTTTATTTAAGTTATTATATTCTTCTGTTTCAGTTAATTCTATAATACTATTTCTCATAATACTTACTATATATTTATGAAAATTATCTACAATTTTTAACATTATATTATTTATATCTGTATTGTTTATTTTAAATATGTAACCTTTTCCTTCTTTTAATAACTTGTCCCACATTTTTTGATAATGCTTATATATATATTCTACATTATATTCTCCTATTTTTATATCACCTTTTAAATACCACTCTTTATCATATATATAAATATCATATTTATAATTTTTATTTATTATTTTTGTTAACATCAGATTATAACTTAAATATCCTATTCTTGTATCACTATGTTCTTTTTTTATTTTTTCACTTATATTTTTAAAATTTAGTATAAATTCTTTTTTATATTCTTCTATATTTTGTTGAAAATCTTCTTCTAAATTTTCTAATGTTTCTTTTAATATTGGCTCAAAATAGTTAGAATAAAAATGTTCTGGTATGTACTCAATCATCTTTTACCTCCTTTACATCTATTATTTTTCTTTTATAGTTAAAATAATATCATCTATTATTTTTTCCCATTCTTTTTTTTGAAAAATATCACAACTAAATGTTAACATTAACAATCCAATGTTAAGAGGTATAAAATACATTTTATTAAACAAATCACCGTCTATGTTATTTACAATAAATGAAAATGTACCTATTTTCTTTTCACTTGTTTCTATTATTTTTATATCTTCCATTTTTGTTGATGGATACATTCTTTTAAATTCATATAATATACCATCTCTTACTTCTTCTATTTCTTCGTTTAAAATTTCTCCTTCTTCTAAACAAAAATTAAAATTTACTGTTGTATCTTCACTTGTGTATACATAGTCTAAATCATCATCTACTGGATATTTAATTTTCAATAATTCATCATTCATTAAATCAAAATCTTTAGGTAAAACTATATTTATTTTGCCTTCATATAACTCTTTTTCTTCCAATAACAATTTCTCATATTTTACTATTATATATCCTTTTTCTATATCATTTTCTATATTAAAATAATTAATTCTTTCTTCATTTTTTGCTTCTCTTAAATTTTTTATTAACTCTTCTTGATATCCCATTTAATAAACTTCCTTTCAAATATTTTTACAATTAATTAAAATGTGTTACCTCATCTATTACTATATTTGAATCTTTTGTTGTTATCGCTATTTTATCATTTGATTTTATTTTTAATTTTTCACTTTCTATTTTTATATTTTTTTGTGAATACATATTTATATTTTCGTTAGATATTATTGATACCCCTTTATTATCTTCCATACTTAAATACAAACTTTCTCCATTTGTTGTAAATTTTAATTCATTTGGAGACATTTTCAATTCTTTACCTTCTTTAACTCTAAAATATTTTACAGAAGTATCTTGTGTATTTTCATTTTCTCTTCCGTCTTCTCTCAATACTCTTCTTAAATAAGCGTCTTTTTCACTTTTTGTTGGTATATATAGTTCGATTTTACTACCAATTTCTGGCATTACATACCAACCTGTATTACCTTCTGTTGTATAATTGCTACCAAAACTGTATAAATAAGCTTTATCTTCTTCTTGTTTTTCGTCTATTTCAAGATGCACTTTTATTTTATCTTTTTCTACTTTTATAACTTTACCATTTATTACTTGTCCTATTATTTTATCATTATATAATTTTTCTTGTTTTATATTTCTTTCCAGTTTTAATTCATATGTATTTATTAAATCGCTATTTTTAAATTCTAAATATTTTTTAACTACAACTAATTTTAAATTTTTAAAAATTAGTTTATCTCCTATTTCATAGTTATATTTTGCTTTTATTTCATAGCTTATAAAATCTTCTTCAGTTACTTTCATATGATTTGCTTTTATATTTAAATAAGTTTTCATATCTTTTTTCAACTTATATTCATAAGCATCACATATGTATTCTTTTCCTTTTTTTATTCCTACAAAAATATTAGGTTTTTCTGTTTTTATATCTGGACATAATTTTAATTCTAAATAAGAGCTTAATCTCTTTAAAAATTCCCAATCTGTTTCATTATACTGTATAAATGGTATATGTAAAGTTTTAGTATCATCACCTATAAATATCGTATTTCCATTATTTTCTTTTACTATATTATCTATTAATTTTCTATATGTTAAGCTTTTATCTTGAAAACTTCTGTTTTTCTTTTTCAAATCTAACATTATAGAATAACTCATTGCTTCAATTTCAAAGTTATATAAATTACCTTCATGGTTTAGCTTTATTTTAGTTATTACTCCATAAAATATATCTATTTCTTCTAATTTTTCTTTCATTTCATTTTCATAAATACTTCTTTTACCTTTTATTTTTAAATTATCTGTTATGCTTAATTCTTTAAATCTTTGGATATTAGATTTTTCATTATCTAATATCCCTTTTATTAATATGTTAGAATGTTCATTTAACTCTTCTTTTAGTTCTAAATTTTCTATTATTTTATATTTAAATGGTAAATCTATTGTTAAATCTTCAGTTACTATATTCATATTTTACACCTCACTTTAATTTTACTGGTATTAACTTTATTCCATATGGTAAACTTTTTAATATATTTTCTGCTAAATGTATTGACATTACAATTCTTTCTACTGTTTTATATTTAATTTTAAAAATATATTTATCTTTTATTTTATTTTCATATAAAATTATATCTTCTATATTATTTATATCTTCATCTACTATACAATCTAATATATCAACATCTATTTTATAATACAATATTTGTATTTTATTATAAATATCTGTTATAAAAAATGGTATAGATTCAAAATTATCATATACACAAAATATATCATATAATTTTTCAGATATACAAAAATAATATTTAAAAATATTTTTTTCTAATATGTAATCTTGAAATTGTGTATGTTTACTTGTTTCTAAATTAACTATAAACGGTTCTTTTGGTTCTAAATAATTAAAATTTATTTTTAATTTATTTGTTAAACTATTGTCTTCTTCTAAAATAAAATATTCCATTGTTATACACCTACCATTTTATGTTAAATTTAATTATATTATTAGCTATTTAATGTTATTTTGTCAATATATTTAAAATATTTTATTATTAAAACTTATATAATAAATGTTAGAGCAAATAAATAGAGCTTTTAAAAAAATTAATAAAAATTTTTACTTGATTTTATATTAAATTAAAAATAAAGTTTCATACTTATTATTATTTTAATACAAAAAAGTATGATTTTTATACCATACCTTTTCAAATTTACTTTATTCACTATTTGGATTACCTTAAATATTGACAAGTAACCTTAATATTAAAGAGGATAATAGATATATCTATCTATCTATTATCCTCTTTAATAAAATTATTTACTTCTTCTATTAATATCTTCTTTAACTTTAGCTGCTTTACCAATTCTATCACGAAGATAGTTAAGTTTTGCACGTCTAACGATACCATATCTAACAACTTCTATTTTCTCAATTCTTGGAGAATGAATTGGCCAAGTTCTTTCAACACCAACACCATAAGAAATTCTTCTTACAGTAAATGTTTCACGAGCACCTCCATTTTGTCTTTTAAGAACAGTACCTTCAAACATTTGGATTCTCTCTCTTGTACCTTCAACAACTTTAGCATAAACTTTAACAGTATCACCTACATTAAAGTCTACAATATCCTTTTTAAGTTGTTCATTTTCAATTTCTCTAATAATGTTATTCATAAGTAATCCCCTTTCAAATTAAATGTTCTTATTATCTTATTATAACAGCGGAACATTCGTATTACATATCTTGTCAATTATAACATATATATTTTTTAATTTCAAGTATTTTTTATTTTATTATAAAATAAATTTACTAAATGTTGAAAATATAAGTTATTATATAAATAAATTTATTTATAATTACGATTAATCATTAATACTATTTATAGATAATTCCACCACCAATAACATATTCACCATCATAAAACACTGCCGCTTGTCCTGGTGTTACAGCTCTTTGTGGTTGTTCGAATATAGCTTCTATCATATTATTTTCTACTTTTCTTATTATACAAGGAGCTTGTTTTTGACTATATCTAAGTTTACCTAAAGCTTTTATTTCACCATCTATATCTTTAATACTCATAAAATTAAAATCTTTTATTAAAACATTAGTTTTAAACAAATCTTTATTTTCACTTAAAACTATCTGGTTTTCATCTGCCTTAATTTCTGATACATACATAGGCTTACCAAAAGATATACCAAGCCCTTTTCTTTGCCCTATTGTATAATTGGTTATTCCTTTATGTTTTCCTAAGATATTGCCACAGCTATCTATAAAGTTACCTTCTTTAATTTTAAAATTAGAATTTTCTTTAATAAACTTAGCATAATCACCATCTGGTACAAAACATATATCTTGACTATCTGGTTTATTTGCTACTATTAGTCCTATATCTTTTGCTATTTTTCGAACAGTATCTTTATCATAATCTCCAATAGGCATTAATGTTTTTTCTAATTGAAATTGATTTAAGTTGTATAAGGCATAAGTTTGGTCCTTATCATTTGTATTAGCAGTTTTGATAGTATACCTATTAGTTTTAGGATGTTTTTCTATTCTTGCATAATGACCTGTAGCAATATAATCTGCACCTAATGCTAATGCTTTGTTTAAAAGAGCATCCCACTTTACATATCTATTACAAGCAATACATGGATTAGGTGTTAAACCTTTTGAATATTCATCTATAAAATAATCTATAACTTTTTCTTTAAATTCTCTTTTAAAGTTTAATACATAATAAGGTATACCTATTTTTCTAGCAACACTTCTAGCATCATCTACCGCAGAGAAGCCACAACAACCGCCGTTATCTTCTAAGCATTCTCTTTTTTCATCTTGCCATATCTGCATAGTAATTCCTATAACGTCATATCCTTGTTCTTTCAATAAATATGCTGTAACAGAACTATCTACTCCACCACTCATGCCAACTACAACTTTTTTCATAATTATCTCCTATTCTTCATTTGCTATGTGATGATGATGGTCAGAGTCTCTAGGTGGCTCTAATCCTTCTATATTTAAATTATTTTTTTGTGCATAATCCCATAATGCCGCTTGTAATGCTTCTTCAGCAAGACAAGAACAATGTACTTTAACTGGTGGTAATCCATCTAAAGCTTCCATAACAGATCTATTTGTTATTTTAAGAGATTCTTCAATAGTTTTACCTATTATAAGTTCTGTTGCCATACTACTTGTAGCAACAGCAGCACCACATCCAAATGTTTTAAATTTAGCATCTTTAACGATATTATCTTCTATCTTTAAATACACTTTCATTATATCACCACATTTAGCATTACCTACTGTACCAACACCACTAGCATCTTCAATTTCTCCTACATTTCTAGGATTCATAAAATGATCCATAACTTTTTCACTATATTGCATAATCTTTATCTTCCTTTCAATCTATCTAGTATATATCTATAATAATTATTTATAAAATTGATATTATATTTTATTAATTATTTTTACTAGCTAAAAATTCTTCATATAAAGGTGACATTTCTCTCATTCTAGCAACTATAGGAGGTAACTTTTCTAACAAATAATCTACATCTTCTTCTGTGTTATATAAACCTAAAGACAATCTAAGGGAACCATGCGCTTTTTCGTGAGGTAAACCAATTGCTAAGAGTACATGTGATGGGTCTAAAGACCCTGATGTACAAGCACTACCACTAGATGCACAAATATCATTCATATCTAAAAGTAATAAAACAGATTCGCCTTCTATAAACTCAAATGATATATTACAATTTCCTGGCATTCTATTTTCTCTAGCACCATTTAGTCTAGAATATGGTATACTCTCTAATATTCCATCTATAAGCTTATTTCTTAATTTAGTAAGTCTTTCTATTTCTGTATCTAATTCTTTTATTGCAAGCTCAATAGCAGTTCCCATACCTATAACACTATTAATATTTTCAGTTCCTGCTCTTCTATTTCTTTCTTGAGCTCCACCATGAATTAACGGTGTAATTTTTATTCCTTTTCTTATATATAAAGCTCCTATACCTTTAGGTCCATAAAATTTATGTGCAGACATAGATAAAAGGTCTATATTCATTTCTTTCACATCAATCGGTATATGCCCTACTGCCTGTACTGCGTCTGTATGGAACAATATACCATTTTCTTTAGCTATTTTACCTATTTCTTTAATCGGATTTATTGTGCCTATTTCATTATTAGCAAACATTATAGATATAAGTATAGTATCTTCTCTTATAGCATCTTTTAATTGTTGTATACTTATATTGCCTTCATTATCTACTGGTAAATATGTTACTTCATATCCAATAGTTTCTAAATATTGACAAACATGTAATATTGCATGATGCTCTACATTAGTAGTTATAATGTGCTTTCCTTTTTGTTTATAACTTTCTGCAATTCCTTTTAAAGCCCAATTATTAGCCTCAGACCCCCCACCAGTAAAATATATTTCATTTTTATCTGCATTGATAGCTTTTGCTATTTTTTCTCTATTATCTTCTAAAATAGCTTTGTTTTCTCTAGCTATCTTATATATGCTAGAAGGATTACCATAGGCTTTTTCCAAATTTTCTATCATAACCTTTGCTACTTCTGGTCTTATTTTTGTTGTTCCAGCATTATCTAAATAAATTTCTTTTTTCATAAAAAACCGTCTCCTATTCATTTGTTATTAGGTCTTTAAGGCTTATAGAATGAGCTGTTTCTGATAATTTATTGCTTATCATTTCCCAAGCATCTCTTACAACACATTCATTACAATTTGCATTACCACATTTCTTTTTAGGTGGTTGATTTTCTAAACAATCTACAAGAGCAAGACTTCCTTCTAAGATTAGTAATAAGTCTCCAACAGAAATATCTTCTGGATTTTTATTTAAAATATATCCCCCTTGAGCACCTCTAATGCTCTGTACAATACCAGATTTTTTTAAAACAGCCATAAGTTGTTCTAGATAATTTTCTGGTATTCCTTGTCTTTGTGCTATACTTTTAAGTGATACACATTTTTCTCTATCGGCATTCATAGCTAAATCCACCATAGCCTTTATTCCATATCTACCACGTGTTGAAATTTTCATATTTTCCTCCTATAATATATAAAAATATAACTATTATTATCAATTTTTATAAATAAATCAAAAAATTTTAAGTTATAAAATTGTATAATACTTATATAATAAATATTATATAATTAAATTACCACTTTATTTTAATAATGTCAAGTATTTTAGTATATTTTATTTATTGTTACGTTTGTATAAAAGTACATTTATTATTATCTATATTTTATTTATAGTTCATAGTTCTAAAATAAATTTATATGAATATTATTTATTTAGTTAATATTTTAAGGAGTGGTTTATATGAATAATAACTTAAAAAACATCCCTATACAATTTTTAAAAAATTTTTCTTTTAATGATAATTATAACACAGAAGTATACATATCTTCAACTAAAATTAATAAAAAAACTGAAAATCTACCTAATGATAACATATGGATTTTACTTATAATATTAATTATATTCGATATTATATAAAATATAATTAATATTATAAATTACACTTTTAAAATACTCTATCTTATTAAAGATAGAGTATTTTATTTAAATATATCTTATAAAATAAATTTTTTATTATATTTTTAAAAATTTCATAATTTAAATTACTGTTATTTTTTATTTAAAACCTAATGCTCATAATAAATATAACATCTTATAAATCTTCAAAAATAGTAGGTAGTTTAACTTTAAATTCATCTAAAATCATATTAGATATTTCTCTTATTTGTGGATGAGCTGTTTTATCTGTTCTTAATTTAAAAAAGTGTCTCCAAGCTCTTAAATTCATAGTTACAACTATTTCTGTTTTTAATGAATTAGGTAATATAGCTCTTGCTTCTTCTGGTTTTGCTCCATTTTGTATAAGTTCGTTATATTTTTTTTCTATCATTTCCATTGTTTCTATCCAGATTTGTTTATTTTTCTTATCTTGTTCTTCATCTGATGAAAAAAAACAAGGTTCTATAAATGTAAGCTCATTACCAAATCTATCATTACAATAGTTGCAATATCTTGTACTTTCTTGAGAATAGCTAGCTATTCTATGTCTTACTATTTCATGACTAACCCCTCTGTCACATATTATCCTAACAGTTATTTTTTCATGCTCTATAACAGATTCGTGTCCAAGTTTTATAATGTTTTTTACAAACTTTTTAGCACTTTCACTATTAATTAAATTTTCACTTTTATAACAAGTTCTGCCTGCTCTTTCTATGGTTTTTAAAATTTTATCTTCATCTAAATCTTGTTCTATAAAAAATGTGGGCTTTATAATATTCATATTATACTCTCCTTTTCTTATATAGGTTGTCTACCTTGTAATGCTCTAGAAAGTGTTACCTCATCTATAAATTCTAAATCACCACCAACAGGTACACCGTGAGCTATTCTCGATACTTTAATACCAATAGGTTTTAATAATCTACTAATATACATTGCCGTTGCTTCTCCCTCTATATTAGGATTTGTAGCTAAAATAACTTCTTCTACTGTGTTATCTTGTAATCTTTTTAAAAGCTCTTTTATTTTTATATCTTGTGGTGTAATACCTGTCATAGGAGAAATTGCTCCATTTAAAATATGGTATAAACCTTTATATTCTTTTGTTTTTTCATATGCCGCCATATCTCTTGGGTCTTCTACAACCATTATTATTGTTTTATCTCTTTTTTCATTAGAACAAATATGACAAGGGTCTTTATCTGTAATATTACAACATATAGAACAATATTTTATACTTTGCTTTGCATCTAATATACTGTCTGTAAGTGCTTTTGCATTTTCCATAGGCATATTAATTATATAAAAGGCAAGTCTTTGTGCAGACTTACCTCCTATACCAGGCAATTTAGATAGCTCTTCTATAAGTTTTGTTACTTTATTGCCATAATAATTCAATATAAATCACCTCTAAAAAAGTCCTCCTGGAAGACCCATTCCACCAGTAAATTTGCTCATTTGACTAGATGCAGACTCTTCCACTTGTCTAATAGCTTCATTAACTGCTGTTAATATTAAGTCTTGGAGCATTTCAACATCATCTGGGTCTACTACATCTTTGTCTATATCTATACTTTTTATTTCTTTTTTACCAGTTATAACTATTTTTACTGCTCCGCCACCGCTAGTTATCTCAAACTCTTTTGTTTCTAGCTCTGCTTGCATTTCTTCCATTTGTTTTTGCATTTTTTGTGCTTGTTTCATAAGGTTATTCATATTCATTCCACCTGGGAAACCTCCACCAAATCCACCTCTAGCCATAATCTATTTCCTCCTAAAATATTATTTTATAATTAATTCTTTTTAATTTTAAACTATTTTTATATTTAAATCAATATTTTAATTTAATTTTTTATAATTAATCTACATTAATTATATCTTCTGGAAAAAGTTTTATCATATCTTCTATACTATTTGTATTATCTGTTTGATTATTGTCTTTAATCATAAGTTTTTTATATTCTTCTTCATATTTTTGTTTAGATATTATCTTTATTTCATATTGCTTATTAAATAATTCAAATAATGCTTCTTCTAATTGTTGTTTAATCTTTTCTAAACTTGGTACAAATGTACTATTAGAAACAATATATAAAAATTTGTCTTCTAAACTTTTAGGTGTAGAGTTTTCCAAATATACTTTTTCTGGTTGGCTAAATTTATTTATAAGCATACTATAATTATCTATTGCAATTTTTAAATCTTCAGATACTGCCAACTCTCTATGTTTTATTTTTTCAGCTTGTTTTTCTGTATCTATATCTACATTTTTTTCTATATATACTGTTTTAACATTATTTTCTTCCATCTTTTTTTCTAAAAAATTAATCTTTTGTTTTATATCTGTAATATCTTCTTCCGCTATAGCAGAGCATAACTTTATACAACTAGCTTCTAATATAATTCTTTCATCAAAAGAATACTTTAACATAGACTGTATATTAGAAAATTCATTTATAAGTTTTATTAAATATTGTGTATCTATTTTTTCAGCTTGTTTTTTTAATTTTTCAAGTTTTTCTTTAGAAATATCTATATTATTATTTTCAGTTGTTGATATAGAACAAATAATAAGGTTTCTTATATGACCTATAAAGTCTGTAATAAATTGTGAAATATCTCTACCATTTTGTACAATCTCATCTATTATGTTTATTACATCTAGTGAAGAAAAATTTATAATTGCATCTGTAAACCTGAAAAATACTTCATCATCAACAGCTCCAACGATTTCTAAAATTTTATCTAAAGTTAATTTTTCTCCATAATAAAATGATATACATTGGTCTAATATACTAAGAGCATCTCTCATAGCTCCATCTGATATTTTGGCTATATAATATAGAGCTCCATCATCTATATCTATATTATCGTTCTCCATATATTTTTTCATTGCTTTAGCCATATCATCATTAGATATTCGCTTAAAATCAAACCTTTGACATCTAGATAATATAGTAACAGGTATTTTATGAGGGTCTGTTGTAGCTAAAATAAATATTACATAGCTTGGGGGTTCTTCCAAAGTTTTTAAAAGTGCATTAAATGCGCCTATAGAAAGCATATGTACTTCATCTATTATATAAACCTTAAATCTTCCATCTGTTGGAGGATATTTTACTTCTTCTCTTATTTCTCTTATATCATCTACACTATTATTACTTGCTGCATCTATTTCTATTATATTTAAATTTCTATTTTCATTAAAAGCTTCACACATAGAACATTTATCACAAGGCGAATTATTTATAGGTTGTTTACAATTTAAAAGCTTTGCAAATATTTTTGCAGTAGATGTTTTACCTGTCCCTCTAGTGCCACAAAATAAATAAGAGTGGCTTATCCTATCTGTTTCTAATTGATTTTTTAATGTTTTAACTATATGGTCTTGACCTATTACTTGTTCAAAATTTTTAGGTCTAAGTCTTCTATATAATGCTGTATAGCTCATTTTTTCACCTCTTTAAATATATTTTGCTATATTTAAAATTATCCTATCTTTTTTTGTTTTTCCAATAATATTTAATACCTTTATTCTTCCTACACCTCTAAGAGTTATTATATCATCTTCTTTTACATTTTTAGCTCCATTTATATTTACAACAAAATTTACAAAGGCCTTTTCACCTTTTATATAATCCGATATTTTGCCTCTTGCTAAATTAAACGCACCTGATAAAACTGCATCTAACCTAAGAGAAGATACTATTATAGCCTTTTCTTCTAATTTAGGCTTTGGTATATTACATTCTTCTAAAGTTAATATTTTAGTTTTTACTTTAGTAGAAGAAACTTTTTCTAAATTTATATTTACGTATTCTAATATATCATTATATAAAAAACAAATAGCTTTATCATCATTTATTACTATATCTCCTACTTTACTTCTATCTATTCCAAGTCCTAAAATGGACCCTAAAAAATCTCTATGATTAAGTTCTTTACTATATTTTTTATTATATGTTATTTCTAATACTGATATAGGAAAATCATTATTATTGGGCTCTATATATTCTGGAAAAAAACCAATAATAACTCTTTCTGCATCACTAAATCCACCAAAAATCATTATATTTTCTTGTATGTAATATTTAGATAATAAAGTATTAAATTCTAAATATTTTAATATAGGCAAAAAATCTGTAAATGTATTTTCGTAATTTTTTTTACAAAAAATCAATTGGTCTATTATTTTAGAAAATAATATTTTATCATCTTTATTTGAAATATTGTTTAAAAAATCTTGTTTGTTAATCATAATAACATAGTCCTTTAAATAAAAATTAAACTTTATAAAATAATTAAAATTAACTCTAGTTGTATATAACTGCTATACCAACTAGAGCTAATATCTATCTTATAAGAATATTAAATAATATACTTTGTATAACTTGTAATAGTAATATCAATATTATTGGTGAAAAGTCTAACATCATACCATCTCCTAAAGGAGATTTTCTCAACATTTCTCTTATAGGATATAAAAGAGGTTCTGATAAAGCATAAACTAGTTTTACTATCGGATTATTTCTATCTAAAGGTATCCAAGATAATATAACTCTTATTAATATAATAAAATCTATAAATCTTATTAATAATTCAAAAGATTTGTAAATCAAAATATTCATTTATTATCGCCTTCCTTTTATCTCCACATAGAATTTGGTATTTTTATACCACTAGCTTGCAATTTATCTTTAAGCTCGCCAGACATTTCTACATTAACTGGAGCTATAATCATTATTTTGTCAGATATAAGCTGTATATTACCTTCTAATGCATAGCTAGCACCGCATAAAAAGTCGCTTATTCTTTGAGATACTTCATATTCTACCATTTCAAGATTTACAACCACTATATTTCTATCTTTTATTTGTAAAACAACCTCTGCTGCATCTTCTAATGTAGCTGGGTTAAACATACAAACACCCATCTGTACACTTGTATTTATATTCACTATGTTAGAGCTTGGTCTTCTTGATGAATATCTATTAAATGATGTTACGTTATTATTAGTAGCTCTTGCTTGTTCTCTTTCTATATCTTCTTCTTCAAACTCTTCCATATCATCATAATCATCATCATAGTCATCTCCAAAAAACATATTTTTCATTTTGTCCATTATGCTCATTTATTCTTCCTCCAAAAAATCAATAGTTTCTTTCTCCAAATATACCTGTACCTATACGAACCATATTAGCACCTTCTTCGATTGCAATATGATAATCATTAGTCATACCCATAGACAAATATTTCATATTTATATTATCTTTGTTTTTATCCTTTATGTCAACAAATAATTTTCTCATTTTTCTAAAATATTTTTTGTTTTCCTTTGAATTTTCAACAAAAGGTGCAACACACATTAACCCCTGTAATGTTATATTTTTAAAATCTTTAACTTTTTCTACAACACAAGACAATTCTTCTTCTAATAATCCATTTTTTGATGGTTCATTTGCAATATTTATCTCTAAAAGTATTGGCATATTTTTATTAATGTTAGATGCTCTTTTATTTATTTCATTTAAAAGTTTTATGCTATTAACAGAGTGTATAAGTTTTACTTTATCTATTATGTATTTAACTTTATTTGTTTGCAAATTACCTATAAAATGCCAAGATGCATCTTGTATATGTTCATATTTTTTTAATAATTCTTGAGCTTTATTTTCTCCAAAATCTTTTATACCCAAATTTTTTAATATTTTAATTCGTTCTATATCGATAGATTTTGTAACACCAATTATTTCAATTTCATCAATTTTTCTGTTAGACTTTATGCAGGATTTTTCTATATTATTAGTTATAATTTCTATATTTTTACGTATTATATCTAAATCTGTCATTTTGTAACTATTTCCTCCCCTTTTACAACAGATAAATCTGGTGCATATCTATCATAAAGTTTTATATTTGTATTTTTATTTGTATCTAATATTATAAATTGGTCATTTTGAACAGAGTTTTCAGTATTTATATTTTTAAAATTATATATTCCAGAATTTACAATATAAATCCCTTTTTTAGTAAATATTTGGTTTAATTGTAGCTCTTTTTTTGTTTCTGGCTGTATAATAAAGTCACCTATTTCTAAAATACCAGGTGATATAGAGACATATGTATATTCTCCATTTTCTTCTTGTCCAGATAATTTTACTGGAACAGTTACTATTTCTCCAGTAGACATTTTTTTATTTACATTACCATCAACTATATATGACGTAGGTACTTTTAACAACTCTTCTTCAGCTATTGCGTTTATATTTATTTTAAATCCTTCTTTTGGTTTACTAAGCTCAAAGGTAATATTTCTTTTGTTAATAAAATCTATCATATTTTTATTAGATTTCATAAGAACATAGCTTTCTTTTTCACCTATATCCATTTTATCTATAATAACCTCTAAAGGTTTTAATTTTCCATTATCATTAATATATATATCTCTTGTTTCGCCTTGTTCCCAACTAGAAATATTTTGAGTTTTTATATAACTTGCTATATAAAAATTATTATCTTTTACTATCTTAAAAACTGGCTCTCCTTCTAAAACATTAACCTTATACTCTTGTTCATTTTCTGGTTTCATAAGAGTTTGCTCTTTTGTAAGAGTATCTTTGTTTTCAAATGTAAATGTTGTTTCAAGCCCATCTGTAGAATATGATAATATTCCAGAATCATTGCTTAATAAATTTTCAATATTTTGGTTTATTTTTTGTTCTTTATCTGCTTTTTGGTTAGATAAATCTTGAATACTTCCTGTATTTTCTGATAATAACATTTGATTTCTTATAGTAAGTTTTTTACTAACATAATCTTTTAATTCATATATCTTTGAAATATTATATGTAGAAAGTTCGTTTATAGCTATGTCTAAAGTTTTTTGTATTTGATTATCTATCCTTTTTACATCTTCATGAAATATAGATAAATCATCTCTTTTTTCTTGAAGCTGTAATATTTTTTGATTTATAGCCTCTACGTCTTCTTCTGTATTTTTTATAGCTTCTTGATTTTTTACACTAGCAATGTTTTCACCTTTTTTTACTCTTTCATTTTCACTTTTATTAAATGTTATTATCCCATTTTTAGAAGCCTTATATACTATTTCATCTCTAATTATAACACCTTTTATTGAGCTTGCATTATCTATAGTACCATATTGTATTGTTTCATAGTCAATTGGTTTTTTATTCATACTTTTAAATATAGACACACCAAAATATGATATAATAACTATAAACATTATAAAAGTAAATAATCTTGATATAATAGATATATTTCTATTTTTTACTTTCTTTTTTGCTCTGTATATTTTTTTATTTTTTATCGGTTCTCTACTAGAAGAATAATATCCAGTGTTACGATTATTATATTTACTATTACTATATCTGCTATTATTTGTTTGATACTTATTTGTATTAGCATGAGAATAAGCTCTATTATAAGTCGGATATGGATAGTTTTTATTTTGATTTGTTATTTGTTTTTTACGTATATCACTTATATTTTGTCTTTTATTTATATTTGATTTTTTTACATTTTGTTGTTTTCTATCCATATGTCACCTCCTTATAAATTTATAATAGCTTGTAATATATCTTAAATATTGTTTATATAATATATATAAATAAAAGTAAAGTAGTGATGAAATGAAGTATATTAAAAATTTAAGCTATTATATTATACCACTATTGGTTGCATTTTTCAATATATTAATTATAATTGTTCCTAATGTAGTTATATCTTCTGCTCAATCTGGCCTTATGTTGTGGTTTAATAAAATTTTACCATCTATATTGCCATTTTTAATAGGTACAAATCTATTAATTCATTTAGGATTTATAGATTTTTTAGGAACACTTTTAAATCCTTTTATGAGAAAAATGTTTAACTTACCTGGATGTGGGGCTTTTGCTTTAGTATTAGGTATGCTATCTGGTTATCCTATTGGAGCAAAAATAACATCTATCTTAAGAGAGAATAATAAAATATCTCAAATAGAAGCTCAACGTTTAGTTAGCTTTACTAATAATTCTGGTCCTCTTTTTATTATTGGTACTATCGGTATAGGTATGTTTCAAAATATGTATGTAGGTTATTTAATATTGGCTATACACTATATATCGGCTATAACCGTTGGTATTTTATTTAGGTTTTACAAAAACTCTGGTACTATAATTATAAATAATAATATTTCTTTTAAAGAAGCCTTATTAAAATTAAAACTTGCTAGAATAAAAAATAATAAAACTATTGGAGAGATATTAGGAGATAGTGTTAAAAGTAGTTTAGAAACTATATCTATTGTTGGTGGTTTTGTTATTTTATTTTCTGTTATATCTGAACTTTTTAAAGTATCTGGTATATTTGATAAAATTGGAAAATTATTTTTTAGTGAAAATTTACAGCCCTTTAGCAATGGTCTATTTATGGGGATTATAGAAATAACAAACGGAATAAATATTTTATCATCTGTTGGTGGTATTTATGCTATAATTATTACCTGCGGATTAGTATCTTTTTCTGGTTTATCCATACTAGCTCAAACCTCAAGTATGATATATAAATCGGATATTAAAATAAGCTTATACATATTTTCTAAAATATTACATAGTATTTTTGCAATTATATATGCTATAATTTGTATACCTATTTTTAATTATTTAATAGATAATAATACTTCTTTAGTTTTTAATAGTTTTAATGATGAAAGCTTTAAACATTCTATACTATACTTTATATTTGGTATTTTAATACTAATATTATTAGCTATATTTTGTAATCACAATTTTAAGAAAAAAAAACTATCAAAAAAACGTAAATATAAGTTTTGACAAAAAGTATAATTATACTATATAATTGTACTAAATTATTAGTATAATTGTAGGTGAAATATGGTAGAAATAAAAATAAATAAATCTAATGAAAATCAAAGATTAGATAAATACCTTTTAAAATTTTTTAATAAAGCACCTAAGTCATTTATTTATAAAATGCTTAGAAAAAAATATATTAAATTAAATAATAAAAAAGCAAGCGGAAATGAAATAATTTTTAATAATGATATTATAAGTATTTATCTGTCTGACGAAACTATAAGTAATTTTAAAGAAGATAAAAATATACAAAAAACTAATCAAGACTTTAAAATATTATTTGAAGATGAAAATATTATTTTATGTTATAAGCCTATAAATTTAGTCTCTCAACCAGATGTACATAATAAAAATAATTCTTTAAATGACCAACTTATTTTTTATATGTATAAAAATGGTGAGTATACTAAATCTTCAGATTTTACACCTTCTATATGTAATAGGTTAGATAAAAATACAAGCGGAATAATAGCTTTTGGTAAAAATTTTAAATCTTTACAAGCTTTAAATACTTTATTTAAAGAAAATTTAATAGAAAAATATTATTTAACCGCCGTATATGGAAATGTAACTAAACCTGGTATTATCGAGCTTTATCATAAAAAAGAAGGTAATAAAGCTATTTTGTCTAAAGAATATATACCAAATAGTAAAAAAATAATAACAAAATATGAACCTATAACTGTTAAAGATGGTAAAACTTTATTAAATATACAGCTTATAACCGGAAAAACTCATCAGATTAGAGCCTCATTAGAATATACAGGTTACCCTATAATAGGAGATAAAAAGTATAACAACAATAAAAATAATACAGATTTTGATTTAAAATATCAATTTCTACATTGTTATAAAATATATTTTAAAAATCATACCGGTTATTTAGATTATTTATCTGAAAAAACTTTTATTTGTGGTTATATGGATAAATCATTTCAAAACATTTTAAATTATTTTAACTATAAAATACAAAACTAAGGAGAATTTTATGAAAAATGTAGAAATATATACAGACGGTGCTTGCTCTGGTAACCCTGGACCTGGTGGCTATGGAATTATTTTGTTATATAAAGAACAACGTAAAGAATTTTCTAAAGGCTATAAACTAACTACAAATAATAGAATGGAAACAATGGCTGTAATTAAAGCTTTAAAATTATTAAAAGAACCTTGCAATATAACTTTATATACAGATTCATCATATGTAGTAAATTCTATAAATAAAGGTTGGGTTTATAACTGGAAAAATAATAACTGGAAAAATTCAAGTAAAAAAGATACACCAAATGTAGACCTTTGGGAAGAACTCCTTCTCCTATTAGAAATACACAAAGTAAATTTTGTATGGGTTAAAGGCCACGCAGATAATGAAGGTAATAATCGTTGTGATTTTCTTGCTAGGCAAGCTATGAAAAGTGAAAATTTATCAGAAGATGTAAATTATCGTCCTTAAAATTATAATATTTATAACCTATAGATAGAGTTAAGTTTAACTCTATCTTTTTATATTTAATAAAAATAATATTAGGAATTTTTTTAAGACAAGTATAATAAATATATTAAATAAGTTTAAAAATTTAAATATTTTAGGAGTCTTTTATAAATGAATAAATATAAAGTTGCTATGTATTTAAGAATTTCAAAAGAAGATAATAAAAATTTTGAAAGTGAAAGTATAATAAATCAAAAAAATATGATAAAAGCTTTTATCAATGAAAAAGATGATTTAGAATTAGTCTCTATTAAAATTGATGATGGTTATTCTGGTTCAAATTTTAACCGTCCTGCTTTTCAATCTATGTTAGACGAAGTTAAAAACGGTGTAATAAATTGTATTATTGTAAAAGATTTTTCAAGGCTTGGACGTAATTTTATAGACTGTGTAAAATATATAGAAAAAATATTTCCTATGTTAAATGTAAGATTTATATCTATAAATGATAATTATGATAGCTTAGAAGAAAATCAAGAAAATAGCTTAATAATTCCATTTAAAAATTTAATAAATGATGCTTATATTAAAGATATAGCTATGAAAATTAAAAGTCAAAAAATTATGAAAATGAAAAATGGAGAATTTATTGGAGCTTTTACTACCTATGGATATTTAAAAGATTTAGAACATAAAGGTAAGTTAATTGTAGATGAATTTGCTTCAGAGGTTGTAAAGGAAATATTTAGACTTAAAATAAAAGGATATAGTGCTCAAAAAATAGCTGATAAATTAAATGAAAATGGTATTTTATCTCCTATGGATTATAAGAAGTATATAGGCATTAATTTTTCTACATCTTTTAAAAAAAATGATAAATCAAAATGGAGCACTATAAGTATTATTCGTATTTTAAAAAATAATATTTACACTGGAGATTTAGAACAAGGAAAAACTACTACAATAAATCATAAAATAAATTTAAAATTAACTAAAGATAAAAAAGATTGGTATGTTATAGAAAATAATCATACCCCTATTATTAGTAAAGAGGATTTTAATCTAGTTCAAAGGTTGCTAAATAAAAACACTAGAGTTAGCCCAAAAAAAGACTTAATTTATAGTTTTTCTGGTCTAGTATTTTGTAAAGACTGTGGAAGAAGTATGATAAGAAAAAACTGTGGAACAAAAATAAACCCTAATTATAATCTTATTTGCTCTGGATATAAAAATGGAAATAAATGTACAAGTCATATTATAAAATACAATATATTAGAACAATTTATTTTAATTTATATTAAAAACTATATAAAAGATACTGTAAATATTGAAAATATACTAGAAAACATCTATAAAACTCCTCTTAAAAATAGTAAAATAAAATCTCTTAATGAAACAAAACAAATAAAAGAAAATGAATTAGAGATATATAAAAAATATAAATTTAGAATATACCAAGATTATCAAGAAAATTTACTTACTAAAAGTGAATTTTTAGATTACAGTAAAAAATATGATTTGTACATAAAAGAAACAATAAACACAATAAAAAAATTAAATGAAGAAATTAATAATATTTGTAATAATAATTTCAATAATAATGACTTTATAGAAAATTTTAAAAAGCATAAAAATATAACTACTTTAGACAGAGCTTTTATAGTTAATATTATACATAAAATAGAAATTCTTAATAATAAAACTATAAATATATATTTTAAATTTCAAGAAAAATTTATAGAAAAATTAAATGAAAATTTTATAGACTATAAAGACGAAGTAAAGTTTATTTTAAGGAGCACTATTAATGAGTAGAAAAAATAAAATAAATAGAAATATTTATAAAGTAGCATTTTATATTAGAATATCTGTTGAAGATGAATTTAATAATTCGATAGAAAATCAAGAAATATTACTTCAAAATTATATAAAAAATAAAGAAAATTTTAAATTAATTGATACATATATAGACAATGGCTTAACCGGAACAAACTTTGAAAGAAAAAGATTTGAAGATTTAATTTGTGATATTAATAAAAATAAAATAAATTGTATAATAGTAAAAGATTTATCCCGCTTTGGAAGAAATTATATAGAAACTGGTAAATATTTAGAAGAAGTATTTCCTAAAAAAAATATAAGATTTATATCTATAAATGACAATTATGATAGTATTAATAATGATTGTTTTGATATTTTGAATCTGCATATTAAAAATATAGTTAATGATATGTATTCAAAAGATATATCTAAAAAAATATGTTCTAGCCTTAAAGCTAAACAACTAAATGGTGATTTTATAGGAAGTATCGCTCCTTTTGGATATAAAAAAAGCAAAAAAAACAAATATCAGCTTGAAATAGATAAAAATGTTTGTAATACTATAAAAATTATATTTGATTTAAGAATTAAAGGAAATAGTTATTTATCTATTGCTAGAAAATTAAACGAACAAAAAATTTCTTGCCCTAATAAATATAAGTTTGAAAATGGTATTCTATTTGATGAAAAATATAAAAGTTGTATATGGACTGAAAGTACTATAAAAAAAATACTTAAAAATCAAGTATATATAGGCCACACTATTCAAGGCACAAAAAGAAAAGAATTGTTTAATAATAAAAATATAAAATATGTTTCAAAAGACAATTTAATAATAATATATAATACCCATGCCCCTATTATAGGTAAAGAAACTTTTTCTAAAGTTCAAAATATTAATACTAATAACCGTAAAAAATATAAAAATTCTATAAATAATATTTATAAAAAATCAATTAATACCTATCGCAACGTATTAAAATGTGGAGAATGTGGAGCTAATCTATATTTGATAAATAAAAGTAAATCTTATTATAAATGTACCAAAAACAAAATAGATAATAATATTTGTAATTTTAAAAA
The DNA here is from genome assembly GCF_940677205.1 of [Clostridium] colinum. NCBI lineage: Bacteria > Bacillati > Bacillota > Clostridia > Lachnospirales > Lachnospiraceae > Tyzzerella > [Clostridium] colinum. The sequence goes on along the minus strand of NZ_OW712331.1, from coordinate 935,628 downwards.
AATATATAAAAATGATATTGATGAGATTATCTTTACATATTTTAAAACTGAAATAAATTATTTAAATATTAAATTTAATAATCAATGTGAAAAGTTAAAAACTTATAATAAAACCTTAAATTATTTTAAGCTACAATTAAAAAATTTTAGTAAATATTATGAAAAAATTTATACACAATTTTTAGAAGGTATTTTATCTAAAAATGATTATATACATATTAAAAAAAAATACCAAGAAAAAGAAAAACATTTATTAATAAAATATAACTTAATAAAAAATGAATATGAAAAGTTAAATAACTCATATATAGATAATTTTAATTTACAAGACAAGTCAATCTTAACAGAATATTTAATAAATAATTTTATTAAAAAAATTTTAGTTTATAATAATAATCGTTTTGAAATATTTTTTAATTTTAAAGGTGATTTATGAAAATAGGTGTTTATACAAGATTATCAAAAGAGGATAAAAATAAAAATGAAAGTGAAAGTATAATAAATCAAAAAAATTTAATAGAAAATTTTATAAAAAACAATAATGAATTAAAAAATTGTGAATATTTTTTTTATACTGATGATGGATATGTTGGTAGTAATTTTGAAAGACCTGAGTTTAAAAAATTAATTGAAGATATTAAAAAAAATAAAATAAACTGTATAATAGTAAAAGATTTATCTCGCTTGGGACGAGATTATATAAAAGTAAACGAATATTTAGATAAAATATTTCCTTTTTTCAATATAAGATTTATTTCCATTAATGATAATTATGACAGCAAAAATAATAAAAATACAACTAATGATTTAGACATTTGTTTTAAAAATATTATACATTCTTATTATGTTAAAGACTTATCTAAAAAAGTTAAATCTGGAATGATTTCAAAAGTAAAACAAGGCAATTATATATGGACTTATGCTCCTTTTGGATATAAAAAAAATAATGAAACTAAAACCCTTGAAATAGATAATGAAACTGCTCCTATTGTAAAAATAATATTTGAATTATTATCAAAAGGTTATAAATATAATGAGATTTGTAAATTTTTAAATAATAATAATATTCCTACAAGAAAGTATTTTAAAATAAAAAATAATGAAATAAATAATATAAACCAAACAGAAAATAAAATGTGGAAAGTGCAGGATTTAAAAAATATTAAAACAAATGAAGTATATATTGGTAATAGTATAAGTTTTAAAAGAAAACGAATAAAATGTGGAAATAATAAAACAACAAAGTCTAACAAAAATGAAATAATACGAATAGAAAATACTCACCCTCCAATAATATCAAAAGAAGTTTTTGAAAAAGTTAATTCATATAAAAGAAAATCTACAAATAATATCGTTAAAAATATTTTTGCATATAAATTAAAATGTGGTCATTGTGGATATAGTTTACGATATTATAAAGTATTAAAAAATGGAAATGTTGTAGATAGAAAATACTATTGTTATAGCAAAAATGAAAATCAAAATTCAATTTGTTATAAAGGAGAAATATGTGAAACAAATATAAAAGAAATAATATTAGAAAGTATAAATACACTAATTTTAGCATATTTTAAAAAAAATAATCTCTATAATAAAAATATAAATTTAGACCAAAATTTAGATTTTTATTATAAGCAACTAGAAAAGTATAATAAATTAAAAATGTCCTATTATGAAAAATATTTAGAAGGAGAAATTGAAAAAAATAATTACATAAATATTAAACTAGACATTGAAGACAAAATAAATAATCTTAAAATTAGTTCAAACATATCAACTGCTAAAAATGATAAAGTATTAAACAAATCTTTATTTCTCGAACAATTGGATAAAAAAATAGTAGATGTTTTTATAAACAATATTTATATATATAATGAAAATAATATAAAAATAAATTGGAAATTTAAATTAAAATAATAAAAATGTATAAATAATCATTTAAATTTTTTAATTTATAAGTAATAATACCAGTTTTTACTCTATATAAAATTTATAAATTTTTAACAATTTTATGTTGGTTGTTTTTCAAAACTATGCTATAATAGTTTTAGATTATTTTTGTAGAGTAGGTGTAAAGATGAATTTATCATTAAATGGTAAAATATTAAGTGTAGGTATGTTTTTTGATAATTTAAATTTGTCAAAACTTAGCATACCTAGCATACGTATATCTGATATTATTGATATATTAATAGTAGCTATTTTTATATATATAATAATGAACTGGATTAGAGAAACTAGAGCTTGGTCTTTATTTAAAGGAATGATAGTTATACTTGTATTAAGTATTTTATCTTTTAGGCTTAACTTTTATACTACATATTGGATTATACAAGAAACATTTTCTGTAGGTGTAATGGCTATTTTAATATTATTTCAACCAGAATTTAGAAAAGGTCTTGAGCAAATAGGTAAAGGTAGCATAACTAAAAATATATTTAACAATAATATAAACGATAAAATTATACCTCAAAATATTTTAGATGAAATATTAACTGCTTGTTTTGTTATGGGAAAGTCTAAAACTGGTGCTATTATTGTTGTGGAGCAAAAAGTTGCCTTAGGTGATTTTGAAGAAAGTGGTATACCTATAGATGCAATAGTTACAAATCAGTTACTTATAAATATATTTGAAGATAAAACACCTCTTCATGATGGAGCTGTTTTAATAAGAAATAACCGAATAAAAAGAGCTACTTGTATCTTACCTTTAACTCAATCTGAAATAGGATTAGATTTAGGCACTAGGCATAGAGCAAGTGTTGGTGCTAGTGAAGTTAGTGATGCTTATATTTTTGTTGTTTCTGAAGAAACAGGAGCAGTATCTATAGCTCATAATGGAAAACTACACAGAAATCTTACAAGACAACAAATTGAAGAAATGTTTAGCCAACAAGAAAAACAAAATAACAAAAAGATAAACATTTGGAAAGGAAGAGCATAAATGTATAAAAAAATAAAATATTTTTTTACAAATAATCTTTATTGGAAAGCCCTATCCGTTTTACTTGCAATTGGTTTATGGTTTGTTGTTATGAATATAAATAATCCTACAGAAATAAAATCTTTTACCTTAAATATAAGCCTTTTAAATGAAGAAAAACTTGCTGAAAATGATATTTCTATTTTAAATATAGATGAAATTAAAAGTCAAAAAGCTGAAATAAAAATAAAAGGTACAAGAACTACTTTAGATGAACTTAGTAAAAAAGTTAATAGAGATAATATAAAACTAGCTTTAGACTTAGACCAAGTTTTAGGATATAACATTGGAGATGAACCTTTAGAAGTTGTAGCTAACCTAAAACCAACTATGCCCAATATCCCCTATCCTAACAATAACTTTGAAATAGTAAGTTTTTACCCTAATACTTGTAATGTATATTTAGATAAAATTGTAACTATCCCTAAAAAAATACACCCTAAAACAGTTGGAGAAACTAGATCTGGATATATAGCCTATGAGCCTGAAATTTCATCTGAATATATACAAGTTACTGGACCTAAATCTATAATTGATAAAATACAAGTTATATATGCTGAAATTGATATAACAGACCAAACCTCAACTATAACTAAAAATGTAATTCCTGTTGCATATGATAAAAACGGCAATAAAATAACTGATATAAAATTTAATATAGAAGAAGTATCTATTAAAGTCCCTATCATATTACAAGGAGTAATTAATATAATTGAACCAAATTTAATTGGTCAACTACCTGATGGATTTATTATAGACAGTATTTCATACAAACCTAAAGTAGTAGAGGTTGTAGGTGATACAAATAATTTAAAAAAATTAACAAAATTAAACTTGCCAGATATAGATATAAGTGGATTAACTGAATCTACTGAGTACACATATGATATATTACCAATATTAAATCAATATAATTTAAAATTAAAAAATCATAACAATAGTCAAATAAAAATTTATATAAATATAAAAAAAGCTACAACAAAGCAGTTAACTATACCTACAAGCAATATTAGTATATTAGGATATAATGATAGTTTCTTTATAGACATGCCTGAAGAATTTTCTATAAATATTGTTGGTGAAGATAATTTTATAAATAATATTGACGTATCTAAAATAAAATTTAGCATAGATGTTACAGACCTTAAAGAAGGTAGCTATAATATAAAAATTAATACTGAATTACCTGAAGGTGTTGAAATTGTATCTCAACCTTATATGGATATAAAAATATCTAATAAAGCTAAAGAAGATATAAGTGAACCAATTTCTAATAAAGATGATAATGAAACCATTGAAAATACTACTTTAAAAGAAAAAGAAGTGATTGAAAGTACTACTATTACGGAATAAGATATTAATAAATTAAATTCCAGATAAAATATTTTTATGCTTTTCATAAAAATAAAGTATACCCTTTGATTCAACTTGTATAAAAGCCTTATTTTTAGAGAATTTACCCTTGTATATATAAATCAAATTTTTTCATATAGTTTAATTTTATCTTATTAAAAGGTTATAGACAAAATCTATAACCTTTTAATAATTTAACTAATTATTAATTGTATATTCATATTATGTTCATATTTATGGTATATTATAGCATATATAATATATGTGTTTCGATAATTATAATTTTATATATAACTTAAGGAGTTGTTAATATGGACATAATTTTAAATAGTATAATGTTATTTTCTTTAATATCTACCCCTATAGATAAATTTGATCTAAAATCATATAGATTATATACAAATAATAAAAAAATTTATAAAAAAGAAAACCAAAAAATTGAATCTGAAGATATAAATAATATTATAACTGAAATAGATAGTAATTTTAATATTATATCAAATTTATTAACTGAAAAAAAACAAATATCTAACGATATAAGTCTTAAATTTAATAATAAAATAAAAAACAAGGAAAAATTGTCTGAAGAACAGATGAATTATTTTAAAGAATATAATGATATAATATCTGAAGAGGAAAAAAATATATCTACATATACTTCTAAAATAAATAATAAAAAAGAAATGATAAGCTTAAAAAATGAACTTATATCAACTGAAAATAATTTTAATATAATATATAAAAAACTTACTAATATATTAAATAATCAAATAAAAGCTATAGCTAGTCTATATAAAATTATTTTTCATTTAAGACTATCGCTATCTCTTATATAAAAATTTATAAAAAATAAAAAATGTACATAATTAATAAAAATATGTACATTTTTTATTTTTTATATAAAATTTTATTTATGCTAATGCTCTTTCTAATTTGTCTATCTCATTATACGGAAATTCTTTTAATAGCTCTTTATATTGATGTTGTGTTAATCCTTCTGTTGAAATATACATTTCTATTTTTTTATCTGTATCTGCATTAATAAAATCTTCCTTAAATCTTTTAAATTCCATTAATTCCATTTTTTTGCCTCTTTTCCTTTTAATACTTCACTTATTCCCATAAACAATAAAAACCAACCAAAAATTTTTTTAAGTATTTCTCCTTTTAAGTTTATTGCAACAATAGAACCTATTATAGCACCTATTAATCCAAATAATATTATCTTTAAAAGGCCTTCTTTTTCAATAGTTTTATTTTTATTATGAACAAAAATAGCTATAACAGCTGTAGGTATAAAATATAATAAATTAATATTTTGTGCTATTTTTTGTTCATATCCAAAAAGTAATGTAAGTGCTGGTATTAAAATAGACCCACCACCTATGCCCATACCACTTAAAATTCCAGACATTAAACCAATTAAAAATAACCAAATCATAAAATAAGTCTCCAAGCTCCAATTAGCATAAATAGTCCAAATATTTTATGAAGCCAATTAGACGGTATCTTTTTTAAATATTTAGCACCTAAAAGACCACCTAGTAACCCACCTAGAGATATAATTACTACTGATTTAATATCTATATTTACCCCTTTACAATATATAAAGATACTAACTATTGATAAAGGTAAAACAATAGCTATTGCTGTAGAGTGTGCTTTGTGTTCTTCCATTTTTAAAAATTTTTCAAGACTTGGTACTAAAATAGTACCTCCTCCAGAACCAAAAAGTCCGTTTAAAAATCCTGCTACTAAACCTATTATAGAAACAAAAAATTTTTATTCAAACCATCACCACCTTGGTTATATTTTGGCTTAAATAAAAATTTTTATACTAATTTTTCTATTTTTTATTTTTCTTTTCTATTTTTTCATATTCTTTACAACAATTTTGCATAAAACATATAGTACAATTAGGATTTCTAGCTTTACATATAGCTCTACCATGAGCTATAACTTGAGTATTATATCTTATCCAATGCTCTTTAGGTAATATTTTCATAAGCTCAAACTCTATTTTTACTGGGTCATCACCTTTTACAAGTCCTAGTTTTTTAGATATACGTTTAACATGTGTATCTACAACAACACTAGGTATATTAAAAATATGACTTCTTACAACATTGGCCGTTTTTCTGCCTACACCTGCTAAGCTTGTTAAATCTTCTATACTATCTGGAACTTGTCCATCATAAACCTCTAAAAGTCTTCTTGTAGCTAAAATTATATTTTTTGCTTTATTATGATAAAATCCAGTTGGTTTTACATCTTGCTCCATTTCTGATAAATCTGCCGATGCAAAACTTTCTAAAGTAGTATATTTTTTAAAAAGTTTTTCTGTTACAATATTTACTCTATCATCTGTACATTGTGCACTAAGCATAGTTGCTATTAAAAGCTCATATGGTGTAGAGTGATTTAAATAACATTTATCTTCTGTTTTATAATACTCATCTAAAAGTCTTGTAACTTCTTTAACTCTTTCAGCAAGTCTCATTAAAATTACCTCTTTCTAAATAGTAATATTTAACCTTATATATTAAATCATTTTTTGTGTAATAATCAAATAACATATATGTTTCACCTTTATTTATTTGCTCAAAATTACTATTTATCATATTTTCTATATCAATATTAAATTTTTCAAAATAACACATTCTACTAATTTGTTTTGAATCATAATTTTGTAAATGAGGTACATATTTTTCTATATTTTCTTTATTATTATAAAATGTTCTTTCTTTTTCTTTAAAACTACTATTATACTCTGTCTTTATCCATAAAGGCAAACTTTTTAAATTATCATTTAACATAATATCAAATTTTATAATTTCATTTAGTATATCTTTGTTAATATTATTTAAGTTATTTAAAAAATTGTACATTATCTCATATAATTTCATTTTACTATGGCTAACATTAAAATAATTATTATTTTTCCAATATGATGCTAATTTTTCAAAAAAATCAAATGGTGATTCAAAAAATTTTATGCCATATTTTATTGTATTAATAGCTTTACCTGAGTTATAGTAAGTTTCTACCATTTCTTCTATATTTCTAATTATATTCATTTGTTCATAATCTATAAACTTTGTATATAATACCTCATATGGTGCTTTATCTTTATATACAATACCATATTTGTCTGCATTTATCCTAAGCCCAGATCCTTTTAAAAGTTTTAAAAATCCTAATTGAAACTGCTCTGGATATATATTAAAAACATTATTAAAAGAAGTTTTAAATATTTCATAGTCTTCAAAAGGTAATCCTGCTATTAAATCTAAATGCTGATGTATATTTTTTAACTCTTTTATTTTTCCTACTTTATCAAAAAGCTTTTGTAAGTTAGTTTTTCTTTTTATAGCTTCTAATGTAACCTCATTTGTAGACTGTACCCCTATTTCAAATTGGAAAAGGCCAACTCGTGCTTTTTTTAACGTATTTATCATATCATCATCTATTATATCTGCTGATATTTCAAAATGAAAATTTGTAACACCATTATCATTATCTATTAAATAATTCCATATTAATAAAGCAAATTTTTTGTTACAATTAAATGTTCTATCTACAAATTTTACTTGCTTTACATTATTTTGTAAAAAAAACTTTAAATCTTTTTTTACCCTTTCTTCACTTAAAAATCTAAGCCCTTTTTCTAAAGATGATAAACAATACTGACAAGTATAAGGGCAACCTCTAGATGCTTCATAATATAATATTTTATTTTCAGTACCATTAAGTCCTTCTTCATAAACAAAAGGTATTTTATCTAATTGTAATAATTCTCTATCTTTTGTTACAATAATGTTATTATAAAATTTAAAAGCTATTCCATCTATTTCTTCAAATGATTTATCTATACATTTTACATTGTTAAATTTATCTATAATTTCTTTTACAGTTTGCTCCCCTTCTCCAATGCAAACTATATCTACCCCTTTTTCAAAAAGGTAATCATAATCATAACTTACCTCTGGTCCACCTACAAATATTGTTGTATTAGGTAAAAGTTTTTTAATTGTAGATATTATATCTAAAACTATGTTTATATTCCATATATAACAAGAAAATCCTAAAATATCGGGCTTTTCTTCATATATTTTATTTATAATAACATCTTCATCATTATTTATAGTAAATTCTTCTATATGTATATCTGTATTATTTTCTTTACAATATGCATATATGCTTCTTACCGCTAAAGATGTATGTATATATTTTGCATTTATTGCAACTAATAAATTTTTTATATTAATCACTCCTTATTTTTTGGTGCGTGCATTAAAATATGTTAAGCCTTCTTTAACCTCTATTTCCTTGTAATATAAAAGTTCTTCTACTGTAACAAGTTGAAATCCTTGTTTTACAAGTTGTGGTATAACAACCTCACAAGCATCTGCAGTTGAAGTATATAAATCATGCATTAATATAATATCTCCATCTTTAACATTATTTAAAATTGCTTTTTCAATAGATTTAGCATTTTTAGTTTGCCAATCTTTAGTATCTATATTCCACATAATGAGCGGATAATTTACAGTTTTTTTAACATTTGAATTAGCAGCACCATAAGGAACTCTAACCATACTTGCTTCTTTTCCTATTATATTTTTAAGCTTATTATTTACAATATCAACTTCTGACTTTACTTGTTCAGTAGATAGTTTAGTTAAGTCTTTATGATTTGCTGTATGATTTCCTATTTGACAGCCTAAATTAACCATTCTTTTTAAAATATCAGCATCTTTATCTATTCTTCTAGATACAATAAAAAAAGTGGCAACAGAATTATTTTTTTCTAATATATCTAATATTCTAGTTGTAGTAGCACCATTAGGTCCATCATCAAAAGTTAATGCTACCATTGGTTTATTTTTATCTATTTTTCTTTTATTAATGCTTTTATTTCCTGTTTTTATATCTTTTACAGTAGTAGTTGTTGTTGATTTTATAGAGATTGTAGTTGTTTCTGTTGTTGTTTCTGTTGTTGATGTTAAAGTAGTTTCTTTTGTTGTTGTAACAGTCTCTTGTTCTAAATAATATTTTTTTATATAAGGTAAAACTTTATCAATTGGTATTTTCAATAATATTTCTTCTTGTTTTTTATAGTCATAAAAAAATATTTCTACCGATTTATCATTAAAAAATACTTTTTTATAGTTATTTTTATCTGGTTTTATATCATTATAATTTTCACTTTGTTTAGTTATATTAATACCATAAGTATTTAAAAAATATTGTTTTACATTCATAAAAAATAAATCTTCATAACCATTATTAAATAAACTTGGTATTTGTATTTCTTTATTTTCTTCTATATTTATAGCATATGTTTCATAAAATTTAATTGGATTAGGATATGTATTATAATTTCTTTCTATAATAAATTTTACAAATAAAATTTTATTATTAAAAATACTAATTTCTGTATCTAATTTAAAATTCATCTTATCTTCATTATAAATAGCCTCATAATTAGAAAAATCTTCTTTAAAACTATCAGCTAAATATTCGATATGTTTATATATTTCTTGATTAATAGTATCATTATTAAATACAGGATATTTAATCTTATATATAAGTGAAGTATCATATTTTTCTAATTTTTTAAACTCGTATTTTAACTCATTTTTATTGATATTACTATAATATTTACTTTCACTTTCCTTTATATCGTCATTAACATTTCCTATAGACGTTACAGGTATTGCTATTATACTAATAATTATAATTATAAATGCAAAAAAATTTAATTTCTTCATCAACGTATCCTCCAAGTTAGCATTATTTATAATTATAACACAATACTATTTATTTTTCTATTTATTTTTACATAATTTTATTTTATATATCAAAATTCTTTTTTATTTTTACTTGATTATAAACCTCTCTTTTAGATATACCTCTATCTTTTGCAACTTTTTTCATAGCTTCTTTAATATCTATGCCTTCTTTTACATATTGTTCCACTTGTTCATCAATAGATATATTATTTATTTGTTGTTTTTGTTTATTTAATATACTTTCCTCACTAGCCCCTTCCAAAACAATAACATATTCCCCTTTAGGTATATTATTTTCAAAATAATTTATAGCCTCGGACAAGGTAGCTTTTAAAACTTTTTCGTGCTTTTTAGTTAGCTCTTTTACTATAGATATATTTCGTTCTCCAATATGTTCATAAAGTTCTTTTAAAGTAGTTAAAAGATGATGCGGTGCTTCATATAATATATAAGTTCTAGTATCATTTTCTATTTTTTGCATAACTTCTTTTCTTACTTTTTTATTAGATGGTAAAAATCCTTCAAAGCAGTAACTTCTAGTTTTTAGTCCAGATAAAATTAAAGCTGTAATAGAAGCTGTAGCCCCTGGTAAAACAGTAATCTCTATATTATTTTCATAACATAATCTTATTAAATCTTCTCCAGGGTCACATATACCTGGCATACCTGCATCACTTACTAAAGCTATATTTTTATTATCTAATAATAAATTAATAAGTTTTTTACCCTTTGTTTCTTTATTATGTTCGTGATAGCTTTCTAAAGGAGTTTTTATTTCATAATGATTTAACAATTTAATAGTATGTCTTGTATCTTCAGAGGCTATCAAATCTACTTCTTTTAAAGTTTCTAAACATCTTAAAGTAATATCTTTTAAATTACCTATTGGTGTCGCACAAACATATAATTTACCTGACATTTTTAACTCCTTTAATTATAATATATTCTATTTATTTCATCTGTATATTCTCTATTTTTGTTATACACTATAAGATTTGGTAAAACTTTAAGCAAAGCTTTTCCATTTTTAACACTTTCTATTAAAACCATATTAGGTTCTTTATCTTGATAAGGTTGAATTAATCTAATTGTTTTAGGCTCTAAATTATATTTTCTTAAAGTGCAAATTATATCACAAAGCCTACTAGGCCTATGTACCATATAAAACTTACCATTTGGCTTTAACAAAAAAGAGGTTGCTTTTACTATATCATCTAAATTACAATGTATTTCGTGCCTAGCAATAGATTTTGCATCATATTCATTTACTATACCTCCACCTTTATTCATATATGGAGGGTTTGAAGTTACAACATCTATACTATTTTTTTTAAATTTTTCAAATACATTTTTTATATCTAAATGAAAAATTTCAATTTTTTCTGTTAAATTATTAAGCTTAACACTTCTTTTTGCCATATCAACACTTTCTTCTTGTATATCTATTGCAAAATATTTATAAGCATTTGTTTTTGCACTCATAAGTATTGGTATTATACCAGTACCTGTCCCTATATCAAAAACTATATCACCTTTTTTTGCCTTTGCAAAATCTGATAACAAAACTGCATCTATTCCAAAACAAAATTTTTTATAATCTTGTATAATAACATAATTATTCCTATGCAAATCGTCTATTCTTTCATTTTCTTTTAAAATATCCATTAATCTTCTATGTCCTTAAGCTCTTCCATACATATTTCTTCTTTAACTATTTTTCTTTTAATAATTTCTATTTCAGAAACATTAAAAAATTCTACTGTAGGTGTATCTTGAGCAGTTTTTCTAACAGCTGCTTTTATTGTTTGTCTTAAAACATTTACAGATAATACTTCGCCAGTACCTTTATCTGTTTTTATAATATCCCCTTCATTAGGTAAATTTTGTATAAGCTCTTCATATGCTTCTTGTTCATATTTTAAACAACACATAAGCCTACCACAAACTCCTGATATTTTAGTAGGATTTAAAGATAATTTTTGGTCTTTTGCCATTTTTATAGAAACTGGTTGAAAATCTCTTAAAAATGTTGCACAACATAAAGGACGCCCACATATACCAATTCCATTTACTATTTTAGCTTCATCTCTAACACCTATTTGTCTAAGTTCTATCCTCATTTTAAAAATAGAAGCTAATTCTTTTACCAGCTCCCTAAAATCAACTCTACCTTCTGCAGTAAAATAAAATATAATTTTATTTAAATCATAAGTAAGTTCAATGTCTATAAGCTTCATATCTAAATTATATTTTTTTACTTTTTCTACAAATATTATTTCAGCTTCTTTTTCTCTTTCCAAATTTTTTTTATGTTGGATTGTATCATCTTCTGTAGCTATTCTGATAAGATTTTTTATTTCAAAATCTATTTTATCATCGTCTATTATTTTATTTTCTATCTCTACTATACCATATCTTATTCCTTGAGCAGTTTCTACTATAACTGCTTGTTTTTTATCAACTTTTTTCCCATTAGGGTTAAAATAGTATATCTTTCCTCCTTTTTTCAGTCTAACACCAATTATTTCAGCCATTTTATTTCTCCTTTAGTCTTAAAAATAAACATTCCATAACCATATTAAAGTTGGAATTTTGTTCTAAATACATTTTTGCTTTTAATAAAGCATCTATCTTGTTTACTAAATTTTTAATAGACATATTTGATATATCTTCAACATTTTTTTTAATATCTTTTTGTATAATATTATCAAAATTTTTTGAATACTTAAATATTAAACTATCTCTATAAACTAATAAATATATATCTAAAATTTCAAATATATTTTCCTTCATATTTTCATATTTATCAATTAGATTATACATTTGTATAAGGTCTAATCCATCTAATTTTTCTACATCATTTATTATATCTTGTCTAAAAGCAAAAAATTTTTCAGAATGTGCTATATCAAAAGCTCTACCTATGCTACCTCTAGAATATGTTGCATAAAATTTTGCTATAGTTTCATTTATACCATTAGTTATTAAAAATTTTTCTATTAAATTTGGTGACAAGGGCTTTATTCTAAATAAAATACACCTTGATAAAATAGTAGGTAAAAAACTTTTATAGTTTTTAGATAACAATATAATAATTACAAAACTAGGTGGTTCTTCTAAAGTTTTTAATAATGCATTTTGTGCTTGAAAAGTCATATTATGTGCATCTTTTATAATAAAAACTTTATATTTATATTTAAAAGGCTTTGTTTCTATATTTTTTATAATTTTATCTCTAATATCTGATATACCCAGATTCTTTTTATCACTTTCTATAAAAAAGAAATCTGGGTTATTACCACTTTCAAAACTAATACAAGATGAACATTTTAAACAAGGCTCTGTTTTACTATTTTCACATAATAAAAGTTTAGCAAATGTCTTTGAGATTAGTTGTTTACCAGACTTTTCTTTACCATCTAAAATATAAGCATGTAATACAGTGTCATTTTTATTTGATGTTATTAAACTATTAATTATATGTCCATTACCAATTATATTTTGAAACTTATACATTTTATATTATAAGGTCTAATAAAAGACCTCTTATTTCTCCCGTTTTATCTAATATTGCTATATGATTTTTTTCAGTTTTTATTAATTCTTGAGCTAATTCATCTAACTCTTTATTTACTAGCTTTACTATACCATATACTCTATGTCTACCTCTTCTATCTAAAAAATTTTCTCTAGAAAACTGGTGGCTATTAGTTACAACTTCATTCATAAATTCTGTTATAAGGCTTCTATATTTTTTCATATCTTTTATATCCATATGTTCAGATATTTTTTTACCTTGAACAGTTATTTCATCTATTAATCCATTTAATTTTTGCATAAGGTTATCAGTTTCAACCTTATTTAATGTAAATTTAAAATCTTCGGTTTCTTGAACATCCTTTTTAGGTTCTACAGTAGGTAAATTTTCTAACCTTACATCACTTACCTTTAAATCCATATTATTTCTCCTTCTATCATTTAATTTTCACATTAAAATTTTATAGTAATTGTTAAAATATGTTTAAGTATAAAATTAAGTTATTTATCGTAATTAAATAAATAATTGTTCAATATATTTTATTATTTTTGCATGAATTTCTTCAATAGATAAAGTTGCATCTATAACTTTTATTCTTTCACTATTTTGTTTTATTAATGTTTTATATCCATTATAAACTTTTTTGTAAAAATAATCTTTTTCACTTTCTATTCTATCTAATTGTTTTTGTTCTTTTTTTCTTTCAATAGCTTTTTCAGGAGATAAATCTAAAAAAAATGTTATATCTGGTATTAATCCACCTGTAGCAATATTATTTATTTTTTTTATTACTTCTGTTCCAATATTTCTGCCAATTCCTTGATATACAATACTAGAATCTACAAATCTATCACAAATAACAATGTCTCCTTTTTTTAACTTAGGTACAATAATTTCATTTACTAACTGAGCTCTAGATGATGCATATAATAATGCTTCTGTCATATAATGCATTTCTTTATTTTCTATATCTAAAATAATTTCTCTTATTTTTTCACTAATTTTAGTTCCTCCTGGCTCTCTAACAAAAACAACATTAAATCCTTTTTTTTCAAGATAATCTTTTAAAAGGGTTAACTGTGTGCTTTTACCAGCTCCATCTGTACCTTCCATAGTAATAAATAGTCCTGACATATTTTCTCCTAAATTAAATTATTTTATTTTAATTATATCATAAAAAAATATATTTTAAAAGTACAATTATATTTTGTCAAAATTCTTATGATATATAATTATTAATAGTACAGATATAAATAATATTGTACATATGTATATAGATGATATACGAAAATAATTTACTAATATAATACCTAAAGATACACCTAACATAAAAGTAATAATTATAAATAAATATTTTAAAACAACTTTTTTTGCACTTTTTTCTTTATATATAGTCCATTTACAAAAAAATTCCATTAATGACCTTAAGTTTCCTGTGCACATAATAGGAGCAAATACATCTCCTTTAGACTTTTTAAATGTTGCTATCATTAAAGAGCATATAAAAGATATTAAACATATAATTATTACCATATAATCTTTTAATAATCCTAATCCTATTATAGCAGTACATACTATATTTATAGATAATACTATATTTATCCACTTTTTATTTTTATTAAACTTATATATTAAAATTTGAGCTATAATAATACCTAAACAAAAAGAAATTATTGGCAAAAGTCTTAAAAAAGCATTATAAAATTCCCCTTCAACTAAAAATATAGAAAAAAATATTATATTTCCTGTTTGTGTATTGGCAAATATTTTATCATATAAAACATAAGTATACGAATCTAAAAAACCACCTATAAAAGTTAAAATTAAGCTAATATAAATGTTTTCTTCTATGTGGCAAGCTTTTTTATTTGTCATAATAAATCCTTTCTAAAAATAAATATTATTTATGATATTATCATATTTTTTTTAATTTTGTCAACATTTTAGTATTAACATATAATATATATGTAATATTAATAAAAATATTGCGCTCATAATATTTTTATGTTATTATATTAATATATTATTATATAGTTTTTGAAACTAGATAGGAGGTTTTTATGAATATTTTTAAATCTTGGCGTGAACCTGTAAACGCTCTTACTCATCTTATTGCTTTCTTATTTATATGCCCTATTACTATGTTTTTATCTTATATTAGCTATATTAAAGGAGGGTTACAACATTTAATACCATTTTTTATATTTAGTCTATCTATATGTTTATTATATATATCTAGTACAATATACCATATGCTACCTGTTAAAGAAAATATAATAAAAATACTAAAAAAAATTGACCATATTATGATATTTATATTAATAGCAGGAACATATACACCTATATGTTTAATAAAACTAAATAATTCATTTGGATATACTATTTTAACTATTATTTGGATAATAGCATTATTAGGTATTATTTTAAAAATTTTTTGGATAAATGCACCTAGGTGGTTTTCCACATTAATTTATGTAGGTATGGGTTGGCTATCTTTATCAGCTTTTTTTCCTTTAATACAGAGTATCCAATTTAATGGTATATTACTTCTTATATTAGGTGGTATTATATATACTATTGGTGCTATTATTTATGCTACAAAATCTCCTAAATTTTCATTTAAGTTTTTTGGCTTTCATGAAATTTTTCATCTATTTGTTATTGGAGGTAGTATTTGTCATATAATTTTTATGTTTAAATATGTTTTATAAATTTCTATATAAAAAGCCCAATTAATCTAATTTTAATTGAGCTTTTTATATATTTTTTATTTTATTTCTTGACTTTCTTTTATATCACACCATTTATATTTTTTAATATCTTTCCATTTAAATTTATTTAAATCTTTCCATACATTATAATCTATACTAAGATTTATTATTAAATTCATAGGTACAATACGTTCTAATAAGTTATTAACTACTTCAAATAATTCTTTTTTATTTAAAGCTAATATTATGTTTAATATAAACTTATCATATATCATGTTAATACTATAATTTTTTTCACCGCATATAGAATCTAAGCTATTTTGTAAATTTTCAAGTGTAAATGGTAAAGTTTGATTATATATAGCTAATATATCATATTGCCTTTTTTCTATACTATCAGTTAATTTAGGAGTTATTTCTAACATTTTTTCATAATGCTTTGTAGCTATTTTACTCGAACCTATAATAAAAAAATCATTTAAAATACTTTCTATATCTTGGTTTAAATAATTAACTTCTTCTTCAGTAACAAACATTATAGACTTAATTTCTTCTATATCTTGCATAAACTGAGGTAAATAATTAATTAACATTTATTTCACCTCTTAATGGTATAGAAAACTCATCTAAAATAAAATTTTTATTACTATTATTTATTTTAGTATTTTTTACATCTTCTACCCCAAAAATATTTAATATACTGCTTTCTATATGGCTTATTCTAACAACAATATTATTACCCTCTTCCCAAGTTTTACAAAGCTCTTCAAGATATTTTGATATGCTTTCTTCTATATATTCTTTTACATCATTTACTTCATATCCAGATTTTAATTCTATTTCTGTATCTATATTTATTTTAATACATTTTGCAGGCTCAACAGTTACAAAATGTCCTATAGGAGCAATTCCCACCCCTTCTCCTGTGTGTTCTAAAGGGTCAATTTTTTGTTGTACTATGTTTAATAATTCTTTTGTAGGTTCGTTATAGCTATTATTAGTTATAAGTATTTTAACAGTTCCTCCACCATTAGGTACACGATATACTTTTATACCACCTATACCACCATTTGATATAACATTTTCATCTTCATTTAATAGCTTTACTTTTTCTATATAATCTGCTTTATTTCCTCCAAAAGCCTGACTTTTAAAGCTTTTAAAATATCTTTTTCTAAAACTTTCTGTTTCTTCTTCATCAATACCAGATATATATATTTTATGTATCTTAGCTTTTTTTAAGTTAGGTATATTGTCTATAGGCATTAAATCTCCATATGAAATATTACCTACACTACCTAGTTGTTCACATTTTAATTTATAATAATTTTCTTCTTTCTCTCCAGTATAAAAAAAGTTCACTTCTTTATCCGTAGAAAATCTTTCTCCACCTTTTAAATTAATATCTCCTTCAAAACTAGCTAAAATGGTTGAATATGTAGCACTAAAAGGTTTTAAACCTCTTTCCATAGCTCTTTTTATAAGGTAATATCTACTGGAAGTGTCTGCAAACCCCTCTTTTAAAACTCTGTCTAGTTCAATATATGCTTGTGCTAGTTCTGCACATATAGGAGCTAAAGCATCATATATAACAGAGCCTTGCCTTTTATCAAAATTATCCGAAACTTTTCCCATAGCTCTTTTTAATATATTATAAAATGTCATCTCTTCATACATAATTACACCTCCAATCTAAAATCAAAGTTGCCAAAAATAGATTTAACAATAAATTTAACACCCAAACTACACTTGTCATTATGTATATCAAAAAATTCAAAATTATATACATCTTTTATTCTATCATCTATAGATAAAGCATCTATTATACGATTTTCTATTTCTATTTTTACATATTCTTTAGGCATTCCTATTAAATCATCTATTTCCATACCATAGTTCCAATCGTATATTTCATATTTATACCTTTTAGTTAATAATATTTTATATATAGCTTGTTTTAAAGATTTTATTTCATCAAATAATCCTTCTGCTCTATTTTTACCAAAATCTATTCTATATGTTTTAGAAGGCATTGTTAAAATTTTAATATCTTCAATATTGTTTCTAATAGGTAACATTTTCCCTCCTTATATCTTCATTATCTAATATAGTGTCTATGATGAAAAATCTTTGACCACCACTTTCTCTTAATATAAGTAAATTTGTCCCTCTTTTAATATTTCCGTTAAACCTGCTTGTTCTCACTATTTCATTTTCTGTAATAAATAATTTTTCATCTAACTTTATTTTTAAACTATCTTCTTCAATAACTTCTCCTATATAAATATCTACAAATTTTAATGATTGTATTGTATGCAAAATGCTAGGCTTTATTATATCTAAAAAGTTCATATTCCCTCCTAAATATTTCTTAAACTAATTTTCATTGTATGTTCATCATTTTTTATTGTGTGAGTACATTCTTCAACAATCATTGTTTTAATTTTTTTATTTATACATACATTTATTAAGTTTCCAGATGATACTGTTTTATCACCAAAACATATAATTTCTATTTTTTCATTAATTTTATTATAACTATCAAGAACATTTTTAGCATAATTTTTTGCCTGAACCATATTAAAATCATTAGGCAAACGTTCAAATTTTCTAAGAGTACCCCATTTTTTCTTATTTTCATTATTTTCCATTAAATATGTAGATATAACTTTTGTTTTTCTATTTTTTACAGAAACTTTTACAGAATTATAAACATTTTTATCTATAGATGTTGTACTACAATAACTAATAATAGATTTATCACAATCTATCAAAATAGGTAATTTCATATTTTCATAACTTTTTAAAGATATCTTTCCAAAATCATCAAAGAGTATATATCTTTTATTATTAAAATTTTTTGTCAAATCAAGTGCAGTATATATAATATCTAATATACTTTGATTTTCTTCTATTCTATATGGTATAATATATCCTGTTTCTTCTATATTTCCTGTTTTTAATCCAAAATCAGAACAAATCATTTTTAATATCTGGCTTGCTGTTTTATTTTTGTATATATATGTATCTCTAGTCATAAAATATCTTATAGAGTTATAAGCTACTATATTAATAATCTCATTATCCACTACCTTTATAGTAAATATATATCCAAAAAAGATATTATGTTTATCAAGTTTTATACAGATATTATCTCCTTCATAAAATTTAATTTTATTATCTAATAATATACTTAATTGTAGCTTAGTTGGTTGATATTTATAACTACTTTTTATAACTATTTTGTCTATCACTCTATTTGTTATATCAATAATACTATCTTTAGAATATATAACTATCTCTATAAAAATCTAACCTCCTCTATTTAAGATTTAAGGTAACTTTAAAATGCTCCCAACTTTTAAATTTTTAGCATCTGTTATATTGTTTATTTTCATTATTTCATTATATTTTTTTTCATCATTAAGCTCTCTTTTAGCTATTTTCCATAAAGTATCTCCAGCTTTAACTGTATATACTTTAGGTGTATCTTTAACAGTTCTGTTGGTATTAACTGTAAAAGTATTATTGTTTTCATTTACAGAAGTTAAAACTTTTTCATTTATGTTTATATATTCTCTAAATGTTAAATCAACTAAAAAATCTCCCTCTTCTCCAGCATTTTCATATACTATATATTCTTCTAAAGTTACATTTATATTTCCTTTAAATATTTCTTCTCCACTAGATAAAGTTCTTGTTATTAAAAGCATTAAAGGTTTTTTGTTTGCTTTAAATTCTCTAAATTTAGATAAATATAATATAGGTTTTCCAATAATAACATTAGGAGAATATTTAGGTTGAACAAAAGGTAAAGATAAATCGTTAGGTAATAAAATAGACATTGTTATTTCTCTAAGCCCAATTCCCTTAATGATATTTACTTCTCCCATTCCAATACTATTATATCTTTTGTTAGTATTAAAAGATTTTGTTATCATTTTTTCTGGTGGAATGGGTAACTGATATATTTCTTGTTGGTGTTCATACTTTAATAAATATGTGTATATATAATCACCTCCTATTTAATACCACATATAAAAACTATATCTTCTAAAATCATTTCTTTTAATCTTTCAAATATATATTCATAATCCAAATTTTTAGTTTGCTCTAAAATTTCTTGATATATATTTTTATAGGTATTTTTACTTTTTTCTATATGTTTTCTTTCTGTTAAAGTTTTATTTTCTATATTTTTTATATGTTGTATATATTTTGATATATATCTAAAATCATTTTCTTTGTTAAATAATATATCTATATTAGTTAAATTTTTATTATCTAGTTTTATCCCATTATAAAAATTAGTTAAATAACCCTTTATTTTAATATATTTTTTATTTAAAGTATAAAAATCTAAATATTCATTATTTTTTAAATTTATTATATGTTTTGTTTTAAAATCTTTAAAATTTTTAATTTTTTTATTGTATATATAGCGATTATAAATATTATCTAAATTTTTAAAATTTAATATATTATTATCTAAATATTTTACATTTTTATAATATTTGCTATTTAATATATTATTTGATATATCAATATTTTTATTATTTACATATATTTTTTTATACTTTATATTTTTATAATAAATAATGTTTTTTCTACTGTATTCTTTTAGATAATTATTATATATTCCATGGTTATTATTAAAATATCTATTTAATATATTAAAAAAATATTTTTTATTGTTAAATGTTTTATTATAAAGATATATATTTTTATATAAATTTATATTTCCAATATTATAAAAAGAAAAAAATTTTGCTTTAAAACTATAAAAATTTATATAAACCCACCTCCCACCTCATATTAATTATTCTAGTTCTTTTTGTTCATCTATAAACTTATCTATAAAAGCTATTATTAAAGCTTTTTCTCTAATGTCCATCAAAGTAAATTCTTTTGGTTTAATGTTTAGTTTAAAAAGGGCAAAGTAAGCATAATTAAGCTCTGCATCACCCTTTTTCATTAGTTTTTTATATCACAAACCAACTCATCAATACTTTCTATAAACCCACTTATATTAAGTATTTCTTTTATAAGCCTGTCAATTTCTCCAGCTAATAATACTTTATTTAAATATTGTTCAGGTGTATTCACATTTAATTTTTCCATACTTTTAATATCTTTAAAAGTAGGCTCTAAGGTAGCTTCAATAATACAAAGTGTATTTAACTTTCCTTCATCTATTATAACTTGTCCATTTTTATCTATAAAAGTAGCTTTTTTCTTTAATCGATTTAAATCCTCAAATAAAATTGGTTTTATTTTAAATTTAATATTATTTCCATTTTCATCTTTCAAACGATTAGATATTTCAACATAATGAGTTATATTATCAACTATGTTAAGGTTAAGTATTTCTTGTAAACTAGACATATATACTCCTTTCTATTCACCAACAACTGGTTTAAAACTTTCTAATATATCTAAATCATTAAAAGTAAATGTCATTTCTTCGTCAAGCTCAGTGCTGTTAATATCAAGCTTTGCCATAGTTATATTATCTATATTTACTTGTTTTAAGGCTATGCTTTGTCTTTGAATATCACTAGAAGGGTCATTATTTTCTATTATTATTTCAAAATAGGTATCTTTTCCTTCTTTTATATACTTAAGCATAAGCTCTCTAAATTTAGATGTAGAGTAATAAACAGTCATTTTGCCAGTCCCGCTCCAACCACTAGCTTTATGTTTAGTTCCAGTCTGACCCAAAACTTTTATTTCTCTTTTAGTTTTTTTTATTTTTGCTTCTATATTTTTTAAATATAAAATTTCTTCTTTTTTTCCATCAATATTAACATAACAAGTGCCTAAAGCACCATTTATGGTGTCCCAAGCTTTTAAAGTAGCCATAAATTTACCTCCTATTCAATAATGCATTTCATATAAATTTTATCCATACTAGCCACAGGCTCTATCATTAAATCTACTATAACATCACCTTTTTCAGTTCCCTTTTTAATTTTTATATCATTAGCAGAAAAATTATCAATAGCTCTTATAGCTTGTAATTGATTAAAATAACTTATAAGTTCAGATTTAAATATATCTCTACCTAAAGCATCATTTTGCATTTTACCAAGATAATAGTTATTAAAAATTCTAGCAATATCATTAGCGGTAGAATCTAATACACGTATAATTTGATTATTACTAAAATCTGAATTTTTATCTGTAGAAAAACTAACAAAGGTATTAATATCTTTCAAAACTCTTATATCTAAATTGTCATAGTAAAATACAAATTCACCATTTTCTATAGCTTCTTTTAGCTCACTGTTAGAATATTTAGCTTCAAATGCATATTCACCATCATACACCTTGTTTGTGACACTTTGGTTTATTTCAGCTCCAGCCAAAACTCCACCAACCCAATATACAAGGTTTTTATCATTTTTAACACTAATTATACCTTCAAAGTCTGCTTTTTTATAGTTGTATAAAACAGTACATATTTTTACACCCTCATCATCTCTAAGTCTTTTTGTAAAACTTTCAAAAAGTCCTTTTGTTTGTTCATCTTCTCCATCATAAATAAGAACATTAAAACTTTCCTTTTCTACAAGAGATAAAAATTTACTATATTCAAGGTTTGTTACATTGCCCTCTGTTCCTCCTGTAAGGCTAGTTCCAGCGTTTTCTTCTAAAGCTCCAGTTCCAGAAAAGCTAACAAATTTATTTTCTTTTAATTCATCTATGCTACTAGCTATTACTTCATCTACCATAATATTTTCTATATATGTATAAACTGTAAAGTTTTCTTTGTCCACATTAGAAGCTATCTTTATTTTTATGTCATTTCCTCTGCTACCAGAATACTTAGCAATAACATTTAATCTACCAATTGTAGCTTTTGCTTTTTCACCAGTTCCTAATCTATAAAATTTTATTTCTTTTGCATTTTTAAACACTTCTCTAAACGGTTTTAATTTTTCGCTTGTATAATCATATCCTAATATATCTAAAGAATTTTTTTGAAAATCTTCATTTGTTATGCTAACTATTTTGTTTTCAACACCCCAATTATTTTTTAAAGCCATTGCCATAACACCTCTGTCGGCAATAGTTCCTAAAGCTCTTGCTTTAGATACAAAGTTTATATAAGCTCCAGGTAAAACTTTATTATAAGTTAAAAATTTTCCTCCTTTTGCCATTACAAAATTACCTCCAAATATTTTTTAATTATTTCTTCAACTTGATTTTTGCTATAAATTTCATTATCTTTTAATAATGCACTTACTAAATCTTTTTTATTTTTATATTCATCACTTTTTAAAAATTGCTCTTTATAAAATTTTTTAACTTTTTCACTCATAATATCTCCTTAAATATATAACTTTTGCATTTTACTTGTTTCTTCTCTTTTAAAAACGTAAAAATTATATTCTATATAAAATTTTAAAATGCCATTTTCTATAAACCCTTTTAAATTTTCTCCTTTTATAAACCCTTTTTCAAATTTTAACATTAAAAACTTATTATATAATAAATCAAGTATTTTATTACACTCTTCGTTTATATTATCAGCTTTTTTAGGTAAATATGTTATTTCTATCTTATTAAAAAGTTTGAATCTATTAGATATACAAGCTTTTTCTTGTGTTTCAATACACCTTATACAAAAACAGGGCAATAAAAATCCCTGTTTTATGTGTTCTGCATATATGTTACATTTTCCAAACACATTGTATAATTGATTACTAATAGCATTTATAATCTTAATTTTGATAAATATCCCTCCTAAATAAGTTATCCTATATCGTCAAATATATCTAACATTATTTCTTGATGGCTTGTATATATAACGGGTTCTCCACTATTTTTATACTTAGTTGTTTTTCCATTTTGAGTAACAATAATTACAGACCCAGCCTTTATTTTTATATTATTTTCTAAAAAAATTTTTACTTTTTGAGTGATAATATTATTAAATAAATTTTCTTTAGATGCTACAATATTAGCACTATTGTTATAATAAGATACTCTACAAGGTATATTTTCATATTTAATAATAGATTTTTGCTTAGTTATATAGCTTTTTTCATCTATAAAACTTTCATATTCATATATATCACAAAAACCGGTATATAATTTTTTAATTATATTTTTATTATTTATAAACATCTACCATACAACCTTTTTATAATTATAAAGTAATCTTTTTTTGTCTAAAAAATAATTAATAACATTATCAAAGCTTTTGTCTTTATTTTCAAAATATGTTATAGACACATCACCTTCTTTGATAGACTTTATAAAATTATCCAAAGAAATATCATTTTTTAAGTTAGATGATTTAATAAGTAATAAATATTCACCTATAACAGTATCAATAAAAATATCTTTTATACTATAAAAATCAATAAAAGGGTTTATCTCGGATTTAATAAAATTTTTAATAGAATTAATAGCAATAAGAATAATTTTTTTAGATAAATTATTATCTTCAATAGAAAGATTTAAATAATTGAGCTTATTAGTTATTTCTTCAATAAGATTATCCATATGATACCTCTTAACCTTTAGATATAACTCTTGCAATAGGTATAGCTTTGTCTTCAATATATACACCTTTTTCATTATCCATTACTAAAGACCAATTTTTACCATTTGCAAGTTCTTCATCTGTTGGTGATAAGCTAGCTTGTTGTTTTTTAAGATATGATATACCAAAAGGTGCAAAACATTTTCTAGTTCTTGCATATAAGGTATCTTGTCCACCATTAGTTTTTGGGTCTCGGTTTATTTCATAAGGCACTTTAACACCAATATCTTCAAAATCAATAGCACCTTTTCCTAATATGTATGTTGTATATAATTTACTACCGCTATCACCATCTTCAACAGGCATACTGTCATCAATTAAAACTATTTTTCCATTTAGCGTAGCAAGTCCTAAATCTCTTTGTATACCATTTTTGTCTGTATATTTTAAATAATTAAGTAAATTTATATTTTCTAAATTAGTTGCAACAACACTGTGCATAATAACAATATCAAACTTACTTTTATTGTCACCACAGGCTTGCTGTATAGCAGTATTAATAGTAGTAACATCTATTTTAGAATTTTCAAGAGAAGATATATTATAAGTATGATTTGTTACAAATTCGCCATTTTTACCACCAGTCATAGAAAAAATACCTTTTAAGATAGAAAGTAATGTTTTTTGGTCAACTTCATCAAAATATTCTTTTATTTGTTTTGCCACATTAGACATAAATCCAACGCCACCAGTTATATCTTCAGAAAAATCATCTTCAATCCAAGCATTAGCTCTACCAACTACAACGACACCTCTTTCAAAAGTTTTTGTAGCACTAGGTACAATGTCAGTTTTTCCATCATAATTTAATGCGCTACCCTCTATTCTTCCATACATAGGTAAAATAGCATATCCTGTTCCACCTTGATAAGAAAAAGCTCTTCTTATCTCTGCATTAGGCTTAAGTATATTAAATTTAATTAACTCATTTTTTCTAACATTAGGTAAACTTTCAATATATTTTCCAAAAG
Source organism: [Clostridium] colinum (assembly GCF_940677205.1). Classification (NCBI taxonomy): domain Bacteria; kingdom Bacillati; phylum Bacillota; class Clostridia; order Lachnospirales; family Lachnospiraceae; genus Tyzzerella; species [Clostridium] colinum. The sequence continues at coordinate 909,723 of NZ_OW712331.1, read as the reverse complement.
CTACCTGATTAAAACTCTTATGATTAAATTCTCCCATTATTATACCTCCTAAAAAATACCTTTTTCATAATGTCTACAAAGTTCTTCATAGCTCATTTGTCTATTTATTGTATTGTTGTTTAAATTTGTTTCTAATGGTTTAAACCCTTTTAATTGTAGATTATTTTGTTCAAAAAATAAAAATTTAGTTTCCTCATTATTTTTAAGTTCTTTTATCATTTCATTAATAAGATTTTCATCAATATTTTTGTTGTTAAGTTTATCAAAATCTATTAAAGCTTTAGTGGCCTTAATATTTTTAGCTCCAGCCATAAATAACTGTCTTTCAACAATAATATTAAGCTCTAAATCTAAAATTTTATTTTCATATTCTTTAGTTTTATTTTTAACTTCCTCAAAAATATATTTTTGAATTTTACTATAAATTTGTTTAGCTTTATCTTCATCTAAACCAAAATTAACTAATTGTTTAACGTCCATAATTAGACCTCCTTTATATATTTTTCTCCCACCATCCCAAGTCCCAACCTTTAAAATTATTTATTGTTTATTAATTTTGTTTAATTCTTGTTTTATATTAGATACCCACGGGTGTTGACTAATAATAGTCTCTTTAGATATAATATCCATAGATTTTATACAATTATTAATAGCTTCTGTTTCATTTATTAAAATATCTTTATTAAAAATAACTTCTATATTAATATTATTAAAATCTTTTTTTAGTATGTAGCTAAAATATTTTTTAATAAACCAAAATAACATTTCAAATGATGCTTGAAATTCAGTTTCCATAAGGCTAGCATCAAGGTCAATATCGGCATATACACTTTGGATATTCATTTGATTAGGATTTTGTCCTATTTTTTCGTCTTTACAATCATATCCTCTAGCATTTTCTATTATAGCCTTTTTAAATGCTTTAGCTAACACCTCATAGTTGTTGCTATCTATATTTATTTTTAATGTTTCAACGCCACCTTCACTGCCGTCTATTGTTTTAACTTTTACAACGCCATATTCAGATAAATTTTTTCTAAATTCAGCTAAATTAGTTCCGTCATAATTTTTTAAAATTAAAATAGTGTTTCTAGCATCTTCTTGCATATTATTCATAAAATCACTTCTTATGGTATTTAAAGAATCTTGTAAAGTTTTTACTCTTTTTATAAGTGGAATTTCTTTAGAATTAAATTTAAAAGATATCACAGGGATTTTATCCCAAGATAACGGAAAGTTATAAGAATTATATATATAAGGTTTAAATCCTTTAGAAGTATCTAATATTAATTTTTGATTATGTAAAATATAGTATTGTATCCCTGTTTTTGTGTATAACTCAACTTGTGTTACTATATTTATTTTATTTTGTTCATATTTTTCTATGTCATATATTCTAAGTAAATATTCTAAAACAGTGTGCTCTTCATCGGCCCAAATAGGCAATATTTCATAAGGCTTAAATTTTTTAAACTTTATATTTCCTATTTCATCAAAAAATATATAAATCCAACTTATACCACAGTTAATAGCATCTTCTCCTATATTTTTTATAAGCCTATAAAAAGATTTATCAAATATTTTTTCTATGTTTTTAATAAATAACTCATCTTCACAATAAAAAGTTATGGGCTTTGATAATAAATAACTATTTTTTTGGTCTACAACTCTGGCATATTGATTATCTACAATTTTATTGTTAGGTAAATTGTCTATTATTTCTTTATTTCCATCACTACCTATTATAGTACGATTTCTTTTTAAAATATCATGATTACCAAAATAATATTGTTCACCAACTATCATATTTTTTCTTTCTTCAGAGTTTAAAAAGTTTATTATATTTCTCTCTAAAAAATCAATAAAAGACTTTTCATTACCAAATTTATATATTATTTTGTTTATTTCATCTGTTTCAAAATTATATTCAAGGTTCATAAAAACCTCCTTTATAAAATCATTTAAAGCTAAATCTATCATAATTTTTTATAGATTGTATAGCATAACGCATAGCATCTAATAAATGGTTAAAATCATCTATAGGCCTGTTTATAGGTTTACCAAATTCATTCTTACTCCAAGTATAATTACATATTTCATTTAAAAAGTTTTTGCATTTAGGATGTATAATTATTTTAAATCCTTGTATATATTGTATACCATTGTTTAAGCTATCTTTTCCTTTTTTAGCTGGTCTTATTCTATTTATTCCAAGCTCTCTAAGTTCTTCTATACTTTTAGGCTCTGCCGAATCTGCTATAATAGTTTCTTTAACATATCCCATATTTAATATTTCATTATATATATCAAAATTTGTTAAAGATTTTTTATAAAGTTCGTCAAAAACATAAATTTCTTTAAGACTAATATCTACTAACCCACAAAATAAAGCTGTAGGGTCATTAGTATATCCAAAATCTAAGCCAAAAATAGCAAATACATTATTTCTTTTTTTAATTTCTTGAATATTAAATGATAATTCAATAAAATTTTCATATACAAGTCCATCACTAACTCCCCACTCTCCAAGCCCAGCTACTTGATACCTTCGTGGATTGTTTTTTTTCATACTTTCAAACATTTTTATATCTGCTTCATCAAGCCATTCATTAATTAAATAATTAGTAGTAATAGCTAATATATCCTTATCTTTTTCACAATCAAAAAACCTTTTTTTTAACCAATGTTTTTCATTCCAAGGATTAAATGTTAATGTAATCTGTTTAAAAAGCCCTTCTGGTACATTACCTCTAATGCTCTCTTGTAAAACTTCAAAATCTTCTTCTTTGTCTATTTCATAGGCTTCTTCTATCCATAGCCAACATAAAACACCTTTTTGAGTTGTAATAGATGTTATTTTTAAAGGGTCATCTAAGCCTCTAAAATATATTTTTTGATTAGTAGGTAAATATGTAATTTCAAGTGGATATGTTCTACATTCCCAAAATTTGGTAACACCAAGAGTGTTAATGGCCCAGCTAAGTTCAGCAAAGCAACTGTCTTTAAGAGTAGCATAAGTTTTTCTAACTACTAAAAGATTTGCATCTTTATATTTCATCATTCTAACAATAAAGTTTAATGCAGTTGTTTTAGATTTTTTACTTGCTCTAGAGCCTTTACATACTCTAAATCTCCCTTTAAAGTTCCAATAAGATTTATATCCTTTTCCTACTATTTTAGGTAAATAAATTTTTTTATCCATATATTTTTATTCTTCAATAAGATTATCTCCTAAAATATAAACTGTTTGCTCCTCACATTTTTCTTGTTTAGGAGAAAATATAGAATACATTTTTCCAAGTAACTCTGCCGCCTTTAGTTTTTCTTTAACAGATATTCCTTTTGATGATTTATTATCTAAATTATCATTTTCTTCTCCACGCATTATTTTAGTAAGACATTCTATAATTTCATTAGATTTAGCTATATTTTTGTTTTCAGTGTTACTCTCTTTTGTGCTTTGTTCAATATAAGTTTTAATTTTTTCATTTTTCAATAACTTTATTCCAGTTTTTTCCATATATCCTGCCTTTTTAGCGGCAATTTTAACATCACTTGTTTCTATATAATATTCACAAAATAATTTTTGTTTTTCATTCAAAGTTTCACCTCCAATTAATAAATAATAATTTTAAAGGATAATTATATTATACATAAACTAATAAATAATAAATGTAAAAAAAATGTAACCCACTAAACTTCTTGTAATATTTTGTTTATTACAAAGTTTTTTATATTAAAGCATTGTCTAAGGCTAATATGTACTTTTAAAGCAATAGATTGCCAACTATTTTTATAAATATATCTAAGTTTTATGATATCTTTTTGATATTCTTCTAATCCATCTATGATGTCATCTATAAATTTATACTCATAAATTGTATTTTTAAGTTTTTCTAGCTTTTCATTTACAACACTATTATATATACTGACAATATCATTTTTATTATCAATTTGTATATTTTCAAAAATATTATTCTCTTTTCTTATTTTGTTTATTTCCATTTGTAAATTTTCTATATCTAAAATCCCTTGTCCCCATTTTCTAAGATAATTTTCTCCTTTTTTTCTTTTTTCTTTATCCATAACAACCTCCTTTTTATTAATTAACCTAAAAATATATTTTCCATTTCAATATTATAAATTTCACTTAAAACTTTTAAAGGTGCATAACCAACATTTGTTTTTCCTTTTTCCCAGTTTATAATAGTGTGTTTACTTACTTTTAATTTGTCTGCTACTTCTTGTTGAGTTAAGTTAGCATTTACTCTAGCTGCTTTTAAAGATATTTTCATATTTTTTCACCCCTTTCAAATCAAAGTATAGTCTACTTTTTATGTACTGTCAATACTTTTTGTTTTTTTTTTTTTTGAGAATAATTGAATTTTTTTAATTTTAAATGTATAATAATACCTGAAGTGAAAAAATTTTACTACCATTTTTTTACATTTTTATTGCATTTTTTATAACAAAATTTATTATTTAAAAACAAAATAAAATAAATAACTTAATTTTAATAAAAACAAAATTTTTTAATTTAAAAATATTTTAAGTATATATAAAAATTTATTTTTTATTAAAATTTAATAATATGATTAAATACTATAAGATTTAATTCTATATAAAAATAGCCACCTTAATTGGTGACTACTTGAGATAAAAAATAAAATATTTTTAAATTAATTTTAATATATTTTTATATTTTTGTTAAACTCCTAATTACAAGTTAATTTTTTTGATTTATATAAAATGATATTTTTAAACCTTACATACTAAAATTATCCTTTTTCATTTAGTTTAAATTTTATATTTTTAAAGTGTATTTATAAGTTTTATAACCTAAAGTGGCCACCTTAATATGGTGGCTACTTTTAGTGATAATAAATAATTATTCCTCACTATCTTCATAATCTAAAGCATAGTAATCTTCGTAGAAATCATCTTCGTCATAATAAAAATCATCTTCGTCTGCTAATAGCTCTGCTCTATTTTTAACTTTTATAAATAAAAATATAACACTAACTAATGCTATTACAAACCCCAATATAATAAATAATGCTGTTCTATTACTTATTTTTTTTGAAAACTTTTCTAATTCTCTTTTTAATTCTTGAACTGAATATTGTGTTTTCATATTAAACCCTCCTTATATGATTTTTATTTTTGGTAAAAAATCTTTTTCTATGCTCCATATATTCAGCATAAGCACGCTTCATAATCTGCCTTTCATCATTAAACTTAAGCAAATAATATGCCTCATGCTCTTTGTAGTATCCTGCATCAACAAAAAATTCTTCTGCTTGTGGCTTGCAATAAAAAGAATCTGTAGTCATAAGATACCAATGTACTGTTTTATTTATAATATCTGAGCCACCTCTAAAGGTATAAACGGTTTTGCCAATATATTTAATAATTTTAGCAGAAACACCTGTTTCTTCTTTCACTTCTCTAAGTGCTGTCTGTTTAAAAGTTTCGCCTTCTTCAACAGTACCTTTTGGCATAACCCAACCCATATATCGCCCATTTTGATTTTTATAGAGCAATAAGACTTTTCCACGATGAATTACAACACCTCCGCAACTAATAGCTTCTATCACAATTAATTCCTCCGATGTTATAGCATTGGTAGCATAGCTAATTAATTATCATAGATAATTAAAAATTATGTTTATGTTTCTATGCTTATAAAATTAGTTAATGAACTTTTAAGCTCTTAGTAAAAGTATACTCCTTTTACAACAATTTTTCAATAAAAAATTTATAATTTTAAAAATATTTTATTTTATAAAGATATATTTTTAAAAGGTGAAATTTTTATATATTCATTAACTCTTTTTAAACTTATAATAACTATATAACAAAAAAATATTATAAAAAATATATTACTATATTTAATATCGGTAAATAACAATAAATCATATAAACCGTGTATGAGTATAGGCACTAATATAGAAAACATTTTTATTTTAAATTTAAAAAATTTTTCTTTTGATAAATAATATCCCATATACACACCAAATATAGCATGGGCTGGTATAGAAAAAATAGCTCTAGATATAGCTGTATACATACCTCCTATTACTGGATTAAATACATATAGAATATTTTCAATAGTTGCAAACCCAAGAGAAATATATACAGCATATAAAATACCATCAAAAGGTTCATTATAATTGTTATTTTTCCATATTAAAAATTTTAATATAATATATTTATATGTTTCTTCTACAAATGATGCTACTATAAATGATATATAAAAAGGATAATATATAGATGTTGGTTGTGGTGCAAAATTTAAAATATATTTTTCACTAAAAGTTATAGGTATAGATATTATAATACCATATAATGTACCTGTTAATGCTAATTTAACTGGTTCTTTTTCATATTTATCTTTAACATATATAGTTAATAAAATTATAACTATAGGAGCAAGTGCTATATATATTAATTTTTCCATTTTTTCTCCTTAAAAATAATTGTATAACTATATAATTGTTATTTTTATATTTTTTATACATTCTTTTTTATTTTTTTCATTATTCTTATATCATCACCCAAAAATTCAAACATATCATATTCTCCATATAATCTAGAAATAATTCTTCCCGAATAATTTGACATAAGACCATCTGGAGATAAATTAGTTGATATTATTGTATGCTTTTTATTTAATATACGGCTATTTATAATATCAAAAAGCTCTGTTGTAGAAAGTGATGTAATAAATTCTGTTCCTAAATCGTCTATTATTAATAAATCTGCATTTCTCGTAAAATTTAAAATTTCCTTATTTATATCTTCACTATTTTTATTAAATTTTTCTTTTTCAAATATAGTAAATAAATTAAATGCTGTAACGTATAAAACAGTTTTTCCTTTATCTAAAATATCTTTAGCTATAGACCTACATAAAAATGTTTTTCCAAGTCCAGTTTCTCCATAAAAAACCATATTTCTAAATTCTTCATCAAATTCTTCTACAAATAAAGTACATCTTTTTATTATTAATTTCATATTTTCATAAGGTGAAATTCCATTTTTTTCGTCTAAATCTTTAGAGTAATAATCTAAACTAAATTTAGAAAAATTTTCAGTTTTTATTATTTCAGATAAATTAGACATATTATAGGCTTTGTTTATCAGCTTTTGTTTAAAACAATCACACTTTTCATTATTTACAAATCCAGTATCTTTACATTTTCTACACTCAAAAATATCATCAAAATATTCTTTAGAAAACCCATTTTCTACCATAAGCCTTTCTTTTTCTTTTTTTAGATTTTCTGTTAACAGTTTTATTTCTTCTATATATTCTTTCTTTTCTTCTTTTTTTGCATTTATAATAGCTTTAGATATTTTAATAGCTGTCATATTAAGTTCTTCATCTATTTCTTTTATACGATGACACTTTTTATAGCATATATTTTTTCTTATCTCTAGTTTTTTTTTAGATTCATCGCTTAATTTTTCATATTCTGATAATATTTCCTTATGCATCATTTGGCTAATCATTACTTCCAACCTCTTCTCTTAATGCCTTTAATTGTATTTTTTTAAGTAGTTCATAATCTGGTTCTTTTTGTTTATAATTTACAAATTTATTAGTTTTATAGTTATTAAAATTATTATTTGAAGATATCTTATTTTTGTATATTTGTTCTAATTTTTTTTGTTTTTCTTCTTCTTTTGCCTTCAAAGAATTTTCATAATCACTATCTAATCTTTTAACTTCTTCTAAGGAAGTAATATTTTTATCTTTCCAATCTTTTAATATAGAATTTGCATATTCAAAGCTAACTTTACCAGTTTTTAATACTGTTCTTGTACAAGCTTCTTCTATAAGTTTCATAGGCATTTTATAATCTATAAGCCATATCTTCATAATATCTTCTTCTTTTTTTATAGGAGTTCTGTTAGATTGACCAAAAAATCCCATTATAGTTTTAAAATCATTATTATATACTTTTAAATAAGCTTCTACTTTTTCTATAGAATCTATGTTATTCTCACACCAATCAATAGCAACTTTTTCTATATATTTAAGATTAGTTTTTCCATTTTCTATACAATATGTAAATAAAACAGCTAAAATCTCTATTGACATACCATAATTTTCATATAAACTTATTAATATTTCTCTATCTTGATATGAAAGTGTTTTAGCAAATTTTTTTTCTGCTAATCTAAAAATTTTTTGAATATCTTCTTTTTGACTATTAATAGTAATTTCATCTTCTTTATAATTTAAATTTTGTGATTTTTTTAAATTATTTTCATTAATTTCGTCATTTTTAAAGGGAAAAAATAATATTTCTACTTTATTTTGCATTTGTTTATATGATATAATATTTTCAGATTTCCAATAATCTAACGCTTTTATAATATCTGATGCTAATATATTTAGTTTAGCTGATACTTTATCTAAATATATATCCTCTTTATTAATATAACATTTTAATAAAAAAATATATATTACAACAAAGCTTGAATTTGCTTTTATCATATATTTTTCTATAAAATCATTATATAGAGGTACAAAAGAAAAATAACTATTTATATTTTCAAATTTATTCATAATATTTACCTCTTTTACAAATACTAATATAAATATAATAACATCTATAAAGATAGTTTTCAATATTTTTATGTATAAATAACAGGTAATATAGATAAATTTAATAAATATGAAAATTAAAGGAGAAAAAAATGAGTACTTTAGAAATTATATTTATATCTATTAGTTTAGCTATGGATGCTTTTGCTGTTTCCATATCAAATGGTATACTATTAAATAAAATTAAAATAAAATATGCCATAAAATTTGGTATATTTTTTGGAACATTCCAATTTATTATGCCTATAATAGGATATTATTTAACTAATTTATTAGGAGATGCTATACTAGCTTTTGATCATTGGATAGCTTTTATATTATTAAATATAATAGGATTTAAAATGATAATAGAAACGTTTAAAAAAGATGAAGAAAATAAAATATGTGACGATAAAAATATCTTATCTATAAAAAATTTAACAATTTTATCAATAGCTACTAGTATAGATGCATTAGCTATTGGTGTTAGTTTTTCTTTAATAAAAGTTAATATAATAAGCTCTTCATTAATAATTGGATTCATAGCTTTTGTATTTTCTTTTTTAGGAGTTTTAATTGGTAAAAAACTTGGAAATTTATTATCTAAAAATGCTGAAAGATTTGGTGGTTTAATCCTTATTTTTATAGGATTTAAAATTTTAATACAACATTTAACAAGTTAATATTATTTTATAATAATGATAATATTAAATACAAAAAATTATTTTGGAGGTGTTTTATGAATATTAGGTTAAAGAAAGAACTTTTAGAAGATAAAAATTTAAGCGCCTTTGCAACTAAAAGCAAAAATAGTTTAGGACGTTATAATATAGAAAAAGAATGTGATATAAGAACTTGTTTTCAAAGAGATAGAGATAGAATAATACATAGTAAAGCGTTTAGACGATTAATGCATAAAACACAAGTATTTATATCTCCAGAAGGAGATCACTTTAGAACAAGAATAACGCATACTTTAGAAGTTTCTCAAATAGCTAGAACAATAGCAAGTTCGTTATTTTTAAATGAAGATCTTACTGAAGCAATAGCACTAGGACACGACTTAGGTCATACACCATTTGGCCATTTAGGTGAAGAGGTTTTAAATGAAATTTTAAAAGATGGATTTAATCATAATGAGCAAAGTGTTAGAGTAGTACAAAAAATAGAAAAAAATGGTAATGGGTTAAATTTAACTAAAGAAGTTTTAGATGGTATTTTAAATCATAGAGGTAGATGTAATCCTTCTACATTAGAAGGAAAAATTGTTCAAATTTCTGATAAAATAGCATATATAAACCATGACATAGATGATGCTATAAGAGCTGGCATATTAAAAAAATCTGATTTACCTAGAGAATGTCTTGATACATTAGGAGAAACACCTAGAGAAATAATAAACTTTTTAATAAGAGATATAATAAAAAATAGTGCTAATAAAAATGATATTATTATGGATAAATATGTTAAGTCTTGTATGTATAAACTTAGAAAATTTTTATTTGATAATGTTTATACATCTGGTGTATTAGCAGAAGAAAGAAAAAATTATAAGTTTATGCTAAAAGAAATTTATGAATATTATTATAATAATTTTGATAAAGTTCCACAAGAATTTACAAATATTTGTAATACAGGAGAAAGTAAAGAACGCGCTATATGTGACTATATAGCTGGCATGACTGATAGATATGCTATAAAAATATATGAAAAATTAATTATAAAATAATAATATTTATTTTATAAAAGGATTTTTTAAAACATTGTCGAATAAGTATATATAAAGAGTATAAATGGAGATAATAGATTTTATGAGATATTCTGATGATATTATAGAAGATATTAGATTTGGTAATGATATAGTTGAAATTATAAATAGCTATACTCCCTTAAAGCAAAGAGGTAATTCATATGTAGGTTTATGTCCTTTTCATAAGGAGAGTACCCCCTCTTTTTCTGTTAGTGCCGATAAACAGCTTTACCATTGCTTTGGTTGTGGAGCTTCTGGCACTGTATTTAACTTTATTATGGATATAGAAAATTATGATTTTATAGATGCTTTAAAATATCTAGCAGATAGAATAAATTATACCTTACCAGAAGATAACGGTTCATTTGATAATAAACTGTCAGAAGAAAAGCAAGTTTTATACGAAATTCATAAAATAGTAGCGAAAAAATTTTATGAAAATTTAGCTAATCCACAAGCTAAAATAGCAAATGATTATCTAGACTTTCGTGGTATAAAACAAAATGCTAGGATAAAGTTTGGTCTTGGATATTCTTTGTTTAAAAAAAACGATATTTACATATTTTTAAAAGAAAAAGGATATAATGATGATATAATTTTAAAAAGTGGACTTGTTGTAAAAAATAAAGATAATACTTATTTTGATAGATTTTTTGGGCGACTTATGTTCCCTATAATAGATGTTCAAGGTAGAGTTATTGGATTTGGTGGAAGAGATTTAACAAATAATAAAAATACAGCTAAATATTTAAATTCACCTGATACTCCTATATTTAATAAAAGTTATAATTTATATAGTATGAATATTGCTAAAAACAATAAAAATAAAGAGTTAATATTAGTTGAAGGTTATATCGATGTTATTTCTCTTTATCAAATAGGTATAACAAATGTTGTAGCTTCTTTGGGTACTGCTTTTAATGAAAACCACATAAAATTATTAAAAAAATATGCTAATAAAGTTATTACATTATTTGATAGTGATGATGCAGGTATAAAAGCAACTCTTAGAGCTATCCCTATATTAATACAAAATGGTATATATGTAAAAGTTGCTCAGGTAAAAGATGCTAAAGATCCAGATGAATATATAGCAAAATTTGGTTATAATAATTTTATTAAATTTTTAAATAATGCAAAAAGCTACATATCTTTTCAAATTCAAGAAAAACTTAAAGAATATAACTTAAATGACCCTATACAAAAAGTAGAATTTACTAAACAAGTATCAACCATTATCTCATCTTTATCTAGCCCTGTGGAAAGAGATGTATTTATTAACGAAGCTAGTCAAATAACCTCAATTTCTAAAGAAGCTATATCTCAAGAAATAACTCTTATTTTATCATCTAATAATAATATACAAAAGCTATCTAGTAAAACACCAAAACAAGTTGTTCAAAATAATAAATTAGATGAAGCACGACAAAGTATATTATATATTTTAGCTACAAATATTAATCTATATAATAAAATAAAAAAATATATTACACCAGAAAATTTTTTGGATAATTTATATGTAAAACTTGCTAAAATTATATTTGAATATAATGAAAATAATAAACCTATATACCCTGCCGAACTAACTTTAAAATTTAATTTACCAGATGAGCAAAAAAAAATCTCTAAAGTTTTTATGCTAAAAATCGATTTTTCTAATAGTGATAAATTAGAAAAAATTATAAATGACCAAATTAAAATTATAAAAAAAGCCTATTTCGATAAAGTTATATTAGAAGATACAAATCCAGAAAATATCCAAAAAGCTTTAAAAGAAAAGAAAATATTTGATAATTTATATATTAATATTTAATTTTGAAAGGAAGAAAAAAATTGAAAACTATAGATGAAACTTTGTTTACAAAAAAAATAAAAGAACTTGTTTCTTTAGGTAAAAAACATAAAGGTGTTATAAAATATAAAGAGATGATGAAAATTTTGTCTGATATAGAACTAGAGCCTGAACATTTAGATAAAATATATGAATATTTAGAAGTTCAAAATATAGAAGTTATAGATATAGAATTAATGGAAGATAATAAAGATGATATTATCACAGGACTAGACGATATAGATTCTTTAGATTCTCTAGAAAATTTAGAAAAAGATATAGATTTATCTTTAATAGATGCTAGTATAAATATTGATGACCATGTTAGAATGTACTTAAAAGAAATAGGAAAAGTTGATTTATTAAGTCCAGATGAAGAAATGGAACTAGCAAGAAAAATGGCAGAAGGAGATGAAATGGCTAAAAAGAGATTAGCCGAAGCAAATCTTAGGTTAGTAGTAAGTATTGCTAAAAGATATGTTGGTAGAGGTATGCTATTTTTAGACCTTATTCAAGAAGGTAACTTAGGGCTTATTAAAGCCGTTGAAAAGTTTGATTATAAAAAAGGCTTTAAATTTAGTACCTATGCAACGTGGTGGATAAGACAAGCTATAACAAGAGCTATAGCCGATCAAGCAAGAACTATAAGAATACCTGTGCATATGGTAGAAACAATAAATAAACTTATACGTGTGTCTAGACAACTATTACAAGAGCTTGGTAGAGAACCTTCAGATGAAGAATTAGCAAAAGAAATGGATATGCCTGTAGAAAAAGTTCGAGAAATAAGAAAAATAGCACAAGAACCTGTTTCACTAGAAACTCCTATTGGTGAAGAAGAAGATAGTCATCTTGGTGATTTCATACCAGATGAAGATATACCAGCTCCTTCTGATGCAGCTGCTTTTACTTTATTAAAAGAGCAATTAATAGAAGTTTTAGACACTTTGACAGAGCGTGAAGAAAAAGTTTTAAGGTTAAGATTTGGTCTAGATGATGGTAGAGCAAGAACTCTAGAAGAAGTAGGTAAAGAATTTAACGTTACTAGAGAAAGAATAAGACAAATCGAGGCAAAAGCTTTAAGAAAACTTAGACATCCTAGTAGAAGTAAAAAACTTAGAGACTATTTAGAATAATTAATTATAATACTAATTGTTTGTTAGTAAATATTAATTTTATATTTTTAATATTTACCAACAAACAATTTTTTATTTAAAACTTAATTGTTATAGTAAAGGTTTAAAAATTCATTAACAGGTAAAGGCTTAGAATGTAAATAACCTTGTGAAATATCACAATTCATTTTTTCCAAAATATTTTTTTGTTCAATTGTTTCTACACCTTCAGCAATAGTTTTAATATTTAAATCTTTACACATGCATATTATATTTTTCATTATAATTTCATTTGTAGTATTTTCGCCTAAATTTTTAACCATACTTTTATCTAATTTCAAACCATGAAAATTAATATCTGACAAAATTGAAAGATTACTGTATTTAACTCCAAAGTCATCTAAAAGAATGCTTATACCTATATTTTCTATTTCTTTTAATACTTTACATATAGCTTGTTTTTCTAAATTTTCAATACTTTCTGTAACTTCTATTTCAATATATTTTAAATCTATATTATGTTTATTTTTTATATCTAATATTGATTTAACAATGTCATCTTCCTTTAAAGTATTTCTAGAAAAGTTTAAAGAAATAGGTATTAAATTTTTATTTTGACTTTTTAAAATTTCAAGGACTTTAAAAACTTCTTCTAAAACAAATAAATCTATATATTGTATTAAATAATGATGTTCCAATATAGGTATAAATTTGTCTGGGGGTACATATCCACCTTCACTATTTCTTTTACGTATCAATGCTTCTGCACCACATAAACTATTATCGGTTAAAGATATTTTAGGTTGTAAAAATATTTCATATTCTTTACTTTCTATATCTAACATTAATTGAGTCAATAATGTATTTCGTTTATATAGATTGTTATTATTAACAAGCTGCTTGTTTTTTTGATTTTTCATTTTTCTAAAATAAATTGCGGAGTTAACAAGGTAATTTAACTCTTTTTCATCACTACTCCAAGCTTTTCCGTAAATAATTGATAAACCTACATTTTCTAATTTCTTTATTAGCTTTTCTATTTCTTTTATAAAATTTTCATAATCAATATTTTCCATAATAACTAAAAACTCATTACCATTTAGCCTAAATATTAATTTATCAAAAAAATGATTTTTCAATATTTCTACTAAATTTAATAAAACATTGTCTCCAGCTAATATGCCAATACTGTGATTAACGCTATTTAACTCATTTACTGATAAGCATAATACACCAATATTTTTTATCTTGTCTGCATCATAAGAATTTTCATAGCTTCTATAAGAATCTCTGTTTAATACCCCTGTTAAACTATCATAATTTTTTTCTAAATCAAGTTCTTTTTTAATATTGTTTTTAATAATCTCTTCACCTATCAAATAAGCTATATTATATAAATATTCTTTAAAATTATTATTTTCAATGTATTGTTCAAAATTGTTATTGTTTATACACACTATATAACCTATAATGTTATTTTTGTTTTTTATAGGTACTATAATCATATTTAATAGATGATATTTAGACATAAGATTATATAAATTATACGATATAGTTATAACTTCTTGCTCACATCTAAAATATTTAATTTTATCAACATTAGAAAATATAAATTCATCTAAAACTATTTTTTCTAACTCCTCTTTCAACTTATTATTTGAAAAAGAATTATTAATAGAATGTGTAATAATTGAATTATCTGTATCTAATTCAAAAACAAATGCAAATTTAGATTGATGAAAAGAGCTTATTAATTCTAATATAAAACCAATATTGTTTTCATAGCTATATCTTTTAGTTAAATGATACATAATATTTCTCATAATTTTACTTATGTCTTCTTTTACAAATGTACTTTTTTTCTTATCATTTAAAGAAATATTAGTTGCTAATGTAAGCATACATTTTTTATTATTAAATGAGATTAATTTGTTTTTTAATAAAAAATCTTTTTCTAAAAATTTATTATATTGTTTCCAAACAAAAAAATCTTTTGAATTCCAAAACATATTTTTACAAAAACTACAAGGTTTATTCTTGTTATGTATAACTTTATAGCATTCTCTCCCTAAACATTCCTCCTTGGTTTTGTTTAAAACTTTAAAGAAATTTTCATTAGCATCTAAAATTTTATAATTAAAAGCATCTATAACGTATGAAAATAAGTCTACTTCATTTAATAATATTTCATCAATACTTGTATAAGTCTTACTAAATTGTTTATCTATTTCTAAACTTTTTGAATTATCATTTAAATAAATCTTTCTTAATTCTTTATCTTTAATATTAAATAAATTATTACTACAATTAGTATATAAGTCTATATAGCTACCTTTATCTGATATATAATATGCTATATCACAAGAAATTTCTATTTTATCAAATTCTTTAATTCTCAAAGAAAATTCATAAATTTTATTTTCTACATCTTTTTTACTGTCAATTTTAAAAAATATTACAAATTCACATTCATTAGTTCTAGATATTATTGCATTTTCATCAAATATATATCTTGATAAATGACCAATATACTTTAAGGTTTCGTCCCATAAATAATTTATATTTTCAAAGTTTTCTATTTTTATTAAAATCATACTAAATAAATTATTTTCTTTATTTTCTTTTAGTATACTATCAACTTGTTTTTGAATATATGATTTATTAAATAATCCTGTTAAGTTATCTTTCATATTTTTGTCATTTAATAGTAATTCTTCTCTTTTTTTACTATCAATATCTTTTAAATATAAAAGTCCCAATATATCTTTTTTGTATGGATTTTGAAATAAATTTATAGTAAGTTCTAACCATTTTATATTATCATCTGGCATAATTCTTCTAACTTCGCATTTTAATGTAGTTATACCCTCATCATATGCTTTTAATAACTTTTTATGGTCTAAAATTTCCTCATATTTTTTTCTATCTTCAAGATATATAAATTTATATATATTTCTTTGCATTATTTCAGTAATAGTTAATTTATTAAAAATATTATTATATTCTGTCCATATACCACCAACAGATAATAATTTATTTTCGGTAATATTAGCTTCTCCATAAGCTATCATTTCTTGTAAAATAGATTTATAAAATTTAGAGCCTATGACATAAGATATTTCTAGTTGTTTTAAATTGTTTATATCTTCCAAAGTGCCAATTACTATACCTGATGATAAATAATTAGCCTCTTTTGATAAAATCATTCTAAACCATATATATTCGCCATTTTTATTTTTCATTTTAAGCTCACAAAATGATTTTTTACTTCCTTTATTAACTCTCTCAAAAGTTTCTAAATATAAATCTTTAAAATCTTTGTGTACTATTTTGTTATCTATCCAAACTTGTGGAAAATTTTCAATATTTACTTTGTCTTCATACAATTGTTTATATTCTGTACGTATATAAGCTGTTTTACTATCTTGATACCATTCAAACACTTCATTTTCTGTTTTAGGTAAATCAATTTTCATTTGTTCTAAATCATATATATTTTGGTGATAACCTTCTATAACTACTATACCATTATTATTACTAATAAATTTACCAGAACACCTTACATTTATATCACCTTTTTGTGGATGTTTCCATATATATTGAATTTCGATTAGTTTATCAGTAGTTCCTATTTTTTGTATAGCGTTTTCAACATAAGAATAATATCCTTTATGAATTCTAGAATACCAAAATTCAAAAACTTTTTCAGGAGAAATTAAAGTTTCAATACCCATTAATTGCATCATTATATCGTTACAATACATTCTATTTATACCAGTATTATTGTCTATTTCTATACTCCATAAACCAATTTTACTATTTTCTAATATATCTATAATATTAATGTTATTAAAAACTTCACTAAATTTACTTTTCTCCATATAACTCTCCTTAAGATTTTTTCTTTAATAATATATCCTTTTTAATACTATTTTCTACTGCTTTAACTACAGCTTGTTGAAAATTATTTTCTTCTAATGTACAAATACCTTCAATAGTTGTTCCTCCTGGTGAACAAACAGCATCTATAAGCTCCCACGGGTGTTTTTTGCTATGTTTTAACATTTTAGCACTTCCAATTAATGTATCTATTGCTATATCTAAAGCCTCTTTTTTATTTAGGCCCATTTTTTGAGCACCTTTTGCTAAAGAATCTAAAAATAAATAAATATAAGCGGGAGAACAACCAGCTATTGCCGTAAATATATTAAATTTATTTTCAGGAATATAAAATACTGTACCTATTTTTCTAAATAAATCTAAAACTTTATTAACACTTTCTTCTTCTAAGTTTCTATAACAATATGCAGATGTAGATAAATTAATTTCTGCATTAATATTAGGCATAATTCTAACTATACCTATTTCTGGATTATTTATTATATTAGATATACTATCTAATTCTACACCAGCAGCAATAGACACAACAATAGGTTTATATAAATTAATATAACTTCTAGTTTCTGATATAACATTTAATATAACATCTGGTTTAATAGCAAAAATTAATAAATCTGATGCTGAAATTAAACTTTCATAATTATCACAAATATTAATATTGTAAATACTTTGTAGGCTTTTGCATTTCTCTATATCTAAATCATATATATATACATTTTTACTACTTAACCCACTATTTAAAACACCTTTTAATATGGCACTCCCCATATTACCTGTACCTATAAATCCTATTTTCATTTCATCACCCTTTTTAATATCTTAATATATTATATATAAAAACTTACAATAAGTCAATTTTTATAATTTAACTATATTAGTTTATAACCTTTCATATAATGTGTTAGCTTCATCTTTTTTAACCACTTCTTTAACTATCAAAACTCTTATTTTTATAGTGTTATTTCCTAAATTAACTTGTATAATATCCCCTACTTTTACATCTAAAGATGCTTTAGCAACTTTATCATTAACTAACACTCTTCCAGCATCACAAGCTTCGTTAGCAATAGTTCTTCTTTTTATTATTCTAGATACTTTTAAATATTTATCTAACCTCATATCGTATCTCCTTTGTTATATTATTTTTATAACTATATTATAGCAAATTAAATGTATTTAGTATATATTATTATTAAATATAAATTTATATATTTATAAAATAAAATCTCTCTTTATAAAAAGAGAGATTTTATTTTTGTTACTTTTTATTCACTGCGTCTTTTAATGCTTTTCCAGCTTTAAATCTTGGTGCTGTAGAAGCAGGTATTTTCATAGGCTCTTTAGTTTGAGGGTTTCTTCCCATATGTTCTGCTCTTTCTATAACATCAAAAGTACCAAAGCCAACTAATCTAACTTCACCTTTTTTAGAAAGTTCTTCTGTAACTACCTCTTCAAAAGCTTTTAATGCTTTTTCTGCATCTTTTTTTGTTAACTCTGATTTTTCAGCAATTGCTGCAACAAATTCTGCTTTATTCATATTTAAAGCCTCCTAAAAAATATTTGACACAATAAATGTATCTCTATCTATTTATAACCGTTAAAAAGCAATTTGTCAAGAATATTTTAATGTTTATATGTAAATTTTAAAAATATTTCTATAAAATATACAAAAATTAATAAAAAAATTTTATTTTCCACTACTTCCTAACTTTCCACTTCCTCTTTTAGAAGGTATTTTTAAAACATCTTCATAAGTTATTTCGCATCTTTCTAGCTCATTATGAACACAATGAACAACCCCTTGAAAAAGGGCCTTATCATATGGATAAATAATATAAGCATTTTTTATAATATTTTTAATATTTTCATCTAATTCTTCAATATTTATTTTAGTTATTAATAAAGGTTTTTTATTTGCATTAGTTGTTGCTAAAAACCATTCACCTCTATAAGAGCTATCAATTACTCCAGCGCTATATTTTATACCTTTGCTTCCACTAGAGCCTCTCTCATGTATTTGTATATAATAATTAATAGGTATTGCACTTGCTATGCCTGTTGGCACAAGCTTAGTTTCACCAGGATTTATTATCATATATTCTTCATCAAAACAAGGATATATGTCAAGCCCTGCATTATATTCTTCTCTTGTAGGTATAATAGCTTCTTCTCTAATTTTTGCAAAATAAATTTTATCCATTTGTATCTCCTAACAATAATTTATAATTTTATTTTCTAATAATGACTTTTGTACATCTATAACTCTTTGGTTAGAAGAACCTCTCCACTCTAAATTTGTATTAGCCAGTTCTTCTATAAATCTTCCGTCAACTAATATATCAATATATTTAATAACATCTAAATTATTTATTTCTTCCCATATGTATCCTGTATATAACCAAATATCTTTTTTAGGAAATTTATTTTTTATTTCTTTTATGAGATTAAATATCTCTTCTCTATTTTTCTTATGTAGCGGGTCTCCACCACTAAATGTTATACCTTTTATATAATCTTTTTCTAATTCGGTAAATATTTCTTTTTTAGCTTCTTCATCAAATATTAATCCACTATTAATATCCCAAGTTATTTTATTATGACAATTATGACATTTATGTTCACAACCAGATACCCATAAAACAACTCTAAGTCCCATTCCATTTAGCATATCATCGTGCGTAATATTATGATATCTCATTTTTATCCCTCTTACATACTTATTCTATCTTTTATTTCATACATTTTAGCTTCATTTAATCTTGTATCACCGTTTACTCTAGAATAACTTAAATAACCGTTCATTCTTTCTATTTTAGTTAAATTATTACTTCCACATTTAGGGCAAATATCCATATCTAATTGGCTATGTCCACATTTATTGCAGTATGATAAGCTAAGATTAACACCTTCATAAAATCCTAAATCCATAGCTCGTTTTACAAGGGTTTTAATAGCCTCTTTATTATATTCAATTGGATATTTTACATATTGTATTTTACCCCCGTTTAATAAATCCCAAAAACGCTTTTCTGTATCTTGCTTTTGTATTGGTGTAATATTTTCGCTAACGTGTGCGTGGAAAGAATTACTTACATATTCTCTATCCGATACATTTTCTATAATACCATATTTTTTTCTAAATTGCTCCACTTGTAAGCCACATAAACTTTCTGCTGGCGTTCCATATATAGCATACAATACTTTGTCTTCAGTTTTAAATTCATCTATTTTTTTGTTTATATATTTCATTACCTCAAGGGCAAATTCACCATCTTCATAAAGTGATTTTTTATTATGTAATTGTTGTAATTCATTTAATGCTGTTATACCAAAACTAGCTGTTACAGATTTTAAAATAGGTTTTATTTTATCCGATGGTTTCAAATTTCCACCATAAAATCCACCTTCACAATATGCAATAGGATTTGTAGATGCTTTCATTTCTCCTAAATAATCTAAAGTTTTTAAATGTATTTTTCTAATCATTTCTAAATAATAATCTAAAACTTCATAAAAAGGTTTACTTTCAGATTTTGCTTTTGCATATATCATAGGTAAATGTAAAGATACAGCGCCTATGTTAAATCTTCCAACAGTTACAGGCTTATCATTTTCATCTATAGGTTTCATGCCACCTTTTTCAAACCATAAACTTAAAAAAGCTCTACATCCCATAGGTGATATGACAGTGTTATATTTTTTATAAGCATTAGCAACATAGCTATCACCTGTTAAGCTTAAATAATCTGGATACATAGTTTTTTTAGAACATTCAATAGCTTCATCAAAAATATCTTCTAGCTCTTTTCCTTCACCGTGTAAATTTTCATCATATAAAAATACAATTTTAGGAAAAAGAACTGGTTTTTTGTTACCTTCTTTTCCTTGTCCACCTTTGTGTACTTTAAGTATAATTTTATTAGCCATTTTTGCAAATCTAGTTTTTCCAAGTCCTATAGTAAATGTAACAAAAGGATAATCTCCCCTAGATGAGCCTACAGAATTTAATTTATATTCTAATCCTTGAAACCCTTGTTCAAAATCCCTTTCTAATTTTTTAATTGCTTTTTCTTCTATATATTTCATATCTTCATCTGTTAAATTTGTACCTTTAGCAAAAGATATATATTCTTTTATTTCTTCTAGATACTTAACATAGCTTTTTTTAGCATATTTTTCTAAAATTTTATCAATTTCAGGTACTGTAAATCCTCCATATTGTTGAGATGCTGTAGATAAAATTATATCCCCTATTACATCAAAAGCAACAGAAAGAGTCTTAGGTTCATTATACCAAAGATTGCCCATTTCAAATCCATTTTCTAATACTCTGCCCATGTCAAATAAACAACAATTCATAGTATCTCGTCTTGCTGTCATATCGTGTATATATATATATCCATCATTACAAGCTTGTTTTTCTTCAGTAGTAAGAAAAAATTTTTTATATAACTCTTTATTAAGTTGGTTATATATCAAACTTCTTTTGGTTGCTACTAAAGCACTGTCTGTATTGCTGTTTTCTTTATCCCCAATATACATTATAGATTGTGCTTTTTGGTACACATCATCTAACATATGGACAAAATCTTGTTTATAGTTTCTATAATCTTTGTAACTTTTAGCAACACTTGGGTTTATAGTTTCTAACGCGCTTTCTACGAGATTATGCATAATCTCAATAGGTATTTGTTCTAACTGTTTTTTGTTTATTTCTTGTTTTATTATATTACAAATATTTTTATAATCTTCTTCATCAAAACAGTACATAACTCTATTTGCTGATTTTGATATAGCTTTAATTATTTTTCCTTCATCAAAATCTTCTAAAGTCCCATCTTTTTTCACAACCTTTGTCAATTTAAACCCTCCTAAAACTTTAAGCATAATATACATAATAGTATATAATTGGTATATCTAGTTGTTTTAATAATAATTATACACAACTTATAGTTTTAGTCAAGATATTATCTATCACCTTTTTTTAAATCCCAAATAAAATTAATACTAAAATTAATATAAATTGGTATACTATATTTGTTGTTACTCTATAGATATTAATAATATTTTAATTATTTATGCTACTATAACTATATGTTAATATGTTATATGTAAAAAAACTATTGTTAAAATAATATTTTTTATTTACTAAATAGTATAATATTGGTATAATGTTTATATAGTATACAAACTATAATTATTGTATTTAATTTTAATTATTATGTTTAATTAAATATTATTAAATTTAATTTAAGCTTTAATATTATAAAGGAGGACTATAAAATGTCTAAAATTATGAAAACTATGGATGGTAATCAAGCTGCTGCTGAGGTATCTTATCAATTTTCAGAAGTAGCTAACATATTTCCTATTACACCATCATCTCCTATGGCAGAACATGTAGATGAATGGGCTGCTAAAGGCAAAAAAAATATGTTTGGTCAAACTGTAAAAGTTGTAGAAATGCAATCTGAAGGTGGTGCAGCTGGTGCTCTTCATGGTGCTTTAGCTACTGGTGCTTTAGCTACTACATACACAGCATCTCAAGGTTTACTTCTTATGGTGCCTAATATGTATAAAATAGCTGGTGAGCTTTTACCTTGCGTAATTCATGTTAGTGCTCGTACAATAGCAGCACATGCGCTTAGTATTTTTGGTGACCATTCAGATGTTATGGCTTGTCGTCAAACTGGTTTTGCAATGCTTGCATCTTCAAATGTACAAGAGGTTATGGATTTATCTACAGTTTCTCACCTTTCTACTTTAAAAGCTAGAGTTCCATTTTTAAATTTCTTTGATGGATTTAGAACATCTCATGAAATACAAAAAATAGAAGTTTTAGATTTTGATAAAGTAAAAGAGCTTGTTGATATGGATGCAATAAAAAGATTTAAAGACAATGCTCTTAATCCACAAAGCCCTGTTACTAGAGGTACTGCTCAAAACCCTGATGTATTTTTCCAAGCAAGAGAAGCATCTAACAAATTTTATAATAATGTTCCTGCTATTGTAGAAGAATACTTAGGAGAAATAAATAAATTAACTGGTAGAGATTATAAATTATTTAATTATTATGGTGACCCAGAGGCAGAAAAAGTTATCATTGCTATTGGTTCTGTGTGTGATACAATCTCTGAAACAATTGACTTTTTACGTGCTAAAGGTGAAAAAGTTGGTTTAGTAAATGTACACTTATTTAGACCTTTTGTACAAGAAAAATTATTAGAAGCTATTCCTACTACTGCTAAAAAAATAGCTGTATTAGATAGAACAAAAGAACCGGGTGCTCTTGGCGAACCTTTATATCAAGATGTTTGTACAGCATTCTTTAATTCAGATAGAAAAGCTACTATCGTTGGTGGTAGATATGGTCTTAGCTCAAAAGATACTACACCTGCTCAAATTATAGCTGTATATGAAAATCTTGATTTAGACCAACCTAAAAATGGATTTACAGTAGGTATTAATGATGATGTTACTCACCTTTCATTAAAAGTTGGTAAAGAAATAGATGTTACAGATGAAGAAACAATTAGTTGTAAATTCTGGGGCTTAGGTGCAGATGGTACTGTTGGTGCTAATAAAAACTCTATTAAAATTATTGGTGACCATACAGATATGTATGCTCAAGCATATTTTGCATATGACTCTAAAAAATCTGGTGGTTTAACAACTTCTCACTTACGTTTTGGTAAAAAACTTATTCGTGCTCCATATCTTGTTACTACTGCAGATTTTATAGCTTGTCATCAACAATCATACCTTGACAAATATGATATATTAGAAGGTTTAAAAGAAGGCGGTAGTTTCTTATTAAACACTAAATGGAATGATGAGGAATTAGATAAAAACTTACCAGGCAACATAAAAAGATATATAGCAGAAAATAAAATTAATTTCTACACTATAGACGCTGTTGCTATTGCAAAAGAAATTGGTCTTGGCAAACGCTTTAATGCTGTTTTACAATCTGCTTTCTTTAAAATAGCAAATATTATTCCTGCTGATGAAGCTATCAAATATATGAAAGAAGCAATTGTTAAAGCATACGGCAAAAAAGGTGAAAAAGTTGTAGCAATGAACCAACAAGCTGTAGAAAAAGGTATGGAACTTGTTAGAAAAATAGAAGTTCCTAGTAGCTGGGCAAATGCTGAAGATACTAATAAAATTCAAACTAGCATTGATAAACCAGAGTTTATAACAAGAATATTAGAACCTATTAATAATATGAAAGGTGATTTATTACCTGTTTCTGCATTTGTAGGATATGAAGATGGTACATTTGAAAATGGTACAGCTGCTTATGAAAAACGTGGTGTTGCTATCGAGGTTCCAGAATGGAATATTGACAACTGTATACAATGTAACCAATGTTCTTATGTATGTCCTCATGCAGTTATTAGACCATTCCTTGTTAATGAAGATGAAGCAAAAAATGCTCCAGAAGGATTTAATACTAAAAAAGCTATTGGTAAAGGATTTGAAAACTATACTTATAGAATACAAGTATCCGTGCTAGATTGTACTGGTTGTGGCAACTGTGTAGAAATATGTCCTGCTAAAGAAAAAGCTATTGTTATGAAACCTATAGATACTCAAATGAATGAAGTTCCTAATTGGGAATATGCAGTATCTTTATCACCAAAAGAAAATCCTATGGATAAAAAATCTATTAAAGGTAGCCAGTTTGAACAACCATTATTCGAGTTTTCTGGAGCTTGTCCTGGTTGTGGTGAAACTCCTTATGCAAAACTTATTACTCAATTATTTGGAGATAGAATGTATATAGCTAATGCTACTGGTTGTTCATCTATTTGGGGTGGTTCTGCACCTAGCACACCTTATACTAAAAATCATAATGGACACGGTCCTGCTTGGGCAAACTCTTTATTTGAAGATAATGCTGAATTTGGTTTAGGTATGGCTATAAGCGTTTCTAAACAAAGACAAACTTTAAAAGAAAAAGCAGAAGAAATTATTAAAGCTACAAGTAACCAAGAATTAAAAGATACATTACAAGCTTGGATTGATACAATGTACAAAGGTGAAGAATCTAAAGCTACATCTGCTAATGTTATTAAAGCTCTTGAAAATGAAACTAGTGAAGAAGCTAAATATATATTAGAGCATAAAAAACATCTTGTTAAAAATTCTCAATGGATATTTGGTGGAGACGGTTGGGCTTATGACATTGGTTATGGCGGTTTAGACCACGCTCTTGCTTCTGGAGAAGATATCAACGTATTTGTATTTGATACTGAAATTTACTCTAATACTGGTGGTCAAGCTTCTAAATCTACACCAACTGCTGCTATAGCTAAATTTGCTGCTTCTGGTAAAAGAGTTCGTAAAAAAGATCTTGGTATGATGGCTATGAGCTATGGTTATGTATATGTTGCTCAAGTTTCTATGGGAGCTGATAAAAATCAAGTGTTAAAAGCTATTGTAGAGGCTGAAAGCTATCCAGGTCCATCATTAATCATTGCTTATGCGCCTTGTATAAGCCACGGTATTAATATGACTTACTCTTTAGAAGAAGCTAAAAAAGCTGTTGAATGTGGATATTGGCAATTATATAGATTTAACCCAACTCTTGAAGAAGAAGGTAAAAATCCATTTATATTAGATTCTAAAGAACCTACTGCTTCATTTAAAGACTTCTTATCTGGTGAAGTTCGTTATACATCTTTACAACGTGCTTTCCCTGAACTTGCAGAACAATTATTTGATTTATGTGAGCAAGATGCAAAAAAACGTTTAGATACTTACAAAAAACTTGCTGATGCTTAATTATAAATAAAAACGTTTGTGGTATAACCACAAACGTTTTTATTTATTCATCATATCCATTAGGATTATTAGTTTGCCATCTCCACGTATCTTCGCACATTTTTTCAAGACTTCTTTCAGCTTTCCATCCCATTTCTATTTCTGCTTTTTTAGGATTTGCATAATATTGTGCAATGTCTCCATTTCTACGTGGTTTAAATTCATAATTTATTTTTATATTACAAGCTTTTTCAAAAGCATTAACCATATCTAAAACGCTATATCCTATCCCTGTTCCTAAATTATATATTAAAACACCTTTGTCTGTTTCTAATTTTTTAAGTGCTTTAATATGTCCTATAGCTAAATCTACAACATGTATATAATCTCTAACTCCAGTCCCATCTTTTGTATTATAATCATTTCCAAAAATACCTAAACATTTTAATTTCCCAACTGCAACTTGTGATATATATGGCATAAGATTATTAGGTATCCCTTTAGGGTCTTCTCCTATAAGCCCACTTTCATGAGCTCCAACTGGATTAAAATATCTAAGCAAAACTACATTAAAAGTTGGGTCAGATACATTTATATCTGTTAAAATTTGCTCTATCATTGCTTTTGTTTGTCCATAAGGATTTGTTATTTTACCTTTTTTACACTCTTCTGTAATAGGTATAAATTCTGGTTCTCCATAAACAGTAGCAGATGAGCTAAAAACTATATTTTTTACATTAAATTGTTGCATTACTTCACATAAAATTATAGTTCCAGTTATATTATTATAGTAATATTTTAAAGGCTCTTTTACAGATTCGCCAACTGCTTTTAGCCCAGCAAAGTGTATAACTGCCTCTATTTTTTCTTTTTTAAATATATCTATAAGTTCATCTTTATTTAATAAATCTTCTTTATAAAATTTAACTTCCTTGCCTGTTATTTGTTTAACTCTATCTAAAGATTTTTTACTAGAATTACATAAATTATCAACTACGACTACATCATATCCTTGATTTAAAAGTTCAACACAAGTATGGCTACCTATATAACCTGATCCACCAGTAACTAAAATACTCATATTAATCCCTCCTAATTTAAACTATTTATAAATTTTTCAAATCCTTCTTTGCCTTTTTTATCTCTTTTAAATACTCCAGCATGCTCCAAAACAGTTAAAAAAGTTTTTCCTATTTCTATTTTTATTATTTCATCAATATTTTGCCTTGTTATTTCTTCATAATTACTTATAAATTTTTCTACCCATTTACTATGTTTTTTAATTTGTTCATTTTCTTCAATATTTTTATTTTCTAAAATATATTGTTTTAAAATTTCCATTTCTGTTTTTAATCTAGGAGGCAATATAGCAAGCCCCATAACTTCTATTAAACCTATATTTTCTTTTTTAATATTATGTAACTCTTGGTGTGGATGATATATCCCAAAAGGATATTCATCTGTTGTTATATTATTTCTTAAAACTAAATCTAACTCGAAAAAATCTCCTTTTTTTCTTGCAATAGGTGTTATAGTATTATGTGGTTCTTTACCTGTATATGCAAATATAAAATTTTCTTCATCTGTATATTCTCTCCATTTATTTAATATCCTATCTGCTAATTCTATCAATCTTTCAGAATTATTACTTATTAATCTTATAACAGACATAGGCCATTTTACAATACCTACTTCTATTTCTTCAAAATTTTTTATAATAAATTTTCTTTCAATAGGAGCTTTTTCCATAGCAAAAGTATAATTTCCACCTTGAAAATGGTCGTGTGATAATATAGACCCTCCTGTTATAGGTAAGTCTGCATTAGAACCTACAAAATAATGTGGAAATAGATTTAAAAAGTCTAACAATTTTGCAAAAGTACTTTTTTCTATTTTCATAGGTATATGTTCCCCACTAAATACTATACAATGTTCATTGTAATAAACATATGGTGAATATTGAAAAAACCACTCCGAATTATTTATTGTTATAGGTATTATTCTATGATTTTGTCTTGCTGGATGATTTAATCTTCCCATATACCCTTCATTTTCTTTACATAATAAACACTTTGGATAACTACTTGCTTTAATATTTTTTAAAAGTGCTATTTCTTTAGGGTCCTTTTCTGGTTTAGATAGATTTATACTAATATCTAGTGTACCATATTCTGTTTCAACATTCCATTTAATATCTTTTTTTATTCGGTATTCTCTTATATAGTCTGATGCTTGGCTTAATTTGTAGTAATAATCTGTTGCTTCTTTAGGGCTATTTTTATATTTTTCAAAAAAATTTTTTATAATATTACTTGGTCTATCTACTAAAATTCCCATTATTTTTGTATCAAATAAATCTCTTTCTGTTATAGTATTATTTATTATCCCATTTTCACAAGCATAATCTAAAATACATTTTAAAATATTTTCTAAATCTGTTTCTATAATTCCATTGCTTTCTTCTATTTCTGTTATTAACAATATTTCAGATATTTTATTTTTCATAAAATTAAAATCATCTTTATTTATAAGTTGCTTATCTACCGCATATGTAACTAAACTTTCAATAGCATCAAAAATCTTCATAGCAACACCTCATAATTCTATTTGTTTTGGAGTGTTTCCTATTTCTGCCACATAAAAATCTGCATCATATCCTATTTTTTCTCTATAAGACTTTCCTACATTTTTTATAAAATTTTGTACACAATCTTCTCTAACAATACTTACTGTACATCCTCCAAATCCTGCACCTGTCATTCGAGACCCTAAGACCCCATCTTGTTGATAGCTTATTTCTACAAGTGTATCTAACTCTTTTCCTGTTACTTCATAATCTTCTTTTAAAGATTTATGAGATAAATTTAAAAGTTCTCCAAACTTTTTAATATTATTTTCTTGCAAAAATTTATAAGCCTTTTTTGTCCTATCATTTTCATAAACAACGTGTTTAACTCTTTTTTGCCAAATTTCATTTTTTATAATATCTTTAATTTTTTCAAACTCATCTGGAGTTAAATCGGCTAATGTTTCTATATTATTTTTTATTTTTTTTATTTCTATAAGACTCTTTTCACATTCTTCTCTTCTTTCATTATATTTAGAATCTGCTAGTTCTCTTTTTTTATTTGTATTAGATATAACTATTTTCATATTTTCTAAATTTATAGGAGCATATTTATACTCTAAATTATTAGTATTTAAAAATATAGCATTATCTTTTTTAGCCATTGCTATGGCAAATTGGTCCATTATCCCACAGTTTACACCTATGAATTTATTTTCTGCAAATTGACTTATTAATGCTACCTCTATCATATCCATATTAAAGTTATTTAAATCTATTAATATTTTGCTTATTAATATCTCTAAAGATGCAGATGATGAAAGACCAGAACCATTAGGTATTGTTCCAAAACAAACAAAATCAAATCCAAACTCTATTTTATAACCTTTTTGATTAAAGGCCCAAATAACAGATTTTACATAATTTACCCAATTATCTTGTTCATTATAATTTAAATTTGTTATATCTACTTCTATAATTCCTTTATCTTGAAAATTTAAAGAATAACATCTTATTTTTTTATCATCACGCTTTCTAACAACACCATATGTACCTATTGTTAATGCACAAGGCAAAACAAATCCTCCATTATAGTCTATATGCTCCCCTATTAAATTAATCCTACCTGGTGCAAAAAATTTTAATATTTGCCCATCTTTTCCAAATAATTCATTAAACTTATTTATAACATTTTCTATCATTTTCACACCTCCTAAAACTTTAATCATTTTTATATAAATCTTATTAATATAAAATATTTTAATAATTAGGATTAATTATATTAAATTTTATATTATATAATAAGTTCTTTAATTTCTTTATTATTTATATCATAATAGTATATTTTAAAATCATATGTTTTTAAATCTGCTTTTAAATTAGCAAAATTTCCATCTTTTTCCCATCTAATATCAAGAATATTACTTTCTACATTTTCATTTATTTTTATATTCCCATTAAATGCATCATAAGTATTTCTAAATTTTAATAAATTTAAAAGTTTTTTAACAACTTCTCTTTCAGTTTCTTCCTTTATTTCATCTAAAGTGTAATAATGCCTATTTATATTTCTTCCAACTTTAGTTTCTTCTAACAATTCTATATCATTTTTTCCAGCTAAAAGTCCTACATAATATATTTGAGGTATTCCTGGAGTAAACATTTGTATCGCTCTTGATAACAAATATGATTTATCATTATTACCCAAAGCAGAATAATAAGTACAATTTATTTGATATATATCTAAATTATTATATGCCATTGTATTATATATTCTTTTTATATTTGCACCATTATCAAATAAATACTCTTTAGTAAACTCTATTTCTTCATCTGTTAAAATATCTTTTACATCTACTACCCCTATGCCGTCGTGTGTATCTAATGTTGTAAATTGTTTTCTTGGGCATATTTTTAACCAATTAATAAGCCTTTCATTTTTACCAGAATATAATGTATATAAAAGTAACATAGGTAATACAAAATCATAAACCCAATATCCTTTTTCTACAAGTTTTAATTGTATTGTATAATGTTCATGTATTTCTGGTAATATTTCTACATTATTTTTTTCTAATATTTCTTTACATTCATCTAATATATTATAAACATCTGGCTCTACAAAAAAACAATTTGTTCCTTTCTTTTTAGTTGCATAAGCAAAAGCATCTAACCTAATTATGCTTGCTCCATTATTAGCTAAAAACATTAAGTTTTCTTTTGTAAATTTTTTTGTTGTTTCGCTTTTTACATTTAAATCAACTTGTTCTTCATCAAATGTACACCAAAGTTTCTCTTTTGTACCATCTTTAAACTCTACCTCTATAAATGGGTCTCTAGGTTTTCTTTTATATACTTTTTCTAAATTATTTTTTTGTTCTTCTTCACTGTTCCAAAATTTATTATATCTTATAAATAAATCTTTATATTCAGATTTATCTTTATTTTCCTTAAAATCTTTAAAATACTTACTACTTGCAGATATATGGTTTATCATATAGTCATACATAAGGTAATAATCTTTTGCAATATTATTTATATCTTCCCAATTTCCAAAATCTTTTTCAACTTCTCTGTAAGTCATAGGAGCAAACCCTCTATCTGCAGATGATGGAAAAAAAGGCAATATATGCACTCCACTTATAGCTCCTTTAAAATACGTATCTAAAACATATTTTAAATCTTTCAAATCTTTTCCCAAGCTATCTGCATAAGTTATAAGCATTGCTTTATTTTCAAACTTCATATTTTACTCCTCCACTTCTTTTATATATATTTGATATGTTGGAAAATCTCCAAAAGGATTTTTTAAAACTATACCACCCTTCATAAGCATATCTCCTGTGTATATTTTATCATCATTTTCTATTTTATATTTTTTATTTTTATCAAGACCTTTTAATTTTATATTTAAATTTAATTTATTAGGTCCAACTTTTGTAACAACAATATTTAAAAGGCTTTCTTTTAAATCATCAGAAACAAATTGCCACGCTGTATACCAATCATTACTATTAGGTTTACTTAAACGATAATATAAACCATTATGTATGATAGGTTGATATTTTTTATAATCTCTAATTTGTTCTTTTACTTTTAACTTTTCTCCTTCACTTACTACACCTAAATCCATTTCATAGCCAAAGCTTCCAGACATAGCAACAATAGCTCTTGTATCTATATTTGTTTTTCTACCAGTTTGATGATTAGGTATAGCAGAAACATGAGACCCAACAGTAGATATAGGATATATAAATGATGTACCATACTGAATTTCCAATCTTTCAATAGCATCTGTATTATCACTACACCATATTTGTGGCGAATAATATAGCATACCCATATCAAACCTTCCACCACCACCGCTACATCCTTCTAATAAAATATTAGGATATTTTGTAATAATTCTTTCTAAAAGGTTATAAAGACCTAAAACATATTTATGATAAAACTCTCCTTGATTATCTTTTGCAAGATAAGCACTAAATGCATCACAAATACTTCTGTTCATATCCCATTTTATATATTCTATATTAGCATTATCTAATATAGTGGATATACATTCAAATAAATAATCTCTAACATCATCTCTAGACATGTCTAAAACTAATTGATTTCTTGATTTATTAGGACTTCTATTAGGCAATTTTACTGACCAGTCTGGATTTTTTCTAAATAAATCACTATCTTCAGATATCATCTCTGGCTCAAACCATATTCCAAATTTCATACCCATATTATTAATATTTTTAACTAAACTATCTAAACCATTTTTTAATTTATTTTTATTTACAAACCAATCTCCAAGCCCAGAATTGTCATCATTTCTTTTTCCAAACCAACCATCATCTAAAACAAACATTTCTATTCCTAAATCTGAGGCTTGTTTTGCAATATTTATTATTTTATCATCATCAAAATCAAAATAAGTTGCTTCCCAATTATTTATTAATATAGGTCGTCTTTCTAGCTTATATTTACCTCTACAAATATTGTTTCTTATAGCTTTATGAAAATTATGTGATAATTTAGATAAACCTTTATCACTAAATGTTATTAATACTTGAGGTGTTTCAAAAATTTCCCCTTTTTTTACTTCATATTGAAAATTTTCAGGATTTATACCTATATTTGCTCTTATTTGTTCTAACTGGTCTTTTTCAATTTCTATTAAAAAATTGCCACTATAAACTAAAGCCATTCCATAACAATTTCCAAAATCTTCTGTTGTATTTTTTTCACACAAAATTACACTTGGGTTATGTTGATGACTAGATGTTCCTCTTTTACTACTAATAGAAGTTATACCATGTGGTAATATTGTTCTTTCAGTTAACCTTTCCATAGCGTGTCTACCATGAAAATGTATTAGCTCCAAATCTTTATAATAAAAATCTAAACAAGAAGACATAATTTTATTTAATTTTATTGTGCTATTACTATTATTTTTTAATGTAGCCGACCTTGCTATAATATCCATTTCATAAAAAATAGTATAATTTAAAGTAATTTCTATATTTGTTACTTTATCTTTTAAGTATATTTCTAATGTTTTAGGCTTATCTCCATTGTCATAAATATAAGGCATTCCTTCTATTTCTTTTACGCCTTCTTTTATTTTATATCCACTATATTTAGGTTCAAATACATTACAACCATTTTCTTCAATTAAATTTATACTACTAATTCTGTAATCACCAATACCAACACTAGAATATTCTTGTGGTAAAACATCTAATGAAAAAGTTCTATCTTTTGCTTCTGCTGGATTTCCAGAAAAAGAAATATCTGTCTTAGTAATTAAATATTCCATATCTCCTTCTTCTATTTTTTCTCCATAATATGTATGGGTTAAAAAATCAAACTCATCAACTTTCATTTGATATGTAGAATTTTTTGTTTGTAAAGTAAACATATTTTTTTGTTCATTAAAAAATATAGACATATTTTTACCTCCTTATAGTTTACCACCAGATGTAGCAATACCTTCTATAAATTGTTTTTGGAATATTATATATATTATTATCATAGGTACACAAGCTAATAAAGAAGCCGCCATAAGCTGAGGATAATTATTACTATACTGCCCTTGCATTTTTGCTAAAGCAGATGCTAAAGGCATAACACTTTTATTTACTATAAGCGGCCACATTAAATCTTTATATGCAAAAAGTGCTGTAAATATAGATAAAGCTATCATAGCAGATCTTGTCAAAGGAGCCATTATATATAAAAATGTTTGA
Source organism: [Clostridium] colinum (assembly GCF_940677205.1). Taxonomy (NCBI): domain Bacteria; kingdom Bacillati; phylum Bacillota; class Clostridia; order Lachnospirales; family Lachnospiraceae; genus Tyzzerella; species [Clostridium] colinum. Next base: position 875,953 of record NZ_OW712331.1, on the reverse strand, counting down.
CCTATATTACACCCATCTAAAAGTGCAGCTTCTTCAAGGTCTTTAGGTAAAGACATATATGCTTGCCTTAATAAAAATGTTCCAAAGGCAGTAACAAGTCCTGGAAAAACTAAAGCAAAAATAGTATTAAGCATATTCATTTTACTTACCATTACATATTGAGGAATTATAAATATTTGTGATGGTATCATCATTTGAAAAATAACTAAAGAAAATAATAAATTTTTAAATTTAAAATTTAACCTTGCAAAAGCATATCCTGCCATAGTAGAAGTTAAGACAGCACATATAACTCTTCCAACAATCATTAAAATTGTATTTAAATATAACTTTAAAAAGTCCATATTTTTTATAACAACTTTAAAATTATCTAATATAAATTTTTTAGGCAAAATAACAAAAGGGTCTACAGAAGTTGCCTCACTTACTGTTTTAAAAGAAGTTAACATCATCCATATAAATGGTACAAGCATAGTTATAGAAACTATTATTAAAAATGTATTTATTATTACACTATTTATTTTATTTGATTTATCCATAACATACCTCCTATACTAATTATAATGTACCCACTTTTTCTGAGCTTTCATCTGTACTAATGTTATAAACATTATTATTATAATAAGTAGAACAACAATAGCCGAACCAACTCCTCTATTATTTTCTACAAAAGAGTATTGATAAAATAAATATACTAAAGATTGCGTTTTATTTAACGCTGGATTTGTCTTATCTATAATCATAAATATTAAGTCAAATACTTGTAATGCTCCTATAACTCTTGTTATTGCAACAAAAAATATTGTTGGTGATAAAAGTGGTATTGTTATATTAAAAAATTGCCTTATAGGAGATGCTCCATCTATACTTGATGCTTCATAGTAATCTTTAGGTATTTCTTGTAGCCCTGATAAAAATAGTATCATATTGTATCCTATTATAGACCAAATACCTACTATTGCAAGTGAATAAATAGCTATATTAGGGTTTGATATCCAATTTATATTTAAATTAAATATATTATTTAATAAACCAAATTCAGAATTAAAGAGCCATTTCCAAACCATAGCAATAGCAGCAGGAGCAGCAACCATAGGTAAAAACATAATTGTTCTATATATAGATACTCCCTTTACTTTTCTATTTAATAAAACTGCTAAAACTAAAGATATAATTATAGATATAGGCACTTCTATTATTGTGTATTTAAATGTATTTATAATTGCTTGCCAAACATTTGAATCTAATAAAATTGTTTTATAATTTTCAAGCCCTACAAAAGTATTACCTTTGCCAAAATCTCCTACCTTAAAAAAACTTTGATATATTGTACTTATAGCTGGTATTATATTTAAAACAAACAAGCCTAATATTGTAGGAAAAACAAAAGCTAGCCCCCATATATTTTCCATCTTCTGCTTTTTGGACATTTTTACCCTACTTCTCATACTCTATCCTCCTTTTTAGATTTAAATATAACAAGATTGGTTTAAAACTAATCTTGTTATATTTAAAAATTAATTTACATTATATTATTGTTCATTCTTTAACATTTCGTTCATTTTTTCGGCAATTAAATTACAATTTTCTTCCATAGTTATATTACCACTCCAACTCTCTTTAAGTTGTTGTTGTAACATGTTTTCCCAAACTAAAGTATCTTTTGAATAAGGTCTTATAACAAGTTCTGCTTTATCTTCATCTAAAACATCTAAATATGCTTGTAAATTAAATGGTGCAGAATTCACCCAATTATCAGAAACTCCTTCATAAGCAGACATTGTAACGCCTAAATCTGCTTGTTTTCTTTGCATATTTTCACTTCCTAGCCATTCTACAAGTTTTAAAGCTCCTTCAGGATTTTTAGTGTTTGCAGAAACTGACCAACCTAAACCATTATATAAAGAAACTCTTTTGCCATCATTATTTTTAGGAATAATAGCAACATCACAATTTTGTACTATATATTCATTTTGTTTAAATGGAGCAACCATCCAAGACCCTTGTGTAAGCATAGCAATTTTTCCAGAGCTTAACAAAGTATCTGTTCCTGTTTCTGCCATAACATTTACTGGAGGCATAACAGTTTTTATCATTTCACCTACAAAATTCATTGCTTTTACAGTATTTTCACTATTAAATTCTGACTTAGTTTTATCATCAGATATTACACTTCCACCCATAGAATAAATGATATTATAATATCCATCTTGATTATTTGTTGTATTCATAGCTAAACCATATTGACTACCGTCTTCTTTCGTTAGCTTTTTAGCTACATCATAAAATGTTTCCCAAGTCCATGTTTCATCTGGATAAGGAATATTAGCTTCATCAAACATAGTTTTGTTATACCATAATGCTATAGTATCTATATCTTTTGGTATAGCATAAATTTTCCCTTCATATGTATACATATCTAAAATATCTTCTTTAAACTTATCTACATTTAAAATACTACTTTCATTTATCATAGACGTTAAGTCTAATAATATATCATTTTTCATATATTTTGTAGCTTGATTAGAATGCATCCAAAACACATCTGGCATATCTCCACCAGAAGCACCAGCTTCTAAAAGTGTCCAATAGCTATCCCAAGTTATTACTTGAAGTTCTGTTTCTATACCTGTTTCTTTTGTAAATTCATTTAATATTTCTCTTAATCCTGCTTCTTGTCCTTGGTCCCAAATAGTTACAGTTAATTTATTAGAACTTGTGTTACTTTTACAACCTGTAATAGATAATATTGTAACCACACAAATGAAAATAATAGATAAAATTTTTTTCATTAAAATCACTCCTTTGATTATTTTTAACTAAATATTTTTTATCCACTTTCATATTTTGTATTTTTTGTATAATTATTTATATATATACAATAACATATTGTAGATTTTTTTAAAATATATATAAACTATTAAAATATATATTTTTTATATTTTTTATAAAATATATTGAAATCATCTAGAATTTATATATATAATATAGAATATAAAATATAAAGGAGGATATAATTTTGAATGATTTATTTTTCCATATATTTAATGATAATAACTTTATAGATGTAAAAATTTATCAATATGGTTATGAAAAATGTAAACCTGCTCATTCTTTTGGACCAGCTATTAGACAACATTATTTATTTCATTATATAATTTCTGGAAAAGGTATACTTTTTTTAGAAAATTCTAATAAAACTAATAATACATACAATTTATCTTCTGGACAAGGATTTTTAATCCCTCCAAATAAATGTTGTCATTACATAGCTGATGAAAAATATCCTTGGGAATACATATGGATTGAATTTAGTGGTTTAAAAATTGATGAATTTATAAAAATTAGTGGCTTGTCTTGTGATAACCCTATTTATAAATCAGATAATAAATCAAATATAAAATTAAAGAATAAAATGTTTGATATTTTAAATTCTGATAAAGACGACCCCTTAGAGGCTATGGGCCATTTATACTTATTTTTATTTTTATTAAAAAATTCTAACCAAAATAGAATGAAACCTACCTATGGAGACTTAAAAAATTTTTATGTAAGAGAGGCTATAAACTATATAGAAAACAACTATCAAAATAATATTACAATAGAAGAAATTTCTCTTTTTTTAGGTCTTAATAAAAGTTATTTTGGTAAAATTTTTAAAGAAGTTATTAATAGTAATCCTCAAGAGTTTTTAATACAATATAGAATGTCCAAAGCTTGTGAGCTACTAAAAACTTCTAATCTTTCTATTAAAGAAATTGGAGAAAAAGTTGGATATATAAATCCTCTTCACTTTTCTAAAGTATTTAAAAATACATTTAATATATCTCCTAGAGAGTGGAAATTAAAAAACCAATACAAAAGTTAAAATTATTAACGATTATTTGTCAAAACTAGTGATAAATTTTTTAAATTTATAAATATAACTAAACCATAATTTAATTTACAAGTATCTAAGTTATTTATTATAAAAACATATATACAATTTATAACTTTTTAGTAGTAATTTTCTATTTTTTATTACTAAAATATTTTAATTGTTTATATTTTTTCTATCACTAAAAACGGTAAACAACCTTTTTAATTTTTTTTAGAATTTTTAAATACTAAAAAAGGTTATAAATTGCTTTTTGTTATTACAAGCAGTTTATAACCTAAATATATTATTATAAAATTTTAACTATAACTTTTTTATTTTGATATGATGCACAAGATTTTATAACTGTTCTAATGGCTTTAGCTATCTTTCCTTGTTTTCCAATAACTTTACCAACATCATCATCTGAAACAATTAATTCTAAAATAGTAACATCATTTTCTTCAATTTCAGTTATTTTTATAGCTTCTTTATTATCTACGAGATTTTTAACAATTACATTTAAGAGTTCTTTCATAAATGTTACCTCTTTCTAAAATAAAGACTATTCGATAGCACCAGATTTTTTTAATAATGCACGAACAGTGTCTGTAGGTTGAGCACCATTACCAAGCCATTTTTTAGCATTTTCAACATCAACTTTTAAAATAGCTGGTTCTTTAGTAGGGTCATAATAACCTATTTCATCAATAGCTTTACCACCTCTAGGTGTTTTAGAATCTGCTACAACTATTCTATAAAAAGGTGCTTTTTTTGCTCCTAATCTTTTTAATCTAATTTTTACCATTTTTTGTTCCTCCTAAAATTAAAAATTTACTAAATATTTATTTGAAAAAAGGAAGATTAAATTTCCCTTTTTTTCCTTTCATCATACCATTCATCATTTTCATAGCATTTTTAGCATTTTCAAAATCTTTAAGAAGCTTATTAACTTCTTGAACTGTCCTTCCAGACCCCTTAGCTATACGTTTTTTTCTAGAGCCATTAATAATGTTTGGTTTTTGCCTTTCCTCTTTTGTCATAGAACTAATAATAGCTTCAACATGAGAAATTGTTTTATCATTTAGATTAACATCATCTAAATTTATTTTATTCATACCAGGTAAAGGAATCATACCTAAAATATCTTTTATAGACCCCATTTTTTTAACTTGTTGCATTTGATTTAAAAAGTCATTTAAATCAAAATCTAAGTTACGCATTTTCTTTTCAAGTTCTAAAACTTCTTTTTCATCATAAACTTGTTGAGCTTTTTCTATTAAAGTTAAAACATCACCCATACCTAATATACGAGATACCATTCTATCTGGGTGGAATGCTTCTAAATCTTCTAACTTTTCACCCATACCAACATATTTTATAGGTTTTTTAGTAACAGCTCTAACAGATAAAGCTGCACCACCACGAGTATCACCGTCTAGTTTAGTTATTATCGTTCCATCTATACCAAGTCTTTCATCAAAAGATGATGCAACATTAACGGCATCTTGACCTGTCATAGCATCTAATACAAGTAAAATTTCTTGAGGTCGAACTTCTTGTTTTATTTGAGATAATTCATCCATAAGCTCTTCATTTATGTGAAGCCTTCCAGCAGTGTCTATAATTACAATATCATTACCATTTTCTTTGGCATATTTAATAGAAGATTTAGCTATATTAATAGGATTTTCTTGACCTATAGAAAAAACAGGTATATTATATGTTTTACCTACTACTTCTAATTGTTTAATTGCCGCTGGTCTATATATATCACACGCAACTAATAGAGGTTGTTTTCCTTGTTTTCTCAAAAGGCCTGCTAATTTTCCACTTGTAGTAGTTTTACCAGCCCCTTGTAAACCAACCATCATATAAATAGTTGGAGACTTAGAAGAAAATGTTAATATACTTTGCGTTGTTCCTAATAAATCTATAAGCTCATCTTTAACAACTTTTATAACTTGTTGCCCTGGGTTTAAGCCTTCTAAAACTTCAACACCAATAGCTTTTTCTGTAACATTAGATATAAATTCTTTTACGATTTTAAAGTTTACATCTGCTTCTAAAAGAGCTAATTTTACTTCTCTTAGGGCAGCTTTTACATCTTTTTCAGAAAGTTTACCTTTACCAGTAAGATTTTTAAAAACATCTTGTAGTTTTGAAGATAGATTTTCAAAAGCCATATTTTAAGCCTCCTTAGTCTAACAAAGTGCTTAAAGATTCTTTTATCTCATTTAATAATGAAACATAAAATAAATCTAAACTATTGCTAGATAATATATTTTCTATATTATTAATTGTTTTATCAATAATTTTTTTTTGGTTTAAATGTTTTTCAATTAAGGAAAGCTTTTCTTCATAATGCAATAAAGTTTTTTCTGTTCGCTTAATACTATCCAAAACAGCTTGACGGCTAATATTGTATTGAGAGCTAATCTCATAAAGAGATAAATCATTAAGATGATATAGCTCAAAAATTTCTTTTTGTTTATCTGTTAAAAGCTCTCCATAAAAATCATATAGCATTGTAAGAAATAATATTTTATCCATAAGACACCTTCCTGTAAAGGCAATATACTTTACAATAAAATATTCTATACTAATTTTTACTATATGTCAATCATTTTTTTATAAAAATAAAATTTTATGTAAAATAATTATTATATATTTTTATTTTAAAATTTTTATTATCCAATTTAAAATATCGTTGTATACTTCTTTTTTTCCTATTTCATTTAAAATTTCGTGTCTAAACCCTTCATATAGCTTACATTCAACATTTTTCATTCCTATTTTTTTAAATGTTTTAAAAACACTCAACACACTTTTTCCAAAATTACCCACAGGGTCTTTATCTCCAGAAACAAATAAAATAGGTAAATCTTTAGGCATCTTATTTAAATAGTTTTTATTAGATAATTTTTCTATTCCATATAATAAATTGTAATATCCATTTAATGTAAATATAAAATTGCATCTTTTATCTTCAATATATTTTTGTATTATTTTTTCATCTCTAGTTAGCCACTCTTTACCTGTTTTGGAAGGTTCAAATTTTTTATTAAATCCTGCAAAAACAGCCTTGTCAATAAATTCACTTCTATATCTCCAACCTTTTTGAGAAGCTATCTTATTTATTAATGCAATGCCACCTTTTATATGTAGTGTATATTCATTTCCTGTTCCCATAATAATTGCGCCATCTATTTCATTTCCATATTCACATAAATATTGTCTTAATAAAAATGAACCCATACTATGCCCTAAAAAAATATAAGGTAAATTTGGATATTTTTCTTTTGTAATTTTTGTTAAATAATACATATCTTTTATTACATTATTGTTTCCATTTTTTTCAGAAAAATATCCAAAATTTTCCTCACAACTAATCGATTTTCCGTGTCCTAAATGGTCATTACCTACAACTAATATTCCGTAATTATTCAAAAATTTAGCAAAATCTTCATATCTTTCAATATGCTCAACCATTCCGTGAGCAATTTGTAAAATACATTTAATTTCATTAGCTATCCAATTTACACAATGTATATTTGTTAATTCGTCTGATGATTTGTAGTAAAATTCATCTTTTTTAATAAACATTTAGTCACCTTCTATCTTAATGCACAGTTAATATACAGTTTTATTCTGTTCCTTCTTTTAATTTTTCTGCTTGTTCCGTTGTAATAAGTGTATCCATTATCTCATCTAAATCTCCATCTATAATAGAATCTAAACGGTGTAATGTAAGCCCTACTCTATGGTCTGTAACTCTTCCTTGAGGGAAATTATATGTTCTTATTCTTTCATTTCTATTACCACGGCCTACTTGACTTTTTCTTTCTGCAGAAAGCTCTGCGTGTTGCTTTTCAAGCTCCATATCATAAAGTCTACTTGCAAGTACTTTTAATGCTTTTTCTTTATTTTTAAGCTGACTTTTTTCATCTTGACAAGATACAACTATACCAGTTGGTACATGTGTTGCACGAACTGCCGAATCTGTTGTATTAACACATTGTCCACCATTACCAGAAGCTCTAAATACGTCTATACGTACGTCATTTAAATCTAATTTAAAATCTATGTCTTCAACTTCCGGTAAAACTGCTACTGTAACAGTAGATGTGTGTATCCTTCCACTAGATTCAGTATCGGGTACTCTTTGTACTCTATGAACTCCACTTTCATATTTAAGTCTAGAATAAGCTCCTTGGCCCATTATCATAAACGATATTTCTTTAAATCCACCCATATCACTAGGTGTAGAGCTCATGATTTCTGTTTTCCATCTTCTTCTTTCTGCATATCGGTTGTACATTCTGTATAAATCACCAGCAAAAATGTTAGCTTCATCTCCACCAGCTCCGCCTCTTATTTCTACAATAACATTTTTATCATCATTTGGGTCTTTTGGTATTAAAAGTATTTTTAATTCTTCTTTTATTTGTTCAATCTTTTCGTTATTTTCATTAAGCTCTTCTTTTGCAAGTTGACGCATTTCTTCATCACTTTCATTAAGCATTTCTTTTGCATCTTCTATTGCTTGTTTTGTTTGTTCATATTCCTTATATTTATTAACAATAGGACTAATATCGCTATGCTCTTTCATTAACTTTCGCCATTCTTCATTATTGCTTATAACTTCTGGGTCATTTATTTTATCTGATAATTCAATATACCTTTTTTCTAAATCTATTAGTTTGTCAAACATTATTTGCCTCCTAAAAACTTTTATATTAATTATATTAATTTTATATTTCCTAATATAACTCTGTCAAGACCTGATAAATCTTTTAATATGTCTATATTAATAAAATTATGGTTTGTCATAATTTTTTTTACATCTTCAGCTTGGTCATGTCCTATTTCAAATAATAAATATCCTCCTTTATTAAGATATTTATTTGCATTATTAACTATTTTTTCATAAAAAATAAGTCCACTTTCCCCACCATCTAAAGCCAATATTGGTTCATAGTCTTTAACATTTTTATCTAAAGTTTCTATTACTTTAGTTTTTATATATGGCGGATTAGATACTATAATATCATATTTTTTATTTATATTTTCAAAAATATCACTTTTAATAAAGTTAATATTTTTTATATTATTTAAATTTGCATTTTTTTTAGCAATTTCTAAAGCTTTATTATTTATATCTATTGCATCTACATTAATATCACAATATTTAGCTAAAGATATTGCAATAGCTCCACTACCAGTTCCTATATCTATTACATTTTTTAGTTTATTTTCATTAATAATTTCTATTGCCTTTTCAACTAAAATTTCTGTGTCTGGCCTTGGTATAAGTGTGTTTCTATCTAATAAAAATTCAAGCCCCATAAACTCACATTTTCCAATTATATAAGCTATAGGTTCATTTTTTAATCTTCTATTAAAAAAACTCTCAAACTTTTCAAATTCTTCAGGTTTTAATATATAGTCTAAGTTTAAGTAAAGCTTTGTTTTACTAAATTGTGTAACATTCATCAATAATACTTCTACATCTAAAGAATAAGTATCAAAGTTATTTTCTTTTAGTATTTTTTTATAATGTATAAGTATATCTTTTACTTTTTTACTCATTATTAGTACCTTCTTCTTCTAAAACTCCTTTTAAAGATAAAATAGCCGTTTCTATCATTTCATCTTCTGGCTCTTTTGTTGTAATTTTTTGTAAAGCCATTCCGGGAGCACTAATTATTTTTACAAAAAGATTATCACATCTACCAGCTATTTTTATTACCTCATAACTTATGCCGGCAATAAATGGAACTAATATAACCCTTGATAAAACTCTAAGTGTTACATTATCTGTTCTTAAAAACATAAAAACTATCATACTAATAATCATTACAATAATAAGAAAACTTGTTCCACATCTTTTATGTAATCTTGTATGTTTTCTTACATTTTCTATAGTAAGCTCATCTCCACTTTCAAAACAATTTATAGTTTTATGCTCTGCTCCGTGATATTTAAAAAGCCTCTGAATATCTTCCATTTTTGATATTAATAAAATATATGCTAAAAATATTAAAATCCTAACTATTCCTTCTACAATACCTATTCCCCAAAGGCTAACATTAAAAATTTTAGTAATAAAACTACTTATCCAAACAGGTAAAACCATAAATATCGCAATAGATAATATAACAGAAATAAAAACACTAAAATATATAATATAATCTGCCAGTTTTTCTCCAAATTTTTTTTCAAGCCATATGTCTAGCTTGCTTTTTTTCTCATTTTCATCACCTTCATCTAAACCAGATAATGTAGCAGACCTCATTATTATTTTTGTACCCAAAACTAAGCTATCAACAAAACTTAATATTCCTCTAAAAAAAGGTATTTTTAACATTTTATCTTTATTAACTGAACGGTTTATTTCATTTTTTTCAACCGTAATTTCTTTAGTATTAATATTTCTAACAGCCATACAGTATATAGATTTGCCACGCATCATAACACCTTCTATAACAGCTTGGCCACCAATAGATTTAGCTATTAATTTACAATCTTTATCTGACAATAATATCACCTCTCTAAATTTTTAATATTAATCTATACTATTTTAACATAGTATTTTATACAAGTCTATAAAATAATTTTTAATATTTTTAAAATTAAAAACAAAGATAAGATTAATTTGTTATAGTCTTATCTTTGTAATAATATTTATTTAATATAAAAAATTATAATAATGGTGCAAATATTTGTAATATAGACCTAAATAACTTTCTTATAGCAGATACTTGATAACATTCATCTAAAGTGTATATTTTACATTTTTCTAATGTGTTTAAATAATCTTCTTTCATATCTAATATAGTCTTAGATTTATACATCCAAACACCACATTCAAAATGTAAATATAAACTTCTATAATCTAGATTTATAGTTCCTATAACGGCATATTTATCATCTACAACAAAACTTTTAGCGTGAATAAATCCTGGTTTATATTCATACACTTTTACTCCACTTTCTATAAGTGTTTGATAATTTGACCTGGTTACTTCAAAAACAGTTTTCTTATCTGGTATAAAAGGTGTAACTATTTTAACATCAACACCTCTTTTAGCCGCCATACACAAAGTAGACATCATTTCATAATCTATAATTAAATAAGGTGTATTTATATATATATATTCTGTGGCACTATTTATAAGATTTACAAAAACATTACTACTAACTATTTCTCTATCTAAAGGGCTATCACTAAATGGTATTATATATCCATCATATTCTTCTGCGTCTTCTTTGTATTCAAATTCTCCTTTATATAATAAAAAGTTTTCGTCTACTTTCCTTAAAAATTTCCACATATTTAAAAACATTATTGTAAAGCCCCAAACACCTTCACCTTTTATCATTATTCCAGTATCTTTCCAGTGTCCAAAACGCTCTATTTCATTTATATATTCATCTGCAAGATTAAATCCACCTGTAAATGCTACTTTACCATCTATTACAGTTATTTTTCTATGCGTCCTGTTATTGTATATAACAGTAAAGATTAAATTTGCAGGGTTAAATACGCTACATTTTATACCAAGTGTTTCAAGGTATTTATCATAATTTTTAGGCAATGTCATTATACAGCCAAAATCGTCATATATTAGGCGAACTTCTACTCCCTCAGCAACTTTTCTTTTTAATACTTCTAATATACTATCCCACATTTTACCTTCAGATATTATAAAATATTCCATAAATATAAATTTTTCAGCTTTTTCAAGCTCTTCTAAAAATACTTTATAATATTCCTCACCTACTTTAAAATAGTTACTTTGTCTATTTTTAAATACTTGACTTTCGCCGTAATCTATAAGATATTTAGCTTGTCGCATAGCTACAATATCTTCTTCTTCTAGTTTGTTTAAAATTTTTTTATCTTTTAATATTACTTTGGATAAATCATCTATATGCTTAGCATAATACTTTTTTTGTTTTTTCTTTGTTACTTTGCTAAATCTACCACTGCTAAATAATGCATAAAATATCCAACCTAACTGTGGAAAAAGCATTATAGGTATAATCCAAGCTATTTTATATGATGGGTTCATATTACTATTAATTAAAAATAATAATATCATTATACTAAATAAAATGCCTATAAGATAAAAATAGAAAAAATATTCTTGAAATTTTACTACTACGAATAATATTAAAGCTATTTGTACAAAAAAAGCCAATAATAATATCACTGCTCTACCAAAAAGTACATCTATAATTTTTTTCATATGTTAATCTCCCTTATGTTATGTAACCAAATTATAATATATTTATTAAAAAAAATCAACTTTTTTAAATAATTTTGAAATAATAATTCCCTCTATAATTTATATTTTAATATTTTTTGTTGTATGTTGTTACACTCTTGTTGTCTACAAAAATCGTAAACCTTTAAAGCTATAATACATTCTTCTCTAACTCTATCATTAAGTGGTGCTGCTGCTCCACATTCATTTTCAATTTCAAAAGCACTCATTTTAAAATCCTCCTCAAAATAAATATAATTATAATTTTTTATATGTTTCTTTTGTTTTTTAACTCCTTAATATATATTATTATACTTTTATATTTTTGTTACATTTTTTGTATACAATATTTTATAAATAATCAATTTTTTAAATACTTTGTATTCAAAAATAGAGTTATACTTTAATTGTATTTAAATAAAAATAACGTTAATAGTAATATTTATATTTAAAATAACTACTAACGTTATATATTATTAATTTTGATTATTCCAATCTGCTGGATACGTTATATATAAAAATCTAGCATAATTGGGCACAGAAAATTTTATAGTACTACCTTTTGGGATAAAAATCATTTCGCCTTTATCTGCAGAAACTTTTTCCCCATTAATTATAATATCTAAATGCCCATCTATAATATAATCTATTTCATCGTAATTTAATGTCCAATCAAAAGTTGTTTTTTTCATTTCCATTATACCAGCACCAAGCCTAGAACTTTCTTCTAATGTTAAAACATCTTTTGTATATACAATATCGGATAATTTTCCTGTGTCTAATCTATTTTCTTCAGAAACTTTAACAGTATCTAATTTAACAGAAATAACTCCACTTTTATTTTCTTTTACAAAATCTATATTTTGTGTTGTGAGGCTTGAAAGTTTTTCTTCAACAACTTGTCTTAGTATAGTTTCTAATAAATTTTTATCTATGTTTTTAAAATCCATATTTTACCTCCTATTTGCCTTTTGAAAGAGTTTTGTTAGCCATAATAATAGCTACAAATATAGCTGTAACTCCTCCTACAAGCTTACCAACAATCATAGGAAAAATCATGTCTTTATTAAATCCAGCCGTAAAGCCTAAGTGGTCTCCAAATACAAATGCGGCAGAAACAGCAAAAGCAACATTTATTATTTTCCCTCTATTATCCATATCTTTTAACATTTGAAACATGGGTATGCTATTAGCAAGACTAGCAATAAGACCAGCTGCCGCAACATCGTTCATTTTTAATATTTGACCTAATTTTAATAATGGTTTCTTAAATACTTTTGTAATAACATAAACTAGCGGAAATGCTCCTGCCAAAACAATAGCAATATCTCCAACAATGGTAATGCCTTCTTCTATTGGGTTTAAGCCTTTTATTATAACTATTCCAGTTAATTTTTCAATAATAGCTAAAACTAAACCTATTGTTATAATAATAACTACTGCTTTACCAAAAATAGTAAAAGCTTTTAACATAAAGTCTTCAAATAAAAATAACAATACTGCTATTAAAATAGCAAAAATAATTATAGGTATAAGGTTTTTAAATACCATCATAAAATCAAATCCTGCAACTAATCCTCCAACAAAAGCACCAATAGGTATTGTTATTACCCCCGATAAAACACCTGTTGCAAGATATTTTTGGTCTTCTTTTTCAATAATCCCAAGAGCAACTGGAATAGTAAAAACAATAGTAGGCCCCATCATAGCACCAACTATAAGCCCACCAAAAAGGCCTGCTTCTGGTGTGTTTGCAAGCTCGATAGCAAGAGGTGCTCCACCCATATCGTTGGCTAAAAGGCTACCAGCAAACATAGCAGGGTCTGCTCCTAATAAATTAAAGATAGGAACAACAATAGGTCTTAAAATATTAGCAAGAACAGGCGCAAGACATATAACCCCAACCATTGATAATGCTAAAGCACCCATAGTTATTATTCCTTCTTCAAATTTTTCACCAACACCAAATTTATTTCCGATACATTTATCTATAGCCCCTAAGACCATAAATATAACCATTATATATAAAATAATTTCATTAATGCTCAATTTACCACCTCTAAATTAAATTTTTTCCATAATTTCTTTACAAGCAAAAGGAATAATAGCTGTATTTAAAATTTCTTTTTTATCTAACAATTCTTTAACATTATAAATAGCATTTTCAACACTACTTACTGAACCAGTTATTAAAAATACAAATTTACCACCTATAGCAAAGGCTAATTGTATTTTAAAAAGATTTACATCACTAGATTTTAAGGCATAGTCTAATGCTTTTATACCAGAACAAATTTTTAATGTTTCTACTATACCAAAGCAAAGTCCTTCTATATCTTTGGATATATACTTACCTTTTAAGCCCTCTATAATTTGATTGTGTACTTTATTAATAATAAATGATTCTATTAAAAAGTTATCATCAAGGCTTTCACCTAAACATACTGCCTCTTTAACATCTTGTGAATCACCAGAAAAAATTATCACAAACTTTCCAGGACAAACACTTTTTGAATAAATAATTTCTATATTATTTTGCTTTAAAATTTCATTAGAAACTTCTATTCCTTTACATATACTTTTAAATTCTAAAGAACCAATACTTTTATTCATAAATTAAACTCCATTGAATCTATTATTCCTATAATTGCACAATCAATAGGTATATTAGAATTTCCTATTTTTCTTGCACTACTACCTTCTGTTAATAAAACTAAATCACCATTTCCAGCTCCAATTCTATCACAAGCTACAAAAAGTTCATCTTTAAAAATATCTTCTTCTTTCAATATTTTTACAATAAGAAATTTTTCTCCACTTAAATTTTCATCTTTTCTTGTTGCCCATAAATTCCCAACAACTTTTCCTATTCTCATAAAATTATCTTCTTTCTAAAATAATATTATTTTCTTTTATAAAGTCTTTTGCCAAAGGTGAAATTATTTTATCATTGTTTAAAATAAGCTTATTACCTTTAATATGATTTTTTATATTGTTTAAACATATTAAACGTTCATTTTTAATCACATCTTCTTTAACTTCGTTTATAAATTTTATATTATAAGATTTTAATATATTTTCAAAAGATAAATATTTTTTATAAACTTCTTTAGGTAATGTATTTATATATTTTTTATACTCAATACCATTTTTAAAAATATAAATATTTTTTCCTTTTGCCAAAAATTCTAAAATAAATTCTTCTTCTTTAGATATTGGAAGTAAATTAGCCAATGAAGATAACATAGTTAAAGAAAGAAATGTTATATAAATAGCATTAATCTCATCTGTATTTACTAAATCATTAAATTTAACTACTTCAAAATTTTTATTGAAAAAGCTACTTTGATTACCAAAAACAATAATTTTGTTTCTATGTTTATTTATTAAAGATTGATTAATATTTTGAATTTTTTTTAAAATTTCTTCATAAATTTCATCTATTAATCTTTCTTTATTTTTCAATAAAAACACCTCCAATTATTTTATAATTATTCCGAAGGTGCCATTTTTAAAAGCACAAGCATTTGCTTCATCAAAATCTATATGCATATAAGTTTTAAAATTAGGACTAATTCTAACAACTACATCATCAAATATTAATGGTCTATTAGAGAATACTTTTACTTTAACTATTTCTCCATCAAAAACATTAAATTTGTCTTTATCTTTTTCTTCAATATGAATATGCCTTTGTGCTACAATAATTCCTTTATCTTTTTCTATAATCCCTTTTTCAGATTTTATTTTAATACCTGGAGTATTATCAATATCTCCACTTTGACGTATAGGCACATCTATGCCTAATAATCTAGCATCTGTTAAAGAAACCTCAACCTGTGTTTCTTTTCTTACAGGTCCTAAAACAACAACATTTTTTATTGTATTTTTAGGTCCTATTATATCAACTCTTTCTTGACATACATATTGTCCTGGTTGAGAAAGCTCTTTAACTTTATTTAAAATATACCCTTTTCCAAAAAGTTTTTCCAAATCTTCTTGGCTTAAATGAATATGCCTTCCAGATGCCTCTATCTCTATAAGATGAGTATTTTTTATTTCTTTTACAATTTCATTTACAATACTATTTAATACTTCTTTCATAAATTATTCTCCTAATCGTATTGTCCAAGCCTTATTTTAAACATAATTATCCAACAAACTGAAGAAAGTCTATTTAAAGCCTTAATAATATCTTCTCTAGAAACATTACCATATTCATCTTTAAAAGCTTGATAAGCTGAAAGCTCAACTTCTCTAACAAGCGTTCTGATAGAATTAATATAAATAGCTAAATCGCCCATTCTATAATCTGGAAACTCGTGTCCTATATTAAAATATTTTTTAGGATTATGAGACATATCTCTTATTTGTTGTTCATTTAACCCTAATAGTTTTATTTCTTCAAGTTTAGTATCTAAAACTTCTGCTTTTGTTATATTTCTAACAAAAATAAGAATTTCTTGTAAATCATCAACAAGTTTATTTTTATTTTTACAAAAAATTTGAGTTTCTAAAATTTTAGCTTCTAAGCTATCCATTTTTCCTCTAAAAATAATTTGTTTATGGTCTTTAAAAACAAGAAGACTTCCTCTTAAATGTGTCATATGTTCTGGCTTATAATCTAGTTTTGCTCCAAAACTAGTTATAAATTTATATTTATATTCATTTTCAGTATCTTTGTTAGCAATTTTTTCTTTAAATACAATATTTTTTTGTTCTTTAAAATCTACATTTTCTGGATTTTTTATAACTTTTGTATCTTCATAAGTTATCTTTATTTTATTTTTTTCAATAAATTCTTTTGCTAAAGGTGTAATAATATCTGTTTTTTTTAAAATAACATTTTCTACTTTTTCATCTTTTAATAATTCTTTTAAAATGTTTTCAGTTATAAGAGCCATAATATAAAACTCCTTTTTGAATATAAATTAAATATAAAAATAAATTTATATCTTTTTTATTTAAAGTAGGAAAATTAAATTCAGACTGTAGACAAAAATAAAATTTATGCAAAAAGCCAAGAGTATGATAACAAAGAGTTCTCATCTTACGAGGATTTGCCTCAGATACGTAAAGCTAAGTTTAACCCTTGTGTGTAAAAACCTTGCTTTTTTAATATATTACCTCAAAAAAATAACCTTGTTATTTTTTTGAAAGGATGTATACAAAGTCGACAACCTCAATTAAATTATCTTCCTACTTTAAATAATATATATTTATTATTCTGCACTATTAGCTTTTGGTAATATAGCATCTACCTCAAAATGTGGTCTTGGTATTACATGGACAGAAATAAGCTCACCAACTCTTTCTGCAGCCATAGCACCAGCATCTGTTGCTGCCTTAACAGCTCCAACGTCTCCTCTAACCATAACTGTTACTAAACCACCTCCAACTTGTTCTTTACCAACTAACTGAACATTAGCCGCTTTAACCATTGCATCTGCTGCTTCTATTGCACCAACAAGACCTTTTGTTTCTACCATTCCTAAAGCATTAGTATTTGCCATAATTTTTTTCCTCCATTAAATTAAATATTTTTTATTTTTTTAATTCTTCTAAAAGTTTGTTTAAAATTATTGTTACAAGCTCATTTGAGCCATTTGTATTGCATTCACAAGGTAAATTAGCTTGTTTTCTAATTTCTTCTATTTCTATTTTACCTTTTGCAACTTTTTTAATATTAATTAAATCTAAAGGCCCTACATTATTAGAAGTTGAACTTCCACCAATAGCTCCACAACCAAGAGTTAGAGCTGGTATAAGGTCAACACTTGCACCAATTCCACCAAATGTTGAAGGCGTATTTACCGCTATTCTAGAAACTGGCATAGCAAGAGAAAATCTTTCTATTATGTTATCATCATAACAATGTATGCTAAATGTATGACCAGACCCTTCATTTAAAAGTATTTCTCTACATTTTTCTAAAACAGAGTCTACATTTTCTTCTACATAAAATGCAAGTATAGGTGCAAGCTTTTCTCTAGAATAAGGATACTTATGCCCAACATTTGTTTCTCTTGCTACCAAAACTCTTGTATTTAAAGGTATATTTGCTAAGTTTGCAAGTTTTGCTATTTCTTGAACACTTTTACCAACAATTTGAGGGTTCATTGTGCCATTATCTCTCATAATAAATTTTCCCAATTTTTCTTTTTCTTCATCATTTAAGATATAAGCACCTTGATTTTTAAGCTCTTGTGTTACAACATTTTCCATACATTTTTCAACAATAACTGATTGTTCTGATGCACAAATTGTACCATTATCAAATGTTTTAGAGTCCATAATTCTTTTGATAGCAAGTTTAACATCTGCACTTTTATCTATAAATGAAGGTCCATTTCCAGGTCCTACACCGATAGCTGGATTACCAGAAGAATATGCTGCACGAACCATAGCTTCTCCACCTGTTGCCAAAATAATTGATGTGTCTCTATTTTTCATAAGCTCATTTGTTGCCTGTAATGTTGGTATTGTTATACAACCAATAGCACCTTTAGGACAACCTGCTTTTTCGGCTTTTTTTATAATATATTCAACTGTTTTTAAAATACAGTTTTTTGCATTTGGGTGTGGAGAAATTACTATGGAATTTCCACCTTTTAAAGCAATCATAACTTTATAAATAACAGTTGATGTAGGGTTAGTTGAAGGTATAAGGCCTGCAACAACTCCCATAGGACAAGCTATATCCATTGTTTCTGCTTGTGTATCTTTAGATATAATACCTATTGTTTTTAAATCTTTAACCGCATCATAAACTGTTTTAGCTGCAAAAATATTTTTTATAACTTTATCTTCCCATTTTCCAAAGCCTGTTTCTTGTTGAGCCATTTTTGCTAGCTCTTCAGCATTTTCTAAACCTGCTTCAGAAACTGCCTTTACTATTTTATCAATTTGGCATTGACTCATTTTAGCAAGTTCTTTTTGGGCACTTTTAGCCTCTTTTATTAATGTTCTTACTTGTTGTGTAGAAAGTAAATCTTTATCTAAAAGTTCCATTGTATCCTCCTTATTGTTGTCTTATTTTATTAATAATTTCTTCTTTTCTCATTTTTTTAGCTTGTGTATAAGTAAACTTTTTAGATTTAATAAGTATTTCTATAAGTTCCTTAACTGTTTTTTCTTCTAATCCATCTGATTTATTTTCAACCTTTATTTCTTCAATAGGTAAGTTTTGTTTTACTTCTTCTGTTTGTTTTAAAATCTCATCTGCATTGCTATCAATTGATTTTTCATTATCTAATTTTTCTTTTTTATTAGTTTTATTGAAAAAGTTGTTAGATTTATCATTTAAAATATTTAAAGCATAATTATCTATATTAGGAATAACAGAAGTAGCAATAATTTTTTCATTTCTTTTAACTAAGTCAATAGCACTTGTTACGGCTCCAATATCACCTGTTATTTTGACTGTTGCAAGACCACTTGAAACTTTTTCAATGCCAATTAAATTAATGTTAGATGTTTTTAAACATTCATCTGCAAGTGTTATAGCTTCTATTAATCCAAATACTTCAACCATACCAATAGCACTCAATTAAATCCCACCTTTATAATAATATTAAATATAAAATGGATTTTCTGCCACTTGTTGTACGGCCTCTGCAAAAGCATCACAAGCCGCTTTACAAGCAGACTGACTACCGGTTAATAATGCACCACCAAAGTTTGTTTCTGTTGGTGGTTCAAACAATTGACATAGTTTTACATCTGCCGATTTTAAAGCCGCATCTAAACCGTACATAGCTTCTAATGGAGGTGCTATAAGATATGCAAGGCTTTCTCCTTCTTTTATATTAGCTTGTTTAGAAAGGTAAGTACCTGTTCTAGATACACATTGTGCATAATAAACTATACTATCATCTGCATTAGCACTTTTAAAACTAACACCTGTTTTTATAAAATTATTTATAGATGCAATTCCACTTTTAACTTCTGCAGGGCTAGGACCTGCTATAATACCTAATACTTCACCTGCAAGCTTAGTAGAGGCATTTCCTGCTCCAGCATACATTGATTTAGCATAAACAACTTCTACTTGAGCATCTTTTGTTGCTTCATCTAAAGCAGTATATAATACATCATCACAATCACAAGTTATAAGCCCCAAACTTTTATAATTATTTTTAATATTAAAATGCTTAAGCATTTCATCATTAACATTTGATATAATTTTTGTACTAAGAATATTAACTTTTATACTATCATTTTTCATAGCTATCCCCCTATTTTAAATCTATACCAGACGCTTTTTTATCTAACATAATTTTTACTAATTCTGCAATATGAGCTCCTGCCTCAACTGGAATTGTACCACCTTCATGAATGTTAGAAATAACTGTTCTTTTAGCTTCTGCCATACCAATAGTCGGTTTATATGCAATATAGGCAGACATAGATTTGGCAGTAACAAGCCCTGGTCTTTCACCAATTAAAAGAACAATTACTTCTGCTCCTGTTATTTCTCCTAAATGGTCCATAGCTGCAACACGACAATGTTTAACAAAAGGTATAGTATCTGCACATTCTATACCATACATTTTAAACCCTTGTTTAATAGAAGGTATAATATCTTCTATATTAGCCTCAATAGCTGCCGAAGAAAGTCCATCACCAACCATAATTAATACTTTATGTCCTGTTCCAATAGCTTTTTTTAACTCTTCTGCTGTTTCATTTGAAAACTTTCTTCCTAAGTCTGGTCTTGTTAAATATGTGTCTTTATTTTTACACAAAGTTTCAACTGGAAAAAATCCATTTTTTCTAACAAATTCTTCATCTACATAAGAAAATACAGAGTCTTGAGCTGCGGCGTGGTCTGCTCTAAACCTTAATGTAGAAATAGTTTTATATCTTGTTCCACATTTACCTATCCCAAGTCTTGCGGGAGTTCTTTTTTTCATATCAAGATAATTTTCTCTATTAAAAGGGTTATCTATTAAAAGGGTTGTTTTTAAATCAATCTTTGTTATATCTTCTATTTCTCCATCAGAATAAATTTCTTTTTTAGGTTCATTAAAGTTATTTTTATTTAAATTTTGACTTATATTTTCACCTTTAACCATTTTTTCCAAAAGCTCAGAAACCATAAGTTTTATGTCATTTTCATTCATAATAAAAATTCCTCCCATTAATTAAAGTAAAACAGAAGCATCGCCAGCTTTTTCTGTTAGTTTGCCGTCTTTAACAAATCCCATTTCTTCAAGCCAAGTTTGAAATTCTTCAATAGCCGTTAAATTAAACATTTCTCTTAATGTAGCAGTTTCGTGGTATCCTGTTGTTTGATAATTAAGCATTACATCATCACCGTGAGGTATACCCATAAAATAAGTACAACCTGCCGCCGTTAAAAGTACCGCTAAATCTTCTATATCATTTTGGTCCGTTTTCATATGGTTTGTATAGCAAGCATCACACCCCATTGGTAGACCGTGTAATTTACCCATAAAATGGTCTTCTAATCCAGCTCTAATAACCTGTTTTCCATCGTATAAATACTCTGGCCCAATAAATCCAACAACTGTATTTACTAAAAATGGTTTAAAATGTCTAGCAAATCCATAGCATCTAGCCTCCATGACAACTTGGTCTACACCATGATGAGCTTCAGAAGATAATTCAGAGCCTTGTCCTGTTTCAAAATACATAACGTTTGGACCGCAAGCCGTTCCTTGTTTTAAAGCTAAATCCATAGCATCTTGTATTGTTTGTGCATTAAATCCAAAGGCTTCGTTACCTTTTTCACTACCTGCAATAGATTGAAAAATAAGGTCTGTAGGAGCACCCTGGCGTATAGCTTCCATTTGTGTAGTAACATGTGCTAAAACACAATTTTGTGTAGGTATTTTAAATTTTTGTTTTATTTCTTCAAATCTTTTTAAAACTTTAACAACACTTTCTACAGAATCATCTACTGGGTTAAGACCTATAACGGCATCTCCTATACCATAAGTTAAACCTTCTAATAAAGAAGCTAATATACCATCTGGGTCATCTGTTGGGTGGTTTGGTTGTAACCTAACAGAAAGAGTACCTTTTTTTCCTATTGTAGTGTTACAATGTGCAGTAACTTCTATTTTTTTAGCAGCGCATATAAGGTCCATATTAGACATAAGTTTACATACTGCGGCTATCATTTCAGATGTTAAACCTTTAGATATTCTTTTTATATGAAAAGAAGTTGTTTTATGGTCTAAAAGCCATTCTCTAAGGTCTGAAACAGTCCAATCTTTAATTTCTTCATATATTTTTTCATTAATATCATCTTGTATAATTCTTGTAACTTCATCTATTTCATAAGGTACAGCTGGGTTTTCTCTTATTTCAGAAAGTTTTATATAAGATAAAACTACTTTAGCCGCAACACGTTCTTCAGAGTTTTCTGCAGCAATACCTGCCAAAACATCTCCTGCCTTTTTTTCATTAGCTTTAGCCATAACATCATATAAGCCTTTAAATTCATAAGTATGTCCAAAAAGTTTTGTTTTTAAAATCATAAAAAATTTCCTCCTAAATTAATTAAATACTAATGTTTTTATGACAACTGGTAAAACTCTATTTTCTGAAATAGGCTTTCCTATATCAATATAATCTCCATTTAATACACTAATATTATCTATACAAATAATTTCTTTTTGAAAATTTAACAAACAATTTATAGTCTGTCCCAAAACTTTTGCCATATCATTTTCAACAATAATTATTATAGGCAAATTTTTAGATATTATTTCATTCATCCCCCCAATAAGTCCATTTGCATACATATTAATATCTTTAAAACTTGGATTTTTTTTACCATCTATTGCAATAGCTATTTTTTGAAGCTCGTTTTCTAGCTTAAACCAACTAATTTTTTCTTTTATAGCCTTTTCTATTAATTCTTGGCTTTCTTCCTCTTCTTTTAATATTTTTAATATAGGTAAATTTTTTATAGGAAAATTTTCCTTTGTAAAAGTTATTGTACTACCACTTATTTCTGTTGTATGGCTACCAGCTCCAACAACGGTTGCCCTAATTGTTTCTAAAGGTTTTATAAGTTTTATTTTGTTAAAAAATGTTTTAGAATTTTTAATACTTTCTCCTAAAATAATGCCAATATCATTAAATTTAAAATAATCTGTTATAGGTTCTTCGTTATAAATATAATCTGCAACTCCACCAGAAAAAGAAATATATTTTATTTCGTGATTGCTAGAAATATTTTTATTAGTTATTGCTATATCTAAAAGATTAGTTTTTAATTTTGTACCTATGCTTTCTTCTAAAATATCTGTCATAATATTTGCTACTTGTTTTATTTTTTCGTAAGTTGCAATTTCACCAATATTTAGCAATATATTTTTTTCTTTAAGAATTTTTTGTATTTTATCGGAAATATAAATTATTTTTTTATTCTCATCTAATTTTATTAGCCTTCCGCCTATATCAAGGCAACCTGTTTCTTTTACTTCGCCATTTTTAAATACTGATATATTACTAGTTCCTCCACCTATATCAATATTTGCAACTGTTGTAAAATTTTCTTTTGAAAAAATATGAGCTCCTGCACCTTTTCCTGCTATAATCCCTTCCAAATCTGCTCCCGCAGTTGCAACAACAAAATCACCAGAAAATCCACTTAAATTTTGAAGTACATCATTAGCATTTTCTTTTCTTGCAGTCTCTCCTGTAATAATAATAGCACCTGTTGCTATTTCATCTTTTTTAACATTAGCCATTTCATATTCTTTTTCAACAATTTCTTTAATTTTAGCTCCATCTATTTTATTTTGAGATATAAGAGGAGTAAAGTAAACCTTGCTTTTATAAAAAACTTCTTTTTCAACAATGGAAATTCTAGGAACTGAAAAACCTGATGCTGTATTTTCTACTGTTAAATTAGAAAATATTAATTGAGTTGTACTAGTTCCAATATCTATCCCAACACTTATAATTTTTTCTTTCATAATTCACCTAGCTTTCCAAATAATCTCTAAGTTCTGATATTCCTATATCATATATAGTATCTATTTTAAAAATCTTATTTACTAAAGCATTTTTTAAAATAATCTCTGCTTTTTCAATTTGTTCGTTAGTTGCTAAATTTATTTTTGTTATAATTCCTATCGTTTCTTTTGCAAACATACTAGCAAAATTAGGTGCTATAAAATTTTCACAAACCGTTGGGTCATAAATAATAGCAATAATATCTGCCTCTGCCGAGGTTACAGAAAGTGCAGAATAAAATCTTCTATTTTCAAGATATTCTCCTGGTGTATCTATTGAATTTTCATATGTTTCTACAGATTGAGTTTTTTTATATTTAATATCTAATTCATCTAACTTTTGACAAAGAGTTGTTTTACCTGCTCCTGTTTTACCAATAAAAATAACTTTTTTCATAAAATTACCTCTTTTGTTTAAGTTCTAGTAATAATAGCAGAGCTAAATTTTAACTTATTGCCAAGTACATCTAATACTTCGTTTAATGCCGATTCAACTGAGCTTACATCTCCAGTAAAAACAACCGAACCACTAAATCTGTCAATAAATGCAATTTTTATATCCGATGCTTTTGTTGCAACATCTGATGCAATGATAGATGCTTCAGACGGAGTTATTGTTAAAATACCAATAGCATCTTTTACTTCTTCTACTATACCTAGTTTAGTGTAAATATCTTTTGTAGGACTTGCTATAATATGCGCTAATGTAACTTGCTTTCCTGGTACGTATTCTTGAATAATTCTTTGTTTATCCATATTAACCTTTTACCTTTTCTAAAATTTTTATAATATCTTCTTTTGTTGGCAAAATAGGGTTAGTTATTGTACACTTATCTTCTAATGCTATTTTAGCCATTTCTTCTTTTATCAATTCAAAATTAGATAAATCAATTTTTGTTTCTTTTAATGTTTTTGGAATATTTAAATTCTTTTGAAGTGTTAAAATTTTATTTATTAAGTACCTAACATTGCTTCTTGTATTATTTGCTGTGCTTCCAATAAATTTTGCTATTTCGCTATATCTAATTGCAGTTTTAGAAAAAGAATTTTCATACCCAATAATATTAGAGTTAAATTCTATAATATATGGTAATAAAATAGCATTTGCTCTCCCGTGTGGTATGTGATATTTACCTCCTAGAATATGAGCTATACTATGGTTAATTCCAAGAGATGCACTATTAAAAGCCATTCCAGCAAGACAAGAGGCTATATGCATTTTTTCTCTAGCTTTTATATTATTTCCATCTTTATAGCATAATTCTAAATTTTCAAATACTAGTAAAATTGATTTTATAGCAAGTGCATCTGAAAAGTCATTTGCATTTTTAGAAACATAAGCTTCTATAGAATGTGTCAATACATCCATACCAGTATCGGCCGTTATATGTTTAGGTACAGTTTTTGTAAGATTAGGCTCTAAAATTGCTATATCTGGCAACAGTTTATCTGACACTAAAGGATATTTAATCCCCTTTTCTTTATCTGTTATAACAGAAAAACTTGTAACTTCTGAACCTGTCCCACTTGTAGTTGGAATAGCAATAAGTAACACTTTATCAATATTTAATATGTTTTTTCCAAAATGTATAATAGCTTTTGTAGCATCTATAACAGAGCCGCCTCCTAAAGCTATAACAACATCTGGGATAAACCCTTTAAGACAATCTATACCACTTGAAACTATTTCAATAGTTGGGTCTGGAGCTACATCACTAAAAACTTTAATATTTTTATCAATAAGTTTTTCTTTTAATGTATCTAACATACCGTTTTCAATCATAAATTTATCCATTACAATAAATATATTTTTTCCAGAGATTGTTTTTAAATAATTTAAAGAATTTTCATCAAAATAAATTTCAGTTCCTATTTTAAAAAACTTCATATACGTCTCCTTATACATACATTTATTCATACTTTTTGCAAAATACATAAAATTATGCATAGCTTAAGATATTTTAATCATTGCCAAAAAATAAATAATTATAACTCTAATATTAAAATAATATTAATTTTTAAATCTAATTTATATTTATAATACTTTTAACTTTATTAGCATACTTGACAAAATTTTAATATGCTGGTATAATTACACCATTAATTATAGATTTCTATTTGGTGCGTTTTTAAAGATAATAGGGAATTAAGTGAAATTCTTAAACAGTCCTTGCTGCCGTAATGATGTAATTTACTTTTATTATGCCACTGAATTTTGGGAAGGCAAAAGTAAATGTTGATATCTTAGTCGGAATACCTGCCATTTAGTTATAATTATAAAATTTACAGGTTATTAAAGTTTATAATTCTTCTATAATATAAAATTTTTGTATATTATTTAAACTTAATTTTTATTTTTACTTAACTATTTATAAAGATTTTTTATATTATAGATTTAATTGTTAAAACTTTAGGTAATCTCTCCTAAAGTTTTTTATTTTTATAAAGTATAACTTATTTTAATTAAATACTACCTTTTAAAATTTAGATATATAAAATTAAGCTTTTTATGTATACTAATAGTAGTATAATAAACTATTATAATTTTTTCCTCCCCCAAACTATAATTAGTTATTAGATTACTTAAAATCCTTAATATAGCCTATTTTATACCCCAAATAAAATAATAAAATTAAAAATCAGACTATAGGTAAAATAAAATTTACGCAAAAGCGGAGAGTATGAGAACGAAGAATTATCATCTTAAATCGGATACGGGACTTTGCCTCGGATACGTAAAGCTAAGCTTTAAGGCGCTTTAGACCTTATAAGTAAAAACCTTGCTTTTTTCATAGGGTGCCTTAAAAATATAAATATGTCCAAAATATTAAGTTAAAAGCTTAGTATTTAATTTGTTTAAAAGGATATTAATATGATTAAATTAGAAAATGTTTCTGCTTATTATGGTAAAAAACAAGTGCTTAAAAATATTAACTTTGAAATTAAAAAAAATGAAAATTTTATCATAATAGGTCTTAATGGTTGTGGTAAAACAACCCTTTTAAAAACTATTTGCAATACAATCGAATTTACGGGAAATGTCTATATAAAAAATAAAAATGTAAAACATTATAAAAGAAAAGAATTAGCTAAGCAATTGTGTATGCTTGGCCAAATAAATAATATATATTTTAATTATACTGTTTTTGATACTGTTATGATGGGTAGATATATTTATAGTGATGCGTTTTCTATAAAAGAAAGTTTAAAAGATATAGAAATAGTAGAAAATGCTTTAAAAATTGTTAACTTATATAATATTAAAGACCAAAAAATAGATACTTTATCTGGTGGACAATTACAACGTGTTTTTCTAGCTAAAATAATTACTCAAAATCCACAAATTATACTTTTAGATGAACCTACTAACCATTTAGATTTACCTTATCAAATAGAACTCATTAATTTTTTAAAAAAATGGGGAAAAGAAGAAAATAAAACAATTATTGGTGTTTTACACGATATAAATTTAGCATTAAATTTAACTGATAATATATTAGCATTAGATAATGGCGAAATTAAATATTTTGGTAAATCTAAAGAATTTTTAAATTCTAATAAAATAAATGAAATTTATAAAATGGATATAAAAAATTATATGATACAAAATTTAAAAAAATGGGAAAATTTATAAATATATATTAAAAGTATATTAAATCTTAATAATAAATCCACTTTTAATATACTTTTAATATACTACTTTTATTAATGTTTTAATGAACTTATATTAGATGCATATTTATTATAATAATTAGGGCGTCTTATAGCAAAAATATCATTTAATAATAAACTTTCTACAGTAGATCTTAAAAGTCCCCATCTATCCCATTCTCTAAGATAATTGCCTGTTCGTTCATTTTTTGCTTCTCCTACTTGGTCTAATGTTTCTTCTGCTAAATTTATAACTCTATCTACCATTTGTGATATAGTTTCTCTATCTATTCCACTAATATTATAAATAGGGCTTCCTATAAACTCAAATTCATCTAAAACTTCTACAACAAAAGGATATAAAAAACTATTTATTTCAGAATATAATTTTCTCATAAGTGTTACTTCACGCTCTCTAATATAGCCTACATCTGAAGAATTTTCTTCTTTAAATTCTGTGTTATTTTCATTTGTATTATATTTAGGCTCCTCCATAATATTTACACTATTATTAAAAAAATCTTTTATACTATACTGCATAAAATTTTCCTCCAAATATATACATATGTATATTATATGCAACGAAAACATATTTAGTGCAAATTTATATATTTAATATTATAAAATAATACTTCTCATTCATATCCTAACAATTAAACATAGATAACATAAAAACTAAAAATTTATTTTAATATCTTTACAAATTAATATCTATATAAGGGTAAAGCAACTACACAAGATAGCTAGCCCTAAAGTATTCTTTTTATTATACCACCTTTCTCGCAACAGGATGGTTAGTTTTTCTTGCTTTTTTATATATGTAAGAAGTGTTAAAAGAAATATCCCACCTAAAAATAATAATTCTAAAAGTATCTTTTATATTCATATTAACGCACCTTTTAGTCTATTTTAGTAAAATAAAAATAAAGTGTCTAACTCTATGTTTAAAATTAAACACAACCCTTATGCAATTACCTTAAAAACATTATAAAAATTAATATATAAAAAGTCAAATAAATATTTTTAGTACCAAATTGGTACCCACAAAACAAAAAAATAACCCCTATATACCTTAATATATAGGGGTTTTGTATTAATCCATTTCTATTGCACCAGTATATAGCTGATAATATTTACCTTTTTGTTTAATAAGTTCATCATGATTTCCAGCCTCTATTATTTTACCCTTATCTAAAACAATTATTTTATCTGAATTTTGTATAGTAGATAATCTATGGGCAATAACAAAAACTGTTCTTCCTTGCATAAGCATATCCATACCTTTTTGAACTATAGCCTCTGTATGTGTATCTATACTAGATGTAGCTTCATCTAAAATCATAACTGGTGGGTCTGCAACTATTGCTCTAGCAATAGATAAAAGTTGTTTTTCACCTTGAGACAATCCTTCTCCACTACCAGATATTATAGTATTATATCCATCTTTTAGAAGCTCTATAAAATGATGAGCATTTGCTTTTTTTGCCGCTTCAATACATTCTTCATCTGTTGCATTAAGATTTCCATATCTTATATTATCAATAATTGTACCTGTAAAAAGATTTGTATCTTGCAATACAACGCCTAAAGAACGTCTTAAATCTTGTTTTTTAATTTTATTTATATTAATACCATCATACCTAATTTTACCATCTGCTATATCATAAAATCTATTTAAAAGGTTTGTAATAGTAGTTTTCCCAGCTCCTGTGGAACCAACAAAGGCTATTTTTTGTCCTTGCTTAGCATTTAAAGTAATATTATTAAGTACCAATTTATCTTCTGTATACCCAAAATCTACATTGTTAAGTTCAACTTCACCTGTAAGCTTAGTGTAAGTTAATTTACCATCATTATGTAGATGTTTCCATGCCCAAATACCTGTTTTCTCTTTTACTTCTATAATTTTTCCATCTTCATATTTAGCATTAACTAATGTTACGTATCCTTCATCTTCTTCCACTTTTTCATCTAAAAGCTCAAATATCCTTTTAGCTCCAGCTAAGCTCATAACTATAAAATTCATTTGTTGAGAAACTTGGCTTATTGGAGAATTAAAGTTCCTACTAAGCATTAAAAATGCAATAATAGTACCTATCGTCATACTTCCAATATTATTAATAGCCAATAATGCGCCAATAATAGCAATTAATATATATTGTAATATACCTAAATTATTCATCATTGGCATTATTATATTTGCAAATGTATTTGCTTTATAAGCATTTTCTCTAAGCTCTTTATTTTTATTATCAAATTCATATTTTGCCTCTTCTTCATAACAAAAAACTTTTACAACTTTTTGCCCATTTATCATTTCTTCTATATAACCATTAAGTTCTCCTAAAGCTCTTTGTTGCTCTACAAAATATTTTGAACTTTTACTTGCTACTATTTTAGCACAATATAATTGAAAAACTAAATATAAAATAACAAAGATAGTTAAATATATATTTGTATATATCATAGTTACAAATATACTAACAATACTTATAATTGCTCCAAATGTTTGTGGTACACTTTGTGATAAAGCTTGCCTTAAAGTGTCTACATCATTTGTATAATGGCTCATTATATCACCTTTAGCGTTTGTATCGAAATAACGTATAGGTAATTTTTGCATATGACAAAACATATCTTTACGTATTTTATTTAAAATGCCTTGAGCAATATCAACCATAGCTCTACTATAGGTAAAAGTTGCTATTACACCTAATACAAATATTATTCCTAATATGGTAATAAGTCTAATAATTCCATCAAAAGAAGGATTTGGATTACCTATTAAAGGTGTAATATAGTCATCTATTAATATTCTTATAGCAGTAGCACTAACTGCAGATATAAGTGATGACAATATAATACAAACTACAACTATTATAATCTTTAATTTATACTCTAACATATAGCTTAATAGTCTTTTTACAGTTTTTTTATCTATATTTTTTTTATTAGGTATATTTTTATACTCTGGCATCTTATTTTTATTCATTTTCTTCTCCTCCTTTCTGTTGTAATTTATAAATTTCACTATAAATTTCATTACTTTTTAAAAGCTCTTTATGATTTCCTATTGCATCTATTTTTCCTTCATTCATAACAATAATTTTATCAGCGTGTTGTATGGAAGATATTCTTTGAGCAATAATAATTTTAGTTATATTAGGTATTTTATTTTTTAACCCTTCTCTTATAGATGCATCTGTTTTTGTATCAACAGCACTTGTAGAATCATCTAAAATTAATATTTTAGGATTTTTAAGTAGTGCTCGTGCAATGCAAAGTCTTTGCTTTTGACCACCAGATACATTTGTACCACCTTGTTCTATATATGTGTCATATTTATATTCAAAATCTTGTATAAAATCGTGTGCACAAGCTAATTTACAAGCATTTTCAATTTCTTCATCTGTAGCATTTTTATTACCCCAACGCAAATTTTCTTTTATAGTACCAGAAAAAAGTGTATTTTTTTGTAAAACCATAGCAACATTTTTTCTAAGTGTTTCTAAATCATAATTTCTTACATCTTCTTCATCTACATATACTGTACCACTTAATACATCATATAATCGAGGTATAAGTTGCACTAATGTACTTTTTGAACTGCCTGTTGCACCAATTATACCAACTGTTTCTCCTTCTTTTATATCTAAGTTAATATTGTTAAGACAACATTTTTCTTTATCATTTGTATAGCTAAAATATACATTTTTAAAACTTATATTTCCAGATTTTATATCTTTTTTTGCTACGTTATTATTATTAATATCCGTTTTTTCTTCTAATATTTCTACTATTCTTTCTGCTGAAGCTCTAGATACAATTAACATAGCAAGTATCATAGATAACATCATTAAGCTCATTAAAATTTGGGTAGAATATGTTATAAGCGTAGTTAAATCACCTGTTTGCATATCTCCTCTAATTATATATTTAGCACTAAACCACGCTAAAAACATTAAAGAAATATTTACAGATAAATTCATTATAGGATTAGTAAGAGCAACAATTTTTTCAGCTTTTACATATTTATTAAATACTTCTGTTGCAACTTTTTTAAATTTATCTTCTTCAAAGTCTTCTCTAACATAAGATTTTACAACTCTTATACCTTGTAAATTTTCTTGTACAACATTATTTAATTTATCATATATTTTAAATATATTTTGGAAAATTGGATATGCATTTTTTAATATAACAGTTAAGCTTATACTAAGGATAACTATTGCTATTAAAAATATCATAGATAATTTAGCATTTATATAGAATGCCATAAAAAATGAAAAAAATAACATAACAGGGCTTCTTACAGCTACTCTAATAATCATTTGATATGAGTTTTGTACATTAGTTACATCTGTAGTAAGTCTTGTTATTATACTTGAGGTTGAAAATTTATCTATATTAGAAAATGAAAAATTTTGTATATTATAATACATATCTTTTCTTATATTTTTAGCAAATCCAGATGATGCCGATGATGCATATTTACCAGATAGCATACCACAAATTAAAGAAATAATACATAATATGGTAAGTAATAATCCCATTTTTAATATATATTGCATATTTTCTACTTGCATACCATCGTTTATAAGTTTTGCCATAAAAAATGGTATTAAAACTTCCATAGAAACTTCACCTATCATAAATATAGGAGCTAATATAGAATGTTTTTTATATTCTCTAACTGATTTTAACAATGTCTTTATCATAAATGTCCCCCTTTGTTAATGTTTCATTAATATCAATTTAAAGCCTATAAAAATAATATTTCTTTTATTGCTATTATATTACTTTTATAAACCTTAATGACTAGATTAAAATAAGTTTTTAAATATAAAATTTTTATTACCAACTTATATATTCTAGATAATATTATATTTAAAATAATTTATATTGTCAATAGTATGTAAATATATAAAAAGTTGGTTTTATAGGATATTTTCTCATAAAACCAACCTGTATACATTTCTAAAATTATTGTTAAATTTATATATTTATTGTTTCATGCTTATTAATAAATCTTCCATTTTTTTAGGTTCTTCTATACTATTTATTATAACTCGCATTTCTGAGCTTTTTGGCATACCTTTTATATACCAGCCTAAATGTTTTCTCATTTCTCTTATACCTATATACTCTCCTTTGCATTGTATAAGCATATTTAAATGTTTAATAGCTATATCTATTTTTTCATTTATTGAAGGTTTTTCTAAAATTTCACCTGTATTTAAGTAATGTACAACTCTTTTAAATATCCAAGGATTTCCTTGTGCTGCTCGTCCTATCATTATAGCATCACAACCTGTATATTCTAACATTTCTTTAGCTTTTTCTGGGCTAGTTATATCACCATTTCCTATAACAGATATATTAACACTTTCTTTAACCTTTTTTATTATGTCCCAGTCTGCTTTTCCAGAATAAAATTGTTCTCTTGTTCTACCATGTATAGCAATACCTGAAGCACCATTTTCCTCTGCTATTTTTGCTATTTCTACTGCATTTATACAGCTATCATCAAATCCTTTTCTTATCTTTATTGTTAATGGTTTATTAGTACTAGAAGAAACTGCTTTTACTATTTCTCCTATAGCTTTAGGATTTTTCATAAGGGCTGAACCATCTCCATTTTTTACTATTTTAGGTGCTGGACACCCCATATTAATATCAAAAAATCCTATATCATCATTATCATCTAATGTTCTAGCCATATCTGCTAAAACATTAGCATCTGAGCCAAAAAGTTGTACTGCAACTTTTCCTTCTCGCTTATCTATTTCTAATAATTTTTTAGTATTCTCGTTATTATACATAATTCCTTTAGCACTAACCATTTCAGAATATGTAAGTCCACAACCTTGCTCTTTGCATAATGTTCTAAACACAACATCTGTAACACCTGCCATAGGTGCTAAAAATACTTTATTATCTGGTTTAAAATTTCCTATTTTCATCTATTAACTCCATTTCTATTTTAAATTTGTACTATTAAATATTTTATACCATAAAGTTAAAGAAGATATAAGATTTTTATTTTCTCTTTTTATTTTTTCAATTTCTAGTTTAGCACCTATCTCATCACATAAAAAATCATCTTCTGAAAAGCTATATTCCATAAAAAAATCTCCATCATTATAAAATCCTAAAGTAAATATACCTCCTACCTTATTTACAAAATAAATCCCTATTTCCTTTATATTGTTTTTTATATCTGATGGTAATGTTTCTGCTATTTTATCAAAATAAAATTTTTGATTATAGCTAGAAGTTGCAAATATTATATTTTTATCCAAATAATCCCTCCTTAAATATACTCTCCATCAATATTTCTTAATGAAACCTCACCAGAAACTATTTTTAAAATATTATTATCTGTTTCAAATATAATTTCTCCTAAATTAGATATATCTAATACTTTACCTAATATTTCTTGCCCATTATAAATAACCTTAGCTTGCTTATCTAAGTTTATACAAAGGCTTTTATATTCTTCTAAAAATATAGAAAAATCTTTTTCTTTTTTATATATAAAATATTTATTTTCAAATTCTTTTAAAAGCATAGCTATTAACTTTTGTCTTTCAACATTTTTTCCAGTTTCTAAAAATATTGAAGTAGCTTTATTTTCAAGCTCATCACTAAATTTTTTATTATTAACGTTTATGCCTATTCCAAGTATAATATAAGAAACATTATCTACTTGTGCTGTAACTTCTGTTAATATACCACAAACTTTTTTATTATTTATGATAATATCATTAGGCCACTTTATTTTTGCATCAAGGTTTGTAACTTTTTTTATAGCATTACAAATACATATACCTGCTAATAGCGTTATTTGTACAATACTAAATAACTCTATATTAGGTCTTAATATTAATGATAAAAATATTCCTTCACCTTTGTTGCTTACCCAATTTCTATCTAATCTACCTTTTCCATTGGTTTGGCAATTAGCTACAACTAAAGCTCCCTCTTCTACTTTATCATCTGCTAATTTTTTTGCATATTCATTAGTAGAAGTTATTTCATCAAAAAAATATATATTTTTACCTAACACATATGTATTTATTTCTTTTTCTATCTCCATTTTGTTAAATAAAGAGCTATCTTTTACAAGTAAATAACCTTTATTAGTAACAGATATAATGTTATATCCCATATTTTTTAATTTAGATATATTTTTCCAAACGCCTGCTCTACTAATATTTAAACTTCGTGCAATCTTTTCTCCAGATATAAAATCACTACTATTTTTTAGTATATCTAATATTTTTTCAGTCATTTTATCCCCCAAATTTATTTTTTATTGCTCCAACTAAATCCTTTTAAATATTCATCAATACTATGTACATCAGAATTATTGTTATAATCTTCTTCATTAGGTGTTTTAATAGTAACATCTGTCAAAAGGCTATCTAAATTTACTTGTTCTATATTATCACCAAAATTTTGTCTTAAAGTTTGTAGTATAGCATTTTTTATATAGTCGTCTCCACCTTTTTTTATAATTGATTGATAATCTAACTGTTTTATTGTTTCTTTAGTTAATAATTGTACTTGTTCCATATTTAGCTTATTTAGATTTTTACTTTTACCACTTAATGTAATTTTTACAGAAAGCTGGTGATTTTCTTTGCCAGAAGAAAGGGTAACATCTACTGGCTTTAAAGTAACATATCCTGTTTTTGTACTGTTTAAAAATACTTGATATGTAATACCAAAAATAGATATAAAGGCTATAAATACTAATATTGATATAGTTATTATATAACTTTTTCTTTCTTGTTTATATTCTAATTTTTTATTATTTATATTTTTTTCAATTTTTTGTTTAGCCATATTTCCCCTTCCTCTCTACTATCTAACTTAAATATGGTGCTGGATTAGTATGTTTACCATTTATTCTAACTTCAAAATGAGCATGTACACCTGTGGAATATCCAGTAGAACCTGCTTTTGCAATAACTTGTCCTCTTTTAACTTGTTGTCCTACACTTACTAATAACTGTGAATTATGAGCATATAATGTTGTCATACCTCCGCCATGGTCTATAATAACAGTTTTGCCATATCCCCCTCTGTTACCTGAATATATAACTGTTCCTGTTTCTGCCGCTACAATTTCTGAACCATATGTAGCTTTTAAATCTAAACCAGAATGAAGTTCTTTTTTACCACTAATAGGGTTTATTCTATATCCATAAACATCATTATAAGGTCTTCCGGCATATTGAGGCACTGGATGAGCTAATCTTCCATTTGTACTAGGATAAACTTTATTTTTACTATTTGATGTAGCTTTAATTTTAGCTTGATTTATAAGATTAGTTATCTCTTTATCTTCTTTTTCAAGGTCTTTTATTTGTTGCTCTAAAGTGGCTTGCTGTTTATTTAAATTAATAACCATTTGTTGTTTTGTTGCAATATTTTTTTCTACTTCTTTCTTTTTCGTTTCTGTTTGTTTTGTTAAAACTTCTAAATTCTGTTTTTCAACTTTTATTTGTTCTACTTTTAATGATATAAACTCTTCTGTTTCTAGATACCTTTCAAAAAGTTTATTATCATATTCCATAATATAATTTATATATTCTATTCGTTTAAAAAAATCTGTAAATCCTTTAGCATCTAAAAGTATATCTACATAACCACTATCACCATATTCATATATAACTCTTATACGCTGTTTAAGACTTTTATATTGTTTTTCTTTTTTTATTTTAGCTTCTTCTAAATCTTTTTCTGACTTAACAAGGCTTTCTTTTGTTTTGTTTAAATTATTTTGTAAATTTTCAAGCTCTTTTTCTATTTTTTCTAAATTGTTATCCAAATTTTCTACTTCTTTTAATATATTACTTTTTTCTTGTTTGGACTTTTCTAACGTATTTTTAGAATTTTCTATTTTATTTTTAATATTGTTTTTTTCTTTATTAAGTTCACTAACACTTTTACCATAAATAATACTATTAAGAGAAAATATAAATATTATAGTTATTAACAATATATTTATTCTTTTTTTCATTTATTTCCCTCCTAATTTTATACGTTTAAATGTTTTTTTATAGAACTTACAGAACCTATAACTCCAAGCAATATTCCTAATATTACAGTAACTGGTGCTATTGCTAAAAACATTGAAAATGTATCTTGAAATTGAACATAATTTTCAATAAATGCCATTTTTTCATATATTAAACTAACAG
The DNA here is from genome assembly GCF_940677205.1 of [Clostridium] colinum. Classification (NCBI taxonomy): domain Bacteria; kingdom Bacillati; phylum Bacillota; class Clostridia; order Lachnospirales; family Lachnospiraceae; genus Tyzzerella; species [Clostridium] colinum. The sequence continues at coordinate 838,965 of NZ_OW712331.1, read as the reverse complement.
CTTTACTATATCCAAAAATACATATAATAATAGATATGATAGACCCTATAATACCAATTATAATTCCTTCTATTACAAAAGGCCATCTTATAAACCAGTCGGTTGCCCCCACATATTTCATAATATTTATTTCTGTTCTTCTTATATAAACGGCAAGCTTTATTGTGTTTATAATAATCGTAACAGATATTACGGCTAAAATTAATATTATTATAATACTTGATATTCTAATGGCATTATTAATAGCTAAAAGTATATCCGATTCTTTTTGAGAATGTCTTATTTTTTCAATCCCTATATATTTATAGTCTTCATCACCTATGTTTGGTTCTTGTTTATCTTCTTGTTTAGTTTGTTCTTTATTTTGAGCTTTTGTTGTAGATTCTGATAAAGGATTTTCAATAATATTTTTTATTTCTTCATTTTCTTTTTTTCTGCTTTCTAAAAGTTGTATTTCAAATTCTCTTTGCAAATTTGTAACATCTTTTATAACTTGTTTTTGATTTTTTGCTCCATCTATTGATATTTCAAAGGACCTTGGAAATGGGTTATCATCTTCAAGTCCAGATAATATATTTTGGTCGTCTTGCCACTCCTTTTTAGCCCAATTAAGCGCATCTTCTTTAGACATATAATCAACTTGTATTACATTTGGTATATTAGATAATTTATCAAAAAGTACCTTTATCTCTTCATCTTTAACATCATCTCCAAGATATAATGATACTCCTATACTTTCTTCTACTTTTTCTAAAGCTCTATCAAGATTTATAGCTATACATAATGATATTATAAGAATAAAAGAACAAGCAGCAACAGAAGCTATAGATGCAACTGACATTAAACCATTTTTTGTTATACTTTTAGCCCCTTGTTTTATATGATACTTAGCGCTTCTAATCTTCATAGCTATATCCTCCCTCTTTGTCGCTTAATATTACCCCTTTCTGAATAGTTATAACACGTTTTTTCATTTCATCTACTATATCTTTAGCGTGAGTTGCTATAACAACTGTTGTACCTTTAGCATTTATTTCTTTTAATAATTCCATTATCTCCCAAGCTGTTTCTGGGTCTAGATTACCTGTTGGCTCATCTGCCAATAATATAGGCGGTTTATTTATTATAGCTCTTGCCAATGCTACCCTTTGTTGTTCTCCACCAGATAATTCATTTGGATAAACTTTAGCCTTATGTGTTAATCCAACCATAGCAAGTATAGCTGGTACATTTCTTCTTATAGCCTTAGGTGGAGCTTCTGTAACTTGCAATGCAAATGCTATATTTTCAAAAACAGTTTTACTAGGCAATAATCTAAAGTCTTGAAATACAACCCCTATTTTTCTTCTTAAATATGGTATTTCTTTTCTTCGTATATTATTTATATTTGTTCCATCTATAATTATTTTACCCTCTGTTGGCTCTACCTCTTTTAAAAGCATTTTCATAAGCGTAGATTTTCCAGACCCAGATGACCCAATAACAAAAACAAATTCCCCCTTTTTTATGTCAATAGAAACATTATTTATAGCAACTGCTCCATTATCATAAATTTTTGTAACTTTGTCTACTTTTATCAATTTTATCGCCCTTTCAAAATTTTGTTAATATTTAAAGTTTTCTCTATATTGCATATATTTACTAACCATTAACATTATTTTAAAAATAATTGCATCATCAAAGTTTCTAAGGTCAAGCCCTGTCATTTTTTGTAATTTATCTAGTCTATAAACAAGTGTATTTCTATGTATGTATAATTGTCTTGAAGTTTCAGAAACATTTAAATTATTTTCAAAAAATTTAGCAACAGTAGCAAGAGTTTCTTCATCAAATGAGGCCATTGTTATGCCATCTAAAACTTCTCCTACAAACATTTTGCATAAATTGTTTGGTAGCTGATAAATAAGTCTTCCTATGCCTAATTGTTCATATTTTATAATATTTTTATCTTCTTCAAATATTTTTCCAACTTCTAAAGCCATTTTTGCCTCTTTAAAAGAAGACGATATATTTTTTAAATCATATACAATAGAACCGATAGATATTAAAACATTTTTATTAAGTTCTTCTGTTAATGTTCTGTGCATTTCGTTTGCGAATTGTTCTACTGTTTCCTTATCTTCTTTGTCTTTAAGTTCTTTAACTAATATTATAGTTTTTTCATCTACTGCCGTTACAAAATCTTTACCTTTTATAGGAAATATACTTCTAACTACTTCAACAGTGTTAAGTTCTTTATCTACTTCTGTTTCTATAAGATATACTATCCTTCTAACATCATTTTCTATATGTAATTTTTTTGCTCTAGAATATATATCTACAAGTAACAAATTGTCTAATAATAAGTTTTTTATAAAATTATCTCTATCATATCTCTCTTTATACGCTATTAAAAGACTTTGTATTTGAAATGTTGCTATTTTACCTATTTGATATATTTCTTCATCTTCACCTTTTGCTAAAACTATATATTCTGTATTACCATTGTCTAAAACTTTAAAATATTGATAACCTTGTACAAGTTGATTTTCAGCTGGACTATTAATAAAAAAATCTATCCCATCTATTATTGCATTAACTAATTCTATTTCAGTAGTAACAACTACTTTACCTTCTCTATCAACTATACTAAACTCTCGCCTTGTAATATTTTTTAATCCGTCTATTGTACTCTGTAATATTTGATTTGAAATCATAATTAAAAGCAACTCCTTTTTATTATTTAATTTATATGATTTTATTTTAATTTCATTAACATCTCTATATATTTTATATCAAAAATAAGAAAAATAAAAGTCTATTTTATATAAAATGTTAAATTTTTTTATTAAAATCTAATTATATAGATTTATTTTTTCATTATTATACATTTTAAACTAATAATTTTAATAAAGTTTATTAAAACAATTGATATATTTTATATATATGATATAATTATTATATTATTTTTTGAGGTGAATTATATGAATATAGAAAATAATAATAATAATCAAACAAATAAACATACTATATCTGTAAAGATTGGTAACATAAATTATAATCTTTCAACAAATGAAAATGATGAATATATAACTGGTATTGCTAAATATGTTAATACTAAAATGGAAGAATTATCTTCTATATATGAAAATTTAAATAAAAATTCTACATCTTTTTTATTAGTTTTAGCTCTTAATATTGCAGATGACCTTTTTAAACAACGTCAATTATTTAATAAAAATAATAAATTAATTAACGAATTAGAAAATAAATTAAATTTATTATCAAAAAAAAATACTGAGCTAGATAATGAGTTAAAAAATAGTTTATCACTTTGTGAAAGTAAAGAAAACTCAATTATATATCTTGAAGATAAAATTAAAAATATTTCTAATGAAAAAGATGATATAATATCTAATTTAGAATTAAAAATTTCAACCTTAATGGAAGAAAAAAATCAAATTATATCTCAATTAAAAAATGAAATTGATGAACTTTTATCTGATAAAGATAACATTAACTCTAAATTAGAAGATTTATCTAATAAAGATAATATTATTTCTGAGCTTGAATACAAACTTCAAAACTCTTTAACTGATAAAGATAATGCTATTTCTCAGCTTGAATATAAGCTTGAAAATACTTTAGCTGATAAAAATAATACTATTTCTCAACTTAAAAGCACTTTATCCGACAAAGATAATATCATTTCTCAGCTTGAATATAAGCTTGAAAATACTTTGACTGATAAGGATAATACTATTTCTCAGCTTGAGTATAAACTTCAAAATGCTTTATCCGATAAGGATAATACTATTTCTCAACTTGAATATAAACTTAAAAATACTTTAGCTGATAAAGATAATACTATCTCTCAACTTAAGTATAAACTTGAAAACGCTTTATCTAATAATAAAAATATACAATCTCAAGTAGAATTTAATTTTAAAAATTCATTAAATGAAAAAAGTTCTATTATATCTAATCTTGAACAAAAGTTAAAAAATGCTCTAGATGAAAATAAAAATCTTCATTTTGAGTTAGAAGATAAAATAAATAAAGCTTCTTCTCAAAAAGATATAATTATTTCGGAACTAAAAAATAATCTTGATAAAGCATTAAATGATAAAGATAATACTATATCTATGCTAAAAGCCTCTTTATCTGAAAAAGATAACATAATAAATAGTCTAAAAGATAATCTTAATGAAGCTACAATAAAACTATCTAGCATAAAAGATATAGAAGAACTTGAGATAGAAAAAGACCTTCAAATATTAGATTTAGAAGAAGAAATAGAAAATCTCAAAGCTCAATTAGAAAAATTACAATAAATTTAATTTTACTAATTTATTGTAAAATATAACTAATTTTAATATATAATTATCCATATATATTGTTTACTTATATAGACAATTAATTTTTAAAATTTAATTATTTATATATATTTTAACAATTTTTGTACAATTTGTCCATAACTTTAATAAATTTTATTTTAGAAATTAGGTGAATATTTTGAATAACAAAAGAGTTGAACTTTTATCACCAGTTGGCTCAATGGAAAGTATGATATCTGCTGTAAATAACGGTTGTGATGCAATTTATTTAGGTGGTAAAAGCTTTAATGCTAGACAAAGTGCTAATAATTTTAATGATGAAGAGTTAAACTATATTATAGATTATTGTCATCTTAGAGGAGTTAAAGTTAATTTAACATTAAATATTCTTTATAAAGAAGAAGAAGTACAAAATGTATTAAATTTTGTCTCTAATGTTTATTCTTATGGTATAGATGCAATTATAGTACAAGATATTGGTATATTTAATCTTATAAGAAATAACTTTAAAAATGTTGCATTGCACGCTAGCACACAAATGACTATACATAACATAGAAGGTGTTAAATTTTTACAAGATTTAGGATTTAATAGAGTTGTTTTAAGTAGAGAACTTACACTTAAAGAAATTGAAAACATAACTCATAATACAGATATAGAAATAGAGGCATTTGTTCACGGTGCAATATGTGTATCTTATTCTGGCAGGTGTCTTATGAGTAGCCTTATAGGCGAACGAAGTGGTAATAGAGGAAGATGTGCTCAGCCTTGCCGTATGGAATATAAACTTATAAAAAATGATAAAATATACGCAAATGATTATTTATTATCTCCAAAAGATACCTCTACCTTACCTATAATAGATAAGCTAGTAAAATCTGGTATACATACCTTTAAAATAGAAGGAAGAATGAAAAGCCCAGAATATGTAGCAAGTGTAACTTCCAATTATAGAAAATATATAGATAAAGTTAATAATAATACATTTGATGAAATTGAAAATAATGATTTAAAAGAACTTACGCAAATATTTAATCGTGGTGGTAGCTCTATAACAGGTTATTATGAAAAATGGTCTAATAAATCTATGATTAGCCCTTCACCTAAAAGTAGTGGGCTAGAAATAGGTATAGTAGAAAGTTACAACAAAAAAACTAAAAAATGTGTAATAAAACTTAATGAACCTGTGGTTTGTGGTGATGGAATAGAAATTTGGACAAGAACTAAACCACATTGTGGAACAAATATATCTAAACAAGCTGGTGTTGGTGATTTAATAAACCTAACTATATGTGGTAATATAAATAAAGGTGATTTAGTTTTTCGCTCTTTTGATAAAGCTTTAGATAATAAACTAAAAAAATTATATTCTAAAGACACTAGAAAACAAGAAATAAAAGTAGATGTAATAGCTAAATTAAATAAACCTCTTACATTAAAATTATATGTTAATAATATAGAAATTATAGAAGAAGGATATGTAGTAGAACAAGCTAAAAATTCTTGTGTTACAGAAGATACTCTTATCGAAAAATTGTCTAAAACTGGAGATACACCTTTTTATTTTATTTTTAATAGTATAGATGTAGATGAAAATATTTATATACCTTTAAGTGCTATAAATGCACTTAGAAGAAATGCTACTGAAAATTTACAAGAAAAAATTATAAAAAGTTTTAAACGAAAAAAAATAAATGTTGAATATATACCTAAAGTAAAAGTAGCTAATAATAAATATTTAACTACTTTAGTACAAAACAAAGAACAATTTGATGCTTGTATAGAAACTAACCTTATAAAAAGAATATATGTAGAGCTTAACCAAGATAATCTAAATAATTTAAATTATTATATTGAAAATAGTCATAAAAATAATATAGAAATATATATAGCTTTACTTTGGATATTAAGAGAGCCTATGGCTGAAGACTTTTACAATATGCTATCAATATTAGAACAATCTAACATTGACGGATATTTATTAAGAAATTATATAAATTTAAATACCAATAAAAAAGTTATAGCAGATTATACTTTTAACATATTTAATAATGCCTCTATAGATAAATTATTATCATTATTTAATACTGTAACTTTATCTCCTGAGCTTAATATTTCAGAAATAAAGTCTTTAACGAGTGAAAATACTGAAATTTTAGTATATGGTAAACTACCATTAATGACTACCCATCAATGCCCTGTAGGTTTATATGTTGGTAATAAAGGCAATAATAGATTTTGTAAAATGAAAAATAACTGTGATTCTTTTTATTTAAAAGATAGAACTGGAGCTTGTTTTCCTATAAAAAATGATTGTTTTAATTGTGTAACAACTATTATAAATAAGTCTCCCCTATTTGTCTTAAATAAATATGAAGAAATAAATAAACTTTCTAACCAATATTTTCGCATTAGTTTTGTAGATGAAAATAAAGAAGAAATAAAAAATATTATAACATATTACAGCAAAACTTTAATTAATAAAGAACACTTTAATATAAAAAATAGTCCATTTAAAAATTTAGACTATACTAATGGTCATTTTTTTAGAGGTGTTTTATAGGAGATTTTTATGTATGAAATTATAGTAAATATTTCTAGATACATTTTTCTTATATATATATGCTTATTTTTATTACTTGGTTTTTTAATTTGTATAGGAGAAAAAAATATTATCTGCATAAATAATAAGGTTTACTTATTAATACAAAGGTTAATTATTTTTTTCTTCCATACCTCTGCATTTACAATATTATCTTTTAATAAAGAAACTAGAAATATCGATTTTTCTATCGTTCCATTTTTTATATTAACACTTATTTTTATTATTTTTGGTAATTTTGTAGCTTCTTTATTTTATAAAAATAGTTGTCATTTAATATGGAATGGTATTTTTTTCTTAATGTCTATAGGTATCACTACTTTATATAGACTTAACCATAATCTTGCTAAAAGACAATTTGCTTGGTTTATTTTAGGATTTTGTGTATGTTTAGCTATTCCTATATTGTTAAACATACTACCTCGATTAAATTTATTTAAGTACTTATATTTATTTATGGGGCTTTCTTTATTACTTGCTACATTATTAGTTGGTATAGAAGATGGTGGTGCTAAAAATTGGATATCTATAAAAGGTATTACCTTTCAACCGTCCGAATTAGTAAAGCTTTTATTTATTTTTTATTTATCCTCTTGTTTTTCAAGCTCTAATTTAAAAATAAAAAACTTAATCTTTCCATCTATAATGTCGCTTATATTTATTGTTTGTTTAGTTTTTCAAACAGACCTAGGAAGTGCATTAATATTTTTTATGACATACTTAGTTATGTTATATATTTCAACTTCTAAAACTTGGCTCATTTTACTAGGTATTTTTCTAGCGTATTTAGGCTCTATGTTAGGATATAATCTTTTTAACCATGTAAGAGTAAGAGTAGAAATATGGCTAAATCCTTGGTCAGATATATCAAATAAAGGATATCAAATAGCTCAATCATTATTTGCAATAGGTACTTATGGATTTATGGGAAGTGGCCTTAATATGGGTATGCCTCAATCTATACCTGTTGTAGAAAGAGATTTAATTTTTTCTGCTATATGTGAAGAATTCGGCTTATTTTTTGGTATTGGGCTAATATTAATTTTTATAATGATTTTTTATAGAAGTGTTAAAATTTCTTTAAATAGTCAAAATAAATTTTTAAGTCTTTTATCATCTGGTATGACAAGTTTAATGTGTTTTCAAACATTTCTTATAATAGGTGGTGCTACAAAGCTAATTCCTTTAACTGGCGTAACTCTTCCTTTTATAAGTTATGGTGGTAGTTCTATAATAATAAGCTTTACAATAATCGGTATTCTACAATGGGTATCAATAAGAAATACTAAATATAACATATTAACAGAAGAAGAATAGATATATTATAATAGTAAAAATTTAGTAGGTGATATTATGCGTTCTAATATAAAGAAAGTATTTTGGTTTTATTTTTTATTATTTTTTATACTTATTATTTATTTATTATTATTTACAATATTTAAAAGTAAACAAATAATTGGTAATCCATATAATCCAAGAATAAATAACAACAAAGATATAATAAGAGGTAATATTCTAGATAGAAATCTTAATATTTTAGCAAAAACGGATAATAAAAGAATATATATTTATTATAATACCTTTGCACATACAGTAGGATTTATAGATAAAGGTGGATACGGTATAGAATCTAAATATAACTTTGATTTACAAACTTTAAATAATGATTTATTACAAAGGATAGCAAAAGAATTTAACGAAAATAAGTCTCTTCAAGGAAATGGTTTAGTTTTAACTCTAGATAAAAATTTACAAGAATATTGCTATAATAAACTAAAGAATAAAACTGGAGCAATAATTGTTATGGATAGTACAACTGGTAAAATTTTATCTATGGTTTCTTCTCCTAGTTTTAATCCAAACAATATAACAAAAGATTGGTCAAACCTAGTTAATGATACCAAAAATAATCCTTTTTTAAATAGAGCAACGCAAGGTTTATATCCTCCTGCCTCTGTTTTTAAAATAATTACCTCTGCTACTTTTATAGAAAATTATCCAAATTGGGAAAACTATACCTATACTTGTAATGGTTATGAAATACAACAAGGTATTAAAATATCTTGTGCTAATAAAAAATCTCACGGAAATATAAACTTAGAAAAAGCCTTAGCTTTATCTTGTAATAGCTTTTTCTCTCATTTAGCTACAATTATTACTCCAGAACAAATTTACCAAACAGCTGAAAAAGTTCTTTTTAATAATAACTTAGATTTTTCTTTAGACTATAACAAAAGTAGCTTTGTCCTAAATAATAATTCTTCTATTGATGAAATAATGCAAACATATATAGGCCAAGGAAAAACTTTAGTTACTCCACTTCATATAGCACTTATTGGTTGTAGTATAGCAAATAATGGTATAATGATGAAGCCTTATATAGTAGATAGTAATATTGACTATAAAGGTAAAATTATAAATAAAACTATTCCTAAAAAACTTACTAATGCTTTTTCCATACAAACTGCTCAAACTTTAAAAAATATGCTTCAAAAAGTTGTTACAGAAGGTACTGGCAAAAAAGCGCAAATTAAGGATATATCTATATCTGCAAAAACTGGCACTGCACAAATAGAAGGTAAAGAAGAACATACTTGGTTTTTAGGTATGGCTCCAACTGAAAATCCTAATATTGTAATTTCTATAATATTAGAAAATTCTGGAGAAAATAGTAATATTGTAGAAATAGCTAGAGACATAATTAATTTTACTTATAACAATATTATAAATTAATAATTATATATACCATTTATCAATTTTTTAAAGTTTTGATTAAAATAAAAATACAATATAAACAAGATACAATAAATTAGTAATAAATTATTGTATCTTGTTTATATTGTATTATAATATTATTAATTATTATATCAAATTTATCCTCAAATAATTATTTTATCTTTTTGTAAGCAACTAAAATTTATGTCCTATTTTTGCAAAATTTATGTCCTAAAATTATATATATAAATTATAAATTTTGCATATTTATAAAAAAGAGAGTGTCTATTCACTCTCTTTTTCTTCTAAGTTATTAATTACTTCATTAACATTTCTATCAATCATTTGATTAGCAACTTCAAGACCTTTAATTAACCATTTAGGAACAAGATAACCTTTATCAAGTTCTACCATATTTTCTAAAATACTTCTAAATTCATTTATTATACAATGAGCAAGTATAAACCAACCAATAGATAACATTATATGTAAATTTACACCTATCACTTCACCTATTTTTTGAAAAGTAATACCAAGACCAAACCCCATAGCTATTAGACACCATATTAAAAACTTTTTAATAAAGCCTTTCATTGCTTGTCTTGAGCTTTCTTTTTTTAGGTATCTAGCTTTCATTACTCCAGTTGTATAGTCTATTATATTTAAGCCTAGTAAAAATATAAATAAAAACCAAAAATCACCTAAAATAGCCGATAATATACCTGTTATTGTAGATATTATATAATTTACTTTTGTTTCAAAAATATTCATACTAACACCTACTTTTTAAATATTTTATCTAAAATAGATTGTTTTAGTTTAAAAAATATACTGTTATTAGTTTCATTATATCCTGTTTCAAAACCTAAAAACTCTGCTAAGTCTCTAACTTTTACAAAGTTAAAGCCACCACTATTTATAGCTTTAACAGTAGATTTTTTGTTATTTACTTCTACACTAACATTTTGTAATATATCTTCTAAATTAGTTATTTTTGTTTTATCATCATATTTAATATTTTTATTTAAAAGTTCGGCTAAGTCTCTTATTTTTATAAAGTTTTCACCTTTTTCATTTATTACAGTAAATGCTTTTGTTTTACCATTATAGCTATAATTTCTAGTTACAAACATATATTTATCAACTTCCTTCCAAGTTTTTTTGAAATTTTCTGGTGTTCCATATTTTTTAGCAAGAGTTGTTGTATTTCCATATTTAGTAAACTCTATATGTGGTTTGTCGGGAAAGCCTTTCCAATTTCCACCCCATTCAAACCCTAATTTAACGGCTACACTTCCTACCTTTGCAAACCAATTGTCTGTATCATTATATATACCTTTTCCATCATTTCTGTAAATATCAAAAGCCATACCCCAGTTATGATTACTATATGGATATTTAGCATTTGTTACTATATTACCTGGCTTTGTTATACCTTGTGCATATAGGTCATTTTGCTCTTTTTCTGTCCTAAAAGTTTGACTAATTCCAACTATCAACCCATTTTTTTTACATTCTTCTAAAAATTTAGGTATTATAGCTTGTACTTCAGGGTGTAGTAATGTTATATCTCTACTCATATTAACTCTCCTTAATCTGTTATCCCTTTAGTTACTGGATTAATAATATTATTCCATAAAGATACTAAGACAAGTCCTAAAACATAAGGATTTTTTAAAGCATTTAATACTAAATTAAATAGGCTTTCCCAAGTTGTTAAATCTTGTCCATTCATACCAAAATATGCAAGTATAGGTGTAGCAATAGCTAATAATGTATTTACCCAAAATATAGGATTTTTAAAGCGTTTTTTCCAATTAATTTTACTCATATAAATTTCTCCTTTTAATTCATCAAATTTACAAGTTCTGTATATTGTTCTAAAGTTATTCTTTTAAAATTTAAAAACAAATCAAGTCTTTTTAGCATATCTTCTTTTTCATATTTACCAGATTGAATTATTATTTTTGAACTTTCATATGTACTCATTATTAGTTACCGCCTTTCATTGAGTTTATTTCTTGTAAACAAGTTAAATAATTTAACTCATTTAAAATTTGTGCGTTTGTTTGTACTTGTGAAGATATTTGAGTTTCAGTGTTTAATTCTTTAAAAATATCTAGCCATTTTTTTTGATGAATATCATATTTTCTATTGATTAAATTAGGGTCATAATTGTTAATCTTTATTATTCTTGAATTTTCTTCTAATTCTTCCGATAAACTACCTATTGTATAACAAAAATTATCTTCATCTAAATATGCGTAATACATATTCAATCCTCCTTATTTAATTAAATTCTATGACTTGAACGAAATATTTAGTAGGTGTAAAGTCATTACCCCAACCATAAAGACAATTAAATCTTAATGTACTTGCATTATACAAATATGCAATTATTTCTGTATTATCATTATTTGTTGTGTCATTTGACAAACAGTTGGTTAATACTAATGTTTTATTAACATCAACAGAATTAATGGTTATTGATTTAGAGTCCATATCTCTTCTATTAGAAAAACTACCGTTAAATACTTGAATTTTTTTAACGCTACTTAAATCATTGAATTTTTTTCCTAAATTACCAACTTGTGTTGATATTTCTGTTACTTTATTTTGTAAGTCTTGTGTACTAGTGTTAAGCTTCTGTAAGTTTGTTGTGTTGTTATTAATTGCACCTGGTAACCTATTTACTCTATCCGATATTTCTGTAACTTTATTTTCAATTTTATACTTTTCTGTTTCTTTTGCTACATTATTTATTTTTCCTTCAAAATCTATGTTAGCAATATATTCATTATGTTTATGATTTATATTTGAATATGTATTATCGTGATTATGTTTCTCTAATTCATTTTTTAAAGCAACATCATTATTTATTAGCTGTTCAAAACGTTTATTAGGAGTGTCTGCGTGTACTTTATCGGTTTCTTTAATTTTTTCTAAGTTAGAATTAAATTTTGCTTCATTTGTTTCAAAGTAGTTCATAACATTCTCCTTCCTAAAATTCATCTTCTATAAAAAATCTTAATTGCATATCATTATCTTTATATTTAGGCTTAAAATTTTTTATAGCTATAATATCGTTTTCTTCATCTATTAAAGCTACTTCTGTTATTTTTTCATTAATAAATTCATTTTCTAATAAAGTACAGAAATATTCACATTTATTATAATCTGTTATTTTATAACCATCTATATTTTTTCTTCCTATTTCATTGTTTAGTGTAGCTTTATCAAAATCTATTTCTAAAGGTTCATTTAATTCATTTGTACCACCATTTCCAAAAGCCATCTTAATTACTTTAGGTAAAGGCTTTTCTCCACATCTGGCTTTTATTAATTTTTCTTTAGCTATTTTTGTTGTTATGCTTGTTGCCATTATAATTCCTCCTTTGTTCCACCAGATATATATGAAATATATCCATTATATAAATAATCTCCGTTATATTTATAATCTCCGTTATATTTATAATCTGATATTGTTTGTAAACTAATTCTATTTTTTATATTATTTTTAAAATTTATTTTTAAATCTATCTTTTTTAAATTTATTTCTTGTAAATTTGATAAAAGATATTCTCCATAATCATAGTCTCCGTTATATTCTATCTGCCCATTATAATATATTTTTTTATTTATAACTTTACCAAAATTAATATTAAATACTATATCTGTCTTATATATAAATTTTTCACTAATAGTATTGTTTATAATATACTTATAAGCATAGTTAGGTTTACTTGAAGCCTGTTTCACTTCCATTACAGTATTTTTTATGATTCTAAAGTTATAATTACTATTATCTATATCTTCAATAATAATTACATAAAATTCTGCCCAACGTTCTTTATCATATAAATAACAAGGCTCTATTTCTACATCATAACCAAGCGAGTTTAAAGCAAGTATTATTCCTTGTTTTGTTCCAGATTTTTTCATTACTTCGGCTTTAAGAATAAGTCTTTTTCTTAACTGAGTATCTTCTTCATTTTCAAATCTAAACATATTTCTATCTATTGCCAACTTATCTAAGTAAATATCTGTTGCTGTGTTTATATTACTTTGTTTTGATACTTCTAAAATTTTATTTTTTATATCATCATATTGTAAACCTATAACTTTAAATAAAATATAAATTTTACTTTTTTCTTTTAGTACTTTAAGTGGATAATGTACCAAACTAAACATATAATCACTAAATTTTTCAAACATACATATCACACTCTTTCTATACTAACATTTACCCTATTAAGTATAATAATTTTGTGTTTTTCTAGCTTAACATCTGTTGAGGGCTCTAGTATTTTTATAGCTGTTATTTCATCATCTAAATTTTTTCTTACATAAAATATAAGCTCTGATAAATATAAAGTATTAAGCTCTCTCTTGTTACTTATTTCAAAATATTCTTTTACGTAAGTTATTGCTCTTTCTTTTAAACCTTCTTCTGATGCACTATAATCTATATATAAAATTAAATTTATATCTATAGATACTGTTTCTGCTGATTTAACAAGAACATTATCATAAACACCTTTTATACTTTCTATAGCTTCTCCAACATCTTTTAACAGTTTTTCTCCTGCTGTCCCATTATAACTAGCCACTACTATATCAACTGTACCTTGTCCTCGTGGGTGCATATCATTAACAATTACATATAATACCCCTTCTACACTTTCTGCTACGTTTTTATATTTTAACGCTGTTGAATATGTTGCAAGTTCTGACCAAGTATTTAAAGTTCTTTTTCTGAAGCTTTCATCAATTTCTATATCTGAACCTTCTTTTATAATCCAATCTTCTTCATTAGATAAATACTTTATATTTTCTATATGTACTAAAGACTGTCTTATACTATTTGCCACTACATTATATTTAGAACCTGTTTCTTCTGCTATTATAAGTATCTTCCCTGTTTCTTCATTAGCTTTTATTACTGTTTTTTCTGCTGATATAAACCTATATTCTTTACCTGCAAGACTAGACAATGTTTTAAATACATACCCTTTAGGTATTATTAATTCTTTTTCTTTATCTATTTTTTGAATAGTTAAATAGCCTTCTGTTTTTGTAGCCTGTTTTCTATATTTACCATAATCTTCTGCCTTATTGTCAAGCCATTCTTCATTAGCATATTTTACAAACATACCCATATATATTTTTCTAATCAATATTGAAATCTCAATTTTTATTCTTAAAAAAATCATTATTATAGTACCTACAACTGAACAGTTTTCAAAGTTTTTAATTCCAAAATCTTCTCGCTCTAATTGTTCTATTAACTGTTCTTTTTCTTCATCAATAGTTTTTATAGGTATTAGCTTATCCAAAGTATCCTTATTAATTTATATCACCTCCACTTTTACTCTATCAAGTAATAAAGTTATTTCAGAAAAATATTCATTTATATAAAAGCTAATATTAAATATAAGTTTATCTATCTTTTCTTTAGTTTCTATATTAATACTACTAGAATCTACATAATCTCTTTTTGATAATTTTGTAATTATTCTATGCTTTATTTCATTTATTAGCATTTCATCTATTTCTCTATGTAAAAAATCATATAGTGAATAACCAAACTCTAAATCATAAAATACATCTCCTTCGTTAGTAACCATTTCAATTTTTATATTTTGAATTATTTCTTCATTTTCTTCAATTTTAATAATATCATCATTTTTTATAATAATGGAATTATTAAAATCAACTTTTATGTCTTGCATTTTATCCCAACTTTCGTATTATAATAGGATATTCTAATTCGCCATTTATAAAATTAAGAACAACTATATCATCTACTTCTACTGTTATATCTGTATATATATTTGCAAGTTCTGGATAGTTATCATCTTCTTTTTTGTTTACATCTAAAATTTTAAGATTTACTTTGTTTCCTTCTACTTTAGTTGTTTTAGCTAATAAACAAGGTGGTATAAAAATGTGTTGAAAATTTTCAAATATAAATTTTTTAATGTTATTATTAATAGCCTTTTTAAAGTTATCATTACTCATAAAATCACTCCTTAATAGTTATTTTAGTTCTTATAAATCCATAGTCATTAACTATAAAATTTATTTTATCTACTTTAAAAGAACCTTTTAGCTTATAGTGTTCTATATAAATATTATCTAGTAAATTTAATTTAGGCATTGATATAGTTTCAATTTCCCAAACTTTAGGACATAAATTTTGTAAATTTAATATGTTCTTACCATAAATAAGTTCATATATTTTTTGTTGCTTTTCTTTATCATTATAAAAAAATTTATCATTTTTAAAGAAAAAAGTACTATCTTTTATATTAAATTTTTGTTCTAAATATTTAATTGCCTCAAGTCCATTTTTATTCCTTATACTTATTAAATTTTTAATAACTGTGTCATTATTTTTAATAGTCATTTCTTTTATATTAGATTGATTTAATATAAATTTTAATATTTCATCAAAAGTAGCATTTGTAAAACTTTTATTTATATTTGTATTAACTAAATTTAAAAATCTATTTTTAGCTACAATTTCAAAATCTTTAACATCTGTTACATTTCCTGTAAATATTTTCTCAAACTCATTGTTGTAACCAAGTTGTATAACTACTTCATCATTTTTGTTTATTGCTATTTCATCCAATATTTTTTCAGAAAATCTTATAATGACAAAATCAAAGTTTTTGTCTATATCTAGTTTTAAATTTAATGTTATATATTTTGAAAATGTATAACTACCCACATTAACTAAAACTTCTGGAGAAAAATATTCATTTTCTTTATACATATTTACCCCCTTTTATTTTTAAAATATGGACTAATAGGAGAGTTTTTAAAAGGGTCTGTTCTTCCTTTATTTGTATTATTTTTAGTAGGACTTGTTCCCCTACTTCCATTAAGATATTTACCCCAATCATCATCACTAATAGTTAAATTATTAGAATTACTAATAATATTAATCTTGTTAGTAGCATTTTTATTACTTGTTACTTTTTTATTTGTTGTTGTAGTTACTTTTTTAGAATTACTAGCTTTAATAGTTATTGCTTCGTATTCTCTAAGGCTTAAACTAACTGATATTTCACTTTTATTATTAGCTATTTTACTAGAAAAATCTTTTATTATAACTTTATATATACCCCTTTGATTTATATACTTATTTACAATATCATAAATATTAGGTACTTTTTGATTTTTAGATTTAAAAATATCTTGTATAACTTGTAACTTTTCTTCTTTAGTTTTACCTTGTATATCATCTAGTAATATTAATTCTATATTTATACTACTATCATCAAATCCTGTAGCTTGAATAGGCTTTTTACCTTTACCTTCAACTTCTAATTCTTCAATAATAGCACTACCTTTTATTTCTAAGGACTTTATAATACCCGTAAGCAATTTTCCATTTACCTTAATGTCATTGTCATCTATAACACCCATATAGCACCACCTTAAGCTGTTTCTTTTTCTGCTTCTTCTGTAATTTCTTCTACTAAAGACATTACTTTTTTTAAGTCTTCTAAATCTTTAACATTAAACTGTATATTAATATTATTAGTTACATATTTTTTAGTTTCTGTATTGTTAGATTGACTATTACTTTCTGTTTTTGAAATAATTTCTTTAAGGTTAACTGTTTTAGGCTTGTTTAAATCTGTACTTTCTAAACCATTTATATTTTTAAAGTCATAAAAATCTATAATGTTACTTACATTTGTAAAACTATCATTTATTATTTTTGCTGGTATATTTTTCGTTTTGTTCATACCTTCTGCAATAGTTGTATTTATTCTACTACCAGATAAAGTTAAATCTGATAAAGGACCTTCTTTTGCATCGGAAAATGGTAAGTATTGTCTTACTTTTGAAAAACCATTTTTTATAGCATTAACTGGAGCCATAACTTTGCTTTTTATACCTTCTGCAATAGTTGTCATTATTTTTTTACCACTTTCTAAAAGATTAGGTATAAAGTTTGTAAAAAAGTTATTAAAACTTTCTTTTATATTATTCCAAATATTTGAAAACCCTTCTTTTAAAGTATCCCAATTTTTTATAATTAATAATGGTAGCCCAATAAAAGGCATAAAAGCTGATAAAACAACTAATAACCAGTTAGGCGTGTCTTCTAATATTCCTTTTAACCATTCCCAACCTGCCACAACACCATTTACAATATTATTCCACGTGTCTTTAAGCCAAATACTAACTTTATCCCAGTTTGTCCATAATAGAATAATAACTCCTATAAGTGCTATTATTGCTATTACTATCCAAGTAATAGGGTTAGCTAAAAGTGCTGTTGTAAAACTCCAACAACTAGATATTAAGGCTGGTAACTGTGTTGTTGCCGTTATAAATGCTTGTTTTCCAAAAGATACAATACCTTTTCCTACTGCCTTTAAAGGTGTAGTTAATAAATTTAAACCATTTTTAATCTTACCAGTAGATGATTTTAAAACATCTCCTGTATACATTCCATATATTCTAACTGTATCCATTGTATCTTTAACTTTTTTCATACCATTATTAAAACTAGCAAACACTTTTATACTTGTTGTTACTGCCCCACCTACTAATCCAAAACTAAGTTTCAGTACTCCTATTGTTGTAACTAAGCCTGTTATACTTACTACTACTATTCCTATATCTCCAACTAAGTCTCCATTTTTAGAAATCCAGTCATTTATATGTTCAAGTATAACTGCACCTTTATCAAGCCAAGTATTAACTACTGGTAGCATATTGTTACCTATTTCTTCTACTACGTTTTGTATACGTTGTTTTAACAATATAAATTTTTGACCATCATCAACAGAAGTCATAGTATCAACCATACCACTAGCAACACTTGTGCCTTGCCCCATTGTGTCATATAAAGTTAATATATTACTTTGTAAATCTCCTGTTTTATTGTAAAGTAAATCTATAAGTTTAACTGCTTCTTCTGTTCCAAAAGCTTCTTGTAATTGTAATTTTTCACTTACATCAAGGGTTTCTCCAAATTTCTTTTTAATTTCTTCTAATATTTGTGGCATAGATAATAGTCTATTATTTGCATCTGTAAAGTTTAATCCTAGTTTTTGCCCTGCCTTACCTGCACTATTTAAAAAGGCTGTATATTTTGTACCTGCTTCACCACCACTCATTGTAGCTTGTAACATTCCTAAAATAGCTAACTGCTCTTCTAGTGGTACGTTTGCACTTGTAGCTGTTCCTCCAAGTCTTTCTATTGCACTAGCCATTTCAGAACCTGTTGTTTTAAATTGCTGTACCGATTTTGATATACCAGCACTAAACATTTCACCAAATTCAATATCTGATAAGTTGCTATAATAATCTTTATATATACCATAACCTGTAGCAAAAAGGCTTGTCATTTCTTCAATAGTAGATTTTGTAGCTTTTGCTGTTAAACCTGCTAGTTTAGTAAATTCTGCTACACCTTCATCTGTTAAACCAGCAATACCACTTTTTATATCATAAGAAGCTGTTATAAACTGTGCTTTTGTTGTTCCTGCAAACTCATTTGAAAAAGCTTTTGCTCTATTTTCTATTAGTTGTAAATCTTCATATCCTAAACTTGCAAGCTCTCCTAGTGCCTTTTTAGTTTCATAAGTAGCTTTTACTGGTGTTAATAAAGATTTTGCAATAACAGTTCCTGTACCTATCATTAAAAAGCCTGTTTTTGACATTTCTTTAAATTTATTATTTAACCCATCTAAACCAGTTTTTAAAACTTGTAAACTACCATTTACTTGTTTACTTACACCAGTCATATTATCAATCATATTTACTATAACTGATAACTTGAAAATAGACTCCATATTTCCCCTCCTTTCATCTATAACAGTTTACTTTTGTTAAAATCTATAGTATAATTAAGTATATAATTTTTTAAGAAGGTGTTATTATGAGTATATTCTCTATTATATATTTTATATTGCTTATAGTTTTAGGTATTGTAGCTATATGTTGCATTCCACTTCTAATAGCTATTTTTATAGGCTTTTTAATTCATTTATATAATATACCATTTTATATATATTGTTATTTTGTGTTATCAAAAAAAGATTATGATTTAATAAGTAATATTAATTTTATTAAAAGAAGTTCTTTAGCTACTAAATGCTATTTTTATTTATTAACACTTAGAAAACCTAAGTTTAATTTTGAGTAGGACTAAAAGTCCTACTCTATTTTAATTATTCTTCACTAAAAGCTTTAACTATTGCATTTTGCATAGTTATCATTTCCATTTCTCTTGCCTTTTTAGATAGGCTATATAAGTTAAATAACTCTTCTAAATTTATTGTATATAAATCATTTTTTATGTACTGTTTTGGCAAATATTTATATATATGTAATATTATTTCATCTAAAAAAGTTATATCATCTTCTAACTCTTCTAAAGCTTTTTTGCTGTAATATTATCTGTAAAACCGAACATTTCTAATATTTTTGCTGTAACCATTTGTGAAACGCCCACATAGTTTTCAACAACATTTTTAAATTTTTCTTTCTGTTCTTCAATAACATTTTCTTGTGAAAAATCAATACCAGCTTGTAACTGTTTTTTACTAGCATTTCTTACATACCTACTAAAACTTGCTGTGTTAGGTGCTTTAAAATAAAATGTTAAATCTTCCCCCATTTCTTCAAGCTCCACATTAATTTTAATTACCCTACCATATTTTTCTTTTAATTCATTTTCATTTATTAAATCTTTTTTTACTTCTTGACTTTTGTTTTCTTGCATTTTTAATTCCTCCATATAATATAAAACTTTTAAATAGGTTTAACACCATTCATCACTATTTCACCAAAAACTATAAACTCTACATCAACAAGTATACTTTTATCTCCTTGTTTACCACCACTACTTCTTTTTGTTGGCGTAACTTTTGTTATAGTATCTATAATAATAGGCTCACCATCATCTGCATAACTAACTACTATTTTATCTATAACTAAACTATAAAAGCTAATACCTTTACTTTTACAATAATTAACTAATTCTTCATAGTCTTCTCTCAAAAATGAAATTTTTAAGTTAAGTTTATAATTACCTGTTCCATAACCTCGTGGCTTATTTCCAAGTCCATAAACTTGTTCTTTTTCTAGCTCATCATCATAAGTTATTTCCTGTGCTTCAATTAATAAACCATCTATATTTAAGTCTATTGAAGCCCAATCATAGTATTTTCCATTTACTTTTTGCACCATAACACCTCCTAAATATTATTTTCAAAGCCCATATCAATTTCAATTTCTCTTAATATTCCAATAGGAATAGCTCTTATTTTAAATTTAAAATTACTTGTAGCTAGTATATCTTGCCCTTTTGGTATAATTACCCTTGCTGAAGATAATTCTTTATTTTCAACCATTCTTTCAACTGGTACATTTATAAATTCAGTTATTTGCTTTAAGCTAACTTCTGGATTTGACATATCTACTTGACTATGTAATTTTAAAGTAGCTGTTATAAGAGTTTCTCTAACTGCTTTATACATTGTTCTAGTACGTTCTACAAACTCATAGTCTGAACCTACTTTTGCAAAAGTCCTAGCATTATTTATATAAGTACCTTCTACACCTGCATAAGTTATAGCTACGGTATAACCTAAATCATCTAGTTCAGAGTTTATATTTTCCATACCTTTTGGCATTAGTTCAAGTACACCTTTTATGTCAAAACTATCAACTTGTCCTATACTCTGCTGTACATTAGATTTTGCATATAAACCCATTATTTTAGACGCTAAATTTTCTTCTACTTTTTTTCCATCTCTCATATAAGTAGCTCTTGATACAACAACCTGTAAACCTCTTGATATAATTCCTTTACTTTCATTTCTAAGGTATTCGGCATACTGGTCAATAGTTTCTTCATCCCCTATTTTTCTTGCTTCACAAACAAAAATACAAGGCTTTTTATATTTATTAAAAAAGTTTTGTTCTTCTACAACTAAACTTGACCAGACTTCTTTTTCACTTTCCCCTAAAATATGTACAAATTCAAAGTTTAAATTAGATTTTTTTACATATTCAAGGGCTTCTAAAATATTTGATATATTAGTTTTAGGTCTTGTTGTATAAACTTCTATAAACTCGTCTTTTACAAAATTATCCCCTGTAAATTTTATATTTACACCATATCCGTCTACTGAATATGTACTATTTTGAGGTATAGTCAATTCATCACTTTCTAAATCATTTAAGTAATACTTAAATATACCTTCATTTAAAGCTCCACTATTGACTATAACTACTTTTAATTTAAAAGCATTTGTTGGGTTACCTTCTACTGTAATAGTACCTGTTGTTAATTTTTTAGATTTTTCTTTTATAGTTCCATTTTCTGATATTTTAACTGGCATTGCATATATAGTTCTACAACCACTTGATAAGCTATCTATTAAACTATCTGCAAGTGGACTATTGCCAACTTTTTCCCTAATATCATCATTAGTCATATTGTCGGTAATAGTTATAGGTATAGTGCTTTCTATGTTAGATACACCTATTTTTATATGCAAGCCCTCACCCTTTGTAACACTAGAACCTATACCAAAATCTGTAATAGTATGTTTTACATTTGATAGCAATTTTTACACCTCCTATATTGATTTATTTAAAAAGCTTAAAAGTGCTTCTTCTAATTCTTCTTTAGATAGCATCTTACCTTTTCGCCAACCTTTCATAGTCATAATACCAGCTAATATAGTTTGTTTTATTTCTAATTCTTTAGATAAAACTTCAATAGATTTTAGTTCTTCTTTTAAATTTTCTTTTATTTTTTCTTGCAAAACTTCTTCAGTATGATTCTTTGGCATATTCTCCATCACCTCCCCAACTTATATCTTTAAATAGATAATCTTTATATATTAATTCTGTAAATGTAATATCTATTTGTAATGTAATTTCACTTTTTAAAATAGTGTCTTTTTTGTCTATATATTCTGCTTTACCAAACTCTATAAAAGAAATATCTCCATTTTCTAATATTAACTTATCATCTATTTCGGACATAAATTTTGTAAATAATCTTTCAACTTTTAATGTATTTATATCTCCTATTAATAATTGAAAATTTATTTTTCTTTTAAATTTTTCTATACGTCTAAATTTTTGATTATTTTTATAAACAATACTTTTTCCATAAGATTTTTCTAAATCTTCATTTGCTACAAAAATAGCTGTAAATTCAATTTTATTGCTTGTTTCTAACTCTTTTAAATTTGTATAAAATATTTTAGCACCTGCATTATTAAGACATTTTTTCAAGTAACTTGTATAAACTTCTATCATTTTTTATTAACCTTTTATTGCCTTTTCAACATAATACTCTAATACATCTTTTATTTCTTTTTTGTCTTCTTCAGATATACCTAAAAATTGTCTAGCTGGTATATTTACAGTAACTTCTTTTGTGCTTATCCATTTGTTATCTATTCTAAATTTTAATAATTTACAATTTCGAGCTTTTATTCTTTTATTTTTAGCTCCAAATTGATGAGTAGAAGCATATTTTAGGTTAGTTCCTACTGTGGCTATTTTATTATCCGCTTTAGCTTTTATACTATTTCTCAAAGTACTTGTGTCTTTTAAAAGTTTTTTTCTACTATTACCATATTTTCTTTTTTCCCACTTTTTATTGTCTGGACTTTGTTCTTTTTTAAATCTTTCTAAAGTAGACTTTCTAAGCCCTACTGCAATATTTTTATTAATAGTTTTAAAATTAGTATCTTCTAAGTTTTTTAGCGTTTTACTCAGTCTTCTTATTTCAATATCAAGCCTAACACTCATTACATACCACCTAAATTTGCTCTACCAAACAATTTTTTAGAAGACTTTATTTTTATACCTATTCTATTGTTTTGTATATCTTCTCCAACTTCTGTATTGTCATCTGGAGTTAAATCAATAGTCCCTTTTGCTACATTTTCTAAAAATTTTATAGCATTTTTATATCTTAAATAATAGTTATTTTCCCTGTTATCTTCATCATTACCACTTCTTGATAATATGTTATAAAGGGCAATATCTTTGCAAAATTTATTTATAGCTTTGCTTTTCTTTAAGAAACTTATAGGATATTTTTTAAGTAAATATCCATTTATTTCAGCAGAGGCGTCATCTATTGCCCCTGCTATAATCTTTTTAATTTCTTCAAGCTTTGTTTCTTCATCTACTTCTTCATAACCATTTGTAAAGTTGTCTGATAAAGCTATTTCTAAAAAATCAATTTTAGAGTTTTTAAATATTTCTTCAATAGTACAATACATTTAACCACCTTCTAAGCTGTACCTGTAGAACCATAAGCCATTTGCCAAAAGCCATACCCTGCATTTCCCCTAGCTTCAACACTATATAAATAATTTCCTTTCATAAATACAGTTTCGTCTGTGTCGTTTGTTAGACTTAAAAATTTAGCTTTTTGTCTTTCTTGATAAATAATAGGCTTTATAGCTTTTTTAGTATCTAATAAATACCAGCCTGTTTCGGAAGTTAACTCTGTTGATACAAGTATTTCTGCTGTACCTTTATATGTATTACTCGTACCATTTATAAAATCTGCTTTTAAAATATTCATTGCTTCTTTTTCTAAACAAGGTGGTACTACCAGTAAATCTGGTATTATTCTAAGAGATTTACCTTCTTCATTTTTTAAACTCATCATACTTTCTCTTGCACTTATGTAGTTTTCTAAAGTTAACTTTTTATCTGTAAAGTTTTTATAAGTTTTTTACCAACTTTATGAGTACCAAAAAATGAAACGCCATCATAACACTTTTGTATAAACCCTGCTTCTAATGTTTCAAATACTAATTGTTCTGGATGCAATTTTGCACTTTGTGCCAAACTTTCCACTTGTGGCTTATAAATACCTAAGTTATTATCTTGCATATCAAATTTGCTAATAGATATTGTAGCTTCAAAAGGCTCATTTTTAATTGTATATTCGTGTTCTTGTATGTTTTTTACAACCTTGTCCCCTATCCATTTTCTAAGTGTTGGTAAATCACCTAGCCAATGATAACTTTCAATTTTATTATTTGAAGGAACAACTGTTGCTATCCTTTCAAACAATGTTGAGGTTTCTTCAAAAACTTTATTAAATATTGTTTTAAATCCTATATTTGCTTTATTTATAGTTTGTTGCACTAACATATTTACCTCCTAGCTAAACTTTACTTCTTTTTGTAACAACTCTAAAATTTTTTTTAATTTTTTATAAAATTTATTAAATATTTTTTCTAACATATTTTACCTCCTACTTAAACTCTACTTTTACTTGTCCATCTTCAAAACCTATAACTTTACCAGCAATGCTTGTTGTTGTGCTATCTGCTGTAACAGTAGTAGAGTCTTTAATATAACATTCTTTTAATATATGTGTTTCATTAAGCGGGTTATCTGTATCATTTTCATACAAAAATACACCTCGTTTAGCATTTATAAATCCACCTTTAACTGTTTCTTCTGCTCTACCAACTATAACTAAACTTTCTTTTTTGCTAGCTGGTACTGCCTTACCATTTTCAAGTGCTACTATATGTCCTTGATATATTGTAGTATTAGTTTTTACTTCTAAATACAACATATCACTATAAGTTTCTGCTGTGTTTCTTTGCATTATTAATCTTCCTTTCTATAATATTTTTTATAATCTTCTTCTGTTAGCCCAAAATCTTTACAAGCTTGTAATTCTATACCCTCTAACTCTTTTTTACCTTCTTCTGTTAATTTATCTGAATAAGTAACACCAATAGGACTAACTATTTTTTGATTTTTCATTATTTCGTCAAAGGTATTTCTATCTGACAATGCTAATTTCATAAAACTGTCCCTTTGTGCTGGTACAATTTTACCAATCTTTAATGCTTCATCTAAAATATTATTTATTTCTTTTTTAGCCATTTCTTCTTTTAAAGCTAAAAATTCTGTTTTTGAAACAGTATTATTTTTTAAGTTTAATAAAGCATTATTTATTTCTTCATTTGTTGCATTTTCTTTTAAACCTAAAATACTAATTACTTCTTTATTACTAGATAATTGTATTTCATTATTTAAATTTTCTTTAGCTATTTCATTATCTTTTAATTCTTCTATTTTTTTAATCACTTCTTCTTCAGTTGCATTTTCATTAAGTCCTAAAAAATCTAATATTTTTTTAATATCCATTTTTATATCATCTCCTTCTAATTCTATTTTTAAGTCTTCACTTAAAAATAATGGATACATATTGTCAATAGCTGGTGTATTTGTCAAGGCAACAGAGTGTAACCTTATAGGCTTACCGTTTTTTAAAAATACCGTTGGCGATAAATATTTATATTGTTTGTTTTCTATTTCTTGTTTTGCAACATCTGTAAACTCTACTTTAGCTACAACACAATTATCTTTTATATAAAAGTCTTTAATCCAACCACCAGCTAAAGCCTTTTTATCACTAAGGCTTTGGTGTTCATAGTCAACTACTATATCAAGCCCTCGCCTTTTAAAATATTCTTTCATAGCATTTACACTCTGCTCATCTACATAAAAATTTCCTTTAGTAGTTTTTACTTCTCCTAAGGGTAATATTTTTATTTCTTCTAAATCTGTTATTTCAAATTTTGAAGAACATATAATTAACTGATTTTTTTTAATAATTACCAACTCCTTAATTTTTTTATTTTATATTTTGTTATAACCTACTTGCAAACGCCTTGCATTGCCTTTTAATTTGTTTTTATAGTATAATTTTACCTTTTATCATTTAAAAGCTATTTAAGGCGAATTTAAAGCATTTTGATTTTCATATACTTTCTTTAACATTTTAGGTAAATTATCTACTTCAAAATCATAAGTTTTTAAAGCTGGATTATAATTAAAATCTTTGTCTGGCAATATTTTTATATCTTCCCCTTTTTTTATACTTAAACCTTTTCTTTCTACATCTTTTCTACTAAGTGATTTAACAGTACATCTACACCTATGTCCATTAGGTGGATACCAAGTCTTCCAAAAAGGGTCATCTGCTTTAAATACAAGCCCATCTAAAGCTTTATGCTCTGGTCTTGTGTCATCATCTTCTATAGCATCATATTGCCAATATGGTCTATATTCTAGTACATCTGAGTCTGTTAACATTTCATAATGTCCTACTTGATAAGCTGTTTGTATGTTGTTTCTATAAATTAAATCTATTTTATAATCATTTTCTTTGTCATAGCCCCAATCTTCTAAACAATCATTTAATAAATTTTTAAAAGTGTTAAGACTTTCACCTTCTTCAATAGTCGTTAATAATAACTGAAATATTTCATTTAAAAGATTTATATTGCTATAATTAGCTATTGTAAAAGCTAAATTTTTATATTTATCATCTAACTTTTTATAGTCTTCTTTTGTTATAGGTATTTTTTTATTAAAGTATTTAATAGCATCTTCAAATTTAAAACCATCTATTTTTATTTTGCTATCTATTAAACTACTCATCTTCATACCTCCCAACTAAATTAGATAATATAAGCCCACCTTTTAAACTTTCTTTATTGAAACTATCATTCATAGACTTTAATATCTTATTTAATCTTTTTTCATCTTTAAATATTTCTTTAACTTCATCAAGTGTTGTAGCCTTTGATATTTCTTTTTTGAAAATATTTAAACTAGATTTAAAGTTAGATACACCATTTTCTTTTAATTCTTCAACTATTTTATCTATTTCTTTCTGATTATTTTTTGTGTTTTCTTTTAAAATTTTTATATCTTCAATATAATTTTCTGGCTTTGGTATTTTAAATTTTTCGTATAAATGTTCTGTATCTATATTTAAACCTAATTCATTTTTCAACTTTGAGTATACTTCAACAGTTTTTAATAAATCTTCTGCTTCTTCAAAATCAAAAACAAAATCTGGTATATTACATTCTTCTCCAAAATTTAAAGTTACAATCGGTCTAATTAAATACTCTTTTAATGTATTAGCTAATGCTTTACAATCGGCACTTGTTAAATCTCTCCTAACTTCATTATGTGTTTTTGATTGTGCATAGCTACCACCACTATCACTTGTTAGTGTTTGTCCTAAAATAGCTTTACTTATTTGTTCATCACAAAATCTAGCCATCCTCTCAAATATATCTGCACTACTTCTTTTTTCATTATCTATAACATTTACTTTTGTATTCTTATTTATTATTCCTGCTGAATCTGTACCTATATTTATAAGTGCATCTGTTAATGCATCTTTATCTGCTTCAGAAGAAGACTCGTCATACTCTCCTAACAATATAGGCATACCATATTTTTCAATAAATGTTATCCAGTCTTTTAATGTATAATTTTTAAATAAGTACATCCAAGCAATAACTCTAAGTAAACCTGCTCTTGATTCGTGTCCACTTCTTGCTTTATATTTATGTATTATAAATTTATTTTCCTGTATATCTCCTATATATACACCTGTTAAGTTATCTTTTGTTATTATTTTTAGTTTTTCTTCCTCCCAATATATATGTTTAGGGTGTATATAAGAAAGTTCTTTTACTTTTAAAAACCCTTTATCAATTACCCAATTTATTTCTAAAAATGAAATACCTTTACCTATTGCATCTAATAAATCAAGCAATGAGTTGTCAAAATCTTTTATATTTTTTATAACATCTTTTACAAACTCTGCTATTTGCTTATCTTTTTCATCTTCTGAAAATGCTATTATTTCCCAATCTAAACCAACAACTGCATTTTTCCTAGTTTGTAATTGTGAAAACAAGTGGGTGTCTTTTTCTTCCATTTCCTCAAACAGTTCCATTTGTCTAGTAGTATAACCAGCATCTGCTTCTCTAAAAATTTTAGTTAATTTAGTTGGCGTTAAATTTGAAGAAGGGTAACTTGAAGTCCCTAAAAATGTTGGCATATGTATTTTTGAAAGTATTCTTCCTAATTCTTTTGTTTTTTTCTTAAATATATTAAACATTTTTAATAAGCTCCCTTCCTAAAATTTAAACTTCTTCTTATTACTGTTTTATAATCTGGTTTATTTGAATAACTACTATTTATAGCTAATTTAACTACCATTTCTAAAGCATCTGCTCCATCATCATATTTTGCAAGTGGAAATTGCTCTAACTGTTGAAGTAATGTTTTATCATCTTTATTAAATTTTACATAGCCATTTTTTATATAAGGTTGTAAACTTTCTATCCTAACATTTTTATTTGTTGTATTTTTTACACCTTCAACATTTAAATATATTTTTCTTTTTAAACATTCTTTTTTTAATACATCTTTAAAAAATGATTGAAACTGTACTTCTTCTACTCCAAATAAACTAAACCCTTTGCCATAATCATTAATTAACTTTTTATGTATATTTATAATGTCTTCTATTATTACATCTGGCTTTCTTCTTTCTATACTAGCCTTTAAAATATATAAATAACCATTTTTTATATTTTTCGCTAATATAACAATAGCTGAGGTATCTGAATTTTTATTTTTAGCAAGTGATGGGTCTACTGCTCCAAAAAATATAAAATCTTTATTTTTAAAGTCTACTTGTTCTTTGTTGTAATATTCAAACCATTCTGGATTAAATAAACAATCTTCTGGATTTATAGGTTCATTTTGTATCTCACTATTAAAAGAGTTAACGCCTTCTGATAATCTCATTACCATTAAATCATAGTAACTCCATTTTTCTTCCCATAAAACTTTTGTATCTTCTAGCATTTCATCTTTATTAGCTTCAAAAAATTCTTTAGCACTTTCTTCTCTATTATTATCTTCAAGGTTTGAATATATTTTTTCCCATATATTCCATAAACCTGTATTTTTAGCAAACTGTATAACCCCTTGATATTTAGCTACTTTATATGTAGGATTTTTCATTACTTTAGCAAGTAGGCTGTCATAATGTAAAAGTGTCCCTATATAACATATATCTGTATAAGTATCTCCTGCTTTTGATACTGCTTTATAAAACCAATTTTCTAATTTTTTTCTTTGGTCAAACGTATTAACATTTTCATCATTTTCTATATCATCTAGTACAATTAAATCTGGTCTAAAGTTTCTATGTCTTCTACCCCTTATTTTTTTACCAGAACCTATTGCTTCTACTTTTACATTATTAGATAAAACTATTACACTTGTATTCCATACTTTGCCTATCATATTCCCAAAATCTTTTTTTATAAGCTCATTTTCTTCAAGTTCTGTTTTTATATCATCTAAAAAGCCTTCTGCCTGTTCTGTACTATCTGATAATATTAAAATATAATTTTTATACTTATATAAACAAGCGTGTAAAGTATCTTTAAATGTAAAGTTTGTAGACTTTGCGTGTCCACGTGGTGCTGTTATTGTAACTTTACTACCTTGCAACTTGTTTACTTCTTCATTTTCTATTAACACATTTTTATTTTTAATAACATTTTCTACCCAAATCTTATCAAGTTCTTTATGAAATTTAGGTGTTTCTCTTGTAAAATAATGTGGTAAATAAGCTTTTGCAAAATACTCTAAATCAACGGCTGATAATTCTTTTCTTAAAGTATTTATACTTATACCTTTTTCATATCTTTTTATAATAGTATTTTTAAAAGGACTATCATTTTTATAAAGGTAAGTTTCAAACAATTCAATATCTTTTTTATTACTTTTTTGTATTTGTCTTTCTTCTTCTAAAAACTGTAATTGTCTGGTTATTTTATTCATTATTTAAAAACCTACCTTTCAACTTACTTAAAAATTTAAAAGCATCTGTTTCAAGTTCTTTGTCTCCTTTTATTAAGGATAATATTTCTTCTTCATAAGCCTCATAAGCTAGCTCTCGTTTAGATTTTATTTCACTTTCTGCCCTAGTTTTTTGTTTTTTTACTCTTGATAAATTTCCAAGTAACTTAACTATATCATTAACATCAAGGTCATCAAAATCTTCTCTAGCTTCTGCTAATTTTTTAGTAAGTTCTGCTGTTGCTATTTGTATACCTGCTTCAGTATAATCTGTGCTTTCACTTTCTTTTATAACTTTAGATAATATTCTAGCTTGTTCTTGTGCTTGCATAATTTTATCTAAAATTTTATCTCTATTTAAAGCATATCTACCTATAGCACCTAAAGAAATAGAAAACCCTTGACTATTTAAAAATCTTTTAACATCTAAATATGTATTATTCTTATCACTAAGCATTTCGTCAACTTTTTCAACTATTTCTTTTGGAAAAGTGTCTATTTTAAAATGTTTTCTTGTTTTTTTAAATTTAGTCAAGTAGCTTTCTCCTTTCTTTAATTAATAGTTTTTAATTATAAGCTCTCTATAGTTTTTATCTTTATTTTTATATCTAGCCATTAAATTGTTATGTCTTTCTATTTCTTCAATATTAAAATCTTTGTAAAGTTCTCTTATTTCTTCACAATCATTGTAAGATAATAAAAATTTACCCTTTATATTTTTAAGTACATCCCTAAGCCTTTTATGGTCTTCTGTTTTAAAGTCTACATTTTTATAATAGGCTTCTGTATTAAAATATGGTGGGTCTAAATAAAATAAAGTTTCTTCTTTGTCATACTTTTTAATACATCTTTCAAAGTCTAAATTTTCTATTACAACTTTTGATAACCTTTCATTTATTTTTCTTATATAATTAAGAGAATTTAATTTATCTGTTGTTCTAGAGCCATAAGTTTTTAAATCACTACCATAACTATATTTAATTAACATATAAAAATTAGAAGCTCTTTGAATATCTGTTAAGTTTTTTCTTGTATAATTTTCTTTATACTCATCTAATAGCTCTTTAGAATTACATAAAAATTCACACTCTTTTATAAATTCTTCTGGATGGTATTTAACTACCTTAAATAAATTTACAAGCTCACTATTTAAGTCATTATATATTTCCTTTCCACCTTTTTCTTTGTGAAATAATACCCAACCAGCACCACCAAACACCTCAATATAGTTTGAATATTTTTCTGGAAACCTTGATACTATTTCTTTCTTTAAGTTGTTCTTACCACCTATCCAACTAATAAAACTCTTCATTTTAATCTCCTTTAAAATTTTTAATAATTCTCTCTTTCATCAAATATATTATTTTATAAATTGATATAAATAAAAAATAACACCACAAAATTAATTGTAGTGTTATTTTATATCTTTTATAAAATTTCTTACATTTGCAAATTTCCGTGGAATCATAAAATAATAAAAAGGCAAAGTTGCAAGTTTCTAAGAAATTAATATAATTTTAATTGTTCATTTTTATTTTCTTGTGTTAAATAGGATATTGTCCTTTCAGAAACACCATATTTTAAAGCCAATTCTCTTCTGTTATACTTATTAAATTCTTTTTTTATTTTTCTTTTTCTAGCTTCATTTAATACAGTATCTAATTTAGGTATATACCAACTTGTACCTCCCAATGTTTTAATAAGGTTAATAAAATTTTTAATACCTATTGTTTCAGCTATATGTCTATACTGTTCATCAATGTCTTCAATGGTTATTTCATCTTGCCATTTCACACTTTTATCACACCTTTTAGTTTTCATATTTTATAGTAATCTTAACAGTTTCATCAAGACTAATATATCTTTTTAAATTTTCTTTTAATTGTATATCATCAACATTAAAAAATGCTTTTACTTTATCATAGTTTTTTATTTTATTAATTGTAAAAAGTTCTACATCTAAATCTTTATCTGGTATATATTTTCTTAAAAGTTTTTTATCTGCTTTATAATTTCCTTTTAGTTTTTTTATTAGAAGATTTTGTACTTTATTATCTAGTTCACTAAATTCAATTTTTACAAGTTCTTCTATTGTTAGGTCTTTCATATAATCATTTGTATAAAATATTATTATAGCTTCTTTAAATTTTTCATCTATATCATATTTTACTTCTTGTCGTCTTTCTATTTTTTCATTAAGTAAATTTTTATCAATTATACTTTCTAATGCTTGATAGTTTAATATCTCTAATTTTTGATAATATGTAGCAATAGCACTATTATTTTCTGTGCCATAAACTTCAGTTGTTTTAATATTTTTATCTTCAAAAACTGCTATACATTGCTCTTGTAATTCTTTTGTTTTAAGGTCGATTTTATCTTTTATTAGCTTACCCTGTTGTTTAAGTTCTGCTAATTCATCTATTGTTGCTTTTATATTCATTTAAAACATCTCCCTCACTTTTTTTGAACAGCCTTCACATACACAAATTTTATTAAAATATTTAATACCTATATTTGTTCCACAAAATATACAATGTCCATAACTTCTTTTAAATACTATTCCATCATCACTTTCTTCTATTTCAAATGTATCTCCTGCTATTATACCTAATTTTCTTCTAAGAGGTGCTGGTATTGTTACACTACCTGTTTTACTAATTTTTTTAACGCTTATCATATTTTTTGTCCCCTTTCTCTAAGCCTATAATTAAGCTCTTCATCTTTTTCTATTTCAAAAGTAAAATTATAAGATTTTTCATAAATTCTACTTCCAATAGCTT
Source organism: [Clostridium] colinum (assembly GCF_940677205.1). Lineage (NCBI taxonomy): Bacteria > Bacillati > Bacillota > Clostridia > Lachnospirales > Lachnospiraceae > Tyzzerella > [Clostridium] colinum. The sequence continues at coordinate 805,819 of NZ_OW712331.1, read as the reverse complement.
CATCTATTTCTAATATTTCATTTATTGATTTTTCACTAGATATAATAGTTACTAAATCATTGTTATATCTATAATTTATTATTTCAAAAGCAAGCCTTATATCTGCTTTATTAATACCACCTTTAAAAAAATCATCTATGTATAAAATATCTACATATAAAAGTTTACTTAATTCTCTGGTATAATTTATATCATCTAAAACTAAAGATTTAAGAATAGTACTTTCTTTTACCCATTCCATAAACTTTACTTGATTATTTTTTAAAAGCTCTAAACTCATTGCCGTACATAAGTGGCTCTTACCAGAACCAACTTGTCCACCAATAAAAAACCAATTTTTTTCATTTTTATTTTTTAAAAACTCTTTTGCTTTTTCATATAATTTTTTAGTTTTTTCATTATACCTATTAAATTTTGAAAAAGTGTACTTTTGTCTTAAAGCCTCAAGCCCGCTTTTTTTAAACCTTTCTATACTTTCTCTTTCTGACATACAAGAACATTTTTTTATATAATGTCTAGTGGCATCTTTTTTATCAACAACCATTATATGACCTTTATTTTTACAAATTTCACAATTTGTATAAGGTAAGTTACCTATAGTATTATTATATGTTTCAACATATTTTTCATTTTTTAAAATCTGTTTTTCTTCTAGTGTTAAATGATTATCATATTTTTGTACCATACCCTTTTTTAAGGCTTCTTTCAATAGGTTTATCTCTTGCATTTTGACTAACTCCTTTCCTATATTCTTCTATTGTAGTTATACCACTATTTAACCAGTTATCTAATATAGTTTGTATATATCTTATATTTTTCTTATTATTTTTTAAAGCTATATTTAATGCTTCTATAATAAGGTCTTCTTCCATTTCATCTGTATAACTATATATTATTTGCACTTGTGAAAAACTAGCCACACTATTTACTTTTTTAAGATAAAACTCCACAACTTTACTTTGCATTTTCAGTCCTACCTTTCATACTTTTTAAAGCTTCTATTAATTTAGACTTTTCTTTTTTAGTAAGTCTTTTAAGGCTATCTTTTTTAAACATACCTTTTATAAAACCTTTTAATCGTTTTGGATTTTCTGCCCAACCGATTTGCTTTTCTAAATTTCTTATATAATCTTCTTGACTACTTTTACCTGCAAGTCTTTCTATTATCTTTCCTGCTTGTACAAAGCTTAATTTTTTAAGGCTAATTTTATTAAACATAGCCTTAACTAAATCGTGTAATATTTCATTATCAAGCCCATTTTCTTTAGCTAAAACATAAATTTTACTAAGTTGTCCATTACTTATCATAGCCGAATTATTTTTCACTTTATTCCCTCCTAATTTTTGGACATAAATTTTAGTTATTTAGGCATTAATATACAAGCCGATTTTATATCTTCAAGGCCTATTTCTTCTGTTTCTATATTTTTATTTTTATCTTCAAATAGTCTTTGAACATTTTTAAATGTTCTATTTAATGTCCTAAAACAACCATTGTTATCATTAGTAGCTCTCATAACTAATTCTTCTAATGCTTTAGGGGTTAGCTTAACACCTTGTAAATATGTTTCTACTTCTAATCTTGATAAACCTTTAAGCTCCCATTCTAAGTCCCCCCTGTTTCTTACCATCTCAAAGTATAAGCCTAACTTTGTTTTAAGGTGTTGCTCTCCTGCAAGTATAACTCCTACACCATCTCCATCTACTTCATCATATATTGTCTTTATAACGTCTAGCTTTGAAATAGTATCTTTATTTAAAAGCTTATCTGCTTCATCAAAGATAAGCAAATAGCCTTTATTATATTTAAAAAATTCTTTTATTTTTGCTATTCTTTCATCTTTAGAACCAACTAGTCCTTTTAGCCCTAAAGATACTGATATTCTTTTTATTATATCATTTGCGTTCATAAATGAATTACATACTATATATATAACTTTTTCTGTACTATCTGCATATTTTCTAAGGGTTGTTGTCTTACCAAACCCAGAACGTCCATACACCAACCCTAACTGTTCTAGCTTTTGACAACTATTACATATACCTAATATACAAGTAGCATCTTTTGTTTTTATAAATTCTCTAGTAGGTTTAGATATTTCAAATTTATGTATATACTTAATTAAATTAGTTTCTAATTTTTCTATATCTCCTTCAAAATTTCCTTTTAAATATTTTGATATATAAGTCTCATTTGTTCCTATAGCTTTTGCTATACTAACTTGTGTTGCTCCACCTTTTAATATTTCAGTAATTTTTTTTACAATTTGCTCTCTATTCATTTTTATATCCTCCTAATTCATTAATTATTATGTTTAAATATTTTTCTATATTTTTTATAACTGTTCCATATTTTTTAGGATTATTTTTAAATTTTTTAATATTTTCTTCTTGCTCCTTTAAAAGCTCTTTTCCAATATTTAATAATATTTCTTTATAGGAAAAATAATCGGTTGAGTTTTTTATAGCTTCTAATATTATTTTTATTTCAAAACTTTTAACAGATTCTATCAAACACCTCATCTCCTAATCTTTGTAAATAATCTTCAGCAATTTCCTTGCTACTTTCTTTAATATCGTTATGTGTTGTTTTAAGCTCTTTTTGTTTAACTTTCGTATCTTCTTTAAATCTGTTATCATTAACAAAGGCAACTGTTTTAAGTTCTTCATTTGATAATGTAGGGGCAACAAGTTTTTTACCTGCTTCTTCATAATCAAGTTGACGTTCTTCATAAGTTTTACGTCTATTTTTAATAGTTTCATTTGTTTGTTGTTGTTGTCTTTTTTGGTCTTTTATATGTTCTATTAAGCTATCTTCTGAAAGTTTAGGGGCAATATGCAATAACTCATAGCTTATAGCTTCACATATAAATTTACCATTTTCATCATAAACAAACACTTTAGTAATATCTTCTGTATGGTATTTAAACTCAACTCGTCTACCTTGATATTTTGTAAGCTCTGGATTTGTATACCATACTTCTTTTCCTTTAATAGTTCTCCTAATACCTGTATTAGTAACAACCCTTGTTTCGCCTTTCATAAGTAAACTAATAGCATACTGTAAAGGTGGTGGGGCTTGTACATATTTATCTGCATTATTAAATACTGATATAGGTTCGCTTGTTTGCTCTCCTTGTCTAATAAGCCCCCTGTGTTTTTTGTTATGAAATTCAGTTACTACCCATTGTTCAAATTTTTCTGCAAAGTCTTCTATTGTTAATAGTTGCCCTTTTTCTAGCATTTTTTTAATATCTTTTTGTACCTTACCACTAGTTTTTCTACCTGTTAAAGTACCTGTATAACTTTTAATTCTTTTACCAAATTTCATTTCCACTGTTGAGAAATATCTTTCTACTTGTGCCTTACTCCACGGTTGGTAAGGCAAACTTCGTATATCATCTTTAATTCCAATACTTCGGTAAAAACCTTTAGCATCTTCATCAAAACATACACGCTCTGTTCTTTCTCTACCTGTTAAAGTTTTTGCCGTATATTCTTTACCATTGTCTATAAGTAAATATTTAGGTACACCATAAGGCAACTCCTTATTAGCTTTAGGATATATAGTATGTATTAAACTTTGTTTCATTATTTGTGCATCTGGACACTCTGTTATTACCCAACCAACTAAAGCTCTACTTCTCATATCTATCCAAGCCACCAAACAAGGTCTTATTGCTTCAATACTTCCGTTGGCTCGTTTAACAGATACCCAACAGTCAAACGTATGTACATCTCCTTGTACTATTTCTAATACCTTTAAGGCTTTTGTATCTCTAAAACGTTTCATCATATGACTATTTTTCCAAGCTCTAGTACCTTTGCTAGCAAGAACAGTTGCACCTTCTCCGTCTATTTCTCTTATGTGTAATATGTATCTTCTTATCGTGTTATAATGTGGTATTTGTTCTATTTCCTTAAACTCACACCATTTAACAAAATCATCATATAAGTTGGTTATAGGGTTGTTATTAAGCAAAAAGTCTTTATCATAGTAACTATTTTCAAGAAATGCTTTCATTTCTTCATTTAATATATAAAAATTTTCTTGTATTTTTACTTTTTTAGCTAGTGCTAAAACTTTTAAATAACTAAAATCTATGTCCGAATTTTGTCTCTTTTGCTCTATAATTTGTAAAGCATTTAGATATTTATCAATAACTCGCCTTGCATTTCTTTCAGTTACATTTAATTCTTCTGCTAATATTTTAGATTTAAGCCTATCTTCATTAAAAAGTCTTTCTACTATGTTAAATCTTTCTAAAGCTTCATTAAAGTTTTTTTGATAGTTAGCTTTATACCAGTTAATGTCTATATCTATATACCAGTCTTTTATCTCCTCTTTGGGTACATCTGCCTGCATCTTCTTTTTATATAAAGCCTGTGCTTTTGAAGATAGAGAAGATACAGAAATAAATGTTCTATCTTTGCCACCTTGTATAGCTTGTTCTTTTTTTATGTTGTAGGCTTGTGGGTTTCTTTGCATTCTCATTAAAATACTATGATAACTCATTCCTTCTAACTCACTAGCCTCCTCCAAGCTAATATATATTTTGTCATATTTGCAAGCCATTTTTCTATATCTCCTCCTTTCTTTTATTTTTTTATAAATTAACTCTTGTTTTTTATTTTATTTAGTGATATAATTAATTTGCTTATAATGGACGGTTAATCTAACCGTCTATTTTTTATGTAAAACTTAAATATAAAATAAAATAACCTATACAATAACCTATTAAAAAACATATAATACTAGCTAATACTAGCTTTAAAAAAAATGTAATTAATTTCAATATTTTATTTAACACCTACTATACCTCCAAATAAATCAAGTTGATTTTCCATAGGTAAATCTTTTTCTTCTTCGTATTTTAACTTTTTCAATATTTCTTCCTCTTCTGCTTCTAAACAGTAGTCTTCAATTTCTTCTTCATCTATGTCAGTATTAAAAATATCTATATCTATACCTATATTTTTTCTTACCCAAGTATCAATTTCATTTATATCTTCAATATTAACCCTATCTTTAAGCATTTGATTAAAATCTTCTTTATTTATCTCTATTTTTGTACTTCCTGCTACCGAGTACCATACCTCCATTTTAAACACCTACCTTTTTAAAAATTTAGGTATATCTAAAGATTTACCTTTATATTTATTTAAAAATTTTCTTTTATGCTTTATTTCACATAGAAGATAACCTAAGTATGTAAATATTCCTGTAACTAATACACCTATATATAAACCTAATTCAAACATTTTTATCTTCCTTTCTATTTTTTAATTTTGTATATAAAGGCTTAAAAAAGCCCTTATATACTTTTTATGCTTATCTAATTCTATTTACTTTTTGTGTAACAATTTCACATATACCTATTACACTATCATAGTCACCTTGAAAATGTAATTTTTTAAGCACATCATTTAATTCTAAATAAGCCTGTGTTTTAGGTGTTACTTTTAAAAATTTTACTACCTCATTTTCAAATTTGTTAATACCTTCTCTTGCTAATTGTTCTTTACTCATATTTTTTCCTCCTAAAATTTTAATATATTAATAACTACTATTTAATAGTAATATTAATCATCTAATATCAACTATATTTAATGATTTAGTTAGTCAATTAAATTGCGAATAATATTTCTAAAGTATCTTAACGTGTATTTTTGCGTTAGGGTACTTTTTTTTAATAGTATCTATATATTTAAATAACTCATCAAAATTCCAACCTCCATTTATCTCAAAAAATAATTCATTTTTATGTTTACTTTTCATTTATCCACCTCCCTTCAATTAACCAACTCATCAATAGTGTAATTAAACACTTTAGCTACTTTCTTTAATAAATAAAGATTTATTTGATATTTTTTAATATATCTCTTCTGTATTTTTTGTGAATTCTAATACCTCTTGAGAATAAGTTTCTTTTATATTTTTTGAACCTGTTAAGAGTTTATTTTTAGAATTTTCATTATATAGTCTTAAATTAGATTTACCTTTCAGACTTAAATCGTGATTATTTTCAGATTTAAATTTTAATAAATCTTGTTTAGACAAATCTATATAATCAATTCCATTTTTTAAACCTAATTTTTCACCTTTATAGTTAACTGCTCTTCTTGATGTATTCAATTCATTCGCTATTTGTATTGTAGTAAAAACTTTTATACCATTCAACATATAACCATTTTTATTAGCATCATATTTACCCGTTGTTCTTATTTCTTTAAGAATTTTTTTAACTTCTTTTTTAAATACTTTTGCAATAGGCTTTCTGCTTTGCATTAATACTTCATATAAACCATACTCTGTTAAAAACCATTGTTCTTGTTGACCTTTCAATGCGTAAGGATTGTTTACGCATATCTTTTCATCTTCATCTATATTTTGTAACATCATTCTTGAATTAGTATGTTCTATCCATTCTGCAACATCTTTTGCTAAAAATAGTGGCTCTTCAAAGCTACCATAAATTTTAAAATCTTTTGTTAATACTTTTCTTTCATCTAATATTTTTAATTTTTCCATAGTAACACTCCCTTAATTAACCAACTCATCAATGGTACAATTAAACACCTTTGCTATTTTTTTAGCGATAAAATAGACAACTGCTTTCTTCCACATTCAACTTCTGAAATCATAGTTTCTCCTAAATTTACTTGTTCTGCTAATTTCTTTTGAGTTAAACCTAATTCAATTCTATAACTTTTTAAATTTTTAGCCAAACTCATATAATACACCTCACTTTCCTTTATATTAAATTGTTTTATTTTTTTATATATGATATAATTTCCTTATCCACTTAAAGTGGAGTTGTTATGTTTATATTATAATACGCAAAATGCGTATAGTCAATAATTTCATCGCAAATTGCGTATATTTGTGAAAAATTCATAATTATTTTAGAATAAAGGAGTTAAAATATGTACATTTCTGATATTAATATTTTTTTAAATAACATAAATAATTTAGTAAAAAAAAAGGGGATAACAAAATCTCATTTTTATAAAGAAATAGGAATATCTGCTGGAAGTTTTGGAGATTGGAAAAGTGGAAAAAGTAAACCTAGTGAGAAAACACTAGAAAAACTATCGCAATATTTTAATTGTACATTAGATGAATTAATACTTAATAATACAAATAATAATTTAACAGAACAAGAAAAAAAATTACTAAACTTATTCAATAAATTAGATGAAGATTATAAAAATCAAGCTATAAGTCAAATTTTTAAGTTAGTTGTAAAAATGTCTAATGAACAAGATAAAATTCTTAACTCTAAAAAAGCTCAAATCGCTGCATTAGGTGGTGGAGTTGTAGAAATAGATGAAGATTTAGCTAAATATATCGAAGAAAATATTGTTGTAGATGAATACAACCCAAATAACTAACATTTATTACCATTTGTATTTTGTCAATTTTTGATATAAAATGTACTTGAGAACGTTCTCTAATCTTATCATTGGAGGTTTTCTATGTACATAAAAGAAAAAGCTTATAACTTTCTTATAAGTTATCGTATAACAAACTTAAATTTTAATATTGAACTACTAACTGAAATAGCTATTCTAAATAAATGGGAGTTATGTAAATATTCTTCTAACCAAAAATTAATATATAACTTAAATTTAAAAGAACAGCTTAAATTAGATGCTTTTACCTTTATAAAAGAAAATAAAATATTTATTTTGTATAATGATGATTTACCAGAAAATGATATACTATTTAATATCTTGTACGAGTTCGGACATATATTATTAAAGCACTCTTCATCTAATAACATTATGGGAAGTAGCTTAATAAAAGAAAACTTAATAAGACAAGAAAATGAAGCTAATACATTTGCTTGTGAAGTTTTAGCTCCCTCTTGTATTTTTAAAGAAATGGAAGTATATAGCATAGACGATATAATAAGACTTTCAAAATTACCTATCAAACATATTACTCAACATATACCTAACATCACTAACTTTCATAGTTTAGATGATATTTCTGAAAGACTTATAAAAATATTTAATGAATATATTAAAAAAAATAAATATGATAATGAAGAAACTAAAATAAACCCTAAAGTAAATAAATCATATTTAAAATTTTTTACTGTTAGTTCAATCCTAACAATATGCTTAATTTTTATTTTAATATCTTTAAAAAATAATAATATATCTAATAATTCAATGATAAATAATACCGCTCCTATTACTTCAATAGAAACTATTACTAATGATAAAGTATTCTATACTACAAAAACTGGTACAAAGTATCATTTAAAAGATTGTAGATATATAAAAGATAAAAATAACTTAATACAACTAAATTTTAATGATGATAATTTTAAAAAATATGAACCTTGCTCTATTTGTATAAAATAATCTATCTGTATATTTATTATACTATTATGTATAAATATTATATTAAAGTTGTTACATTGCTTTTTAGTTATTTTTATTTATTAAACATAGCTCTAAGCTTAGAGAATGGCTCAATGTAACAACTTTATTCATTTTTTACACAAATGTTACATTGCTTTGTCTTATTTTTAGCTTTATTTTTGCTTTTAAAGGCTTGTTTTTTGTTGTGTTATTTTTGCTCATAAAGACTTCTAAAGCCCTGTTTACCTAGCTTTGCAAGATTTTTTCAAGACAATGAAAGATTATTTTTTTAATCTTGAAATTTTTTATTATTGTAAATACTATTTTAAATAATAAAATTAATACAAAAATAACTAAAAGGCTTGTATCTCCCTATTTTCAAGGGTTACAAGCCTTTCTTATCTATAACTAAAATTTATGTCCTAAAATCTCTTTTATTTTTATTAAATCTCACCAAAACTACGCCCAAACACTGTTATTTACTGACTTTTCTCTTCTATTTCTTCATATTCCCACTTCCTTTATTTAGGACATAATTTTTAGTAAACTACACTTTTCAACTTATCTTGAAAGGAATAAATTTTTTAAATAAATATACTTAAATATTACACATTTAAAAATACTAATTAAAATCTTATATTAAATATTTTTAGTTTTGTAATAACTTTAATATTTTTTATAAATTATATATTATAATTTAGATATAAACAAATGTATTTTTTTATTTTTATACTTATTTAAATCATTAAAAACCCCTTTAAATATATAAATTATATTAAAGGGGTAAAATTAATTTTTATTAATTATTTAAAATTTACAGTAACTATTTGAGAGCCTAAATCTGTTGGTTTTTCTCCAGCAGTTTCATTTTTTAATTTAATTTCTTCATTAGCTATTTTACTATATATTAAGTCATATTGTTCTTGACTAAATACTTCAAATTTAGATGTTTCCATAGGAAGTAATATATCTTGTGTATTAGCACCTAAATCTATTACATTCCCACCAGAAAAAGTACCATCATAAATTGATTGTAAAGATTTGTAAATTGCATTTTGTAAGTTTTTCATAGCTGATGTAATAACTGTTTCAGATTCAAATGATTGGTCAACATCTACACCAATAACTTTTTTACCTGCAGTCTCTGCAGCTTTCATAACAGAGTTACCAACGCCTCCACCACAAGCAAATATAACTTCAACACCTTCATTATACCAAGCTGCTGCTTTAGCTGTATGGTCTGGAGAAGCATCAAAATCTCCAACATATGTATAGTTCATAGTAATTTCACCAGGAGCAAGGCCTAATTCTTTACCAGCATATTCTGCCCCTTGTACAAATCCATAACCATAACGAATAACAGCTGGAACTGCTATACCACCCATGAATCCTAGATTTCTAAACCCTTCTATAACAGAAGCATATCCTGCCAAAAATCCTGCTTGTTCTTCAGCAAAATAAATAGATTGAGTATTATCAGCTAATTCATATAATTCTCCACCACCATCTTGAGGTACACCATCTATAAGAATAAATTTAATATCTGGATATTTTTTTTGCATATTATAAACAGGTACTTCAAATAAAAATCCAGGACAAACAACTGTTTTAGCTCCACCTTTAATAGCTAATTCAATAGCAGTAATAATAGCTTCATTAGATTTTTCAGATGGTTGATAATATTTATGAGTTATTCCTTTTTCTTCAGCAAATTTTACAACGCCTTCCCAAGAACCTTGGTTAAAAGATTTATCATCAATAGTACCAACATCTGTAACAAGAGCTATTTCTGCACTAGATGTATTTTCTTGAGTAGAATTTTTTTCATTACTCGAATTTCCACAAGCAACCATACCTAAAGCCATAGTCACTGCTAATATTAAACTAACTACTCTTTTCATAGTTTTTCCTCCTTAGTTACTATAAATATTTTTAATTATATTAAAATATTTAATTAAATACTAATTTTATTAAAACATTTAAATAATAACATAATTTATTTTTATTACATTATTTACTTGTTTCTTCTGATACTGACTCTTCCATTGAGCTTTCTTCTGAGCTTACTTCTTCTGATACAGATTCTTCCATTGAACTTTCTTCTGAGCTTGATTCTATTGATGCTGGTTCTTCTATTGCTGATTCCCCTTTACAAGCAACCATACTTAAAGCCATCATTCCAACTATTGTTAATGTAATAAATTTTTTCATTATTTTTTCCTCCCAAACATAAAATAAACCTTATTACTTTATGTAAAAAAATTAAAATTATTTACTTGTTTCTTCTGATACTGATTCTTCCATTGAGCTTTCTTCTAAACTCATTTCTTCTGATACTGACTCTTCCATTGAGCTTTCTTCTTCTGAAATAGATTCTTCCATTGAACTTTCTTCTGAGCTTGATTCTATTGATGCTGGTTCTTCTGTTGCTGATTCCCCTTTACAAGCAACCATGCTTAAAGCCATCATTCCAACTATTGTTAATGTGATAAATTTTTTCATTATTTTTTCCTCCTAAAATTTAGAATATATTATTCAAGTCATATTTTACACTTAAATTTTAATTTAGTCAAATATTTTTTATAATTTTAAAATTTTTCTATACTATCTTTTTCAATTCTTGCAAAAACTAATTGTACTTTTTTAGTTTCCTTATCACTAATATTTATAGATGACAAAACTTTTTCTTTAGCATTTTTTAGTTTATTCTCATCATTAGTATATAATGTGCATAAAACATCACCTTGTTTTACTTTATCTCCAACTTTTTTATTTAAAATAATACCTGCAGAAAAATCTATAACATCTTCTTTAGTTTCTCTTCCTGCTCCTAACATAGTAGATGCAATTCCTAGCCCTTCTGTATCCATAAATTCAATATATCCATCTATCTCTTCTTCTAAAACTATATCTAAACTATACTTAGATTTTTCAAATTTATCTGGATTTTTAATATATTCTATATCTCCACCTTGAGCTTCTACCATTTCTATTAACTTTTTAATAGCATATCCATTTTCAATAGCTTCTTTAGCCATTTTTTCACATTCTGTTATATTGCCTTTGCCTGCAAGATATAACATATTACCTGCCAGCTTTATACATATTTCTGTTAAATCTTTTGGTCCTTTACCATTTAAAGTATTTATAACTTCTATTATTTCTAAAGCATTTCCTATATTATTACCTAAAGGTATATCCATATCTGTTATAAGTGCAATAGTTTTCCTTCCACAATTTTCTCCTATTGCTACCATTTTTTGAGCAAGGCTTATAGATTCATCTAATGTTTTCATAAATGCTCCACTACCAGTTTTAACATCTAATAAAATACAATCACTACCAGCTGCTAATTTCTTACTCATAATAGATGCCGCTATAAGAGGAATACTATCTACTGTTGCTGTAACATCTCTTAATGCATAAAGCTTTTTATCTGCTGGAGCAAGGTTGCCAGATTGCCCTATTACACTAATTCCTGTTTTGTTCACTATATCAAAAAATTCTTCTTGTGAAAAATTAGTTTTAAGTCCTGGTATTGCTTCCATTTTATCGACAGTACCGCCAGTATGCCCTAAACCTCTACCAGACATTTTAGCTACTTTTACACCATAATATGCAACAACTGGTGCTATTATTAATGTTGTTTTATCACCTACACCACCTGTAGAATGTTTATCAACCTTTATCCCTTCTATAGAAGATAAATCTACCATATCTCCAGAATGTGCCATAGCATTTGTCATTGTAGATATTTCTCTATCGCTCATACCATTGAAAAATATAGCCATAAGCATAGCCGACATTTGATAATCTGGTATATCTCCAATTACATAATTATTTATCATATAATTTATTTCTTCATCTGTAATCTCTTGTTTATTTCTTTTTTTATGTATAATATCATACATTCTCATATTATTTATCCCCCTTATCTTGAACCTTTATCATAAGGTATACCTGCTGCTTTAGGAGCTTGAGAATTTTTAGATAAAAATGTCAAGGCTACTAAAGTTATAAAATACGGTAACATTTTATATATTTCATTTGTTATAGGTAAGTCTTTGATAAATGGTATTGTAGAATGTGCACTAGATAAAGTTTTCATAATACCAAAGAAAAATGCTGCAACAAATATTCTAGGAACTCTCCATTGTCCAAATATTAAAACAGCTAAAGCAAGAAACCCATATCCTGCAACTGTTGCATTAAAGTTTGTTGAAGTAGGAACGATAAATACAATACCTCCCATACCTGCTAATACACCAGATATTATAACACCTGCATATCTTATTTTATAAACATTAATACCTACAGAATCTGCTGCTTGAGGGTGTTCACCACAAGCTCTTAGCCTAAGTCCAAATTTTGTTTTATTAATTACAATATATGAAATAATACATATTAAAATTCCTATATAAGTAGTAATATACACATTTTTAAATAGTAAATCTCCTAATATTGGTATTGAACTTAAAACTGGTACTTCTTTAATAAAAAAAGTATTTGTAAAAGGTATTTGTTGTGTTTGTTGTATTGTTCTTGCTGTAAATATAGCAAAAGCTGGTGCAAAAAGATTTAAAGCTGTCCCACTTATTGTTTGGTCGGCTTTAAGATTTATTGATGCAAAAGCATGTAATAAAGAAAATAAACCTCCTGTAATGCCCGCTACCAATAAAGCTAATATTAATAGTGTTTGTCCAGACATAGAATTTTCAAATTGATTTATAAATAATATACCTGTAAAAGCTCCCATTAGCATTATACCTTCAAGTGCAATATTTATAACACCACTTCTTTCAGAAAACATACCACCTATAGCAACTATCAAAAGAGGAATAGCAAATGACATAGTTTGTTGTGCTATAAAATAAATTATTTCCATTATTTTTTCTCCCCTTTCTTAGATTTATTTATTATTTTAGATATAATATTTTTAAACAATAAAGCAAAAGCACCAAAGTATATAATAGATGCAATAATCATATCTATAATTTCTGGAGCATATCCATGCAACTGAAGATTAGTTCCTCCAACTCTTATATGTGCTATAAATAATCCTGCTAAAAATACACCAATTGGGTTTGATTGTCCAAATAAAGCAACAGATATTCCACTAAATCCTTCTGGAGCTATAACATCTAAAACTTGTATGTATTTTCCGGCACCATAAAGATACATTAAACCTCCACCAATACCAGATAATAAACCAGCTATAACCATAGCAAGTACTATGTTTTTCTTTTCATTTATACCAGCATATTTACTAGCAAATTTATTTTGTCCACAAGCTTTTAGCTCATACCCTATTGTTGTTTTTTCAAGCAATATATATATTATTATTACAAAGAGTAATGCTATTACAATTGCATAATTTATATTTGTATTACCTATTCCAAGTTTTGGTATAATAGCACTTTTAGAAACTTCTAAAGATTGATTTCTAAGTTGGTCAAAAATATTTCTTGTAACCAACATATTAACTAAATACATACCTATATAGTTAGTCATAATAGATGCTATAACCTCATTAACATTTGCAAAGGCTTTTAATATGCCTGGTATTGCACCCCATAAAGCTCCTGCTATACCGGCACCTATTAAAGCTACTATCCAGTGTATACCCTCTGGTAAAAATGTCCATTTTACACCAATATAAACAGCTACATAAGCTCCTATTATAAATTGTCCTGAAGCACCAATATTAAAAAGACCTGTTTTAAATGCAAATGCAACAGATAAACCTGTCATAATAATTGGTGTAGCAAAATATATAAATCTAGAAATACCTGTTAAACCATCAGTAAATCCACCTTTTAAAATTGTTAAAAATCCATTTACAGCTTCTGTTGGATTACTTATAAAAAGAACTAAAAAAGCAAATATAAATCCTGCTAATATGGCAAATAAAGATGAGGAAAAGTTAATAAGTCCTTTATAATCTCTTTGTTTTTTTTCATTATTATGCATTTTTCACACTCCTTTTTGTACCAGCCATATATAATCCTAATTCTTGTATAGTTACTTCTTTAGGGTTAACATCTGCCACTATTTCACCTTCATACATAACTAATATTCTATCACTAAGGTTCATAACTTCATCAAGTTCTAAAGATACTAATAATACTGCTTTTCCTTTATCTCTTTGAGCCACTAATTGGTTATGTATATACTCTATAGCTCCAACATCAAGCCCTCTAACTGGTTGTACTGCTATTACAAGCTCTGGATTTCTGTCAAGCTCTCTTGCTATAATTGCTTTTTGTTGGTTACCACCAGACATACCTCTTGTTATAGAATTTTCACCTTGTCCACTTCTTATGTCAAATTTTTCTATAAGATATTTAGCATAAGATTTAATTTCATTAAACTTTAAAAATCCAAATTTTTGAAAACGTTTAGTAAAATAACTTTGCAAAACAAGATTTTCTTGTAAAGTATAGTCTAATACAAGTCCATATTTATGTCTATCTTCTGGTATATGTGCAAACCCATTTATACATTTTTTTCTTATACTATATTTTGTAACGTCCTTTTCTTTTAGTTTGACTTTACCACTTTCTATAGGCATAAGACCAGTTATAGCATATACAAGTTCAGATTGACCATTACCATCAATACCTGCTATACAAACTATTTCACCACTTTTAACTTCAAATGATACATCTTTTACATTTTTTTTACCAGTATCTTTAGATTTTACAGATAAATTTTCTACTTTTAAAATAGATTCACCTATTTTAGCTGGTTGTTTTTCAATATTAAGGTTTATTTTTCTACCAACCATCATTTCAGACATTTCTTCTTTAGATGTGGTAGCAACATCTACTGTTCCTATATATTTACCTTTTCTAATAACACTACATCTATTTGCAACAGCTTTTATTTCATTTAGTTTATGTGTAATAAATACAATAGATTTCCCCTCTGCTACAAGGTTTTTCATAGTAGCCATAAACTCATCTATTTCTTGTGGTGTTAAAACTGCTGTTGGTTCATCAAATATTAATATATTGTTATCACAATATAACATTTTTAATATTTCTACTTTTTGTTGCATACCAACTGTTATATCCGATATATAAGAATCTAAATTTATTTGAAATTTATATTTTTCTATAAGAGCTTCTACTTTTTTTCTAGCGTCTTTCATCTTTAAAAATCCACCAGATGTTGTTTCTCGCCCTAAAACAATGCTTTCTAATACAGTAAAATTATGCACTAATTTAAAATGTTGATGTACCATACCTATTCCTAAGTCATTAGCATCATTTGGGTTATTTATTTTTACTTCTTTTTCATTTATTTTAATAGTACCTTTTTCTGGTTGATAAAGCCCAAATAAAACACTCATTAAAGTAGACTTTCCAGCCCCATTTTCACCTAAAAGAGCATGTATTTCGCCTTTTTTAACTTTTAAAGTAATATCGTCATTGGCTTTAAAGTTTCCAAATTGTTTTGTAATATTATTCATTTCTATTACATAAGACAAAAAAATCACCTCCTTATAATTTTATAAATCATCTTTTGTAAAAGCAAAAGGTAATATTTCATCTAATGTATATTCTTTATAATCATTCTCGCTTTTACCTAAAATAACTTTAAAATCTTTTATGTTACAAAATTCTGCCATAACTTGTCTACATACACCACAAGGTGCACAATATTCTCTTTCTTCTTCTTTTGCTCCTTTTGGGCTACCAACAATAGCAATAGCTTCAAATTTTGTTTCACCTTCAGATACTGCCTTAAAAAATGCCGTTCTTTCAGCGCAGTTTGTTGGAGAATATGATGCATTTTCTATGTTACACCCAGTATATATCTTGCCCGATTTTGTAAGTAACGCTGCTCCAACCTGAAAATTAGAATATGGAGAATATGAAAACTTTTGAGCTTCCAACGCTTTTTTTACTAACTCTTTCATAGTTTATAACCTTTCTAATTATTTAATTATTTCATTTAAGAAACTTGTACCATCTATGTTTCCTTCTAAATCAAATATATCTAATATAGTTTTTGCAATATCTGCAAATGTATGTCTTGTACCTAAAGATACATTTTCTTTTATGTTATTACCATAAACTAAAAGTGGTACATTTTCTCTAGAATGGTCTGTTCCTTTAAATCCAGGGTCACAACCATGATCTGCTGTTATAATAAGTATATCATCATTTTTCATATTTTTCATAAATGTTCCTAATTGTTCGTCAAATACAGTAGCTGCTTTTGCATATCCTTCTATGTCATTTCTATGTCCATAAACCATATCAAAATCTACTAAATTTATAAATGCAAGACCTGTAAAATCTTTATCTTGTAAAGCAATTGTTTTTTCCATACCATCTACATTGTTTACAATACTTGTAGTTTCTTTAATTCCTTTACCTGCAAATATATCATATATTTTACCTACACCAATAGTATCTAAATTAGCTTTTTCTAAGCAATCTAACATTGTATCTTTAGGAGGCAATAAAGAATAATCGTGTCTTCTAGGTGTTCTTTTAAAAGGATACTCTCCTTCAAAAGGACGAGCTATAACTCTTCCTACGCCATCTTTTCCTTTTAAAATATCTCTAGCTATATGACAATATTCATATAATTTTTCAATAGGTACAATATCTTCGTGAGCCGCTATTTGAAAAACACTATCTGCTGATGTATAAACAATTAAAGCTCCTGTTTTTATATGCTCATCACCATAATCTTTTATAACTTCTGTTCCAGAGTATGGTTTATTACATATAACATCTCTACCTGTTTTTTCTTTAAATTCATTTAGTATGTAATCTGGAAATCCATTAGGATAAGTAGGAAGTGGATTTTCTGATATAATACCAGCTATCTCCCAATGTCCTATTGTTGTATCTTTTCCCATAGATGCTTCTTCTAATCTTCCATAAGCACCAATAGTTTTTTCTTTACTTTCTTTAAAATCTATTTTATCAATATTAAAAAGTCCTATATTAGCCATATTAAGTGTGTTGTATTCTTTTGAAGAAACAATCGTTTTTAATGTGTTGCTTCCTTCATCTCCAAAAGCTTTAGCATCTTTTGCTTCACCTATTCCATAACTATCTAAGACTATTAAAAATACTCTTTTTGCTTTCATATTATTACCTCCTTAACTTATGTTAATTAAATTTTATCACATTATAATAAATTATGCAAATTTTAGTAACTTTTATATAATTTTTGTATATTTTTTATATAACTTTTATATATTTTGGTCTAAAGCTTAATTAATAAAGCCTGTATTACATATTAAATAAAATACATAATACAGGCAACTAATCTTATTAATATCCTGTAACTTTTTGATTTTTTAAAACTTGACAAATAGAGCTTGTCCCTAATCTTGTTGCACCTTCTTTAATAAAGTTTTCTGCATCTTCAATAGTTTTAACTCCACCTGCTGCTTTTATAGCAACATTTTTATCTACATTTTCTTTCATAAGCTTAATATCCTCTAAAGTTGCACCATTTGTACCAAATCCTGTTGATGTTTTTATAAAATCTGCTTTTGCATTGCTAACTGCTTTACAAAGAGCTATTTTTTCATCTTCTGTTAAATAACAAGTTTCTATTATTACTTTTAAAATATTGCTACCTATTGCATTTTTTATTTGTCTAATTTCTTCTTCTATTTTGTCAAATAAACCTGCTTTTGCATCTCCAATATTTATAACCATATCTATTTCTTTAGCACCATTTTCAATAGCATCTTTAGCCTCTTCTATTTTTATTTTAGTAGTGTTATAACCTAAAGGAAATCCTATAACTGTGCAAACTGGTATATCATTTTTTAAATAATCACTAGCTTGTTTTACATAATAAGGCGGTATACAAACAGAAGCTACTTTCATCTCTTTTGCCTCATCACAAATCTTTTTAATGTCTTCCCAAGTTGCCACTGGCTTTAATAATGTATGGTCTACTTTTTCTATAATATGTCTCATATGCATACTCCTTTATAATTATTTTTATTCTAAGTAAATTTGTCAATTAATGTTATATTATTTTTATATAATATATAGTTTTACCACAATTATAAAATCTATTGACCTCCTTATGTTTAAAAATTATTACTATTATCTTTATAAAAATAGAATATCATACATATAAAATTATGTAAATAGCTTTATACAATAATTTTTATATTATTTAAAAAACTTTATGTTTTAAATTATTTTATAGAAAAATTTATATTTTTATAGTATACTATTAATAATTTATTGGAAAGAAGGTGATTTTATATCTGGTTCTATATATGGTAATATTTTTAAAATTTCTACTTGGGGCGAATCTCACGGTAAGGCAATAGGTGTTGTTATAGACGGTTGCCCCTCCGGTGTTTATATATGTGAAGAAGATATTCAAAAAGAGCTTGACAAAAGAAAACCTAATATCAATAAATATTCCACAAAAAGAGAAGAAGAAGACAAAGTTATTATAATGTCTGGTGTATTTGAAGGCAAAACAACTGGAACTCCTATTTCTTTAATAATTTTTAATAAAGACTATATATCTAAAGATTATGATAATATAAAAGATATTTATCGTCCTTCACATTCAGATTTTACCTATGACAAAAAATATGGTTTTAGAGATTATCGTGGAGGTGGAAGAGCCTCTGGTAGAGAAACTATTGGTCGTGTTTGTGCTGGTGCTATAGCCAAAAAAGTTTTAAAAGATTTAGGTATAAATATTTTAGCTTATACTTCATCTGTTGGTAAAATAAAACTAAAAAATATAGATTTTTCTTATATTAATGAAAGTCCTTTAAAAATCCCTTCTAAAGAGACTACAAAAGAAGCAATGATTTTTTTAGATAATATTATAAAAGAAAATAACTCTATTGGTGGTACTGCACGTTGTGAAATAAGCGGACTAAAAGCTGGTATAGGCGAACCTGTTTTTCAAAAACTAGACGCTATACTTTCTATGGCGATTATGTCTATTGGTGCTACAAAAGGTATAGAATTTGGTTTAGGGTTTTTAGCTAGCGAAAAAAAAGCAACAGAATATAATGACTGTTTTTATGTTAAAAATAATACTGTATCAAAAGCTACAAACAATTCTGGTGGTGTTTTAGGAGGATTATCTGATGGAGATAAAATACTTATTAATGTTGCATTTAAACCTACTCCTTCTATATCTATCCCACAAAATACGATAAATACTTCTTTAAAAAATGAGACTATCAAAATAAAAGGAAGGCACGACCCATTTATAGTTCCTAGAGCAATACCTATAATTGAAGCTATGGTTGCTATAACTTTATTAGATTATATATTAATAAATATGACAAAAAAAATAGACTGTGTTAAATACTCTTACTTAAATTTTTAATTTAAACACTAATTATATAAATTTAATACAAGGAGGCTTGTTATGCAAAAATTAATATCAAAAGTTACAGATAATACAAATTTTTATATGGGACATTCACCTATAGATTTAATTGAAAAATATGGTAGTCCTTTATATGTATACAATGAAAAAATACTTCGTGAAAAAATAAAAGAGATGAAAAATCTTGTATCTTATAAAAATTTTATAGTAAACTATTCTGCAAAAGCTAATAGCAATTTAGCTATATTAGAAATAGTAAATCAAGAAGGTTTAAATGTTGATGCTATGTCTATTGGCGAAATGTATATTGAATTTAAAGCTGGTTTTTCTCCAGAAAAAATATTTTTCATAAGTAATAATGTTTCTAAAGAAGAAATGCAATATGCAATAAATAATAATGTTTTAATAAGTGTAGACTCTATATGTCAGTTAGAACAATTTGGGCAAATAAACCCTGGTGGTAAAGTTGCTGTTCGTTTTAATGGTGGAATTGGTGCAGGTCATCACGAAAAAGTTATAACTGCTGGTAAAAATACAAAATTTGGTGTAAATTCTAATGAAATAAAATTACTTAAAGATACTTTAAAAAAATATAACCTAACGTTAGTAGGTATAAATCAACATATTGGTTCATTATTTATGGACGCAAATAAATATATCGAAGGTGTTTATGCGATCTTATCAATTGCTAAACAATTTGAAACATTAGAATTTATAGATTTAGGTGGCGGATTTGGCATACCATACAATAAGCTAGACGAAAATTATAATACTTTAGATATTAAATATCTTGGTGAAAAATTAAATGAAATATTTGAAGACTTTTCTAAAGAATATGGTAAAAAAATTAATTTTAAAATAGAGCCTGGTAGATATATTGTTGCAGAATGTGGTGTTTTATTAGGCACTGTACACGCTATAAAAAATAATGAAAATAATAAATATGCTGGTACAGACATAGGGTTTAATGTATTAGCAAGACCTGTTATGTATGATTCACATCACGACATAGAAGTTTATAGAAAATCTGATGAAAAATCTGACAAAATAGAACCAATAACAGTTGTTGGTAACATATGTGAAACTGGTGATATAATAGCTAAAAATAGACTATTACCTAATTTAAAAAAAGGTGATATTTTAGGAATATTAGATGCTGGAGCTTATGGACACGTTATGAGCTCTAACTATAATAATAGATTACGCCCTGCCGAAATATTAATAAGGGAAAATGGAGAAATTGTTGTTATAAGAAAAAGAGATACTTTAGAAGATATTGTTAAAAATTTTATATCTTTAAATTAATTTTAATGTAATGGAGGCTTTTTTATGACACCAAAAGAACTATATAACAATATTAATTCTAAAAAAATTATAGAAAACTTAGAAAAAAGAAATATGCAAGGCTTTTTTGTAAAAACAAAAGAAGATGCTTTAAAAAAAGCTTTAGAGCTTATTCCAGAAAAATCAACAATATGTTGGGGTGGTTCTCAAAGTATATTACAAATAGGTTTAATAGATGCGCTTTATAATGGTGATTATCAACTTTTTGATAGAGCAAAAGCAACCACTCAAGAGGAAATTGACTCTATTTATAGAAAAGCATTTGATAGTGATTTTTATCTTGCTAGTGCTAATGCTATTACATTAGATGGCAAAATAGTTAACATTGATGGAACTGGTAATAGAGTGGCTGCTATGATATATGGACCTAAAAATGTTATTTTAATAGTTGGTATAAATAAAATAGAAAAAGATCAAGCTTCTGCTATTGATAGAGTAAAAAACTACGCCTCACCTATAAATGATATGCGTTTAAATAGAAATACTCCTTGTAAAATTAAAGGAAATTATTATGATTGTTTATCTTCTGAAACTATATGTTGTGTTACCTCTATAACTAGATATAGTAGGTATAAAAATAGAATAAAAGTTATATTAGTTGAAGAAGAACTTGGATATTAATTTAAATATATAAAAACACTCTAATTTTTATATAAAGTGTTTAAGACTGTAGACAAAATATTTTATTAGTAATTTTTTTATTTTTATGCTTTGCATAAAAATTCATGGGGCTTTGCCTCATATTGTGTAAAAAGCTAGATTTATAGGGGCTTTAGCCCTTATGCGAATAAATCTGCTTTTTTTCATACAATAACTCAAAAAAATAATAAAATTATTTTTTTGAAAGGTTGTAGACAAAGTCTACAACCTCAAACACTCTAATTTTTATATAGAGTGTTTTTATTTACTTTATTTTATTTTTTTCCTCATAGCATTTAATATTGCTATTACAGATACACCAACATCTGCAAAAACACCTTCCCACATTGTAGCATATCCAAATACTGCCAATACTAATACTATAAATTTTATTGATAAAGAAAAGATAATATTTGATTTTACAATTTTTAATGTTTTTTTACTTATAGTTATAGCATCATTTATTTTTCTTAAATCATCATTCATTATAACAACATCTGATGCCTCTATTGCCGAATCTGAACCAACGCCTCCCATAGCTATTCCAACATCTGATATAGCTAAAACCGGTGCATCATTTATTCCATCTCCAACAAAAGCAACTTTATTATTATTTTTTTCTTTTATAGATTCAAATATACTTACTTTATCTTGTGGCAATAGCTCAGAGTAAACTTCATCTATATTAATATAATTAGAAACATAATTTGCCGTTTCTTTTCTATCTCCACTTAACATAACTGTTTTAGATATTCCAGACTTTTTCAACATTTTAATTGTTTGTTTTGCTTCTTCTTTTATTATATCTGATACTAATATATATCCTATACATTTTTTATTTTTAGCTACATAAACAACTGTTCCATTTTCATTAATTTTTGTATGTTCTACATTATATTTATTTAATAACTTACTACTTCCAAGTAAGATTTCATCTTCAGAAATCTTACCTTTTATACCATACCCACTTATTTCTTCAAAATCTTCAACTGTTTTAATTTCAATATTAGATACACTATTTTTACAATATTCTACTATAGATTTAGCAACAGGATGTATAGATAATTGTTCTAAACTATACACTATATTTAAAAATTCTAATTTATCAGTTTCATTTGTCTCTATTTTACTTATTTCAAAAACACCTTTTGTTAGTGTACCAGTTTTATCAAAAACTATTGTATCTATAAGGCTCAAATTTTGCATATACATACTACCTTTTATTAATATACCTCTTTTTGAAGCCTCACCTATACCGCTAAAAAAGCTTAAAGGTATAGAAACAACTAAAGCACAAGGACAAGAAGATACTAAAAATACTAAACTTTTTTCTATCCAATCTATAAAATTAAATCCAGTAAACAATGGAGGTATTATAGCTAAAAATAATGCACACATAACAATTATAGGTGTATATATTTTTGCAAATTTAGTTATAAAACTTTCTGTTTTAGATTTTTTACTTGAAGAATTTTCAACTAAATCTAATATTTTTGACACAGTCGAATTTTTATACTCTTTAGTTACTTTTATTTTTATTACACTATTGTTATTTATGCTTCCGCTTAAAATTTCATCTCCAGTAGTAACTTTTCTAGGTACCGATTCACCTATTAAAGCACTCATATCTAAAAATGAACTTCCTTCTATAACTACACCATCAAGAGGTACTTTTTCTCCTGGCTTTACAATTATTATATCATCTATATTTATGCTTTCTGGTTCAACTTTTTCTCCATTTTCTTTTGTTGCATATTCTGCTTTTATATTTATTAATGATTTTATAGCATTTCTAGATTTTCCAACTGCTTTTTCTTGAAAATATTCTCCTATTTGATAAAATAACATAACAGCTACTGCTTCTGGATATTCACCTATTATTATAGCTCCAACAGTTGCTAAGCTCATTAAAAAATTTTCATCAAATACTTTTCCTCTAACTATATTTTTTAATGCTTTAAGGAGTATATCATACCCTAAGGTTAAATATGAAATCGCATAAATTAATATATTGTTAGTAATGTTAGCCATAATAAATATAATTATGCCTAATGATATTCTTATTAATTTAATTTTATCATATTTTTCTTTAACACTTTCTTTGGTTTGTGTATTTTTAGATATTGGCTCTATTTTTACTCCAGGTTCTATTTTATCTATAAGATTTTGAATATTTTTAACCTCTGTTTTTATATCAACAAAATCTTTAAAATTTATTTTTATAGTTTTATTTATAAAATCTAAATTAGCATTATCTACAATATCTAATTTATTTATTTGTTCTTCAATAAGACCTGCACAATGTGCACAATCTAAGCCTATTATGTTAAATTTTTCTGTTTTCATTTTTCATCAAAGCCCTCCTTATAATTTATCTTGTGCAATAAATGTGAAAGCCCTTGGCTTAAAATTTCAAATACATGAGAATCATCTAAAGAATATATAACCGCTTTACCTTCTTTTCTAAATTTTACTATATTATTTTGCCTTAAAATTCTTAATTGATGAGAAACTGCCGATTGATTCATTCCTAAAGCTTCTACTAAATCTCCGACGCACATTTCACTTTCTAATAAAGTATATAATATCTTTACTCTAGTAGAGTCAGAAAAAACTTTAAAAAAATCTGCCATATCATAAATTATCTCATCTGATAAAGATTTAGATTTAATAAAATCAACTTTATTTTTATCAAAACAATTACAAATATCTATTTTGTTATTATCCAAAATAACGCCTCCTATATATGAATATCTGTTCATATATTTATGATATTATAAATTTTTTTCTTTGTCAATAGAAAAATATATGTATATTTTAAAAGTAAATTATATCGAATTCTAGTAAACCTTGACAAAAATGCTTAAATATAGTATGATTAATATCTGGTTATAGCAAGTTATATAGTTAATTTGCATATTTTATTAGTTTAGTATACACTTACATTGTATATTTTAAATAATTTTAGCTGTTAATTATTAAAAATAAAGGAGTATGTATTTATGAAAGATAAAATTTTTGCTGTTTTGCAACGTATAGGTAGATCTTTTATGCTCCCTATAGCTATTTTACCAGTAGCCGGATTGTTTTTAGGTATAGGTGGTTCCTTTACTAACGAAACTATGTTACAAACATATAATCTCACTGGTATTATGGGTCCAGGCACTGTTTTAAACGACTTTTTCTCTATATTAAATAGTGCTGGTGGTGTTGTTTTTGATAATTTGCCTATAATATTTGCTATGGGGGTAGCAATAGGTATGGCTAAGGCTGAAAAAGAAGTTGCAGCTTTATCTGGAGCTATTGCATTTTTTATAATGCACTCATCTATTAGTGCATTAATCAAAATAAATGGTGGCGCAGAGCAAATGTTATCAGGTTCTACTACATCTGTTTTAGGTATAACATCTTTACAAATGGGTGTTTTTGGTGGTATTATTGTAGGTTTAGGTGTTGCTGCTTTACATAATAGGTTTTATAAAATAGAGCTACCACAAGTTTTATCATTTTTTGGTGGAACAAGATTTGTGCCTATTATAAGTGCTATTGTATATCTTTTTGTAGGTATTTTAATGTTCTTTATATGGCCTACTGTTCAAATGGGTATAAATAAAGTTGGTGCTTTAGTTATTAGCTCAGGCTATGCTGGTACATTTGTATATGGATTTATGGAAAGAGCTTTAATACCTTTTGGTTTACACCACGTGTTCTACCTTCCATTTTGGCAAACTGCCGTTGGTGGAACTGCTATGGTAAATGGTGTTTTAGTAGAAGGTGCTCAAAATATCTTCTTTGCAGAGCTTGCTAGCCCTGGTATCCAACACTTTAACACAGAGGCAACAAGATTTATGTCTGGTAAATTCCCTCTTATGATATTTGGTTTACCTGGTGCTGCATTAGCTATGTATAAATGTGCTAAACCAGAAAAAAGAAAAGTAGTTTCTAGTCTATTAGTATCTGCTGCGCTTACATCTATGTTAACAGGTATAACAGAACCTTTAGAATTTACATTCTTATTTGTTGCACCTTTACTATATGTTATCCATTGTGTATTTGCAGGTCTTGCTTATATGATAATGCATATATTAAAAGTTGGTGTTGGTATGACATTCTCAGGCGGTCTTATCGATATGACATTATTTGGTATAATGCAAGGTAATGAAAAAACAAATTGGATAAATATTGTATTTGTTGGCATTGTATATTTTGTAGTTTACTTCTTTTTATTCTACTTCCTTATCAAAAAACTTAACCTTAAAACTCCTGGTAGAGAAGATGAAGATGAAGAGGTTAAACTTTATACAAGAGCTGACTTAAATGCTAAAAAAGATTCTAATAAAAATAATGATAATAACAATGATGAACTTTCTGCTATGATATTAGAAGGTCTTGGTGGAAAAGATAATTTAAGCGACGTAGATTGTTGTGCTACAAGACTTAGAATTACAGTAAAAGACCCTGAAAAAGTTAATGAAGCTATATTAAAATCTAGTGGTGCATCTGGTGTTATTAAAAAAGGACAAGGTGTACAAGTAATATACGGTCCTAAAGTTACTGTTATAAAATCTAATTTAGAAACATATATTAATAGTTTATAAAAATGTAATTATCTCATAATTAATTAACAGCCATTTTTGTCAAATATGAGTGTATCTTATAAAAAAGTGTAGTTTATACTACACTTTTTTAATGTATGTAAAATATCTTTTAAAAATCTATACTTAAAGATTTATAAATAATAAAAATGCTATATATATAATTTTTTAATATTAACCTATTTCAAATAACATTTTTTTTAACTATTAATTTTTATTAAAATTTTATAATAATTTTGGTATGTAATATTTTATATATTAATTTATATAGCATTTTACAACTTTATATATGCTATAAAATATTTCTAAAAGTCCTTTATTAATCAATAAAAAAGGTTATATTTAGCACTTTATATAGCTAATATATAACCTTATAAAATTTAATCTTCTCTATTATTTAAAATAACTATTAATCTTAATAATTGTAATATACCTGTTAAAGCTGCCGCAACATATGTTAAAGCTGCCGCTCCTAAAACTTTTCTAGAACCATCTACTTCGTTTTTTTGTAAAAAAGAATACTCTTCTAACATATCTAAAGCTCTTTTAGATGCATTAAATTCTACTGGTAATGTTATTATTTGAAAAATAACAACTGCTGTAAATAAAAATATACCTATTTTTAACAATAAAATACTGCTACCCATAAATCCAAATATTAAACCGATTGTTATTAATATCCAAGATACTCTTGAGCTAAAGCCTACAATAGGCGCTATACTACTTCTAATTGTTAAAGGCATATAGCCATAATGATGTTGTATTGCGTGGCCTACTTCGTGTGCAGCAACACTTAAAGATGCAATACTATTTCCATAGTAAACATCATTAGATAGCCTTACAACTTTTTTCATTGGGTCATAATGGTCACTTAATCTACCACCTATCATTTCAACAGAAACATCTGATATTCCAGCAATTCTTAAAAGCTCTTTAGCAACATCTGCTCCCCTTAACCCTTTACTACTAGCTATTTGAGAGTATCTTCCATAAGCCGAGCTTATTTTAAGCTGTGCTATACTAGCTAATATTACACCAGGTATTATTATAAGCATTGTCGGGTCAAAAAAAGTTCCATAAAACATAACAAACACCAACCTTTAAATTTTTATATAAAATATACTAACACAATATTACATTTTTTTCAATAGAATGCCCTCTTAAATAATCTGAAGTTTTCATTCTTTTGCCACCTTTAGCTTGCAATTCTTTTATTATTATAGAAGAATCTTTAGTTTTTACAACAAAGCCCTCTTTTTGTATATCAACTATTTCTCCAATATTGCCATTATAGCCAAATACTTCTTCTGCTTCACTTATTTTAAAAACTTCATCTTTATATATAGTATAAGCCATAGGTATAGGATTAATACCTCTTATTAAGTTTATTATATCTTTAGAAGTATTATCCCATTTTATATGTCCCATTTCTTTAGTTATCATAGGAGCATAAGTAGCTTCATCATGTTGTTGTTTTTTTGCATTAACATTACCATTTTCTATTAAATCTATAGCTCTTATAAGGGCTTCTGCCCCAACTATACTCATTTTATCGTGTAATGTTTTATAAGTTTCTGTTTTTTCTATGATGATTTCTTCTTTTAAAATCATATCTCCAGAATCTAATCCTTTTTCCATATACATAATGGTTACACCTGTTTTTTCTTCACCATTTATTATAGACCATTGTATAGGTGCTGCTCCTCTATATTTAGGAAGTAAAGAACCGTGTACATTTATACAACCATACTTAGGTATATTTAAAACTTGTTCTGATAAAATTTGTCCATAAGCTACAACAACGAATAAATCTGCATTTAATTTTTTAAGCTCTTTTACAAAGTCTTCATCTTTTATTTTTTCTGGTTGATAAATTTTTTCTATTCCATTATCAATAGCAAATTGTTTAACTGGTGTATTTACAAGTTTTTTTCCTCTTCCTTTTGGCTTATCTGGTTGAGATATAACTGCAATAACATTATGTTTTTCAATAAGCTTTTTTAAACTTTCTACGGCAAAATCTGGCGTACCCATAAAAACTATATTCAAAAAAATCACTCCTTATACATCTTCTATTTCACCTTCTACTTTATCTATATAAAGTATACCATCTAGGTGGTCTATTTCGTGGCATAAAGCTCTAGCCATAAGCTCTTCACCTTCTACAACTATTTTTTCTCCATATCTATTTAGACCTTCTACTTTACAATAATTTGGTCTTCTAACATCTCCAGCTTTGTTAGGAACACTAAGACAGCCCTCTTCTCCAAATTGTTCTCCATTAGTATCTACAATAACTGGATTTATAAGCTCTATAAGCCCTTCACCAATATCTATAACTATAACACGTCTAAGCACTCCTACTTGAGGTGCTGCTAATCCAACACCATTAGCATCATACATAGTGTCTGCCATATCATCTAAAAGCTCTAATATTTTATCATTTATTTCTGTTACTTCTTTTGATTTTTTTCTAAGAACCTCATCTGTTGATAACCTAATTTTTCTAAGTGCCATTACTTATCCTCCTTTATTGTATATAATTAGGGTTTAAACTTAATATAATATTTAGTTTATTAACATCTATTTTCTGTTTTAAAATATTGACACAGTATATAACAAAATTTTTAAGCCTAATTTCATCTGAAGCCTTTATCATTATCTTGTATCTATATTGTTTATTTACTTTATAAATATACGCTTTAGCTATATCTGATAAATAAAAATTAGTCTTTTGATTATAATATACCATAACTTTATGTAAAAAATTTATAGCTTTTAAAACTTTTTGTTCATCTTCACCAGATATCATTATAAAAAATATATTTGAAAATGGTGGATAAAACGTAATTTCTCTTTCTAATATTTCTTTTTCATAAAAACCAACATAATCATTATTTTTAGCAAAAGTTATACTATAATGCTCTGGGTTATATGTTTGTATAAAAACTTTACCCTTAGCATCTGCCCTACCTGCCCTACCTGCAACCTGAGTTAAAAGTTGAAAAGTATTTTCAGCACTTTTATAACCACCTGTATTTAACATAATATCTGATGCTATAACTCCAACTAAAGATACTTTAGGAAAATCTAAACCTTTAGCTATCATTTGAGTACCTATTAAAATATCTGCTTTATGTTCTTTAAAATCATCTAATATATTTTGATGGCTATTTTTTTTAGTTGTAGTATCTATATCTATTCTCATTACTCTAGCATCTTTAAAATATTTTTTTATTTGTTCTTCTATTTTTTGAGTACCAATTCCAAAATATTTTATATAATTAGAGTTACAGTTAGGACAAACAGTAGGAACATTTTCTATACTATTACAATAATGACATATAAGCTTATTTTCTTTTAGATGATATGTATAGCTTATATTACAGTTTTTACACTCCATAACATACCCACATTTTCTACAAGATACAAATGTAGAATGCCCTCTTCTATTTAAAAATAAAATAGTTTGCATTCCACTTTCGAGATTTTCTTTTATAGCTTTAAAAAGTTCCTTGCTAAATATAGATGTATTACCCATTTCCAACTCTTTTCTCATATCTATTACATTTATGTCTGGCATATTATTATTTACTCTTTCATCTATACAAACTATATCATATAAGTTATTTTGCGTTTTATAATAAGTATCTATACTAGGTGTTGCACTACCAAGAACAAGAGTTGAACTTGTTAAGCTACATATTTTTTCTGCTATTTCTTTAACATTATACTTAGGTGTACTTTCAGATTTATAAGTAGACTCGTGTTCTTCGTCAATTATTATTATACCTAAATTTTCAAATGGTGTAAATATGGCAGATCTAGCTCCTATCATAATATCAATTTCATTATTTTTAGCTTTCTGCCATTGTTCAAACCTTTCTCCATCACTTAACCTAGAATGTGTTACACTAACTTTTTTACCAAATCTACCTATAAATCTTTCTACTGTTTGTGGCGTTAAAGATATTTCTGGTACAAGAATAATAGCTTGTTTTCCCATATTTAAAATATAATCTATTAATTGTAAATATACTTCTGTTTTTCCACTACCTGTAACACCGTGTAAAAGTATAGGTTTATTGCTTTTTTCATCTATTTTTTGCTTTATAAAATTTAAAGCATTAGTTTGTTTATCATTCAAATTTAAATGTTGTGTTTTATTGTATTTTTCTATATTTATTACATTTCTTTTTATTTTTTTAGAACTTATTTTTATAATACCATTTTTTTCTAATGTTTGTATTGGGCTTAAGCTTATTTCTAATATATTTTTTATTTCATAAATACTAACATTATCATTTTTTAATAAAAATTTTAAAACTTTACTTTGTGCATTATTTTTAAGTATTATATTATTGATTTTTTCTTGAATATTAGGAAGCTCATAATTTATATTGGCATATTTATATGTTTTATCTTTCATTATTTTAGGCATAATACACTGTAAACATTCAGATAAACTACAATAATATTTATCTGCCATAAATTTTGCAACCTCTATCATATTTTTATTAAAAATTGTATATTCATCTGGTAAACTATATATGTTTTTTATATATTTTTCATCTATATCTATAATATCTGTAAAACCTATTACATATCCTTCTCGAATACGATTTGCTTTACCAAAAGGTACAAAAACTCTCATACCTATACAAATATTTTGTTGCATATTTTCTGGTATAGCATAATGAAAAATTTTATCTAATTTTTCATTAGTTATATCTAATATTATTTCTGCATATTTCATAAGTTTTCCACCTTAATTAATATTAAAATAAATAAGTTTTACATTAAATTTTTATTTTATAAACTAATTTAAAAAGTCTTTGATATTACAAAGACTTTTTAAATCTATTGGTCTATTTCTTCATTATCTACTTCATTAGTTTGAGTGTCTAAATCACTAATATCTATATCATTTATATCTAAATCATTTATTTTATTTTCCATTTCATTATTAAAAACTAAAACTGTACCTTCTCCTTCAGGAACAACTTTTATTTTATTATTTAATATTTCATCAACAGCCGTAGAAACTGGTTTACCTGGTCTATTTTTAACCATTGGTTCATCACCTTCTATTATTTGTCTTGCTCTTTTAGCTGCAGCAATAACTATAGTATATCTACTTGTTATTTCATCACTTTCATTACTATTTTTATTTAATACATCCATTAATTCTGCATAAGATGGTTTTAACATCTATTCTTCAACTCCTTCTAAAAATATATCTATTAAACCTGTATGTCTTTTAGCAGACATTTTTTCGCTTTCAACTATATTATTTATATCTTTAACAGCTTCTTCAACTATGTTGTTTATAACTATGTAGTCATATTTATTAATAAGAGTTATTTCTTCTCTTGCTCTTTTCATACGCATATTTATTTTTTCTAAAGTTTCAGTAGCTCTTTTTTCTAATCTATTTCTAAGCTCAGTTATATTAGGTGGTGTTAAAAATATAAGTATAGCATCTTTATATCTTTCTTTAACTTGTAAAGCACCTTGAACTTCTATTTCTAAAATAACATTTTTACCTTGTTCTAATTGTTCTTGAACATAAAACATAGGCGTGCCATAATAATTTCCACAAAACTCGGCATATTCTAAAAGTTCATTTTTTTCTATCATTTTTTTAAATTCTTCAGTATCTCTAAAAAAATAATGTACTCCATCTACTTCACCTTGTCTAGCTTCTCTAGTTGTTATAGATGTAGATAAAGCGTATGATTTGTTTTTTATAAGCTCTGATACAACTGTGCCCTTACCAGCACCAGAGGGGCCAGATACTATAACCAACAATCCCTTCTTATTCATTATTTACTCTCCTTTGAAAATTTATTCCATGTCACATTCATCTTGTTCAGAATCGTTGTTTTCTTTAGTAACAATTCTATTGGCTACTGTTTCTGGTTGTACAGAAGATAATATTATGTATTCGCTATCTGTTATAATTACAGCTCTTGTTCTTCTTCCATATGTAGCATCAACAAGTTGCCCTTTATCTCTTGCCTCTTGTATTAGTCTTTTTATAGGTGCAGATTCTGGGCTTACTATAGCTATAATTCTATTAGCCAAAACAATATTACCAAAACCAATATTTATAAGCTTTATAGCAGGCATAAAATCCTCCATTAATATTTATTTTTATATATTATACTAAAAAAATCAAATTATTTAAAGTGTTTTTTTATTTTTATTTAAAAATTTTTTATAAAGATTGAATAATATTTACAACTAAGTCAATAATAAGATTGGAGGTGTTATTAATGAATAACAATAATAACTTTTTTAAAAAGAACGGATTTTCTATTGCTTTATGTTCTTTTATAGCAATTGCTATTGTTGCCAGTCTTTATTTATCCTATAATAGCTTTACTAAGGAAGATAACCAAATAGTAAAAACAGAAGAAGATACTTACTTTGAACCTGTTAATAAAAGTGATGTAAAAAGCTACAAAGAAACTGAAATGTCTACAGAAATAACAACTACTACAAATTACCAAAAAACTTTAAAAGATTCAGTTACAACTACTACAAAATCTGAAGATTTAAAAACAGAAACTACTACAAATGAAACCCAAAATAATAGTACTTCACTTAAAGAAGATGAGAAAATTTTTAGTTTATTTGATGATGAACAAGAAATGTCTTGGCCTGTGTTTGGTAATATAGTATCTAAGTTTGATATGTCAACTTCTGTATATGATAAAACACTTGACCAATACAAAGTAAGTGATTCTATTTGTATATCTACTCCAGTTGGCACAGATGTAAAGGCTACCGCAGAAGGTATTGTAGAAAATATATTTTTAGATGATGAAATAGGACAAACTGTTGTTATCAACCACGGTAACGGTTGGGTATCTACATACAGTCAACTAGAAGAAAATGTATCGGTTGCTGTAGGTGATGTTGTAGATGAAGGTCAAGTTATTGGTAAAGTTTCAGAACCTTCAAAATATGGTGTTGCACTTGGTCCACATTTAGACTTTAAGGTATTAAAAGATGATACACCAAAAGATCCAACAGAAGTTTTATCTCAACAAAATGAATAATAAATAACTTATCTTAAAAACCACAAACTTTTATTAATTTTGTGGTTTTTATTAATTGTATAATGTTTTATGAAAAAAATATAATTTTTTCGCACAAAGACCAAAGTACTTAACAATCTAACTTTTTAGCAATCTAAGACAAAGCATAAAAATGAAAAAATTAGTCTAAAATATTTTGTATTTAGTCTAATTATATTAAATATTTTATTTTGTAAAAATTATAATTTAAAAAATGAATATAATTTAATAGTCAAAATTAACAAATTATATATATTTAAAAAAGTATTTTTTATTAACTTTTTTTAAGATATATAAAAGGAATTTTATTACTTTTGTAGAATAATATATATTATAGATAAATAATTAATAATACTTATCTAATAATAGGATAAAAGGGAGTGTTAGTTATGCGTTACACATTTAAAGCTAAAAATACTACTGTTACAGACGCTTTAAAAGAAAAAATTACAAGTAAAATTGATAGATTAGAAAGGCTTTTTCCTGAAAATACAGATATAAATGTAACTTTATCTGTTGTTAAGCTAGATCACAAAATAGAAGTTACTGTTAACCTTCCTAAAAGAGTTTTAAGAGCAGAAGTTACAAGAGATGATATGTATGTTGCTATTGATGAAGTTGTTGACAAATTAGAAAAACAAATGGTTAAATATAAAAATCGTTTAAGAGATAAATCTCGTAGAGATGTTTCATTTACAGATGAATTAAAAGCTATTTCTGATGAAATAGATACTGAATATGAAGAAGATACTATTAAAATAGATAGAACTAAAAAATTTGAAATTAAACCTATGGACCCTGAAGAAGCCGTTATGGAAATGGAACTTATCTCTCATAATTTCTTTGTATTTAGAAATGCTACAACAGATGATATTAATGTTGTTTATAAAAGAAAAGATGGTTCTTACGGTCTTATAGACCCAGAATATTAAAATATATAAGGTTGTAGACAAAGTCTACAACCTTATATATTTTTATTTTAAGTCAAACCACCATTTTATGATTAAAATTTTTATTAAAATCATAAAAATAAAAAAATTAATCTAAAATATTTTATCTCTAATCTAAAATGATTAAGTTATATAAATATAACTTAATCATTTTTATTTTAATATATATTAATCTACTATTCCTCTAATCTCTCTTAAATCTTTAATATTGTATCTATCCATATAACTTTTTATGCCCTCTAAAACATCTATTGTAGCATAAGGATTAATAAAATTTGCAGTACCAACAGCAACACCACTAGCACCTGCTAAAATAAATTCTATAGCATCATCACCATTAGATATACCGCCCATACCGATAATAGGTATATTTACAACTTTATTTACCTGATAAACCATTCTAACAGCAATAGGCTTAATAGCAGGACCACTCATGCCACCCATTTTTTTAGCTAATATAGGCTTTCTTTTATGTATATCAATTTTCATACCAGTAATAGTATTAATAAGTGATATTGCATCTGCTCCACCAGTTTCACTTGCCTTAGCTATTTCTGTTATATCGGTAACATTAGGTGTAAGTTTTACAATAAGTGGTTGTTTAGCTACTTTTTTAACAGTAGATACTACTTTTTCAACCATTTTAGCATCTGTGCCAAAACTAAGACACCCTTCTGCTACATTAGGACAAGATATATTAAGTTCTAAAGCATCTATATCTGCCTCTTGTAAACTTTCCACAACAGATACATATTCATCTAAAGAATGTCCACAAACATTAACTATTATTTTAGTATCAAACTGCCTTAAAAATGGTATATCCTCTTTAATAAAAACATCTACACCAGGATTTTGTAACCCTACACTATTTAACATACCACCATAAACCTCTGCTATTCGTGGTGTATCATTACCTGTCCAAGCGGTTTTAGAAACTCCTTTTACAACTACTGCGCCTAGCTTGTTTAAATCTACAAAATCGACATATTCTTTTCCACTGCCAAATGTTCCAGAGGCATTCATAACAGGATTTTTAAACTCTACATCACCTATTTTAAAACTTAAATTTTTCATTTATATACCACCTCTAAAGAATTGAAAACAGGTCCATCTTTACAAACTTTTTTATGTACAATTTCCCCATTTTCAAATATTTTTATAACACAACCAACACAAGCACCTATTCCACAAGCCATTCTCTCTTCCATAGATACTTGTGTATAAATATTTTTATCTTTAGCATATTGTGTTAAGGCATAAAGCATAGGCTTTGGTCCACAAGAATATATATAGTCACCTGTTATATTTTCTTTTTTCATAAGTTCAACAACATTTCCTTTAAAACCTACAGAACCATCATCAGTTGCTATATAAACAGTAGCACCTAATTTTTCAAAATCTTCTTTTAAAAATTGACCTGTTCTAAAACCTAAAATAACAATTTTTTTACCTTTAACTTGTTTACAAGTTTCTAAAAGTGGAGGTACGCCTATTCCACCACCTACAAAAATATGCGTTTTTTCTTCTTCAAAAATTTTATAACCATTTCCACAGTTACCTAATACTCTAATAGTATCACCTTGCTTCATAGTAGAAAAAAGGCAAGTCCCTTCACCTATTTTTTGATAAACAATCCTTAAAGTCTCTTTTTCTTTGTCTATTTCACAAATACTTATAGGTCGTGGCAATAAATTTTTATTATTATCAGGATATAGCTTTATAAATTGGCCGGCT
Source organism: [Clostridium] colinum (assembly GCF_940677205.1). Classification (NCBI taxonomy): domain Bacteria; kingdom Bacillati; phylum Bacillota; class Clostridia; order Lachnospirales; family Lachnospiraceae; genus Tyzzerella; species [Clostridium] colinum. The sequence continues at coordinate 769,741 of NZ_OW712331.1, read as the reverse complement.
TTAGCATCTCTAGCTAAAGTAGTATGTAAAACCATATCAAAAATATCAGGTGCTATTTGCTCATTTTTTAAAATTGTAGCATTTACCACTGTTTTTTTCATTTTTTTAGACCCTTTCATATATAATAAAACTGCTATAACAGTTCATAACTTAAATCAAATTTTCCTTTTGCTTTTTCATAAATTACCCTTAAATAATAAACTTCATTTGAATTTACTTTTAAAAATTTTTCATTATCTTCCCTATCAAAACTAGTTATGGCATTTTTATTTCTATCAAGTAAATAAATATAAATTTCTCCTTTTTCTATATTATTATTTAATATAAATTTAATATTGTTAAAATCTTTTGTTTTAATTTTTTGCATTATATAACCAGTAGCTTTTTTTGCTTTAAATCCCATACCTTCCTTATAAAACAACGAATATTTAAAAACTATCATATATGACATATTAAAGTATATTGGATAACCCAAATTATATCTAATTACAAATATCCCAACTACTACCAAAATAATAAGTACTGGTTGTAAAATACTTAATACATTTTCCATAAATATATCACCTTCAGATATAACCCCTAAAAAGACGAAAGTCTTTTTAGGGAATTAATAAAACTATTTTAAATCTTTAGATATATCAAATAATTGTAAATCTTCTAATTTTATATCTTTTTCCATAACCTCAAGCATAGCTACCAATGTATCTAAAGAAGTTATAAGAGTTACAGCACTTTCAACTGCAGTTCTTCTAATTTTAAAGCCATCACTTTCAACATCATTACCTTTTTCTGGTATATCAATAATTAAATCTACAATACCACTTCGTATAATATCTAATATATTAGGTACCCCTTCGCTTATTTTTTTAACAGTTTGAACATTAATACCTGCTTCTTCAATAGCTTTAGCAGTACCTGATGTAGCAATAAGACGACAACCTAAATTATCAAAACGTTTAGCTATATCTTTAAATTTTTCTTGGTCTCTATCTCTAATTGTTGCAACTATTGTGCTACCTTTTTTAGGTATTTTCATACCTGATGCTATAAACCCTTTATATAAAGCATTTTGTAGGTTATATCCAACACCTAACACTTCTCCTGTAGACCTCATCTCTGGCCCTAAGCTAACTTCAACTTGTGGCAATTTTTCAGTAGAAAAAACAGGTACTTTAACAGATACTACTTTTGGCTCTTGTGCTATTTCTGTGCCAAGCCCTAAATCTTTAAGTTTTTCTCCAAGCATTACTTTAGTAGCAATATCTATAATAGGAACTCCCGTTACTTTGCTAATATAAGGAACTGTTCTTGAAGAGCGTGGATTTACTTCTATTATATTAAGCTCTCCTTTATATTCTATAAACTGAATATTTATCATACCAATAACTTTAAGGGCTATAGCCATTTTTTTAGTAACTTCTATTATTTCCTGTCTAATTTCTGGTGTTACATTTTGAGGTGGATATATAGATATACTATCTCCAGAGTGTACACCGGCACGTTCAAGATGTTCCATTATTCCAGGTATAAACACATCTTCACCATCACAAATAGCATCTACCTCTAGCTCACGACCATTTATATATCTATCTATTAAAACAGGATTTTTACTATCTTTTTCAAAGGCATCTGTTAAATATTTTATAAGTCCTTCTTCTTCATATGTTATTTCCATACCTTGACCACCTAACACATAAGATGGACGTACTAAGACAGGAAACCCTAAATTATTAGCAATTTTAACGCCTTCTTCTACGCTCCAAACACCTTTTCCTTTAGGTCTTATAATGCCTAAGCTTTCTAATATTTCATCAAATTTTTCTCTATCTTCTGCCATATCTATTTGTTCTGGCTTTGTTCCAAGTATAGGTATGTCCATTTCATCAAAAAAGTTTGCAAGTTTAATAGCCGTTTGTCCACCAAACTGTAATATTACACCGCTTGGTTTTTCTTGTTCAACTATATTTAACACATCTTCTTCTGTTAAAGGTTCAAAATAAAGTTTGTCAGAGGTGTCAAAATCTGTACTTACTGTTTCTGGATTATTATTTACTATAATAGTTTCTATACCTTCATCTTTTAAAGACATAATAGAGCGTACAGAACAATAGTCAAACTCTATACCTTGTCCTATCCTTATAGGGCCAGACCCTATAACCATAACTTTTTTATTATCTGTTGGTATAGCCTCATTTTCTTCATCATAAGTTGAATAATAATAAGGTGTAACCGCCTCAAACTCTCCGGCACAAGTATCAACCATTTTATAAACTGGTATTATATAATTATCTTTTCTAAATTGATAAATTTTGTGTGGGCTAACATTTAAATATTTAGCAATAATTTTATCTGAAAAGCCTTTTTGTTTATAATATCTTAAAGTATCGGCATCTAAATCTTCAACAGACATTTCTTTTAATGCCTCTTCCATATCAACAATACCTTTAATTTTATTTACAAAAAATGGGTCCATACCTGTTATTTCACAAACTTTTTCTACACGATAATTTCTTCTAAGCATCTCTGCAAGGTCAAATAACCTTTCATCATCTGGTACTTGTACACGCTTTTTAAGCTCTTCTAAATCTCTATTAGTAGAAGATTTTCTTTCAAGACCATATTGCCCAATTTCTAAAGAACGTACACCTTTTAAAAGTGCCATTTCAAAATTATTAGCAATAGCCATTACCTCACCTGTTGCCATCATTTTTGTCCCAAGTGTTCTTTTTGCACCATAAAATTTATCAAAAGGCCATCTAGGTATTTTTAAAACAACATAATCAAGAGTAGGTTCAAAACAAGCAAAAGTTTTTCCTGTTACCTCATTTTTAATTTCATCTAAATTATACCCTAATGCTATTTTTGTAGCTACTTTAGCAATAGGATAGCCTGTTGCTTTAGATGCAAGAGCAGATGAACGGCTAACACGTGGATTTATTTCTATAACTGCATAGTTATAACTATTAGGATCTAATGCAAACTGAACATTACAACCACCTTTTATCTCAACAGAATTAATAATATTAATAGCTGCCGTTCTAAGCATTTGATATTCTCTATCTGTCAAAGTTTGAGCAGGAGCTACTACTATACTATCTCCTGTATGTACACCAACTGGGTCTACATTTTCCATACTACAAACAGTAATACAGTTACCCGCACCATCTCTTATTACTTCAAACTCTATTTCTTTCCAACCTTTTATACTTTTTTCTATTAAAACTTGTCCTACACGGCTAAAATATAAGCCTTGAGCACAAATTTCTCTAAATTCATCTTCATTTTCTGCTATACCACCACCAGTACCACCAAGAGTATAAGCCGGTCTTATTATAACAGGGTAACCTATTTTTTTAGCAAATTCCACACCATCTTCAAGGTCTGTTATAATTTTACTTTCTATAATAGGTTGATTTGTTCTTTCCATAAGCTTTTTAAAGCTATCTCTATCTTCACCTTCTTTTATAGATGCAATAGAAGTACCAATTACTCTAACGTGATATTTATCTAAAATACCTTTATCATATAGCTCACAAGCAAGGTTTAAGCCTGTTTGCCCTCCCATACCTGCTATTATACTATCTGGTCTTTCTTTAGCTATTACCTTTTCTAAAAAATCTATATTAAGAGGTTCTATATAAGTATAATGTGCCATACCTATATCTGTCATAATAGTAGCCGGATTGGAATTTACTAACACAACTTCTATTCCTTCTTCTTTAAAAGACGATACTGCTTGTGTCCCAGAATAGTCAAATTCGGCTGCTTGTCCAATAACAATAGGCCCTGAGCCTATAACAAGTACCTTTTTAATAGATATATCTTTTGGCATATTATTTACCCTCCTCTATAATCTTTAAAAATCTATCAAATAAAAATTGCATATCAAGTGGGCCTGGATTAGCCTCTGGGTGGAACTGAACACTATAAATAGGTTTTGTTTTATGTCTAATTCCTTCTATACTTCCGTCATTTACATTTATAAATGTTGGCTCTACATCATCTGATAAATCACATACTACAAATTCGTGGTTTTGTGATGTTATAAATACATTACCTGTTTTTAAATCTTTAACAGGGTGATTTCCTCCGTGATGCCCAAATTTTAACCTTTTTGTATTACAACCTAAAGCAAGACCTAATATTTGATGTCCTAAACATATTCCCAAAACTGGTATTTTTGTTTCTATAAGTTTTTTTACTACTTCTACAACAGTTGGTATGTCTTTAGGGTCTCCTGGACCATTACCTAGAAAAATTGCATCTGGATTTACTCCCATTATTTCATCATATGTAGCAAAAGCTGGAAAAACACTAAGCTTACAACCACGCTTTTCAAGTTCTTTTAATATTCCTTTTTTTATGCCACAATCTAAAACGGCAAGATGAGTTCCTCTTCCATTTATAACATATTTTTCTGGTATAGTAACTTCTTTTACTGCATTTTTATTTGTATATGTTTCAAACTTTTGCTTTATTTGAGAAGGAGTTAAATCATCTCTAATAGTAATTATCCCTCTCATTGTTCCACTATTTCTTAATGTTCTTGTTAATGCTCTTGTGTCTATACCTTCTATACCAACTATTTTATGTTGGTTTAAAAATCCATCTAGCTCCATTTCACAACGCCAATTGTTAGGTAAATCACATTTTTCTCTTACAACAAATCCTTTTAAATAAGGTTTAATACTTTCCATATCTTCAAGATTTATACCATAATTACCAATAAGTGGATATGTCATAGTTACTATTTGTCCTGCAAAAGAAGGGTCTGTCAGTGTTTCTTGATATCCTGTCATACCAGTTGTAAAAACTACTTCTCCAACACTTTCTTTTATATATCCAAAAGCTTTTCCATTAAAAACTTTTCCATTTTCTAATATTAATTTGGCTTTAATAGATTTTTTATTCAATTAAATATACCTCCTTAAATCTTCTTTCATTTCAATAACTGCTTGTCTACTAGCTTTTGCAAAATCCTTACCTTTAAGTGTTTTAAACTCTTCTTTAAGGTGATTTGCAATAATGCCTCTTGAAGAATTTATAATAGCACCTATTCCATTTTTATCAAAACATACTGCTAAATCTTCTGCTTTTCCACCTTGTGCACCATAACCTGGTACAAGAAAAAAACTTTTAGGCATTATTTGTCTTAATCTTTTAGCTTGCTCTTTATGGGTAGCTCCAACAACGGCTCCAACCTCGCTATAACCATTTTTACCTATAAGTTCGCTTCCCCATTTGTCAATAAGATAACCTATTTTTTCATATAAAGGTTTACCATCTACAATTAAATCTTGAATTTCTCCACTATTAGGGTTAGAAGTTTTAGCTAGTATAAATAAACCTTTTTCATATTTTTTACAGTCTTCTAAAAATGGTGTAATACTATCTGAGCCTAAATAAGGGTTAAGTGTAATAAAATCTTGTTTAAATACATCAAAGCTATTTTCTTTTACAACAGTTCTACCTATATGTCCGTCAGAATAAGCCTCTGCAGTAGATGCTATATCACTTCTTTTAATATCTCCTATGATTATTAGACCCTTTTCTTTAGCATGTTCTATAGTTTTTAAATATGTATTAAGCCCTTCTATTCCATATCTTTCATACATTGCTATTTGAGGTTTAACTGCTGGTACAAGGTCATATATTTCGTCTATTATATATTTATTAAAATCATACATAGCCTCTGCAACTGCTTTTAAACTATGTCCAAATTTCTCATATTTTCTCTCTATAATGAAACTAGGTATATAATCTAATCTTGGGTCTAGTCCTACAACCGTAGGGTTGCCCGTTTGATTAATTTTATCTATTAGCCTATCTATAACCATTATTTAAACTCCTCTCTAAGTTGTCCCTCTTCAACTATTATTTTACCATCTACTAAAGTATATAAAACTTTCCCCTTTACTTCTCTATTATTAAAAGGGCTATTTTTACCTTTAGATGCAAAATTTTCTACGTTTATATTATATTTTAAATTAGGGTCTATTATTGTAATATCTGCATTAGCACCTATTGATAAATGTCCTAAATCTTTTCTTCTTAAAACTTGTGCTGGATTTTTAGTAAATTTTTCTATCATCTTAGAAGGTGTTAAAACGCCTTTTTCTACAAGTTCAGTTATACTAAGACTAAGTGCAGTTTCAAGCCCAACTATCCCATTTAAAGCTCTTTCAAATTCGCAATTTTTTTCATCTATATGATGTGGAGCATGGTCTGTTGCTATAACCTGTATTGTATCATTTTTAAGCCCTTCTATAATAGCCGCTCTATCTTGTATACTTCTTAGAGGTGGGTTCATTTTAAAGTTTGCATCATATTCTGTTATATCTTCATCTATAAGTGTAAAATGATGTGGAGTTGCCTCTGCCGTAACTTTAGACCCTCTAGCTTTAGCCTCTTTTATCAAATCAACTGCTCCTTTTGTACTTATATGGCAAAGATGTATAGGAGCTTTTAAGCTATCTGCTAAAATAATATCTCTTGACACAATAATATCTTCACTATCGTTAGATATACCTTTTAACCCTAATTTCATAGCAGTATCACCTGCGTTCATACTACCTTTTGCAAGGCTTGCTTCTTCACAGTGTGAAAATACTGGTATATTAAACATTTCTGCATATTTTATAGCCGTTTTCATAAGAGAAGCGTTTTCCACGGTAAATCCATCTTCTGATATAGCGCAAGCTCCTACACTTGCCATTTTACCTATATCTGCAAGACTTTCTCCTTTTTGTCCTACTGTTATAGCGCCAATAGGTAACACTTTACAAACACCTTCACGTTCTGCTTTCATTTTAATATATTCTACTAATATTTCATTATCAATAACAGGTTTTGTGTTTGGCATACAACATATAGTAGTAAATCCTCCCATAACAGCACTTCTTGTACCTGTAGCTATAGTTTCTTTATGTTCATATCCTGGTTCTCTAAGATGTACATGTAAGTCTATAAGACCTGGTGTAACCCACATATTAGTAGCATCTATTGTTTTATCTACATTATCTGTTATGTTTTCTGATATTTTAGCCACTATCCCATTACTTATTAATATATCCATTTTTTCGTCTATATTATTAAGCGGGTCAATAAGTCTACCATTTTTTATTAATATTTTCATATATATTCTCCCTATCTTATTATATTATCTGTTTTCTAACAATAGTTTTAAAATAGCCATTCTAATAGCAACACCATTTTTTACTTGTTCATTTATTATACAATTTTTGCTATCTATAATACTTGTACTAAGTTCTACCCCTCTATTTACAGGCCCTGGGTGCATAATTGTAGCATTGTCTTTAGCATATTTTAACATATCTTCTTTTAATCCAAAAAATTGATGATATTCTCTATTATTAGGAAAAGGTACTGTCTTTTGTCTTTCAAATTGTACCCTAAGCCCCATTATAACATCTGCATTTTTTATACCTTCTTGTATGTTATTTACTACTTTTACATTTTTATCTAAAGTTTCCATATTTTTTGATACTAATGTAGAAGGACCTGCAAGAGTAACATTAGCTCCTAGCTTTGTTAGAGCAAAAACATTACTTCTAGCTACACGGCTATTAGCTATATCCCCTATTATAGCTATATTAAGACCTTCTATTTTCCCTTTTTCTTCTATTATGCTATACATATCTAAAAGTGCCTGTGTTGGATGCTCATTGCTCCCATCTCCTGCATTTATAACACAAGCTTTAACATTTTTTGCTAATAAATGGCTAGCACCTGTAAAAGAGTGTCTTATTATTATAGCATCTATCCCCATTTGGTCTAATGTAACCCCTGTATCTATAAGGCTTTCTCCTTTATTAACACTACTTGTAGAAATACCCAAATCTTCTGGTTTTGCTCCTAAATAGTCGGCTGCTAACATAAATGACATTTTAGTTCTTGTGCTATTTTCATAAAATAAAGTTAGAATACTTTTATTTTTAAGCTCATTACTTCTAAGTGAACTATTTTCTATTTTATTTTTCATATCTTTAGCAGTATGTAATATAGCTAAAATCTCATCTTCTGATAAAGATTTTATATCTAACAAATCTTTTCTTTTTAACATAGAAAGCCTCCTGTTGTATATAATTTAATTTTTCTCAAAAAAATAGCAATAAATGAATAAAATAATAATACTCATCTATTGCTTATAAAATATAATAAATATTAAGTAAAAGAATATATAAAATAATATTAATATCTCTTAATTTCTTTAAATTATTCATACATATTCCTCCTTAGTTTTTTATTTCTCTTAATTTGCTTTTAAAATTTTATCACTAGAAAACTATTTTGTCAATAATTTTTTTATAAATATTTAATGTTTGTTATTATTAGATATATTTTTTATTATTTATTAATTTATTTTCAATATTAGTTATATTGATTTAATGTGTAGTATTGTTGTAGAATATATATGTAAAATACTTTTGAAAGGAGTTTTTTATGATTATACAACAATTATCAATTTTATTTTTTATAAGTTTTATTAGTCAAATCTTATCTAGCTTTTTGCCTTTTACATTTCCTGCTAGCTTAATAGCAATGGTTATGTTATTTATATTATTAGTTAGTAAAATTATAGATATAAAAAAAGTACAAAATGTAGGAGAATTTTTGCAAAATCATATAGCAATATTTTTTATACCTCCTGCCGTATCTTTAATAGATGAATTTCCTTATATAAAAGATAAAATATTTCCTATATTATTTATAAGTATTGTTAGCTTTTTATTAACATTTTTATCTACTGCATATACAGTAAATTTAGTAATAAAAATACAAGAAAGGATACAAAAAAATGGAACAAATAGTAAATAATCCTCTTTTTGGAATTAGTCTTACGCTTATAGCATTTGAAATAGGTACATTAATTTATAAAAAGGTTAAATCTCCTTTATGTTCCCCTTTTATACTCTCTATAATATTTATTATTAGTTTTTTATTATTATTTAAAATACCATCTAGTAGCTATCAACAAGGGGGCAGTATAATAAATATGATGCTTACTCCTGCAACTTCTGCACTTGCAATATCTATGTATCATAAAATAAAAATAATAAAACATAATTTTTTGCCTATTATAATAGGTGTGTTTGTAGGTTCTTTAGTATCTATAACAAGTATAATTTTTATGTGTAAAATATTTGGTTTAGATGATAGTATTACATCTGCTATAATGCCAAAATCTGTTACTGTCCCTATTGCAATGGATTTAGCAAAAAAAACTGGCGGTATTGTACCAATAACCATTACTTGCGTTTGTATAACAGGTATTTTAGGTGCTATTTTATCACCTGTTTTAGTTAAAATATTTAAACTAAAAAATCCAGTTGCTATTGGTTTAGCAATAGGTACATCTAGCCACGGTGTTGGAACATCTAAAGCTATAGAAATGGGAGAAGTAGAAGGTGCTTTAAGTGGTATAGCTATTGGTGTTGCTGGTATTATGACAGTTATTATATACTTTTTTTTATAATATTAGTTTAACTATAAAAAGCAAAAATACTAATATATACTTAGTGTTTTTGCCTTTTTATATATTTCATTTAATTAGTTTTTAAAAACTCTAACCATTTTTTAATATTTTTTTCATATCCATTATCAGATGGTTCATAATAAATATTATTTTTTATTTCATCTGGTAAATATTGTTGGTTTACATAGTTTTTTTCATAATTATGTGCATATTTATAATCTATACCATTACCTAATTGAGTTGCTCCATTATAATGACAATCTTTAAGATGTGGCGGTATTTGTTTTATTTTTATATTTTTTACATCTTCCATAGCCTTATTTATTGCTACATATGAAGAATTGCTTTTTGGAGCACTTGCCACATAGCATACTGCTTGAGATAAAATTATTCTACATTCTGGCATACCAATCATCTCTGTCGCTTGAAAAGCCGATACAGCAATTTGTAATGCTCTAGGGTCTGCATTTCCCACATCTTCAGATGCACAAATAACTATTCTTCTAGCTATAAATTTAGGGTCTTCCCCTGCATATAACATTTTTGCAAGATAATAAACAGCTGCATCTGGGTCGCTACCTCTCATGCTTTTTATAAAAGCCGATATAGTGTCATAATGATTATCTCCATTTTTATCATAGTTTATTGCACGTTTTTGTATACACTGTTGTGCTATTTTTAAATCAATATGTATATAATCATCTATTTTTTCTGTTGTAAGGCCTGCTAATTCTATTGCATTTAATGCTATTCTAGCATCTCCATTACATATATTTGCTAAAAAATCTAGTGCATCTTCATCTATTTTTATATTAAAATGACCTAATCCTCTTTCATCATCTTCTATAGCTCGTTTTATAATTTTTTTAATATTATTATTAGATAATTGCTCTAATTTAAATATAATACTTCTAGATATTAAGGCTTTATTGACTTCAAAATACGGATTTTCTGTTGTAGCTCCAATTAAAATAATTGTTCCCTCTTCTACATATGGTAATAATATATCTTGTTGCATTTTATTAAATCTATGTATTTCATCTATAAAAAGTATTGTTTTTTTTCCATTAATTGATATATTAATTTTAGCTTTATCTGCTACTTCTTTTATATCTTTAGCTCCAGATACAACACCATTTATTTGAATAAAATTACTTTTTGTTATGTTAGATATAATCTTTGCAAGGGTTGTTTTACCTGTTCCTGATGGTCCATATAGTATTAATGAAGAAATTTTATCTGCCTTAATAGCCCTATAAAGTAAAGTATCTTTACCTATTATGTGCTCTTGTCCAACAAATTCTTCCAAAGTTTGTGGTCTTAGCCTATTTGCTAATGGCGCTTCTTTTTTTAATAATTTTTCTTTTTGATATTCAAATAAATCCATATAATCACCACTTTGTTAAAAACATTGCATCTCCAAAACTAAAAAATCTATATTCATTTAAAACTGCTTCATTATAAGCATTAATTATATTGTCTCTAGTAGAAAATGCACTAACTAACATTATTAAGCTAGATTCTGGCAAATGAAAATTCGTTATAAGGCTATCTACTATTTTAAATTTATAAGATGGATATATAAAAATATCTGTATATCCACTATCTGCTTTTACAATTCCATTTTCATCTGCAATAGATTCTAAAGTTCTAGTGCTTGTTGTCCCTACTGTTATTATTCTTCCACCATTTTTCTTAGCTTCATTAATAATTTTAGCATTTTCTTCATCTAAACTATAATATTCTGAATGCATTTTGTGTTCTAATATATTATCTACTTTTACTGGTCTAAAAGTTCCTAGCCCTACGTGTAATGTAAGCTTTGCTATTTTTATACCTTTATTTTTTACCTCTTCTAAAAGCTCATTTGTAAAATGTAAACCTGCTGTTGGTGCTGCTGATGACCCCTCATTTTTAGCATATACTGTTTGATATCTATCTTTATCTTCAAGACGTTGTTTTATGTAAGGTGGTAAAGGCATTTGCCCAAGCTTGTCCAAAACTTCTTCAAATATTCCATCGTATTTAAAACGTATAATTCTATTGCCACCTTCTATTATTTCTTCAATAGTACCTTCTAATATACCTTCACCAAAAACTATTGTATCCCCTATTTTTGCTTTTTTACCAGGATTTACAAGTGCTTCCCATTTATTATCAGATTTTCGCTCTAATAATAATATTTCTATATTTGCTCCTGTATGTTTTCTTTTTCCAAAAAGTCTTGCTGGTATTACCTTTGTATCATTTAAAACTAAACAATCACCCTCTTTTAGATAGTTTAATATATCTTTAAAGCTATGTTCATGTTTTATCTCTCCTGTTTCTTTATTTACAACCATAAGTTTAGAGCTAGTCCTATCTTTTAAAGGCGTTTGTGCTATAAGCCTTTCTGGTAAATCAAAATAAAAATCTTTTAATTTCATATTTATCTCCTTATCTTACTTCAATTCCTATATAATAATATTTTAAAATTTCATCAAATTTATATCCTTTTTTAGCTAAACTATTTGCTCCATATTGGCTCATACCAACGCCGTGTCCCCAGCCTTTGCCAACAAATGTAATTGAATTTGAATCTGTTTTACTTATTTTTGATGCAAAATTAGTTGTAGTATTTGTTGGTTTATTATTGGTAGATAATATATTAGTTTTATTTCCACTTTTATCAATAACAAACATTTCACTAGATTTTACCGTATTATTATCTTTATTTATTGTAAAATAATTATCCTTATCTATTACATTATTTCCTTTAGATGATATTCCATAATATTTATTTATGCTATTATTACTTGTAATATTGGTATTAGAATAGTTACTACTTTGAGCCATTTTAAAATTTCTACTCTCTAAGCTACCACCTTTAAATTTAGAAAAAAATGTTCTAATTTCTTCTTTTTCTAATACTTTTTTTCCATTTGTACCTACAAAAGTTAAAGATATAGCTCTGCCGGTAACCGGGGAACTTTCTAATATAACTTCATTTACCGTTCCAACAGATGCTACAGAAGATAATTCATCAAAAGTAAATGTTCTAGTCCATTGTTTAGCTCCTTCTTCATATTCATCTTTTACAGCTTTTAAATAAGGTACACTAGTGTTCCATACATTTTCTGAATCATCTGTATATCCACCACTAGATGAAGAATAAACTGCATTTATTTTTTCATTATTATAATAAGCAAAAATACCTTTTGTTTCATTTACTGCTTCATTGGTGCTTTGTTTTTCTCCAGATACTCCATTATATACTTGACAATGAACTGTATCACAAACATCATAACCTTCGTTTTTATGTACACCTATATTAGAATAAGCATAATTTCTACAAGCAACAGATTGTGCCTTTAAAGCCTCTTTAGGCCAAGATGACGGCATTTCAGAAGGTACAACACCATATAAATATTCTTCTATATCTAAAATATTTGTAACGTTTAAAGTATTATTTTTACATATAATATTTATAAAATTTCTATATTCTTTGTTTGATATAGATATGTTATTATTAGATTTTATAGAAACAATATCTTTATATCCTAATATTAATTTATTATTATCATATATACCAATGCTATTTTCTATCTTAACTATTTCTCCACTAATGTTTTGACTACGTATAAAATTATCTGCATCTAATATATTGCTAAAATTACCAATCATAACATACCACTTATCATCTTTATAAATATAACTATCTTTATAACTTGTAGAAAAATTTAAAGCTTCATTATAATTATAAAATACATTATTATATTTTATAGAATATGTACTTAGCCCCTTAATAACATAATTACTATTCGTACTTAAACCTATATCTTCTTGAAATATGCTATTATTATTTTTCCCCAATACTATATTTTTATTATCTAATGATATAGCACTTGTATTTTGATATTTTGATAACCCTACGGATATATATTGTTGACTAGCATAAATATTAAAATTAAAATATCCTATAAAGAAAAGTATATTTATAACAACAAAACTTATATTTTTCAAATATTTCACCCCATAAATTTATTTTAGTTTGTTTTAAGTATTAGTTTTATAATATATTAAAATAAATTTTATATATTTACAATAATATATTATATATAAGTTTATAACAAATTTCTAGTATTTTATAAATAATTTTATATATTTTAGTAGCATAAAACTACCTTTTTACATACTATATAATGTACAAGTATATTGTATAAATTTTTTTTATATAGAAAGGGGCTTAAAAATGAGCTTATATAATTATTCAAATAGAGGCTACTGTGGTTGTGATTGCGATTGTAACCAAGTTTGTGCTCCAGATAAAATAGATAATTCTTGCTCACTAAATAGTATAAGAAAAACTTTACTAGAAATAATAAATGCGGTAAAAAATGAAAATCTTTTAGGATTTAATATAGACGTAGAAATAACTACTAATGATGGTATAACAAATACTATAAACTTTTCTAAATTAACTATAAACTCTATAGAACTAACAAAAACAACGTTAATAGCTCAAGGTATAGCTATTTCACTTTGTGATATTGCAAAAATAACTATTTTAACTTCTACAACTACTAGTAGTGCTTTTAATTCTTCATTATTAAATAGTATTAAAAATATAACTACTACTTGCTCAGTACCAGATAAATATTCTTATAATAACTGTGATTCTTGTAATTCTAATACAGATATTCAATGTGCTCAAGGTATTCAAAATTACATTAATCAAAATATCGGTGCAATAGATGCTATTAGCTACAATGGTAATTCTACACAGTCTCAAACAGTAGAACTTATAACTGGAATAACTACTGGTAATGCTTTACAGTCTTCAACACTTAATACAACTAATGTAGATGTTTTAAATAGTGCAACATTAGAAAATACAAATATACCAGTTGTAAACTCTATTACACTTAACGATGTAGATGTAGTTTCACAAGTAGAAACTGAAAATAATACTTTATTGACTGGTTTAACACCAAACACAGTAGAAGTTAGTGCTCCTATTACAGCTACACCTGTAACAGTTGTATCCAACATAGATACAAATGATGATACAAATGTTGTCACAAATGTTACAAACACTACAAAAAATGTTATAAATCAAGTTTCATCTACAACAGGTACTGTTGTTACTGGTTTTACTGGTGGAAGTAGTATAACTGGTGTAATATCTAACGTAGACATATTAAGAAATATTATTCCTACATCTTTAAGTATACCGGCTATATCTTCAACTGGTACAGGTACCCTTACTGTAACAATACCGGCTAAATCTATTGATGGTAATAATCCAACTAATGATATTGTTTTAAATGTTACAGCAGGTAACCAAAATATATCATTTAATGGTAATACAACTAAATATGTATTAAACGATAATACTAATCTTTTAGGTGGATCAACTGAAAATGCAACTACTACTACAGTTAACCAAATAGGAACTCCTACAACAGATACATTTATTAAAACTGTTTCTTCTACTAATATTCCTGTTATTGATACTGTTACATCTTCAACTGTTCCTACTAAATTAATTAATAGTATAACTACAACACCAATTAATAATATTGCAACACCTACAACTGCAAATGTTATAGAAACATTAACTACAACTACTAAAGATGTTCAAACTATTACAAACATAACTAGTGTTAAACCAACAGACTTGTTATCTAGCACAACTGAAAATGTTTTAAATAGTTCTACTCTTACAACTACTACAGATAATGCTATAAACACAGTAACATTACAAAATACACCTACTACTGTTATTACTAATATTACAACATCACCACAAAATATACCTATTCCAATAAAAGAGAATATTGATGGTAAAGTTTTTACAGCTGGCGATGGAATAATGGGTGTAAATAATACAAATGGAGATATAACTGTTTACTCTATATGTGATATTAATACAGTTAACACTAATAACTAAATAATATAACTTATATAGTATTTTAAAATAAATTTAAAAAGGTATGGTTTAATATCCATACCTTTTTAAATTTATTTTATCAATTTTAGTTTACTATACAAATTATATATAGTAAAAATCTATTTTGTTAATTCTTTTATTAATTCTCTAACGTCTATCTCACAGCAGCCACAACCTGTGCTACAGCTTGTTTTAGCTTGAACTTGTTCAAATGTAGTTGCTCCAGATTTTACTGCATCTTCGATAGCACCAGCAGATACATTAAAGCATCTACAAATAATTTTATTTCTATCCATATATTTATACCTCCATAATTAAAGCTTTTATAATATTATTATACATAAAAAATATAAATAGTCAAGTAGATAATAATTATTATTTATTAAAAAACTATAAATTTAATTTTTATAATTATTTATTATTAATTTTATAAAAAATGTTATAAATTATTAAAAATATTGATTTTAATGTTAATTTATGATAGAATTAAAAAGTTGCAAAAATGTTATAATTATTAAGAAAGGAATAATATTTATGTTTAGAGAAGAAATAGAAGAAGTTTCTAAATCTGCATATAAAAAAGTATCTTTATTAAAAACAAATACTTTAGGGTACTTTTTTTCTGCAATATTAGCAGGTATATACGTCTCTTTAGGTGTTGTATTTGCTTTTTCAGTAGGAGGAATGTTACACGATTTTTCCGGTTATAAACTTATTGTTGGTATATGTTTTGGTATGGCTTTAAGCTTAGTAGCTTTTGCTGGTGCAGAACTTTTTACTGGTAATAACTTTGTAATGACAGTAGGTGTTAATAAAAAAACTATAAGCTGGTTAGACGGTATAAAACTATGGGTTATGTGTTATTTAGGTAATTTAGTTGGCTCATTAATTATAGTTTTATTATTCTTCTTAGGCGGATTTTTAAAAGATGGATACATACCAGAATTTTTTATAAAAACAGCAAATTCTAAAATAAACTTACAGCCACTAGAAATTATTACTAGAGCTATTATGTGTAACATATTAGTTTGTCTTGCTACTTGGACTGGTTATAGATGTAAGTCTGAAAGTGGTAAACTAATAATGATTTTTTGGTGTATATTATCTTTTGTAACTTCAAGTTTTGAACATAGTATAGCTAATATGAGCTTATTAACTATTGGTTTAATAAGCCCTAACTCAGATATAACTATAAATGGAATTTTATATAACATATCTTTAGCTACTATTGGTAATATAATAGGTGGTGCAATATTTGTTGCTGTTCCATATTTAATTATATCTAGAAAAACTAAAAATAACTAATAATTATAAACATTAAAACCACCATTTTATATGGTGGTTTATCAAATATCAAAAATTATTATACTTTCATTTACAAAAATATAATTATAATAGCTATAATTAAGATAAAAGAAAGGCTAGTCAAATGTTAGGAATTATTACAGAGTACAATCCATTTCATAATGGTCATAAATTACATATAGAAAAATCCAAAGAAAAAACTAATAGTAAATATTGTATAGTTGTTATGAGTGGTAACTTTTCACAAAGAAGTGAGCCTGCAATCTTTGATAAATATATAAGAACAAAAATGGCTTTATTAAACGGGGCAGACATTGTTTTAGAACTACCTTTAACTTTTGCAACAGCCTCTGCCGAGCTTTTTTCTTTAGGTGCTATCGATATTTTAGATAAAACTAATATTGTAAAGAATATTTGTTTTGGTAGTGAAGAAGGCCTTTTAGATAATTTTTTAGAGGTATCAAATATTTTATCAAATGAACCACATCTTTTTAAGCAATCACTCAATAATTTTTTAAATGAAGGCTTATCTTTTCCTAAAGCTAGATTAAAGGCTTTACAAAACATTACAAATAAACCTTTAAATTTTTTAGAAGAACCAAATAATATTTTAGCTATTGAATATTTAAAAGCTATAAATAAGCTAAATAGCAAAATAATTCCAAAAACTATAAAAAGAGAAAATTCAAATTTTCATTCTAATAATATAAATGGAAACATTGCCTCTGCAACTGCTATAAGATATGCCATATTTAATAATGATTATGATAATATAAAAAATGTTATGCCTAAAAATTGTTTTGATATAATACAAAATATTTTACCTCATAATATTCCGACATTAGATAAATATACAAATATATTAAAATATATTTTAAAAACAACTAACATAGAAAATATCAAACAAATAGCCGACATAACTGAAGGTATAGAAAATAAAATAATAGAAAATATTGATAGCCCATCAATAACAAGTTTAATATCTAATATAAAATCTAAAAGATATACCTACACAAAATTACAAAGAGCTATTTTACATATTATTTTAAACATAACAAAAGAAGACCAAATATATTTAAAGCAAAATTTAAATTCTTATATAAGAGTTTTAGGCTTTAAAAAATCTTCTTCTCATTTATTAAAAGATTTAACAACTAATGCTAAAGTACCTATTATAACAAATTTAAAAAATGCCAAAAATTTATTAGATAATAAGTCTATGTACTATTTAAACAAAGAAATTATATCTACAGATATATATTATTTATCACAAAATATAAAAAATAAACAAGAGTATAGGCAACCACTTGTTATAATTTAAAAATAAAGGCTCTCTATTAATTTAACAAAGAGCCTTTATTTTAATATAGATTAATATAATTTAATACCTTTAATAGCATATTCTTTTTTATATTTTTCTAATTCATTTATACAGTATATAAATATTTCTTTTAATTCTTGTGTATTTATTTGACAAATTTTCTCTTCATCTGTTAAATTTTTAATTGTAGTTTCTTGAAAATTTAAAGGATTGGTATTAATATGTATATAATCTAGTTCATATTCAATTGTTGTTATTTCTTTAGTTATTTTTACATATAATGTAAAATCTGAATATTCTTCAAATAAAACTTTACCCGATAAAGCATTATTTAATATATCTAAAAAGTCAAATCGTTTTTCTAAATATAATTCTAATTGAGTTTTTAACAATTGTTCTATAAGCCAATTATTACCTTCTAATTTTATGCTCCAGTCTATACACTTTTCATCTTTAACATCTTCATCATAAAATTGAAAAAATATATTTTTCATTAAAATCCTCCTATAATTTTTTTACATTTTAGGAAATGCCGTTGCTATTCTACCACTAGGGTCTAAATACATTTCTATAGTTACTCCATAAGCTGTTCCTCTATATTTATTAGTGCCTGGAATTAAAGATTTGTTTTCATAAGCAATATTTATACCGTTTATAACATTTTGCATTGTCCAATGTTGTGGGAAAAATGTAGACCCACCTTGTTTTATTATACCATTAATTTCAACATCTCCTCTATAAACCCCCTCATAAGTAGGTTGAGTTCTGTTGCTTACATATATTTGTTTATCTTCTCGGCTAAAATAATACATTGTAGGTTCATAATGACCACCAACTACAGCCCCTCTTCTATTTATTTCGCCTTCAAATATATGCTCTAATGCTTTTTCTGTAAAGTTATATGTATCTCTAAGGCTTGCATATGCCCCTTGACACGTACCGTTATGACCTGTAGGGTCAACATAATAAATCGGGTTATTAGAGCAATAAGTGTATAAATTTAACCCATCTCCCCTATATGTATCTTCTTGTATAAATCTTGATATTACTGGGTTATAAAATCTAGCTCTTAAATAATATTGAGTAGTTATTGGGTCTAATTGTTGTCCATTAAATTTAAATCTATTTTTTATTGTCTCTTTTTCTTCTACAACATTACCCCACGCATCATATTCATACTCATTTAAAATTTTACTATTATCTACTATATGAGTACAACTTCCCATTTCATCATTTGCATAATGATAATATGTTTTTGCATATTGATTACTACTAGCTAGAAGCTCTGAACATCTTATATATACTGTCCATTCATCTTCTTTTTCTGCTATTACTTCTCGTTCTGTATTAAAAATAAATTGGATAAGTTGTTCATTTTCTTCCATTTCATAACGTAAACCTTCTGCATCATAACGATTTATCTGTATATTACCATCAAATGTTTCTACTTTTATTACTTGATTAAATCCATTATATGTATAAGTTGCTTTATCATCTTGTAGAAGATTTCCCGAATTATCCCATTTAAAATCTATAGTTTTATTTTCTTTTGTAAGTTTTATAAGCCTATTTCTATTATCATAGTTATAAAACTCTTTATTGCCATTTACAATACGACTTGTCCTATTTCCAGATTTATCATAAAATAATTCTTCTTCATATTTTTCTGATTTAACCTTTTTTAATTGACCTATTTCTGTATAGAAATATCTTGTTAAACTATCAAACATTTGTTTAGTTTTTCTATTTCCATTTGTATAATATTTGTATACATTTGAAACTATTAAATCATTGTTATGCCTTACTTCTAACTCACTTAAGTTTAAATCTGCATCATATTTATATTGTTGAGTTAAATTTCCATTATTAATATTTTTTATCAAACCATTTTTATAATAATCATATGTTGCTATGGTATTTTCATTATATGATACCTTTTTTAATAAATCTAACTCATTATATTCAAATTTAGTTACTTTTCCTGTTATATCTAATTCTTTTATTTTATTGCCATTTTTATCATATTCATATGATATTAAAGTTCTTCCACTAGCTGTTTTATTTTCTATTCTACCCATTATATCATATGTATAATTATATTGCATTCCGTTAGATATAGCATTTTCTAAATATCCTTCTTTAGAATATTTATAAATTTCTTGTACGCTATTATCTTTTGTTTTTCTATACAGTAAGTTTGAATACATATTATATCCATACTGTATTACATTTCCATTTCTATCAATTTTTTCATTCAACCTATCTTCAAGGTCATAAAAATATTGTTCTTTCTCTCCATTTGGGTCAATTATAGCTTTTATTTTCCCTGAAATATTATATATATATTGTGTTATTTTATTTTCTCCATCTGTAGAGCTTGTTATATTTCCTATATAATCATATGTATATTTTTCATTACTTCCATCTGGTTTTTCTATTTGAGTTATTTTTCCCCATTTATCCAACACATACTTGGTATGATTTTTTTCTCCATCTAATATTCCTATAATATTTCCTCTTGCGTCATATTCAAACCTCTGTCTTAATTCACCTTTTGACCTTATTATAGTTTTATTACCTATCAAATCATACTCAAAGCTTATAGTATTTTCTTCTCCGTCTATT
Source organism: [Clostridium] colinum (assembly GCF_940677205.1). Taxonomy (NCBI): domain Bacteria; kingdom Bacillati; phylum Bacillota; class Clostridia; order Lachnospirales; family Lachnospiraceae; genus Tyzzerella; species [Clostridium] colinum. The sequence goes on along the minus strand of NZ_OW712331.1, from coordinate 749,062 downwards.
TGATTTAATAATCTTCCTTCTGTATCGTAACTATTTGTTTGTACTACTTGTCCATTTGGTGCAATTATAGTTATTAATTGTCCTTGTGGATTATAATTATATTGATACCCTAAACCATTATCATCTTCTTTATTATATTGTTCAGGCTTTATCTCTTTTGATAATAATCCATTAACATTATAATATTTTCTTGATATACTTCCATCTTTTTCTATTCTTCGTATTTCTCTATTTAATAAATCATACTCAATAATAGTCTCTCTACCATTATTGTCTATAATTCCAATAAGATTGCTAGCTTTATCATATTTAAATTTAGTAATATTATTTATGCCACCTTTTTCAATATGTCTTTCACTTATTAATCTATCTATATTGTCATATTCTCTTATTATTTCATATCCATTAGGTGTTTTTATTCTTGTTATATTGCCATTTTTGTCATATTCATATTTTGTTATAGAATCATCAACTTCTTTATCTCCAAGCCTTTTTACTTCTATAAGTCTACCAGATTTATCATAATTATATACTATTTCTTGCCACATAGTATTATTTATTTTTCTTCTTTCTGTGGCTATTTTGTTAAATGCATTATAGCTATATTCTTGTACTGCTCCTGTACAATCACTTACTTTTATTCTTCTATTATCTTTATCATAATCAAAACTTATTGTATGAATTTCTCCAACATAACTATCTTTAGTTTGATATTCTACATATCTATTTTCTTTTACAATATTTCCAGATAAATCATAATCATATGTTGTTAATCTATATTCATATTTTGTTACTGGTTCTCTTTTTTCTATTAGCCAATTTGTATTGTTGTATTTATATAAAATACCTACTTTTTCTTCATCTGTACTTCCTGTTTTATACCCATACGAATTTATTTCTTTTATAATATTTCCAGATAAATCATATACATATCTTTTTAATATATTATGTCTTGGGTCGCTAATTTGTATTAACCTATTCATACAATCATATTCATATGTATATCCTACACCATCATCTATCTCTTTGTCATATTGCTCTGGTGATATTCTTTTTATAATATTTCCATTAGCATCATATTTTATCCTTTCTATTGCTTCATCTGGATATATTACTTTTACCTTGTTGTTATATTCATCATATTCATATGATATTCCTAAACCATCATTTATTTCTTTATCATACGTATTAGGGTTTATTTCTTTTAATATATTACCCTCATAATCTCTAGGTGTTACATATATATTACCCTCTTCATCTTCTATTTTTAACACTTTATGAAATGGGTCATATTCATATTTTTTCCCTATTCCTTTTTCTATGTTATTAGGTAATATTATTTTTTTTAGGTTAAACATTTGGTCATATTCATATTTTCTTATATTATTAAGTTGGTCTATTTCTTTTGTCATTATATTCATTGAGTCATACTCAAATGTTATTATCCCATATTTATTCTCTGCTGTTTGGCGTCTTCCACCTTTATCATAAGTATATTTATATACATTTTCTTCACTTGTTATATATTTTGTAGGTTTATTAAACTGACCTTCATTAAAGTTATATTCAAATGTTTTTTCTCTTCCTTCAGAGTCTATTTCTTTTATAATTCTTCCATATTTATCATATTTATATAAAACTATTTGTTCTCTTTCATCATCTATTTTAGCTATACTTTTTATTAAATTACCTTTTTCATCATATTCATATTTACTTTCTTTTCCAGCATTATCAAATTCTTTAATTAAATTATTTTTTTCATCATATTCATAATATATACTTAATCCATTAGCTAAATGTCCTTCTAGCCTTAAACAATTTTTATTATATACATATCTTGTTTCATTTCCTAATCTATCTTTTACATATATAAGATTTTCCCATATGTCATATTTTTTTTCTTCATATGTTTCATCTTGATATAATATTTTTGTTACTACATTATCTTTATTATATATGTATTTTGTTTCTCTATTCATTTTTGGTAATAAATATGTATTTACCCTATTTTCATCATCATATATTACTTGATATTCCTGCTCTGTTGATAATCTTTGATATATTATCCTATTTTTATTATCGTATTTATTATTTACAAAAGCTATACCTTCAGCGTTTATTACACTTTCTATTACCCCTTGTTTATTATATATATATCTTTCTATACCACCATTTGGTATTTCCACACTTATTAAATAATCCCCGTCATATTCATATTTTATTTGACGATTCATATTATCTATTATCTTTATTATTTTTCCATCTTTTATTTTAAACTCCAAATATTGCCCACTTGGAAAATTTATTTTTTTTAATATATTTTCTTCATATTCATACTCTCTTTTATTACCATTTTTATCTATAACATATAATAATAATCCATTTTCTTTATAAATTAAAGTTTGTTTTGTTATATTATTATATAATGAATATCTATTTTCTATTTTCTTTAAACTTAATGTTTTATCATCATTTCTAATATTTTTTATCTCTTCTTCAATTATATCAAATATTTCTATTTTATTATCAAATGTTTTTATTTTTATTTTAGTTTGATTTTCATTTATTAATAAACTACTAAAAATACTTAAATGCCAACCTTTTCCTACTTGAGACACTTCATCATCTATAGATTCATAAAATCTTTCTATAGCAACTTCTTCTAATATATCATTTATAACTAAATCACATTGCTCTATTAAAAAACTACCTGTTACTATATTAAATGGGTCACCTATTTTTTCTGTATTTTTACAACTAATTTTATTATTTATTTCAACCTTAGTAAAATTTTGATTAAAATCTTTATTAATTTCTTTTTTCTCATCTTTAATTTCAACTATTTTATCTACTTTTTTAGGTATTAAAATATTTATATTTTCTTCTTGTTTTTCTTTTTTTATTTTATGTTTATTTAAATTACTATTGTAATTTTTAATATATTCTTCATCTAATTTTTTAATGTTATCTTCATCAAAAGCAACCCAAGTTAGCTTGTCAAGTTTTTGTTTTAAAACTAATTTAAATTTATTTTCTCTTAAATCAGTTTTATACTCTTTTACTTCCATAAAATAAAATTTATTTCGCCTTATTAAATTTCCTTTATGTACAACATCTATTACTATATTTCTATAATAACTAAATATATTTTCTTCTTTTTCTATAGACCATTTTAAAAGATTTTGTTCTCTTTCAAAATTATCTTCACTAGTCATTTCAGTAAGTCGTCCAGTAATTTCAATTATATTACTTTCATTTTTTTGATTTATACTATTTATTTTAGGAATACTAAGTTTATATTTTACTTTCTCTATATATTTATTTGATATATTTAATTCTTCATTATCTCCATTATATTTTAAGGTAATTATACAATCCATTTTTATCCCTCCTATCTTTAGTTTATTAATTTAATAATAAACTATTAGTTTGCTAAATTTTCTAAAATATTAAAAAATGTAGGAAATGAAATGTCAACACATTTATAGTTATTTAAAAAAATTGGTTCGCTACATATTAAAGATGCTATTGCTAAACACATAGCTATTCTATGGTCATTATAACTTTCACATTCATTTGCATAAAATATTTTATTTCCCTCTATAACCATACCGTCATCTGTTTCTAATATATTAGCACCTATTTTATTAAGCTCTGTAGATATAGTTTTTATCCTATTACTTTCTTTAAACTTTAATTCTTGTGCATCTTTAACTATACTAACACCATCTGCTAAAGATGCTACTAATGCAAATAAAGGTATTTCATCTATCATTTTAGGTATAATATCTCCATAAATATTACACCCTTTTAATTTTGATGATTTTACTTCTATATCACAAACTTTTTCTCCATTTACATATCTAATATTTAAAAACTTAATATTAGCTCCCATTTTTAATAAAATTTCTAAAAAACCTGTTCTAGTTGGATTTATTCCTACATTTTCTATTATAATATGTGAATTTTTTGTAATTAATGCCCCTACAATAATAAAACACGCTGAAGATATATCTCCACATATATTTATATTTTGGGGATTTAATTTATTAATAGGATTAATAATAATATTATTTTTATTAATCGTAATATCTGCCCCAAAATTTTTTAACATTATTTCACTATGATTTCTTGATTTACCTTTTTCTTTAATAATTGTTTTATTACTACTGTAAAGACTAGCAAGCAATATTGCTGATTTAACTTGAGCACTATCTATTGGCATACTATATATGATACCTTTTAATCTTGTTCCTTTTATATTTAAAGGAGCAAATCCATTATCACTGTCTATATTAGCCCCCATTAAAGAAAGTGGCTCTATTATTCTTTGCATAGGTCTTTTTAAAATAGAGTTATCCCCTGTTATACTACAAGAAAAATTTTGGGCAGATAATATACCAGATATAAGGCGTATAGTTGTCCCACTGTTACCAACATAAAGAGTATTTTTAGGTTTTTTTAAACCATGTAAACCATTTCCATAAACACTTATTATGTCATTATTTTCTATAATTTTTATTCCTAACTCTTTAAAACAATTTATTGTAGATATACAATCTTCACCTTTTAAAAATCCTTTAATATTTGTAATACCTTCTGCTAATGCACCAATCATAATAGCACGATGAGATATGGACTTGTCTCCTAAAACTTTTACTTTACCCTTTAAATTTTTATTATATAGTAATTTTTTTTTCATTTTTATTCCTTTAAATTAAAAACTTTTTACTCTATTATATATTATAGGTTTTTCACAACCAAATGTTATTTTATCATCTTTTTTAAATATTTCACTTACATATAAAATATCTTTTTCTATTCTTTCTTTTAAAATAAATGTAGTTGTTGATGTAAATTTACTTATGCTTTCTCCCTCAAATCCATCATTTATAAATTTATATGTCATAGGTTCAAATTTTTCAGATATTTTAAATTCATTATAATCCATAACTAAATTTTGATTATCATTTCTAAAATCCTCTTTAGATATATCTTTTGGTAACTCATAAGAAGTTAAAACAATATTACCATATTCATCTTCTGTAAACAAAAACAAATGTGGTAAAATATTTTTAAAATTATTTTGCTCATAATAACTTTCTTCTATAATAAAGTATCCTTTAAAATTTTCTGGTAAATTTTTAATTTTATTGTTACAAATATTATTTATATGTTTAGCCTTTGGATGAATAAACTTTCCTTCCTTTTCTTCTCGTTGTATTTGTATATCATTATTAAACTCACCACATAAATAATTTATAAATAAATCTAAGTTGTTCATAATATAAACCTCATTTCATAAAATATTAATTTAATTTGAATTTACTTTAGTAAATTATAACATATACTTAGATGCTTGGTCTAGATTTTTTCTTGTTTCAAAATTTTGTTGACTTTTTGAAACTAATTTTTTTATTTTAGATAATATTTATATTAAAAATTATAAAAAAAGAAAAGAGCTTTTTAGGCTCTTTATAAATAAAAGTAATAAATTTATGTTTTTATATTAATACTAATAGTTGTTTAAAACATACTCTCTTTTGGTATAATAAAAATACAAATAACATATATTAATGATATAGGAGGTATATACCCACATAAAATAAGAAAAATTACTCTAATAAAATTAGAATCTATATTATATAATTTTCCCAATCCTCCACATACACCAGCTAATTTTCTATCATACATACTTCTTGTAATTTTCTTCATCTTTTCTTTATCCTTTCTAATTTTCAATATCTATAATATTACTATCTATAGGAATTATAGACGACATTATAAAATATGCTAACGTAGGATAAAAAAATCCATCAGTTATTAAAAATATAATAAATATTATTCTTATTATTACTGGGTCTATTCCTAAATATATTCCTAATCCACTACAAACCCCATTTAATACTCTTTCATTACTTCTATATAGCTTTTTCATGTAATCACTCCCATATATATTTATATTAATATATACGGTAAAACATAATTTTTGTTTATTGATATCTTAAATTACATAAGCCTTTTTTAGCAAAACTAAAACTATCATCTCCACAAATAATAATATGATCTAAAACTTTTATATCTATATGTAATAAAGCATTAGTTATTTTCATAGTAACTTCAACATCTGCGCTAGAAGGTTTTTTATTACCATTTGGGTGATTATGTCCTATTATTACAAAAGATGAATTATGTAAAAGTGCATCTCCTACAACTTTTTCCATATAAATAGGAGAATTAGTTGTTACTCCTTCACTTATTTTTACAATCTTTTTAAGCCTTTTATTTAAATCTAAACATAACATATAAAAACTCTCAAAAGGTTTACCTATTAATATTGATTCAAAATAACTATGTGCTATATTAAAAGAATTAATACAAGGTCTTTCATTGTCTAAAGCACTACTTAAAAATTTTCTACATACATATGGTATCATAGATATTAAAACAGCTGTTGTTTCAGATACTTTGCATCTTTTTATAATATCTTCTGGTTTAGCATTCATCAAAGTATATAAACTTCCATATTCATTTAATAATTTATGTGCAAGTTCATTAGTATCTCTTCTTGGTACAGAATAAAATAATAAAAGCTCTAATACTTGATGTTGTTCAAAACTATCTAAGTTTCCATCTTTAATAAATCTAGCTCTAACTCTTTTTCTATGGTTTGCATGTAAATTTTTTGTCATAAAAATACTCCTAATTTTATTAGTTTTTAAATTTACTTAATTCTTGTAAAAGATATTCATTTAAAACTTTTATATAAGTACCTTTAACTCCTAAAGAACGAGTCTCTATAATTCTTGCACTTTCAAACTTTCTAAGTGCATTAACTATCACTGACCTTGTTATACCTTTTCTATCTGCTATTTTACTTGCAACTACTAAACCTTCATTACCTTCTATTTCATCAAATATACTTAAGGTCGCTTCTAATTCAGAATAAGATAAAGTCGCAATACAAGTTTTTATATTTTGTTTTTTAGCTTGTTTTTCATTTGTTTCAATACTTTTATAGTTCCAAACTAATATGCTTAAAACAGATACTATATATTCACACAAAATATCTATATCTTTAGAAAAACAATTATTTTTTCTATATATAATTATAGTAGCCAATCTTTCCTTATACATATACATAGGTAAAAATATTCCATATATATTATTTAATTCATTTCTATCAAATTTTGTTGTATAAAGATTATCTAATGTTACATTTATTTTAGGATTATTTATACTTTCTAATTGTTTTATTACCTGATTTTCTAAAATCTTTTCTCCAGATAATTCATTTTTAAATGCAAAAGATTCAAATTTAGTATTTATTTCATATAATATATTACCTTCTATATCTAACAATAATATGTCTGAATCTAATATCTTAGAAATTTCATTAATAAAATTAACTAAAACTTTTTCTTTTTTGGATACATTCTGTAATATAAAACTTAAACTTTTTATACTTTCTTTTAAATCTATCCTCAATTTAATAACTCCTTTACTCTTCTTTAGTTATATAATAACCGCACTCATTATTGCTACAACAAATAATTTTATTTTTTGTTCCTTTTTCAATTAAAAAACTATTACATTTAGGGCATTTTTCACCAGTTGGTTTGTTCCACGATATAAATTCACATTCTGGGTTATTTTCACAACCATAAAATTTTCTACCTTTTTTTGTTTTCTTTATTAAAACTGCTCCTCCACAGCTAGGGCAATTAACACCTGCTTCTTCAAAAAATGGTTTTGTATTGCTACATTCTGGAAAATTTGGGCAAGCCAAAAATTTACCATATTTACCATATTTTATAACCATATTAGAACCACATTTTTCACATAAAATATCTGTTTTTTCATCTTCTATTTCTATATTTTCTATTTTTTCATAAGCCTCTTCTATCATTTTTTCAAATGGAGGATAAAAGTCTCTTAATACCTGTTTCCATTCTATATTACCTTCTTCTATTTCATCTAGCTTACTTTCCATCTTTGCTGTAAAATCTACGTTTATAATATTATCAAAATTATTTTTTATAATATTATTTACTATCTCGCCTAACTCTGTAGTATAAAAAACTTTTTGTTCTTTTGTAACATAGTTTCTAGCGGTTATTGTAGATATTGTAGGAGCATAAGTACTAGGTCTTCCTACACCTATTTCTTCTAATGTTTTTATTAAGGTTGCCTCTGTGTATCTTGCTGGTGGTTGAGTAAAATGTTGTAAAGGTATTATATCTTGTTTTTCTAGCTCTTGGTTTAGGTTAATTTCTGGTATTAAAACTTCTTCTTCTTTTTCGTTTGTTTTTTCTTCATTTTTTCTATATACTTTCAAATAACCTTCAAACTCTAATGTAGAACCAGTTATTCTAAATTCATAATCATTAGCTTTTATTTTTATATTTTTTGTTATATAAACTGCCGATGACATTTGACTAGATAAAAATCTTTCCCATATAAGCTTATATATTTTATATTGCTCTGTTGTTAAAGATTCTTTTATACTTTCAGGCGTTCTATTAACATATGTTGGTCTTATTGCTTCGTGTGCATCTTGAGCCTTTCCTCTAGACTTATATATTCTACGTTCACTTGCAAAAAACTCTTTTCCATAGCTATCTTCAACAAATTCTTTAGCTTGTAAATAAGCTTCGTCCGATATTCTTACAGAATCTGTACGAATATATGATACTAAACCAACTGTTCCTTCATTTTTAATACTAATACCTTCATATAACTGTTGTGCTATAAGCATTGTTTTAGATGATGCATATCCAAAAATTTTAGAAGCTTCTTGTTGTAATGTACTTGTTGTAAAAGGTGGTAAAGGATTTTTATTTCTCTTTCCTTCTTTTATTTCACTAATAATAAATTTACTATCTCCTATATTGTTTAATATTTCATCTGTTTGCTCTTTAGATGTAATTTCTATTTTTTTACCATTTTTACCATAAAATTTAGCTTTTAATACCTTATTTTTGCTAAATTTTAAATTTGCATCTATTGTCCAATATTCATCTGGTATAAAATTTTCTATTTCCTCATCTCTATCACATATTAGTTTAAGTGCAACAGACTGTACTCTACCAGCACTAAGCCCTTTTTTTATTTTTTTCCATAATAAAGGGCTTATTTTATATCCTACTATTCTATCTAATGCACGTCTTGCCTGTTGTGCATCAACTAGATTCATATCTATTTCTCTAGCTTCTTTTATAGATTTTTGAACAGCATTTTTTGTTATTTCATTAAAAGTTATTCTATAAACTTTTTTATCACTATTTTCATTTAATTTTAATGCATATAAAAGGTGCCAACTTATTGCTTCACCTTCTCTATCTGGGTCAGTTGCTAAATATATTTTATTAGCAGATTTTACTTCTTTTCTAAGCTTAGCTAAAAGCTCTCCTTTACCTCTTATTGTAATATATTTAGGTTCAAAGTCACTTTCTATATTTATACCCATTTCACTTTTAGGCAAATCTCTAACGTGTCCCATAGATGCTTCTATTTTATAATTACTTCCTAAAAATTTCTTTAATGTCTTGGCCTTTGCAGGTGATTCTACAATAACCAAATTTTTTTTAACCGCCATATAATACAAATCCTCCTAAATTAGTTTATAAAGCTTTAATATATTTTTGTCCAGCAAGTTTCTGTATATATCCTTTAAGCTCTAGCATTGTTAAAATGTATTGAACAGTTTTAATGTCTGTATTAGAATTTAAAATTATTTCGTCTATTGTAATAGGACTATCTTTTATACAAGCATATACTATTTTTTCCTCTGGTGCAAGTAAATTTTTTATATTTTCAGATTTTTCTGTATTATTATTTTTATTTTCTATTTTTTCATCATAAAAATCAATTTCTTTTGAATATTTATATATTATTCCTAAATTAGACAATATATCATCTATATTAGTAACTGGAAAAGCACACTCTTTAATAAGGTTATTTGTACCTTCACTCATAGGATTATTTATATTTCCTGGTATAGCAAAAATATCTCTACCCTGTTCTAATGCTTGACCTACTGTTATTAATGTACCACTTTTTTTAGCAGATTCCACAACTAATACACCATCACTAATTCCACTTATTATTCTATTTCTCATAGGAAAATTAGCTGGATATGGTGGTGTTTTAATAGGAAATTCACTTATAATACAACCATTGTTTATAATCTCTTCTCTAAGTGATATATTTGATGGTGGATAAACTATATCTAAGCCACAGCCAAGCACTGCTACTGTTTTTCCTTTTCCATCTATTGCTCCTTTATGTGCCATAGAATCTATCCCCATAGCCATACCACTAACAACTACTACATTATTTTCGCCTAATTCTTTGCCAAATTTATATGCATTCATAGCTCCATATTGAGTGCATTTTCTAGCGCCTATAACACCAACTTTGTTATATAAATCTTTAGGCATATTACCTATTATATATAAACCTAAAGGAGCATCTATTATGTTTTTTAAAAGTTGTGGATATTCTTTGCTTTCTTGAGTTATAAATCTTATATTATGTTTGTATAATTCATCAACGTATTGCTCTATTAATATTTCATTTTTAACCTCTAATATATTATTTATATTTATTCTATGTTTATTACAAAATATTTTTATTTCAGAAATGTCTGCATAAAAAAAATCTCTTGCTGTTTTAAAATATTTTAGTATATCCCATTTTTTTCTTATACTTATACCTTCTATTCTAGCAAGCCACATTATAAAATTTTCTTCTAACATAGTAAACCTCATTAAAACATAAATTTTCTATCTAAATTTCTAAGTTGAACAGCTTCTGCTATATGTGATACAGCAATATTTTCACTTTCTTCTAAATCTGCAATAGTTCTTGATATTTTTAATATTTTATGATAAGCTCTAGCGCTTAATTGTAATTTATCAAATATACCTTTTAATATTTCTTTCTCATCACTACCTAGCTTACAATATTTTTCTATTAAACTTGCAGTTAATTGTGAATTAAAATATATATTATCATTTTTATATCTTTTAATTTGTATTTTTTGTGCATTAGCAACTCTTTCTTTAATATCTTTTGAAGACTCATTATTGTTATTTAAACTTAGCTCTTTATAGTCAACAGATGATGCTTCTACTTGTATATCTATCCTATCTAAAAGAGGTCCACTTATTTTATTTAAATATTTTGATATAGTATTTTGTGAACAAGTACATTTGTCTGAATATCCATAAAACCCACAAGGACAAGGATTCATAGCTGCCACTAGCATTATATTAGCTGGAAATGTCATTGTACCATTTACTCTAGATATAGTAACTTGTCTATCTTCTAATGGTTGTCTTAATTCTTCTAATACATTTCTGCTAAACTCAGGCAATTCATCTAAAAATAATACTCCATTATGAGATAGACTTACCTCACCTGGTTTTGGTACACGCCCTCCACCTACCATAGCCGAATTAGATATTGTATGATGAGGTGCCCTAAATGGTCTTTTAGTAACAAGTGAGTTTTTATTTTGTAAAATTCCTGATACACTATATATTTTAGTTATTTCAATACTTTCTTCAAAAGATATATCTGGTAGTATACTAGGTATCCTTTTTGCCATCATAGTCTTTCCAGAGCCTGGTGGACCTATCATAATAATATTATGCATACCAGATGCTGCTATCTCTAAAGCTCTTTTTACATTTTCTTGACCTTTTACATCTAAAAAATCAAAATCACTATTAAGTGTATCATTTTTTAATAAATTGTCAATATTAATATTTATAGGATTTATTTTATTATTACCATTTAAATGTTGTATTAGTTCAGTTAAATTTTTTATGCCTATTATTTCGACACCAGATACAAGCCCTGCCTCCTCTATGTTGTCATAAGGTACTATATATTTTTTTATTCCAGATTGTTTTCCTGTATATACCATAGGTAATATACCATTTACATGGTTTACGGTTCCATCTAAAGATAGTTCACCTATAATCATAGTATCTTTAAATGTTTCTTCTTTAATTACACCTATGCAAGACAATATACCAACTGCTATTGGCAAGTCAAAAGAAGGTCCCTCTTTTCTTATATTAGCTGGAGCTAAATTTACAGTTATTCTTTTTACAGGCATAATTATATTAGAATTTTTTATAGCTGTTCTAACTCTATCTTTAGATTCTTTAACAGCTGAATCTGGTAGCCCCACTATATCAAATGCTGGTAAGCCTTGGCTTATATCTACTTCTACAACTATTTTAAATCCATCTATACCTATTAATGTAGAAGATATAACTTTTGAAAGCATATTATTCCCCCTTTATTTCATTTGTATATATATTAACAATATTTTTAATTTTTTTCAAATATTTTTTTATTTTTGCTTGATTATTTTTATAATAAAGTATATAATTTTTTTTATCGAAATTAATTATTAAGGAGGCTTTTATTTTGATTTACATTCAATATTTAGTCCTTGCAACTCTTGTTGTAGTTTTATCTATCTTTTTATCAAAATATGTAGATGCACTAGATAAAAAAACAAATCTTTCTGGGGCATTTATAGGTGGTGTTTTACTAGCTGCTGTTACATCATTACCCGAATTTATAACAAGCTTAACTGCCATATTTGCTTTAAATCAACCTAGCCTTGTTCAAGGGAATGTATTTGGAAGTAATATATTTAATCTTACAATACTAGGTGCTTGTATATTATTATTTTCCAAAAAGTTTAAAGATGCATATTTATCAAAAAGTCATATGTTAACAAGTATATTTACTATAATTATCTTTATTATTTGTTTTATAGGTATGAAATATAATTATAGCTTAAATATAGGTTTTTTAAATGTTAGTTATGCTTCTATTCTTATACTTATTTTATATATAATAAACATAACTAAAATGAATGATTCATCATCTGAAAATAGTGAAGATAATGAAGATAATCTAGATTTAAGTATAAAACAAATAATTTTTAGATTTATAATTTGTTCTATATTATTAGTAATATTTAGTATGATGCTAACAGAAGTTACAGATAAATTAAATACAAAACTTGGACTCGGAGTAACAGTTGGTGGAGCTATATTTTTAGGTATTGCTACATCTTTACCAGAGCTTACATCTTCTTTTAATCTTGTAAGACTTGGTAATTTTAATGCTTCATTTGGAAATGTAATAGGTAGTAATCTATTTAACTTTACAATATTAGCTATTGGAGATATATTCTATTCTAAAGGTAATATTTTTTCTCCAGACAAGCAAGCAGACAACCTTATTATATGGGGAATAATAGCCACATTTATAGTTATTGGTACATTATATACAAAGAAAAGTCAAAAGTCTTCTATGTTCTTAGGTATATTAATTATTTCTTGTTATATAGCTAGTATCCTTTTTTCTTTATAAAATTAAAGTAATATATATTTAAAAGTTTTAATACTCTTTATTGATAATTATTGTTTTATAATTTTTAATAAAGGGTATTTTTTATTTTTAATATTTAAAAATAAATTTTTTTAATACTAAAAATAAACACCTAGTTATATAATAACTAAGTGCTTATTTTTAATAATTCTAAACAATATAATCTATCGTTGTACCACTTGGAGCTGGAGCCATTTCCATAATTTTCATAATATTAGCTTCACTTTGTTCCATAGCATCTTTTAACAAAGATAAGGAAACCCCTTCTTTAGCATTATTCATACTTATTGCCGTAGAAGCCGAGGCAATACTTTCTATCATACTCATATAAAAATCCCCCTAATATTAATTTACCTTAGTATTTATATCCTCTGGATATTTTTCTCCTAAATATGTAACAGAATTTATGATATAATTTTTAGAATCATAATTAATACTTACGTCTTTTAAAATTGTTTCTGCATTACCTTGTAATAAGTTTGCTGTTTTTATAGCATTTTTTATATCAGATTCTGTAGACAATGGTGTATTTTTCATAACAGCATCTGCTACAACCTGCATACTAGCTATATATACTGCTCTAGCTGTAGCTTTGTTAGATGTTTTTCTAGCGGAATTAACATAACCAATTGTATTAGGGGCTACTATAGCAATAAGTGTAACTATTATAGTCATAACTACTATAATTTCAACTAAAGTAAAGCCTTTTTTTTCTTTAAGTTTATTTTTAATTGTAGCAAACATTTTTTTCCTCCAAAAAATCTTTTACATATACATAATATTATAAAATCTTTTTATAATTGTCAAGTATTATTATTTTTAAATGCTATTTCTTCAAATTCTTCTAATGGTATAGGTTTACAAAAATAATATCCTTGTATATTATTACAACCTATTTCTTTTAAATATTCTACTTCTTCTTTATTTTCTACACCTTCTGCCACTATATCTAAATTAAGTTCTTTAGCTAACATAACAATAGATTTTATTATAGCAGCACCTTTTTTAGATTTTTCAAATTTTTTAAAAAATCCACAATCTATTTTTAAGACATCAACTGGAAGTTTTTGTAACATATTTAAACATGAATAACCTGTACCAAAATCATCCATAGATATAGTAAGATTTTCATTTTTTAAATCTTGAATAGTTTTAATAATTTGTTCTGGTTCTTCAGCTATTAAACTTTCTGTTATTTCTAATTCTATAAGCTTTGGATTTATATTATATTGATTTATTATTTTCATTATATCTTCTTTAAGGTTTTTTCTTCTAAAGTTTAATTTAGATATATTTACAGATATAGGTATATTTTCTCTTCCTATTTTTTCATTGATTTTTAAAAATTTACATACTTCCTCTAAAATATACATATCTAGTTTCATAATAAATCCATTTTTTTCAAAAATATTTATAAATTTATATGGTAACATTAATCCTTTTTGTGGGTGTTGCCATCTTACTAAAGCTTCTGCACCAACTATGTTAGAATTATATATATTATATTTAGGTTGTAAATATAATTTAAAATTTTTATTATTAAGTGCATCTTCCATATCATTTTCTATCTGCTTTTCATTTAACATATTAATTTTTAATATATCATCATAAAAAGTAATATTTTTAGTCTTATCTTTTTTAGATATTTTGTGGGCATAGCTTACACGCTTTAAAATTTCATCTATATCTATTACTTTATCTTTATCGTAAATCCTATATATACCATAAGATAATACTATTTTTATATTTAAAATATTTTCATTTAAATCATTATTTATATTATATAATAATTTTAATATTTCATTATCATCTGATGCCTCACAACAGAAATAATATACATCTGAATAAGAATGAAAGCATATACCTTTGCCAAAAATATGTTTATTTATAATATGGTTTATTTTTAACAATATATTATTTCCTTCATCAAATCCATACATTTCATTAATTAATTTAAAATCATTAATATCTAACATTACTAGCATATATGTTTTTGAATTATTGTTTATTAATTGTTTAACTTTAAATTTAAATATATCTTGTTTTGATTGAAAAGAAAATTTATTAGCATTAAAATCTAATTCTGTATCATAACCTAAAGTTATTTTTATTTTATTGCTATCTTCAAGTGATTTTGTTGCCATAGCCGAAAATATTTCTACATTTTTAGCTTTTATATATTCATAATAAGCTTTTTTAGCTTGATACATATATTCATCTGCTAAGTTAGTTAGTGTATTAATTTCTATATTTTTATCTTCCCATAAATATCCAATTGAAATACTGTATTCCATCAAATCTAAAAAGTGTCTATTTATAGAATTTATTTTTTGAAAAAAAGTATCTTTTGATATATTTTCAGATATTATAACAAATTCATCTCCACCTACTCTATAAATATCTTCTTTTCTAAAATATCTCTTTAAAGCTTCACTAACTTCTTTTATTGCTTTATCTCCAAATTCATGCCCTTGTGTATCATTTATTATTTTTAATCCATTAATATCTATAAATGCAACTCCAATAAACTTTAAATTTGTATATTTTATATTTTCTATATAATTTAAATATTTATTTTTATTATTAAGGCCTGTAGCTTCATCATGAAAACTCATAAATGTCAATTTTTTAGACATTTGTCTTCTATTAAACTCATTTACTATAAAATATACTAAAGATTTTAACAATAAAACTTCTGATTTATGAATTTCTATATTTTCAATACATAAAAATCCTATTGGTTTATTTAAAAAATTCATTATGCATATAAATACATTATTAATTTTTTTAATTTTTAAATCTTCATATTTCTCTGGCCAAATTTTCTTTATAAAGTTTATATCTTCTATAAATAATAACTCTTTATCTACTACTATTTTAGACCATTTATATATATCTTCTTTATTATTAATTTCATAGTACATACTGTTTTCATATTTTATTCTATTCCATTCGTAACAGTAAACTTTATTTTCACTATTAGTTAAATACTCATTTATATAACATTTATCTGCATTATAGTATAAACCTATTATTTCTAATATTTCATACATAATTTTAAATAATTCATCTTCTTTAGACAGTAAAGAAACACTATTTATCAAAACATCTTTCATATCTAAAGGTTTTTGGTATTTATGAAGTTCTAAATCTTTTAATTCATTGCATATACATAATACAGCTTTTTTATGATTATATATAGAATGTGTTTTATTTATGCTAAAATTATTACCTTCATAACTAATAAACTTAGGTTCTTCAGTTATATCTCTAGATAATACTTGTCTATTATTAAAAAAAGAACAATTTAATATATCTTTTTTTAATGGTATATTATTATTTATTTTTAATATATTTTTTGCAGTATTATTTAAAAATAAAATATCTAATGTATTATAATCATATATGTATATAAGTTCATTTAAAATATTAAATAAACTTATATGCAACTTATCTATTATCATTATTATCCTCCATAAATTTTTTTATATATTTTATTGAAAATTTAATATAAATGCTGGTGGATTAGACTCTAAACTTAACATTTTAGATAAGGCAGTTTTAAAATTATCAACTTCATATATATCTAAATTCCCCTCTTTATTTTTATATAATAAAATTTTTAGATTAGATTTAAATTCTAAATATATAAAATTACCAGCACCACAAGAATAAGTTACCTCTTCATTGTTATCTATTTTACCCTCATTTTTTAATGTTGATATAATATAATCTTGATTAGATGATATATTATTATAGCTACTTATTTCATATAAAGGTAATAACCCTAGTTCAAAATCTGTATAAGCATAGTTTATAAAAATTTTACTATCTAAAGTTTCTAAATCTTCAACTATTATTTTATATTTACCTTCATTATTTTTTTCTAATGCATATTGTTTAATATATGCAGGATTGTCCTTATTTGACACTACTACTATAGCATACTTATCATCACAAGCAATATGTTTAATATTCCCATCTTTTAATAATTCATCTTTTTCAACAACTGCATTCATTATTTCAATATAATCTTTATCTTCTTTTTGTGGTGTTTTGATATCTCCGTGCATCCAAGAATGTTGTGTTACAAATTCTTTATAATCTTTTTCTGATATAACACCACCTTTATCAAATTTAGATGAAATATACATACCATTTTCTACTGGTAAAGCACTATATACTGTTAATATTTCAGGGTCTTCATCTAATATTTTATCCCCTAAATATGGTTTTAAACTTTTTGGTTTTACAAAGTGAATACTAACATTTTTTATCTCTTCTGGTATACTATAATTTAAACTTTGTTCTATATCTTCTAATGTAACTTCTGAATAGTTGTTTTTTACAAGATAACTATATGATGACAAAAATTTATTTTGGTCCCAAGTTGTAATATAATATTCATCTAATTTTTCATTAAATTCATTTAAGCTTTTTAAAGTTTTATTATTTATAGGCATATCATTACTATTTTTTGATAACTTGTTTAAAAAGTATAGCAAAAAAACACAAGTAATTATAATAATAAAACTTGATATAATTATAATATTTTTTTTATTTTTCATTTTTATACTCTCCTTCTTTATCTTTTATAATGTTTTTTATTTCATTTAACTCTTTATTATGATACTCTAAAATACTATTTACTTTTTCAACCAATTGTTTATTGTCTTCTGTATATTCAAAACTAATTTCCCAAGTTGGATTGTATTCATCTTCACACTCTATTATTTCATATCCTAAGTTTTTAAATATATCCATATCATAATAATCATAGATAGCATTATATTCCCAATCTAATACATCTATATCTGTTGTTAATTTTATATTTAAAAAAATTTTATTATCCTCATTTTCTAGAGCATAAATATTTAATATAAACTGTTCATATTTTTCTATGCTAAGTGTTTGTAACTCTTTTTCAAATAGACCAGTTTTTTTGTTTTTCTGCATAATGACTATTACCGTGTCCATTTTTTTCTCCTTTATAATTATAACTTTTTGCTTATACATATTATAATACTAAATTAAAAAAAAGTATATAGTTTTAATAGAATCTTTTTTATTTTATTATAATTTTTCTTTAATATTAGCGATTTTTTTGATATAATTATTATTATAAATTTATTTTATACTAAAAAACACTAATTATTCAAATTTTTATTATTATGAGGTTATTATGAATTTTATTATTTTTAAAATAGGTTTTTCAAAATATTATAGTGGTATTGAAAATACTTCTGTAAACATATATGACAAATTTTATCAAGAAAAAAAATCAAATAATCCTGAAATATATAATTTTCAAGATTATAATGATTATTGTTATGGATATGCTTCCTTAAAATCTGGAGTTGTTAATCTGTCTAATATAAAATTTAAAAATGATGAGTCAATTCTTTTAAAAAATGCTTTAATTTTATGGGTTTATGAAGAAAATAATAAATATTATTTAGTTGGTTGGTATAAAAATGCAACTGTTTATAATTTTTTACAAAAAAAATTAAGCTATCCTTCTGTAGGTAGAGATTTATACTATAATGTTAAAGCTAAAGCTAAAGACTGCTATTTATTGCCTGTTTTTGAAAGGTCATTTAACGTACATATAACTTTTCAAGAAGATACTAATTTTTATTTAGGTAATAGTGATGATAAAATTTATAATGATATATGTAAATTTATCAATAACTATAATAATGGATTTGCAAATGTAATTGTAAAAAATAACATAAATAGCATAATAGAAAATGCTCCAGAAAACCCAAAAACATTATATAAACGTGGTTTAATTTACTTATATAATGAATCTAACTTTTTAGAAGCACTTAAATATTTTAATACTTCACTACTATTTAAAAATATGTTAGATAAAAATCAATTAACAGATATATATTATTCTAAAGCCATATGTTTGCAATTTTTAAATAGTTTTGATGAGTCTTTAATATATTTTAAGAAAGTTTTAAATAATATTGATTATGATTTAAATATTTTAAAAAATATGATTTACTTATCTATATATACAAAAAAATATAAAGAAGCTATTGTATATTGTGATAAAATACTAAATAAAGAAGAAAAGACAGAAAATAGTCAAATATTTTTAGATGAAATATGTTCTTTAAAGGTAGATTGTTATATATATTTAAATGACTTTAATAATGCAAATAAAGTTTTAAATGATATATTAAATACTACCTCTTCTAAAGAACTTTATAGTCATTGTAAAATGTTGCTAAAACAATTAAATAATAATTAAATTTTTATATACTAGAAAAATATAATTGCGTTAAATTTTTAATATTTTTGTTTAATATAACGTATATTATATTTTTCTATTCTATTATAAAAATATTATTTTCATCATGTTCTAAAGTAAACTTTGTATTAGATAAAATACCACACATAAACTCATCAACAAGGCTATAATATATATCAATATCAATACCTATTATATCCCAATATTTTTTATGCACGCAAATGTTCTTTTCCCATTTAACACTACTATTACTTTTATTTATAATAACTTTAGCTCTATCGCAAGGCATTCCATCTAATAAATTATCTTCAATAGCCTTAAACACAACACTTGCATCATTTTTATCACCATTTATATCAATATTACTACCAAAAGAGTAAAATATATTTTTTATTTTTTCTAAGTTATTTTTATCTTGCTCTAATGAGTATTTAACTACATAAGCTAATTTATTCTCTACAAGGTCAACTTTTTCTTGTAACCAACCGTGTATATTTTGTGTATCTATCATATTTTCTAATGGTTTATCTTCTAAACAACCAAATTTTTCATCTAAAATAATATTTAAATCACTAATTTTTAATTCTTCTAAAATATTATTTATAATTTTATTTTGTAAACTAATTTTATTATACAACCAATAATGTATTGGTCCTAAAAATAAACTCATAATCTAATCTCCTTTATAAAAACTTTTTACAAGCTAAAAGCCCTACTATTGTTTTAGAATCTATTATTTCACCTGTATATATCATATCAATTGCTTTTTCTATAGGCATTTTTTTTACATTTATAAACTCATCTTCATCAAAATTAAATTTACCTTGCTCTAGTTGTCTAGCTAAAAATATGTGTATTTTTTCTGTACAAAAGCCTACTGCTGGATACATAGTGGTAATATGTGTAACATCTTTAGCTATAAGAGAAGTTTCTTCTTCTAGCTCTCTAATAGCACATTTTTTGGGGTCTTCTCCTTCTTCTAACATACCTGCTGGTATTTCTAAAATCATGCTAAGAGCTGGATGTCTATATTGTTCTACTAATATAACATTACCATTTTCATCTATTGGAACAATAGCCGCTGCATCTCCTCTTAAAACTACTTCTCTTTTTGCACTATTACCATTTGGTAAACATATTGTATCTACTTTAACATCTATTATCTTTCCATTAAATGCTGTTTTACTATCTATAATATCATAAGCTTTAAAATCTTCCATAAGTATTCTCCTTTACTAATAATAACTTTTTATTTATACTAATTACCCTTAATAAAATTAAGGGTAATTAGTATAAATCTAAAATTCTGCATTTTTAGCAGTACGAGGGAATGGTATAACATCTCTTATATTAGACATACCTGTAATATACATAACACATCTTTCAAATCCAAGACCAAATCCAGCATGTTTTGTTCCACCAAATTTTCTAAGCTCTAAATACCACCAGTAGTCTTCTTCTTTAAGCCCCATTTCTTCAATTCTTTTTGTAAGTACATCTATACGTTCTTCTCTTTGGCTACCGCCTATAAGTTCACCAACACCAGGTACTAATAAGTCCATAGCAGAAACTGTTTTGTTATCATCATTTAATCTCATATAAAAAGCTTTTATATCTTTTGGATAGTCTGTAACAAAAACAGGTTTTTTAAACACTTTATCTGTTAAATATCTTTCATGTTCAGTTTGTAAATCAATACCCCATTCAACAGGATATTCAAAATCTACATCTGCTTTTTTAAGAATTTCAATAGCCTCTGTATAAGTAATTTTACCAAAATCATTTTTAACAATATTTTCTAATCTTTCAATAAGAGTTTTATCCACAAAATCATTAAAGAATTTAATTTCTTCTGGTGCATTTTCTAAAACATAATTAATAATATATTTAAGCAAATCTTCTGCAAGCTCCATATCGTCATTTAAATTAGCAAAAGCAATTTCTGGTTCTATCATCCAAAATTCTGCTGCATGTCTTGGTGTATTAGAATTTTCTGCTCTAAATGTAGGACCAAATGTATATACATTTTTAAAAGCCATAGCATAAGCTTCTGCCGATAATTGTCCACTAACTGTAAGATTAGCCTCTTTACCAAAAAAGTCTTTACTATAATCTATATTGCCTTCTTCTGTTTTTGGTATGTTTTCCATATCAAAAGTAGTAACTTTAAACATTTCACCTGCACCTTCACAGTCACTTCCAGTTATAAGTGGTGTATGCACATAAACAAAGTTTCTTTCGTTAAAAAACTTGTGTATAGAGTAAGCTATTAAAGAACGTACTCTAAATACAGCTGAAAAAGTATTTGTCCTAGGT
Source organism: [Clostridium] colinum (assembly GCF_940677205.1). NCBI lineage: Bacteria > Bacillati > Bacillota > Clostridia > Lachnospirales > Lachnospiraceae > Tyzzerella > [Clostridium] colinum. Next base: position 727,059 of record NZ_OW712331.1, on the reverse strand, counting down.
CTTAAATGAGCTATAGTTCTTAAATATTCAAAAGTGTGTCTTTTCTTTTGTAAAGGATAATCTGAAGGAGCTTCGCCTTCTATTTCAATATTAATAGCTTTTATTTCAAAAGGTTGTTTATTTTCTGGTGTTTCTATAAGATTACCTTTAACAATAAGGCTACTGCCAACACCCAATTTTTCTATTTTATCAAAATTTTCTAATTTGTCATCAAAAACTACTTGAACGCCTTTAAAAAAACTACCATCATTTATTTCTATAAATCCAAAAGTTTTTGAACTTCTAATAGTTTTTACCCAACCACAAATAGTTATTTCACTTTGAGTATATTTTGAAGTTTCTTTAAAAAGTTGTTTGATTTCAGTGTACAAAAAATCATCTCCATTTCTATTTATATAATTTTTAAAAATAAAATTACTATGATACATTATAACCTATTTTTTAATATTTTGCATTATTTTTTTTATTTTTTATAAAATTTACCTTTTTAAAATATTATTTTTGTGTTATAATCATATAAATAAATAAATTTTATTTATTTTAGGAGGTAATTTAGTATGGCTAAAAAACATTATAGAGCTTTTAAAAAACAATTAGAATTAACTTCACCTAAAGGTACTTTTATAACTAACAATCAAAAATCAAAATTAATGATGTTAAGTGCTATTTTTGTTGGCTTAATGTTCATAAAAGGGTTATTTCTTGGCTATATATTAGGTAGAAGAGATTAATCAATACCGAATAATACCACCTATTTGTTAGGTGGTTTTTACTATATAATAAAATATTTATATTATTTGTATGTAATTTTTAATAAACTTTATTAAAAATTTTTATTATTACAATTAAGGTATGACTTAATTTATGAAATTAAAATTTATAAACGGGTTTTTGTTTTAAATTTTAATTTTGATAAATTTTAATAATACCTGTTTTTGAATACTTTCGTATTCAAAAAATTGATTATACTATAAAAAGACAAAGCCATAAATTTTTAATATGACTTTATCTTCAGCAAGAAGTTATTAATATAAATCTAGTAAAAATATATTAATTTTTAATAAATTTATTATATAATAACCATAATATATATTTTATAATAAGCTTATACTAAAATTTATTATAAAATTTTATCTTAATTATATTTAGCTATAAAAACTATTATTTAGTATAGTTTTTACCTGCCATTTGTCTTTCTTGTGCTTCTATCATTTTTTTAACCATATATCCACCAACATATCCATTTTGAGCAGATGTTAAATCTCCATTATATCCTTGTTTTAAAGGTACACCTATTTCATTTGCAACTTCATATTTAAATTGCTCTAAAGCGGCTCTTGCCTCTGGAACATTAATTTTATTTGAAGATTTGTTTGTTGACATAAATTTTTCCTCCTGAAAATATTTTTATTTTTTAGCAATTCATATGCTACAATATATATGTTAAACAAAATATCAAAAAATAATCTGGTAATTTATGTTTTTTATTATTTATTTTAAAGCTTTATTACTGTAAAACTTATGATAAAAGACAATAAAATATTTAAGCTTAATATAAGCTTAAATATTTTATATATGCTTTACTATTTATTTAATAATTCTAAATTAAAAACAACATCTTCATATTTTTCTAATTTTTTTAATATTAATCTTTGTCCATTTTTACTACTACTATCTTTACTTAAATATAAATCCTGATTTTTATAATTTCTTATTACATATCCATCTTTATATGGATATATATACCAATAATGCTCTGGTTTAAATTGATTATGTGTAATAAATACTTGATTTAACCCATTAAAATCATTCCAAGCTAAAACTTTAGAATCATTTTCATAAGATTTTATTTGATAAGCTTGTTCATTTTCGTCATACTTAATTTCCCATTTTTGATTTTCTCCACCATTATAAGTCCAAAATGTAAAATAGTCTTCTGTTAATAAATTACGGTCTAAAACAGCATTTTCTGAATTTTTTAAACTAATAAAATAGTTTCCATTTTCTATTTTTTTAATATTTAAATTTATAATAGCTTGAATCAATCTCTCTCCTGGAAAATCTGCTGCTACAATACCAGTATAAGTTAAATTTTCCTTTTTAATTAAATCTGCAAATAAAGTGTTAGTTCCTTCAAATGAAATGGTAGCAAGCGCTCCAACTCGATTAAAACGTGGAAAATCTGGATAATGACCATTAAATGCTGGTGTTGTTAAACCTGTTGATAAATGTGGTGAATTTGTCTGTGGTCTAGCATGTCCACTAGCAACAAAATAAGGAAATACTCCTCCAGATGCACTTAAATAATTAATACTTAATGTTGAATTTGAATTATTATTAATATCTAAAGCAAATTTTTTAATTTTTTCCGATTTTGAATATAATTCCCAATTTGTATTTAAGTGATATACATCTTGTACAGAAATATCTCTATAATTAATTCCGTAATAATTTAATGATAATACATCACTTAAAATAACTACTTTTCCTCTTACCTCATCTAAAGTAGGATTTTCTGTATCTCTATCTTCTTTTTTCCAAAATAAATTATTATATTTACTATAATACTTACTAAATATTTGAAGCATTTTTTCATCACTTGAACTACTTTGTTCTTGTTTAATACGCATAAATACACTCTCAGATGGATATTCATTTAAAAATTTATGTAATTCATCTAATACATAATCAAAACTAAATCCCAAATATACTGGTCCATGATGTAATACAAAATTGTTATTTCCATTATCTTTTACGCGTATATCTATATATCGTATACCACTTTCTAGTTGTTGTCTTAAATTCATTGTTTGTGTTCTTGTATTATCAATAGCAGATAAATCACTACGATAAGCCATACTGTCATGTGTTCCTGGAATAGACAGTTCACTAATTTTCATATTCCCATCAACATATTTCATCCAATCAGAATTATTTTTTGTAATATAAGTTTCATGCCAATATGCAGTGTCATAATGTGCCATAGCCATTTGTGGCATAGAAAAAATCATAATTCCTATAAATAATGTTAAAAATATTCTTCTCATAAATTTCTCCTACCTCTTTATATTTTTATTATTTATAAATTTAATTTACATATAAATTTTAAATAATTAGTTATTTTAGCATAAAATAAAATTTTTGATATAATAATATATTTTATTAATTTTAATACTAAAATTTTAAATATATTAGATAGGTATATTAAAATTTATATAACTATACGTTACCAGCATATTAAATAAATTATATTAATATTCTTATATAATTTTTATTAAAGTAAAAATATTTATAAGAAATTATTAATATTATAAATTTATATGTTGTTTATAATATATTGATAAAAAATATTTAATATATCTAGTCTTAAATATAATAACTATATTTAACATTTTATACACTGAAAATATTTAAAATATAATTTTTATTATCAAAAATTTTAATGACAAAATAAACTTTATTTCCAAAATATGTAAATTAATTTTATAATATCATTTATTTTATATAAATGTCAATAAAAATATTTATTTGTAAATAATTATATCTTAAATATTATTTGTTTTATTTTAAAGATAAATTTTGATTATAATCCATTATTTCTAAATCCTCTCTTGTATATTTAAAAACTAAATTTCCTTCTGGTAAAACTTTAAACTTTCCTTCTATTAAAAATGTAACTGTTTGGATATCTTCAAACTGAAAACACGTATGTAATATTTGTCTTATAAGATTTATTTCATAATGATTACCACCATAATTTTGAAAATTATTATTAAAATTTATAAATAAATCTTTATTTATTATTTTTACATTTAAAACTTTTGCTCCTTTTGGTATATAATTCATATTATCTTGACTATTATAAAAATATGTTTCTAATATTAGTTTTATTTTATATTCGTCCATAAATCCTCCTAATATGATATATTCTTCAAATGTTAATTTTTCTTCAAACGTATTTTCTAAATAATAAATTTTATAAAGCTCTTGTCCATTTACTACTATACTACTATTTAAAATATATGATATTAAAAAAAATATATAACAACTCTTTTTCATATAAATCACCTCATATTTATTGTATTTTATTAGATATATCTATTCAATATATTTTAAATACAAAATTATTGGTAAAATATATAATATAGTTTATAAATTTACATTTTAAAAAAAATTTAACTTAATTTTGACTTATGAATATAAAATAAAATTAAGTTTAATTTATAAAATTTTATAATAAAAAAAGATTGTATACTATTTAATTTTTATCACTATAAATACTATACAATCTTTTAATCTTATTTATTTATATAGGTTGTTTATCAAAATTGGTAATAAATTTTTTAAATTTATAAATATAACTAAACTATAATTTAATTTATAAGTATCTAAGTATTTTATTTATATATTTATTATAAAAATATATATACAATTTATGACTTTTTAGTAGTAATTTTTTAGTTTTTCTAATTTCTTTAGGTATAACTATTCTACCCAAGTCATCAACTTTTCTTCTAATACCTATATTCATTACTATTATTACTTATTAATAAAATTGCACAATAAAAAAAGTTGTATATTTTATTTAATAATATCTAAAAAATAATTATCACTAAATAAAACATACAACTTTTTCAAATATATACAAATATGTATGCGAAAGGATTCGAACCCTCGACCTTCTGATCCGTAGTCAGACGCTCTATCCAACTGAGCTACGCATACATAAAATATGCCCGAGACCGGAATCGAACCGGTACGGGATTTAACTCCCGCAGGATTTTAAGTCCTGTGCGTCTGCCAGTTCCGCCACTCGGGCACATACAGTGCCTATTATAGACATTGGGTGGTGGAGGATTCGAACCTCCGAAAGATTAACTAACAGATTTACAGTCTGCCCCCTTTGGCCACTCGGGAAACCACCCATATAATAATATAATTAAACACTCAAAACTAAATAATCAATGAATTAGCTTCCCTTTTTCCTTAGAAAGGAGGTGATCCAGCCGCACCTTCCGATACGGCTACCTTGTTACGACTTCACCCCAGTCACTGGCTTCACCTTCGACTGCTCCTCCCTTGCGGTTAGGTCACAGGCTTCGGGCGCTTCCAACTCCCATGGTGTGACGGGCGGTGTGTACAAGACCCGGGAACGTATTCACCGCGACATTCTGATTCGCGATTACTAGCGATTCCAACTTCATGTAGTCGAGTTGCAGACTACAATCCGAACTGGGACTGCTTTTTTGTGCTTTGCTCCATATCACTATCTTGCTTCACTTTGTTACAGCCATTGTAGCACGTGTGTAGCCCTAAACATAAGGGGCATGATGATTTGACGTCATCCCCACCTTCCTCCGTGTTATCCACGGCAGTCTCCCTAGAGTGCCCATCCGAATTGCTGGCTACTAAGAATAGGGGTTGCGCTCGTTGCGGGACTTAACCCAACATCTCACGACACGAGCTGACGACAACCATGCACCACCTGTCACCGATGTTCCGAAGAAAGTCTGCATTACACAGATTGTCATCGGGATGTCAAGTTTAGGTAAGGTTCTTCGCGTTGCTTCGAATTAAACCACATGCTCCACCGCTTGTGCGGGTCCCCGTCAATTCCTTTGAGTTTCAACCTTGCGGTCGTACTCCCCAGGTGGAGTGCTTATTGCGTTTGCTGCGGCACCGAGAATCTCTTCCCAACACCTAGCACTCATCGTTTACGGCGTGGACTACCAGGGTATCTAATCCTGTTCGCTCCCCACGCTTTCGTGACTCAGCGTCAGTTTCAGTCCAGTAAGCCGCCTTCGCCACCGGTGTTCTTCCTAATATCTACGCATTTCACCGCTACACTAGGAATTCCGCTTACCTCTCCTGTACTCTAGTTACACAGTTTCTTATGCAGCCCTGAGGTTGAGCCCCAGAATTTCACATATGACTTGCATAACCGCCTACTCACCCTTTACACCCAGTAAATCCGGATAACGCTTGCACCATACGTATTACCGCGGCTGCTGGCACGTATTTAGCCGGTGCTTCTTATTCAGGTACCGTCATTTATTTCTTCCCTGTCGATAGAAGTTTACATACCGAAATACTTCTTCCTTCACGCGGCGTTGCTGCATCAGGGTTCCCCCCATTGTGCAATATTCCCCACTGCTGCCTCCCGTAGGAGTTTGGACCGTGTCTCAGTTCCAATGTGGCCGATCACCCTCTCAGGTCGGCTACTGATCGTCGCCTTGGTAGGCCTTTACCCCACCAACTAGCTAATCATACGCGGGCCCCTCCTATACCACCTCAGTTTTTCCAACTTGTAGATGCCTACTTGTTGGCTTATCAGGTATTAGCATCAATTTCTCAATGTTATCCCTGTGTATAGGGCAGGTTACCCACGCGTTACTCACCCGTCCGCCGCTAAGTTTTATAAAAGCAAGCTCCCATAAAACTCCGCTCGACTTGCATGTGTTAGGCACGCCGCCAGCGTTCATCCTGAGCCAGGATCAAACTCTCATTTTAATTCCTTAAACTTTAAGTTTAATTCGCTCAGATTACTCTGACTTTTTCCTCTTTTTTAGTGTTTTTTCTCACTTGAATTTTTCGGGTTGTCTAATTCACTTTTTGATTATTTAGTTTTCAATGTTCAATATTTTATAATATCTTTAACTAATCTCATTTTTTATAAATTTTATTAGTTACTTGTTCTATTATAACATTTTTTTCATTTTTGTCAAGCTTTTTTTATTTTTTCTTGACTTTTTTATCTTTTTTGTTTTTTTGTCGTTTTGCGACTTTATAAGTTTATCACTTATCTTTCACATTGTCAAGAACTTTTTTCATTTTTTTACATTTTTACTTTTTCTTAACAAATTAACTTATACGACTTGATTATATTAACATATTATACAAATATTGTCAACACTTTTTATTCATTAATTTTCTATTTTATATAAAATATATAATAATTAATTTGTATTTATAAAAAAAGATAATACTTTATATTACAATAATTTTATTTAATATCTTCTCCCCTTTTTATGTCCTAATATTCAGTACACAAGAATATAGAAACAACACTAAATACCTATTCTTATTTATATCCTAACAAGCAAAAAGAGGTGTCAGAAAAGCTAAATAATTTATTTTAATATCTATACGCTATATTATATGTATAAGGGTAAGTTAACTATAAAAGATAGTTAACCCCAAATGGTTTATTTTTTATTTAGCCACTCTGGTTGCAACATGGTGGTTAGTTTTTCTTACTTTTTTATATATGTAAGAAGTGTTAAGAGGAACATTCCACCTATAAATAATAATTCTAAAGTATCTTTTATATTCATATTAACACCCCCTTTACTCTAGTTTAATAAAGTTAAAGTAAAGGGGCTAACTCTATTTTAAAAATTAAACATACCCCTTATGCAATTACCCTAAAAACATTATACAAATTAATATATAAAAATTCAAATAAATATTTTTAGTACCAAATTAGTATCATTAAATAAAAAATATCCCCTATATACCTTGATATATAGGGGTTTCTAGTTAATTGGTTTCTATTCCCACTCAATAGTTGCTGGTGGCTTGCTAGTTATATCATATACTACTCTATTAACATTAGGTACTTCATTTACCATTCTAACACTAATTTTTTCCAATACATCATAAGGAATTCTAGCCCAATCTGCACTCATAGCATCAAGGCTTGTAACACCTCTTAAGGCGATAGTATAGCTATAAGTTCTTTCATCACCCATAACACCAACGCTTCTAATACCTGTTAATACTGTAAAATATTGCCAAATTTCTCTATCAAGACCTGCTTTTGCTATCTCATCTCTAAATACAAAGTCTGTTTGTCTAAGTATATCAAGTTTTTCTTTAGTAATATCTCCTATTATTCTTATAGCAAGACCTGGTCCTGGGAATGGTTGTCTATGCACAAGAAAATCTGGAATACCAATAGCAGTACCAACTGCTCTAACTTCATCTTTAAATAAATCTCTAAGAGGTTCTATAATCTCTTTAAAGTCTACAACATCTGGTAGCCCTCCTACATTATGATGGCTTTTTATAACAGCTGACGTTTTAGTTCCACTTTCAATAACATCTGGATAAATAGTTCCTTGTACAAGAAAATCTACAGAGCCTATTTTTTTAGCTTCTTCTTCAAAAACTCTAATAAATTCTTCACCTATTATCTTTCTTTTAGTTTCTGGGTCTGATATACCAGCAAGTTTATCTAAAAATCTGTCTTCAGCATTAACACGTATAAGGTTCATATCAAATTGTTCTTTAAAAACAGACATAACCTCATCACCCTCGTTAAGACGCATAAGGCCGTGGTCAACAAAAACACAAGTAAGATTTTTACCAATAGCTTTATGTACTAAAACTGCTGCAACAGATGAATCTACACCACCAGATAATGCACATAAAACTTTTTTATCCCCTATTTTTTCTTTTAATTTTTTTATCATTTCATTTGCAATTTCTGTCATTACCCAATCTCCAGAACATTTACAAATTTTATATAAGAAATTTTTAATAATATCATTACCAAATTCTGTATGTACAACTTCTGGGTGGAATTGTACCCCATAAAGATTTTTTTCTTTATTAAATATACTTGCTGTTGGGCAAGTATCTGTTGTAGCTATAACTTCAAATCCTTTAGGTACTTCTGTAATATAGTAAGTATGACTCATCCAACATACACTATTTTTATTTATCCCTTCAAATAATTGATTTGTATTATTTACTGTTAGTTCTGCTTTTCCATATTCTTTTTTATCTGCTTTACCAACTTGTCCACCTGTTAAATATCCCATAAGCTGACAACCATAACATATGCCAAAAACAGGTACACCTATTTCAAATATCTCTTTATCTACAATAGGTGCATCTTCTTCTGTTACAACGCTAGGACCTCCAGTAAATATAATTCCTTTAGGATTTTTCGCCTTAATTTCTTCTACAGGTGTATCATATGGTAACACCTCACAATAAACATTTAAATCTCTAACTCTCCTAGCTATAAGTTGGTTGTATTGACCACCAAAGTCTAAAACAATTATAAGCTCGTGCTTCATAAAATTTCCTCCAAAAATTATTCTTTATCTTCTATATCATTTCCTATATTTTCTTCTATATCATCTTTTTTAAAAAATGATGATATATTAAATTTAGAAACAACTCCAGGTACCATATCAATAAGTTTGTTAACACTATTTTGATTTTTAACATCTACAAGTTGTACAGAGCCATTTTGAACAACAAGCATAGCCGAAGGAGATATTTTTGCCCCCAAGCCACCGCCTGAATTTTCATTATTTTTTTCTTTTCTTTCATAAGAGCCAGCTCCAACTCCAACAGAAATATCTACTAAAGGAACAATTATTACATCACCTATATTGATAGGTTCTCCAACAACTGTTTTAGAAGATATAAATCCTTCCATTTTACTAAATAAAACTTCTAAACTACTATTAAGATTTGACATAATCATTCTCCTTTACTAAAAATAATTTTTCTTATAGGTTTTTTACTAATAAATATAATTATAGGTAATAATATTTTAATTAAAGCTGTCTTACATTTTATTTCTACATCGGCTAAAAATACTTCTTTTTCAAAATCTGGCATAATACTTATATTTTTAATATATTTTTTTGGTAAAAAAGGTATTATAGAACTTATTATACCACAAGTATTTCCAGTTTTAAAGGGTTCATATAAACCATAATCAATATTTATTTTTATTATTTTAAATTTTATAGCTTTTATAAGCCTTTTAAGTAATAAATAAACTATATTTATTACTTCTTTTTTATTTGGATATAATAATATATTTTTAAATTTTAAAAATTTTTTATTTTTATTATGTTGTTTTTTTGTATTTTCTTCTTGTTTTAAATTTTTATTATTAACTTTTTCATTTATATCTTTATTTTTTTCAGTCTTTTTATAAATATTTTTATTTATTTCTTCTTCTTTATCAACTGAACAAATATAAACTTCTTCTTTTTCATTATTATCTATATCTTTATTTTTCTTAAATTTTTGTAAATTTATACCCAAAATTTTAAAACAATTTATATTTTTATTATTGTCCAAAATATAGGTAAATAATCCAAAAATGTAGCTTACTTTAATAAAATAACTTATTTCTTCATTTTTTTTAAATATAACTTTAAGTTTTATATTAGAAAAAATAATTATAAAAAAGATAATTAATATTAAAGCTAAAATTATACCTATTATTTTTAATAAACCTAATAAAATAGCTAAAATTTTCATATAATCACCAATAATATTATTTGTTTTTTATAAATTTTTGTTTTATATGATTTATGTCTTTTATATTATCTTGAAAAATATCTTTTATCAATATAAATGCTTGATTTTTACCATACGCCATACCTATTACAGTATAATCTTTATTTTTATATCTATCTTTAAAAGCCTCTGTTAAAGAAAATATTTCAAATGTATGATTAATATTTTTAGATATACATACTAAATACAAGTCAAATATATTAATATTATTTTTAATTTTTTCAATTATTTCATCTTTGTTAGATATATTTTTATATAAATATAGGTTTTTATAAAATTTTAGATTCATTATATCACCTAAGCTAAAAGATTTGGTTCTTCTTGTTCATCTGTTTTATTTCTTGTCATAAGAGTAATAACTGCATCTCTAGTATTTTTATTATTATATAATACTTCATTAATCTCTGTTGTTATAGGCATATCAACATTGTATTTTTTAGATAAATCATAAGCTGCTTTCGCTGTATTTACACCTTCTACAACCATTTTTATTTCATCTAATGTTTCTTCTAATGTTTTGCCTTGTCCTAAAAGCATACCTGCTCGTCTATTTCTACTATGCATACTTGTACAAGTAACTATTAAATCTCCTATACCTGTAAGCCCTGAAAAAGTTTCTCTTTTCGCTCCCATAGCCATTCCAAGTCTTGCTATTTCAGTCATACCCCTTGTCATAAGAGCAGATTTTGTATTATCTCCAAAGCCACAACCATCAGATGCTCCTGCCGCTAAAGCTATAAGATTTTTTAAAGCCCCACCTAGCTCTACTCCTATTATATCCATATTAGTATATACTCTAAACGTAACACTCATAAAAACATCTTGTACTTTTTTAGCTACTTCTATATCATAAGCCGATGCAACACAAGCCGTAGCCATATCTTTTCCTACCTCTTCTGCGTGGCTAGGACCAGATAAAACTGCAACTTTACTATTAGGTATAACCTCTTGTATAACTTGAGATAATCTAAATAATGTTCCTTCTTCTAATCCTTTAGCTACATTTACAATTATTCTACCATCATTAAATGTATTTTTAAATCTTTCGCTTATTTCTCTAACAGCTTTAGAAGGAACTGCTAAAATAATCATTTCCATATCTTTTAAGTCTTCATCAATATTTGTAACTTTTAGATTATCTGATAACTTAACTCCGGGTAAAAATTTTTTATTTTCTCTATCATTATTTAAAGCTTCTACTTCATCTTTATTAAAGCCCCAAATAGTAACATTATGACCATTTTTATCAAGTAAATAAGCAAGGGCTGTTCCCCAGCTACCTGCTCCAACAACACCTATATTCATAAAATTTCCTCCCTTCAAATTATACATATAAATTATAATAATATTATACCTAATTATTATTTTTAAAAGAAAATTTTCTTTCTTCTCCTTTAATAAGCCTTTTTATATTTTCTCTATGTTGATAATAACATAAAATCATAACCATTGCCATAATAATTATTTCTTCAATAGGCATTTTTACAATTATCATAAGTATGAAAAAAACAAAAGTCATAACTAAAGATGCTAAAGATATATATTTTGATATATAAGCAACTAGAAATCCAATAACATAAGTTATTATAGCAATAGTTGGATTTACAAAAAGTAAAAATCCTAAAGTAGTAGCAACGCCTTTCCCCCCTTTAAATTTTAAATAAAAAGGAAAATCGTGCCCTATAATAGCTCCAAATCCGGCATAAACACCATATAACACAGAGCCACCACTTAAAAATAGGTTTCCACTAAAAATAAAGTTACAAAGATTAAAAGCAATAAGTCCTTTTAATATGTCAAAAATAAATACAAATATACCAGCTTTCGCTCCAAGCACTCTAGTAACATTTGTCATACCTGCATTACCACTGCCATGCTCTCTTATATCTATTTTACCAACTATTTTACCTACAATAAAAGCAGACTGTATACAACCTATAAAATAACCAATAATAAAGCTTAAAACTCTTTCCATTTTATTTAGTTCCTTTCAGACTTATTTCTAGCTATAAAATGTATAGGTGTTCCACTAAATCCAAATGCTTCTCTCAATTGATTTTCTATATATCTTTTATATGAAAAATGTAAAAGCTCTGTATCATTTACAAATAATATAAATGTAGGAGGCTTTACAGAAACTTGTGTTATATAATATATTTTTAAAAGACGTCCTTTTTCTGCTGGTGGTTGATTAAGTGCCATAGCCTCTATTAAAACATCATTTAACATACCTGTTGATATACGCCTTGTACTATTTTGGCTACAATAATTTATAGTTTCAAAAAGTTTATGAACTCTTTGCCCTGTTAATGCAGATATAAACATTTTAGGTGCATAAGACATATACTTAAATTCTTTATCTATTTCTTTTATAAAATTATTCATAGTTTTATTATCTTTTTCTATCAAATCCCACTTATTAACAACAATTATTGTAGGTTTACCTGCTTCGTGGGCAATACCAGCTATTTTGGTATCTTGGTCTGTTATACCTTCTGTTGCATTTATCATAAGTATGCATACATCTGCTCTTTCAACTGCCGCCACTGCTCTTATTATACTATATTTTTCTATACTTTCTTTAATCTTGCTTTGTCTTCTCATACCAGCAGTATCAATAAATACATACTTTTGTCCATCTTTTTCATAAGGTGTATCTATTGCATCTCTTGTTGTACCTGCAATATCACTAACAATAACTCTTTCTTCTCCAAGTATTCTATTTACTAATGATGATTTACCTACATTAGGCTTACCTATAATAGCAACTTTTATAGTATCATCTTCTTCATCATATTCTATATCTTTAGGAAAATTTTTAACTACTTCATCTAAAAGGTCACCAAGCCCTATAGCTTGTCCTGCAGATACACCAAAAGGCTCTCCTATTCCAAGTTGATAAAACTCATAAATATCCATACCATATTTTCTTAAATCGTCCATTTTGTTTACTGCCAAAACAACTGGTTTATTTGCTTTTCTTAAAATATTAGCTACTTGCATATCTGCATCTGTTACACCAGTTTTTATATCTACAACAAATAATATAACATCTGCTGTTTCAATAGCAATTTGTGCTTGTGTATACATTTGTTTTAAAATAATATCATCACTTTCTGGCTCAAGCCCACCTGTGTCTATTAATGTAAATTTATGATTAAGCCATTCTGCCTCAGCATATATTCTATCTCTTGTTACACCTGGTGTATCTTCTACAATAGATATTCTTTCTTCAGCTATCCTATTAAATAAAGTAGATTTACCTACATTAGGTCTCCCAACTACTGCAACTATTGGTTTTGCCATTTTTTTATCCTCCTATAAATTGTTTTATAAAATCTGCCCCATTATCTTTGGACAAGCAAACTTTTATATTAAGTTCTCTTTCTATATCTGTTATGTCCATATCATCTAGCAAAACTGTATCATCTGCTCTTACACAATTTTCTGGTAAAAATAATATATCTCCAAGCTCTTTATCTTTTAACTGATTTACTATATCACCACCTGTTAAAAGCCCCGATACTGTTATTGTTTTTCCAAAAAAGTCATTTCTTATTTCATACACATTAATTTTAGTATTACTAAATTTTTCACATATTTTATCACATAATTTTTTTATAAGAGGATAAGCCAATTTAGCTGTTGCTACAGAATAAACTCGTTTAATGTTATCCCCTTTTAATGTATTAAAATATTCAAAAAATTCCTCTTCCATTAATGTTATCATACCCACACCATTTTCTAATTGTGGGTATCCTTCATAATAATCTCCATTAGGTAGATTTATATCGGCCTTTAAATAAAATTCATCTGATAAAAATACAAACTTTGTTCCATATTTTTTCTGTAATTTTTCTTGCCAAGCCTCTACTTGTTTTATAATATTTAAGCTATCTTCTTTAGAAAAGCTCTCTATTTGTGGTAAATTATCTCTATATTTTGTTACACCTAATGGAACAATAGCCATACTACACCCTAAATGTACATATTTGCTTAAATCTTCTATACTTTTATCTAATATATGTTTATCATTTACATCTTTACATAAAACTATTTGAAAATTCATCTTTATATTAGCATTTGCTAATTTTTCTATTTGATGCATAATTTTAACAGAATTTGGGTTTTTTAACATAAACTTTCTAATTTCTGTGTCTGTTGCGTGCACCGATATATTTATAGGTGATAGATGATAAAAAATAATACGGTCTAAATCTTCATCTTTCATATTAGTAAGAGTTATATAATTACCTTGTAAAAAAGATAACCTAGAATCATCATCTTTAAAATATATTGTTTTTCTCATACCCTTAGGGTTTTGGTCAATAAAGCAAAATATACATTTATTAGAACAACTTTTAGCTTTATCCATAAGCCCACTTTCAAAAACTATACCCAAGTCTTCAAAATCATCTTTTTCTATTTCTAATTCCCATTCTTCATTATTGGGCTTTCTTATAACAACATTTATATATTCATCTTGTATAAGGTATCTATAATCTAAAACATCTTTTATATATGTATCATTTATACTAACAAGTATATCTCCTGGTTCTATCCCCATTTCTTCTGCTATACTATCTTTTTCTACCTTTATTATAATATTTTGATTTTTTCCAATTTTTTCTGGTTCTCTTTCGTTCAATTCACAACATCAAAACTATTTGTTTTGACTACTCCTTTCTACTTTTTTGATTAATCATTAGGTTTTGTATCTTTTATCCATTTTATTAACATAATAACTGAGTTTATAAAATATACTATCCACATTAAAAGAGTAGCAACATCACTTTGATTTTGTATAAAGGTATCAACCCACATATATATAGATACAGCATTTATAATAATCCATAATACCCATTGCTCCATTAAACGTTTAACTGTAAAAATCATAGCTAAAATACTTAAACAAGTTGAAATACTGTCTATATAAGGTAATCTTCCTCCCAATTTAGATAATATAAACCCATAAATTATTATTATAATACTTGTTATAGATAAATATATAAAATTTTCTTTTATTGTCAATCTTTCTTTTTCTACTTCATAATTTTTGGCACTAATTTTCTTTTTCCACATAACCCAACCTATAAATTGCATAGGCACGTAATAAAAAGCATTTAACATAGCATCTCCATAAAATTTAGATGAAAATGCAATAAACGCATATAAAGATGTATTTATAAGTCCAAATATGTATGATGACATTTTACCTTTACCAACTAAAACAACACATAATATACCTGTTATAGAAGATATTATACCTATTACATTTTCTTTCCAGTAGATAGATAAAGCTAATATAATTGATACGGATATAACTAACCAAATAACCTCACTTTTTTTCCATCCTAAAAGTTCATTTTTTATAAATTCTCTCATCTTATATATACTCCTCAAAGTTTATTTATTGAAAACTAATTATACCGGCAAGGCTTCCTCTTTCATTTCCCATAGCTCTATGAGAAAAAAATATATCTTTATTACACATAGTACAAAGTTTGCTAATTTCTATATTTTTTTCTAAAACTCCACTATTTATTATAGTTTGTTTAATTATTTTTTGTAAATCTATTTTATATTTATTTTTGCAATTTTCATCGTCAAAAATATATTTATTTGAAAATGATAAATTTTGTCTAAATTCATTTACAACTTCTTCTCCTACTTGAAAACAACATTTTTCTATAGAAGGTCCTATACCAATTATTAAATCTTTTGGATTAGAGCCATATTCTTTAACCATTTTATTCACTGTTTTAGCGCCTATCTCTTTAACTGTTCCACGCCAACCGCTATGAGCAATACCTATAGCTTTATTTACATTATCTACTATAAATATAGGAACACAATCGGCATAAAATGTTACTAAAACAATATCTTTTTCATTTGTTATAAGTGCATCATATCCTTTTATATCACTCTCCTTTAAAAGCCCTTTTCCAATGTCATCTTTAGTAACTTTATATACTTTATCACTATGAACTTGATTCGAAAAAACAGTATTTTTATAATCAAGACCTATTGCACTACATATTATTTCATAATTTTTTATAACATTTTCTTTTTTATCATCTCTAAAATGAAGATTCATACTTTCATAAAATCCAGTAGATACTCCACCAAATTTAGTTGAAAAACAGTGTTTAACTTCCTTTATATTTCCTATGTTTTCAAATGTATAATATTTTAAATCACCTTTTTTATTTAATAACATAAAACACCTCAATAAAAAGCACTTTCTATATGTATAATATTATCCCCTATAATCTCTATTACGTCAAAGCAAAAATCTACGTTGGTTAAATTATTTTCAGTTATATAACAAAGAGCAGTTGCTTTTATTTTTTCTTGTTTTTTTCTAGAAACTGCTTCTCTAGGATAGCCTTTGTCAATATTTTTTCTATATTTGACCTCTACAAAAAATATATATGTGTCTTTCTTTGCTATAATATCTATTTCTCCAAACTTTTTTTGATAATTAGTGGCTATAATAGAATAACCTTTATTTAATAAAAAATCAATAGCCTTTTTTTCTGCAACTTTTCCTTTTTGTCTATTATTTTCCATTTTTCATATATTCCTGTCTTTTATCTAAGTTGCTTACAAATAATAAAACTTGGGCTACAACCTCATAAAGATGTGGAGGAATATTAAGCCCTGAGTCTATTTTATCAAGTTCTTCTACTAATTCTTTATTTTCATATATAGTAACATTAGAATCTCTAGCATTTTCTAATATTTTTTCTGCTACGTATCCTTGACCTTTTGCAACAACCTTAGGTGCTATCATTTGAGAATTATATTTTATAGCAACAGCTTTTTTATCTTTTATTGGCTTATTATTATTCATAAAATCATTCCTTATAATATTATATATAATTTTTTATAAAACTATTTCTATGTATAGGGCAAGGTCCATATTTTTTTAATGCCTCTATATGTTCTTTTGTTCCATACCCCTTATTTTCATTAAATTTATATTGTGGATAAAGAAGGTGCATTTTATTCATATATTCATCTCTTGTAACTTTGGCTATAATGCTAGCCGATGCAACAGATATACTTTTTTCATCTGCTTTTGTCATAGAAATATAAGGTATGTCTGTGTCGATATGGATAGAATCTAAAATAAGATAATCTGGCTTATTTTTTAAATCTTCTATGTTTTTAATCATAGACTTTTTGGTAGCTTCTAAAATATTTATATCATCTATAACATGGTTATCCTCCATATTTATAGCTATATCTAATGCATTTTCTTTTATTTTAATAAAAAGCTCTTCTCTTTTTTTCTCACTTAATTTTTTAGAATCATTTATCCCCAAAACTTGAAAATCTTTTGGTAAAATAACACAAGCTGTTACAACTGGTCCTGCAAAAGGCCCACGACCAACTTCATCTATACCAGCTATTAATGTTTTTCCTTGAAAATATGCTTCATTTTCATATCTTTTCATATTTTCTATTCTCAATAATTCTTGTTTATATTTAATAAACTTATTATTATAAGATTCTATTATATTTTTTACACCTTTTCTTTCATCTTGTATATATTTTTCAATTAATTCATTAATATTATTTATAGGTTGGTTTAAAAATTCTTGTTTAATCTCTTGTATACTTTTACTCATATTTTTATCCTTTTAAGTATAGTTTTTTCCTATTATACAATAAAAACTATCTATATTCAATATATTTATATTTTATAATTATTATAAAAGGCAATCAGTTCTTTAACTAATCGCCTTATTATAAATAATAATTTTATTCAAAGCAACTATCAAATAAATTTTCTATCTCTTTGGCTTTATTTGATATAGCCATTATAACATATAAATCTTTAGTTTTTAATATGTGTTTTTCTATTTTAGACATTTCCATTTCATTATGTTTCCAAGAATCTGAAACACTAATTATCTCTGTAGACAATGCTCTTTCTATATTTTCAACTGTATCTTTAGATGAAGCTTTAGCAATAATTATTTTATCACTTTTGTCTTCATCTTTTGTATAATAAACTACTCCACTTTCAATATCATTCGGTGATATTCCATATCTCTCAGCAACACTTTGTTGTTTCAAGTCTTCTTCTACAGAATTTTCAAATGTTATTTTTTTATTTATTACACTTAAAATATATTCACTTGATAAATTAGGTAATTCATTTTTAGAACAACCTATTAATAAAAAACAAAAAATAAATAGTAATATTTTTTTCATAAAACACCTCATATAAATTTTTAATTTTATATATTATTTGTTTTTTAAAAAAATATATACTAATATCTAATAAATACAGTTAAAAAAGGCTATACTGTGGAAAACTTTTACAAAGTTCTATAAAATATTGTATTTCTTCATTTAAAAATTTATTTTTATGATATAAAAGGCATAAATCTCTAGATAAATTTTCCATTCCTTCCACTTCTATAGCTTTAAGCTCATTTCTTTCTATCTCGTCTTTAACAGCCATAATAGACAAAACTGAAAAACCTTGCCCTTTTTTTAATGAATTTTTTATAGTTTCTACACTTGTGCAATTCCATTTACAATCTACTTTAATATTATTTTGGTTTAAAAACTTTTGAAATTGACTTCTTTCTTTGCTCCCATCTTCTCTAGCTATCATTGACTTATTATTTAAGTCTTTTAAAGAAATTTTTTCTTTTAATGCAAGTTCGTGGTTTAATCCACAAACTACTACCAGTCTATCTTTTAAAAATGGAATTTTTACAATATCTGTATTATATGTTTCTCCTTCAACTATTCCTATATCTATATCATTATTTATAATTTTTTCCTCTATTATTTTAGTATTGTCTACAGTTATCTTTATATCTATATCCTTATATTTTTTCTCAAATTTTTCCATTATTGTAGGTAAAATATATGTACCAAATGTTAAACTACTACCTATTCTAATATACATGTTATTGTGATTATTTTTAAACTCTTTTTCCATATTATCAAAGGTACTAACAATATATCTAGAATACTTTAATAAATTTTCTCCATCTTTTGTTAAATATAACCTTTGTGATAATCTTTCAAAAATTCTTATATTATAATATTCTTCTATTTCTCTGATAGCTTGACTAACAGAAGGCTGAGATATAAATAACTTTTTTGCTGCATTACTCATTGTTTTGTAATCTACAACAGAAATAAATATTTTTAAATGTCTTATTGTCATTTTATAATCACTCCTCAATTTTGCCTGTATAGATTATAACTAATTTGATATACATATGTCAATACTTATAACTTTTAAAGGATATATTGTTTATTTATCATTAATTATGTAAAAAATTATATAATCTAATCTTATTAATATATTTTAATAGTTTTTTATAATAGTTAGAGTATAGCTTAATAGATAAAAGTTATAAAGTATTAGCTAAATACACTCAACACCAATTAGAATACTAATTAATATAATTACTATAATATTTGTTATACAAATTTTTAATATTACTAAATATAAAATAAAAAGGTTATACACTATTTATAATTAATTACTTTTTACTTATTATAAATAGTGTATAACCTTTAATTTTTTATAATATTATAAATTTTTTATTCAACTGTAACAGATTTAGCTAAATTTCTAGGCATATCCACATCACAACCACGTTTAACTGCGATATAATAAGATATCAACTGCATAGGTATAATAGCTACAGATGAAATAAATTCTTCTTTTATTTTAGGTATAAAAATTATATCATCTGCTATATCATCTAAGTTTTCATACCCCTCTTTTGCAATAAGAATTACTTTTGCTCCACGTGCTTTAACTTCTTTTAAATTAGATATAGTTTTAGGAATAAGCTCATCTTGTGTTAAAACTCCAAAAACAACTGTATCTTTTTCTATTAATGCAATACTACCGTGTTTTAATTCTCCTGCCGCATATGCTTCACTATGAATATAAGATATTTCTTTTAATTTTAATGAAAATTCTAAAGACATGCAGTAGTCTAACCCTCTACCAATAATAAATGCATTATCTACATTATAATATTTGTTTGCAATTTCTTTAACTTTTTCTTCTAAGTTTAATACTTGTTCTATATAATTATCTAAATTTTTCAAACTTTCAATATATTCTTTAAAACTATCATTACTTATAGTTTTTCTAATATGTGCAAATTTAATACAAATCATATATAATATACTTAATTGAGTAGAATACCCTTTAGTTGTTGCTACTGCTATTTCTGGACCTGCTAATGTATATAAAACTTCATCACTTTCTCTAGCTATTGAGCTACCAACAACATTAACAATAGATATAACTTTAACTCCATTTTCTTTAGCCAATCTAAGTGCTGCTAATGTATCTGCAGTTTCTCCAGACTGACTTATAATAATACATATATCATTTTTATTTAAAATAGGATTTTTATATCTAAACTCAGATGCTATGTCTAATTCTACTGGTATACGACACATATTTTCAATAATATATTTTCCTACCATACCAGCGTGCCAAGCACTTCCACAAGCAACTATATGAATTTTATTTATATTATTAATTTGTTCATTAGTAAAAGAAAAATTTTCAAAAAATACATCATCTTGTAAAATTTTACTGCTAATACATTTTTTTATACAAGCTGGTTGCTCAAAAATTTCTTTTAGCATAAAATAATCATATCCATTTTTTTCTGCCAAAGATATATCCCAATTAACTTCAAAAGTTTCTTTTTTTACTATATTTTTTTCTAAATCAAAAATAGTAACGCTATCTTTTTTTATAATAGCCATTTCCATATCATCTAAAAAATAATATTTTTTAGTATTTTCTAATATAGCTGGTACATCAGATGCTATAAAATTCTCATTTTCACCAACTCCGATAATAAGCGGACTATCTTTTCTAGCAACAACAAATGAATCTTTATGGTCTTCACAAATTACACATATTGCATAAGACCCCTTTATATCTTTTAAAACTTTAGATAATGTATTTATCATATCTCCATCATAATAACTATGATATAAATGTACTATAACTTCTGTATCTGTTTCTGAAATAAAATTATAGCCTTTTTTTTGTAACATTTCTTTAAGTTCTAAATAATTTTCTATAATTCCATTATGAACAATAGCAATTTTTTTATCATTAGAAAAATGAGGATGAGAGTTAACTTCATTTGGTTCACCGTGAGTAGCCCATCTAGTGTGACCAATTCCAATATTTCCAGATATATTGCTTAAATTTAGTTTTTCTTCAAGGTTAGCTATTTTACCTTTTGTTTTAACTATGTTTATATCTTGGTCTAATACTGCTATACCCGAAGAATCATACCCTCTATATTCTAACTTTTTTAATCCTTTTAATAATATATTTTTTGTATCTTTATTTCCTATATATCCAACTATTCCGCACATAAATTTATTCTCCTTACAATCAATTTTAAAGTATAAACTAAAAAGAAAATAAATAAGTAATTGGATAAATTCTCTATTAAGTTACTTCCAAAAACTTATTTATTAACTTGATAGAGATTTTTTATTGGCATAACTACTTTTATTTTGTGTAAAAAGTTTCCTTTTTATTTTGTTAAAAGTCTACGTTCCTCTATGCCATAGGACGAGAAGCATCCGCCGAATGATCGATAAACTTCTTCCTCGTCAGCTAAAAATAGCTCAGGCGCTTTTATTTATTAACAACTATCCTCCTTTATATAATTATATGACGTTAAAATTATAACATAACAATATATTTTTTTCAATAATAAAATTTAACAATTTAAGGCTCTTTGCTAAAATTTATAATGTTTTAAACCTCAAAACTTTAACAAAGAACCTTTTTATTAAATAATAAACTATAAAGCCCTTATATTATATAGACATAATATCTTTATTTTTTAATTCAATAGCTTTGTCTATTTCACCAACATATTTATCTGTTAATTTTTGAATTTTATCTTCTAAAGATTTTAATTCATCTTCTGTAATTTCACTATTTTTTTGCATTTTTTTAACTGTATCTATAGCATCTCTTCTAATATTTCTTATAGCAACTTTAGAATCTTCGCCTTTTTTCTTTACATCTTTAGTTAACTCTTTTCTTCTTTCTTCTGTAAGCTCAGGAAAAACAAGACGAATAACTTTACCATCATTAGAAGGATTTATACCTAAATCTGAAGTATTAATAGCTTTTTCTATATCCTTTAATGTAGATATATCATAAGGAGCTATTTGTATAAGTCTAGCCTCTGGTGTAGATATATTACCAACTTGGTTAATTGGCATTTCCATACCATAAGCTTCTACTTTTATTCTATCTAAAACGTGTGGATTAGCTCTTCCAGCTCTAATAGTACTTAATTCACTTTCAAGGCTAGAAACTGATTTTTGCATTTTTTCTTCAAAAATTTTTATATCCGACATATATTTTACCTCCAAATTTTATTATACTGTTACAATAGTACCTATTTTTTCTCCTAAACTAGCTCTAATCAAACTATTTTTTTCCAATAATCCAAAAATAATAACTGGTATTTTATTTTCATAGCATAAGTTAGCTGCTGCAATATCTATAACTTGTAAATTTTTTTCTACTATGTCTTTACAAGGTATCTGTTCAAATTTTTTAGCATCACTATAAATTGCTGGGTCTTTATCGTATACACCATCTATACTTTTAGCAAATAATATAGCATCTGCTTCAAGCTCACAAGCTCTAAGTGCTGTTATTGTATCTGTAGAAAAAAATGGGTGTCCTATACCACCAGCAAAAATTAATACTTTTTTTTCTTTTAAGTATTTTAAAGCTGATTGTTTATTAAATTGTTCTGTAATAGACCCTACCATAAATGGTGTCATAACGATTGATTCAATATTATTTTGTTTAAAACTATCTGATAAATATATCCCATTCATAATTGTTGCCATCATACCTATTTGGTCTGCCTTTGTCCTATCCATAGACTTATTAGCACTTCTACCACGCCAAAAGTTACCACCACCAACAACAATACAAACTTCCAACCCTTTTTCAATAATATCTTTTATTTGTAAAATTAAACCATTTATAATATCATTATCAAATGCCTTATCTGTATCCCCTGCTAATGCTTCTCCACTAAGTTTTAGTATAACTCTTTTATACATAAATTTTACCTTTCTTAAGTGTATATTTATAAAATTATAAATGTATAGTAATGTGTTAAAAAAATTCCTTAACAAAAGGCTAAGGAATTTTTTTAACATATATATTAACCTTGCATAGCTTTGCTAACTTCTTCTGCAAAGTTTTCTTCTTTTTTCTCAATACCATCACCAGTTTCATAACGCACAAAACTTTTAACAGTAACTGATGCACCAATTTCTTTAGCAACTTTTTCTACATATTTAGCAACAGTTTCTTTTTCTTCTGCTTTAACATATTCTTGCTCAAGAAGACATTTTTCTTTTAAAGTTTTGTCAAGTCTACCTTTGATAGTATTTTCAATAACTTTTTCTGGCTTATCTGCAAATTTAGGGTCATTTTTAATTTGCTCTGATAAAATTCTTGTTTCTTTCTCGATAAAATCTGAAGGTACAGCTTCTTTATTTAAAAATTCTGGGTTCATAGCTGCAATTTGCATAGCAACATTTTTACCAGCTTCTACTAATCTTTCATCTCTAGATTCTGTTTCAAATTCAACTAAAACAGCTACTTTACCACCAGCATGTATATAAGATACTAAAAAGCTATTTCCATTATTTACAACTTTTTCAAAACGTCTTATAGTAAGGTTTTCTCCAATTGTAGCAATGTTTTGAGTTAAAATAGAAGATACTGTTTCATTGCTATCTTCATTCCATTTTTCTTCTAATAATGCTTCAACAGTAGTAGCATTTGAAGATATGATTTGTGTAGCAACAGATTTTACAAAATTTTGGAAAACTTCATTTTTAGCAACAAAGTCTGTCTCACTATTTACTTCTAATAAAACACCTACTTTATTATCATCTGTAATGTGAGCAAAGCTAACACCTTCAGCAGCAATACGTCCTGCTTTTTTAGCAGCAGTAGCAAGACCTTTTTCTCTTAAAACTTCAATAGCTTTTTCAATATTACCATCAGTTTCCACTAATGCCTCTTTACAAGTGCTCATACCTGCACCAGTTATTTCTCTAAGTTCTTTAATCATAGCAGCAGTAACAGCCATTTTAATTACCTCCATAAGTTATATTATTTACTTTAAAAAAGCCTAGCCCAAGAGGGCTTAGGCATAATTTTATTTTAATATTTATATTTATTTAAATTATTCTGCAACTTCTTCAGTAGCTTCAGTCATAATTTCACCTTGTCTAGCTTCGATAACAGCATCTGCTATTCTACCAGCAATAAGCTTAACAGCTCTAATAGCATCATCATTACCTGGTATTACGTGGTCTATTTCTTCTGGGTCACAGTTAGTATCAACAATACCAACAGTAGTAATGTTTAAGTTATGCGCTTCTTGAACAGCTATTCTTTCTTTACGAGGGTCAACAATGAAAATAACCTCTGGTATTTTTTTCATTTCTTTAATACCACCAATATTTTTATCAAGCTTTTCTTTTTCGTGCATAAGTTTAGCAACTTCTTTTTTAGGTAATAAATCCATTGTACCATCTTCAATCATTGCTTCAAGGTCTTTTAATCTTTGTATTCTAGTTTTGATAGTTTCAAAGTTAGTAAGCATACCACCTAACCATCTTTCGTTTACGTAGTACATACCACATCTAATAGCTTCTTCTTTAATAGAATCTTGAGCTTGTTTTTTTGTACCAACAAATAAAACTTCTCCACCTTCTTTAGCAATGTCAAAAACTGCTTGATAAGCATCTTCTACTTTTTTAACAGTTTTTTGTAAATCTATGATATAAATACCATTTCTTTCAGCAAAAATATATTCTGCCATTTTAGGGTTCCAACGTCTAGTTTGATGTCCAAAATGAACCCCAGCTTCTAATAATTGTTTCATTGAAATTACGCCCATTTTAATTTCCTCCTATGGTTATTCCTCCATAAGCCTTGTTTAAGACTTAAAAAGCACCCCTTAAACTAAATAGCTTATGTGTGTTATATTTTTCCTTGTGATTATATCATAACATTTAACATATTGCAAGTACTTTTTTATTTTTTATAATTACTATTAAAAATATACTTAATTAAATATATTTTTATTATATATAATATTTTTCATTTAATTAAAATATAAAAACAAAAAAGTTGTATACTATTTTTAGTAATATTTTTTATATCACTAAAACAGTATACAACTAAATTAAATAACTCTTATATTTATTTAATTTAATTAATAATAACTAAATTTTATTTTATTACATCATACCCATTGGATTTCCGCCTGGCATCATTGGTTCTTCTTTTGTTATATCTGCAACAACAGCTTCTGTTGTTAAAACAGTAGAGGCAACACTATTAGCATTTAATAATGCACTTTTTGTAACTTTAGCAGGATCTAATATACCTGCATCTATCATATTTACAAATTCACCTGTTAAAGCATTAAATCCATAATTAGCTCCTTTTCCTTTAACTTGGCTAACTATAACAGAGCCTTCAAGTCCTGCATTATTTACTATTTGACGAAGAGGTGCTTCTAAAGCTTTAAGTATAATATTTGCTCCTGTTTTTTCATCTCCTGTAAGTTCTTCTACAATTTTAGATACTTCTGGTATACAGTGGATATAAGCAGAACCACCACCACTTATAATACCTTCTTCAACTGCTGCACGAGTAGCTGCTAAAGCATCTTCCATTCTTAATTTTTTCTCTTTAAGTTCCATTTCTGTTGCTGCTCCAACTTTTATAACAGCAACACCACCTGCAAGTTTAGCAAGTCTTTCTTGTAATTTTTCTTTGTCAAATTCTGATGTAGTAGCTTCTATTTGCTCTTTAAGTTGATTTACTCTGCTAGTTATTAAGTTTTTATCTCCAGCACCATCAACTATTATAGTATTTTCTTTGTCTACTTTAACTGTTTTAGCACGTCCAAGCATATCCATTGTTGTTTCTTTTAAATCAAGTCCTAATTCGTCTGATATAACAGTACCACCTGTTAAAATAGCTATATCTTCAAGCATAGATTTTCTTCTATCTCCAAATCCTGGTGCTTTAACAGCAACACAATTAAATGTACCTCTTAATTTATTAACAATAAGAGTAGTTAAAGCTTCGCCTTCTATGTCTTCTGCTATAATTAAAAGTCTTGCTCCTGTTTGAACAATCTCTTCTAATATTGGTAAAATATCTTGAATGTTAGATATTTTTTTATCTGTTATTAAAATATATGGGTCTTCTAGCTCTGCCACCATTTTATCCATATCTGTTGCCATATATGCAGATAAATATCCTCTATCAAATTGCATACCTTCTACAAGGTCAAGCTCTGTATGCATAGTTTTACTTTCTTCTACTGTGATAACACCATCGTTAGACACTTTTTCCATAGCATCTGCAATCATAGCTCCTACTTCTTCGTCTGCTGCAGATATAGATGCAACTTTTGCAATATGGTTTTTGCCATCTACTTTTTGGCTCATTTCTTTTATTATTTCAACTGCTTTTTCAGTAGCTTTAGACATACCTTTTCTTAAAATAATTGGGTTTGCACCAGCTGCTATGTTTTTAAGTCCTTCTTGTATCATAGCTTGAGCTAAAACAGTAGCTGTTGTAGTACCATCACCTGCTACATCATTTGTTTTTGTAGCAACTTCTTTTACAAGTTGAGCTCCCATATTTTCAAAAACATCTTCAAGCTCTATTTCTTTAGCTATAGTAACACCGTCATTTGTAATTAAAGGTGTGCCAAATTTTTTATCTAAAACTACATTTCTACCTTTAGGTCCTAAAGTAACTTTTACTGTATCTGCAAGTTTATTAACACCTGCTTCTAAAGCTTTTCTAGCATCAACACCATATTTAATATCTTTTGCCATCTTAAAATATCCTCCTAAAAAACTATATTTTTATAATCTGTTATAAATTATTCAACAACTGCTAATATATCACTTTCTTTAACTATAATATATTCTTCTCCGTCAACTTTAACTTCTGTTCCAGAATATTTAGAATAAAGAACTTTATCTCCAACTTTAACTTGCATAGGTACAATTTTACCATCAACAGTAGCTCCAGGTCCAACAGCTAATATTTCTGCTTCTTGAGGTTTTTCTTTAGCACCTGCTGTTAAAATAATACCACCTTTTGTTTTTTCTTCCGCCTCTAAATGTTTTAAAACAACTCTATCTGATAATGGTTTAATATTCATTTTTTTACCTCCAAAACATTATTTATGTATTAGCATATTTATATGTATATTTATATATAATTTATGCTTAATACCTCTATATTAAATTAAATTATTAGCACTACTATTTATGGAGTGCTAACTATAACTATATACTAATTTAATATATAATTTTATGCAATATCCATATTTAACTAAATTAACTTGTTTATAATATTATATATAATATAATCTTTTATTTTCTTTATTTATCTTTTATTTTCTTTATTTTTTGCCTGTTCCTATTTTTTCACTTCTAGCATAATAAAATAAATATTGTTGAGCATATCCTGCCAAATCTCCCCATTTTTCTTTAGCAAAATTATGTATTTTTTGTATTGATGTGTCTTTTTCATCAAAATAAAAATATTCCATAACACGTTTTACCCAAACATCTGTTGGAAAAACATCATTCTTTTTTAATGAAAATAATAAAACACAGTCTGCAACTTTTGTTCCAACACCTTTTATTTTTAAAAGTTCATTTTTAGCATCTTGAGAAGGTATATTATATAATTCTTCTAATTTTACTACACCATTTTCTATATTTTGTATTGCATCTAATATGTATTTATCTCTAAATCCTGTTTTACATAGCTTTAGCTCTTCTGGTGTTGCTTTTTTTAATTGTTCTATTGTTGGAAAGATATAATAATCGCCTTCTTTTTCTCCATATTTTTCAGATATATTTTTTATAACTTGCTTTATCATAGGTATACGGTTATTTTGAGATATTATAAAAGATATAAGACATTCAAAAGAGTCTTGATTTAAAATTCTTATACCATCTGCATATTCTATTGCTTTTTTTACAATCTCATCATTTTCTAATTGTTTTTTTATTTTGTTATAGTCTGTTTGTAAATCAAAATAATTTATCCATATTTTTTCAAAATCGTCTTTTGTACAAGGATAAAATTCTACCTTATTATCAATTTGTCGAATATTTAAAACTTTTCTGTTTGCAATTATTGTATAATGCATATTTTCTATTTTTTCAAATCTAAAACATTGTCCACATTCTAATATTTCTTCTATATTAAAACTTTCAAAATCTGTCATTATTATTTTACCATTTTCTTCAATATACTTCATATTTTCCTCCTTAAAAATTTAAAATAAATATTAAATAAATTCTTATAAGATTTACCTCATAAGAATTTTAATAAAAATATATTTTATACTGACATTGAATTTCCATATTCTATCCCTTTATCTGTAAGAGATAACTTAACTTTATCTTCTGACATAAATTTTACAATAACTAATCCGTTATCCTCTAAATATTTTATTGCTTCTGTATATTTTTTCATCATTAAACAAGATTTAGATTCAAATCTATATGTATAAACATCTCCACCACATAAATAAGATTGATATGCTCTTTCAAAAATAGTTGTTGTTAATTTATTCATATTTTACTCCTTATCTTTAAATAATACAAACTCTATATTTGACATTTTTATAAGTTTATCACTAAGCTCATCTGGATATTTGTCTATAGAAACAATACGTTTTATACCTGCATTTATTATTTGTTTCAAACACATAGAACAAGGACTATGCGTTATATAAATAGTGCCTCCTTTACAAGATACACCATTAGACGCACATTGTGTTATAGCATTATTTTCTGCATGTAAAGACATACACTCTTCATAATTTTTACCACTAGGTATATTTTTATCATTTCTAATACATTTATTAATTTCAAAACAATCTAAAATACCTTTAGGAGCACCATTATATCCAGTAGATATAATGCTATTATCTTTTACTATAACAGCTCCCACCTGCCTTCTAAAGCAAGAAGCCCTTTTAGCAACAACTTTAGCTATTTCTATAAAATATGTATCCCAGTCTATTCTTTGCAAAGATATCACTCCTTTAATCTTTGACTTAAAACTTCATAAAAAATAATAGCAGAAGATATAGACGCATTCATAGATTCTACATTGCCAACCATAGGTATTTTTATAAGCTTATTAGCCTTATTTTTATATTCTTCTAATACACCATTTGCTTCATTACCAATTAATATAGCTACTGACTTTTTAAAATCTATATTGTAAGGTGCTTCTCCTCCTTCTAAATATGTACAAACTATATCTACATTATTATTTTGCAAATATTCTATTAAAATAGATACATTTTCATTTTCAATAATAGGAATATGAAAAATAGACCCCATAGTAGCTCTTATAACTTTGTCATTATATAAATTTACACACCCTTTAGATAAAAATATAGCATCAACACCAAGTGCCTCTGCTGTTCTTACAATAGTTCCCATATTACCAGGGTCACATATTCTATCTAAAATAACAAAAAAGCTATTATCTTTTATTTTTATATTTTTTAGGTCATTTTTAGGTATATGACAAATAGCCATTATACCTTGTGGATTTATAGTATCACTAATTTTCTTAAATATATTATCCGATACTACTATATTTTCTGAGTTTTTATATTTTTCCATATTTAATATTTGATTATAAAATTTTTCAGAAAAAATATAACTTTCTATCTTTATATTAGAAGGTATTTCATCTATAATACGTTCCCCTTCTATATAAAATTTTCCTGTTTTTTCTCTTTCCTTTTTTTGTTTTAATTTTATTATATCTTTAATTATTTTATTTTTCTCGCTTGTAATCAATTTTTTCACCTAAATATTAATTATTTATTTTTTGAATAACATCATTTCTACCTACTACTACTAATATGTCTTCTTTTTGTATTATCTCATTTGGTAAAGGTGATACTATTATGTCATTATGTCTTTTTATAGCTACTATATTTAATCCATATTTAGCACGAATATTACTATCTAAAATAGACTTACCTATCCAATTTTTATGTGGTTCTATTTCTACAATTGCAAATTTATCGGATAAATTTATATAATCTATAATGTTTGTTGTTATAAGTGTATTCGCTATTCTAACGCCCATATCTCTTTCTGGAAATACAACTCTATCTGCCCCTACTTTTTCTAATATAGATTTTTGTATCTCATTTTTAGCTTTAGCTATAACAAAATTAGCTCCTAACTCTTTAGCCATCATAGTAGCCAATATGCTTCCTTCCATATCTTCACCAATAGCAACTACTACTACATCAAAATTATTTATTCCAAATTGGTCTAAAACGTGAACATCTGTAACATCTGCTTGTATAGCATGACAACCATATTTTGACATTTCATTTACTATTTCTATATCTTTATCACAACATAAAACGTCACAATTATTTTCTATTAAAGTTTTTACTAAACTTTGTCCAAATCTTCCTAAACCAAGAACTGCAAATTGTCTATTTCTTCCCATTTTATCCTCCAAATATTATCCTACAATTATTTTTTCTTCTGGATAATGTATAACATTTTTTTTGTTAGGTTTTCTAAATGATAATGCTAATATTATTGTTATAGGTCCAAGCCTTCCTATAAACATACAAAGTATTATTACAATCTTACCTATAAATGATAAACTAGACGTAACACCTGTAGATAAACCAACTGTTCCTAAAGCTGAAACTACTTCATATAAAATATCTATAAATTCAAATTTAGTGCCTATGCCTTTTTCTGTTATAGTCAAAATTATTGTAGCAATAAAAATAAGTGTCATCATCATCATAATAATTGATAATGCTTTTTGCATTGTAGATATACTTATAGTCTTTTTAAATGCTGTTATACAGTCTTTACCTTTTATAACAGATATAACTGCTAATACCATAACACCTATAGTTACTGTTTTTATACCTCCAGCTGTTCCTCCAGGAGAACCACCTATTGCCATTAATATTATAGCCAAAAATTTTGAACCGTAGTTTAAATCTACTTGTCCTATTGCATCAAATCCTGCTGTTCTTAATGTAACAGATTGAAATGTTGATGCTAATATTTTTTCATCAATTCTTATATTTAATAACGTTTTAGGGTTGTTATATTCTATAACAAATGTTAAAATAGCTCCTAATATAATTAATATAACTGTCATAGTAATAGTTATTTTAGAATGAACAGACATTACAAATAATTCTACACTCTTCTTTTTTAACTTTGCTATTTTATATTTAATCCATTTTCCAATATCTAATAAAACAGTAAACCCTAAACCACCTAATATAATTAATAACATTATAGTTATATTTATAACATAATCTGTCTTATAAGGAACTAAGCTGTTATCGCCTAATATATCAAATCCAGCATTACAAAAAGCTGATATAGAATGAAATATTCCTTTAAAAATACCTTTTATAAAGCCATATTCTGGTATAAACTTAATAGATAATATTAAAGCTCCAATACCCTCTATTAAAAACGTTACTTTTATAATCTTTTTTAAAAACATTACCATACCTTTAAAAGTTGATAAATTAAAAGATTCTTGTATTAATATTCTTCCTCTTAACGTTATTTTTTTACCAAGCACAACTAATATTATAGTAAATAAGCTCATAAAACCTAAACCGCCTATTTGTATAAGTATTAAAATTACTATTTTTCCAAATAAAGTCCAATAATTAAAAGTATTTACAACTACAAGCCCTGTAACACAAACAGCAGATGTTGCTGTAAACATAGCATCAATAAAACTAATACTCTCCCCATTTTTACTTGCTATTGGTAAACTTAATAACATTGCACCTATAATCATTACAATAAAAAAACTAAAAACAATAATATGTGATGGACCAAATCGAAAAAAACCTTTTAATTTAAAATTCACTATTATCTCTCCTTTTCTATAGCAATTTTATTATAACATATTTGTAATATAAGGCAATATTTTTTTATATAATTTATTATTTTTTCCAAAAAACTATTTTTAAATAAAAATAGTTTAAATTAATATAATTATTAATTATTTTCTTAAAATTTTACAACAAAAAAAGGATTTAATAGATTAATATCTATTAAATCCTTAAAATAAATTATTTTCTTAAACCTAATTCTGCAATTAACTCACGATATTTAACTATATCTTTATTTTTAATATAATTTAAAAGACCTTTTCTTTGACCAACCATTTTTAAAAGCCCACGTCTAGAATGATGGTCTTTTTTATGAGTTCTTAAATGATCTGTTAAGTGGTTAATTCTAGCTGTTAATAAAGCTACTTGAACCTCTGGAGACCCAGTATCTTCTGGATTTCTACCAAACTTTGCTACTATTTCTTTTTTGTTAAATTCCATTTTAAATTCCTCCATAAAATAAATAAACTCCTAATGCTAAGAAAAGGTTGGAGTATCCATTTTCTGAACATAGGTTATCACAAACATATTATCATAAAAATTTATCTTTTGCAAGTATTTATTTTTAAATTGTATCTATATTATATGTATAGTATATATTAATTAATTTATCTAATCTAATGCTAGTTTTTAATATTCTTTCTTTGTTATCATTATTTTCTATTTGTTTATTTAATATATATCGAACATCTTCTATTTTTTGTATTATACCACTTTTTATTTTACTCACTCCTTTTCAATAAAATATCCATATCACTATAGTTTTTACTCTTTTTCAAATTTATGATAAGGTATATTGTAAATACTATAACTAATATACCAGATAGAACTTGAGAAACTGGAATATTAGTATTCCATATCATAAGAGAATCTGTTCTCATACCCTCTATCCAAAATCTACCCATACCATATCCTATAAAATATATAGCCATAAGCTGACCATCAAACTTTTTACGTTTTCTAAATATAAGTAAAACTATTAAAACTCCTATATTCCATAAAGATTCATATAAAAATGTTGGGTGGACTTGTATATATTCAGCACCATTTATATTTATAACTTTGTCTAACACATCTTTAGGTATGCTAGATACTTGTTCTTTTAAATATCTCATAGCAAATAATGAATCTGTATATCCACCAAAGGCCTCTCTATTTACAAAATTTCCCCATCTACCCATTATTTGACCTATTATAGTCATAAAAGAAAATGTATCTGCCACCTTAAAAAAGTTTTGCTTTTTTACTTTACATAAAACTATACCAGATAAAATACCCCCTATAATTCCTCCATATATAGCTATGCCACCATTTCTTATAGAAAATATTTCATTTAAATGGTCTTTATAGTAATCCCAAGAAAATATTACATAATATAACCTTGCAAATAAAATAATTATAATTGATGATATTATAACAGCATCTGTATAAAAATCTATATCTTGTGCTGTTCTTTTAGCTTCTTTTAATGTAACAGTAAGCCCTAAAACAACACCACAAGCTATAATAATACCATACCAGTATACATCTATACCAAAAATAGTAAATGCAACTCTATCTAGCTTATCAATTTTTATTCCTAAGTTTACAAACCATATTTCTGGCGTCAAAATAATCCCCCCTAATTTTTATTTTAGTTTATAACACTTAAATATGCATCTTTTTCAAAATATTCTAAAGATTGTTGTATATTTTCTAATGTTACACTTTCTAATGATTTATAATAACTTTTTATATTAAACCCATTAGAAAAGTAATCTGCCTCCATAGATACAATATTGTCTATAATGTTAAACCTTCTTACAAAATTTCCTATATGTTTGTTTTTTATTCTATTAAAATCTTCATTAAAAATGCCATTATTTTTAACTTTATTTATTTCTTCATTTATATACTTTACAATTTCTTTAGGATCTTTAGAAATACCAGAAAATATATATGATGCATTTTCATCAAAATTATTAAAGTCAAACCCAAAGGTATCATCTATTATACCTCTACTGTATAACTTTTCATAAAATAATGAACTTTTTCCAAAAATAATATCTAAAAATAATTTGTTAGCTACTATTTTATCAAATATTGTACCATTTTTTTGAAAATTTTTAAAGCCTATATTGAAAATTTTTTGATTTATTCCCATTTTCTTTTCTACATAGTTTGACATATTTTTATATTTTTGTTCATATTTTTGTATAACTCCTGTCTTTTTTTCATTTATATTTAAATTTTTTAATATGCTATTTTCTATTTTTATTTTATCATCTAAATCTCCACAACATATTATTATACAATTATCTTTTGTATAAAAACTATTATAACATTTATAAATCATATCTGAATTTATATTTTTTATATCTTCTACACTTCCTGCTATATCATTTGTTATAGTATTATTTTTATCATACATTATTTTCATAAGGTTGAAAAAAACTCTCCAATATGGGTCATCATCATACATTTTTATTTCTTGTTCTATTATGGGCTTTTCCTTTTCTACATTTTCATCTGTAAAATGTGGTTTACTAACAAGATTTAATAATTCATTAAAATTTTCATAAAAATTGTCAACACAATTAAAGTAATATGTTGTTGATAAAAAGTTAGTATATGCATTTACATTTGCTCCTAACTTATTAAATCTATCAAAAACATTATAATCTTTTTTTTCAAACATTTTATGTTCTAAAAAATGTGCTATGCCAGCTGGTAAATTTATATTTTCTCCATCAATTTTTATATTATTATGCATAGACCCATATTTAAAACAAATCATAGCTTGTTTTTCTACAAAATGTTTCTTAGGTATAAATGCTAAAGTTGTTCCATTTATATTTTCATATATAATATTATCTATCAATTTTCATCACCTTTCATAAAATAACAAGTATCTAGCCATATATTTTTAAAAGACTTTTGTATGTCCTCTTTTTTTACAGATTTTATACTATCTAATATTTCATCTATATTCATTTTCACATTAGCTAAATAATTAGTATAATAATAATCTATTGTAGAAGTATTATAATCTACTATAGACTTATATTTTTTACAAAGACTGCTTATTGCAACCTGTATATGATTGTCATCAAAATTTCCATTTACAACATTTTCTACATTTTCTTTTATGTTGTTTATAGCTTTTTCATAATTATCAAAATCTACTCCACTTTGTATAAATACTATTCCTTTAAACATTAATATAAAAGAGTTAATGTAATAGCAAAGACCTTCTTTTTCTCTAACATTATTAAAAAGCATAGACCCAGAGCCTCCGCCTAAAATTTCATTTCCTACTAAAAGTCCTATAAAATCTTTGCTACTAGCCTCTACATTTGTTCTAAATGCCATACATAGCTTACCTTGTGTTATATTAAATTTTTCTATTACATTTTTTTCTTTTATTTTATCTTTATATACAAAATCAAAATTTATATTTTTACAATTTCTTTCTTCTATATTAAAATGTTTTTTTACAAGATTATTTACATCTCTTTCTTGTATATTTCCAATAACTACTATATCCATATTAGAAGTTTTTAAAATATCTTTATAATGCATATAAAGGTTTTTATTATCAATTTTATTATTTTCAATATCTTCTATATATCCATCTGCTAAAATGCCAAATTTTTCATCTTTACACATAATTTCTAAACATCTGTCTTTAGCAAGTTCTTTTTTATCATTTTGTCTAGAGTATATTGTATCTATAACTAATTGTTTAGATTTTTCAAAATATTCTTTTTTAAATCCTTCATTTTCTACTAAGGGGTTTAATATTATTTCTTTTAAAAATAAAAATGCCTCTTCTAAAGACACTTTATCTTCTGAAAATTCTATCAACACTTCAATTATTTGATTATCACCTTTTTTTAATATATCGCTATGAATATATGCTCCATACATTTCTTCTATTTTTATATTTATATCTCTTATAGTTTTATATTTTTCACATCCCATAGTTAAAATTTTAGATAAAATAGAATTATAAGTTACATATTTTCTATCTAAGCTTTGTCTTAAAAGAAAAGCAATACATATAGTTTTAAATTTATCAGTATTTATAACTTTTACATTTATACCATTATCTATCATTTTTATCTCCTACATATATTTACGCATATTTTTTAAAGCACTTTTTTCTAATCTACTAACTTGTGCTTGGCTAATATTTATTTCTTCAGCCACTTCCATTTGAGTTTTACCCTCAAAAAATCTAAGTTTTATAATATATTTTTCTCTTTCATTAAGTTTTTTCATAGCTTCATTAAGACTAATATTTTCTACCCATTGGTTATCATTGTTTTTATCATCTTTAACTTGGTCCATAACAAAAATAGAATCACTTCCATCATTATATACTGGTTCAAACAAAGATATAGGCTCTTGGATAGCATCTAAAGCTACTATAATGTCTTCTTTATCTATGTTAAGTTCCTTAGCTATTTCTTCTATGGTAGGCTCTTTACAATTTTTATTAATAAGCATTTCTTTTGTTTGTAAAGATTTATAAGCTATATCTCTTAAAGACCTACTAACTCTTATAGAATTATAATCTCTAAGGTATCTTCTAACTTCACCTATAATCATAGGAACTGCATATGTGCTAAGTTTAACACCTTGATTTACATCAAAATTATTTATAGCTTTTATAAGCCCTATTACACCAACTTGAAATATATCATCTATATTTTCTCCACGATTAGAAAACTTTTTTATAACACTTAAAACAAGCCTTAAGTTACTATATATAAATTCCTCTTTTGCTTTTTCATCTCCAGCTTGAACACGCTTAAACAATTCTTCTTTTTCTTCATTTTTTAATATAGGCAATTTACTTGTATTAACTCCACATATTTCAACCTTATATCCTGACATAAAAAATACCTCCGAAAAATTCCTTATATAAAGATATTTTCCAAAGGTATTAAAATTATACATTTTTTACTTTCTAATTATTTACAGTTAATCTTAAATAATTTTTATTTACTTGAAGGGCTACTTAAATATGGTTTTTCAAAAGTATATAAAGAAGTTGCAAAGTTTATTTTGTTTTGTTCTATTTGTTTTTCTACATTTAATATACCAAGCTCTGCTTGTTTAACTTGATTTAAAGTTGCATTACCACTAATATAATTTGCCGCCACTTTGTTATATTCATCAATTGATTTTTCTAAATCTCTTTTTAAAGTTTTGTCTGTATCTCTCATTTTTATTAAATTATCATAACTACTTCTTAACTGGTTTTCCATATTTGTTTTAGCATCTTCTAATTTTCTTTGAGCTGTTTTTATATCATTATCCGCTTTAATTTTATCTTCTTCAGATAATGTGTGACTATAATTTTTTCTTATTTCTTCTAATCTTTCTAAATTCTTTTTAAGTAACTGGATAGATATATCTCCTTCTTTAGCTCTTTTTGTGTATGTTTCAATATCTATTTTATCTATTTCATTAAAATCGTCTTTTAATTTTATGTCTACATTTATGTCATAATCTTGACCTAATATATTATTTAATACTTGTTGTTGCGTTTTTAAAGAACTTTTTAATGCTTCTAAATTTAATTTATTATTTTTTTGTGTATCTTTAGCTTGTTTTAATTTATTTTCAGAAATCATACCATATTTATATTTTAATTCTAAAGCTTCAATATTTTTTTCATTTGCTTCAATGTTTTTTTCTAAGCTAGCTATGTTAAGTTTAGTTGTTTTTATATTAGCCGCAGCACTAATAACGCTTAATTCTATACTGTCTTCAATTATTTTTTGATTAATATCTTTGTCTTGTACTTGTGCATCTAAACTATTTATATTTCTTAAAATACTTTCTATTGCTGGGTCATAATAATTTTGTCCTACAATTTTCTCGTTTAAATCAAAAGATACCTTTTTACTATATTCGATAGCATCATTTAAATTTTTTATATTAGAATTTTTACTTTGTGCTGTTTTAACAGCTTCTTCTTGAGATAATGTTTTAGTGTTATCTTTTGTATATAAATCATCTAAATATATGTATCCTTTTTTTCCAGTATTTATTGCTATTTTTTGTTTTTCACTGTCCCATTCCACTTTCATATCAAAAGCTTCACATACAAATCTTAGTGGTACATAAGTGGCTCCATCTATTATTTCAACAGAAACAGGCAAATCTAAATATTTATCATTTAATTTTGCTTTATTAGTATCTACATTTATAATTAATGTTTTATCATCTTTTTTTGCAGTTATTTCTCTTTTTACATCATTCCAATCTACTTTTGCATCTAACATTTCAAATAAATCTCTAAAAGCTACTAATGTATGTCCATCTTTATTTATAACATTAGACTTTATTGGTTGTAACATATTGTCTATATTTACAGAGACATTCTTTTTTGTATATGCATACACACTATTAGATAAAAACATTGTTGATAATGTTGTACAAATTATAAATTTTTTTATGTTCTTTTTCATTTTTCTAATCCTCCTAAGTCTACTAACATACTATACGAAAAATAATATTAATTGTTTATTCTTTTATTAAAATAATATCTTTTATATTTTTTATATGGTTTGTAACTATTGAGTTTTTTGTAATAATACAAATCATATCTTTGCCATTAAATCCTACAAATTCTCCTTCATATACCTTTTTTTTAGAAGTTATTACTCTTATTATCATACCTCTTTTATATATATTCCCTCTAAAAGCTATTGCTTCTTTATGAAAAACTATATAAAAATCCTTAATCATAGAACTAAAAACTTTTATAGGATATTCATAATCACCAAATAATTTTTTAAAAAATAAAAATACTTTTAAAAAAATTAATATAATAAAAGATAATATTATACAAAAAATAATTTCTCTAAATGTTAAAAATTCTATGGTTTCCATAAAATAACACCAACTTTCATAACAAAATTATTATATTTAATTATAACATAAAATAATATGTTTATAAATATCTAAAAATAAATATATTTTTTTATATAATTTTATAACCTTTATACTAAAAAAACTACCTTTATTTTATAATAAATTTTTATCTAAAAATACCATTTACAAAATAAAATTATTATTATATAATGTGTTTAAAAAATATGAAACCGATTTCATAAGGAGAGTGAATAAAATGAATTACAATAATACTGCTAAAGAAATTTTCGATAAAATTGGTGGTAAAGATAACTTAATATCTGCTGCCCATTGTGCAACTAGGCTTAGATTAGTTGTATCAGATAACGAAAAAATAGATAAGTCATCTATCGAAAATATTGACGGTGTTAAAGGTG
The DNA here is from genome assembly GCF_940677205.1 of [Clostridium] colinum. NCBI lineage: Bacteria > Bacillati > Bacillota > Clostridia > Lachnospirales > Lachnospiraceae > Tyzzerella > [Clostridium] colinum. The sequence continues at coordinate 687,371 of NZ_OW712331.1, read as the reverse complement.
CTTTTTTAGCCTCTGGACAATTACAAATAATTTTAGGTACTGGTGTTGTAAATAAAGTTTATGAAGAATTTATTAAAATTGCTGGTATAGAAGAAACTTCCAAAGAAGAAATAAAAAATATTTCTGCTCAAAAACAAAATATATTTAAAAGAGGTATAAAAACTATTGGTGATATTTTTGTACCTATAATACCTGCTATTGTGGCTAGTGGTTTTTTAATGGGCTTAATTGAAGCTCTTAACTTTATGGTTAATAATAACTTTTTAAATATAGATACATCTAGCTCTATGTATGTATTTGCCAAATTATTTAGTAATACAGCTTATGTATTTTTACCAATATTAATAGCTTTTAGTGCTGGTAAAGTTTTTGGAGCTAATCAATATTTAGCAGCTGTTATAGGTATGTTAATGATCCATCCAGACCTACAAAATGCGTGGACTGTTGCATCTGAAGGTGTTTTAAATACTCAATCTGTATTTTTTGGTCTTTATGAAATAGACATGATAGGTTACCAAGGACACGTTATACCTGTTATTATTGCAGTTTGGATTTTAAGTGTAATAGAAAAAAAATTACACAAAATAATACCACCTATGTTTGATTTATTTGTTACACCTCTTGTTAGTGTATTTATAACAGGATATCTTACATTAGCTATTGTTGGACCTGTTTTTGTTTGGATTGAAAATAGTATTATAACTGGTATACAATTTCTTTTAACTTTACCATTTGGTATAGGTAGCTTTTTAATGGGTGGTGCTTATGCTACTACTGTTGTATCTGGTATACATCATATGTACACAGTTATAGACTTAGGTCAAATAGATAAATTTGGCTATACTTATTGGTTACCTCTTGCATCTGCTGCAAATGTTGCACAAGGTGGTGCTGCTCTTGCTGTTGCGTTAAAAACTAAAAACAAAAAATTAAAATCTATGGCTTTACCTTCTTCTCTTAGTGCTTTTATGGGTATTACAGAACCTGCTATATTTGGTGTTAATCTTAGATATGTAAAACCATTTATCGCCGCATCTATTGGTGCTGCTTGTGGTGCTTTATATGCCTCTATTGTAGGGCTTGGTGCTACTGGAACTGGTGTAACAGGTATATTTGGTATTTTATTACACCTTCATAGTCCTTTAAATTATATTATTACTATGGCTATTTCTATTTCTGTATCATTTGTACTAACTTGGATATTAGGAATAAAAGAAGATTAATTATATAGGGAGTAATTTATGAATTCATTAACAAAACATTTAAAAAAATCTATTGAAATAATAGAAGAAAATAAATTCAATAACGATTTATGGAGATTAAACTTTCATTTAATGCCACCTATAGGTTGGCTTAATGACCCTAATGGCCTTTGTTATTTTAAAGGTGATTATCATATATTTTTTCAATATTCACCTTTTAATCCTAATGGAGAATTAAAATTTTGGGGACATTATAAAAGTAAAGATTTAATAAATTGGGAATACTTAGGTGTCCCCCTTTTACCAGACCAACCTTTCGACTGTCACGGTGTTTATTCTGGCTCTGCTTTAATTGAAAATGATACAATGTATCTCTATTATACTGGTAACGTTAAATATGAGGATGAAGATTATGATTATATAAATAATGGTAGAGGTTCAAATACTATTTTAGCTATTAGTGATGGTAATAAAATTATTAATAAAAAATGTTTACTTACTAATGATGATTACCCTAAAAATTTAACTTGCCACATTAGAGACCCTAAGGTTTGGAAAGAAAATGATGTTTATTATATGGTTTTAGGTGCTAGAACTAAAGAAGACAAAGGAATAATTTTACTTTACAAATCTTTAGATAAAATAAATTGGAGTTTTTTAAATACTATTGAAAGTAAAAATATTTTTGGATATATGTGGGAATGTCCTGATTTATTTATTTTAGATAATAAAACAATAGTTATGATTTCGCCTCAAGGTGTTAAAGAAGATGGGTATAAATATCAAAATATATATCAATCTGGATATTATATTTTAACTGGTGATTATAAAACATCTAATTATAGTTTAAATGAATTTACAGAAATAGATAGAGGGTTTGATTTCTATGCCCCTCAAACATTTTTAGATAATAAAAATAGAAGAATTTTAATTGGTTGGTTAGGTTTACCAGATATAGACCCATATTACACTAATAAAACTATTGAAAATGGTTGGCAACACGCTTTAACTATACCTCGAGTTTTAAACATAATAGATAATAAAATATATCAACAACCTATTGAGGAATTAAAAACACTTCGAAAAGAAAAATTAAATATACAAAATAACCAAAAATATAATATAGTATGTTGTTTTGAACTTTTAATAGAAAATATTTTAAAAAATATAACAATTGTATTGGCAGATGATACTATTATCCAATTTAAAAATAATTTGTTCACATTAAAATTTAATAACAATGACTTAGGTTGTGGAAGAACTAGCAGAAGTGTAGAAATTAATAGTTGTAACAAAATTCAAATATTTGTAGATTATTCTTCCATAGAAATTTTTATTAATGATGGTGAAGAAGTTTTCTCTACAAGATTTTATCCAAAAGAAAATAATATTAACTTAGAAATAAATGGTAATAACACTGAAAACACTTTATATACTTTAAATAGTTTTTCAACAAAGTAGATGTTGACACATAATTACTTAATTGATAATATTAAATAAATAAAATATTTTAAAGAGGTTTTAAATGAGTAAAGTTACTATACAAGATATAGCAAATATGTGTCAAGTATCTAAAAGTAGTGTTTCACGATATTTAAATGGTGGATATGTTAGTAAAGAAAATAAAGAAAAAATTAAAGAAGCAATAGAAAAAACTGGTTTTAAATCAAATTTCTTTGCTAAAAGATTAAAATCTAAAAATAGCAATCTAATAGGTGCTGTTATCCCTAGGATAGACTCTATAACTGTTGGCAAAGTTTTAAATGGTATAAATAATACTTGTGTAGAAAATAATTATACTATTTTAATGCAATCTTCAAATCTTGATTTAAAAAAAGAAATTGATTGTATAACCTCTTTGTATAATCAAGGTGTTGATGGTATTATAGTTTACACTTTAGGAATAACTAATGACCATATAAAAATATATAATAACATAAAAATACCTATAATTTTTCTAAATCAAAAAAATGAAAATGTAAATTATATTTGTATTGATGATTACAAAGCTGGATATATAATGGCAGAATATTTTTATAAAAATAACCACAAAAATATAGTTTTTCTAGGTGTTAATGAAAAAGATAAATCTGTAGGTATAGAAAGAAAAAAAGGCTTTTATGATTTTTATAAAAAAAATGTATCTAACTACACTATAAATTTTGTAGAAACAGATTTTTCTTTTAAAAAAGCCTATAATAAAGGAAATGATGTTTTAAAGTTTAACCCTACAGGTGTTATATGTGCAACAGATAATATTTGCTTGGGCTTTATGCTTTATCTTAATGAACAAGGTATAAAAATACCAGATGAAATATCTGTTGCTGGTTTTGGTGGTTATGAAGTAAGCTCTGTAATAAAGCCTTCTATTACAACAATAGAGTTTAACTACGAACTATTAGGTAAAATAGCAACAAAAAATATTCTAAATTTAATAAGTAACAATAGTAATGATGAAAAAGTTGATATAGATTTAAAACTTATTTTAGGAGAATCTATAAAAAACATAGGAGATAATTATGAATAAAGTTTATTGTATAGGTGAAATTTTAATAGATATGGTTTCTACTGACAGAGTAGGTCTTAAAAATGCTAAATCCTTTGAAAAAAAAGCTGGCGGTGCACCTGCAAATGTAGCTTGTGCTGTTGCTAAAATGGGAAAAGAAGCAGAGTTTATGGGACAAATAGGTAATGATTTTTTTGGTGAATACTTATATAGTATATTAGAAAAATATAATATAAAAACTAATCTTTGTTATAAAGAAGGCAATACTACTTTAGCATTTGTTGCATTAGATAAAGACGGAGAAAGAGATTTCTCTTTTATGCGTGGCTGTGACAAAGATTATTGCTATAAAAAAATAGATTTTTCTTGCATAGACAATAAAGATATTTTACATTTTGGAAGTGCAACTGGCTTATTAGACGGAAATTTAAAAGAAACTTATATAAAGCTTTTTGAATATGCTAAAGAAAAAAATATATTTATATCCTTTGATCCTAATTATAGAGAAAATCTTATAAAAAATAATATGCTAGATAAATTTATAGAAGATTGTAAATTTTTTATAAAAAATAGTGATTTTATAAAGATGAGTGATGAAGAAATAAAACTTATAGCTAAAAAAGATGACTTAGAAAGTTGTATAAATTATATTCATTCTTTAGGTGGGAAAATTATAGCTATAACTTTAGGTAAAAATGGTACATTATTATCTTTTAATAATAATATAGATACTATCCCTAGTATAAAAATAAATCAAATAGACTCTACTGGTGCTGGCGATGCTTTTGTAGGCAGTATGTTAGCTTTAATATTAGATATTATTAATCAAGATAAATACCCTACATTTGAACAATTAAAAGATATATGTTTATTTTCTAATAAAGTTGGAGCTATAACTTGTACAAACTATGGAGCTATGGATTCTATACCTACTAAAGAACAAGTATTATCTATTTAATAAATAAAAAAATTACTATAAATATTTATAACTTACTTTTATAATATATAATTATTATACTTATTATTTTCTTAAAATAACTAAAAATAGACAATAGACTGTATGTAACAGTCTATTGTCTATTTTTTATATTTTGTTATCTATGTTAAAGGAGGATAAATAACAAAAGTTGTACACTTTTAAATTTTAAGTGTATAAATTGCTTATTTAGCTATAAATAATTGTGTCCAATAATTTGATGTATTACCAACACCAATATGTGTAAATGATTTACTAAGAATATTTCTTCTATGTCCTTCCGAATTCATCCAAGCATCTACCACTTGTTGTGCAGTTCTTTGTCCTTTAGCAATATTTTCTCCAGCAGTCTTATATGTAATGTTAAATTGTTTTAACATATCAAAAGGTGAACCATATGTTGGTGAAGTATGCGAGAAATATCCTTTTTTCTTCATATCTTCAGATTTTAATCTTGCCACCTTAGATAACTGTGTATCCATTTTTAATGGTGCTAAACCTGCTTTTTGTCTTTCTATATTAACAAGTCTAACTACCTCTTGTTCTACATTAGATACAGAGCTATTTAAATTATTGTCATCTTCAACTGATTGGTTAGGTTTTTCTGGTAAAGGTTTGTTATTTGTGTTATTATTTGTATTGTTGTTTGGTTTATTTGGCTTACAATTTAAATTGTTGTTTGAATTATTTTGATTATCATTTACATTATTGTTTGGTTTGCTTTGGCTATTATTTTGATTATAGCTTATCGGCTTTCCATTAATGGTTAAAAAGTTTAATGTTTGGTTATTTGGGCTATAACTAGCTCCAAATACACTTGCTGTCGAAAATAATGTTAAAGCAAAAGTTGTAGTAATAAATTTTTTCATAATAATTATTCCTTTCAATATATAATTAGTGTTAGTATGTCTTATTTAATATCCTAATTGCTTTATTCATTATTTTTTTACTTTATATGTAGTATTTATTATCTTATATGTTATTCAACATTTTATATAGTATTTTTGTTGTTTTCTTTATCTACATTTATGATACTATAATAAACACTATTTGTAAATAATTAATTATTGGCAATAATGTTATATTTTAAATTAATTTATAATTATATACATATTTAAAAAATAAATCCAAGTTATAAAAAATATAAAAATCATACTAAAAATAAACTATTTTAAACTAATTTTTTTCATTTTTATACAAAGTATAAAAATTCTAATCACAAAATGGGGGTTTGACTTAGATTATATAAAAACATACATTTATAGTGGATTTAGCGCCTTTATAAAGAAATCAACCTTTTTTCGTACAGTATCTAAAAAAATAATCTTGTTATTTTTTGAAAGAGTGTATACTTTATGTATAACATAAATTTATATTTATAACTATTTAATTTATATTTTTTAAATACTATACTATATACAAAATAATACAAATAATATCAAAATTATTGTAAAATTTAACATTATATAAAACATACTTAAAATAATAAATATAAATAAAGATAAATAGTTTATAATAATTATACTAAAATATAGTATACATATAACAAAATTAATAAAATAAGTTTTAATAAAAAATGCTTGACTTAAATTTATACACAATATATAATTATGAAATATTAAATTTTCAGCGGAGAGGAGAAAAAATATGGAAGATAACAAAAAATATGGACTTTTTACCGCAATAACAATGATAATGGGTATAGTTATAGGCTCTGGAATATTTTTTAAAGCAGATGATGTTTTAACTTATACTAATGGAAATGTACTTTTAGGTATATTTATATTTTGTATAGCTGCAATATCTATAATATTTGGTAGTCTTTCTATATCTCAATTAGCAACTAGAACAGATAATCCAGGCGGTATTATATCTTATGCTGAAGAGTTTATAAATAAAGAAACTGCATCTGCATTTGGTTGGTTTCAAACATTTTTATATTTACCATCTTTAATAGCTGTTGTATGTTGGGTTGCTGGTATATATATATGTCAATTATTTAATATAAAAGATAGTTTTTTAAATCCTTATACTATTGGTATTATAATTATGGTTTTAATTTACCTTATGAATACTTTATCCGCTAAAATTGGTGGTTATTTTCAAAATATATCTATGATTATAAAATTAATCCCTTTAATTTTATTTGCTATATTAGGTATGATAAAGGGTGAACCTCAAAATGTCTTAAGCTCTGATTTTGAAAGTATAAAAACTGCCGGTGTAAGTTTAGGTATATTATCTGCTTTTGGACCTATTGCATTTGCATTTGATGGTTGGATAGTTTCTACATCTATATCTCACGAAATAAGAAATAGTAAAAGAAATTTACCAATAGCACTTATAATATCTCCTATATTAGTATTATTAATATATATATTATATTTTGTAGGTATTAGTGTTTTTGTAGGAACTGAAAATGTTCTTATATTAGGAAATGATAGTGTTAATAAAATGGCTAGTATATTGTTTGGTGAAACAGGTTCTAAAATAATTGTAATTTTTGTAATTATTTCTGTTTTAGGTACTATAAATGGTCTTACATTAGGGCTAATAAGAATGCCTTATTCTTTAGCTATTAGAAATATGGTACCTTTTAGCAAACCTTTATCAAAACAAAATGAAAAACTTCATAATATGCCTTTAAATTCTGCTATTTTTTCATTTATTATTAGCTTAATTTGGTATGCTATACACTATATAACTCAAATTAATAATATGCCTGGAGATGTATCTGAAATAATCGTTTGTATTAGCTATATAAATTATTCTATATTATATTGTGTTATTATAAAGTTAGCTATAAAAGGTGAAATTAAAAATAAATTTATGGGTTATTTTGTTCCTATAATGGCTATTATAGGCTCATTAATAATTTTAACAGGTGGCTTTAACAATCCTTTATTTATTTATTATCTTATTCTTTGCCTAGTAACTATGCTTATAGGTTATTTTTATTTAAAAAAATCTAAATAATTTTATTAAATAAATTTACATTTATTACCTAGAATTAGTTTTTATTATTTGAACATAATAATATTACAAAGCTAATAATTAATATAGCAAAAAGAAAAAGTTATATAAATTAATAGCTTTGTAGACAGTATAGTAAAATGACAAAATTATGAGGTGATTTATTATGGCAAGTAATAAAAAAGCAATTCCAGAAGCAAGAGCAGCCCTTGATGCATTTAAATACGAGGTTGCAAATGAAATAGGAGTGCCTTTAAAAAAAGGCTATAATGGAGATTTAACTTCATATCAAAACGGTTCTGTTGGTGGCTATATGGTTAAAAAAATGATTGAAGCTCAAGAAAGACATATGGCAGGACAAAAAAATAGCTAATAGCTAAAGTTAAAAAGAGTATTGCTTATTTCAATAAGTGGTACTCTTTTTTATGTTCTTATAAATATTTATATTATCTAATCTCATTTTATATAATCTATTAATAAAATTATACAAACATACGATATATAAAATTTTTTATTAAATACAAAAGAGCTAAACTTTATAAATTATAAAATTTAGCTCTAAAATAATATTATAAAATTTTACTTAGATACAGCCTTTTTAGAAAACATTTTAACTTTTAAGATAGATTTACATAGTTGTACAGATACTTCCACAACAGCACAATATTTATCAACCCAACTTAAAATATAACTTTCTTTATATTTAGGAAAAGCTTCCGATAAAGGCCACATATGATTTTTTATTGCATCTTTTTCAATTTCATTAAGCTCTACTAACATTTCTGCATTTTTTAAAGCTTCTTTTGGATGATGAAAAGCGTGATGTTGTTCTGTTTCTACTTGACGCCAATCATATAAATATAAATCGTGTAAAATACCTGCTCTAGCAACTGATTTATAATCTAGTCCTCTTTTTTTAGCCCATAAAAAACTATAATAAGCAACATTTAAGCTATGTTGTAACCTACTAGTGTTACAATGTTGTACAAAATTATCTAATTGTTTTATTTCATCTAAGTGTATTATATCTTTAACACATTCCATAAATTCTTGTGCTAATTCATCTTCATTATTAGTTAATCTTCTTTTAGACCAGATAGCTTTCATTAAAAAATACCCACTTCCTTTTTAAAAAATATATTACCTACTTATATACTAGATATTATAACATATTTAATTTAAAAATAGCAATATATTTTTATAGTAATTTATACCAAATTTTTATCATATTATATAATAGAATTTGTTTTACTTTTAAGGAGGTTTATTTTTGAAAAATATAAACATTACACAAACTTTAAAAGCCAAAAATATAGATAAAAATATTAAAACATTAGAAAATGATAATACAAATATTGGATATTTAAAATTTGGAGTTTTTGACATAACAATAGCAAAACCATTAGAGGGGGTACAAATTGTTATAAGCAATGATAAAGAAAATTTAATGACTGTTTTTACAGATGAATCTGGTCAAACCCCTACTATCTCTTTAGAAACTCCACCAATAGAATATTCCTTAGAACCAGATAGCCCAACTCCATATAGTATATATAATGCTTTAATATCGGCAGATGGGTATGAAACAGAAAAAATTGAAGGTATACAAATATATTCAAATAACGAATCTATACAAAATATATATATGAAACCTTTAAATTTAGCTAATAAACCTGTAGAAACAATTATTATACCACCACCTACTATTTATGGTGACTATCCTTCAAAAATACCTGAAGCAGAAGAGAAAGATTTACCAAAAGAATCTGGCTTTGTTGTTTTAGATAAAGTTGTTATACCAGAATTTGTAGTAGTACACGATGGTGATCCAAATGATAATACTGCCCCTAACTATTGGGTACCTTATAAAGATTATATTAAAAATGTTGCATCAAGTGAAATTTTTTCAACTTGGCCAGATGCTGCTATAAGGGCAAATATTTTAGCTATAAATTCTTTTACATTAAATAGAGTATATACAGAATGGTATAGGTCTAGAGGTAAAAATTTTACAATAACAAACTCTACAAGGTTTGACCAATTTTTTGTATATGGAAGAAATATTTTTGAAGAAATAAGTATAATTGTAGATGAAATGTTTACAACATATGTAAAAAGGCCAAACCAAAGGCAACCACTTTTAACTCAATATTGTGATGGTAAGCGTGTTAGTTGTCCTAATTGGCTTAGTCAATGGGGGTCTAAATATCTCGCTGAGGAAGGTTATAGCACAATACAGATATTAAGATATTATTATGGTAATGATATATTCTTAGATAATGCAGAAAAAGTTAGTGGTGTTCCTTCTTCTTATCCAGGATATCCTTTAGAGCTTGGATATAGTGGTGAAGATGTTAGAACTATACAAAATCAATTAAACTCTATATCAAATAACTACCCTGCTATTAATAAACTTAGAGCAGATGGTATTTTTGGAGACCAAACAAGAACGGCCGTTTTAACTTTCCAACAAATATTTAATATGCCTCAATCTGGTATAGTAGATTTTTCTACTTGGTATGAAATATCAAAAGTTTTTGTAGCTGTAGAACGAATAGCCGAGTTATAAAATAAATTTTAGCCTTTTATTAAATAAAACAATTTAATAAAAGGCTAAAATTGAAGACAAAATATTTTAGAGTAATTTTTTATATGTTTTTAATACTATCTTCTATAATATTTAATGTCTTATCTATAATATTTTTATTATGCTCATTACATATAAACATAGCTTCAAACTGAGATGGTGCTATATATACACCTCTATCAATCATTTGTTTAAAATATTTTGCATATTTTTTTGTGTCTGATTTTTTAGCCGATTCATAATCAAATACTCTTTCTTTTGTAAAAAATATATTGCCCAAAGACCCTACATAATTTACGATACAATCCATGTTATTTCTATCTATAATGCTTTTAATATTTTCAAATAAATATTTACTCATACTATTTATATTTTCATAAATATTTTTATTTTCTTTTAATATTTTAAGTTGAGTTAAACCAGCCGTCATAGCTATAGGATTACCACTTAGTGTTCCTGCTTGATAAACTGGCCCGCTAGGAGCTATCATATCCATTATTTCTTTTTTACCACCATAAGCTCCAACAGGCATACCCGCTCCTATTATTTTTCCATATGTTACTAAATCTGGTATTATATTAAAATATTCTGTTGCTCCACCAAAACCAAGCCTAAATCCTGTTATAACTTCATCAAATATTAAAACACTTTTATATGTATCGCATAATTCTCTTACACCTTTTAAAAACTTATCATTAGGCAAAACAACACCCATATTAGCCGATATTGGCTCTAATATAACACAAGCTATATTATTATGTTGTTTTTTAAACACTTCTTCTAAAATATCTAAATTATTATAAGGTATACTTATTGTATCTATTGCACAGTTTTTTGTAACACCACTACTATCTGGCGTTCCTTCTGTCATAAGCCCAGACCCTGCTTGTATTAACATAGAATCACTATGTCCATGATAACAACCATCAAATTTTATTACTTTTTCTTTTCCAGTGTATCCTCTAGCGAGCCTTATAGCACTCATAACGGCTTCTGTTCCCGAATTAACCATTCTAATTTTTTCTATATGCTTAATATTTTCACAGATAAATTGTGCTATTTCTACTTCTAGTTTTGTAGCCGCTCCATAACTAAGACCCTTTTCACAAGCTTTTATAACATTTTTTCTTATTTCATCATTGTTATGTCCTAATATTAACGGCCCCCACGAACAAACATAATCTATATATTCTTTTTCATTTATATCATATAAATAAGCCTTATCTGCCCTATCTATAAAAATTGGCTCTAATCCTACAGATTTAAAAGCTCTAACAGGGCTATTTACACCTCCTGGTATATATTTATTTGCTATATCAAAAATATTCATACTATATCCTTCCTTCATCTATAAATTTTGAAAGCTCTTTAGCAAAATATGTTATTAAAATATCTGTACCGGCTCTATACATACTAGTTGTTGTTTCTATAATTAGCTTTTCTTCATCTATTATACCTTTTTCACCTGCCATTTTTATCATAGAATATTCCCCACTAACACTATAAGCACAAACTGGCAAATTAATATTATTTTTTATATCTCTTATAATATCTAAATAACTAAGGGCTGGTTTAACCATTATTATATCTGCGCCCTCTTCTATATCATAAAAAGCTTCTTTTAATGCTTCTTTTCTATTTCTATAATCCATTTGATATGTTTTTCTATCTCCAAAACTTGGAGCAGAATCTGCCGCTTCTCTAAAAGGACCATAAAAAGCAGATGCATATTTTACTGCATAACTTATAATAGGTGTATTTATAAAGCCTTTTTCATCTAAAGCTCTTCTTATTTCTTTTATTCTTCCATCCATCATATCAGAAGGTGCAACTATATCTGCACCAGCCTCAACATGACTTGTAGCTATTTTACCTAATATTTTTATAGTTTCATCATTATCTACAATGTTATTTTTATCTAATATACCGCAATGTCCGTGTGTTGTATATTCACACATACATACATCTGTTATACACGTCATATCTTTAAAATTTTTCTTTATTTCTTTTAAAGATTTTTGTATAATTCCATTATCTTTATATGCTTCTGTTCCTAAAAAATCTTTTTTTTCTGGTATGCCAAATAATATAATATTTTTTATACCTAATTTTAAAAGATTTTCTATTTCAAAATTTATCTTATCTACACTATACCTATATTGGTTGGGCATAGATTTTATTTCTTCTTTTATATTATTCCCTTCTTGAACAAATATAGGATATATTAAAGAAGATTTGTTTATTTTAGTTTCACATACCATATCTCTTATGTTTTCTGTTAATCTAAGCCTTCTAGCTCTATTCATTTTTAAATCTCCTTTTTAGCTAATTCTATTACTTTTTCTAATAAGCTATCAAGCGTTGGTTGGTTAGACACATATGTTTTAAAGTTATACTTTTTAGCCTCTTCTTCCGTCTGTTTACCTATACATATTGCTTTAATTTTTGTATAATCTAAGTTAAAATCTGCAACAGAATTAACAAATCCTATTACTGTTGATGCACTAGTAAATGTTACTATATCATCATAATTAAATTCAAAGTTAACAAATTTGGCTTTTTCATATTTAGTTTCATATATTCCTAAATCTTTTACTATTATATTTTTGCTATTTAATACATTTAAAATATCTACATTACCTTCTTTTGCTCTAGCTATAAGTATTTTATCGTTATCATTTACATATTTTAATAATTCATATCCTAAGTCTTTTCCAGAATAATTTTGAGGCATAATATCAATAAATAAGCCTTTTTCTTCTACTGCTTTTTTTGTAGCCTTACCTACAACTGCTATTTTTTTATTAAACAAACACCTTATATCTTTTTTATATAATTTCATATTATAAAAAAATTGCTCCACACCTTTAGGACTTGTAAAAACTATATAATTATAATCTAGGCTATTAAAAGTTTCTTCTATATCTTTATTTTGTATAGGTACTGTTTTTATAGTAGGCAAATCTATAACTTCTGCTCCATTATTTCTAAGCATATCACAAAATGTAAAATTTATATCTTTAGGCCTTGTAACTAAAACTCTTGTTTTTGATAATGGTAATCTATTTTTCCAATCAAATTTTTCAGATAGACTACAAACTTTTCCTACTATTATTATAGCTGGTGTTTTGGCTTTTTCTTTTATAGATTTTTCATAAATCGTACTAAGAGTTGCTTTTATATTTCTTTGGTTTGCAGTAGTTCCTTTTTCTAAAATACATACTGGCATATTTTTATCCATACCAGCATCTATAAGTCCATCACATATTATTTTTAGAGATGATACCCCCATTAAAAAAACAAGTGTTCCATTTAATTTTACAAGAGATTTAAAATCTATATTAGAGCTATTGTCTTTTGTATGTCCTGTTATGATATGTAGTGAACTTACAAAATCTCTATGGGTAACGGGTATTCCATTATAAGCTGGCACGGATATTGCAGAAGTTATTCCATTTACTACTTCAAAGTCTATATCATTTTCTACCAAAAGCTCTAGCTCTTCTCCTCCTCTGCCAAATAAAAATGGGTCTCCACCTTTTAATCTTACAACCTGTTTTCCTTCCAAAGCATATTTTAATAATAACTTATTTATTTCTTCTTGTGGCATAGTGTGATTATTAGAGCATTTTCCTACATCTATAGTTAACGCATTATCATTAGCAAGGCTTATTATACTATGAGATACTAACCTATCATAAAGTATAACATCTGCTTTTTCTATAATTTTTTTGCCTTTTATTGTTAACAATTCAAAATCTGAAGGACCAGCTCCTACAAGCCAAACTTTTCCTTTTTTCATTTTATTATCTCCTTAAATTTTCGAGCTAAATTTATACCTATCTTTTCATATTCTTCTACATTCCCTGTTATTTCTTCTTTTATGTAGTTATTTTCATCTGCATAAAACCCTTTTAATATAATTTTATCATTTTCTATATTTGCAAAAGCAGATATAGGTAAGCTACAACCACCGTTTAACTCTCTAACAAAAGCACGTTCACATTTTGCCTCATATTCTGTATTTTTATCATTTAAAACTTTTAAATATGAATAATCTTGTCCTTTTTTACCTTGTATAGCTATTATACCTTGACAACAAGCAGGTAATATTTCATCAACATTAAATATTTTACATATTCTATCTTCAAGCCCTAACCTTTTTATACCTGCATAAGCTAAAATAAGTGCCGAATATTCACCATTGTCTAATTTTTCAAGCCTTGTTAAAATATTTCCACGCACTGGCTTAAAGCTATATCCTTTATATATTTTTTCTAACTGGAAAATACGTCTTTTACTACTTGTGCCTATTGGCTTTTTAATATCTAGGGTATCAACACCTTTAGGTAATATTAAAACATCTGTTGGTTTTTCTCTTTTTAAATATGCTACAATAGGTAAATTTTCATCTATATCCATAGGCATATCTTTTAAACTATGTACAGAAATATCTGTTTTATATGAAATTAAAGCCCTGTCTAATTCTTTTATAAATAAGCCTTTTCCTCCTATTTTATCTAAAGTTTTATCTAAAATAATGTCCCCTGTTGTTTTCATAGTTATAAGCTCTATATCTATATTTTCATATTTTTCTTTTAACTGTCGTATAACTATGTTAGATTGTTCTACGGCTAGCTTGCTTTCTCTACTTCCTATTCTTACTTTCAAACTAATTACTCCTTTTTAAGTTAAAAAACTTTTTATCCTACTTACTATATTTTTTACTAAACTATGATTTTTACCATTTCCACAAATCCCAATAGTATAGTCTTCTTTATATATAACCCCTGGAAAGAAAAAATCACATTTATCTTTATCGCTAGCTACATTTACTATTATATTATTTTCTTTACAGTCTAAATATATTTTATTATTTACACTTTTATCATTTGTAATAGCTAAAACTATAAAAGAATTTTCTATATATTTTATATCATAACTATCTTTTATAATAATTAAATTTTCATAATCTATTTTATAAAATTCTTCTAATATATTTGGTGCTACAATAGTTATTTTACAACCTGAATTTATTAATGACATAACACGTCTTAAAGCTATTTTGCCTGCCCCAAATATAACTATATTTTTATTTTGTAAATTAACAAAAAGTGGGAAGTATGAAAAATTGTTATCCATTATATATCCTCGTTTAAATAGTTTTTTTCTAATATATTTATAATGTTTTTAAAATCTTTTGTATCCATATTGTCTCTTAAGCAAAATATTAATTTCTCTACCGATTTTTTTGATGCTTTTTCAACAATATTTTTAGTGTTATCATCTACTAATTTATTAATACGAAAAATTGTATCATCTGATACTTTTTGACTTATATCAAAAACAATATTTATCAAATCTTTATTAAAATACCATTTATAAAAATTTTCTATATATTCATTTAAAATAACTTTTGCTTTTTGTACATTTTTATCAATATCTTGTATTTCACTTTCTTCTATTTCAAAATCATCTATATTAAATCCAATAGTACCTTTAATATTAAATATTCTTTCATCAATATCTCTAGGTACAGCTAAGTCTATAAATACTACTTTTTCTTTTAATTTTACTTTAGATACTTCTTCATATGGCAACATATATCGATTAGTAGAAGTTGTTGATACAACTATATCAAAATTTGGCAAAGCCTCAACTCTGTCCAAAAAATTTATTATTTCTACACCAACAGGAATAATTACATCTCCCTTATGATGTTGCCTAAGAGTCATTGTAACGTTAGCTCCATTTTTTATAAATGTTTCACTAGCTAGCCTTCCCATTTCTCCATTACCTATTACTAAGCAATTTTTATTTTTTATATCTATATTAATATTTTCTAATCTTTTTATAGCACTGTCTATAATTGAAAATGAACCTTTTCTAAATTTTACTTGTGTTTTAATTTTTTTACTAGCCGTTATAGCATTTCTAAATAAAATATTTAAAGTAGTATCTAAAAAATTAATATCTCGTGATAGTTCTACAGCATTTTTTACTTGGGTAATAATTTGTTCTTCCCCTAGTATTTTAGATTTAAGCCCTGATGTAACCATAAAAAGATGCTCTACTGCCTCTTTATCTTCTCTATAAACAAAATATTTTTTATACTCATATATGTCTATATTCTTAAATTTGCATAAAATATCGTCTATATTATTTTTTAAAGTATTTTTGTAGCTTATCCATATTTCTGTCCTATTACAAGTAGATATTAAAACACCACCTAAAATATTATTATCTTTTTTTAATATTTCCAAAAAATCAACTGCTCTTGTTTTACTAAAAGCTACTTTTTCTCTATATTCTAGTGGTGCTTTAGTATGGTCTATACCTATCATTTTTATATTCATATAAGTACCTCTTAATTTTGATTTTCTTCTATTTTTTCTTTTATCTTTTGCCACAACTCTTCGTCTTTAATAGATTTTAAATTATTATATTTTTCCTTTTTATTTAATATTTCAAAATTGCAAATTTCTTTATAATTACAATTTTCACAACCTGTATCTTTTTTATATTTATAAGGATATACCTTTATATTACCTGTTACTATATCATTACCAATTTCTTTAGTTACTATATTAGATAATAACAATAAATCTTTAAATTCTCCCATAGATATAGTCTCGCTAGATGATACATTTTTAATTTTTTTGCTATCTTCATTTTTATTAAATCCTTTTATAACATTTTCATCTTTAGCAACAATACCTTTTAAATCAAATTTGCTTTTAAACTTTTCTTCACTTTCATTATCTTCTAATAAATCTTCCTTAACTTGAAAATAAAAAGCACCTGCTGGTAATATGTCTTTATTTAGCATACTTTCTTCTATTTTTATAAATGTATCTAAATACATTAATATTTGTAATTGTAAACCATAATAAACTTTATCAACACTAAGCTTTTTATTTGAAGATTTATAATCTAATATTTTTATATACTCTTTATCTTCAATAAAAAGTTTATCAACACGGTCTATTTTACCTTTTAATATCATTTCATAATTATTTTTTAGCCCTATTTTTATACTATTATAAATATTACTATTTTTATTTATATTATCAAAATTTATTTCAAAATATTGTGGTATAAATAATCCTTCTTTTATTTGATTTATAATAGCATTAGCAGATATCCCTACTATTTTTTTTATTCTACTAAGATAATATTTATATTTAGCAGAAGCCTCAAACATACTTGTCAAATCTTCATCTTTACAAATATTATCTACAATAGTATCAATTAATAGATATACTTCTTGTTCTGTAACACTTTCAATATTAACATTATCTTTTAAAATTTTATTAGAAAATTCTTCTAATATAATATGGTATATATTACCAAGTTTTAAATAGTCTAAAATATTAGTATCTCTTTCTTTTATATTAAGTATATACTTTAAAAAATAAGAAAAAGGACACTTTTTAAACTCTTCTAATTTTGATACACTAGAAAAAATTGTATTATTTTCATAAACTTTATCTAAAAGTTCTTTATTTATATAATCATCTGTATTAGTTTCTATTTTTAATAAACCATCTTTTATATGTTCTATTTTTTCTAAAAAATTATTATCATTTAAAAACCACGTAAATATATCTTTTACATTATCATCTAAATTATTTGTATAATTAAAACTTTTAAAAACATTATCAAATATTACCTCTGGACAAGATATTAAATCAATATTATTATCTTCTATATCTTCTTTTAAATTTGGAAAAATACCTTTAATTTTTTCAATTATTATAGAAGGCTTTTTAGTAGCTCCTTCTAACGTACTAAGAGAATATGTTAAATATAGCTTATTTTTAGGCTTTAGAATTAAAGAATATATATTTAGCATATCTGTTGACATGCTAGATATAGTAGTAGCTCTCATTTCCACCCCTTTAGATAAAAGATATACTTTTTCATTATCGGATATAAAAGGAGATTCATCTTTATATTGGGGTATATTTCCTTCATTTATACCCATAGCTATTAAAATTTTATTATCTGTTATTTTTGTTCTATTAAAATCCCCTATCAAAACTTGGTCTTGAGTTGGTGGTATTATACTTATTGTTTGTTTTTCAAAGGCAGACTTTAATATTTTGCTATATTCATCTATTGTCATTTTTTCTTCGCCTAATATATCAACAAATTTTTGTAATATTTCACATATACCATTAAAAACTTGCATATGCTCATCTACAATACCTACATTTTTTATAATACCTTTACTAAATAATTCTTTATCTCTTTCCATTATAGCAATAATAGCTTCTTCTATATTTATATCAACCATAAAATCTAATATTGTTCTGCTTATTTGTAATGATGTATATTTTTTATTCTTTTTTAAATCTAATTTATGTAAGCTTTTTAAAATATTTTGTCTAATATTATTTATTCTATCATAGGTATAAATGCTATTTTCATAAAATCCGTATTTAAATTCTTTTTTCCATTTATCCCCTTTTATACCATATTTTATTACGTAATTTTCTATTATATCAATATCTTCTTTAGTTATATCGTAAGTTTCTAATATGTCTAATATACCTGTTCTTAAATATCTAAATATACTTTCATACTGAAAATTATATATAATAATATCTAATGCAGACATTATTAATTCTACCAAACAATGATTTATTATTTTCTTTTTATCATCTAAAAAGTAAGGTATTTTATACTTATTAAAAATCATTTTTATATTTTTTTGATAAGATAAATCACCCAAAACTACTGCTATATCTTTAAAGTTATATCCTTTACTTTTTACTAAATCTAAAATTATACTACATACCTTTTCTGTTTCTGTATATTTATTTTTACAACAACATATATTTATATTTTCCACATTATTTTCAAATTTTTTATTATTATATTTCAAAAAGTTTTCTTCTAAAAAATATAATTCTTCATTATCTTTGTGTCTTTTATTTTCGTTTAAATATATAGTTTTTTCAACTTTTACACCTAACTTATTTACTACTTTATCATTTATTCTATTTATAGTGCTTTTAATATAAAAATAATAATCAAAAGGATTTATATTGCTAAAATATGTTTCATTTGTGTTTAATGTAAAATAAATATTTATTTGTTCACACTTTTCAAACAATTTATATATAATATTTATTTCTTGGTTATTTAAAGATTCAAACCCATAAATAAAAACTTGAGTATCTTTTGTTATAAGATTAGATTTATCTATTTTTTCTGCTAAAATATCTAATATTCCTTCATCTGTTATATATTCATTTTTTATAAAATCTTTATATAGAGTGTATATTTCTTTTAAATCATTAAGTTTTAAAGCTAAATTTTCATTTGTTTCTATATCTATATTTTTTATTATATAATCTAAATTTTCTATATCAACACCAAATTCAAAAAATTCTTTTATAATATCGCCTATTTTTTCTAATAACCCTATGTTAGAATAAGATTTTTCAGAAAAATATTTAAGTTTTTCATCTTTACCTAATTTATATAATATTTTTCTTAAAACCATAGCTTGTCCTATATCTTCTAATGGCTTTTTATTTGATAATCCAAGCTCAGAAAAAACACGATAAGCAAGTCTTTTAAAATTTAAAACATATGTATTAAATAAAACTTTTGTTTTAGATTTATCTATAACTTTTTTCGGCTTGTAAAGTAAACTGTTCTGGAACAAGGAGTATAGATGGTAAATATTTTTCTTCTTGTCTTATTAATATTTCATTAATACAATGCTCTAGCTTTCCGCTACCAGCTTTGCCAAAAATATATTTAAGTTTCATATTTTCACCCTATTCATTTTTATATTAATTATTATTATTTTAACATATTTTTTCAATTATTGTAATAAAAATATAAATATATTATTTTTTAAGGAGGTATTTTTTTGAGTACAAAAATAGTTGTTGTAAAACTTAGAGATGTAATAAAAAAAGCTTTATTAACTATTGTAGGTATTATTATTTTAGGCGTTATTATCTATTTTTTCATTCCTAAAGATAATAGCACGGCATACAACCCTGGTACATATTCTTCTGAAATAATTCTACATAGTAATCCTGTGTCTGTTGAGGTTACTGTATCAAAAAATGAAATTTTAGATATTAATCTTGTTAATATGGGTGAAACACAGGAAGTTTTTTACCCTTTGTTTGAACGTTCTATTGATGATATATCTGCTCAAATAATAGAAAATCAAAGCACAGATATAGTAAGCTCTGTAGATACATCTATGACTACTAATATATTAGTTAAAGCAATTGACCAAGCATTAGAACAAGCTAAAAAATAAAAAAACTACTGCTAAAATATTTAGTCTACAGTCTGATAACATTTTACCCCCAATTATAATTAAATAATTGGGGGTAATTTAAATATTAAATTTTATATAAAAAATAAAAAATTATCTTTTATTTTTTATATGTCTTATAGCATTTTTATATTCGGATTTACTTCCAAACATTTTCTTAATCTTTTCTTTTTCTATTTCTTTAAAATTAAGGTTTATATATTTACTTTCTTCTTTTAATTTTAAATAATTATTATATCTTTTATAGCATAAAGTTCCATTTTCTAGTGCCTCTCTTATTGCACATTTAGGTTCATTAGTATGTGTACAATCAGAAAATTTACATAATTTTTCTAATTCAGATATATCTAAAAAAGTTTTATCAATATTTTCAGAATCTACAGACAATTCTCTCATACCTGGTGTATCTATAACAATACTTCCATTTTTTAATGTAAACATTTCTCTTCTTGTAGTAGTATGTCGCCCTTTATCATCATTTCTAATACCATTAGTTTCTAATTTAACTTCTCCTAATAAATTATTAATTAATGTAGATTTACCTACACCAGAAGACCCTACAAAGCACCCTGTAATACCACATTTTAAATAATTAAAAATATCTTTTATACATGATTTATCTAGATTAGATACTACTAGAATATCTATACCTATTGCAATATTTTCTACTTCAAATACTTTACTTTCTATATCATCACATAAGTCTGACTTTGTTAATATAACAACTGGCGTCGCTCCACTTTCATAACATACTGTAATATACCTTTCAAGCCTTCTTAAATTAAAATCATTATTTAAAGCCATACAGACAAATATATAATCTATATTAGATGCTAATATTTCATTTTGCCCGTTATTAATATCTTTCCTTTTAAATACTGTTTTTCTTTCAAATATTTTTTCGATTATAGCATTTCCTTTAGTGTCATTATCTCTATCTAATAAAACATAATCTCCAACTACTGGATAATCTTCTTTACTATAACTATTATAAATAAATTTTCCAGATACTTTTGCAAGTATTTCATTATCATTAACTATAACTTTATATATATCTCTATACTGAGCGGATATTCTTCCTAAAATTTCTTGTCCTTTTAGCTCTTTTTTAATTATTTCTAAATATGATTGCATTTATTTTCCTCCAAATTTGGACTTATAATATATAATATTTAAATATTATTGTAGCAAATAAATAAATTTATATCAATATTCTATAATTATTTCACTATATTATAAATTTTTATATTTACACCTTATTTTAACTAATTTATAATTAAAATATAAAATATTTATAGAGGTGATTATTAATGTTTAAATTACAACCAAGTTTTAAGGATTATCTTTGGGGTGGTACAAAGTTAAAAACAATGTATGACAAAAATTGTGATTTGGATAAAGTGGCAGAAAGCTGGGAGCTTTCTACACATAAAGATGGTCTTACAATAATTGGCAGTGGAGAATATAAAGGTCAAACTCTTCTTTCTTATATAGAAACATATAGAAAAAAAGTATTAGGTAATAAATGTCCTTTAGATAAAGATATACCTATTTTAATCAAATTTATTGATGCAAAAGATGCCTTGTCAATACAAGTACATCCTGATAATGATTATGCTTTAAAAAATGAAAATGACTTTGGTAAAACTGAAATGTGGTATATTATAGAAGCCGAGCCTGATGCTAAGCTAATTTATGGATTTAAAAATAATATTAGTAAAGAAGAATTTAAAAAGGCAATAGAAGAAAATACTTTAGAAAACTTAGTTAATGAAGTAAATGTAAAAGCTGGTGATGTTTTTTTCATTACTCCAGGCACAATGCACGCTATTGGTAAGGGAATAGTTATTGCAGAAATACAACAACGCTCTAATGTAACTTATAGAATATATGATTTTGGACGTATTGGAGCAGACGGCAAAGCTAGAGAGCTTCATATTGATAAAGCACTAGATGTAACTAAATTAGAAAGTGTTGAAAATCCAAAAAAACAATACACTTTAAATGAATTTGATGGCTATAAAAAAGGTAATCTTTCTACCTGTGAATATTTCAATGTAGATTTATTAGATATTAAAACACAAGTTAATTTAAACTGTGATGAAACCTCTTTCCATTGTATTACTATTTTAGATGGTAATTGTATTATATCTGGAAAAGATAGTTTAAACATAAAAAAAGGTGAATCTATTTTTATCCCTGCAAGCTATGGAAATTATACTATAGCTGGTAAATGTAAAGCTATATTATCTACTTTATAATAACATAAAAAAGGTATAAAAATATAATTTATTATATCTTTTATACCTTTTTATTTTTTGTTTAGTCCATATCTTTAACGTCTGTTAGTATCCTAAGTTTTTCTATTCTATTTTTTTCTATTTCTTCAATGATAAATTTAACATTACCACTTTTTATAGTATCACCTTTATCTGGAAACTTACCTAAAGTTTCTATGACAAAACCTCCTATAGAATCAAAATCTTCAGATTTAAAATCTGTACCAAGCATATCATTTACATCTTCTATTTTTGTAGCCCCTTCAACAATATACTCATCTTCTTTTATAATCTTTATTTCTTCATCGTGTTCATCATATTCATCTGCAAGGTCTCCTACTATTTCTTCAAGCATATCTTCTAATGTAACTATGCCTGAGGTTCCACCATATTCGTCTAAAATTATAGCCATTGCTATTCTATTTATACGCATCTCGGCAAAAAGTTCTTTTAAACATTTAGATTCATAAGTAAAAAATGGTTCTCTCATATAATCTTTTATGCTAAACTCTTTAGACTTGTCTATAAATAACAAATCTTTTAAAGATATAATCCCTACTATATTATCTATAGATTCTTCATAAACTGGCATTCTTGAACAAGTTTCTTCTTTAAATAATGTTGTAAGTTCTTCATATGTAGCCTCTACATTAATAGCTATAATATCTGTTCTAGGTACCATTACATCTTGAGCATCACTATTTGCAAAATAAACAACATTATTAATCATTTCTCTTTCGTCTATTTCCAAAACTCCCTCTTCGTGGCTAACATTAACCATTGTTAAAAGCTCCGATTCTGTAATAGTTGGTGTTTTATCTTCCTCTTTAACACCTAAAATTCTTAATAAAGCACCTGTAATAATATTTAACACAAATATTATTGGTGTAAACACTACCATACAACCTTTAATAATTTTTATAACTAAAAGAGAAATTTTTTCAGCATTTTTTGTTGCAAAAGTTTTTGGTGTAATCTCCCCAAATATAAGAATTATAATAGTAAGAAGCCCTGTTGCTATCCCAACACCTTTACTCCCCCATTTGTCTATTGCAAGAGATGTAGCAAGAGATGAAGCTCCAATATTAACTAAATTGTTTCCTATTAATATTGCACTTAAAAGCTTACCTGGTTCTTTTAAAACATTTTGTATAAGTTTAGCATTTTTTACATTTTCATCAACCATAGTTCTAAGTCTTATTTTACTAATAGATGTAAGTGCTGTTTCTGACATAGAAAAAAATGATGATAAAACTATTAAAATAATTAAGATTATAATTTGAAAACTGGCAGGATCCAAATAAAATCACACTCCTAAATTTTAGTATAATATTTTTAATAATTTATTATTAAAAAATTATTAACATTATATCATACAATTATTATAATTAAAAGCCTTAAATTAAACTATTTTTAAGATATTTAGCTATTTTTTATCTTTTTATACATACAAAAAATAATTAAATTTTTTAATATATTTTTTGTAAAATGTATATTTTTAAGGCTTTTTATTTATTTTATCCATTATTATTTATTATTTTATATTTTTTATATCTTAAATTTTTAAACATTTTCTTGTATTTTCTTGCGTTTTCTTTAATTATATTAACATAAATTTAATAAATATATATATTGACATTATTTATACATATACTTAAAATGTTATTATAATTATTTTTTAGGAGGTTTATATGTCAAATTTCATTATTTTATCAGATAGTTCTTGTGATTTACCAGAAACTCTAAAACAAGAGTATAATATAAACATAGTACCTTTTTATGTATCTTTTGATAAAGAAAATTATTTAAGAGAAAATATAGATATAAGTATAAATGACTTTTATGAAAAAGTTGTTTCTGAAAAAATAATACCAAAAACTTCTCTTCCTTCTATGGAAGATTATTGTTCACATTTTAAAAAATATTTAGATGATGGCCTTGATATTTTATGTTTTACATTATGTTCAGAGCTTAGCGGGTCTTATCAAAGTGCTGTTAATGCTGCAAATATAATGTTAGAAGACTACCCAGAAAGAAAAATACTAGTAATAGACTCTAAAAAAGCTACTGTAGCACAAGGTTTATTAGTAATAGAAGCTTCAAAAATGCAAAAAGCTGGATATTCTTTACAAGAAACTTATGAAAAAATGGAACAATTAAAACACGAAGGAATAATAATATTTACCATAGATAGCTTAGAACATTTACAAAAAGGCGGTAGAATAGGCAAAGCTTCTGCCCTTGCTGGTAATCTTCTTAACATAAAGCCTATTTTATTATTAAAAGATGGTGTTTTAGAACCTCATTCTAAAGTACGTGGAAGAAAAAAATCTCTTTCAGAAGTGCTTAAAATTTTTGATGAATATATGGATAATAATTTAGATAAATATCAAATAGCAATAGCTCATGCTCATTGTGAAGATGAAGCTATAGAACTAGAAAAATCATTAAATGAAAAATATAATATTAATTTAACTTACCCTATATTTGATATTGGTGTTACTATAGGAGCTCATACTGGTGCTACTGCTATTGGTGTTGGATTTATAAAAAAATATGATGCATAAGGGGAAATTTTATGGAAAAAGACATACTAGAAATATTAGAAAAAAATAGCCGAATTTCTTTTAAAGATATATCAAATATGCTAGGTACAACAGAAGAAAACATTGAAAAAACGGTAAAAAAATTAGAAAATAATAAAACAATATGTGGCTATACAACATTAATAAACTGGGACAAAACAGATAAAGAAGGCGATTATATTACCTCTTTAATAGAAGTTAAAGTAACTCCTCAAAGAGAACAAGGATTTGATAAAATTGCCAAAAGAATATATAGCTTTGACGAAGTTAAATCTCTTTATCTTATGTCTGGTACATTTGATTTATTAATAGTTGTAGAAGGTAAAAATATTAAAGATATATCCTCTTTTGTATCTAGTAAATTAGCTACATTAGACTGTATAATTAGTACATCTACTCATTTTGTATTAAAAAAATATAAAGACCACGGGGTTATAATAGATGAAAACACACCAAATGATGAAAGGATTATTGTAACACCTTGAGTTTAGTATCTAAACGTATACAAGATATACCTTATTCTGGTATTAGAAAATTTTTTGATATAGCAAGTGAAGTTGAAGGAGTTATTTCTCTTGGTGTGGGAGAACCCGATTTTAACACTCCTTGGACTTGTACAGAAAAAGCTATATATACTCTAGAACAAGGCAAAACTACGTATACATCTAATGCTGGTATGATAGAGCTTAGAGAAGAAATTTCTAAATACATGAAAAATACAATAAATGTTAATTATTGTCCTAAAACTCAAGTTTTGGTTACTGTTGGTGCTAGCGAAGGTATAGACCTTGCGCTTAGAGCTGTAATATGCCCAGAAGATGAAGTATTAGTGGTAGAACCTTCATTTGTTTCTTACAAACCTTGTATAACTATGTGTGGAGGTATACCTATTGTTATAAACACTAAATCAGAAAATAACTTTAAGTTAACACCTGAAGATATTTTATCAAAATTATCTAATAAAACAAAAGCTATCATTATGTCTTATCCTAACAATCCTACTGGTGCTATTATGGAAAAAGATGATTTAGAAAAAATAGCTAATATTTTAAAAGATAAAAATATTTTAGTTATTAGTGATGAAATATACTCAGAGCTTACTTATGAAAATAAAAAACATATTTCTATATCTCAATTTGAAGGTATGTATGAAAAAACAGTTGTATTAAATGGATTTTCAAAATCATTTGCTATGACTGGTTGGCGTCTTGGATTTGCCGTTGGTCCTAAAGATATTATATCTGCTATGACAAAAATACATCAATATGTTATAATGTGTGCTCCTACTATGAGCCAATATGCTGGATTAGAAGCTTTAACTTCTTGTATTGATAACGTAAATAAAATGCGTAAAGAATATAATATGAGAAGAAAGTTTATATTAAATGGATTTAGAGAAATGGGCTTAGATTGTTTTGAGGCTTTAGGTGCTTTTTATGTTTTTCCTTGTATAAAATCTACTGGTTTATCTTCTCAAGAATTTTGTGAACGTCTTGTTTATGAACAAAAGGTGGCAGTTGTTCCAGGCACGGCCTTTGGTGAATGTGGCGAAGGTTATATTAGATGCTCTTATGCCTATTCAATAGAAAAAATAAAAGAAGCTCTTTTTAGAATAAAAAATTTCTTAACAACCTTAAAATAATATTTATGTTACTTTAAATATAAGGAGAACTAATATGAAACATCTAATTATAGCCGAAAAACCTTCTGTTGCAAAAGATATTGCAAAAGTTTTAAAATGTAGTAAAAAAGGTGAAGGCTATTTTTATAACGATACTTATATTATATCTTGGGCTATTGGTCATCTTGTTACCCTTTGTGACCCAGAAGAATATGATAAAAGCTTAAAAAAATGGAGTGTAAACACTTTACCTATTATACCTACTAAAATAAAAATTAAAGCTATAAATAACACTAAAAAACAATTAAAAATTTTATCTAATCTTATAAATACAAATAGTGTAGAAAGCCTCATATGTGCAACGGATAGTGGGCGTGAAGGTGAACTTATTTTTAGATATATATATGAAATAACAAAATGTAAAAAGCCTTTTAAAAGATTATGGATATCTAGTATGACTGATGAAGCTATAAAAGAAGGCTTTGAAAATTTAAAAGATGGTAAAGAATATGACAATCTTTATTATTCTGCAAAGTGTAGGTCTGAGGCAGATTGGTTAGTTGGTATAAACGCATCTAGAGCTTTTACTTTAAAATTTAACACCCTACTATCTATTGGTCGTGTTCAGACCCCTACTTTAGCTATATTAGTAGAAAAACATAAAGAAATAGAAAATTTTAAAGTAACTGAATATTTTGAAATAGAGGCTAATTTTAAAACATTAGATGAAACTAATCAAAGTTACAAAGGTATTTGGATAGCTAAGAAAAATGAAACAAAAATATTTGAAAAAAATAAAGCAAATGATATTTTAAAAGATATAAAAGATAAAAAAGGTATTGTAAAAAATATAGAAACTGAAACTAAAAAACAACCACCACCTTTGTTATATGATTTAACAGAGCTACAAAGAGATTGTAACAAAAAGTTTTCTTATTCTGCTAAAAAAACTTTATCTATAGCTCAAGATTTGTATGAAAAAAGAAAATTAATTACATATCCTAGAACAGATAGTAGGTATTTATCTGAAGATATGAAAGCTAAAATTAAACCAATACTTAATAAATTAAATACTTTAAATACATATAAACCTTTTTTAGACTATGTTTTATCTCTTGAAAAACTACCTATAACAAAACGTATAATTGACAATAGCAAAATAACAGACCACCATGCTATTATACCTACATTAACTGTAAATATATCTTCTTTATCGAAAGATGAAAAAAATGTATACGACCTTATAGTAAGACGTTTTATTGCTGTTTTTTATCCTAATTATGTATATAATATAACAAAAATTATAACAGAAATAGAAGAACATTTATTTTTAACTAAAGGTACTACTATATTAGAAGAAGGCTTTACAAAACTTAATGTTGAAAAAGATAAAAAAGATAATGATATTTTACCTAATGTAAAAAAAGGTGTAAATGTTTTTAATGAAAATTCCAAAATATTAAATAAGAAAACTAAGCCACCTAGCCCATATAATGAAGCTACACTACTTTCGGCTATGGAAAATGCTGGACGATTTGTAGATGATGAAAACTTAAAAGAACAATTAAAAGAGTCTGGACTAGGAACCCCTGCTACAAGAGCCTCTATTATAGAACGCTTGTTACAAATGAATTATGTAAAAAGAAAAGGTAAATCTTTAATACCTACAAATAAAGGTATCAAACTAATTGAAATTGTTCCAAAAGAGCTAAAATCTCCAGAAACAACTGGTAAATGGGAAAAAGGGCTTTCTTCTATATCAAAAGGTACTATGCAACCTAAAACATTTATGGATAGTATAAATAGATATGTTCACTTTTTAGTAGACTATTCTAAAAAAGCACAAATAAATATTGTATTTGATAATGAAGATAACAATAAATTTAAACAATCTAATAAATATAAATCTTTAGAAAAATTTGGCGTATGCCCTCAATGTAATAATGATATTTTAGAAAATAGTAAAAGCTTTTATTGTTCTAACTGGAAAAATGGTTGTAAATTTAACATATGGAAAAATAGCTTAGAAAAATATAATATTTTTATACATAAAGAACTTGCTAAAAATATTATAAAAGATAAAAAAATTATAGATATAAAAATTATAGACCCAAAAGATAAAAAAGAAAAATTAGCCGATTTAATATTATTTGATACTGGAAATATAAATATAATAATTAAATAATACTTTTATTAAGGAGTTTTTATGGCAAAAATTAAAACAAAATACATATGTCAAGAATGTGGATATGAAACTGGAAAGTGGCTTGGAAGATGCCCTTCTTGTAATAACTTTTCAACTTTTTCTGAAGAAATTGTTGAAAAAAATACTCCAAAAATTACTAGCCCTTCTGCTACAAATAAAGCTTTATCTTTAGATAATATTGCTCCTATAAATGAAGTTAGAACAAAAACTCAAATAGGAGAACTTGATAGAGTTTTAGGTGGTGGAATTGTTCAAGGTTCTTTAACATTGGTAGGTGGAGACCCTGGCATAGGTAAATCTACCCTACTTTTACAAATATGCCAAGCCGTTGGTGAAGCTAATAAAAAAATATTATATGTATCTGGAGAAGAATCTGCTCAACAAATAAAGCTACGAGCAAGCAGATTAAATATTACAACAAAAAATCTTCTTCTTTTATCTGAAACTAATTTTAATGTAATAGAAAATACTATAAGAGAGCTTTCTCCTGATTTAGTTATAATAGATTCTATACAAACAGTTTTTTTAGATGACCTTTCTTCTGCTCCAGGTAGCGTAACACAAGTTAGAGAATGTACGGCAAAAATAATGCGTATAGGTAAAGGAGAAAATATATCTATATTTATAGTAGGTCACGTTACTAAAGATGGGTCTATTGCTGGTCCTAGAATATTAGAACATATGGTAGATACAGTTTTATACTTTGAAGGTGAAAGACTTGCTAGTTATCGTATATTAAGAGCCGTAAAAAATCGTTTTGGTTCTACAAATGAAATTGGTGTGTTTGAAATGCGTCAAATAGGATTAGTAGAAATAAATAATCCATCTGAATATATGCTTTCTGGACGACCAATAGGTGCTACTGGTTCTTCTGTAACTTGTAGCATAGA
The DNA here is from genome assembly GCF_940677205.1 of [Clostridium] colinum. Classification (NCBI taxonomy): domain Bacteria; kingdom Bacillati; phylum Bacillota; class Clostridia; order Lachnospirales; family Lachnospiraceae; genus Tyzzerella; species [Clostridium] colinum. The sequence goes on along the minus strand of NZ_OW712331.1, from coordinate 657,234 downwards.
AGGAACTAGACCAATACTTGCCGAAGTCCAATCTTTAGTAAGTTATACAACTTTTAATATACCACGAAGAATGGCAACTGGTATGGACTTTAATCGTATGATACTTCTTGTAGCCGTTTTAGAAAAAAAATTAAATCTCCAGTTAGGCTCTTATGATATTTATGTAAATTTAGCCGGAGGAATAAAAATATTAGAACCTGCCTTAGATGCTTCTGTTGCTTGCTCTATTGTATCTAGCTATAAAAATAAGCCTATTGATGCTAAAACATTAATTTTTGGAGAAATAGGACTATCTGGAGAGCTACGTGCTGTATCATTTTGTGAAAAACGTGTTATGGAAGCATTAAAACTAGGCTTTGAAACAGTTGTTATACCAAAAGATAACTTAAAAGAAGTTTCTTCTATAAAAGATATTAAAATTTGTCCTGTTGCTAACATAAATGAACTTTTAAAATTAGTTTTATAATAATAAACTTGATTTTTATTATAAATAATTTATATTGTATAATAAGTAAAAATAGGGTATAATATTTATTATTATATCTAAATTTATTAATTTTAGTATATTTATCTAGACATTTTACAAATTTTAGTGTAAAATATATAAGATTTAAAAGTTTTTAATACAAACATATATACATTTATAATATACCCTATATAATAACTAATTATTATAAATGTATTTTAAGGAGGATAAAAAATGAATTTATACGAAAGTTGGTTTAATAAAGCATATACTAAAGATGGTGGTATAAATAATTTATTTTGGAATGACTTTGTGCCAAAAGAACAAAAAATATATGAATATATATTAAGTGAAAAAGTTGAAAAAATTGAAGGTAGCGTTAAAGAGCTTGCCGAAAAATTTGATATGTCTCCAGAATATTTTACTGGATTTATTGATGGTATAAATGACACACAAGAAGAAAAAATTGTATTACAAGATTTAACAGAAGATAGTCAAATATGTATAAAAATTAATTTTGAAGTTTTATACAGAAAAATGGTAGAATACAAAGCTGACCATCTTTACAACCTTCCTGAATGGAAAAATATATTTACAGAAGAGCAACTAAAAACACTTTTTAGAGGGCAAAGAAGCTCTACTACATTTATTAGAGAACCAAAAATAGAAAGAAATGACCCTTGTCCTTGTGGAAGTGGTAAAAAATATAAAAAATGTTGTGGGGCTAACTAATTTGTCTAATACAATATTTGAAAAAATTGATAATTTAAATCCACTTTTAAATATAGTCGCCTTAAAAAGGGCGGCTAATATTTTAAAAAATGAAGGGTTGGTAGCTTTTCCTACCGAAACGGTTTATGGACTTGGTGCAAATGCTTTAAATGAAAATGCTATAAAAAATATATATAGCTAAAGGGCGTCCGTCGGATAACCCCCTTATTGTTCATATAGCAAATAAAGATGATATTTACCCTCTTATAAATGATGTGCCTAAAGTTGCTCTTCTTTTAATGGATAAATTTTGGCCAGGCGCCTTAACAATTGTCTTAAAAAAAAGCTCTCTAATACCAAATATAACTTCTGGCGGCTTAGATACTGTTGCTATAAGAATGCCTGATAATAAAATTGCATTAGCCTTAATAAAAGAATGTGGCTTTCCTTTAGCTGCTCCTAGTGCAAATACTTCTACAAAACCAAGCCCTACTAATGCAAATCATGTTTATAAAGATTTAAACGGAAAAATAGATATGATTATAGACGGTGGAAATTGTGATTTTGGTATAGAATCTACTGTAGTAGAAGTTTTAGATAATAAAGTTACTATTTTAAGACCTGGTAATATAACAAAAGAAATGTTAGAAAGTGTTGTTGAAAATGTATCTATTGATAAAGCTATTTTAACTAATAATTCTAATATGATAGCAAAAGCCCCTGGTATGAAATATAAACATTATGCACCTTTAGGAGATGTTTTTATAATTGATGGCAATATTGATAATATAATTTCTCATATATTAAAATATTTAAAAACAGATAAGGAAAATAATTTAAAATCTATTGTTATTGCATCAAATGAAACTATAAATAATTATTCATCTTTTACTGCTTTAAATGTTGGTAGTAGGAAAGATTTAGATGAAATTGCTAAAAATATTTTTAATATTTTAAGAGAATGCGATAACCTTAATGTAGAAAAAATATATATAGAATCTTTTGCCGAAAAAGGTGTTGGACTTGCAATTATGAATAGGTTAAAAAAAGCTGCTGGTTATAAAATAATAAATGTATAAGGTTGATTTTTATGAAAAATATAATATTTGTTTGTACTGGTAATACTTGTCGTAGTCCTATGGCAGAAGCAATAGCTAAATCTTTATGTAAAAATATAAATATAAATATTACCTCTAGAGGAATTTTTGTATATAATAGTTTATCTATTAATGAAAATGCTAAACAAGTTTTAAATAATAATAATATTAATATATCTGAACATTTTTCTACTCCCCTTAGTTTATCTGAGTTTGAAAATGCCGATTTAATATTAACAATGGAAAAACAACATAAAAATCTTTTACTTAAAAATAATAATGTGAATAAATCTAAAGTTTATACATTGTATGAATATACATTAAATAGTGATATGGATATAAAAGACCCTTTTGGTTGTGATATTGATACATATAATAAATGTTTTGATGAACTTTATAATCTTATATCAAAAATAAACTTTGATAATATACAGGAGGAAAATATGATAGGTATAGGCTCAGACCACGGTGGTTTTCACTTAAAACAAGAAGTTATAAAATATCTAAAAGAAAATAATATACCTTTTAAAGATTATGGAACAAACTCTACAGATTCGGTAGATTACCCTATTTATGCAAAAAATGTTGCAAATGATGTAGCAAATGGTACTTTAAATAAAGGTATATTAATATGTGGAACGGGTATTGGGGTATCTATGGCTGCCAACAAAGTTAAAGGTATTCGTACGGCTCTTTGCCACGACGTTTTTTCTGCTAAAGCTACAAGAGAACATAATGATGCAAATATATTAACTATGGGTGAACGTGTTATAGGTGTTGGTTTAGCTTTAGAGATAGTAAAAACTTTCTTAGAGACACCTTTTTCTAATGACGAAAGACATATAAGAAGAATTAATATGATAGAAGAATAGGAGTGATTTTTTTGAGTAAATTATACATAGTAGAACACCCTGTTGTTCAAAGTAAAGTTACTATGCTTAGAGATGTAAAAACAGGTAATAAAGAATTTAGAGAGCTTGTTTCCGAGATAGCTAGTTTTATTTGCTATGAAGCAACAAAAGATTTAGAAACAACAGAAATAGAAGTAGAATCTGTACTTTGTAAAACAAAAGGTCATGTTTTAAATAGAAAAGTTGGTATTGTACCTATATTAAGAGCTGGTCTTGGTATGGTTGATGGTATATTAAATTTAATACCTAATGCTAATATAGGTCATATTGGTCTTTATAGAGACCCTGAAACTCTTTTACCAGTAGAGTACTACTGTAAATTACCTTCATCTGACCCTGCTAATACAGATATATTGCTTGTTGACCCTATGCTTGCTACTGGTGGTACTGCCATAGCTGCTATGCAATTTATTAAAGAACGTGGATTTAAAAATATCAAATTTTTATGTTTAATAGCTTCACCAGAAGGTGTAAAAAAAGTAAACGAAGCTCATCCAGATGTAGATATTTATACTGCGTCTTTAGACGACCATTTAAATTCTCACGGCTATATTATACCAGGTCTTGGTGATGCTGGAGATAGAATTTTTGGAACAAAATAAAATTACATTTTAATATAAAAAATTATTTTAAAAGGTTCTATCTATCTAAAAGAACTTTATCCTACAAGGAGGTTTTTATTTGGATCATAATTGGTTACTATATTGGGCTGGTTTTTTAATAGCATTTGTTGTATCAATGCTTATGACACCTTTTGCTAAAAAAATTGCATTTAAAATAAAAGCTATTGATTATCCAAAATCTAGAGGCTTAAATAAAGAACCTATGCCAAGGATAGGTGGACTAGCTATATTTTTAGGTTTTTTAGCATCTATTATCATATTATCTTTTTTTGTTGAAGATTTTCATACAAAACAATTTATTGGATTTTTAACTGGTGGTGTATTAATAGTAATTCTTGGTATATTTGACGATATTTATGAACTTTCACCAAAAATTAAATTTATTGTACAATTATTAGTAGCTTTTATTGTAGTGTCTACAGGAACAAGAATAGATGTTATGTCTTGGCCTTTTTGGCAATATTTACGTCCTTTTAATGCTATAATAACAATGGTATGGATATTAGGCCTTGTAAATGCTGTAAATCTTATAGATGGTGTTGATGGTCTTGCTGCTGGTGTATCTTCTATAGCTTCATTATGCCTTATGGTACTTTGTTTAATATCTGGTAGCAATTTAGCCGTTATTTTAACAGCAATATTAGCAGGCTCTTGCTTAGGCTTTTTACCAAGAAACTTTAGCCCGGCTGAAATTTATATGGGTGATACTGGCTCAACATTTTTAGGATATGTATTAGCCGTAACGTCTTGTATAGGTGTATATAAAAGCTACGCTGTTCTATCTATCGTTATATCTACATTAGCAGTAGCTTTACCTATTTTAGATACACTTTTTGCTATGATAAGACGTGCTATAAATAGAAAACCTTTAATGAGTGCAGATAGAGGTCATCTTCATCATAGACTTATAGATAGTGGTTATTCTCACAAGCAAGCTGTTATTATTCTTTATGGGCTTAGCTTATTTAGTGCTATTATTGCCATACTTATAGCTATACAAGACTATAAAGCAACTATTGTTGTTTTTATAGCATTTTGTATGCTTATGCTTATGATGTATGTTTATAAAAGTCGCACTCAATAAAAATACAAAAGGCTGAAAATTAAATTTTCAGCCTTTTGTATTTTTATTTTAAAATATTTTCTATCATATCCATAACATTTTTCATCAAACTATCAAGTTTAATATTAGCTTCACTTTCTGTTGATTCTTCTACTCCAAAATATATTTTTATTTTTGGTTCTGTACCAGATGGTCTAACACAAAACCAAGATTTATCACTTAATGTAAAATATAAAACATTAGATTTTGGTAAATCTGTATCTAATACAGTATTATTGGGTAAATTTTTTATTTTTCCAACTTTATAATCTCTTACTTCTATTAAATCTTTTCCATTTACTGCCTTTGGTGTAGATTCTCTTAGATATGTCATTATTTTTTCCATATCTTTAATACCATCAATACCTTTTAATGTAATAGATTTTATATCTTCTTTGAAATAACCATATTTTTTATAAATTTCTTGTAAACCTTCGTATAATGTTAAACCTTTATTTTTATAAAATCCTGCTAGTTCACATATAAGCATAGTGGCAACAACAGCATCTTTATCTCTAGCATATGTACCAGCTAAACAACCGTAGCTTTCTTCAAATCCAAAAATATATTCATTACGTCCTGTTTGTTCAAATTGTTTAATTTTTTCACCAATAAACTTAAACCCTGTTAATACATTAAAATAGTCCACATTATAATTTTTTGCTATCTTTTCAGTCATATTAGAAGATACAACTGTTGATATTATAGCACCTTTACTAGATAATGTGCCCTTTTGTTGCTTTTGACTTAAAATATAGTCTGTCAATAATACTCCCATCATATTTCCAGATAAGATAATATATTCACCTTTATTATTTTTTACAACTGCCCCTACTCTATCTGCATCAGGGTCTGTACCTACAATTATATCTGCATCTATTTCTTCTGCTAATTTTAAGGCTAATTTAAATGCATTAGGGTCTTCTGGATTAGGATAATCTACTGTGCTAAATTTACAATCTGGTAATTCTTGTTCTTTGACTATATTAACATTTTTAAATCCTGCTTTTTCTAATATACGTCTTACTGGCTTATTTCCCGTTCCGTGTATAGGTGTATATACTATTTTTAAATCACTAAAGGTCTTTATCATATCTTTATTTATTAATTGATTTAACACATTTTCGTCGTATTTTTCATCTATTTCTTTACCTATGATATTAAATAAATTTTGTTTTATAGCTTCTTCTTTATCTAATTTTTTTATAGCCTTAAAATCTTTTACATTATTAACATAACCTATTATTTCTACATCTTTTGGAAAAGGTACTTGCCCTCCATCTTCTCCATATATTTTATATCCGTTGTATTCTGGAGGATTATGACTTGCTGTAATAACAACACCTGCTATACAACCTAATTCTCTTATGGCAAAAGATACCATAGGAGTTGGCCTTAATTCATCAAATAAATATGTTTTTATACCATTGCCATTTAAAACAAGTGCCGTTATTTCTGCAAATTCTTTGCTCATAAATCTAGAATCGTAACCTATAGCAACACCTTTTTCTTTTTTATATTCTTTTTGATTTAATATATAATCTGCAAGCCCTTGTGTTGCTTTACTAACTGTATATATATTAATACGGTTAATACCAGCCCCTATAATACCTCTTAATCCACCTGTGCCAAAATCTAAGTCTTTATAAAACCTTTCTTCTATTTCTTTTTCATTATCTTTTATACTTAACAATTCTTTTTTAGTTTCACTATCAAAGTATTCATCATTTATCCAATTTTCATATACACTTTTATAATTCATATTTTACCTCCATAAAATACATATAATCTATATATTTTTATTATATATGTAATATACAAATTATACAAGTTATTATTTTATATAAATTTTATTTTTTTAAATATAAATCTATAATTTTTTCTGCCAAATATTTTCTTTGATTAGCTTCATTAATAATATTTATTAAAAATACTATTAAATCTATACTTATATCTTTATTTTCTTGCATATTTTCTAAAAAATTTTCTATATTTTTATAAAATTCTTCATTAGATTTTTCTTTATATATTAAAAATTGTTTATATATTTCTTCTATATTTTCTTGGCTATCTTTTAATATTAAACCAATATCTGTTATAGACATTATAGATTTTAAATGATAAATTAATATTAATGATATTAATTGTTTTTTATTATACTTTTTTTTAACTGGTGATAACAATATTTTATCTTTTGCATAGTTATTTATCATTGTTTTAGTAATTATTTTTTGGTCTTTATCTCTTTTATATTTTTCAAGATTATATTCTAAAAAAGTTGTTACTTGGTCTATATATAAATCTATATTAGGGATTTTATCTAGATCTATGTCTTCTATGTCTAAATATTCTTTCAAAATATTTAATATTTCATCATTTTTCATATTCAATACCTCCATAATTAACTATATTAACATATAAGTATTGTTATATCAAATATTTTGTATAAATTCTTTAAATATAGTTTACTTTATTCCTAATTTAGATAAATAATCTAATGTATTTTTATATTTATTACTTATACCTAAATTATAATAATTTCTTTCTAAACCATAATTCCAACTATTTACATTTATATTTAAGTTAAAAATAATATCTTCTGGCAAAATAAAAATACCACTTTCTTCAATATCCTTTTTTAATACCTTTATTAAATATTTTTTATCTATATTATTAAATTCTTCTAAATTATAAATGTTAAAATTTTTATTATATAATTTGAAGTTAATATCATTATTTGCTATATCCTTATATAAAATATTAGCAAATTCTTTAATATATTTTTTATTATTTAAAATATTTTTTAATATATTTGTAGCTTCATAATCTGAATAACTAAAATTAATATTTCTGCATAATATTTTACCATTTCTTAATTTGTATGTAATATTAAAATTATAAGTATCTTCTACTTTATTATTATTATTATTATTATTATTTTTTTTATTAATAAATATTTTGTGTAAATCATTTATATTTTTTATAATATCTTCATCTTGTATATTATTTAATTCATTATTTAATACATTATTAGCATTTATCATAATAGATACATTAGATATCTTTTCTATATCTGGAACATAATCTTCTCTTTTAAATATATCAAATTTATATGAAAAAATTATAACTAAACATATAATAGCACAACATATTATACTATACCAATTTTTAAATATTGCTCTAAAATCAAAATCATATATAATCTCTACTATGCAATGTAAAATAATACAACCCATTACAATACCTAAATATAATAATAAGCTATTTTCAGATATTAAATAGAAAAGCATCCCTGTTAATATAGATCCAACACATACTATAAAATATTTTATTATAGTTTTAGCATATTTAAAGGCTATACAAGTATTAGATTTTTCACTTTTTCTAGCTTTAAATAATATTAAGCTTATAATAATTATTACTAATGTTATTATAATATACGTAATAAATATATCTATTTTTCCAAAATTTATATTATACATAGATGTATGATTTATACTGTCTATTAAACTAAAATAACATAGTACTGGATTATATTTAACTGTATACTCAAATAAATAACTTAAATCTATTAAATTTTTAAAAACTATTTGAGATAAACCATCTACAACAACTACTACTATAGAAAATATATTTATTAATATAAATGTAAGCATTAATGATGCTATTGTACTTCCACATATAATACTAGAAAATACTGTAATAGAATATATAGTAATAAAAAATAGTATGTCAAAAGATATAAATTTTAAAACATATCTAAATTGTAATAAATTTTCCCCTAAAATTATTTTTAAAATTCCATATAACACAATATTGGATATTATGATTATAGGCACTACTATTACAATACCTAGTAAATATTTTATAAAAAATAAACTATTTCTTGATATAGGTAAAGAATGATAGAAATCTACCTGTTTTCTATTATGTAAATATGAAAATATAGATATAGCTAAAATTATTGCTAATAAAATAATTATCATTTTATTTAGCATATACTCTCCGATTAAATAATCATTTAATGTTAATAATTTTTCCATAAATCGTTCATTATCTACATTTTTTATAGTTAAATAATTAGAAAAATTTAATAAAGGTACTACTATTTTAACAAAAATAAACATCATGATGGTCAAAGCACTAGCCCATATATAATTTTTATATTCTTGTTTAAATACTTTAAAATTAGATGATAAGTGATTTGATATCATATCCTTTTTCCTCCGTTTCTACTATAAATATTTCCTCTAAAGATAATGGTAACATTTCAAAAAATATTGGTTGTAAACTTTCTAAATATTTATTTACATATTCTTTATTACCTCTTATAGTAATTACATTTAAAGATCCTCTAGTTTCTGTTTTAATTATATCCAATTTCTCAAATATTTCAGTTGTAATAGTTTCTTTAAAAACAATTTGAACTTTATGTATATCTAATTTTAACTCTTCTAAATCTTTTGATAATATCATACCTCCCCTGTGCAAAAGTCCTATGTTGTCACATATATCTTCTAATTCTCTAAGGTTATGAGATGCTATAACAGGTGTTAGGTTTCTTTCATCTATATCTTGTGCAAAAAGGCTTTTTACTGCTTGCCTAACAACTGGATCTAACCCATCAAATGTTTCATCACAAAAAAGATAATCCGTTTTTGAACATAAACCACATATAACCGATATTTGTTTTTTCATTCCCTTTGAAAATGTTTTTATTTTTCTATTTCTATCAAGACTAAAATCTTTCATAAGTTTTTTATATCTTTCAATATCAAAGTTTTCATATATTGTTTGATAATAATTTTTCATATCTTCTGGAGTAGCATTATTAAAGAAAAATTGTTCATCAGATATATAAAAAAACTTATTTTTTACTCCTATATTATCAAATATTTCTTCATTATCTATTTTTATATTTCCACTATCTGGTTTTAATATTCCAGATGCCATTCTTAAAAATGTAGATTTACCAGCACCGTTTGTACCAATAAGCCCAAAAACACTTCCATTTTTTATTGTTGCAGATACATTATCAACAGCTATTATATTGTCAAATTTTTTTGTTACATTTACTGCCTCTATCATATATACTCTCCTTTCATTTAAGCCAACTTAAAATAAGCTCATCTGTTGCTCCTATATCTCTAGCTTCTTCTATAAGCCTTTTTATATCATCTCTTATAAATTCAAGCTTATTTTTTATACAGTCTATACAATTTGGTGATATAAAGCTACCTCTGCCTTTTATTGAATAAGTTATGCCTTTACTTTCTAGCAAACTATATGCTCGTTGTATAGTATTAGGATTTATAGAAAGCTCCATAGCTAACTGTCTAACGCTTGGTAGCTGTTCATCTGGCTTTAAAACACCTTTTATAGCCAATTTCTCTATACTTTCTGTTAATTGTTCATAAATAGGTTTAGGATTTCTAAAATCTATATTAAACATAATTTACCTCCTTTCATAATAAGTGTATTAGTTGTATTGATACACTTATTATAGTTCATGCAAATTTTTTTGTCAATAATTATTTTAAAGTTAATTAATGTAAACATAAAAAAGTTGTACACTATTTAATTAATAGTGTACAACTTATAAATTTTTATTTTATGCTACTTTTTTAACTTTTTTATTAACAATTTTTGTGTTATTATTTTCTCTTATATTATTATGCTTATTTTTTTCATCAACTAAATCGTTAACAGTAATAGATTTACTATTATATTTTGCTAATTTTATTTTTCCAGAATTAATTTGTTCTTTAGCTTTTTCATGAAGCTCTTTATCCCAGTTAATACCTGTTATTTTCCAGTTATTATCTACCTTATTTGTTATTTTACCTTTTTTTACATTTTGGATATAATCTCCTATAAGCTCACGAACTCCGCCTATATCTCCTCTAACGTCTATTTGTAATAATTTAGGCTTGTCCCCATCTTTAAAAATAACATCTGATAAAATATGACTATTAGCTCTATAATTATTTAATGCAACTTTAAATACATCTGTATCTTTAACTGGTGTTCCATCTGCTTTAGTAAGATTTTCTATTCTATTACCAACTTCTTTTGATATATTAATTTCATAGTTTATACCAGTAAACATATCATACCAATACCCTCTGCTATCTGGTTTAAAAGATATAGTTAAATCTCCGTCTTTATATTGGTTAAAATAAGATGCATTCCATTCCATATATTGTTTAAGTTGTTTACCTGTCATCTCAACTACATATAATGTATTAGGGTATTTATATATTAAAGAAGTATCACTTTTTTTAATATCTCCTTGTTTCATATTAGCATTAGTGCTAAGTAAAGCTGCGGCAGATATATCTGCTCCAGAATAATATAATTGTACTTCATTAATAAAATCTATAAGAGCCGTATCTTGTATATATGCTTGAGCGATACCTTTAATTTCATTTTTAGGTACAAGGTCTCCACATTCAAGTTTACCTATTATAGTGTTTGCATCTTTTTTAGCTTTTTGGTCATATCTTTCTAAAACTTTTAAAACCTCTTTATCTGGTTCATATTTTGAAACATCAATAAGTTTTGATTTTCTATCTATAATTTTATATTTACCATTTGTATCTTTTTTTAGAGTGATATCAATTTGAGCAATAGTTTCTCCAGCATTTTTATTTTCAACTATTAAAATATCATTTAATAATTTACCTTTTACTGCCTTATGCTCATGTGCTGCTATAATAACATCTATATCTTTAGAACTTTTAGCTATGTCATCTACACCAGAATTTTTAACATTATATTCATTACTTTCGCCCATATGGTTTACAGAAACTATAATATCTACTTTACCTTTAAGTTCTTCTACAGCTTTATTTATTTCTTCTAATGGGTCTGTAACTTTATATCCTATAAGCTTTTCAGCATCCCATCTTGTAATATTAGGTGTAACCATACCTATTATACCAATTTTAATACCATTTTTTTCTATTATAGTATAATCATCTGCTAAAGCTGTTTCATCTGGTCTATAAACATTACCTGTTAAAATTTTAGCCTTAGATGTTTTCATTACTTTTTCTAAAAAATCCATTCCATAGTTAAATTCGTGATTACCTAAAGTCCATATGTCATATCCAATAGCATTCATTCCTGCTATTGTAGGTACAATCTCTTCATCTAAAAATAACTCAGAATAATTTCCTTGTATAGTATCTCCAGCATCAATAACAATAGTATTTTCTGTTTTTAATTCTTTAATAACAGTCGCTATTTGAGCTAAGCTACCATGTTTACTCTCCATATTTGTAGCATATTCATAAGGATAAAATTTGTTATGAATATCACTAGTTGCTAAAAGTCGTATCGTTATTTCATCATCTTTTATAGTATTTGCAAATACATTAAAAGTTAATGAACTAACAAGTACAGTAATTACTGTTAAAATTGATAAAAATTTTTTAAGCATAATATCTCTCCTTTTATAAAAAATATTTACACCTAAATAATACCATTTTTTCCAAATATTATCAATAGTAATAAATGTTTATTTTTAAAAAATAGTAAAAATTTTATATCAAAAAATATTATTAAATAATTGTATGTGAAAATAATATTTTTTATATAGTTTATTCAAATTTTATATTTTTAAAAGGCTATAGATAAAGTCATATAGCCTCAAAATAAACATCTATAAAATTAACTACATAAATAATGTAAGTTGGTTTGTATCTGGCATACCTTGTAAAACACCATTTTGCTTTAATATTTCAACAACAGTTTTACTTATTTTAGTACGTTCAACAAGATTTTCAACCGTATCAAATAGTCCATTTTCTCTAGCTTCTACTATATTTTGCGTAGCTTGCTCTCCAAGCCCTTGAACGCAACATAAAGGAGGCAACAATCCCTCTTCTGTAACATCAAATTTAAACCCTTTAGACTTATATAAATCCATTTTTGTAAATTTTAATCCTCTTTTATACATTTCTCTAACAAGCTCTAAAACAACTAATTTTGTTTTTTCTTTTGTTGTAGCTCCTTTTCCTAATGCTTGTATCTCTTTTATAGCTAATTGTACTTTGTCTAATCCAAAGCACATTAAATCATAGTCGAAATCTTCTACTTTAACAGAAAATAAGCTAGCATAAAATGCATAAGGATAGTTTATTTTAAAATATCCCATTCTAAAAGCATTTGTAACATATGCTACTGCGTGCCCTTTAGGAAACATATATTTTATTCTTTTACAAGACTCTATATACCAATCTGGTACATTTTTTTCTATCATAGCTTGTTCAAATTCTGGTGTTAAACCTTTACCTTTTCTAACAGATTCCATTATAGTAAAAGCTAATTTATTTTCTACTCCTTTTAAAATAAGATAAACCATAATATCATCTCTTGTTGGTATAACCTCTTTAAGAGTAGCTACATTGTTTTTTATAAGCTCCTGAGCATTGTTAAACCAAACATCTGTACCGTGAGAAAGTCCAGATATTTTAACAAGGTCTGAAAAACTATTAGGCTTTGTATCCATAAGCATTTGTATAACAAAAGGTGTACCAAATTCTGGCAAACCTAAAGACCCTGTATCACATTCTATATCTTCAACACTTACCCCTAAAGCATTAGGAGAAGTAAATAAGGACATAGTTGTTTTATCATCCATAGGTGTGTTAAGCGGGTCAAACCCTGTAAAGTCTTTTAACATACGTAAAATTGTTGGCACGTCGTGTCCTAATAAATCTAGTTTTAATATACGCCCACTTATAGAATGATAATCGAAATGAGTAGTTATAACATTAGATGTTGGGTCATCTGCCGGTCTTTGTACTGGGCAAAAATCATATATACTTTTTGTATTAGGTACAACCATAAGCCCACCTGGGTGTTGTCCTGTTGTTCTTTTTATACCAACGCACCCTTCTACAAGTCTATTTATCTCTGCACCACTTATTTTCATATTTCTTTCATCTGCATATTTTTTTACATAACCGTATGCAGTCTTGTCTGCCAATGTACCTATAGTTCCTGCTTTAAACACATATCCTGTGCCAAAAAGCTCTTCTGTATATTGATGGGCTTGTGCTTGAAATTCTCCTGAAAAGTTTAAATCTATATCTGGTTCTTTGTCTCCTTCAAAGCCTAAAAATGTTTCAAAAGGTATGTCGTGTCCATCTTTTGATAGCATAGTTCCACATACTGGGCATACTTTGTCTGGCAAATCCCAGCCAGAATTACCTGCATAAGCTAAAACTTCTTCAGAATCAAAATCTGAATATTTACAATTTTTGCAAAAATAATGTGGCGATAAAGGATTAACCTCTGTTATACCTGCCATTGTAGCGGCAAAAGATGAACCAACAGACCCCCTAGACCCAACAATGTATCCATTATCATTTGAATTCCAAACTATTTTTTGAGCTATTATATATAACACAGCAAATCCATTTTTTATGATAGAGTTTAACTCCCTTTCTAGCCTATCTCTCACTATTTTGGGTAAGTCTTCTCCATATATACTTTTTGCTTTTTTCATTGTTATATCTGTTAGCTCTTTATCTGAGCCTTCTATTTCTGGTGGGAATGTACCATCTGGTATAGGCAATATATGTTCTATCATATCTGCTATAATGTTTGTATTTTTTACTACTACTTCATAGGCTAAATCTTTCCCTAAATATTCAAATTCTTCAAGCATTTCTTCAGTTGTTCTAAAATATAAAGGTGGTTGATTATCACAATCTTTAAATCCTTTAGAAGCCATTATTATTTTTCTGAAATAATCGTCATCTTTATCTAAAAAATGTACATCACAAGTAGCAACTACTAATTTATTATATTTTTTACCATAGTCTATAATTTTTTTATTTATATTTTGTAAATCTTCTACACTGTTAATGTTAGATACTTTTTCATTTTCTATTAAAAACTCATTATTTCCTATTGGTTGTATCTCAAAATAATCATAAAAATTTGCTAACTTTTCTATTTCATCTTCGTCTGCATTGTTTAACACTGCTTGATAAAACTCTCCATTTTCACAAGCTGTACCTATAATAAGACCTTCTCTAAGTTTTAAAAATTCACTTTTTGGTATTCTTGGGTCTCTAAAAAAATATTCTAAGTTAGATTTAGATATTAGTTCATATAAATTTCTAAGTCCTTTTTGATTTTTTACAAGTATTATAGCATGATTAGGTCTTAGTTTTTTTACATCTATATTTGTTCTTGCTAATTCATTTACACCATCAAGATTATTTATGTTATACTCCTTTTTTAATATTTCAGTAAATTTTATAAATATATTTGCTGTAGCTTCTGCATCATCTACCGCTCTATGATGATTTTCTAAAGAAATATCTAACTTTTTAGCAATTACATTAAGTGTATGTTTAGCCATATCTGGAAAAATAGTCCTTGATAACCCAACTGTGTCTAAAACAGTATTTTTTACTATTTTTCCATTTCGTTCTGCCCATTTTTTTATAAATCCCATATCAAATTTAGCATTGTGTGCAACTAAAACACTATTACCAAAAAACTCAAAAAACTTAGGTAACATTTCACTTTCTTCTGGAGCCTCTACAAGCATATCATCTGTTATATTAGTTAGATTTACTATCTCTTTACTTAAATTTTCGTGAGGGTTTATAAAAGTAGAAAATCTATCTATTATTTGTCCATTTTTCACCTTAACAGCACCTATTTCTATTATTTTATTATACTCTCTATTAAGCCCTGTTGTTTCTAAGTCAAAAATAACATATTCATCTAATAAGCTTTGATTTTTACTATGCTCTACAACATTTGATAAATCATCTACTAAATATGCTTCAACTCCATATAACACTTTTATATTAAGCTTTTTTGCTATATCCATAGCATCTGGAAAGGCTTGTACAACTCCGTGGTCTGTTATAGCAACTGCTTTATGCCCCCATTCACTTGCTCTTTTTATTATATCTTTTACAGATGTTACTCCGTCCATTTTGCTCATTTGAGTATGTAAATGTAACTCTACCCTTTTTACAGGACTATTGTCCATTTTAGGTTCTGGTGGATTTGATTTACAAATTTCCATAGGTGATAATATAAGCTCTTTCATATATTCATCATATCTTATTTCACCTTTTACTACAACAAAGTTACCTTTTTTTACAATATCACTATAATCTTCTTTAAAATCTTCTGGTTCTGTAAAAAATTTAAAACTAATAGAATCTGTCATATCTGTTATGTCTACTTTTACAATATATTTGCCTTTTTTAGTTTCAGTTATATCTAAACCAAATATTTTACCTTTTATAGTTATTATTTCTCCGTCTATTACAGAATTTTTTATTTCTTTTACTTCTTCTTCTATTGTGTCTTTTATTTTTAATGATAACCTTTTTACTCTCCTAAATTTATTTATATCTGGATATTTATCTTGTTGTGATACTTGATGTGTGTTTTGTGTATTAGTGTTTTCTAATGCCTTAGCTATAAGCTCTTTTAATTCATCATTTTTTTCTTTAGCGCTATTAATATTTGTATTTACATCTATAAACTTTACAAAAACATTAATATCAAATCTATCTTTTATTACTTCCTCTATAATAGTATCTATCTTTTTAGCCTTAAAAATAAATGCTCCTCTTTTATAAAGGTTTATATTTAAAATATTTTCTTCTATATTAAATGTAGCCTCTTTAAATATAGGAAAACAAATAGGACTTTTTACTTTTATAACTTTTACTATATTATCCCAAATTTTTTCTACTTTTTGTTGTAATGTTAAATCATCTAAATTATATTTTAAATATATATTTACTTCTTTTAAAAATTTAAAATTTTCAAATATATCTTCTTCAAAGTCTTTTAAGCAGTTTTCATTTACTACTTTATCACTTTGTAAAAATATTTCAGCTAATGCCCTACTACTGTTAATTTTTATATTAGAAACAATAGTATTTTTAAGAACAGTCTTTACATTAGCAGATAATTTTATTTTAGAAAAAACATTAGAAAATTTTTTATCTTCCAAATAAAATCACTCCAAATTATAACTTTATAACTCATTTATAAGCTTTAAAAGTTCTGGTATAAGCATATCTTCTGGAACTTTTTTTAATATTTCTCCCTTTTTAAAGATAAGCCCATATCCTTTTCCACCTGCTATACCTATGTCTGCTTCTTTAGCCTCTCCTGGACCATTAACTGCACAGCCCATAACAGCAACTTTTAAATTTTTATTTATTTTTTTACATTCTTCTTCAACTTTGTTAGCAATAGATATTAAATCAACTTCTGTTCTACCACAAGTAGGGCAAGATATAAACTCTATACCAAATTTTCTAAGCCCCAAAGATTTTAAAATCTCTTTAGCCGTTTTTATCTCTTCAATTGGATTACCTGTTAAAGATACTCTTATAGTATCTCCTATACCCATACTTAAAATAGAGCCTATACCTACTGCTGATTTTATAGACCCACTCCATACAGTTCCTGCTTCTGTTATTCCTAAATGTAATGGATAATCTATTTCATTAGATAATATAGAGTAAGTTTCCATACTAAATGGAACACTAGATGCTTTTATAGATACTACTATATTATTATAATCATATTTTTCTATTATTCTTACGTGTCTTAAAGCACTTTCAACAAGTCCCTTTGGTGTAACTTCTCCATATTTTTGTAATATATCTTTTTCTAATGACCCAGAATTTACCCCTATTCTAATAGGAATATTTCTTTCTTGTGCCTTAGTTATAACTGCTTTTATTCTTTCTTCATTACCTATATTACCTGGATTTATTCTTATTTTATCAATACCATTTTCTATGGCTTGTAAAGCTAACCTATAATCAAAATGAATATCTGCAACTAAAGGTATTTTTATATTTTTTTTAATTTCTTTAATAGCTTCACAAGCCTCCATATCTGGAATAGCAATTCTTATTATTTCACAGCCTTCTTCTGACAAGCTTTTTATTTGTTCTATTGTAGCCTTCGCATCTCTAGTGTCTGTATTACACATAGATTGTATAGCAATAGGATTATTACCACCTATTTTTATATTACCAATAGATATTTCTCTTGTTTTTTTTCTTTGTATAAAATTTATCAAAAAATCACTTCCTTTTAATCTGTAAATTGTTGTCAAAAAGGCTGATTTTATATAAAAATCAACCTTTTTATATTAAAATTAAAATAAATTTATAACATCTTTAAAAGCTATTAATATACCAAATCCCATTAAAATAACAAATCCTATAAAATGAACCATACCCTCTTTTTCTGGAGATATAGGTTTACCTCTTATAGCTTCTATTGTTAAAAATACTATTCTTCCTCCATCAAGTGCTGGTATTGGTAAAAGATTAAATACTCCAATATTAGCACTAAGAAGAGCCATTATATTAAGCATAGTAAGTATAGTAGCACTAACACTAACTTTCATAGCCGTTTCATAATGTTTATCAATAACTGGTGTTATACCTATAGGTCCTGTTAATTCTTTTAAAGCAATTTGACCTGAGAATAAATCAAACACACCAATTATTGTAACTTTTATAGTAAATATCATATTATTATATCCATCACGAATAGTACCAAAAAAAGTATTTTTTTCTATACCTTCAATATCTTTGGCTAAAAGTCCATTTTTTAAAACTGGTGATATACCTATTAAATATCTGTTGTTATTTTTATCAAATTCTGGTTTTATATTAAATTTTATTTTTTGTCCATCTCTTTTAACTATTAATTCTAAACTTTTATTTTGCTCTTCTTTAAGCCTTGAGATTTGAAAAGTTAAATCTTCAAAATTTCTTATTTTTTTGCCGTCTAATTTATATATTACATCTTTTGGTTGTATTCCTGCTTCTTGAGCTGGAGACCCCTCTGTTACTTCTCTAACAGTAGTTGTAGCAGTGCCACTAAAAAATGTAATACCAATAAATATAGCAAATGCCAAAACAAAGTTCATAAATGCACCAGCAAAAATTATAGCAAATTTTTTAGGCATAGTAGCATTAGAAAAACTATCAGGGTCATCACTAGCTGAATCTTCATCTTTCATTTTGCAATATCCACCAAGCGGAAAAAGCCTAACAGAATATAATGTACCATCTTTTTCTTTGCTCCATAGCTTTGTACCCATACCTATTGCAAATTCTTCTACAAATACACCACTTTTTCTAGCAACAATAAAATGTCCCCATTCGTGTACTAATATAATAAATCCAAATATTAAAATTGTTATTATTAAAGACAAATATATTCACCTCATTATAAATTTTTATGTTTAAAATTCATTACACAAAATTATATTTTTTGCATAATCTCTTGAAAGTTTATCTGCTTGTAAAACATCTTCCAAACTATAATCTAGCTTATTTTTATCTTTATAATTTTCCATTGTTTTATAAACAATTTTAGGTATGTCTGTAAATTTAATTTTATCACTTAAAAAATATTCTACTGCTACTTCGTTGCTAGCATTTAATACACAAGGCATAATGCCTCCTATTTTTATTGCATCAAAGGCATATTTTAAACAAGGGAAAAGTTCATAATTAGGCTTTTTAAATGTAAGATTATTATGTTTTAAAAGGTCTAGTTTTTCAAAATTATTTTTTGTTCTATTAGGATATGCTAAGGCATATTGTATAGGTACTTTCATATCTGGTGTTCCCAATTGAGCCATTATAGCACTATCTTTATATTCTATCATAGAATGAATTATACTTTGTGGGTGTATAATAACTTCTATTTTATCTATATCAATATTAAAAAGCCACTTTGCTTCTATAACTTCAAGGCCTTTATTCATAAGTGTTGCCGAATCTATTGTTATTTTTTTACCCATAGACCAGTTAGGATGATTTAAAGCTTCTGCTAATGTTACGTTTTCAAGGTTTGTATGTTCTCTAAAAGGACCACCAGATGCTGTTAATATAATTTTTTCTATATCTTTATGTTTGTTTCCTTGCAAACATTGAAAAATAGCCGAATGTTCACTGTCTATTGGATATATATTTACACCATACTTTTTAGCCTCTTTCATAACTAGCTCACCTGCAGAAACTAATGTTTCTTTATTAGCTAGAGCTATATGTTTTTTTGCTCTTATCCCATATATAGTAGGCAAAAGTCCTATATTACCAACTAATGAATTTAAAACTGTATCTATATTATCTAATGTTGCAAGCTTAATAAGACCTTCTTCGCCTGTTAATACTTGTGTATTTGTATCTTTTATATTTTCTTTTAAAATATTAGCCTTTTCCATATCCATAACACAAACATACATAGGCTTATATTTTCTTATTTGATTTTCTAAAATATCTATATTAGTATTTGTAGATAATCCTATAATATTTATATTTTTTAAATTTTCTACAACTTCTAATGATTGTGTACCAATAGACCCTGTAGAACCTAATATAACTATATTTTTATTCATATATCCTCCAAAATATTAAAGAATAATATTATAAATTTCTATTATTTTAAGAACAATATAACAAATACCAGCTGTAAATATTACACTATCAAATCTGTCTAATATTCCTCCGTGGCCTGGTATAATTTTACCATAATCTTTTATATTAAATCTTCTTTTGGTAGCAGATGCTGTTAAATCTCCAAATTGAGCAAATATAGCACCTATTATACCTAAAAGAACAAAACTAATTATTAATGTATAATTATTGTTGAAAATATGCTCTATTTCTACATTTTTGTTTGCTATAAAAAATCCATATATTCCACAAAATAATGCCGAAAATAAAACACCACCTATTGCACCTTCTATAGTCTTTTTAGGGCTAAGCCCTGGTGTTAATTTATGTTTTCCCATTGTTATCCCTACAAAATATGCTCCAGTATCACAAGCCCACGCACATATAAAAGGTAACCATACAGTATAATTTCCATAATCAAGCTCTCTTATTAAATATACCGTAGAAAACATAAGGGGTATATAACAAAATCCAAAAAATGTTAAAGATACATCAAATATACTTATTTTTTTATAATTAAATACCATAAATATTAAACTTAGTAATAAAAATGTTCCACTTATCAAATCAGATATTTGAAAAAATGGTGTATCCAAAATTAATAAATAAATTAATGCAAAAATAAACCCTAAATAATGTATTGGTATTATTTTTTTACATATTGCTTTATAAAATTCATACATACCTATTATAGATACAAATATAGTACCTATTTTTAAAGGTAACCCCCCATAATATACTAAAGCAAATAATATAGGAAACAAAACTACACTTGATATTATTCTAACTAACATTGCTAACTATTTACCCTACCGCCAAAGCGCCTTTCTCTTTTTTGATAAGCATTTATCGCTTGTTCTAAGTCTTCAAATGTAAAATCTGGCCAAAGCTTATCGCTAAAATAAAATTCGCTATAAGCCGATTGCCATATTAAAAAATTACTTGTTCTAAGCTCTCCGCTAGTTCTTATTATAAGCTCTGGGTCATTATATTCTTTTGTGTCCAAATAAGAAGAAACAAGATTTTCATCTATATTATCTATAGATATATTTTTATTATTTACATCTCTAGCTATATTTTTTATAGCTCTTACTATTTCATCTCTACCACCATAATTTAATGCTATATGTAAATTAAGCCCTTTTACTAGATATTTCTTTTAAATAGGCTAAATCTTTAACATTATATAAAACATACTTAAAATAATAAATATAAATAAAGATAAATAGTTTATAATAATTATACTAAAATATAGTATACATATAACAAAATTAATAAAATAAGTTTTAATAAAAAATGCTTGACTTAAATTTATACACAATATATAATTATGAAATATTAAATTTTCAGCGGAGAGGAGAAAAAATATGGAAGATAACAAAAAATATGGACTTTTTACCGCAATAACAATGATAATGGGTATAGTTATAGGCTCTGGAATATTTTTTAAAGCAGATGATGTTTTAACTTATACTAATGGAAATGTACTTTTAGGTATATTTATATTTTGTATAGCTGCAATATCTATAATATTTGGTAGTCTTTCTATATCTCAATTAGCAACTAGAACAGATAATCCAGGCGGTATTATATCTTATGCTGAAGAGTTTATAAATAAAGAAACTGCATCTGCATTTGGTTGGTTTCAAACATTTTTATATTTACCATCTTTAATAGCTGTTGTATGTTGGGTTGCTGGTATATATATATGTCAATTATTTAATATAAAAGATAGTTTTTTAAATCCTTATACTATTGGTATTATAATTATGGTTTTAATTTACCTTATGAATACTTTATCCGCTAAAATTGGTGGTTATTTTCAAAATATATCTATGATTATAAAATTAATCCCTTTAATTTTATTTGCTATATTAGGTATGATAAAGGGTGAACCTCAAAATGTCTTAAGCTCTGATTTTGAAAGTATAAAAACTGCCGGTGTAAGTTTAGGTATATTATCTGCTTTTGGACCTATTGCATTTGCATTTGATGGTTGGA
Source organism: [Clostridium] colinum (assembly GCF_940677205.1). Classification (NCBI taxonomy): domain Bacteria; kingdom Bacillati; phylum Bacillota; class Clostridia; order Lachnospirales; family Lachnospiraceae; genus Tyzzerella; species [Clostridium] colinum. The sequence goes on along the minus strand of NZ_OW712331.1, from coordinate 634,832 downwards.
TAGTTTCTACATCTATATCTCACGAAATAAGAAATAGTAAAAGAAATTTACCAATAGCACTTATAATATCTCCTATATTAGTATTATTAATATATATATTATATTTTGTAGGTATTAGTGTTTTTGTAGGAACTGAAAATGTTCTTATATTAGGAAATGATAGTGTTAATAAAATGGCTAGTATATTGTTTGGTGAAACAGGTTCTAAAATAATTGTAATTTTTGTAATTATTTCTGTTTTAGGTACTATAAATGGTCTTACATTAGGGCTAATAAGAATGCCTTATTCTTTAGCTATTAGAAATATGGTACCTTTTAGCAAACCTTTATCAAAACAAAATGAAAAACTTCATAATATGCCTTTAAATTCTGCTATTTTTTCATTTATTATTAGCTTAATTTGGTATGCTATACACTATATAACTCAAATTAATAATATGCCTGGAGATGTATCTGAAATAATCGTTTGTATTAGCTATATAAATTATTCTATATTATATTGTGTTATTATAAAGTTAGCTATAAAAGGTGAAATTAAAAATAAATTTATGGGTTATTTTGTTCCTATAATGGCTATTATAGGCTCATTAATAATTTTAACAGGTGGCTTTAACAATCCTTTATTTATTTATTATCTTATTCTTTGCCTAGTAACTATGCTTATAGGTTATTTTTATTTAAAAAAATCTAAATAATTTTATTAAATAAATTTACATTTATTACCTAGAATTAGTTTTTATTATTTGAACATAATAATATTACAAAGCTAATAATTAATATAGCAAAAAGAAAAAGTTATATAAATTAATAGCTTTGTAGACAGTATAGTAAAATGACAAAATTATGAGGTGATTTATTATGGCAAGTAATAAAAAAGCAATTCCAGAAGCAAGAGCAGCCCTTGATGCATTTAAATACGAGGTTGCAAATGAAATAGGAGTGCCTTTAAAAAAAGGCTATAATGGAGATTTAACTTCATATCAAAACGGTTCTGTTGGTGGCTATATGGTTAAAAAAATGATTGAAGCTCAAGAAAGACATATGGCAGGACAAAAAAATAGCTAATAGCTAAAGTTAAAAAGAGTATTGCTTATTTCAATAAGTGGTACTCTTTTTTATGTTCTTATAAATATTTATATTATCTAATCTCATTTTATATAATCTATTAATAAAATTATACAAACATACGATATATAAAATTTTTTATTAAATACAAAAGAGCTAAACTTTATAAATTATAAAATTTAGCTCTAAAATAATATTATAAAATTTTACTTAGATACAGCCTTTTTAGAAAACATTTTAACTTTTAAGATAGATTTACATAGTTGTACAGATACTTCCACAACAGCACAATATTTATCAACCCAACTTAAAATATAACTTTCTTTATATTTAGGAAAAGCTTCCGATAAAGGCCACATATGATTTTTTATTGCATCTTTTTCAATTTCATTAAGCTCTACTAACATTTCTGCATTTTTTAAAGCTTCTTTTGGATGATGAAAAGCGTGATGTTGTTCTGTTTCTACTTGACGCCAATCATATAAATATAAATCGTGTAAAATACCTGCTCTAGCAACTGATTTATAATCTAGTCCTCTTTTTTTAGCCCATAAAAAACTATAATAAGCAACATTTAAGCTATGTTGTAACCTACTAGTGTTACAATGTTGTACAAAATTATCTAATTGTTTTATTTCATCTAAGTGTATTATATCTTTAACACATTCCATAAATTCTTGTGCTAATTCATCTTCATTATTAGTTAATCTTCTTTTAGACCAGATAGCTTTCATTAAAAAATACCCACTTCCTTTTTAAAAAATATATTACCTACTTATATACTAGATATTATAACATATTTAATTTAAAAATAGCAATATATTTTTATAGTAATTTATACCAAATTTTTATCATATTATATAATAGAATTTGTTTTACTTTTAAGGAGGTTTATTTTTGAAAAATATAAACATTACACAAACTTTAAAAGCCAAAAATATAGATAAAAATATTAAAACATTAGAAAATGATAATACAAATATTGGATATTTAAAATTTGGAGTTTTTGACATAACAATAGCAAAACCATTAGAGGGGGTACAAATTGTTATAAGCAATGATAAAGAAAATTTAATGACTGTTTTTACAGATGAATCTGGTCAAACCCCTACTATCTCTTTAGAAACTCCACCAATAGAATATTCCTTAGAACCAGATAGCCCAACTCCATATAGTATATATAATGCTTTAATATCGGCAGATGGGTATGAAACAGAAAAAATTGAAGGTATACAAATATATTCAAATAACGAATCTATACAAAATATATATATGAAACCTTTAAATTTAGCTAATAAACCTGTAGAAACAATTATTATACCACCACCTACTATTTATGGTGACTATCCTTCAAAAATACCTGAAGCAGAAGAGAAAGATTTACCAAAAGAATCTGGCTTTGTTGTTTTAGATAAAGTTGTTATACCAGAATTTGTAGTAGTACACGATGGTGATCCAAATGATAATACTGCCCCTAACTATTGGGTACCTTATAAAGATTATATTAAAAATGTTGCATCAAGTGAAATTTTTTCAACTTGGCCAGATGCTGCTATAAGGGCAAATATTTTAGCTATAAATTCTTTTACATTAAATAGAGTATATACAGAATGGTATAGGTCTAGAGGTAAAAATTTTACAATAACAAACTCTACAAGGTTTGACCAATTTTTTGTATATGGAAGAAATATTTTTGAAGAAATAAGTATAATTGTAGATGAAATGTTTACAACATATGTAAAAAGGCCAAACCAAAGGCAACCACTTTTAACTCAATATTGTGATGGTAAGCGTGTTAGTTGTCCTAATTGGCTTAGTCAATGGGGGTCTAAATATCTCGCTGAGGAAGGTTATAGCACAATACAGATATTAAGATATTATTATGGTAATGATATATTCTTAGATAATGCAGAAAAAGTTAGTGGTGTTCCTTCTTCTTATCCAGGATATCCTTTAGAGCTTGGATATAGTGGTGAAGATGTTAGAACTATACAAAATCAATTAAACTCTATATCAAATAACTACCCTGCTATTAATAAACTTAGAGCAGATGGTATTTTTGGAGACCAAACAAGAACGGCCGTTTTAACTTTCCAACAAATATTTAATATGCCTCAATCTGGTATAGTAGATTTTTCTACTTGGTATGAAATATCAAAAGTTTTTGTAGCTGTAGAACGAATAGCCGAGTTATAAAATAAATTTTAGCCTTTTATTAAATAAAACAATTTAATAAAAGGCTAAAATTGAAGACAAAATATTTTAGAGTAATTTTTTATATGTTTTTAATACTATCTTCTATAATATTTAATGTCTTATCTATAATATTTTTATTATGCTCATTACATATAAACATAGCTTCAAACTGAGATGGTGCTATATATACACCTCTATCAATCATTTGTTTAAAATATTTTGCATATTTTTTTGTGTCTGATTTTTTAGCCGATTCATAATCAAATACTCTTTCTTTTGTAAAAAATATATTGCCCAAAGACCCTACATAATTTACGATACAATCCATGTTATTTCTATCTATAATGCTTTTAATATTTTCAAATAAATATTTACTCATACTATTTATATTTTCATAAATATTTTTATTTTCTTTTAATATTTTAAGTTGAGTTAAACCAGCCGTCATAGCTATAGGATTACCACTTAGTGTTCCTGCTTGATAAACTGGCCCGCTAGGAGCTATCATATCCATTATTTCTTTTTTACCACCATAAGCTCCAACAGGCATACCCGCTCCTATTATTTTTCCATATGTTACTAAATCTGGTATTATATTAAAATATTCTGTTGCTCCACCAAAACCAAGCCTAAATCCTGTTATAACTTCATCAAATATTAAAACACTTTTATATGTATCGCATAATTCTCTTACACCTTTTAAAAACTTATCATTAGGCAAAACAACACCCATATTAGCCGATATTGGCTCTAATATAACACAAGCTATATTATTATGTTGTTTTTTAAACACTTCTTCTAAAATATCTAAATTATTATAAGGTATACTTATTGTATCTATTGCACAGTTTTTTGTAACACCACTACTATCTGGCGTTCCTTCTGTCATAAGCCCAGACCCTGCTTGTATTAACATAGAATCACTATGTCCATGATAACAACCATCAAATTTTATTACTTTTTCTTTTCCAGTGTATCCTCTAGCGAGCCTTATAGCACTCATAACGGCTTCTGTTCCCGAATTAACCATTCTAATTTTTTCTATATGCTTAATATTTTCACAGATAAATTGTGCTATTTCTACTTCTAGTTTTGTAGCCGCTCCATAACTAAGACCCTTTTCACAAGCTTTTATAACATTTTTTCTTATTTCATCATTGTTATGTCCTAATATTAACGGCCCCCACGAACAAACATAATCTATATATTCTTTTTCATTTATATCATATAAATAAGCCTTATCTGCCCTATCTATAAAAATTGGCTCTAATCCTACAGATTTAAAAGCTCTAACAGGGCTATTTACACCTCCTGGTATATATTTATTTGCTATATCAAAAATATTCATACTATATCCTTCCTTCATCTATAAATTTTGAAAGCTCTTTAGCAAAATATGTTATTAAAATATCTGTACCGGCTCTATACATACTAGTTGTTGTTTCTATAATTAGCTTTTCTTCATCTATTATACCTTTTTCACCTGCCATTTTTATCATAGAATATTCCCCACTAACACTATAAGCACAAACTGGCAAATTAATATTATTTTTTATATCTCTTATAATATCTAAATAACTAAGGGCTGGTTTAACCATTATTATATCTGCGCCCTCTTCTATATCATAAAAAGCTTCTTTTAATGCTTCTTTTCTATTTCTATAATCCATTTGATATGTTTTTCTATCTCCAAAACTTGGAGCAGAATCTGCCGCTTCTCTAAAAGGACCATAAAAAGCAGATGCATATTTTACTGCATAACTTATAATAGGTGTATTTATAAAGCCTTTTTCATCTAAAGCTCTTCTTATTTCTTTTATTCTTCCATCCATCATATCAGAAGGTGCAACTATATCTGCACCAGCCTCAACATGACTTGTAGCTATTTTACCTAATATTTTTATAGTTTCATCATTATCTACAATGTTATTTTTATCTAATATACCGCAATGTCCGTGTGTTGTATATTCACACATACATACATCTGTTATACACGTCATATCTTTAAAATTTTTCTTTATTTCTTTTAAAGATTTTTGTATAATTCCATTATCTTTATATGCTTCTGTTCCTAAAAATCTTTTTTCTGGTATGCCAAATAATATAATATTTTTTATACCTAATTTTAAAAGATTTTCTATTTCAAAATTTATCTTATCTACACTATACCTATATTGGTTGGGCATAGATTTTATTTCTTCTTTTATATTATTCCCTTCTTGAACAAATATAGGATATATTAAAGAAGATTTGTTTATTTTAGTTTCACATACCATATCTCTTATGTTTTCTGTTAATCTAAGCCTTCTAGCTCTATTCATTTTTAAATCTCCTTTTTAGCTAATTCTATTACTTTTTCTAATAAGCTATCAAGCGTTGGTTGGTTAGACACATATGTTTTAAAGTTATACTTTTTAGCCTCTTCTTCCGTCTGTTTACCTATACATATTGCTTTAATTTTTGTATAATCTAAGTTAAAATCTGCAACAGAATTAACAAATCCTATTACTGTTGATGCACTAGTAAATGTTACTATATCATCATAATTAAATTCAAAGTTAACAAATTTGGCTTTTTCATATTTAGTTTCATATATTCCTAAATCTTTTACTATTATATTTTTGCTATTTAATACATTTAAAATATCTACATTACCTTCTTTTGCTCTAGCTATAAGTATTTTATCGTTATCATTTACATATTTTAATAATTCATATCCTAAGTCTTTTCCAGAATAATTTTGAGGCATAATATCAATAAATAAGCCTTTTTCTTCTACTGCTTTTTTTGTAGCCTTACCTACAACTGCTATTTTTTTATTAAACAAACACCTTATATCTTTTTTATATAATTTCATATTATAAAAAAATTGCTCCACACCTTTAGGACTTGTAAAAACTATATAATTATAATCTAGGCTATTAAAAGTTTCTTCTATATCTTTATTTTGTATAGGTACTGTTTTTATAGTAGGCAAATCTATAACTTCTGCTCCATTATTTCTAAGCATATCACAAAATGTAAAATTTATATCTTTAGGCCTTGTAACTAAAACTCTTGTTTTTGATAATGGTAATCTATTTTTCCAATCAAATTTTTCAGATAGACTACAAACTTTTCCTACTATTATTATAGCTGGTGTTTTGGCTTTTTCTTTTATAGATTTTTCATAAATCGTACTAAGAGTTGCTTTTATATTTCTTTGGTTTGCAGTAGTTCCTTTTTCTAAAATACATACTGGCATATTTTTATCCATACCAGCATCTATAAGTCCATCACATATTATTTTTAGAGATGATACCCCCATTAAAAAAACAAGTGTTCCATTTAATTTTACAAGAGATTTAAAATCTATATTAGAGCTATTGTCTTTTGTATGTCCTGTTATGATATGTAGTGAACTTACAAAATCTCTATGGGTAACGGGTATTCCATTATAAGCTGGCACGGATATTGCAGAAGTTATTCCATTTACTACTTCAAAGTCTATATCATTTTCTACCAAAAGCTCTAGCTCTTCTCCTCCTCTGCCAAATAAAAATGGGTCTCCACCTTTTAATCTTACAACCTGTTTTCCTTCCAAAGCATATTTTAATAATAACTTATTTATTTCTTCTTGTGGCATAGTGTGATTATTAGAGCATTTTCCTACATCTATAGTTAACGCATTATCATTAGCAAGGCTTATTATACTATGAGATACTAACCTATCATAAAGTATAACATCTGCTTTTTCTATAATTTTTTTGCCTTTTATTGTTAACAATTCAAAATCTGAAGGACCAGCTCCTACAAGCCAAACTTTTCCTTTTTTCATTTTATTATCTCCTTAAATTTTCGAGCTAAATTTATACCTATCTTTTCATATTCTTCTACATTCCCTGTTATTTCTTCTTTTATGTAGTTATTTTCATCTGCATAAAACCCTTTTAATATAATTTTATCATTTTCTATATTTGCAAAAGCAGATATAGGTAAGCTACAACCACCGTTTAACTCTCTAACAAAAGCACGTTCACATTTTGCCTCATATTCTGTATTTTTATCATTTAAAACTTTTAAATATGAATAATCTTGTCCTTTTTTACCTTGTATAGCTATTATACCTTGACAACAAGCAGGTAATATTTCATCAACATTAAATATTTTACATATTCTATCTTCAAGCCCTAACCTTTTTATACCTGCATAAGCTAAAATAAGTGCCGAATATTCACCATTGTCTAATTTTTCAAGCCTTGTTAAAATATTTCCACGCACTGGCTTAAAGCTATATCCTTTATATATTTTTTCTAACTGGAAAATACGTCTTTTACTACTTGTGCCTATTGGCTTTTTAATATCTAGGGTATCAACACCTTTAGGTAATATTAAAACATCTGTTGGTTTTTCTCTTTTTAAATATGCTACAATAGGTAAATTTTCATCTATATCCATAGGCATATCTTTTAAACTATGTACAGAAATATCTGTTTTATATGAAATTAAAGCCCTGTCTAATTCTTTTATAAATAAGCCTTTTCCTCCTATTTTATCTAAAGTTTTATCTAAAATAATGTCCCCTGTTGTTTTCATAGTTATAAGCTCTATATCTATATTTTCATATTTTTCTTTTAACTGTCGTATAACTATGTTAGATTGTTCTACGGCTAGCTTGCTTTTCTACTTCCTATTCTTACTTTCAAACTAATTACTCCTTTTTAAGTTAAAAAACTTTTTATCCTACTTACTATATTTTTTACTAAACTATGATTTTTACCATTTCCACAAATCCCAATAGTATAGTCTTCTTTATATATAACCCCTGGAAAGAAAAAATCACATTTATCTTTATCGCTAGCTACATTTACTATTATATTATTTTCTTTACAGTCTAAATATATTTTATTATTTACACTTTTATCATTTGTAATAGCTAAAACTATAAAAGAATTTTCTATATATTTTATATCATAACTATCTTTTATAATAATTAAATTTTCATAATCTATTTTATAAAATTCTTCTAATATATTTGGTGCTACAATAGTTATTTTACAACCTGAATTTATTAATGACATAACACGTCTTAAAGCTATTTTGCCTGCCCCAAATATAACTATATTTTTATTTTGTAAATTAACAAAAAGTGGGAAGTATGAAAAATTGTTATCCATTATATATCCTCGTTTAAATAGTTTTTTTCTAATATATTTATAATGTTTTTAAAATCTTTTGTATCCATATTGTCTCTTAAGCAAAATATTAATTTCTCTACCGATTTTTTTGATGCTTTTTCAACAATATTTTTAGTGTTATCATCTACTAATTTATTAATACGAAAAATTGTATCATCTGATACTTTTTGACTTATATCAAAAACAATATTTATCAAATCTTTATTAAAATACCATTTATAAAAATTTTCTATATATTCATTTAAAATAACTTTTGCTTTTTGTACATTTTTATCAATATCTTGTATTTCACTTTCTTCTATTTCAAAATCATCTATATTAAATCCAATAGTACCTTTAATATTAAATATTCTTTCATCAATATCTCTAGGTACAGCTAAGTCTATAAATACTACTTTTTCTTTTAATTTTACTTTAGATACTTCTTCATATGGCAACATATATCGATTAGTAGAAGTTGTTGATACAACTATATCAAAATTTGGCAAAGCCTCAACTCTGTCCAAAAAATTTATTATTTCTACACCAACAGGAATAATTACATCTCCCTTATGATGTTGCCTAAGAGTCATTGTAACGTTAGCTCCATTTTTTATAAATGTTTCACTAGCTAGCCTTCCCATTTCTCCATTACCTATTACTAAGCAATTTTTATTTTTTATATCTATATTAATATTTTCTAATCTTTTTATAGCACTGTCTATAATTGAAAATGAACCTTTTCTAAATTTTACTTGTGTTTTAATTTTTTTACTAGCCGTTATAGCATTTCTAAATAAAATATTTAAAGTAGTATCTAAAAAATTAATATCTCGTGATAGTTCTACAGCATTTTTTACTTGGGTAATAATTTGTTCTTCCCCTAGTATTTTAGATTTAAGCCCTGATGTAACCATAAAAAGATGCTCTACTGCCTCTTTATCTTCTCTATAAACAAAATATTTTTTATACTCATATATGTCTATATTCTTAAATTTGCATAAAATATCGTCTATATTATTTTTTAAAGTATTTTTGTAGCTTATCCATATTTCTGTCCTATTACAAGTAGATATTAAAACACCACCTAAAATATTATTATCTTTTTTTAATATTTCCAAAAAATCAACTGCTCTTGTTTTACTAAAAGCTACTTTTTCTCTATATTCTAGTGGTGCTTTAGTATGGTCTATACCTATCATTTTTATATTCATATAAGTACCTCTTAATTTTGATTTTCTTCTATTTTTTCTTTTATCTTTTGCCACAACTCTTCGTCTTTAATAGATTTTAAATTATTATATTTTTCCTTTTTATTTAATATTTCAAAATTGCAAATTTCTTTATAATTACAATTTTCACAACCTGTATCTTTTTTATATTTATAAGGATATACCTTTATATTACCTGTTACTATATCATTACCAATTTCTTTAGTTACTATATTAGATAATAACAATAAATCTTTAAATTCTCCCATAGATATAGTCTCGCTAGATGATACATTTTTAATTTTTTTGCTATCTTCATTTTTATTAAATCCTTTTATAACATTTTCATCTTTAGCAACAATACCTTTTAAATCAAATTTGCTTTTAAACTTTTCTTCACTTTCATTATCTTCTAATAAATCTTCCTTAACTTGAAAATAAAAAGCACCTGCTGGTAATATGTCTTTATTTAGCATACTTTCTTCTATTTTTATAAATGTATCTAAATACATTAATATTTGTAATTGTAAACCATAATAAACTTTATCAACACTAAGCTTTTTATTTGAAGATTTATAATCTAATATTTTTATATACTCTTTATCTTCAATAAAAAGTTTATCAACACGGTCTATTTTACCTTTTAATATCATTTCATAATTATTTTTTAGCCCTATTTTTATACTATTATAAATATTACTATTTTTATTTATATTATCAAAATTTATTTCAAAATATTGTGGTATAAATAATCCTTCTTTTATTTGATTTATAATAGCATTAGCAGATATCCCTACTATTTTTTTTATTCTACTAAGATAATATTTATATTTAGCAGAAGCCTCAAACATACTTGTCAAATCTTCATCTTTACAAATATTATCTACAATAGTATCAATTAATAGATATACTTCTTGTTCTGTAACACTTTCAATATTAACATTATCTTTTAAAATTTTATTAGAAAATTCTTCTAATATAATATGGTATATATTACCAAGTTTTAAATAGTCTAAAATATTAGTATCTCTTTCTTTTATATTAAGTATATACTTTAAAAAATAAGAAAAAGGACACTTTTTAAACTCTTCTAATTTTGATACACTAGAAAAAATTGTATTATTTTCATAAACTTTATCTAAAAGTTCTTTATTTATATAATCATCTGTATTAGTTTCTATTTTTAATAAACCATCTTTTATATGTTCTATTTTTTCTAAAAAATTATTATCATTTAAAAACCACGTAAATATATCTTTTACATTATCATCTAAATTATTTGTATAATTAAAACTTTTAAAAACATTATCAAATATTACCTCTGGACAAGATATTAAATCAATATTATTATCTTCTATATCTTCTTTTAAATTTGGAAAAATACCTTTAATTTTTTCAATTATTATAGAAGGCTTTTTAGTAGCTCCTTCTAACGTACTAAGAGAATATGTTAAATATAGCTTATTTTTAGGCTTTAGAATTAAAGAATATATATTTAGCATATCTGTTGACATGCTAGATATAGTAGTAGCTCTCATTTCCACCCCTTTAGATAAAAGATATACTTTTTCATTATCGGATATAAAAGGAGATTCATCTTTATATTGGGGTATATTTCCTTCATTTATACCCATAGCTATTAAAATTTTATTATCTGTTATTTTTGTTCTATTAAAATCCCCTATCAAAACTTGGTCTTGAGTTGGTGGTATTATACTTATTGTTTGTTTTTCAAAGGCAGACTTTAATATTTTGCTATATTCATCTATTGTCATTTTTTCTTCGCCTAATATATCAACAAATTTTTGTAATATTTCACATATACCATTAAAAACTTGCATATGCTCATCTACAATACCTACATTTTTTATAATACCTTTACTAAATAATTCTTTATCTCTTTCCATTATAGCAATAATAGCTTCTTCTATATTTATATCAACCATAAAATCTAATATTGTTCTGCTTATTTGTAATGATGTATATTTTTTATTCTTTTTTAAATCTAATTTATGTAAGCTTTTTAAAATATTTTGTCTAATATTATTTATTCTATCATAGGTATAAATGCTATTTTCATAAAATCCGTATTTAAATTCTTTTTTCCATTTATCCCCTTTTATACCATATTTTATTACGTAATTTTCTATTATATCAATATCTTCTTTAGTTATATCGTAAGTTTCTAATATGTCTAATATACCTGTTCTTAAATATCTAAATATACTTTCATACTGAAAATTATATATAATAATATCTAATGCAGACATTATTAATTCTACCAAACAATGATTTATTATTTTCTTTTTATCATCTAAAAAGTAAGGTATTTTATACTTATTAAAAATCATTTTTATATTTTTTTGATAAGATAAATCACCCAAAACTACTGCTATATCTTTAAAGTTATATCCTTTACTTTTTACTAAATCTAAAATTATACTACATACCTTTTCTGTTTCTGTATATTTATTTTTACAACAACATATATTTATATTTTCCACATTATTTTCAAATTTTTTATTATTATATTTCAAAAAGTTTTCTTCTAAAAAATATAATTCTTCATTATCTTTGTGTCTTTTATTTTCGTTTAAATATATAGTTTTTTCAACTTTTACACCTAACTTATTTACTACTTTATCATTTATTCTATTTATAGTGCTTTTAATATAAAAATAATAATCAAAAGGATTTATATTGCTAAAATATGTTTCATTTGTGTTTAATGTAAAATAAATATTTATTTGTTCACACTTTTCAAACAATTTATATATAATATTTATTTCTTGGTTATTTAAAGATTCAAACCCATAAATAAAAACTTGAGTATCTTTTGTTATAAGATTAGATTTATCTATTTTTTCTGCTAAAATATCTAATATTCCTTCATCTGTTATATATTCATTTTTTATAAAATCTTTATATAGAGTGTATATTTCTTTTAAATCATTAAGTTTTAAAGCTAAATTTTCATTTGTTTCTATATCTATATTTTTTATTATATAATCTAAATTTTCTATATCAACACCAAATTCAAAAAATTCTTTTATAATATCGCCTATTTTTTCTAATAACCCTATGTTAGAATAAGATTTTTCAGAAAAATATTTAAGTTTTTCATCTTTACCTAATTTATATAATATTTTTCTTAAAACCATAGCTTGTCCTATATCTTCTAATGGCTTTTTATTTGATAATCCAAGCTCAGAAAAAACACGATAAGCAAGTCTTTTAAAATTTAAAACATATGTATTAAATAAAACTTTTGTTTTAGATTTATCTATAACTTTTTTTTCGGCTTGTAAAGTAAACTGTTCTGGAACAAGGAGTATAGATGGTAAATATTTTTCTTCTTGTCTTATTAATATTTCATTAATACAATGCTCTAGCTTTCCGCTACCAGCTTTGCCAAAAATATATTTAAGTTTCATATTTTCACCCTATTCATTTTTATATTAATTATTATTATTTTAACATATTTTTTCAATTATTGTAATAAAAATATAAATATATTATTTTTTAAGGAGGTATTTTTTTGAGTACAAAAATAGTTGTTGTAAAACTTAGAGATGTAATAAAAAAAGCTTTATTAACTATTGTAGGTATTATTATTTTAGGCGTTATTATCTATTTTTTCATTCCTAAAGATAATAGCACGGCATACAACCCTGGTACATATTCTTCTGAAATAATTCTACATAGTAATCCTGTGTCTGTTGAGGTTACTGTATCAAAAAATGAAATTTTAGATATTAATCTTGTTAATATGGGTGAAACACAGGAAGTTTTTTACCCTTTGTTTGAACGTTCTATTGATGATATATCTGCTCAAATAATAGAAAATCAAAGCACAGATATAGTAAGCTCTGTAGATACATCTATGACTACTAATATATTAGTTAAAGCAATTGACCAAGCATTAGAACAAGCTAAAAAATAAAAAAACTACTGCTAAAATATTTAGTCTACAGTCTGATAACATTTTACCCCCAATTATAATTAAATAATTGGGGGTAATTTAAATATTAAATTTTATATAAAAAATAAAAAATTATCTTTTATTTTTTATATGTCTTATAGCATTTTTATATTCGGATTTACTTCCAAACATTTTCTTAATCTTTTCTTTTTCTATTTCTTTAAAATTAAGGTTTATATATTTACTTTCTTCTTTTAATTTTAAATAATTATTATATCTTTTATAGCATAAAGTTCCATTTTCTAGTGCCTCTCTTATTGCACATTTAGGTTCATTAGTATGTGTACAATCAGAAAATTTACATAATTTTTCTAATTCAGATATATCTAAAAAAGTTTTATCAATATTTTCAGAATCTACAGACAATTCTCTCATACCTGGTGTATCTATAACAATACTTCCATTTTTTAATGTAAACATTTCTCTTCTTGTAGTAGTATGTCGCCCTTTATCATCATTTCTAATACCATTAGTTTCTAATTTAACTTCTCCTAATAAATTATTAATTAATGTAGATTTACCTACACCAGAAGACCCTACAAAGCACCCTGTAATACCACATTTTAAATAATTAAAAATATCTTTTATACATGATTTATCTAGATTAGATACTACTAGAATATCTATACCTATTGCAATATTTTCTACTTCAAATACTTTACTTTCTATATCATCACATAAGTCTGACTTTGTTAATATAACAACTGGCGTCGCTCCACTTTCATAACATACTGTAATATACCTTTCAAGCCTTCTTAAATTAAAATCATTATTTAAAGCCATACAGACAAATATATAATCTATATTAGATGCTAATATTTCATTTTGCCCGTTATTAATATCTTTCCTTTTAAATACTGTTTTTCTTTCAAATATTTTTTCGATTATAGCATTTCCTTTAGTGTCATTATCTCTATCTAATAAAACATAATCTCCAACTACTGGATAATCTTCTTTACTATAACTATTATAAATAAATTTTCCAGATACTTTTGCAAGTATTTCATTATCATTAACTATAACTTTATATATATCTCTATACTGAGCGGATATTCTTCCTAAAATTTCTTGTCCTTTTAGCTCTTTTTTAATTATTTCTAAATATGATTGCATTTATTTTCCTCCAAATTTGGACTTATAATATATAATATTTAAATATTATTGTAGCAAATAAATAAATTTATATCAATATTCTATAATTATTTCACTATATTATAAATTTTTATATTTACACCTTATTTTAACTAATTTATAATTAAAATATAAAATATTTATAGAGGTGATTATTAATGTTTAAATTACAACCAAGTTTTAAGGATTATCTTTGGGGTGGTACAAAGTTAAAAACAATGTATGACAAAAATTGTGATTTGGATAAAGTGGCAGAAAGCTGGGAGCTTTCTACACATAAAGATGGTCTTACAATAATTGGCAGTGGAGAATATAAAGGTCAAACTCTTCTTTCTTATATAGAAACATATAGAAAAAAAGTATTAGGTAATAAATGTCCTTTAGATAAAGATATACCTATTTTAATCAAATTTATTGATGCAAAAGATGCCTTGTCAATACAAGTACATCCTGATAATGATTATGCTTTAAAAAATGAAAATGACTTTGGTAAAACTGAAATGTGGTATATTATAGAAGCCGAGCCTGATGCTAAGCTAATTTATGGATTTAAAAATAATATTAGTAAAGAAGAATTTAAAAAGGCAATAGAAGAAAATACTTTAGAAAACTTAGTTAATGAAGTAAATGTAAAAGCTGGTGATGTTTTTTTCATTACTCCAGGCACAATGCACGCTATTGGTAAGGGAATAGTTATTGCAGAAATACAACAACGCTCTAATGTAACTTATAGAATATATGATTTTGGACGTATTGGAGCAGACGGCAAAGCTAGAGAGCTTCATATTGATAAAGCACTAGATGTAACTAAATTAGAAAGTGTTGAAAATCCAAAAAAACAATACACTTTAAATGAATTTGATGGCTATAAAAAAGGTAATCTTTCTACCTGTGAATATTTCAATGTAGATTTATTAGATATTAAAACACAAGTTAATTTAAACTGTGATGAAACCTCTTTCCATTGTATTACTATTTTAGATGGTAATTGTATTATATCTGGAAAAGATAGTTTAAACATAAAAAAAGGTGAATCTATTTTTATCCCTGCAAGCTATGGAAATTATACTATAGCTGGTAAATGTAAAGCTATATTATCTACTTTATAATAACATAAAAAAGGTATAAAAATATAATTTATTATATCTTTTATACCTTTTTATTTTTTGTTTAGTCCATATCTTTAACGTCTGTTAGTATCCTAAGTTTTTCTATTCTATTTTTTTCTATTTCTTCAATGATAAATTTAACATTACCACTTTTTATAGTATCACCTTTATCTGGAAACTTACCTAAAGTTTCTATGACAAAACCTCCTATAGAATCAAAATCTTCAGATTTAAAATCTGTACCAAGCATATCATTTACATCTTCTATTTTTGTAGCCCCTTCAACAATATACTCATCTTCTTTTATAATCTTTATTTCTTCATCGTGTTCATCATATTCATCTGCAAGGTCTCCTACTATTTCTTCAAGCATATCTTCTAATGTAACTATGCCTGAGGTTCCACCATATTCGTCTAAAATTATAGCCATTGCTATTCTATTTATACGCATCTCGGCAAAAAGTTCTTTTAAACATTTAGATTCATAAGTAAAAAATGGTTCTCTCATATAATCTTTTATGCTAAACTCTTTAGACTTGTCTATAAATAACAAATCTTTTAAAGATATAATCCCTACTATATTATCTATAGATTCTTCATAAACTGGCATTCTTGAACAAGTTTCTTCTTTAAATAATGTTGTAAGTTCTTCATATGTAGCCTCTACATTAATAGCTATAATATCTGTTCTAGGTACCATTACATCTTGAGCATCACTATTTGCAAAATAAACAACATTATTAATCATTTCTCTTTCGTCTATTTCCAAAACTCCCTCTTCGTGGCTAACATTAACCATTGTTAAAAGCTCCGATTCTGTAATAGTTGGTGTTTTATCTTCCTCTTTAACACCTAAAATTCTTAATAAAGCACCTGTAATAATATTTAACACAAATATTATTGGTGTAAACACTACCATACAACCTTTAATAATTTTTATAACTAAAAGAGAAATTTTTTCAGCATTTTTTGTTGCAAAAGTTTTTGGTGTAATCTCCCCAAATATAAGAATTATAATAGTAAGAAGCCCTGTTGCTATCCCAACACCTTTACTCCCCCATTTGTCTATTGCAAGAGATGTAGCAAGAGATGAAGCTCCAATATTAACTAAATTGTTTCCTATTAATATTGCACTTAAAAGCTTACCTGGTTCTTTTAAAACATTTTGTATAAGTTTAGCATTTTTTACATTTTCATCAACCATAGTTCTAAGTCTTATTTTACTAATAGATGTAAGTGCTGTTTCTGACATAGAAAAAAATGATGATAAAACTATTAAAATAATTAAGATTATAATTTGAAAACTGGCAGGATCCAAATAAAATCACACTCCTAAATTTTAGTATAATATTTTTAATAATTTATTATTAAAAAATTATTAACATTATATCATACAATTATTATAATTAAAAGCCTTAAATTAAACTATTTTTAAGATATTTAGCTATTTTTTATCTTTTTATACATACAAAAAATAATTAAATTTTTTAATATATTTTTTGTAAAATGTATATTTTTAAGGCTTTTTATTTATTTTATCCATTATTATTTATTATTTTATATTTTTTATATCTTAAATTTTTAAACATTTTCTTGTATTTTCTTGCGTTTTCTTTAATTATATTAACATAAATTTAATAAATATATATATTGACATTATTTATACATATACTTAAAATGTTATTATAATTATTTTTTAGGAGGTTTATATGTCAAATTTCATTATTTTATCAGATAGTTCTTGTGATTTACCAGAAACTCTAAAACAAGAGTATAATATAAACATAGTACCTTTTTATGTATCTTTTGATAAAGAAAATTATTTAAGAGAAAATATAGATATAAGTATAAATGACTTTTATGAAAAAGTTGTTTCTGAAAAAATAATACCAAAAACTTCTCTTCCTTCTATGGAAGATTATTGTTCACATTTTAAAAAATATTTAGATGATGGCCTTGATATTTTATGTTTTACATTATGTTCAGAGCTTAGCGGGTCTTATCAAAGTGCTGTTAATGCTGCAAATATAATGTTAGAAGACTACCCAGAAAGAAAAATACTAGTAATAGACTCTAAAAAAGCTACTGTAGCACAAGGTTTATTAGTAATAGAAGCTTCAAAAATGCAAAAAGCTGGATATTCTTTACAAGAAACTTATGAAAAAATGGAACAATTAAAACACGAAGGAATAATAATATTTACCATAGATAGCTTAGAACATTTACAAAAAGGCGGTAGAATAGGCAAAGCTTCTGCCCTTGCTGGTAATCTTCTTAACATAAAGCCTATTTTATTATTAAAAGATGGTGTTTTAGAACCTCATTCTAAAGTACGTGGAAGAAAAAAATCTCTTTCAGAAGTGCTTAAAATTTTTGATGAATATATGGATAATAATTTAGATAAATATCAAATAGCAATAGCTCATGCTCATTGTGAAGATGAAGCTATAGAACTAGAAAAATCATTAAATGAAAAATATAATATTAATTTAACTTACCCTATATTTGATATTGGTGTTACTATAGGAGCTCATACTGGTGCTACTGCTATTGGTGTTGGATTTATAAAAAAATATGATGCATAAGGGGAAATTTTATGGAAAAAGACATACTAGAAATATTAGAAAAAAATAGCCGAATTTCTTTTAAAGATATATCAAATATGCTAGGTACAACAGAAGAAAACATTGAAAAAACGGTAAAAAAATTAGAAAATAATAAAACAATATGTGGCTATACAACATTAATAAACTGGGACAAAACAGATAAAGAAGGCGATTATATTACCTCTTTAATAGAAGTTAAAGTAACTCCTCAAAGAGAACAAGGATTTGATAAAATTGCCAAAAGAATATATAGCTTTGACGAAGTTAAATCTCTTTATCTTATGTCTGGTACATTTGATTTATTAATAGTTGTAGAAGGTAAAAATATTAAAGATATATCCTCTTTTGTATCTAGTAAATTAGCTACATTAGACTGTATAATTAGTACATCTACTCATTTTGTATTAAAAAAATATAAAGACCACGGGGTTATAATAGATGAAAACACACCAAATGATGAAAGGATTATTGTAACACCTTGAGTTTAGTATCTAAACGTATACAAGATATACCTTATTCTGGTATTAGAAAATTTTTTGATATAGCAAGTGAAGTTGAAGGAGTTATTTCTCTTGGTGTGGGAGAACCCGATTTTAACACTCCTTGGACTTGTACAGAAAAAGCTATATATACTCTAGAACAAGGCAAAACTACGTATACATCTAATGCTGGTATGATAGAGCTTAGAGAAGAAATTTCTAAATACATGAAAAATACAATAAATGTTAATTATTGTCCTAAAACTCAAGTTTTGGTTACTGTTGGTGCTAGCGAAGGTATAGACCTTGCGCTTAGAGCTGTAATATGCCCAGAAGATGAAGTATTAGTGGTAGAACCTTCATTTGTTTCTTACAAACCTTGTATAACTATGTGTGGAGGTATACCTATTGTTATAAACACTAAATCAGAAAATAACTTTAAGTTAACACCTGAAGATATTTTATCAAAATTATCTAATAAAACAAAAGCTATCATTATGTCTTATCCTAACAATCCTACTGGTGCTATTATGGAAAAAGATGATTTAGAAAAAATAGCTAATATTTTAAAAGATAAAAATATTTTAGTTATTAGTGATGAAATATACTCAGAGCTTACTTATGAAAATAAAAAACATATTTCTATATCTCAATTTGAAGGTATGTATGAAAAAACAGTTGTATTAAATGGATTTTCAAAATCATTTGCTATGACTGGTTGGCGTCTTGGATTTGCCGTTGGTCCTAAAGATATTATATCTGCTATGACAAAAATACATCAATATGTTATAATGTGTGCTCCTACTATGAGCCAATATGCTGGATTAGAAGCTTTAACTTCTTGTATTGATAACGTAAATAAAATGCGTAAAGAATATAATATGAGAAGAAAGTTTATATTAAATGGATTTAGAGAAATGGGCTTAGATTGTTTTGAGGCTTTAGGTGCTTTTTATGTTTTTCCTTGTATAAAATCTACTGGTTTATCTTCTCAAGAATTTTGTGAACGTCTTGTTTATGAACAAAAGGTGGCAGTTGTTCCAGGCACGGCCTTTGGTGAATGTGGCGAAGGTTATATTAGATGCTCTTATGCCTATTCAATAGAAAAAATAAAAGAAGCTCTTTTTAGAATAAAAAATTTCTTAACAACCTTAAAATAATATTTATGTTACTTTAAATATAAGGAGAACTAATATGAAACATCTAATTATAGCCGAAAAACCTTCTGTTGCAAAAGATATTGCAAAAGTTTTAAAATGTAGTAAAAAAGGTGAAGGCTATTTTTATAACGATACTTATATTATATCTTGGGCTATTGGTCATCTTGTTACCCTTTGTGACCCAGAAGAATATGATAAAAGCTTAAAAAAATGGAGTGTAAACACTTTACCTATTATACCTACTAAAATAAAAATTAAAGCTATAAATAACACTAAAAAACAATTAAAAATTTTATCTAATCTTATAAATACAAATAGTGTAGAAAGCCTCATATGTGCAACGGATAGTGGGCGTGAAGGTGAACTTATTTTTAGATATATATATGAAATAACAAAATGTAAAAAGCCTTTTAAAAGATTATGGATATCTAGTATGACTGATGAAGCTATAAAAGAAGGCTTTGAAAATTTAAAAGATGGTAAAGAATATGACAATCTTTATTATTCTGCAAAGTGTAGGTCTGAGGCAGATTGGTTAGTTGGTATAAACGCATCTAGAGCTTTTACTTTAAAATTTAACACCCTACTATCTATTGGTCGTGTTCAGACCCCTACTTTAGCTATATTAGTAGAAAAACATAAAGAAATAGAAAATTTTAAAGTAACTGAATATTTTGAAATAGAGGCTAATTTTAAAACATTAGATGAAACTAATCAAAGTTACAAAGGTATTTGGATAGCTAAGAAAAATGAAACAAAAATATTTGAAAAAAATAAAGCAAATGATATTTTAAAAGATATAAAAGATAAAAAAGGTATTGTAAAAAATATAGAAACTGAAACTAAAAAACAACCACCACCTTTGTTATATGATTTAACAGAGCTACAAAGAGATTGTAACAAAAAGTTTTCTTATTCTGCTAAAAAAACTTTATCTATAGCTCAAGATTTGTATGAAAAAAGAAAATTAATTACATATCCTAGAACAGATAGTAGGTATTTATCTGAAGATATGAAAGCTAAAATTAAACCAATACTTAATAAATTAAATACTTTAAATACATATAAACCTTTTTTAGACTATGTTTTATCTCTTGAAAAACTACCTATAACAAAACGTATAATTGACAATAGCAAAATAACAGACCACCATGCTATTATACCTACATTAACTGTAAATATATCTTCTTTATCGAAAGATGAAAAAAATGTATACGACCTTATAGTAAGACGTTTTATTGCTGTTTTTTATCCTAATTATGTATATAATATAACAAAAATTATAACAGAAATAGAAGAACATTTATTTTTAACTAAAGGTACTACTATATTAGAAGAAGGCTTTACAAAACTTAATGTTGAAAAAGATAAAAAAGATAATGATATTTTACCTAATGTAAAAAAAGGTGTAAATGTTTTTAATGAAAATTCCAAAATATTAAATAAGAAAACTAAGCCACCTAGCCCATATAATGAAGCTACACTACTTTCGGCTATGGAAAATGCTGGACGATTTGTAGATGATGAAAACTTAAAAGAACAATTAAAAGAGTCTGGACTAGGAACCCCTGCTACAAGAGCCTCTATTATAGAACGCTTGTTACAAATGAATTATGTAAAAAGAAAAGGTAAATCTTTAATACCTACAAATAAAGGTATCAAACTAATTGAAATTGTTCCAAAAGAGCTAAAATCTCCAGAAACAACTGGTAAATGGGAAAAAGGGCTTTCTTCTATATCAAAAGGTACTATGCAACCTAAAACATTTATGGATAGTATAAATAGATATGTTCACTTTTTAGTAGACTATTCTAAAAAAGCACAAATAAATATTGTATTTGATAATGAAGATAACAATAAATTTAAACAATCTAATAAATATAAATCTTTAGAAAAATTTGGCGTATGCCCTCAATGTAATAATGATATTTTAGAAAATAGTAAAAGCTTTTATTGTTCTAACTGGAAAAATGGTTGTAAATTTAACATATGGAAAAATAGCTTAGAAAAATATAATATTTTTATACATAAAGAACTTGCTAAAAATATTATAAAAGATAAAAAAATTATAGATATAAAAATTATAGACCCAAAAGATAAAAAAGAAAAATTAGCCGATTTAATATTATTTGATACTGGAAATATAAATATAATAATTAAATAATACTTTTATTAAGGAGTTTTTATGGCAAAAATTAAAACAAAATACATATGTCAAGAATGTGGATATGAAACTGGAAAGTGGCTTGGAAGATGCCCTTCTTGTAATAACTTTTCAACTTTTTCTGAAGAAATTGTTGAAAAAAATACTCCAAAAATTACTAGCCCTTCTGCTACAAATAAAGCTTTATCTTTAGATAATATTGCTCCTATAAATGAAGTTAGAACAAAAACTCAAATAGGAGAACTTGATAGAGTTTTAGGTGGTGGAATTGTTCAAGGTTCTTTAACATTGGTAGGTGGAGACCCTGGCATAGGTAAATCTACCCTACTTTTACAAATATGCCAAGCCGTTGGTGAAGCTAATAAAAAAATATTATATGTATCTGGAGAAGAATCTGCTCAACAAATAAAGCTACGAGCAAGCAGATTAAATATTACAACAAAAAATCTTCTTCTTTTATCTGAAACTAATTTTAATGTAATAGAAAATACTATAAGAGAGCTTTCTCCTGATTTAGTTATAATAGATTCTATACAAACAGTTTTTTTAGATGACCTTTCTTCTGCTCCAGGTAGCGTAACACAAGTTAGAGAATGTACGGCAAAAATAATGCGTATAGGTAAAGGAGAAAATATATCTATATTTATAGTAGGTCACGTTACTAAAGATGGGTCTATTGCTGGTCCTAGAATATTAGAACATATGGTAGATACAGTTTTATACTTTGAAGGTGAAAGACTTGCTAGTTATCGTATATTAAGAGCCGTAAAAAATCGTTTTGGTTCTACAAATGAAATTGGTGTGTTTGAAATGCGTCAAATAGGATTAGTAGAAATAAATAATCCATCTGAATATATGCTTTCTGGACGACCAATAGGTGCTACTGGTTCTTCTGTAACTTGTAGCATAGAAGGAACTAGACCAATACTTGCCGAAGTCCAATCTTTAGTAAGTTATACAACTTTTAATATACCACGAAGAATGGCAACTGGTATGGACTTTAATCGTATGATACTTCTTGTAGCCGTTTTAGAAAAAAAATTAAATCTCCAGTTAGGCTCTTATGATATTTATGTAAATTTAGCCGGAGGAATAAAAATATTAGAACCTGCCTTAGATGCTTCTGTTGCTTGCTCTATTGTATCTAGCTATAAAAATAAGCCTATTGATGCTAAAACATTAATTTTTGGAGAAATAGGACTATCTGGAGAGCTACGTGCTGTATCATTTTGTGAAAAACGTGTTATGGAAGCATTAAAACTAGGCTTTGAAACAGTTGTTATACCAAAAGATAACTTAAAAGAAGTTTCTTCTATAAAAGATATTAAAATTTGTCCTGTTGCTAACATAAATGAACTTTTAAAATTAGTTTTATAATAATAAACTTGATTTTTATTATAAATAATTTATATTGTATAATAAGTAAAAATAGGGTATAATATTTATTATTATATCTAAATTTATTAATTTTAGTATATTTATCTAGACATTTTACAAATTTTAGTGTAAAATATATAAGATTTAAAAGTTTTTAATACAAACATATATACATTTATAATATACCCTATATAATAACTAATTATTATAAATGTATTTTAAGGAGGATAAAAAATGAATTTATACGAAAGTTGGTTTAATAAAGCATATACTAAAGATGGTGGTATAAATAATTTATTTTGGAATGACTTTGTGCCAAAAGAACAAAAAATATATGAATATATATTAAGTGAAAAAGTTGAAAAAATTGAAGGTAGCGTTAAAGAGCTTGCCGAAAAATTTGATATGTCTCCAGAATATTTTACTGGATTTATTGATGGTATAAATGACACACAAGAAGAAAAAATTGTATTACAAGATTTAACAGAAGATAGTCAAATATGTATAAAAATTAATTTTGAAGTTTTATACAGAAAAATGGTAGAATACAAAGCTGACCATCTTTACAACCTTCCTGAATGGAAAAATATATTTACAGAAGAGCAACTAAAAACACTTTTTAGAGGGCAAAGAAGCTCTACTACATTTATTAGAGAACCAAAAATAGAAAGAAATGACCCTTGTCCTTGTGGAAGTGGTAAAAAATATAAAAAATGTTGTGGGGCTAACTAATTTGTCTAATACAATATTTGAAAAAATTGATAATTTAAATCCACTTTTAAATATAGTCGCCTTAAAAAGGGCGGCTAATATTTTAAAAAATGAAGGGTTGGTAGCTTTTCCTACCGAAACGGTTTATGGACTTGGTGCAAATGCTTTAAATGAAAATGCTATAAAAAAAATATATATAGCTAAAGGGCGTCCGTCGGATAACCCCCTTATTGTTCATATAGCAAATAAAGATGATATTTACCCTCTTATAAATGATGTGCCTAAAGTTGCTCTTCTTTTAATGGATAAATTTTGGCCAGGCGCCTTAACAATTGTCTTAAAAAAAAGCTCTCTAATACCAAATATAACTTCTGGCGGCTTAGATACTGTTGCTATAAGAATGCCTGATAATAAAATTGCATTAGCCTTAATAAAAGAATGTGGCTTTCCTTTAGCTGCTCCTAGTGCAAATACTTCTACAAAACCAAGCCCTACTAATGCAAATCATGTTTATAAAGATTTAAACGGAAAAATAGATATGATTATAGACGGTGGAAATTGTGATTTTGGTATAGAATCTACTGTAGTAGAAGTTTTAGATAATAAAGTTACTATTTTAAGACCTGGTAATATAACAAAAGAAATGTTAGAAAGTGTTGTTGAAAATGTATCTATTGATAAAGCTATTTTAACTAATAATTCTAATATGATAGCAAAAGCCCCTGGTATGAAATATAAACATTATGCACCTTTAGGAGATGTTTTTATAATTGATGGCAATATTGATAATATAATTTCTCATATATTAAAATATTTAAAAACAGATAAGGAAAATAATTTAAAATCTATTGTTATTGCATCAAATGAAACTATAAATAATTATTCATCTTTTACTGCTTTAAATGTTGGTAGTAGGAAAGATTTAGATGAAATTGCTAAAAATATTTTTAATATTTTAAGAGAATGCGATAACCTTAATGTAGAAAAAATATATATAGAATCTTTTGCCGAAAAAGGTGTTGGACTTGCAATTATGAATAGGTTAAAAAAAGCTGCTGGTTATAAAATAATAAATGTATAAGGTTGATTTTTATGAAAAATATAATATTTGTTTGTACTGGTAATACTTGTCGTAGTCCTATGGCAGAAGCAATAGCTAAATCTTTATGTAAAAATATAAATATAAATATTACCTCTAGAGGAATTTTTGTATATAATAGTTTATCTATTAATGAAAATGCTAAACAAGTTTTAAATAATAATAATATTAATATATCTGAACATTTTTCTACTCCCCTTAGTTTATCTGAGTTTGAAAATGCCGATTTAATATTAACAATGGAAAAACAACATAAAAATCTTTTACTTAAAAATAATAATGTGAATAAATCTAAAGTTTATACATTGTATGAATATACATTAAATAGTGATATGGATATAAAAGACCCTTTTGGTTGTGATATTGATACATATAATAAATGTTTTGATGAACTTTATAATCTTATATCAAAAATAAACTTTGATAATATACAGGAGGAAAATATGATAGGTATAGGCTCAGACCACGGTGGTTTTCACTTAAAACAAGAAGTTATAAAATATCTAAAAGAAAATAATATACCTTTTAAAGATTATGGAACAAACTCTACAGATTCGGTAGATTACCCTATTTATGCAAAAAATGTTGCAAATGATGTAGCAAATGGTACTTTAAATAAAGGTATATTAATATGTGGAACGGGTATTGGGGTATCTATGGCTGCCAACAAAGTTAAAGGTATTCGTACGGCTCTTTGCCACGACGTTTTTTCTGCTAAAGCTACAAGAGAACATAATGATGCAAATATATTAACTATGGGTGAACGTGTTATAGGTGTTGGTTTAGCTTTAGAGATAGTAAAAACTTTCTTAGAGACACCTTTTTCTAATGACGAAAGACATATAAGAAGAATTAATATGATAGAAGAATAGGAGTGATTTTTTTGAGTAAATTATACATAGTAGAACACCCTGTTGTTCAAAGTAAAGTTACTATGCTTAGAGATGTAAAAACAGGTAATAAAGAATTTAGAGAGCTTGTTTCCGAGATAGCTAGTTTTATTTGCTATGAAGCAACAAAAGATTTAGAAACAACAGAAATAGAAGTAGAATCTGTACTTTGTAAAACAAAAGGTCATGTTTTAAATAGAAAAGTTGGTATTGTACCTATATTAAGAGCTGGTCTTGGTATGGTTGATGGTATATTAAATTTAATACCTAATGCTAATATAGGTCATATTGGTCTTTATAGAGACCCTGAAACTCTTTTACCAGTAGAGTACTACTGTAAATTACCTTCATCTGACCCTGCTAATACAGATATATTGCTTGTTGACCCTATGCTTGCTACTGGTGGTACTGCCATAGCTGCTATGCAATTTATTAAAGAACGTGGATTTAAAAATATCAAATTTTTATGTTTAATAGCTTCACCAGAAGGTGTAAAAAAAGTAAACGAAGCTCATCCAGATGTAGATATTTATACTGCGTCTTTAGACGACCATTTAAATTCTCACGGCTATATTATACCAGGTCTTGGTGATGCTGGAGATAGAATTTTTGGAACAAAATAAAATTACATTTTAATATAAAAAATTATTTTAAAAGGTTCTATCTATCTAAAAGAACTTTATCCTACAAGGAGGTTTTTATTTGGATCATAATTGGTTACTATATTGGGCTGGTTTTTTAATAGCATTTGTTGTATCAATGCTTATGACACCTTTTGCTAAAAAAATTGCATTTAAAATAAAAGCTATTGATTATCCAAAATCTAGAGGCTTAAATAAAGAACCTATGCCAAGGATAGGTGGACTAGCTATATTTTTAGGTTTTTTAGCATCTATTATCATATTATCTTTTTTTGTTGAAGATTTTCATACAAAACAATTTATTGGATTTTTAACTGGTGGTGTATTAATAGTAATTCTTGGTATATTTGACGATATTTATGAACTTTCACCAAAAATTAAATTTATTGTACAATTATTAGTAGCTTTTATTGTAGTGTCTACAGGAACAAGAATAGATGTTATGTCTTGGCCTTTTTGGCAATATTTACGTCCTTTTAATGCTATAATAACAATGGTATGGATATTAGGCCTTGTAAATGCTGTAAATCTTATAGATGGTGTTGATGGTCTTGCTGCTGGTGTATCTTCTATAGCTTCATTATGCCTTATGGTACTTTGTTTAATATCTGGTAGCAATTTAGCCGTTATTTTAACAGCAATATTAGCAGGCTCTTGCTTAGGCTTTTTACCAAGAAACTTTAGCCCGGCTGAAATTTATATGGGTGATACTGGCTCAACATTTTTAGGATATGTATTAGCCGTAACGTCTTGTATAGGTGTATATAAAAGCTACGCTGTTCTATCTATCGTTATATCTACATTAGCAGTAGCTTTACCTATTTTAGATACACTTTTTGCTATGATAAGACGTGCTATAAATAGAAAACCTTTAATGAGTGCAGATAGAGGTCATCTTCATCATAGACTTATAGATAGTGGTTATTCTCACAAGCAAGCTGTTATTATTCTTTATGGGCTTAGCTTATTTAGTGCTATTATTGCCATACTTATAGCTATACAAGACTATAAAGCAACTATTGTTGTTTTTATAGCATTTTGTATGCTTATGCTTATGATGTATGTTTATAAAAGTCGCACTCAATAAAAATACAAAAGGCTGAAAATTAAATTTTCAGCCTTTTGTATTTTTATTTTAAAATATTTTCTATCATATCCATAACATTTTTCATCAAACTATCAAGTTTAATATTAGCTTCACTTTCTGTTGATTCTTCTACTCCAAAATATATTTTTATTTTTGGTTCTGTACCAGATGGTCTAACACAAAACCAAGATTTATCACTTAATGTAAAATATAAAACATTAGATTTTGGTAAATCTGTATCTAATACAGTATTATTGGGTAAATTTTTTATTTTTCCAACTTTATAATCTCTTACTTCTATTAAATCTTTTCCATTTACTGCCTTTGGTGTAGATTCTCTTAGATATGTCATTATTTTTTCCATATCTTTAATACCATCAATACCTTTTAATGTAATAGATTTTATATCTTCTTTGAAATAACCATATTTTTTATAAATTTCTTGTAAACCTTCGTATAATGTTAAACCTTTATTTTTATAAAATCCTGCTAGTTCACATATAAGCATAGTGGCAACAACAGCATCTTTATCTCTAGCATATGTACCAGCTAAACAACCGTAGCTTTCTTCAAATCCAAAAATATATTCATTACGTCCTGTTTGTTCAAATTGTTTAATTTTTTCACCAATAAACTTAAACCCTGTTAATACATTAAAATAGTCCACATTATAATTTTTTGCTATCTTTTCAGTCATATTAGAAGATACAACTGTTGATATTATAGCACCTTTACTAGATAATGTGCCCTTTTGTTGCTTTTGACTTAAAATATAGTCTGTCAATAATACTCCCATCATATTTCCAGATAAGATAATATATTCACCTTTATTATTTTTTACAACTGCCCCTACTCTATCTGCATCAGGGTCTGTACCTACAATTATATCTGCATCTATTTCTTCTGCTAATTTTAAGGCTAATTTAAATGCATTAGGGTCTTCTGGATTAGGATAATCTACTGTGCTAAATTTACAATCTGGTAATTCTTGTTCTTTGACTATATTAACATTTTTAAATCCTGCTTTTTCTAATATACGTCTTACTGGCTTATTTCCCGTTCCGTGTATAGGTGTATATACTATTTTTAAATCACTAAAGGTCTTTATCATATCTTTATTTATTAATTGATTTAACACATTTTCGTCGTATTTTTCATCTATTTCTTTACCTATGATATTAAATAAATTTTGTTTTATAGCTTCTTCTTTATCTAATTTTTTTATAGCCTTAAAATCTTTTACATTATTAACATAACCTATTATTTCTACATCTTTTGGAAAAGGTACTTGCCCTCCATCTTCTCCATATATTTTATATCCGTTGTATTCTGGAGGATTATGACTTGCTGTAATAACAACACCTGCTATACAACCTAATTCTCTTATGGCAAAAGATACCATAGGAGTTGGCCTTAATTCATCAAATAAATATGTTTTTATACCATTGCCATTTAAAACAAGTGCCGTTATTTCTGCAAATTCTTTGCTCATAAATCTAGAATCGTAACCTATAGCAACACCTTTTTCTTTTTTATATTCTTTTTGATTTAATATATAATCTGCAAGCCCTTGTGTTGCTTTACTAACTGTATATATATTAATACGGTTAATACCAGCCCCTATAATACCTCTTAATCCACCTGTGCCAAAATCTAAGTCTTTATAAAACCTTTCTTCTATTTCTTTTTCATTATCTTTTATACTTAACAATTCTTTTTTAGTTTCACTATCAAAGTATTCATCATTTATCCAATTTTCATATACACTTTTATAATTCATATTTTACCTCCATAAAATACATATAATCTATATATTTTTATTATATATGTAATATACAAATTATACAAGTTATTATTTTATATAAATTTTATTTTTTTAAATATAAATCTATAATTTTTTCTGCCAAATATTTTCTTTGATTAGCTTCATTAATAATATTTATTAAAAATACTATTAAATCTATACTTATATCTTTATTTTCTTGCATATTTTCTAAAAAATTTTCTATATTTTTATAAAATTCTTCATTAGATTTTTCTTTATATATTAAAAATTGTTTATATATTTCTTCTATATTTTCTTGGCTATCTTTTAATATTAAACCAATATCTGTTATAGACATTATAGATTTTAAATGATAAATTAATATTAATGATATTAATTGTTTTTTATTATACTTTTTTTTAACTGGTGATAACAATATTTTATCTTTTGCATAGTTATTTATCATTGTTTTAGTAATTATTTTTTGGTCTTTATCTCTTTTATATTTTTCAAGATTATATTCTAAAAAAGTTGTTACTTGGTCTATATATAAATCTATATTAGGGATTTTATCTAGATCTATGTCTTCTATGTCTAAATATTCTTTCAAAATATTTAATATTTCATCATTTTTCATATTCAATACCTCCATAATTAACTATATTAACATATAAGTATTGTTATATCAAATATTTTGTATAAATTCTTTAAATATAGTTTACTTTATTCCTAATTTAGATAAATAATCTAATGTATTTTTATATTTATTACTTATACCTAAATTATAATAATTTCTTTCTAAACCATAATTCCAACTATTTACATTTATATTTAAGTTAAAAATAATATCTTCTGGCAAAATAAAAATACCACTTTCTTCAATATCCTTTTTTAATACCTTTATTAAATATTTTTTATCTATATTATTAAATTCTTCTAAATTATAAATGTTAAAATTTTTATTATATAATTTGAAGTTAATATCATTATTTGCTATATCCTTATATAAAATATTAGCAAATTCTTTAATATATTTTTTATTATTTAAAATATTTTTTAATATATTTGTAGCTTCATAATCTGAATAACTAAAATTAATATTTCTGCATAATATTTTACCATTTCTTAATTTGTATGTAATATTAAAATTATAAGTATCTTCTACTTTATTATTATTATTATTATTATTATTTTTTTTATTAATAAATATTTTGTGTAAATCATTTATATTTTTTATAATATCTTCATCTTGTATATTATTTAATTCATTATTTAATACATTATTAGCATTTATCATAATAGATACATTAGATATCTTTTCTATATCTGGAACATAATCTTCTCTTTTAAATATATCAAATTTATATGAAAAAATTATAACTAAACATATAATAGCACAACATATTATACTATACCAATTTTTAAATATTGCTCTAAAATCAAAATCATATATAATCTCTACTATGCAATGTAAAATAATACAACCCATTACAATACCTAAATATAATAATAAGCTATTTTCAGATATTAAATAGAAAAGCATCCCTGTTAATATAGATCCAACACATACTATAAAATATTTTATTATAGTTTTAGCATATTTAAAGGCTATACAAGTATTAGATTTTTCACTTTTTCTAGCTTTAAATAATATTAAGCTTATAATAATTATTACTAATGTTATTATAATATACGTAATAAATATATCTATTTTTCCAAAATTTATATTATACATAGATGTATGATTTATACTGTCTATTAAACTAAAATAACATAGTACTGGATTATATTTAACTGTATACTCAAATAAATAACTTAAATCTATTAAATTTTTAAAAACTATTTGAGATAAACCATCTACAACAACTACTACTATAGAAAATATATTTATTAATATAAATGTAAGCATTAATGATGCTATTGTACTTCCACATATAATACTAGAAAATACTGTAATAGAATATATAGTAATAAAAAATAGTATGTCAAAAGATATAAATTTTAAAACATATCTAAATTGTAATAAATTTTCCCCTAAAATTATTTTTAAAATTCCATATAACACAATATTGGATATTATGATTATAGGCACTACTATTACAATACCTAGTAAATATTTTATAAAAAATAAACTATTTCTTGATATAGGTAAAGAATGATAGAAATCTACCTGTTTTCTATTATGTAAATATGAAAATATAGATATAGCTAAAATTATTGCTAATAAAATAATTATCATTTTATTTAGCATATACTCTCCGATTAAATAATCATTTAATGTTAATAATTTTTCCATAAATCGTTCATTATCTACATTTTTTATAGTTAAATAATTAGAAAAATTTAATAAAGGTACTACTATTTTAACAAAAATAAACATCATGATGGTCAAAGCACTAGCCCATATATAATTTTTATATTCTTGTTTAAATACTTTAAAATTAGATGATAAGTGATTTGATATCATATCCTTTTTCCTCCGTTTCTACTATAAATATTTCCTCTAAAGATAATGGTAACATTTCAAAAAATATTGGTTGTAAACTTTCTAAATATTTATTTACATATTCTTTATTACCTCTTATAGTAATTACATTTAAAGATCCTCTAGTTTCTGTTTTAATTATATCCAATTTCTCAAATATTTCAGTTGTAATAGTTTCTTTAAAAACAATTTGAACTTTATGTATATCTAATTTTAACTCTTCTAAATCTTTTGATAATATCATACCTCCCCTGTGCAAAAGTCCTATGTTGTCACATATATCTTCTAATTCTCTAAGGTTATGAGATGCTATAACAGGTGTTAGGTTTCTTTCATCTATATCTTGTGCAAAAAGGCTTTTTACTGCTTGCCTAACAACTGGATCTAACCCATCAAATGTTTCATCACAAAAAAGATAATCCGTTTTTGAACATAAACCACATATAACCGATATTTGTTTTTTCATTCCCTTTGAAAATGTTTTTATTTTTCTATTTCTATCAAGACTAAAATCTTTCATAAGTTTTTTATATCTTTCAATATCAAAGTTTTCATATATTGTTTGATAATAATTTTTCATATCTTCTGGAGTAGCATTATTAAAGAAAAATTGTTCATCAGATATATAAAAAAACTTATTTTTTACTCCTATATTATCAAATATTTCTTCATTATCTATTTTTATATTTCCACTATCTGGTTTTAATATTCCAGATGCCATTCTTAAAAATGTAGATTTACCAGCACCGTTTGTACCAATAAGCCCAAAAACACTTCCATTTTTTATTGTTGCAGATACATTATCAACAGCTATTATATTGTCAAATTTTTTTGTTACATTTACTGCCTCTATCATATATACTCTCCTTTCATTTAAGCCAACTTAAAATAAGCTCATCTGTTGCTCCTATATCTCTAGCTTCTTCTATAAGCCTTTTTATATCATCTCTTATAAATTCAAGCTTATTTTTTATACAGTCTATACAATTTGGTGATATAAAGCTACCTCTGCCTTTTATTGAATAAGTTATGCCTTTACTTTCTAGCAAACTATATGCTCGTTGTATAGTATTAGGATTTATAGAAAGCTCCATAGCTAACTGTCTAACGCTTGGTAGCTGTTCATCTGGCTTTAAAACACCTTTTATAGCCAATTTCTCTATACTTTCTGTTAATTGTTCATAAATAGGTTTAGGATTTCTAAAATCTATATTAAACATAATTTACCTCCTTTCATAATAAGTGTATTAGTTGTATTGATACACTTATTATAGTTCATGCAAATTTTTTTGTCAATAATTATTTTAAAGTTAATTAATGTAAACATAAAAAAAAGTTGTACACTATTTAATTAATAGTGTACAACTTATAAATTTTTATTTTATGCTACTTTTTTAACTTTTTTATTAACAATTTTTGTGTTATTATTTTCTCTTATATTATTATGCTTATTTTTTTCATCAACTAAATCGTTAACAGTAATAGATTTACTATTATATTTTGCTAATTTTATTTTTCCAGAATTAATTTGTTCTTTAGCTTTTTCATGAAGCTCTTTATCCCAGTTAATACCTGTTATTTTCCAGTTATTATCTACCTTATTTGTTATTTTACCTTTTTTTACATTTTGGATATAATCTCCTATAAGCTCACGAACTCCGCCTATATCTCCTCTAACGTCTATTTGTAATAATTTAGGCTTGTCCCCATCTTTAAAAATAACATCTGATAAAATATGACTATTAGCTCTATAATTATTTAATGCAACTTTAAATACATCTGTATCTTTAACTGGTGTTCCATCTGCTTTAGTAAGATTTTCTATTCTATTACCAACTTCTTTTGATATATTAATTTCATAGTTTATACCAGTAAACATATCATACCAATACCCTCTGCTATCTGGTTTAAAAGATATAGTTAAATCTCCGTCTTTATATTGGTTAAAATAAGATGCATTCCATTCCATATATTGTTTAAGTTGTTTACCTGTCATCTCAACTACATATAATGTATTAGGGTATTTATATATTAAAGAAGTATCACTTTTTTTAATATCTCCTTGTTTCATATTAGCATTAGTGCTAAGTAAAGCTGCGGCAGATATATCTGCTCCAGAATAATATAATTGTACTTCATTAATAAAATCTATAAGAGCCGTATCTTGTATATATGCTTGAGCGATACCTTTAATTTCATTTTTAGGTACAAGGTCTCCACATTCAAGTTTACCTATTATAGTGTTTGCATCTTTTTTAGCTTTTTGGTCATATCTTTCTAAAACTTTTAAAACCTCTTTATCTGGTTCATATTTTGAAACATCAATAAGTTTTGATTTTCTATCTATAATTTTATATTTACCATTTGTATCTTTTTTTAGAGTGATATCAATTTGAGCAATAGTTTCTCCAGCATTTTTATTTTCAACTATTAAAATATCATTTAATAATTTACCTTTTACTGCCTTATGCTCATGTGCTGCTATAATAACATCTATATCTTTAGAACTTTTAGCTATGTCATCTACACCAGAATTTTTAACATTATATTCATTACTTTCGCCCATATGGTTTACAGAAACTATAATATCTACTTTACCTTTAAGTTCTTCTACAGCTTTATTTATTTCTTCTAATGGGTCTGTAACTTTATATCCTATAAGCTTTTCAGCATCCCATCTTGTAATATTAGGTGTAACCATACCTATTATACCAATTTTAATACCATTTTTTTCTATTATAGTATAATCATCTGCTAAAGCTGTTTCATCTGGTCTATAAACATTACCTGTTAAAATTTTAGCCTTAGATGTTTTCATTACTTTTTCTAAAAAATCCATTCCATAGTTAAATTCGTGATTACCTAAAGTCCATATGTCATATCCAATAGCATTCATTCCTGCTATTGTAGGTACAATCTCTTCATCTAAAAATAACTCAGAATAATTTCCTTGTATAGTATCTCCAGCATCAATAACAATAGTATTTTCTGTTTTTAATTCTTTAATAACAGTCGCTATTTGAGCTAAGCTACCATGTTTACTCTCCATATTTGTAGCATATTCATAAGGATAAAATTTGTTATGAATATCACTAGTTGCTAAAAGTCGTATCGTTATTTCATCATCTTTTATAGTATTTGCAAATACATTAAAAGTTAATGAACTAACAAGTACAGTAATTACTGTTAAAATTGATAAAAATTTTTTAAGCATAATATCTCTCCTTTTATAAAAAATATTTACACCTAAATAATACCATTTTTTCCAAATATTATCAATAGTAATAAATGTTTATTTTTAAAAAAATAGTAAAAATTTTATATCAAAAAATATTATTAAATAATTGTATGTGAAAATAATATTTTTTATATAGTTTATTCAAATTTTATATTTTTAAAAGGCTATAGATAAAGTCATATAGCCTCAAAATAAACATCTATAAAATTAACTACATAAATAATGTAAGTTGGTTTGTATCTGGCATACCTTGTAAAACACCATTTTGCTTTAATATTTCAACAACAGTTTTACTTATTTTAGTACGTTCAACAAGATTTTCAACCGTATCAAATAGTCCATTTTCTCTAGCTTCTACTATATTTTGCGTAGCTTGCTCTCCAAGCCCTTGAACGCAACATAAAGGAGGCAACAATCCCTCTTCTGTAACATCAAATTTAAACCCTTTAGACTTATATAAATCCATTTTTGTAAATTTTAATCCTCTTTTATACATTTCTCTAACAAGCTCTAAAACAACTAATTTTGTTTTTTCTTTTGTTGTAGCTCCTTTTCCTAATGCTTGTATCTCTTTTATAGCTAATTGTACTTTGTCTAATCCAAAGCACATTAAATCATAGTCGAAATCTTCTACTTTAACAGAAAATAAGCTAGCATAAAATGCATAAGGATAGTTTATTTTAAAATATCCCATTCTAAAAGCATTTGTAACATATGCTACTGCGTGCCCTTTAGGAAACATATATTTTATTCTTTTACAAGACTCTATATACCAATCTGGTACATTTTTTTCTATCATAGCTTGTTCAAATTCTGGTGTTAAACCTTTACCTTTTCTAACAGATTCCATTATAGTAAAAGCTAATTTATTTTCTACTCCTTTTAAAATAAGATAAACCATAATATCATCTCTTGTTGGTATAACCTCTTTAAGAGTAGCTACATTGTTTTTTATAAGCTCCTGAGCATTGTTAAACCAAACATCTGTACCGTGAGAAAGTCCAGATATTTTAACAAGGTCTGAAAAACTATTAGGCTTTGTATCCATAAGCATTTGTATAACAAAAGGTGTACCAAATTCTGGCAAACCTAAAGACCCTGTATCACATTCTATATCTTCAACACTTACCCCTAAAGCATTAGGA
Organism: [Clostridium] colinum; assembly: GCF_940677205.1. Lineage (NCBI taxonomy): Bacteria > Bacillati > Bacillota > Clostridia > Lachnospirales > Lachnospiraceae > Tyzzerella > [Clostridium] colinum. Next base: position 598,135 of record NZ_OW712331.1, on the reverse strand, counting down.
GAAGTAAATAAGGACATAGTTGTTTTATCATCCATAGGTGTGTTAAGCGGGTCAAACCCTGTAAAGTCTTTTAACATACGTAAAATTGTTGGCACGTCGTGTCCTAATAAATCTAGTTTTAATATACGCCCACTTATAGAATGATAATCGAAATGAGTAGTTATAACATTAGATGTTGGGTCATCTGCCGGTCTTTGTACTGGGCAAAAATCATATATACTTTTTGTATTAGGTACAACCATAAGCCCACCTGGGTGTTGTCCTGTTGTTCTTTTTATACCAACGCACCCTTCTACAAGTCTATTTATCTCTGCACCACTTATTTTCATATTTCTTTCATCTGCATATTTTTTTACATAACCGTATGCAGTCTTGTCTGCCAATGTACCTATAGTTCCTGCTTTAAACACATATCCTGTGCCAAAAAGCTCTTCTGTATATTGATGGGCTTGTGCTTGAAATTCTCCTGAAAAGTTTAAATCTATATCTGGTTCTTTGTCTCCTTCAAAGCCTAAAAATGTTTCAAAAGGTATGTCGTGTCCATCTTTTGATAGCATAGTTCCACATACTGGGCATACTTTGTCTGGCAAATCCCAGCCAGAATTACCTGCATAAGCTAAAACTTCTTCAGAATCAAAATCTGAATATTTACAATTTTTGCAAAAATAATGTGGCGATAAAGGATTAACCTCTGTTATACCTGCCATTGTAGCGGCAAAAGATGAACCAACAGACCCCCTAGACCCAACAATGTATCCATTATCATTTGAATTCCAAACTATTTTTTGAGCTATTATATATAACACAGCAAATCCATTTTTTATGATAGAGTTTAACTCCCTTTCTAGCCTATCTCTCACTATTTTGGGTAAGTCTTCTCCATATATACTTTTTGCTTTTTTCATTGTTATATCTGTTAGCTCTTTATCTGAGCCTTCTATTTCTGGTGGGAATGTACCATCTGGTATAGGCAATATATGTTCTATCATATCTGCTATAATGTTTGTATTTTTTACTACTACTTCATAGGCTAAATCTTTCCCTAAATATTCAAATTCTTCAAGCATTTCTTCAGTTGTTCTAAAATATAAAGGTGGTTGATTATCACAATCTTTAAATCCTTTAGAAGCCATTATTATTTTTCTGAAATAATCGTCATCTTTATCTAAAAAATGTACATCACAAGTAGCAACTACTAATTTATTATATTTTTTACCATAGTCTATAATTTTTTTATTTATATTTTGTAAATCTTCTACACTGTTAATGTTAGATACTTTTTCATTTTCTATTAAAAACTCATTATTTCCTATTGGTTGTATCTCAAAATAATCATAAAAATTTGCTAACTTTTCTATTTCATCTTCGTCTGCATTGTTTAACACTGCTTGATAAAACTCTCCATTTTCACAAGCTGTACCTATAATAAGACCTTCTCTAAGTTTTAAAAATTCACTTTTTGGTATTCTTGGGTCTCTAAAAAAATATTCTAAGTTAGATTTAGATATTAGTTCATATAAATTTCTAAGTCCTTTTTGATTTTTTACAAGTATTATAGCATGATTAGGTCTTAGTTTTTTTACATCTATATTTGTTCTTGCTAATTCATTTACACCATCAAGATTATTTATGTTATACTCCTTTTTTAATATTTCAGTAAATTTTATAAATATATTTGCTGTAGCTTCTGCATCATCTACCGCTCTATGATGATTTTCTAAAGAAATATCTAACTTTTTAGCAATTACATTAAGTGTATGTTTAGCCATATCTGGAAAAATAGTCCTTGATAACCCAACTGTGTCTAAAACAGTATTTTTTACTATTTTTCCATTTCGTTCTGCCCATTTTTTTATAAATCCCATATCAAATTTAGCATTGTGTGCAACTAAAACACTATTACCAAAAAACTCAAAAAACTTAGGTAACATTTCACTTTCTTCTGGAGCCTCTACAAGCATATCATCTGTTATATTAGTTAGATTTACTATCTCTTTACTTAAATTTTCGTGAGGGTTTATAAAAGTAGAAAATCTATCTATTATTTGTCCATTTTTCACCTTAACAGCACCTATTTCTATTATTTTATTATACTCTCTATTAAGCCCTGTTGTTTCTAAGTCAAAAATAACATATTCATCTAATAAGCTTTGATTTTTACTATGCTCTACAACATTTGATAAATCATCTACTAAATATGCTTCAACTCCATATAACACTTTTATATTAAGCTTTTTTGCTATATCCATAGCATCTGGAAAGGCTTGTACAACTCCGTGGTCTGTTATAGCAACTGCTTTATGCCCCCATTCACTTGCTCTTTTTATTATATCTTTTACAGATGTTACTCCGTCCATTTTGCTCATTTGAGTATGTAAATGTAACTCTACCCTTTTTACAGGACTATTGTCCATTTTAGGTTCTGGTGGATTTGATTTACAAATTTCCATAGGTGATAATATAAGCTCTTTCATATATTCATCATATCTTATTTCACCTTTTACTACAACAAAGTTACCTTTTTTTACAATATCACTATAATCTTCTTTAAAATCTTCTGGTTCTGTAAAAAATTTAAAACTAATAGAATCTGTCATATCTGTTATGTCTACTTTTACAATATATTTGCCTTTTTTAGTTTCAGTTATATCTAAACCAAATATTTTACCTTTTATAGTTATTATTTCTCCGTCTATTACAGAATTTTTTATTTCTTTTACTTCTTCTTCTATTGTGTCTTTTATTTTTAATGATAACCTTTTTACTCTCCTAAATTTATTTATATCTGGATATTTATCTTGTTGTGATACTTGATGTGTGTTTTGTGTATTAGTGTTTTCTAATGCCTTAGCTATAAGCTCTTTTAATTCATCATTTTTTTCTTTAGCGCTATTAATATTTGTATTTACATCTATAAACTTTACAAAAACATTAATATCAAATCTATCTTTTATTACTTCCTCTATAATAGTATCTATCTTTTTAGCCTTAAAAATAAATGCTCCTCTTTTATAAAGGTTTATATTTAAAATATTTTCTTCTATATTAAATGTAGCCTCTTTAAATATAGGAAAACAAATAGGACTTTTTACTTTTATAACTTTTACTATATTATCCCAAATTTTTTCTACTTTTTGTTGTAATGTTAAATCATCTAAATTATATTTTAAATATATATTTACTTCTTTTAAAAATTTAAAATTTTCAAATATATCTTCTTCAAAGTCTTTTAAGCAGTTTTCATTTACTACTTTATCACTTTGTAAAAATATTTCAGCTAATGCCCTACTACTGTTAATTTTTATATTAGAAACAATAGTATTTTTAAGAACAGTCTTTACATTAGCAGATAATTTTATTTTAGAAAAAACATTAGAAAATTTTTTATCTTCCAAATAAAATCACTCCAAATTATAACTTTATAACTCATTTATAAGCTTTAAAAGTTCTGGTATAAGCATATCTTCTGGAACTTTTTTTAATATTTCTCCCTTTTTAAAGATAAGCCCATATCCTTTTCCACCTGCTATACCTATGTCTGCTTCTTTAGCCTCTCCTGGACCATTAACTGCACAGCCCATAACAGCAACTTTTAAATTTTTATTTATTTTTTTACATTCTTCTTCAACTTTGTTAGCAATAGATATTAAATCAACTTCTGTTCTACCACAAGTAGGGCAAGATATAAACTCTATACCAAATTTTCTAAGCCCCAAAGATTTTAAAATCTCTTTAGCCGTTTTTATCTCTTCAATTGGATTACCTGTTAAAGATACTCTTATAGTATCTCCTATACCCATACTTAAAATAGAGCCTATACCTACTGCTGATTTTATAGACCCACTCCATACAGTTCCTGCTTCTGTTATTCCTAAATGTAATGGATAATCTATTTCATTAGATAATATAGAGTAAGTTTCCATACTAAATGGAACACTAGATGCTTTTATAGATACTACTATATTATTATAATCATATTTTTCTATTATTCTTACGTGTCTTAAAGCACTTTCAACAAGTCCCTTTGGTGTAACTTCTCCATATTTTTGTAATATATCTTTTTCTAATGACCCAGAATTTACCCCTATTCTAATAGGAATATTTCTTTCTTGTGCCTTAGTTATAACTGCTTTTATTCTTTCTTCATTACCTATATTACCTGGATTTATTCTTATTTTATCAATACCATTTTCTATGGCTTGTAAAGCTAACCTATAATCAAAATGAATATCTGCAACTAAAGGTATTTTTATATTTTTTTTAATTTCTTTAATAGCTTCACAAGCCTCCATATCTGGAATAGCAATTCTTATTATTTCACAGCCTTCTTCTGACAAGCTTTTTATTTGTTCTATTGTAGCCTTCGCATCTCTAGTGTCTGTATTACACATAGATTGTATAGCAATAGGATTATTACCACCTATTTTTATATTACCAATAGATATTTCTCTTGTTTTTTTTCTTTGTATAAAATTTATCAAAAAATCACTTCCTTTTAATCTGTAAATTGTTGTCAAAAAGGCTGATTTTATATAAAAATCAACCTTTTTATATTAAAATTAAAATAAATTTATAACATCTTTAAAAGCTATTAATATACCAAATCCCATTAAAATAACAAATCCTATAAAATGAACCATACCCTCTTTTTCTGGAGATATAGGTTTACCTCTTATAGCTTCTATTGTTAAAAATACTATTCTTCCTCCATCAAGTGCTGGTATTGGTAAAAGATTAAATACTCCAATATTAGCACTAAGAAGAGCCATTATATTAAGCATAGTAAGTATAGTAGCACTAACACTAACTTTCATAGCCGTTTCATAATGTTTATCAATAACTGGTGTTATACCTATAGGTCCTGTTAATTCTTTTAAAGCAATTTGACCTGAGAATAAATCAAACACACCAATTATTGTAACTTTTATAGTAAATATCATATTATTATATCCATCACGAATAGTACCAAAAAAAGTATTTTTTTCTATACCTTCAATATCTTTGGCTAAAAGTCCATTTTTTAAAACTGGTGATATACCTATTAAATATCTGTTGTTATTTTTATCAAATTCTGGTTTTATATTAAATTTTATTTTTTGTCCATCTCTTTTAACTATTAATTCTAAACTTTTATTTTGCTCTTCTTTAAGCCTTGAGATTTGAAAAGTTAAATCTTCAAAATTTCTTATTTTTTTGCCGTCTAATTTATATATTACATCTTTTGGTTGTATTCCTGCTTCTTGAGCTGGAGACCCCTCTGTTACTTCTCTAACAGTAGTTGTAGCAGTGCCACTAAAAAATGTAATACCAATAAATATAGCAAATGCCAAAACAAAGTTCATAAATGCACCAGCAAAAATTATAGCAAATTTTTTAGGCATAGTAGCATTAGAAAAACTATCAGGGTCATCACTAGCTGAATCTTCATCTTTCATTTTGCAATATCCACCAAGCGGAAAAAGCCTAACAGAATATAATGTACCATCTTTTTCTTTGCTCCATAGCTTTGTACCCATACCTATTGCAAATTCTTCTACAAATACACCACTTTTTCTAGCAACAATAAAATGTCCCCATTCGTGTACTAATATAATAAATCCAAATATTAAAATTGTTATTATTAAAGACAAATATATTCACCTCATTATAAATTTTTATGTTTAAAATTCATTACACAAAATTATATTTTTTGCATAATCTCTTGAAAGTTTATCTGCTTGTAAAACATCTTCCAAACTATAATCTAGCTTATTTTTATCTTTATAATTTTCCATTGTTTTATAAACAATTTTAGGTATGTCTGTAAATTTAATTTTATCACTTAAAAAATATTCTACTGCTACTTCGTTGCTAGCATTTAATACACAAGGCATAATGCCTCCTATTTTTATTGCATCAAAGGCATATTTTAAACAAGGGAAAAGTTCATAATTAGGCTTTTTAAATGTAAGATTATTATGTTTTAAAAGGTCTAGTTTTTCAAAATTATTTTTTGTTCTATTAGGATATGCTAAGGCATATTGTATAGGTACTTTCATATCTGGTGTTCCCAATTGAGCCATTATAGCACTATCTTTATATTCTATCATAGAATGAATTATACTTTGTGGGTGTATAATAACTTCTATTTTATCTATATCAATATTAAAAAGCCACTTTGCTTCTATAACTTCAAGGCCTTTATTCATAAGTGTTGCCGAATCTATTGTTATTTTTTTACCCATAGACCAGTTAGGATGATTTAAAGCTTCTGCTAATGTTACGTTTTCAAGGTTTGTATGTTCTCTAAAAGGACCACCAGATGCTGTTAATATAATTTTTTCTATATCTTTATGTTTGTTTCCTTGCAAACATTGAAAAATAGCCGAATGTTCACTGTCTATTGGATATATATTTACACCATACTTTTTAGCCTCTTTCATAACTAGCTCACCTGCAGAAACTAATGTTTCTTTATTAGCTAGAGCTATATGTTTTTTTGCTCTTATCCCATATATAGTAGGCAAAAGTCCTATATTACCAACTAATGAATTTAAAACTGTATCTATATTATCTAATGTTGCAAGCTTAATAAGACCTTCTTCGCCTGTTAATACTTGTGTATTTGTATCTTTTATATTTTCTTTTAAAATATTAGCCTTTTCCATATCCATAACACAAACATACATAGGCTTATATTTTCTTATTTGATTTTCTAAAATATCTATATTAGTATTTGTAGATAATCCTATAATATTTATATTTTTTAAATTTTCTACAACTTCTAATGATTGTGTACCAATAGACCCTGTAGAACCTAATATAACTATATTTTTATTCATATATCCTCCAAAATATTAAAGAATAATATTATAAATTTCTATTATTTTAAGAACAATATAACAAATACCAGCTGTAAATATTACACTATCAAATCTGTCTAATATTCCTCCGTGGCCTGGTATAATTTTACCATAATCTTTTATATTAAATCTTCTTTTGGTAGCAGATGCTGTTAAATCTCCAAATTGAGCAAATATAGCACCTATTATACCTAAAAGAACAAAACTAATTATTAATGTATAATTATTGTTGAAAATATGCTCTATTTCTACATTTTTGTTTGCTATAAAAAATCCATATATTCCACAAAATAATGCCGAAAATAAAACACCACCTATTGCACCTTCTATAGTCTTTTTAGGGCTAAGCCCTGGTGTTAATTTATGTTTTCCCATTGTTATCCCTACAAAATATGCTCCAGTATCACAAGCCCACGCACATATAAAAGGTAACCATACAGTATAATTTCCATAATCAAGCTCTCTTATTAAATATACCGTAGAAAACATAAGGGGTATATAACAAAATCCAAAAAATGTTAAAGATACATCAAATATACTTATTTTTTTATAATTAAATACCATAAATATTAAACTTAGTAATAAAAATGTTCCACTTATCAAATCAGATATTTGAAAAAATGGTGTATCCAAAATTAATAAATAAATTAATGCAAAAATAAACCCTAAATAATGTATTGGTATTATTTTTTTACATATTGCTTTATAAAATTCATACATACCTATTATAGATACAAATATAGTACCTATTTTTAAAGGTAACCCCCCATAATATACTAAAGCAAATAATATAGGAAACAAAACTACACTTGATATTATTCTAACTAACATTGCTAACTATTTACCCTACCGCCAAAGCGCCTTTCTCTTTTTTGATAAGCATTTATCGCTTGTTCTAAGTCTTCAAATGTAAAATCTGGCCAAAGCTTATCGCTAAAATAAAATTCGCTATAAGCCGATTGCCATATTAAAAAATTACTTGTTCTAAGCTCTCCGCTAGTTCTTATTATAAGCTCTGGGTCATTATATTCTTTTGTGTCCAAATAAGAAGAAACAAGATTTTCATCTATATTATCTATAGATATATTTTTATTATTTACATCTCTAGCTATATTTTTTATAGCTCTTACTATTTCATCTCTACCACCATAATTTAATGCTATATGTAAATTAAGCCCTGTCTTTTTACTAGATATTTCTTTTAAATAGGCTAAATCTTTTTGCAAATCTTCATTTAAGACACTTATATCTCCTATTGTATCTATTTTTAAATTACCTTTTTCATTATCTTTTATGTATTGGCCGATATAATCTTTTAAAAGCCTCATTAAATCATCTACTTCTTCTTTGTCCCTTTTCCAATTTTCAGTAGAAAAAGCATATACTGTTACATGTTCTATCTCTGTTTTTTCTATTTTTTCTAAAAGTTTTTTTAATGTGTCTGCACCTGCTTTATGCCCCATTTTTTTTGGTAAAAATCTTTTTTTTGCCCATCTTCCATTTCCATCCATAATAATAGCTATATGTTTTGGTAAGGCTCTTTCCATAATAACCTCCATTTACAATATATTCTTATTTTTTTAATCTATACTACACCATTTTATCATATTTTTATATTATAATCTATATTTTTATAAGTTATTTTTTCTTTTAATTTTATATAAAAATCTTAAAAAATAAAGATTATAAAACAAAATTACAATATAAAAAATAAAAGTTATAGCAAAATACTACAACTGAGGCTGTAAGTAAAGCCTTACAGCCTTTATTTTATTAATCCAAAACAAATTTAAAATCTATTGTTCTTTCATACATATTTGTTGAAATAAGTTTTACTTTTACAATATCTCCTAAAGAATATCTTTTGCCTGTCTTTTCTCCAAAATATTGCATATTTTTTTCATCATAGTAATAATAATCATCTTCAATTATTTTTGGTGATACCATACCTTCAATTGTATTAGGTAATTCTACATATATCCCCCAACTAGTAACTCCAGATATAACACCTTCAAATATTTGCCCAACTTTATCTTCCATATATTCAATCTTTTTAACAAGGCAAGTTTCTCTCTCTGCTTCTTCCGCTACACGCTCTCTATTAGAACATTTTAAGCAAACATCTGGTAACTTTTTAACTAATGTATTTGTTCTTTTTTCATCTAAATTTCCTTTTATATGTTCTTTTATAATACGATGAATTTGCAAATCTGGATAACGTCTTATAGGAGATGTAAAATGACAATAATATTTTGCTGCCAAGCCAAAATGCCCTTCATTTTTAGGCGTATATCTAGCTTGTTTAAAACTTCTTAATACTACTCTACTTACAATCATTTCTTCTGGCTTACCTTTTGCTTTTTCTAAAATCTTTTGAAATGCTTTTGAATGTATATTACTACCTTTTAATTTATATCCAAATTTAGAAATAAATTCTGACATTTCTTCTATTTTTTCTATGTCTGGTTCTTCGTGAGAGCGATATACAAAAGGTATTTCTAGCCAAAAATAATTTTCAGCTACAGTCTCGTTTGCAACTAGCATAAATTCTTCTATTATGCTTGTAGCTACATTTCTTTCATATAGCTTTATATCTATTGGTTTTCTTTTTTCATCTAAAACTATTTTTGATTCTTGAAAGTCAAACTCTATTGCGCCTCTTTTCATACGTTTTGCTAATAAAATATTTCTAAGCTCTTCCATTGTTTTAAACATAGTTAAAAAGTCTTTATTTTCTTCTAAATAAGGGCTATTTTCATCTGTTAAAATACTATTTACTATATTATAGCTCATTCTTTTATCTACGTTTATAATTGTTTCAGATATTTGATGATTATAAACATTTCCTTCTTTGTCTATCTCCATTATACAACTTAAAGCTAATCTGTCTTCTTTTTGATTTAAAGAACATATACCATTAGACAACTTATGTGGTAACATAGGTATTACTCTATCTACTAAATATACACTTGTCCCTCTTTTTAATGCTTCTCTATCAAGAGGTGTAGATTCTTTTACATAATGTGTTACATCTGCTATATGAACACCTAATTTATAATTTCCGTTTTCTAGTTTTTGTATAGTTATAGCGTCATCTAAATCTTTAGCATCTTCTCCATCTATCGTTACTGTTTGTGTATTTCTTAAATCCAATCTATTTGTTTTTTCTTCATCTAAAACTTCTGTTGGTATATTTTCTATTTGCTTATACACTAAATCATCAAAATCTGTTGGTAAATCAAACTGTTTTATAATTGATAAGATATCAACTCCTGGGTCATTTATATGCCCTATTATTTCTGTAACTTTACCTTCTGGTTTTTTTCCATTTTCTGCGTGCTTAATTATTTCTACAACAACTTTATGCCCTGTAACTGCCCCTAAGGTATATTTTTTAGGAATAAAAATATCATTATACATTTTCTTTTCATCTGGCACAACAAACCCAAAACTTTTACTTTGTTCAAAAGTTCCTACTATATGCTTAAGGCCTTTTTCTAATACTTTTATAATAACACCTTCTGGTCTTTTCCCTGTGTCATTTTCTGTTATCTGACACAATACTTTATCTTTATGCATAGCTCCATTTGTGTTTTTTTCGTGTATAAATATATCTCTTTTATTATATATATCATCATCTTCTACTGTAACAAACCCAAATCCTCTAGATGTACTTGTATAAGTTCCATATACCATATTTAAAGCTTCTGGTGTCATTATTTTGCCTTTTTGAGTTAAAACAAGCTTTCCATCTAACAGTAGCTCATTTATTATTTGCATAAATAATTCCCTATCTTGTATAGGTACTTCCATAAACATCATAATATCATTTATCTTCATTGGCTTATATTCTTTAGATTTTACAAAGCCTAATATTTTTTCTTTTTTTTCTTCTAAAATATTGTTGTCTATATCTGTCATTTTAAACACCTCCTATGTGTTGTTTTTATTTTTTATTTATTTGTAATTATTATACAATTTTTTTATATATTTTACAACAATTATAAAAAATGCCTATCTAAGATAATCTTAAATAGACAGTATATTTTATATTAGCTCTTATTAAAATAAATATAATCTACATTTAAATTTTTATCTAACAAATCCTAATGAAATTGTTACAATAAAAAATATTACACCTAATATAACAGTCATTTTAGCTAGCTTGCTTTCTTTACTTCTTCCTTTATTTTGATTCCAATAAGACTGATTATCTCCATTACCAACAATAGCACTAGACGTAATACTAGATGCCGATTTAGATTGTTGTAATACAACTGCAATAAGTAAAAATGCAACTACACATTGTATAACTGATAATCCAATAAAAGGTACACTCATATTAGATACTGAAGTATCTGCTTGTGTCATAGTAGTTGTTTCAGTGCTTTCTCCTGTTGATGTAGAATCACTTGAAGCCTCTGTAACTTCAGTAGACTCATCTGGTAAAATTTCACCTTCTATACCTACTTGCTTTGTTTTTGCTTCTTTTTCTGTATTTGTAGAAGTTTCTTGGCTATTATCGGCTATTGTTGTTTCTTCTATGTTATTTTCTACATTTTCGTTCATTTTTTTACCTCCTAAAAAAATCACTTCTTTTATTTTATCATAATGAAAAATATATATCAATAAAAACTTTTATAATTAATAATTTTTATTTATTTTCAAATTTATAACCAACGCCCCAAACAGTTTTTAAGCTCCAAACATCTTCATAAGGCATTTTTTCTCTAAGCCTTTTTACGTGTACATCTACTGTTCTTGTATCACCTATAAACTCATAGCCCCATATTTTATCAAGCAATTGTTCTCTAGTAAATACTTGGTTAGGGTGTTGGGCTAAAAAGTTTAAAAGCTCAAATTCTTTTGGTGGTAGCTCTAGTTGAGTTCCGTGGTATGTTACAATATATGTGGACGGATTTATAGTCATATTAGGAACAACTATTTGATTAGATGTTGTAGTTTCTTCCTTATTATCAAACCTTCTAAGCACGGCTTTTACCCTTGCTAAAAGCTCTTTACTATCAAAAGGTTTTACTATATAATCGTCTGCTCCAAGCTCAAGTCCTAAAACTTTATCAAATATTTCCCCTTTAGCCGTAAGCATAATTATTGGAACTGAGCTTATTTTTCTAATTTCTCTACACACTTGATACCCGTCTACCTCTGGCAACATAATATCTAATAAAACTAAATGTGGAGAAAAAACTGAAAACTCTTCAATAGCCTTTCTTCCGCTATATACCTCTTTTGTTTCATAGCCTTCCTTGTTTAAATATAAACTTATAAGCTCTGCAATATGTTCATCATCATCTACAACTAATATTTTTAATTTGTTCATAAAATCTTCTCCTTTTTAAAACATATAAAAGATTTTAACAGTTAAATATTTACTTTTATAGTAATTATTTAAGCTCTACAATAGTAACTCCTGCATCTCCTTCACCAAATTCTCCTAGTCGATATTTTTTTACTCTACTATGTCTTCTAAGATATTCGTGTATGCCTGTTCTTAAAGCTCCAGTGCCTTTACCGTGTATAATACTTATAGTATCCATGCCTGCTAAAAATGCATCATCTATAAATTTATCTACTTTTTCTATTGCCTCATCTACATAAAGTCCTCTAAGGTCTATTTCATAAGACACAGTCATAGATTTATTATTTTTAAAGCTACTTATCTTTTTAGGTTTTATTGTTTCTTTTTTAGGCTCTACATAATTTGTGTCTATTGATAAATCTTTTAATGTAGTTTTTATATTCATAATACCTGCCATAACCATAACTTCACCTTTAGAATTTGGTTCACTTGTTACTGTACCAGACTGGTTTAAAGAATGTATAAAAACTCTATCTCCCTTTTTAAGATTTGTAGGCACAACTCTTTTTTGAGCATTTTTACTATTAAATTTATCTAATCTTTCATCTAGTTTAGATAATTTATCTTTAAGTTTTTGCCTTTGATTATTAATATCATTTTGGTTAGCTTTTTCTTTAGCAAGTTTTTGTATTTCTTTTACAATATTATCTGCTTCTATTTTAGCTTGAGCTACTATCCTTTTAGCATCTTCAGTAGCTTTAAAAAGTATTTTTTCTTTTTGTTCTTTTGTTTTTTGTTTTTGATTTTCTACGTCTTTTTTAAGCTTCTCTGCTTCTAATCTATAGCTTTCTGCTCGTTCTTTTTCTACTATTAAAGATTTTTTATTTATCTCAAGGTCTGTAATAACATCTTCAAATTTTGTATCTTCTTTGCTAAGTAAATTTTTAGCATCTTCTATTATATAATCTGGTAGCCCCAACCTTTTAGATATAGCAAAAGCATTACTTTTACCAGGAACCCCTATAAGCAAACGATAAGTAGGACGAAGTGTTTTTACATCAAACTCACAAGAAGCATTAGAAACTCCTTCTGTTGATATAGCAAAAACTTTTAGCTCGCTATAATGAGTAGTAACTGCTGTTCTTATTGCTCTATCGTGTAAATACTGTATAATAGCCATAGCAAGACAAGCACCTTCTGTTGGGTCTGTACCTGCTCCTAACTCGTCTAAAAGCACTAAAGAATTATCTGTTACTTCATCTAATATAGACACTATATTTGTCATATGGGCAGAAAATGTACTAAGACTTTGTTCTATGCTTTGTTCATCACCTATATCTGAAAATACATTGTCAAAAACGGCTAACTCAGATTTATCAAAAGCCGATATATGAAGACCTGATTGACCCATTAATGTAAATAGCCCTATAGTTTTTAGTGATACTGTTTTACCACCTGTGTTAGGTCCTGTTATAAGAAGTGTTGTAAATTCATCTCCAAGATAAATATCCGTAGCTACAACATTTGTTACATCTAACAATGGATGTCTTGCCTTTTTAATATTTATATAACCTTTTTCATTAAAAATAGGCTCTGTTCCATTAATACTTATAGAGTATTCCCCTTTTGCAAATATAAAATCTATTTCTGTTAATATTTCTAAATTGCTAAGTAAAATATCTCTATGTTCATTTACCATTTCAGACAGTTTTTTAAGTATTTTATTTATTTCTTGTAGCTCATCAGAATGTAGTTCTTTTATTTTATTATTAAGCATAACAACACTTGTAGGCTCCATAAAAACAGTAGCCCCTGTTGCCGACTGCTCGTGTACCATACCAGAAAATGAATTTTTATATTCCGCCTTAACTGGTATACAATATCTATCACTTTTAACCGTAATAACTGGTTCTTGTAGCATATTTTTATAAGTGCTAGATTGTATTATTTTATTAAGCTCTATTTTTATTCTCTCGTTAGCAAGTTTTATATCTCGTCTTATTTCTCTAAGCTTTGGGCTAGCATCATCTGACATTTCAGTATCTGATATTATACATCTAGTTATTTCTTTATCTAAGCTTTCTATTGGCTCTATTAATTGAAATTTTGGTTCTAAAATATCGTACACATCATATTTATTCTCGCTTTTTGCATAATCTTTTGCTCTTTTACAAGCACTTAAAAAATCTGCTATGTTTAAAAGCTCTTCAAAATTTAAGCTACCGCCAATAGATGTTCTTTGTAAAAAAGGTTTTATGTCTCTAAGTCCTCCTATTTTTAAAGACCCTTTTTTTAATATCATACTAACTGCTTGAGATGTTTCTTTTTGCCAAATTTCTATTTCTTTTATATTATTGCTAGGTTTTAAAGCTCTCACTTTTTCTTTACCAACATATGAGCTTGCAAAACTAGCTATTTTTTCTATTATTTTATCAAATTCTAAAGTTTTTAAAGATTTTTCGTTCATTTTTACCTCTATAAATAACATAAATTAATAGTTGAATTTTTTGTTGTTTTGTATTACAATTAAAATATATGCTTATGAAAAGATAAGAAAGGGAGTTTGCTATGAATATTAATGTTAATAGTATCTATAATGAAATTATTTCCAATATAGAGTCTAAAATACCTATCCCTATTACAAATAAAACATATCAATACAATAATACCACAGATGAAACAAAAAGTAAATCGGAAGAAAAATCTTTTTCCGATATTTTAACAGATTACGAAGAAAATGGTATTCCAGATAGCCAAGTTTCTGAAGCTATTAAAGAAGCTATTAAAGAGGCTTCAGATAAATATGGTATAGAAGAAAGTCTTATAGCTGCTGTAATTCGTCAAGAAAGTAACTTTAACCCTAATGCAACCTCATCTTCTGGTGCTATGGGGCTTATGCAACTTATGCCAAACACAGCTAAAAGCCTTGGTGTTACAGATGCTTATGATATAGAACAAAATATAGACGGTGGTACAAAATATCTAAAAAAACAATTAGACCGTTTTGATGGTAATACAGAGCTTGCTTTGGCAGCTTATAATGCTGGTCCTGGCAATGTTTCTAAATATAATGGTATTCCACCTTTTAAAGAAACACAAAATTATGTACCAAAAGTTTTAGACTATCAAAAAGATTATATGCTACAACAATATAATAACAATAAAACAGTATAATAAATTTTATACATTATTAATGGTGGTTATATTTGAACTTAGCCTATGTTTTATAACAACATAGGCAAATCTATTTTATATATAATTTATACAACATAAAATAATTATATACTAAATTTTATAAAAAGGATTGAAAAAATGGATTTACCTATTAAATACATAGAAAAAATGAAAAATCTTTTGGGCGAAGATTTTGATAAATACATAAAAAGTTTTGAAGATAAAAACTATCAAGGCATTAGGGCTAATACATTAAAAATAAGTCCAGATAATTTAAAAAAAATATTAAATTTTAATTTAGAGCCTATTCCTTGGTGTAATACTGGTTTTTATTATGAAGATGAACGCCCTGCTAAAAACTATTATTACAATGCTGGTTTATTTTATATACAAGAACCTAGTGCTATGTCAACCGGAGCTATATTGCCTATAGAAAAAGGAGATAAAGTTTTGGATATGTGTGCCGCCCCTGGTGGTAAAAGTACACAAATAGCATCAAAGCTTGAAGGTAGTGGTGTTTTAGTTACAAATGATATTAGTGCTACAAGATGTAAAGCGCTTCTTAAAAATATAGAATTAAATGGTGTGTATAATGCTATTGTAACAAATGAAACACCTAAAAATTTAGCTAAAAAGTTTAAAGGTTATTTTAATAAAATAATAGTAGATGCCCCTTGTTCTGGCGAAGGTATGTTTAGAAAAGATAAAGAGGCTATAAAAAGTTGGGAAACACATAAAACAGAACTTTGTTGTACTCTTCAACGAGAAATTTTATATTATGCTAAAGATATGTTAGATAATGGTGGTATAATGGCTTATTCTACTTGCACATTTGCTCCAGAAGAAAATGAACAAATGATAAATGAATTTTTACTCCAAAATGAAGATTTTGAGCTAATAGATTTTGATAAATCTTCTGGCTTTGAAAATGGTAGGAAAGAATGGATAAAAAATGATACTATTGTAGATGGTATAGAAAAAACTGGCCGTCTTATGCCTTATAAAGTAAAAGGTGAAGGTCATTTTTTAGCTTTACTTAAGAAAAAAGGATTACCACAAAATCAAAATATAAGCAAAATAAAACAAATAAACAAAAAAGATATTATAGATATGCAAACTTTTTTTAAAGAAAATTTAAATATACCAATGTATGAAAATATAGAAATTCACAAAACAAGTGTATTTTCTATACCAAATGGAATAGATTTAAGTGGACTTAGAGTTGTTAGAAGTGGTTTTTATTTAGGTGAACTTAAAACAAAACGCTTTGAACCTTCTCAAGCTTTTGCTATGGGCTTGAAAAAAGAAGATGCAAAATATACTATTTCATTTGATATAAACGATAATAACTTAACTAGATATTTAAAAGGTGAAAGCTTTACAGTAGATGCTAATAAAGATGGTTGGTATCTTGTTTGTATAGATAAATACCCTATTGGTTGGGGTAAAGTACAAAATGGTAGACTAAAAAATAAATATTTATCTGGTTGGAGAATTTAAGGAGATTAAAATGGATTTTTTACCAATTTGCAAAGAAGATATGGTAAAAAGAGGTTGGCAAGAGCTAGATTTTATACTTGTTACTGGTGATGCCTATGTAGACCACCCCTCTTTTGGAGCTGCCATAATAGCTAGACTTTTAGAAAGTAAAGGATTTAAAATAGGTATAATAGCTCAACCAAACTGGAAAGATACTAAAGATTTTAAAAAACTAGGTACACCTAAACTTGCTTTTCTTGTTACTGGTGGTAATATAGATTCTATGGTTAATCATTATAGCGTTGCTAAAAAAAGACGTGAAAAAGATTTATATTCGCCAGGTGGTAAAGGTGGTCTTAGGCCAGATAGAGCAACAATAGTATACTGTCAAAAAATAAGAGAAGCATTTAAAAATATCCCTATTATGATAGGTGGTATAGAGGCAAGCCTTAGAAGGCTATCTCATTATGATTATTGGGATAATAAAGTTAGACGTTCTATACTTTTAGATTCTCAAGCAGACATATTAATGTTTGGTATGGGTGAACACCAAATAGTAGAGCTTGCCGAAAGCTTGGCAAGTGGTATACCAATAGACCAAATAACATATGTAAAAGGTACTGTTTATAAAACAAAAACTTTAGAAAATATATATGAAGATTATATTATGTTACCTTCATATAAAGAAGTATGTGAAGATAAAAATATATATGCCAAAAGTTTTTTAAAACAATATGAAAATACAGATGCTGTTTTATCTAAAATGCTTATAGAACCTTATAACGATTGTTATGTAGTGCAAAACAAACCTTCTATGCCTCTTACAACTGGCGAATTTGATAATTCTTATAGCTTACCATATATGAGAACATATCACCCTATTTATGAAAAAGACGGTGGTGTGCCTGCAATAGAAGAAGTAAGGTTTAGCCTTATATCAAATCGTGGTTGTTTTGGTGGTTGTAATTTCTGTGCTTTAACATTTCATCAAGGTAGAGTTGTTCAAGGGCGTAGTCATCAATCTATTATTAGAGAAGCCGAAAAACTAGTTTGGGAGCCTGATTTTAAAGGATATATCCACGACGTAGGTGGGCCTACTGCAAATTTTAGAGGACCTGCTTGTGATAAACAGTTTGAAAAAGGCGCTTGTAAACACAAACAATGTCTTTTTCCTAACCCTTGTAAAAGCATTAAAATAGACCATACAGATTATTTAAAACTATTACAAAAACTTAGAAAAATACCAAAAGTAAAAAAAGTATTTATACGTTCTGGTATTAGATATGATTATCTTATACACGATAAAAATAATCAACAATTTTTTGAAGAACTTTGTGAACACCACGTTAGTGGTCAATTAAAAGTTGCACCTGAGCATATATCTGATAAAGTTTTATCAAAAATGGGTAAACCTTCTAAAGATGTTTATGAAAAATTTGTAAAAAAATACTATGATGTAAATAGACAAATTGGTAAAGAACAATATCTTGTACCATATCTTATGAGTAGCCACCCAGGAAGTGATTTATCAGCAGCAATAGAGCTTGCTGAATATTTGAGAGATTTAGGATATATGCCTGAACAAGTACAAGACTTTTACCCTACCCCTATGACTTTATCTACTTGTATGTATTATACAGAGCTAGACCCTAGAGATATGACACCTGTATATGTACCTAAAAATCCACACGAAAAAGCTATGCAAAGAGCTTTAATGCAGTATAGATTACCTAAAAATTATGACTTAGTATTAGAAGCCCTAAAAAAAGCTAATCGAATGGACTTAGTAGGCTTTGATAAGCACTGTCTTATAAGACCTAGAAAAAGTGCATCTGAAAAAGAGTTTTATAAAAGAACTAACACTTCAAAAAATAATAAAAAACCTAAAGATACAAAACAAGATTATAAAAAGAAAAAAACAATAAGAAATGTTCATAAAAAGAAAGGTAAATAAAATGATAGCAAATTATTTTATTGTAGATGACTTTTTATTAAAGCAATTAGAAAAATTAGATAGTTTTAGTTTATATAATAAAATAGAAGAATTGTTAGAAAATGATGACGTTTATCCTTGTTGTGATATAGATACTATATGGAATGGTCTTTATTTTCTAATCTCTTCAAAAGAAGAGCCTATTTATGATAAGTCTATATTTAAAGATTATGCAAAAAGTGCATTTATTTTTGGAGATATAAACTTTAACACTGAAGAATATATTGCATATATCAACAAAAATGAAATACCTCAAATACTTGAAGAAATTGAAAAAATTGATATTAATAATATTAATTTTGACCCTAATATATTTGATAAAAAATAAATTTTTCCTAATATATGGCTTAAAGAAGATAAAGATATTTTATTTGAAGAACTAGAGTTATCATTTAATGAACTAAAAGACTTTTTTTACAAAGCTAACAAAGAAAATAAAAATATATTAATAACTATTATGTAAATATGGAGGATAAAAAAATGCAAAATTTACCTAACTGCCCAAAATGTAATTCAGAATATACTTATGAGGATGGAAACTTACTTATATGCCCAGAATGTGCATATGAATGGAACAAAGATATGGTTGAAGAAGAAAACGTTATAAAAGATGCTAATGGTAATGTACTCAAAGACGGTGATAGTGTTATAGTTATTAAAGACTTAAAAGTTAAAGGTGCTTCATCTTCTATAAAAGTTGGTACAAAAGTAAAAAATATAAGACTTATATATGATGCACCAGATGACCACGATATAGATTGTAAAATAGATGGATTTGGAGCTATGAAACTTAAATCTTCTGTTGTAAAAAAAGCTTAAATTGGAGGTAAAAAAATGTTAAGTGTTAATAATGTAACCTTAAGACTAGGCAAAAGAGCCTTATTTGAAGATGTAAATATAAAATTTACACCTGGTAATTGTTATGGGCTTATTGGTGCTAATGGTGCTGGTAAATCTACCTTTTTAAAAATATTATCTGGACAAATAGAGTCTACTTCTGGTGATGTTGTAGTATCAGATGGTGAACGTATATCTTTTTTACAACAAGACCATTTTAAATATGATGAATTTATAGTATTAGACACTGTAATTATGGGTAATAAACGTCTTTATGAGATAATGAAAGAAAAAGATGCTATATATGCTAAAGAAGATTTTTCTGAAGAAGACGGTATTAAAGCTAGTGAATTAGAACAAGAATTTGCAGATATGGACGGTTGGAATGCCGAACCTGATGCTGCCAATCTTTTAAATGGTCTTGGAATTGCTCCAGAATTACATTATAAATACTTAAAAGATTTAACTGGTCCAGAAAAAGTTAAGGTATTATTAGCTCAAGCATTATTTGGTAAACCAGATATTCTTTTACTAGATGAGCCTACAAACCACTTAGACCTTTTAGCTATAAAATGGCTCGAAGAATTTTTAATAAACTTTGAAAATACTACTATTGTTGTATCTCACGATAGATATTTCTTAAATAAAGTTTGTACACATATTGCAGATATAGACTATTCTAAAATACAACTTTACGCCGGAAACTATGATTTTTGGTATGAATCTAGCCAGCTTTTAATAAGACAAATGAAAGATGCTAATCGTAAAAAAGAAGAAAAAATTAAAGAATTGAAAGAATTTATACAACGTTTTAGTGCTAACGCTTCAAAGTCTAAACAAGCAACATCTAGAAAAAAAGCTTTAGAAAAAATAGAATTAGATGAAATTAAACCATCTAGTAGAAAATATCCTTATATAGATTTTAAACCTAATAGAGATATTGGAAATGAAGTTTTAACTGTTACTAATTTATCAAAAACAATAGATGGTATAAAAGTGTTAGATAATATTTCATTTATGTTATCTAGTGAAGATAAAGTTGCTTTTGTTGGCTCTAATGAAATAGCTAAAACTACTTTATTTAAAATACTCTCTGGAGAAATGGAGCCAGATGAAGGAGAGTTTAAATGGGGAATAACTACTACTTTTACATATTTCCCTAAAGACCATAATGAAGAATTTGAAAGTGATTATTCTATAATAGATTGGCTTATGCAATACTCACCAGAAAAAGATACTACTTTTGTACGTGGATTTTTAGGTAGAATGTTATTCTCTGGTGAAGATGCTCTTAAAAAAATTAATGTACTATCTGGTGGAGAAAAAGTACGTTGTCTTTTTTCTAAAATGATGATGTCTGGTGCTAATATACTTATGTTTGATGAACCTACTAACCATTTAGATATGGAATCTATTACAGCACTTAATAATGCTTTAATAAAGTTTCCAGGTGTTATATTATTTTCATCACAAGACCATCAAATTGTACAGACAACGGCTAATAGAATTATGGAATTTACTGAAAATGGACTTATTGATAAAAGAACAACTTATGATGAATACTTAGAAGAAGATAAAGAGGCTTTAAAACGTCAAGTTTATAATATTGTAGCCCATTAATTATTTTTAATCAAAGTTTGTATAGTAATTAACTTCTAATAGTTAATAATAAATATATAAACTTTGATTTTTTATATTTATATTCTTTTATAATTAAATTAATTTCCTAAATTTTTAAACTAAATTTTTTATTTTAAACCCTATATAAATATATCTTTTATTAATTTTTTAATTGTAATAATCTTTTGTTATTAATATTTATGTCCCTAATTTTTAACTTTTAAAGATACATAAAAATAAAGGTTGTACAAATTTATTTAAGTACAACCTTTATTTTATTAAATATAAGATTAAATATTATTTTTTAATTTAAAATCTGAAACAGATGAATAGAATACTTCTGCTTGGCTAGCAAGTTCTTGAGCTGCTGCAGCAGATTCTTCACTTGTAGCAGTATTAGTTTGAGTAACAGTTGCTATTTGTGATATACCTGTTGTAACTTCTTCGATAGATTTTTCTTGTTCTTTAGAAGCTATAGTAGATGCATCTACTAATGCAGATATTTCTTCTATTTGACTAACAATACTAAGTAAAGATTGAGCAGTATTATTAGCTATTTTAGAGCCTTCTGCCACTTTTTCAACAGAGCTTTCTATAAGTTCTGTTGTTTCTCTTGCAGCTTGTTGGCTTCTAGCAGCAAGGTTTCTAACTTCTTCTGCAACTACCGCAAATCCTTTACCGTGTTCCCCAGCACGAGCCGCCTCAACAGCCGCATTAAGAGCAAGTATATTTGTTTGGAATGCAATATCATCTATTACTTTTATTATATTAGATATACTATTAGAAGCATTATTTATTTCTTCCATAGCTACAAGCATACTATCCATTTGATGACTACCATCATTAGCACTTTCTTTTGCTTGTAAAGCAAGTCTATTAGCTTTTTCAGAATTTTTAGCATTATCACTAGCTTGATTAGATATTACTTTTACAGTAGAGTTAAGTTCTTCTACAGCCTCAGCTTGTTTTGTAGCACCTTCTGCAAGAGATATACTAGATTCTGATATTTGTTTAGCACCAGCTGATACTTGTTCTGCAGAAGATATTATATCTTTTGTAAGGTTATTAAGATTATTAATAATTAAGTTTACAGAATTTTTGATTTGTCCAAAATCACCTAAGTATTCTCTTTCTATTGAAAGGTCAAAGTTTTTATCTGCCATTTCATTTAATATATAAGATATTTCTGATATATAAGAACCAACACTTTCTGCTGTATAATTTACATTTTGTTTAATGCTTTCAAATTCACCTTTATAGTCATTAGTCATTCTATGAGTAAAATTACCTTTAGAGAATTGTCCAAGTGCATCTTTAGCTTCTTGTATAGGTGTAACAACATTTTCTACAAGTTGATTTAAGCCATATGTTATTTCTTTCCATTGTCCAACATATCTAGATGTATCTAATCTAAATTCTAAATCACCATCTCCAGCAGCTTTTATAAGGTTATATATATCATTTGATACACTTTCTAAAGCCTTTTGTACACCAGAAATTTCTTCTTTTATAATAGCTTTATCACCTGGAAAATCTTTAACTTTAGACTCAAAGTTACCATCTCCAAATTCTTTTATCATACTAACTATATATAAACTGTCTTCAATTAAGTTGTTAGTTGATTCATTTACAGCTATTGTTGCATCTTTAAATACACCTTCATATTTTTCTGTATTTATTCTATAATTAATATTACCTTTATCTAATTGAGTAGATAATTCATTAATATCTAATAATATACCTCTAAATGTTTCTGCCATATTAGATATAGCATTAGATAATTCTCCTATTTCATCTGTAGAGTTTGATCTAGCATCAACATCTAAGTTACCTTTAGAAACTTGTACTGCAACCTCTTTTAATCTTTCAATAGGGAATCTTATCAGACGAGAAAGATATGTTCCAAAAATAGTGCCTACTATTACTATAATTATAAATAAAACTATTAAAATTATATTACGTTTTATAACACTACTTCTTACCGCTGTCATCTCTCCCAAAAGTAAATCAAATGAATCTTCTAATATGTCATACGCTATTGCAGTAAAATCTTTACTTAATTTTGCCATTTCATTAACGGTTTGTAATCTTTTAGTATCATTTTTAGTTTCTATTGCAGATGCTAAATCTTTATATAATGAGTAATAATTTTCTAGAGATACTAAAAAACCTTCAACTAATTTTATATTTGCTTCTCTATTTTTTCCTTTTTCTTGTATAATTTTAACATCTTTTAAATATAACTCTGCAGCTTCTTTTGCATTCTTATATGATTCATCTACACTTTTTTTATTTTCTTCTGTAATATAATTAGAAAATGCTATAGCAGTTAAATCTCTACGCATATTAGCTATATTCTCTGTTATTATCATGCCTTCTCTAACAGTAGTATCGTTAGATTTTAATGCATCATAATATGTGTTATTTGCATAACTTAAGCTTGAAACACCATTTAACCCAAGGATAAATACTAACAATAGTATTATTCCAAATGCAATTAAGAATTTAAATTTCAATTTTAAATTTTTAAGTTTATTCATAAAATCCCCCTTATAAAATATAATTAGAATACTTAATTATTTTCAAATAATATAATACAACATTTCTTAACATTTTTCAACTATTTTTTTATATAATATTTATAAATATATTACTATTAATATATTTATTTTTTAATACCCATTATATTTTACAATTAAAACATAATTAATCACACAATTTCTTTTTTAATTTACGTCTTTCGTATATTCTAGATGCAAATAATTTTATTGTTGCAAATACTGGTACTGCAAAAACCATACCCCATAATCCAAATAAATTACCTGCAATTGATAATGCTATAATAACTATAACTGGACTAAGCTCAACACTTTCTCCAACAACCTTTGGTGCTATAAATATAGTGTCTACTTGTTGTAAAGTTAACATACCTATTGTAGCATACAATGCTTGCATAGGTTCACCACTTATAAATGCTACACTTATAGCTAATAAAAATCCTACTAATGCTCCAAAATATGGTATTACATTAGAAAATCCAGATATTATACCTATAATTACTGAAAATTTTAAACCAATAACAGATAAAACAATGCTTATAAGTATAGTCATAATAGAAGCATCTAATAGCATTCCTCTTATATATCCAGAAAATACTGCGTGTACATCTCCTAATCCATCTTTTACAACTCTATAAAATTTTTTAGGTAAAAATGCTATACATACATTTTCAAGTTTACTTTTTATAACTTTTTTATCTTTTAAGAAATAAAAACAAATTACTATACTAATTAAAACATTAATGATACCATTTCCAATAGCTTTTGTAATATATATAAGATTATTTCCTATGTCATATATAAAAGATGTAAAATTTTTAGCTATTTTACTTATATGTGGTGATATATATTCTTCAAAAACTTCATTACTAATTATTTCACCATCTAATTTATTATAAAATTTAATTAAATCTTCTTGAAAACTAGATATAGATGTTTTTATAGATGTTGTAATATTATCTATAAAATTACCATTTCCACTTTTACTAATACTATTTACTAATACTATACTAATAATTATTAATACTAAAACAATTGATAAATAAGTTAAAAGTGTACCTTCTAGCCTTCCTTTTTCACCTTTTTTATGTTTTTTCTTATTATTTTTTCTCTTTATATTTTCTAATTTATCTTTTAAATATTTATTATATATTTTTTCATATTTTTCTTGAAAAAAATCTACAACTGGGTCTAATAAATATGCAAATATAAAAGCTATTACTACTACTATAATTGTTGATAAAAACCAACCTATAGCACCTTGTATTGTATAAATTATAGTACCAAAGTTTTTTAATACATATGCTAAAAAGTCTATTCCATATTTTAACGCATATATCATAACTAAAGTTACTACTACGTGAAAAGCGATTATTAAATATTTTTTATTCCAAGGTAATTTCATTTATAATATCTCCTAATTTAATTCTTTTAAAAGATTTAATAAAAACTTCCAAGTTCTATCAATAGATGAAATACTAGCTTTCTCATCTGGTGTGTGTATGTCATATAAATTAGGACCAAAAGATACTAAATCTAAATTAGGCATTTTTTTAGCAAAAAGACCACACTCTAAACCAGCATGTATTATTTGCAACTCTGGTTCTTTATTGTACATTTTTTTATACACTTCAAAACATTTTTCTCTAATTACAGAATCTTTTTTATATTCCCAAGCTGGATAGTCTCCTCTAAATTCTACTTTGCTATCAATACTATTTAGAAAAATTTCAATTTGTTCCATTATACTCTCTTTTTTAGATGCAACAGCACTTCTTATAGACGCTGTTATTTCAACAGTTTTATCCGTAGTTTTTACTACACCTAAATTTATAGAACTTTCTGTAAGTCCTTCTATATCCGTACTCATTGTTTGTGGACCATTTGGTAAAATCATAATGCTCATTATAACATTATTAAAAGATGATTTAGAAAAACATTTTTCTTGTTTATCAACCTTTTCTATTTTTAAATATAAATTAGAATCTGTATTTTGATATTCTTTTTTATAAATATTTTCTATTTCTTTCAACTTTTGATTTAATAAATCAAAATCTTTATCATCAAAAGATATTATAGCTTCGGCTTCTCGTGGTATAGCATTGTCTTTAGCTCCACCCTCTATTCTATTTAAAGAAAAATATACATCTTTATATAAAGTATTTAGTGTTCTAGCTAAAAGTTTGTTAGAGTTTGCTCTACCTTTATTAACATCTATTCCTGAATGTCCTCCCATCAAGCCATAAATACCTATACAATAAGATGGTTTGTCATTATCTTCAAAGCTTACAGGTATTTGTATATCACATTTGACACCTCCGGCGCAACCAACAGTAAAAATACCTTCTTCATCTGAGTCTATATTTAAAAATATACTAGATTTTAAGTCGCTAGTGTCTAAAGCATTTACTCCTTCCATACCAGATTCTTCACAAGCTGTAAAAATAGCCTCTATTGGTGGGTGTGCTATATCATCTGAATCTAATATAGCTAAAGCCATAGCAACTGCTATACCATTGTCTGCTCCTAAAGTAGTTCTATCTGCTTTTATAAAATCTCCTTCGTATATTATTTTAATAGGGTCTTTTAAAAAGTCATGTTCTACACCTTTATTTTTTTCACATACCATATCTGTATGACCTTGTATAGCAACTACTTTACTATTTTCATATCCTTTTGTTCCGGCCTTTTTTATAATAACATTGTATGCTTCATCTGCTCTTACTTCTAAATTTCTTTCTTTAGCAAAATTTACTAAATATTCACTAATAGCTTTTTCATTAAAACTACCTCTAGGTATTTTACTTATTTCTTCAAAAAATTGAAATACTTTATAACTTTCCAAATTAGATATATTTGTCATAAATATTCCTCCATAACACTAATTTTTAAAACTGTGAATTGGTGCAGGTATTCTTCCTCCACGTTTAATAAAATCTTCACATTTAGCCTTATTTACAGGCATTATAGGTGCTTGGCCTAAAAGTCCTCCAAAAGATACCATTTCTCCAACGTCTTTTCCTATAACTGGTATTATTCTTACCGCAGTTGTTTTATTATTTACCATACCTATTGCCATTTCATCTGCTATTATTGCCGATATTGTATGTTCATCTGTATCTCCTGGGATAGCAACCATATCTAATCCAACTGAACATACACAAGTCATAGCCTCTAATTTATCTAATGTTAAAAATCCTTTTTGAGCTGCTTCTATCATTCCATGGTCTTCGCTAACTGGTATAAACGCACCGCTAAGTCCGCCAACATAAGATGAAGCCATAACTCCTCCTTTTTTAACATTATCATTTAAAATAGCTAAAGCTGCTGTTGTTCCATGAGCCCCTGCATATTCAAGCCCCATTTCATTAAATATTTCTGCTATACTATCTCCTACTGCTGGCGTTGGTGCAAGAGATAAATCTATTATACCAAAAGGTACATTAAGCCTTTTAGATGCTTCTGTTGCTACTAATTGTCCTGCCCTTGTTATTTTAAAAGCAGTCTTTTTAACTGTTTCACAAAGTATTTCAAAATCTTTACCTTTTACTTCTTCTAATGCTTTTTTTACAACTCCAGGGCCACTAACTCCTACATTTATAACTACATCTCTTTCTGAAACACCGTGAAAAGCACCTGCCATAAATGGATTATCTCCAACTGCATTACAAAATACAACAAACTTTGCACAAGCCATGGAGCTATTGTCTTTTGTAAGATAAGCCATTTCTTTTATTATTTTTCCCATTTTTTTCACGGCATTCATATTTATTCCATATCTGGATGAACCAACGCAAACAGATGAACAAACTCTTTCTGTATTAGCCAATGCTTCTGGTATACTTCTAACAAGGTTTATGTCTGAATTTGTGCTACCTTTTTCTATTAAAGCCGAATAACCTCCAATAAAGTTTACTCCTATATTTTGAGCTGCTTTATCTAAAGTTTTAGCTATTTCAACAAAGTCTTGTTGTTTATGCCCTGCTCCTATAAGTCCTATTGGTGTAACAGATATTCTTTTATTAACAATAGGTATTCCATATTCTTTTGATATGTCTTCCCCAACAGATACTAAATTTTGAGCATTTTTTGTTATTTTATCATATATTTTATCTTTTAACTTATTTATGTCCGAATCTATACAATCTAAAAGACTTATACCCATTGTTATTGTTCTAACATCTAGGTTTGATTCTTCAATCATTTTATTAGTTTCTCGTATTTCATAATTTGTTAACATTAATATTCCTCCAAATTATATTAAATTCTATGCATACTATCAAATATATCGGCTCTTTGTAATTTTATTTCCATTCCAATATTTTTTCCAACTTGTTCTATACCTTCTATAATTTGACTAAATTTATCATCTACTTTAGATATATCAATAATCATTGTCATGTTAAGATATCCTCCAACTATATGTTGAGATATTTCTAATATATTAATTTCATTTTTAGCTAAAAAGCTACACACCTCTGCTATAATTCCTATCTTATCTTTCCCTAAAACGCTAACTATACCTTTCATTTTTATTCCTCCAAAATTTTTTAAGATTAATTAATTATTTTAACATAAATTTCAAGTTAATTCAACTTTTACTTTAATCTATAGATTTTATAATCAATAAATAACCATTTTTTATTGAAATATTAACATTTTCATCTTCCATAACATTACTTACACCTAAAGATTTACCTATATACATAGTTGCATTATCTAACGGATATTCTAACCCAGTTGTGCTTATTCCTTCCACCGTTGTGGTAAGAGGTATTAATGATAATAAATCTCCTTTTTTACCTTTTATATTAACTGTACTGCTAGTAATATTTATTTGATTATTTTTATCTATTATAGTTGCTTTTATATTAGCATCTTCAGCTTTTTTTAATAAATTTATATTAGTTAGTGTATGGTCTAGTCTTGTGCCTGTACCACCTAAAATAACAATTTCATCAATACCTAAAGATATAGAAAAATCAATGCAAAGCTCCATATCTGTTTCATCTTTTTTAGTATCAAACTTTTTAAATATTACATTTTTTGTTTCAAAAAACTGTATTATTTGAGGTATAGAAGAATCTAAATCACCTATTATATAATGTGGTATAATTCCTTCTTCAAATAAATATTTACTACCACCATCACAACATATGATAATATCACTAGGTTTTAAAATATCTTGTATACTGTTTTTTATATCTCCACTTGCTATAATTAAAGCTCTCATTAAATATCACCCAAAATTTTTAAATATTTCATTATATTGGCCTATTACATAAGTCTTGTCCTCTTTTTCAAATATATCAGACCCAACAACTATAACATTTGCTCCTGCTTCTAAGGCTTTATTAACATTGTCTAATTTTATACCACCATCTATCTCTAACTCACAGTTTAATTTATATTCATCTATATACTTTCTTATACCACGTATTTTTTCTATACTATCTTCTATAAGTTTTTGTCCTCCAAACCCAGGCTCTACCCCCATAACAAGTACTAAATCTATATATTGTAAGTAAGGTAATATTTCTTCAAATTTAGTGTTAGGTTTTATTGTCATACCAACTTTTTTATTAAAACTTTTTATTTTATTTATTATATCCATATGTTTATCTGTTGCTTCAATATGAAAATTTATAATATCACACCCTAAAGATATAAATTCATCTATGTATCGTTCTGGTTTTTCTATCATAAGATGTACATCTAATGTCATATTTGTAATTTTTCTAATACTTTTTACAACAGGCATACCAATAGATATATTAGGTACAAACATTCCGTCCATAATGTCTATATGTATATATTCTATTCCCTCTTTTTCTAATATTTTTATTTCATCTTCTAATCTTACAAAGTTTGCAGATAATATAGATGGTGATAATTTAATCATAAATTATTACTTCCTTTCTGTTAGTTCATTTAACAATTTTGTGTATCTATTATATCTTTGTTCAGATATATTTTTACCTATTTGAGCTTTTATAGCACATTCTGGCTCATGTATATGCTTACAATTATAAAATTTACACTCACCTAAAAATTCTCTAAATTCTTTAAAATAATATTGCATTTTATTTTCTTCTATAAAATCAATAGTAAGTGAAGTAAATCCTGGAGAATCTACAATATAAGTGTCTTCCCAAGCCTCTAAAAGCTCTACTTGTCTTGTTGTATGTTTACCTCGTTCTATTTTTTTACTTATATCTCCAGTTTTTAAACTTACATTAGGTAAAATAGAATTTATTAAACTAGATTTTCCAACACCTGAAGGACCTGCAAAAACAGTAACTTTTTTATTAATAAGCTCTTTTAACTCTTTTATCCCTTCATTATTTATAGTGCTAGTAAATATTAACGGATACAAACTTTCATATAATTGTTTTATCATATTAATATCTTCTTTTTTAGCTAAATCTGCCTTATTAATACATATTATTATATTTTCGATATTTTGGCTTTCTGCTAATATTAAAAATCTATCTAATAAATCTATATTAATGTTAGGGCTAATTATAGAAAATGTAATAATAGCACAGTCTATATTGGCTACTCTTGGTCTAATAAGAATATTTTTTCTTTCTAATATTTCTTCTATAATACCTTTATTTTCTTCTAATAAATCTAATTTTACATAATCTCCAACTGTTGGTATTATTTTATTTTTTCTAAATATACCTCTAACAGAACATTCTATTAGTCCTTTATTAGTAGATACAAAATATAAACCACCAACGCCTTTTATTATTCTTCCTTGTAACATATATACCTCACAACTTTTTCTTACAATAATAATTATATAATAATATTATATTTTATACAATATTAAAAATATAAATTTAAATTATATATACTTAATATATTTAATAAAAAATTTATTATTAATAAAATTTTATATTATAATTTTTGACAAATTTTATAAAATATATTACCTTTCATTTTATATCTAAACTTAATTATATACCTGTTATAAATCAATTTTTTGAATACTTGTGTATTCAAAAATAGGTATTCCTAAAATTTATAAAAATTAAAATTTAAACCAAAAACCCGTTTATAAATTTTAATTTCATAAATTAAGTCATACCTTAATTGTAATAATAAAAAAGACAAAGTCTAAATAGAGACTTCGTCTAAAATGTAAATATTAAAAATTTTTATTATCTATCCTTTAAATAAAATTATACTTTTACTCTTTATTTTGCCATTTATCAAATGTTTCCATTACTTTGTCATATGTTTTTTGAGATATTTCTGGAAGCTCATCTCCCCACATTCTTTCAACTTGTTTAAACCCTTTATCTACTGCATTACGCATTTCTTCTATTTTTTTAGGGTCATCACCTGCAATAGCTTTTGCAAAGCTTAATATTCTTTCAGAAGTTTGATTTACACCATAATAACCATCTTCAGATATATCTTGTTTAGCTTTTTCTATTGTTTTAGCATCTACAGTCAAATTTTTATAAAAATTTTTTAAATTTCCATCATAGGCCATACTAGCCATAGTTGCTTTATTAGATTGTTTTGAAAATATGCTAGATACTAATTTTTCAAAATTTGCTGTTTGTTGGTTTGCTTGTCTAACAATAGCATCTATTTCTTTTCTTTTTTCTCTATCAGAAAGTTTTACTGATACTCCATTATCTGTCGATTTTGTTTTGCTAGCTTTACTTGATTGTTTATTTTCTTCAGTATTTAATGTTTTTTCTATATCTTTATTATCTTCTTTGTTTGTATTTTTATTTGTAGTATTATAAGTAACTGAAGAACTAAAAATGCTATTTACCATACAACTACCTCCTCATATTTTTCTTATATACTATATATCGTCATATTTTAAAAAATATTAATATTAGTTGTAAAAAATTTCTTGTGCTTCAATTATTGTATTTTCATATTCAAAACTATTAGTATATGCATTTACATAAAAAGGAGTTTTACTATTTTTTATATAAAATCTATAATAAGGTAAAAAAGAAAATGTTATATTTTCGTTATCATATTTTAAATAATATCCTAAGTCTATTTGTGTTATATAAATTACTTTATCTGGTATAAGAGTTTTTATTTTTTTTATAAAAGTATATGTTGCTTCATCAGATGAACAAATATCTATTTTTTCACTTATTATATCTGGTTTTTGATAATTATTAAAATATATTTCAACTTTTCCTTTTTTGTATATCTTAATATTTAAAATATTATTAAATATTTTATATTTATTTAATTTCTGTATATAAGATACAAAAATATATTCTTCTTCTTCTTCAAACCTATCTAAATACATTTTCCCATATATTTTTTCTAAATTATCTTTATATTCTTTTGCTATGCTAAAACAATTTTTTTTATTATATGCAAAATTATCTTTTTCTTCTAAATCTTTAAAATGAATAAATAAATTATTTATTATTAAAATTTTATCTCCTTGTTTAAATATTGTATCTTCAAATTTTTCTGTTCTAATAAGATTAGATGTATTATCAAAAAAAACTTTTTGTAACATTAAGTTATCATTTTTAGTTTTTTTCATACTAATTTTATGCATAGGATAATATTTTTTAGGTAACTCTGTATATATTTTTATATTTTCTTGCTCCAAATAAGATACTATAGCTTTTTCTTGCTCTTTATCTAATTTATATTTATCTTTTAATAAAAAACTAATAAAAAATAACAATATATTTAATATTATTAAAAACAATATAGTATAGTTTTTAGCTAATTTTGTGTCCATATTTATCCTCCATATGCTACATCTTCATAATATACCTCATCTTTTACACCTATTAACCATCTAATACAAATTGGTTCATTTACATTGTTAAAATTATATATTAGTTTCATTTCATCTATATAATCATTATTTTTATTATTTAATAAAAAACTATCTATTGCTTTTATAAAAGATTTTTCTACTGTAATATAATCTTCTTGCACAACAAAGTCATAAATAATCCTTTTATATTTAGACACTATGTTATCTTCTATTGTTATTTCTATCATACTTTGCATACCTGTTTCTTCTTTCTTTTCGTTAGATAGCATAATAGGAAAATTATTTATTTTATAGTCAAAATAAAATGTTGTTTTATTTTCTTCCATTTTATAATCTTTTAAATAATATTCATTTTTTATATTCGTATCTTTTCCCAAAAATTGTAAAGCTATTTTATATGGATTACCTTGATTATCATTTAAACTACTTTTGTACTTTACATACTCTAAAACACCGTTTGGATAATATTTTACAATAATATTTTGATCATTATACGTATAAGTATTATTTATAAAAGAACTGGTTTTTGTAATAGGATTATCAAAAAATATATTTACATATTTTTCACTTTCAGATAATAAAATACCACCATCTTGTTCTAAAGGATTTATAGCTAATATATTATTTACGTTAAAGCTATCCTCTTTTGCTTTTGGTAAAAATTGATTTTTACTAAATAATGATATTCCACTTTCTTCACTAGATATATAATAAAAACTTTTTGGCTCTAAGTTATTAAATTCATTTATAGCATTTAAAACATTATGACTTAAATTATCTTTATTAATTTTTATTTCATAAGCTTCTGAAGTTTTGGAAGATAAAAAAATAGTTTTTATATTATATTTTTCACTAATAATAGGTAAAATAATTATTGTGTCAAATTCTTTTATTTTAGAAAAGTGATTTCCATTAATATTAAATATTTTACTTGCATCTTCTCCTTTAATATTAAAACTATAAGTATATATGACAGATTTATTATTTAAAACTTCATCTATGCTAAAATTATTTAAATAATAAAAATCTCCATTTTTAATACAAGTATAAATTACTTCATCAAATATCTTTTTATAATCTGTATTTGATATATTGTTATATTTTCTAATAAATTTATTGTTACCTGTATTTATTAATATACTTTCTGTTAAATATTGTGTATCTTTTTGTATATTATTATTAATAACTTTATTTCTACTTAAGTAAAAAAAGCTATGGGTTGAAAATTCTTCAAACCATAGCCCAGTAGTCTGATAAATAGCTAAAAATATTAAAAAAATTATAATAAAATTTTTCCATCTACTTAAATACATTTTACCACCTTTAAATTATTAAGCTATTTTCTAGTTCTTCCTAAAATAACAGCTTGCTCCAATTCATTTTTTATTTCACTATTTTTACGTGTAATAGATGTTTTGGCACTAGAAGTTTTATTATTTTTATCTTTAACATTTACACATATAATATTTTCACCAATAGCAAAATTTAATGTTTGACTAAAATATCCAGATGCACCAACAACTATTTTATACCTTTCAAGCTCTTTTAACTCTTCTTTCATTTCAAGAAGTTTTTCATAAACTATAATTGTAACAGTAGACCCCTCTTCGGCTTTGCCAGTTATTATTCTTGTTTTATCAAATGTAGCCTGACAATCTTTAGAAAAATCTAAACCACCTGTTATATAAAAATTACTTTTTACCTCATTAGAAACAGAGGCTGCAAATGTTAAAAAGCTATTATTAAGTATTAAAATAAAGATGGTTGACAATATTAGTATTAGTTTTTTCATAACAGTCCTCCTTTCTACTTTATATTATTATATTATACATTAATTATATTACATTTGTGTTACAATACCCTTACTTTTAATTTACATTATAATGTAATAATAAATAAAATTTACATAAATAACAAATATTTGTTATAAATTTTATAATTAAAAATTTTGGTTTTCATAATTAAATTTCAAGCTATTTTCAATATTTTTGTATTTTTTAAATATCACTTGCATAGTAGTTCCTTCTCCTACTTTACTATATGCTTTTATATCTCCGCTATGTTCTTGCATTATTTCTTTAGCAATAGATAACCCTAATCCATTTCCTCCCATTGCTCTACTTCTAGCTTTATCAACACGATAAAACCTTTCAAATATCCTACCTATATCTTCTTTTGGTATGCCTATACCATTATCTTTTATATTTACTATAAAGGTACTTTTTGTTTCCTCAATATATATTTGTATAACTGTATTCTCATAGCTATATTTTATAGCATTTGATACAATATTATTTAATACTTGATTTATTCTTCCTTCATCTACTATTACAATCATTTCTTTATTTTCAGGCTCATGTAGTAAAATTTCTTGATTTTTTTTGTTTGCTATAATTATATTTTGTTTTACACACCCAACAACAATATCATATAAATTTACAATATTAAAATTAAAGCTAATTTTACCTCCATCAAAGCGCGAAAGTTCTAAAAGGTCATCTGTCAAAAATTTCATTCTATCTGCTGCCTCATTTATAGTATTTAAAAAATCTATAGCTAATTCTTTTTCTTCTATTGCACCTTCTAAAAGAGTTTCTGTATAGCTTTTTATAGTTGTAATAGGTGTTCTTATTTCGTGAGAAACATTAGCTACAAATTCTTTTCTCATATCATCAAGTTTCTTTTGCTTAGTTATATCTTTTAAAACTATCATTATACCTTCTATAAAATTATTTTTATCTGTATATGGTATAAGAACAACCTGTATATATTTACCATTTTTATCTATTAATGTTTCTGTATTTTCATTTAGCTTTATTTTATTTTTAGGTAAGTCTATCTTATTTAAAAAATAATCTAAATTTATTTTATACAAATCTTCTTCTAAGCCCATAAGCTCGTAAAATTCTTTATTGGCGTGAATAAGATTACCTATTTCATCAAATGCTACTACTCCATCTGTCATATTGTGTAAAACTATTTCTAGTTTATTGTTTTCGTTTTCCATTTCTGATACAGTTTTTCTAAGCTCTCTTGCCATATGATTAAAACTTCTTGTAAGTTGTCCTATCTCATCTTCACCTTTAACGATAATATGTTGTTCTAAATTACCTTTTGCTAAAAGATTTGCTTTTCTAGTTAAGATAGATATTGGTGACGTTATTGTATTAGAAAACATACCTCCCAATATTATTGCCAAAACTAAAGCTATAATTACGGCTACACCTATTGTATTTGTTGTTTGAGTTAAAGTAGCTCTTATATTGCTAGAATCCATTTGAACATATATTACATATTCAACTTTATTATTATCATCAAAAATTGGATAAGCATAGCTTAACCATTCTTTAACAACAGAATTTTCATCTAATCCTTTTTTAAATTTTTCAAACTTTTCTTTTCCTGCTAATGCTGATATAACAATAGAATTTTTATATTGATATGGGCCTTGTGTTTGTGAAAAATTAGTAGCCGCTATTGTTTTTCCATCTTTATCTATTATAGCACCTTGCATATTTTGTATAAAAACTCTTTTCATAAAAAGGTCTGTAAATCCACTTTGAAAATCTTCTGGGTTTTCATACTGGTCTATAATCTGTTCTTTTATAGCTTTAGAAAAACTTTTAAGTTCTTCTTCTATTTTTATTGTTTCTTGTTTTTGTATAGTAAAAATAATAAATGTACCACTTATTATCATAACTATAAAAACTAATATAAAATATATAAAAATTAGTTTAAAACGTATACTTTTCATATCTCTTGTACCTATCTATGACATAAAATAATATCCTATACCTCTTTTAGTTATTATAAATTTAGGCTTACTAGCATCATCTTCTATCTTTTCTCTAAGCCTTCTTATAGTAACATCTACTGCTCTAACATCTCCAAAATATTCATATCCCCACACCTGAGATAATAATACCTCTCTAGTAAAAATTTGATTTTTTTTAAGTGCTAAAAATTTTAATAGCTCAAACTCTCTTATCGTAAGATTTATAGGTTCATTTCTTTTAAAAACTTCATATCTATCCAAATCTATAGTAAGTTCGCCAAAATTTTTAACATTTCCACTATTAATATTTGCTTGTTCATTTTCTTGATTTATATTAGTTTTTCTTCTAAGATTAGCTTTAACACGAGCCATAAGCTCACGATTGCTAAAAGGTTTTGTTACATAATCATCAGCCCCTATTTCAAGCCCCAAAACTTTATCTACTTCATCTGCACGAGCAGTAAGCATAATAATAGGTATGTCACTTTTGTCTCTTATCCTTTTGCAAACACCATATCCATCTATTTTAGGCATCATTATATCTAAAAGAATTAAATCTGGACTTTCTTCTTCAAAAATTTTTATAGCCATTTCTCCGTCTTCAGCACATACAACTTCATAACCTTCTTTTTTTAGGTTAAAAGCAATAATATTCATTATACTTTGTTCATCATCGACAACTAAAATTTTATTAGCCAAAAAATTCCCTCCTACTTAATTAAATTTATTTAATAATTTTTTATTATACTCTACTATTTTAAAATATTCAATATTTTAATTATATTATAATAGTTTATTAAAATAATATCCTACATTAAAAATTTTTAATTAAAAAAGATAGATTTTTTAAAAGTATTTAAATTTATAAAAATCTATCTTTTATGGTATATTAAAATAATTTAACTTTTTTTATTTTATTATTTTGATAATAATAGTTTTATAACATTTCTATAAATAATTTTCTCCAAAATTTAATAAACTATACTTAAAATAACCAAATTTTAGATTAACAAAATGTATTTTTATATTTTATTCTTAGAATAATTTAACCAATCATTACTAAAATCAAAATTAACATTAGTTTGTAAAGCTTCAAAATGTTTTTTACCACATTTTATTTTTAAATTTTCTTTAATTCTTAAATCATAGCTATTTATACTACCTTTTGTTTCTATAACAAAATAAAGTTTTTCTGTATCATTTTCTTGTCTATAAATTGCCCAATCTGGATTATAACTGCCAATAGGTGTATCTATTTTAAACTTTGAAGGAAATTTAAAAAATATTTTTACACTAGGGTCATTATCTAATTGTTTAGCAAAAGATTTTTCTACTGTTTCACTCTCATAAACTATATAATCATAAGGTGTTTTATTATTTTCAATTTTCAAAGCATTTTTATCTAAATATGCTATTATTTCACTTGTATCAAATATTTCTTCTTTTATATAATATTTGTCATTTTCATTTTTTATGTAATATATACCATTAATAATAGTTTTAGCTTGCACTTCTTTAAAAATATCAATCACTTGTTCTATAAATTTTTTAGGGTCATTATAAATTTCATCTAATCTTCCACTTTTTGATAACACTTCTAAAACTAAATTTATATGTACAGAAGATTTTTCGGCTATTTCCCATAAATCTTCTAAAGTTGGATTAAATTGTTTATATTCTATGTTTGTAAACTGTTCATACTTTTCTTCAGAATATACACCATCTTTTTCTACGTTAATATCAGCATTTTTTGTTACAATTCTTATTCTATTTATTTTAGGCATTTCTTTTATTTTTTCAATACATTCATTTTTATAGCTTTCTTCGTCTAATTTAAATCTATATTTTGTTTTATATTTTATTTTTTCCCAAAGTTCTAAAAAATCTGGGCTAACTAATACTTGTTTGTTCAATTTTACTACAACTTGCTTGTTAGCATTATTAATAGGTAACTTAATAGTAGATTTTAAAACTATATTATTTATATTGTCTTTAGCATTTTCAAATTTTTCTGGTAATTTTATATTACCTTTTTCTAAATCTTCTTTTAAAGTTTTTGTAACTTGTCCTTTATTATCTATATACTTACTATCTTTAAAACTTTGGAAAATTTCTCTTGCATCTTCTTCTGTTGTTATTTTCTCTTCTTTAGTAATTTTTTCATAAGTAATGTTAGTTAATAATTGTTTATTAAGATTTTCTATTTTTTGCTGTGTAAATATAGTTTCTACTTCCTTTTTAACATTTTCAAATTTTTCTGGAATATTAAAAAAGTTATCTTCTATATCATTTTTAATTTTTTCAGTATCAACATTTCCCTCATCATCAATATATCCTATTTTTTCAAAATGATTTAAAATTTCAGTAGCATCTTCATTTTTTATATTTACTTGCTCTATAACTGTTTGTTCATAGGTGATACCAATAAAAGATGTTATATCTATACTGCCAAATTTTAATCCTGTTTCTTCTTCTATTTCTTTTTGTAAATTTTTAGCAAAATCTTCAAAACTTTCGTTAGCTATAATATGTAAATTATTAATAGCTTTATCTTCTATACGCTCACCATTTTGATTTACACATAATCTAAGCCCTCGTCCTATTTTTTGTCTTGCGCTAAATTTTGATTTTTGCTCAATAAGTGTACAAACCTGAAAAACGTTAGGACTGTCCCACCCCTCCTTTAAAGCACTATGAGAAAAAATAAATCTTAAAGGACATTCAAAAGACAATAAATATTCTTTATCTTGCATAATAGTTTTATATGTGTTATCATCTTCATTACTTTCTCCTTTAGTATTTTTAAAATTACCTTTTTTATCTTTAGAAAAATATCCATTATGTATCTTTTCTATTGGTTGCGTAAATCTTTCTTTTAATATTTTATATTTAGGTAAATTTATAAGCTCTGTATAACATTCTTCAAACATTTTAGCATATATGCCTTTTTCTCCATCACCTAATCTATATTTATCTACTTTATCAATAAAAAATAAAGATAAAACTTTAATATCTAAATCTGTATAAATAAGTTCTTTTTCAAGGTGTTGTTCAATAGTTCTTTTGATTTGTTCTTTTTTTATTAAATCTTCATCTATATCCCCTATTGATTTTCCTAAACTTAGAGTTTGAGTATTAGCAAATTCTATATGCTCCTTATTTTCTGTACAATCTATGTTTGTAATTACATATCCGTTATATTCTTCTCTTTTAGTTATAGACTCTAAATCATCATTTTGTTTTAATATTTTTTTAGTTCTTGTTATTTTTCCATCTTTTAAAATATCTATTTCTAGCTTAGCTTTAAAATTTATACCACCAGTTACACCATTATCCATAGAAACCTCTAAAAGTTTTAAATAAGGTGTATTAAAATCTTGAGATGAAAAAACACTAGCAACAGAAATTTGTTTAACTATGCCCATTTGAAAGGCATCAACTGGAGTTAATCTATAAATAAGATTTATTTTTTCTCTATGAGTAGCAGAATACTTTAA
Source organism: [Clostridium] colinum (assembly GCF_940677205.1). Lineage (NCBI taxonomy): Bacteria > Bacillati > Bacillota > Clostridia > Lachnospirales > Lachnospiraceae > Tyzzerella > [Clostridium] colinum. The sequence continues at coordinate 558,249 of NZ_OW712331.1, read as the reverse complement.
AATAGCTAAAGGGTTAAGAGAATTTATAGCCTCCTTAGATTTTTCTGTATTATCTACAGATTGAGGTTCATCTATAATAACAATAGGACTAGTCTGTTTAATATACTCTATTGGTGTTTTAGCTAGTTTATCATTATCTTGATTTATAATATTTTCATCTTTTTTAAAAGCATCAATATTTATAATCATAATTTCAATATTGTTAGAAGTTGCAAAATTTTTAACTTGATTTAATTTACTAGAATTATATATAAAAACATTATAATTTTGGTTATATTTTTTAAGCTCATCTTCCATTATTTGAAATGACTTAAATACACCTTGTTTAATAGCAATACTAGGTACAACTATAATAAATTTTTTAAATCCATATTTTTTATTAAGTTCAAAAATAGTTTTTGTATATGTATATGTTTTACCTGTTCCTGTTTCCATTTCTATGCAAAAAGTGTTATTTTGTATGTCATTTGTAGTTTGTAACATATTTTGTTTTTGTACTCTTTGCATATTTTCAAGTATTTTTTCACTAGATATATTAATAGCATTATAACTTATATCATTAGGTATAAAAGTTGTTTGTATATCATTATCATCATAGGTTGTAGTATAATCTTGTTTAATTTGTCCATTAAACAAATTTATAACACTTTGTATAGCTTGTTTTTGAAATGCTTGTTCTTTAAACTTAATCTTCAATTTTAACAATCCTCCTTAAAAACCAGTAGAATTATTTAATCTACTGGTTTTTATTAAATTTATAAATAATTTTTAATTTCTTCCTCTGTTAAATTATAGTCTTCAGATATTATTTTTACTATTTCATCATTTGATACATTAAATTTTTTTAATGTCTTTATATGGTTAGTTACAACTTCTTTTATTCCTTCTTTTATTCCCTCTCTTATTCCTTCTTTTATTCCCTCTTTTATCCCTTTGGCAAAATTTTCTTCTGCTATTTCTTGTTCTCTCATTAATAGTGTCATATATTCTTGCCTCCATTCTTTATTTTCTTTTATTGCTTTTATTTTTTTATCTAATTTTTCTATAAATTTATTTTTTTCTTTTTCTCCTTTTACATACTTTAAAAATGTTTTTACTTTTTCGTCTTTTTCTTCTTCAAATCCTTCTGTATTAAAAAATATTTTATGTGTTTCATCTTTTAGCTCTAGCTGTTTTTTATCTTTACAATAATATCTAAATTCATATTTTGACATATTTTCTCCAAATGGGTCAAATGTACATATAAATATTACGTAGCTTTCTTTTAAATTTTTGTATGTTTTTCCTTTTTCTATTATATCTAAATCTATTAGCCCTTGATAATATCTACTTCTTTTTGCTAAATTTTTATTATTTACCACTTGCATTTCTACATTATATATTTTTTCATCTGCCTCTACATATACGTCTAGTCTTATACTTTTTGCATCATATCTTATGTCTATTGCTTTTTGTTCTTGTATATATTTTATTTCTTTTATTTTTATATTTAACAAATTTTCTAATGTTTCTTTACATATTTCCTTATCTCTCATTACTTTAGAAAATATAAAATCATTGCTTATCGTTAAGTTTTCCCATTTTTCAAAATTCATTTCTTGCTCCTTATTTATTTTATTATATCATACTTTTTTATTAAAGTCATTTTTTATTTTAACATCTTCAGCAAAAACCAGTAGATTTATTTACTCTACTGGTATAACTTTATAAATATTTTATTGCTTCTTCTTTTGTCAAATTATAATCTAACATTATTCTTTTTATTATTTCTTCTTCTTTTACTCCAAACTCTTTTAATAATTTTATTTCTTTGATTATTCCTTCTTTTATCCCTTCTTTTATCCCTTTGGCAAAATTTTCTTCTGCTATTTCTTGTTCTCTCATTAATAGTGTCATATATTCTTGCCTCCATTCTTTATTTTCTTTTATTGTTTTTATTTTTTTATCTAATTTTTCTATAAATTTATTATTTTCTTTTTCTCCTTTTACATACTTTAAAAATGTTTTTATTTTTTCGTCTTTTTCTTCTTCAAATCCTTCTGTATTAAAAAATATTTTATGTGTTTCATCTTTTAGCTCTAGCTCTTTTTTATCTTTGCAATAATATCTAAATTCATATTTTGACATATTTTCTCCAAATGGGTCAAATGTACATATAAATATTACGTAGCTTTCTTTTAAATTTTTGTATGTTTTTCCTTTTTCTATTATATCTAAATCTATTAGCCCTTGATAATACCTACTTCTTTTTGCTAAATTTTTATTATTTACCACTTGCATTTCTACATTATATATTTTTTCATCTGCCTCTACATATACGTCTAGCCTTATACTTTTTGCATCATATCTTATATCTATTGCTTTTTGTTCTTGTATATATTTTATTTCTTTTATTTTTATATTTAACAAATTTTCTAGTGTTTCTTTACATATTTCTTTATCTCTCATTACCTTTGAAAATATAAAATCATTACTTATCGTTAAGTTTTCCCATTTCTCAAATTTCATTTCTTACTCCTTATTTATTTTATTATATCATACTTTTTTATTAATGTCATTTTTTATAAAAATTCTACTTCTATTTGAGCATATGAAAATTCTTTACTTATTATATGTTTAGCTGTAACTATCTCCGACGTGTCTTTAAATGCTTTTCTGCTAAAAATCATTTTAGCTGGTGCATATTCTATTGCTTGTTCTACTATTTCTATTGGTATATTTTCTTCAAAACTAACCATAACTAAACAATCTTCTCCTATATGGTAAAATTTATATCCTCCTATGTCTAACCTATAAATTTTTTCTGTTAATGGAAAACCATTTTTTATAAGTATTTCAAACATTGCATCTACTTCTCTTCTTCCAGATATAATGCTTTTATTATTGTTTAAAAATTGTTGTAAATCTATTTCATCTGATAAAACTATGTTCCATTTTAAAAAGTTGCTTTTATCTAATTTAAACACTCTAAATCCTATGTCTAAATTTTCTGTATTTTCAATTTCTTCTTTTATTTTAGCTCCTGCTCTTCTTATTCTTTCTTTTCCTATTTCACATATATTTTTATATCCCGATTTATAAGCCTCTGTTTTTTCATCACATAACTGTGGCAATTGTACCATTATATATTTACGCTTTCCTCCGTCTTCTGCGTTTAATTGCATTACTGCGTGGGCTGTTGTTGCCGAACCACTAAAGAAGTCTAATATTATGTCATCTTTTTCTGTATATAGGTCTATACACCTTTTTATTAAATCTAAAGGTTTTGGATATGAAAATATTTTTTCTCCTTCAAAAAGTTTTTTTAATTCTTGTGTCGCCCCTTGAGAATGCCCAACTTCTTCATATTTCCACAAACTTAATGGATTAATTCTCTGTTTTACTTCTCTTAAAAAAGTTTTTATTCTAGGAACACCATTACCATCTTTACCAAACCATATTCTATTATCCTCTATAAGTGAATTATATTTTTCTACTGTATATACCCAATATCTACCATTAGGCGGAAAAACTTTTCTACCACTAGGTGTTTCTATTTCGTATAAATATTTATCCGTACCATTAGAAACAGTCATTGTACTAGATTGCCAATCTCCTCTAGGGTCATTATCTGGATTTGAATACCTGTCTAAACTTTTTCTATCTCTCGGTATACCAAAACATTCTAAATTTTGAATACTTTTACTATATATAAGTAGATAATCATGTCCCAAAGAAATATGCTTATTATCATTTTTAGGAGCAAAAGCTCTTTCCCAAATTATAGAAGATATAAAATTTTCTTCCCCAAAAATTTCATCACACATTTTTCTTAAATTATGTACTTCATTATCATCTATACTAATAAAAATAACACCATCATCTTTTAATAATGTATGAGCAAGCATTAATCGTGGAAACATCATATTTAGCCACTCTGTATGAAAACGTCCACTTGTTTCTGGATTTGATTTTCCTATACTGCTTACTATCTTTTTATAATTTTCTAAACTATCTCTATAATCATCTTTATATACAAAGTCATTTCCTGTATTATACGGTGGGTCTATGTATATCATCTTTACTTTGTTATAATACCCTTGTTGTAATATTTTTAATACCTCTAAGTTGTCCCCCTCTATGTACATATTTTCTGTATCGTTAAAATTTACACTTTCTTCTTCACACGGTATTAACGTTGCTTTTGTTCTCTCCCTTGCCGTTTTGTAGCATTCGTTTTTTCCTTTCCACGTAAATTCATATTTTTCATAATCTTTCTCGTCATATTCCCCTAATATATTTAATAGTTGGTCTATTTTTACCTTTCCCTCTACTACACACTGTGGAAATATACTTCTTAATTTTTCTATTTCTTCTTTTACTATATCTTTTGAATACCCGTCCATTTTTAATACTCCTTACTTGATAATTTTTTTATTGTGATATATTATAGTTATTTTCTAATATATGGTCAATAATCTTTATCTCATAATTATATAAGTCCATTTCAAATTTACTTTTAAAAAATAAAGAAAAAACAAATTTTGTTAAAAAATAAGTAATTCTAAATACTGTTAAAAACAAAAAAACCACGTAATTATTATAGCAAGTATATATATAAATATATTACCAATAAGCTCTACCTTTAAAATTTGTTGCACAAAATCACTTAATAAAGCACTCATTATAACTGTAAAAATAAAAATTCTTACATTATCTGAACTAGATATATCATTTGAAATAATTTTATATAAATAATTTCTTCTAAATAATAACTCATATTCTTCATTGTTATTTAACTTATTATGCAAAATATTTTTATCTATATCATAGTTATACCTTTTTATATATAAATCACTTATTATTTTTTCTATAAATTTATAGTCTTTAAAATTTATTTTTTCATAGTTAATTTGTATATTTAAAAATAGACCAAAAAATTTTCTTGGAAACGCCTTTTTTATTCTAATCCGTTCTTCATATGTTAGCTTTTCATTATTTAGAATGTTATTTATTTTTTTAGACACAATATTATGAATATTTAACCCTAAAATTCCTTTATTAAAATATAAATATAATTTATATTTTAAGCTATTATATAAATATATTTTTAATTTTTCTAACAAAACTCTTCACCCCTAAATATAATTACTAACTTTTACTCCTTTACAAATTATTTTTTTTGTTGTATAATTAAATTAACAAGAGGTAATTAAGATGTTGCCAACAATGTTTTATACTTTTATGTTTTTAGTAATAGCACAAAACTTTGCGGGCTTGGTGCTATTACTTTTTTGTGCTTTTAATAAGTACAATTATCAAACTTATGAAATTAATCATTGTATTTGACAATGTAAGTAATATTATTATTACCTTGTATGTACCCATTTGCACCACCTCCAATCTTATTAGATTGAAAGTATACCTCCTCTGTTTTATATTTATAATCATAAGTATAAAACATTGTTGGCTTGTAAGTAACAACACTTACTATATCTTAATTACCCTTTTTACATTTTACAACATTTTATTATTAGGTGCAACATTTTTTCCAAACTTTTAATAAACCTCTAAAACAAACAATCTATCAAAATCTACACTAAATTTTTCACTTTCTTTTAAGCTTTCAATACTATTTTTATAATTATTTTCAAGCCTTATTTCATCTAAAAATAAATCTTGTTCTAGTTTTTTAAGCTCCTTTTCTTTTAAAATTACTTTTTTATTAATACTTAATTTTTCAATTTTATTTACAGTTTTTTCATATTCTAGTTTTAATATGTTAAGCTCTGTTTTTATAGTATTAATATTATTTTTTAATTTTATTTTTTGTGTTTTTAAATCTTCTTTTAGATTGCCTAAATTTATTTCATTATTTTTGCTTAACCTATCTAAAAACATTTTTTCATATTTTGTTTTGTCCAAATTTTTTTCTATTTCTTCTATATTTTCAATATTAATATAATCTATATCTTTTGCCTCTTCCACCTCTAAACACATTATTTCTTTACACATTTCATTATTTAATATTGTGCCTGTTTTACTAACTCCTATAAGCTCACAAAAAAACTCTGTTGCAAACGACAAATGATTTATCTGTGCCTTATATCCCAAAATATAACAAGGTGATATATTACCTACAACCTTTATTTTAGCATATCCTTTTACCAAATATTTTACTTGTAGATTAAAATTATTTATTAATTTTTGTGTAATATTGCTTGTAAAAGTTAAATAGTTGTGATGGCTTATTCCCATACTTCTATCAAACATACTATATTTTATTTCTTTTTCTGTTTGCCTTTCATATATGTTTTTTGGTATGTAAGATTTTAGTATACTTATTGTCCTTGTTTTTTTATCATATTTAAACCCTTTTTCGTCTTTAAGCATAAATTTTGCTAGTTCCCATATAGCATTATTTATAAAATCATTTTTATATTTTAAATATGCTGGATTTATTTTATATCTTTCTTCTATCTCTTTGTTAAATATATATTTTACTATTGTTTCTGTATTATCTAATAACTTTATGTTTTCTTCTTTATTTTCTTCTAATATATTGTTATATTGTTCCTCTATCTCTTCTTTACTTCTTAATTTTATGTCCATATCTTCACAAAAGTCTATTATTGTATCTGTCATTCCCATTATGTCATTAAATTGTTTTAACCTTTTCTTTATAAGCTCTAATAACCTTACATCATAAAAGTTATTTACGTTAAAAAAGTTTACAACTAATACATCAAATGCCTGTCCCTTTCTATGACACCTACTTATACGTTGTTCTAGCTTTAACACATTGTAAGGCAAATCATAATTTATTACAAAACAACAAAAATCTAAATTAAACCCCTCAGATGCTATATCTGTTGCTATTAATATTTCATATTCTCTTTTAAATTTATCTATTATTTTATAATCTCTACTATTATCTCCGTTAAATACTAAAACTTTATATTTACTATTTAAAATGTTATATAAATAATTTTGAGTGGCTTTACTTTCTGTAAATATTATTGCTTTTTTATTGGCTCCTACACTTTTTAAATTATTAAACCCTTTTTTTAATATTAATTCCAATTGTTTTGTCTTCTCACTTGATTTTATACTATTACTAAACTCTAACATTAACTTTAATTGGTTTAATTCTTCATCACAATCTTCTATATTTTCTGCTCTTTTTATAATATTTTCAAGCATATTAGAAAAACTATTTACAGATGATGATAAATTTTTAGTAAACATTAACGTTAAATCATATAGCTCCATTTTAGGAAATATTTTTTTATTTTCTAACTTTAAATAAATTTCTATCATTTTATATAATTTTTCTTCTTTTTTAGTAAAATTATATTTTACCATTTTTATTATTCTATTTGGTATTTTTACATAATGTTTTACTTGTGCTTTCAAAGTTCTAAAGCAATATTTATTTACTTCTTCTAACAATTCTTTATATTTTTCCTCTTTTTTATAATATCTTTTAAAAAATGTATCCTTGTCCATTCCCCAAAAAGCATTATCATCTATAAATTTTATAATACCGTATAATTTTAAAATATTTATTTCAAAAGGTAACGGTGTTAATAATAGCTTAAAGCTATTTTTTATACTTTCTCTTAAGCTACTTATATATTTATTTTTATTATTATAAAAACTTCCTAATCTTTGTGCCTCATCAAAAATTACTATATCAAAGCTAGCTTGTTTTAATAATCCAAATTTATTATTTAAATATTCATATGTAGTTAATATTACTCTGTCATCAAATATATTTTCCGTAGCCTTTTCTTCTCCATTTAACACCTTATAATCTAATGTTAAATTATTATTCATAATTTCGCTCCATTGTCCTATTAAAGATATAGGTGTTACTATTAATATCTTTTTACCCTCTATATAATTTTGTGATATAAAAATCATAGATGTAAATGTTTTTCCAAGTCCTGCCTCGTTACCTAATATTAGTCCTTTTTCTTTACTATCTAATGCAAATATTGTTTCTGCTATTTGATGAGGATATACTTTCATAATAGAAGAAGAAAATGCTGGTATTAGTCTATCATAACCTTTGCTATTAGTTAATTTTCTAATTTCCGATATTTCATAAAATATATGATACCTACTTTTTCTTAACATAATATTAACGCTCCTAAACTTTATTTGCTTTATTAAATATATTATATAAAATATGTTGGTTATTTTCTACAATTATTTTGAATATAACTAATTTTAAAAATAATTTAATTATAATCAATTAAATCATACATTAATTGTAATAATAAAAAGAGAATGTTTTACACACACTCTCTCATACTGTATACAAAATATTTTATAGGTAATTTTTTTATTTTTATGCTTTTCATAAAAATTCTAATCACAATATGGGGCTTTGCCTCGTATTGTGTAAAAAGCTAGATTTATAGGGGCTTTAGCCCTTGTGCGAATAAATCTGCTTTTTCATACAGTATCTCAAAAAAATAATCTTGTTATTTTTTTGAAAGGTTGTAGATAAAGTCTACAACCTCAGAAAATGTTTTACACACTCTCTTTTTATATTATCTATTTTCTTTTAATATATTATAACTTTTTTATTCTTTTCATCTATATCTGCCTTTTTATTGTTATGTTTTAAAATATTATTCAAACTATAATATTTTTTACCATCTATATTAATACTATTTTCTAAATATATTTCATTTAAATCTATACTATTTAAGTTAAAATAACTTTCATCTACAAAAAATTGATTATCTATTTTATAAGCTAAACTATTTAATTTATATTCTTGCATTATCTCTCTTTTATTGTCTGCAAAAATTACAGATGATAAAAATATATCATTATTTAATAAATTTTTATAAGTTTCTAATATTTTTTTATTATCTGTTATTAAATAATTTTGCTTGTTAACTTTTTGTGTTTTAAAAGTATCATAATTTATATAGTTAATCATTTTTAATCTTTCATATTTATAAGGCATTTTATTAAAATATCTATTAAGTTCATTTATTTTATCATTTATATTATAGTTATAAGATGTATTGCCAAAATGCGATATAGCTAAATTTATAAAAATAGGCTTTTCACTCGCATATTTTTTATAAAAAAAATCAAATTCTTTAAACATTATATCTAATTTGTTGTTTTCATCTATATTTTCATATATTTCAATTCCAACCCAATCTACATAATTATCACCTGGATAAAAATCTTTTGCTCTATAAGAAAGATTTTTATCTATACTCCAGACCAGTGCAACATTAGGTGCATAAAGCTCAAAATATGTTTTTGCATCTTGTAAAAATTTTATATATTCGTTATTTCTACCTATAAAGCTATTATTTGCTGGGTATATACTAACAAACATAGGTATTTGTAAGCTTCCAAAATCTTTTGCAACATTTTTTATTAAAGTATTATTAAATGTATCTTTTTCATTTTCTGGTGGCAATATAGTTATAAATGGTGTTTTTAGATTAGAATAACAATTTAAAACCCACGATAAAGGATAACTATCATCTAATTTTTGGCTATACATATATATGCTAGGACTTGTATTTGTATAGCTTTCAAATTCCTGTATAAAGTCCCCTTCTATTTGCTCTATAAAAACACCTGTGTAGCATTTTTCTTCTGGTTCATATTTTTTTAAAGTATATTTATCTTTTTTATAAATATTATAAAGTTCTATTTGTTTATAATTATTTTGTACATTTACAGCCAATACATTTTCTTTAGGTTTGCTTTTATTACAACCTACTAAAATAATGCTTAAAATAAGTATACATATTTTCTTCACAAACACACCTTCTTTAATTATATTCTTTTAAGTATGTGTTTAATGCCTCTAAATAATGTACATAAAATTTTCCACTTTGCTTAACAATATATTTTTTTTCAAATGCTTTATATGGTATAGATTTTCTACCACCATTTTTAGCATTTTGCCACCATTTTAATATATCTTTAAATGGTAAATAATAATATTCATCATACATTTTAAAATATACAAGCATAAAAGCTATACCTTCTTGTTTTTCAAAACTTTCCATAAAATCTACTTGGTGTTGATGTATATTTTGTAAAGGTAAAAACCCTTGGCTTGTCTCTTTTGCATCAAAACATACTGGTATACCTTGTATTACACCCATATAGTCTACTGTACTTTTTTCGTTAAAATAAGCAAGTGTTATTGTTTTATTTTCGTTATTTATTTTAACTGGTGTTATAGGTGTTGGTATCTTTTGGATTATTGCCAAATTTTTCTCCCTATATACATCATTTGTAAGGTTTATAAATTCTTCTAAGGTGCTACCTCTAAGCCCTCTACTATTAAAATATCCCATTTTTTCACCTTTTGTTATTTAATTTATCTATTGCCCATAAAGCATAGTTTTTTATATCTTCTCTTGTATCATTTTTCATTTTTTCTAATATTTCTATTGCTTTTTCACTATATTTATAGTTAGCTAAAGCTATTATTGCATTACGCTGTAAAATTTTTTTACCTCTCCAACCACAAGCTGTTTTTTTATAGGTACTTTCAAATTGTTTATTAGTCATATTTAAAATTTCTTTGATATTAGGATAAAAAGTATCTACATCACATATTTCTTCTTTATATACTTCTTTATTATAAGGGCAAACTTTTTGGCAAATATCACAACCATATATTTGTCTATTAATAAGCTTTTTTTCTTCTTCACTTTCTAGCTCTTTTTTTTGTGTAAGATATGATATACATACTTTATAATTAAATCCATTTTCTAATATAGCTCCACTAGGGCAAGCTTTTATACATTTATCACAATTTTTGCATAAATCATCTGTATAAGTGTTAATGGTTGGTTTAAGTTGTACATTTGTTACCATATATCCTATAAAAAATATAGACCCTAATTTTTTATTAATAATGTTACCACTTTTACCAGCAATACCTAGTCCACACCTTTTAGCTACTTCTCTATCTACCAAAGGTCCTGTATCTACAAATATATCTCCTTCTATTTTAAGGCTATTTTTTATGTTTTCAAGTTTTTCTTTTACAAGTATATGATAATCTAGTCCCATGGCACCAATAGATATTTTACCTCTTATTTTATTATCTATATCACCTACAAAAGTTTTATTATAGCTAAGTCCTAAGGCAATAATACTTTTAGCATCACTTCTTATGAGCATAGGATTTATCCTTTTTTCAATATCTTTTTCTACAAAAGGTATATCACTCTTTTCTAATATAGGTTTTATACTATAAAAAGGTGTTGCATCTGATATACCTATAATAGTATTTTCTTCTTCAAAAGAATATATTTTTTCTTCTAATGTCATAATTTATCCCTTTAATTTATCTTTTAATATTTTCCATATTTCTTCTTTTTCAAGCCCTCTTTTCCAAGCTCCTGCTCCTGCTATATCATACTTTAAAACAAGATTTAATCTCTGTGTTATGCTCGTTTCATCTTCTAGCCAAACTTTATATGTTTTGCTACCTTCTTTTACTTCTCCATAGTTTTGTCCTGTTTTTTCATCAAATATAAAAGTTCCACCTTTTTCTTCTATAAAATTATAAGCTTTATTCATACTATAAGCTTTTGAAGTAAGCTTTACCTTATTATTTTGTAAATTTTCTGTCCAAATTCTACAATAAAATGGTATACCAAGTATAAGTTTTTCTTTAGGGACACCCTCTGCTAAAGTATCTTTTATAGCTATATCAGACCAGTTCATAGATGCAACAGACCCTGCACTTTCTGACCCTGCATAATGTTCGTCATAACCCATAACTATAACATAATCTGCTATTTTCCCTACTTCATTTCTATTGTAATGTTTAGTCCACGGCTTAGGTACAAATAAATCTACAGATAAAACTGCTCCTTCTGCTCTTAATAATGGAGCAAGTTCTCTTAAAAATTGAACAAAGTTATCTCCATCTTCTTTTGGAATACTTTCAAAATCAATATTTATACCATCTAAATCATACATAGCAACATATGCTAAAAGTTGCTTTATAACGTATTCTCTAATTTTAGTTGAAGATAAAACACTATGTGATATTTTTTTATCAAAATTATCTGTTAATAACCCCCAAACTTTATATCCATTTTTATGTGCCCAATCTACATATCCTTTATCTGCTATATTTATAATTTCACCTTTTTCATCTTTAAAAGAAAACCACGTAGGAACTAAAACATCTACTCCATCATGATATGTTCTTTTAGCCTGTGAACTATTAGCTAATACGTTTTGCACTTGGTCAAAAACAAGATTTATTTTTCCATTATCTACTTTCCAAGGAGCTTTGGCTACATAATCATTTTCATAGTTATTTTCCACTGTTTTATTTTCTATATTAATTAACAATTTTGTAGGTACAAATCCGATATAGCCATCATCATTTACTACTTTAGTATATCCATTTTGTTCATTTTCATAAAAATATACTGTTTCTCCTTTTTTAATTTTTTTAATATAAGGAGATTTTTTATCTGCTTCTTTTCTAATTCTAGTATTTTTAGATAAAGTAGCTTTTTTATAATCTTCTTTTATTATATTTAAAATTTTTGTATGTTCTATATATTGAAACTGTAACTCATAAAAATCTTGTAAAAATGATTTTGGTATGTAAGCTACGTTTTCTATATTATATATAGGTAAATTTAATTTTAAAGGCTCATTATTTACAAAATATTCTAGCTCATTTGTTTTCATTCTTATAACATTGTATTCATTTGTTATAGTTATTTGATTTTCTTTTTTATCCCAATAAATATATTTATCTATATAATCTTTAACAAAATCAATAGGAAGGTATATTTCATCATTTTGATATAAAGGTGGATTTTTCATAGATATATAGTCTAATTGCATATTTATACCTATCTCATCTTTAGATAAAGATACACTATCTCTATAATCTATATGCTTAAAACTTGGCAAAAATATTTTAAGTAATACTATAAAAAATATAACTAAAATAATTAAAGCTAAATTTTTAAATACTTTATTTTGTTTTTTATACTTCATATTTATTTTACCTCCATTAAATCATTTATAAATTATACGACAACTATTTTAAAAAAGTATAGTAATTTACCATTTTTATATATAATTTATAATATATTATATATTTATAACTTTTTTCTCTTCAAATAAGTATATTACTATTTATATAATAAAGCAATATATTTGTAATATAAAATAAGCTATATATAATAAAATTATAAATATAGTTTATTGGAGGTATATTATGAAAATCTTTATAGATGCAGGCCACGGTGGTAAAAATCCTGGTGCAATAGGCCCTAACGGTCTTCATGAAGCTGATGTAAATTTAGATATAGCTTTAAAACTTGGTAGAATATTATCAAAATGGGGCTATGAAATAGAATATTCCAGAACAATGGACATAACATTAACTTTATCTGAAAGAGCAAAAATGGCTAATGATTGGGGGGCAAATTATTTTGTAAGTATACATTGTAATTCTAATGTAAACCCAGAAGCTAGAGGAACTTCTACTTATTTTTATAAAACAAGAACAATAGCAGAAAGTTTTGCAAAAACTGTAAATAATAATTTAGTTAGACAAATAGAATTAAAAGATTTAGGAATATTCTCAGCAAACTTTGCAGTACTCCGTCTCACAAGAATGCCTGCTATATTAGTAGAAACCGCTTTTATATCTAATCCATATGAAGCTAGTTTATTAGCTACAAATTCATTTAGACAAAACTGTGCTATAGGAATAGCAAATGGTATAGCAGAGTTTACAACATAAAAATTTTAATATTAGTCAAGACCACCCGTTTAACGGGTGGTTTGCTTAAGTCCTATAATAACTTTTTTCTTGTTTTAAGCCTCTAAAAAGACCTTGAATACTCTGCCAATTACGATACTATTTCTTGACTTTCACTAAAGCTAATAATTTTTTACCTACTTATTCTTCCTATCTGTAAATGGAACAGTATACTTTTTTATAGTCTTTTGATCACTGTATGTACATATACCTTCTAAACCAAAATGGCTATTCCCATATTTATACTTTAAATTTACATACCTATCAAATATCATTAACCTGTTTTTACTACTTTAAATATAGCATAAATTATGATACACTCAAAATATAATTGTATCTCTACTAACATATATATTGTCTTTGCATGATTTAAGATTGTATGTTTTAACATATTTTTTCCCATAATGTGCTTAATATCTTCAATATATCTGCTTTTATCTTTCCATATATTTCATATCTTCTATATTTTAGTGAAAATGCTATATAATATTTACATATTAATTTAGAATTTGATAAACTATTTATATCTTTATGACTAAATCTGCTATGATTTTATTTTTAGGTGCCATACCAACTTTATTCTATTATATGAGTTTTTTTATTTTTCTATAATAATTTTTGCTTATCACTAACATATCTTGTGGTTTATATCAAATCTATTCAGCTATAATAAAAATATTTATAATTTTTATACCATAACTGTTAAATTTTATTTTTTTAATTTTTAAAGGTTCTATAAATTTATAATAAAATAATCAATAAATACCATTATATCAAACAAGTCATTTTTTCTTTTTAATACGTAAGAAAATAAGAACAACAAAAATTTTCTAAACAATTCAAAAAATATTTTAAATGTTTAAAATAACTTTTTGACTAAAAAATATAAATATTTAAATGAAGAATAAAAAATTCCATTTAAAAATATACTTAAAATTAGTTATAATGATGCATAATACTTTAAAAAAACCTTTTTTAGATCTTTGAATAATAAAATACTAAATGATACATTATGCTATATATTCTATCATGACTAAATTTAACCTTATGATAAAATTTTTTCTAATTAGCATAATAAAACAATTAATTCTTTTAATTTTTATTATATTAATGATTTTTTTTGAATATGTAATAATAAAATTAAGGTTTTAAAATGTAATGATTATGGTTATTATAGTTTTAGTCTTTTTATAAAGCGTATACTACATATATTAAATTGATTTTAATATAAAAAGTTATGGTTTTATAGTATATCTTTTTATATCTATTTTATTAATTTACGTTATACTAACTATTGAAAAAAATAATTTATTTTTAGTTTAAACCTATCAATATTAATATACAAATAACATTTACGATTTATGTAATTATAAATTATAATAATTAGTATCTTCTATATATATAGTTTAATATTTTTTAAATCTTTATCTAATTTTTAAGAAATCCAATAGATTTATACTTATATAATTTTAATTATTTTTATACTTTTTAAATATTTTTTGTAATTTAAAACTGCATTAATCATATAATGATCAAAAATATTTCTAGAATATAATATATTTTCTAACCAATTCTCTAATATTTCATCACTTTGTTATATTGCTTAGCTAATTGTTTTTTATACTTTGTTTCTTACCTTTTTCTATTTTTAAATTTTTATTTTCATTTTCTGATATATTTCTATAAAAATTATAAATCATACCCATTGTAAATAAACTTATAGCAACTATCCATAAAAATTATTTTTATAACCTTATGGTTCTATTTTATGTACTGATATATATGCTAGTTTAGTTCTTAAAGATATTTATATAAATTCTAATTCTTGCAATAATATAGTTCTAAATTTTTTTTCAAATAAAAATATTTTCAAGCATTACTTTTAAAATGCAGAAAATAACCTGTAAATGAATAATAATTAAAATTAAATAGTGTATTTATATATTTTTCTTGGTCTTATATATAATGCTTACATTTGATCTTCACATATAGTTGATGTTTTTATTTTATTTCAAATAAAAACATCATCATTGTATTACGCATAATATATAAATATAGCATAGGCATTACAAAGTCTATATAATATTATTATACTCTTATAAAAATGTTAATATTTTTTTAAAATCTTTTTTAAATTTTTATATACAATAATTTAATATCATAATCTTCTATTATATTATACATATATATCCTATATACAAAATCTAAAATACATGTTATAATATTAGCAAGTGATAGTATTATTATACCTTTTATAATTTTACTTTTACTCATAAAATCCCATTTTTAGATTTTTATTTAAATATGAGTTTTATTTATAATTATTACTTTGTTTGTAATTATCTATTTTAATTAATTTATTAATATGATATAATAAAAATTAAAATAAATATCAGGAGAATGCTTATGAAAAATAAATATACATTTTTACAACCAACTTTTTATAAAGATTTTAAATGTTCTGGTAATAACTGTGAAATAAATTGTTGTAGTTATAATTGGGGAATAACTGTAGATAAAGATACCTACTTTAAATATCGTAATGTTAAATATCCTAACGACTTAGTAGATTTATTAAATAAATATATTAAAAAAAATAGAAGTAAATTAAATAATAATAATTATGGTAAAATTGTCCATATAAAAGAAAAAATTAAAATAGATTACACTACTATAGAAGATGGTATTGAACAAGAAATAACTGAAGATATATATCTAAGTTTTTGTCCTTTTCAAGATGAAAATAAACTTTGTAAAATTCATAAAGCTTTAGGTGAAGATGGTCTTTGTACTACATGTAAAATATATCCAAGAGTTACCAACAATATATTTAGTAACTATGAACGTTCATTATCTATAGGTTGTGAAGAAGTTAGTAAACTTTTATATAATATAAAAGATGGTATTTCATTTGAACTTGTAGAAGTTAATAATAAAGATAGTGATTTTTATATCGTAGATTTATCCAAAAATAAAGAACTAATTTTAAATTATTTTGACGATATTAGAATAACTTGTTTAGAAATTTTACAATATAGAAATTTATCTTTAGATAATCGAATGATTTTGCTTAGTATATTTATGTTTAAAATAGATGAATTTAATAAAAATAATAATCTTAGTTCTATTCCAAACTATATAAATAACTTTTTTAATAATATTCAGCTATATGAACCAATATTAAATTTAAAAAAACAACAACAATATTTACTTTTAGATATAGTTTTAAAAGTTCTAGATTCTAATACAAACAATTTTGGTGTAAAAAGTCTTATATTAGAAACAAAAAAAGTAATTTTAACTTTATTTAAAGCTTATCTAGAAATAGTAACTGAAGAAAATAATACTTTTTCACCTTTATATAATGAATATAAAGAAAATAGAAATAAATTAATGAAAGATAAAGAATATTTTATAGAAAATATTTTTGTAAATTTATTTTTTGTTAAAGGATTTCCTTTTAATGGTCAAAACTCTATCAAAGAATGTTGTATTATATTTATTTTTAATTATATTTTCTACAAAGGTCTATTATCTGGATATTTAGCAAAAGAAGAAACATTAAATGAAAATATCTTGCATAGAATAAGTACTGTATTTGGTAGAACTTGTGCTGACCAACCTAGTAAATTATTAGAAATATTAAATGCATTTAAAAATAGTGAAATTGATAGTTTAGCATTTTTAGCTATATTAATAAAAAGTGCATAAAAAACCACCATTTAGGTGGTTTTTTACTATATAAACTATTAGTTTACAGATGCCATATGAGAAACTAAATCAAGACATTTATTTGAATAGCCCCACTCATTATCATACCAAGAAACTAATTTTACGAAATTATCATTTAATGCAATACCTGCTTTAGCATCAAATACAGATGTACAGTATTCATGGATAAAGTCAGTAGAAACTACATCATCTTCTGTGTATCCTAAAATACCTTTTAATTCACCATTAGCTGCTTCTTTAACAGCTGCTTTAATTTCTTCATAAGTAGCTGGTTTTTCAAGACGGCAAGTTAAGTCTACAACAGATACGTTAGTAGTTGGAACTCTAAATGCCATACCAGTTAATTTACCATTTAATTCTGGAATAACTTTACCAACGGCTTTAGCAGCACCAGTAGAAGAAGGTATTATGTTAGCAGCAGCAGCACGTCCACCTCTCCAGTCTTTTTTAGATGGACCATCAACTGTTTTTTGAGTAGCAGTTGTAGCATGTACAGTTGTCATTAAACCTTCGATTATGCCAAATTTATCGTTGATAACTTTTGATAAAGGTGCAAGACAGTTAGTAGTACAAGATGCATTAGATACAACATTCATATCTGATTTGTACTCTTTGTGGTTTACACCCATAACAAACATAGGTGCGTCTGCAGAAGGAGCAGATATAACAACTTTTTTAGCACCACCTTTAAAATGTGCAGATGCTTTATCAACAGTAGTGAATACGCCAGTAGATTCTACAACATATTCAACACCAGCTTCGCCCCAAGCGATATCTTCTGGGTTCATACATTGGAATACAGTGATTTCTTTACCATTAACAACAAGTTTGTCACCTTTGATAGAAACTTCACCATCAAATCTTCCGTGAACTGAGTCATATTTAAGCATATAAACCATATATTCAAGGTCAATAAATGGGTCATTTATTGCAACAACATCTAAATTATCTCTTTCAATTGAAGCACGAAATACAAGACGACCGATACGTCCAAAACCATTAATACCTACTTTAATCATTTTAAAGTCCTCCTAATTTTAAAGATTGAAGTTAAAAATTAATAATATTACTAATTTTTAACAACTATATTAACATTATAGCATAAATTATTAATAAGATAAACATTTTTTTAACGATTTTTTTATTTTTATTTTCTTTTGTGAACAAGTGATACAATAGACAAAGCTAAAGCACACCCACTTATTAATAATGCTACTGAACTTACAACAACACTTGTTACTTTCATATAATAACACCTCATTTTTTTATATTTTTTTATTAATTTTTACTTTTCTAGCCTTTTCTAATAATATAACTGTTATTAATATTAATATAGGCATAAAAATTAATGTTAATACTATATTTGTTATGGTAAATTTTTGTAGGTTTGATACTTCACCATATTCTAAAATAAAACTACATAATATACCTAAACTAATTAATACAAATGTAATATTATATATAAACACATATCTTTTATTTAATAAGTAAAATAATAGACTTAT
This sequence comes from [Clostridium] colinum, assembly GCF_940677205.1. Classification (NCBI taxonomy): domain Bacteria; kingdom Bacillati; phylum Bacillota; class Clostridia; order Lachnospirales; family Lachnospiraceae; genus Tyzzerella; species [Clostridium] colinum. The sequence continues at coordinate 539,223 of NZ_OW712331.1, read as the reverse complement.
TAATAAAACACCTTGTAATTTCGGGTGTAATGTAAAAATACTTATACATAACATTGTACTAATGATAGTTGTTATATTTAATGTACTTCTCCATAATAAAATAAATATTAATACTGTAAATATTGTTAAAATTAGTTCTATTTTATTTAACATTATAGAAAATATAGGAAAATTAAATGTAATATAAAAAGGAATAAATATTATTATCAATGTTAATAAAATTTTATTTAGTACCTTTTCATTTTTTAATTTTAAATTATTTTTAATTTCTTTTATTAACTCATTTTTTAACATTATTATATTTTCCTTATATTATATAAGATTATTTTTCACTTTCCTTAAATCCTTCTAATCTCATTTTTTTGTATGCTTTAAATTCACCTTTTTCTAAAGCTTCTCTTATTTCTTCCATCATATTATTATAAAAATATAAATTGTGTAAAACACATAATCTCATAGCCAACATTTCTTTAGCTTTAAAAAGATGTCTTATATAAGCTCTACTATAAGTTTTGCAAGCAGGACAATTACAATCTTCTGCTATTGGTCTATCATCTAGCTCATATTTAGCATTATTAAGATTTAACTTACCTTTGTTAGTATATACATTAGCGTGTCTACCATTTCTAGCTGGCAAAACACAATCAAAAAAGTCTACGCCTCTATCTACGGCTTCTAAAATATTTTCTGGAGTGCCAACTCCCATAAGATATGTTGGTTTATTTTGTGGTAAATAAGGTACAACATCTTCTAATATTCTATACATTTCTTGATGTGTTTCTCCAACTGCAAGACCACCTACTGCATATCCATCTAAGTTTAAGTCTGATATAACTTTTGCATGTTCTATTCTAATATCTGAATAAGTCCCCCCTTGATTTATTCCAAAAAGCATTTGCTTTTTATTTATCGTATCATCTAAAGAGTTTAATCTATTCATCTCTTCTATACATCTTTTTAACCAACGAGTAGTCCTATCTACAGAATTTTGCATATATTCTCTAGTAGCTGGATAAGGAGGGCATTCATCAAAAGCCATAGCAATAGTAGATGCAAGATTAGATTGTATTTGCATACTTTCTTCTGGTCCCATAAATATTTTTCTACCATCTATATGTGAATTAAAATACACACCTTCTTCTTTTATCTTTCTAAGACCTGTTAAAGAAAATACCTGAAACCCACCAGAATCTGTTAATATAGGCTTGTCCCAAACCATAAATTTATGTAAACCGCCTAATTTTTTTACAACTTTATCTCCTGGTCTTAAATGTAAGTGATATGTGTTAGAAAGTTCTACTTGTGTTTTTATCCCTTGTAAATCTTCTGTAGAAACTGCTCCTTTTATAGCTGCTATAGTACCTACATTCATAAACACTGGTGTTTTTATAATTCCGTGTACTGTGTGAAATTCACCAAGCTTAGCTCTTCCTTCTGTTTTTAATAGTTTATACATAATTAAACCTCTACTTTATTTATTTTAATAATCTCATTATACAATATTTTTTTTATATAATAAAGCCTTATTTACTATTTTAATATTAATTTTTTTAATTATATATCAATATTGTTGAATAATTTGTTTTATTAATATATAATTTATTTAGTTATTCAAAATTACTTATATTTAGGAGAATTTTTATGATAAATTTTATTGCAACAACAACTTTTGGGCTTGAAGCTATTGTTAAAAGAGAAGCTCAAAATTTAGGATTTTCAAACATTAGCGTAGAAGATGGTATTGTAAATTTTACTGGTGAAATAAAAGACATACCTAAAGCTAATATATGGTTTAGAAGTGCTGACAGAATATTAATTGTAATGGCAAAATTTAAAGCTACCACTTTTGAAGAATTATTTCAAGGAGTTAAAGCTGTAAATTGGGCAGATTTTTTACCAAAAGATGCAAATTTTATTGTGTCTGGTAAATCCTTAAAATCTACTCTATCTAGCGTTCCAGCCTGTCAAAAAATAACAGAAAAAGCTATTGTAGAAAAATTAAAATTAACATATAAAGGTATAGAATATTTTTCAAAAAGTGGTAATTTATATAAAATACAAGTATCTCTTTTAAAAGATACTGCTACTATAACACTTGATACAAGTGGAACTGCTCTACACAAACGTGGATATAGAGAAAATCAACTTTCTGCCCCTTTAAAAGAAACTTTAGCAAATGCTTTAATAGATTTAAGCTACTATAAAAAAGAACGTATACTCATAGACCCAACTTGTGGTTCTGGCACTATAGCTATAGAGGCTGCTATGAGAGCTAAAAACATTGCACCTGGTCTTATGAGAAGCTTTGCTTCAGAAAATTGGGAATTTATAGATAAGTCTTACTGGAAAGATGCAAAAAAAGAGGCTTATAGCAAGATAGATGTAACATATCGTCCAGAAATATACGCAAGTGATATAGATGAAAAAGCTATACAAATAGCTAAAGGTAATGCAAAAATAGCTGGTGTTGATGATTGTATAAGATTTGAAGTAAAACCATTAAATAAATTAAATATTAAAAATATTAAATATGGTATTTGTGTTTGTAACCCTCCATATGCTGAACGTATTGGAGTTTTAAAAGAAGTTGAACAACTTTATAAAGATATGGGAAAAATTTTTAATAGTAATAAAACTTTTTCTACATATGTATTAACCTCGCACAAAGGATTTGAAAATTTATACGGTAGAAAGGCAGATAAAAAAAGAAAATTATTTAATGGTAATGTAAAAGTTGAATATTATCAATTTTTTGGAGAAAAGCCACCAAAACAAAATAAATAAAAATAATTATTACATAATATTATTATGTCTAAGACTGAAGACAAAATATTTTTGACTATTTTTATAAAAAGTATAAAAATTTTAATCACAAAATAAAGCTTTGCCTCGTATTGTGTAAAAAGCTAGATTTCTAGGTACTTTAGTCCTTAAGCAATTATTTTTTGAAATGTTGTAGACAAAGTCTTCAACCTCTAACATAATATTATTATATATATTAATTTAAATTAATTTTTTAGGAGGTTAAAATGTTAAATGAAAATGATATAAGTCTTTTAGAAAATAGCTCGAAAATTAACCTTACGTTAGAAGAAAAAAATTATATAATATCTAATTTTAATACTATATTAAAAAAATGTGATATACTTAAAGATTTACCTAAAACAAAAGAAGTATTTTTTAATAATATTGAAGATGAAATAATGTAATTTGGAAATGGAGATAACTTATATGAATATTTTCAATATGACTGCTTTACAAATTGGTAATAAAATAAAAAATAGAGAATTAAGTTGTTTAGAAGTTACAAAATATTTTTTTGATAATATAAATAACAAAAGTAACGGTTATATATGTTTTTGTGAAGATTATGCCTATAAAAAAGCTAAAGAAATACAAAAAAAGCTTGATAACAAAGAAAATTTACCTATTTTAGCAGGTGTACCTATATCTATAAAGGATAATATATGCACTAATAATATAAAAACTACTTGTGCCTCTAATATGCTTAAAGATTTTACTCCATCTTATAATGCAACTGCCTTTCAAAAATTAGAAAATGCAGGAGCTATACTTGTTGGTAAACTTAATATGGACGAATTTGCTATGGGTAATAGCGGTAAAACTTCTTTCTTTGGAGCTTGTAAAAATCCTTGGGACAATACAAAATCTACTGGTGGCTCTAGTAGCGGTTGTGCTAGTACTTTAGCATATAATGAAGCAATTTTTACCCTAGGCTCAGACACTGGTGGTTCTATAAGACAACCTTCTGCTTTTTGCTCTGTAACCGGTATTAAACCTACTTATGGTCTTGTTTCTAGATATGGCCTTGTTTCATTTGCTCCATCATTTGACCAAATAGGACCTATAACTAAAGATGCTTTAGACTGTGCTAAAACTTTAGAGATAATTAGTGGATATGATAAAAATGATAGCACTACAATAAAAAAAGATAATTTTAAATTTATAGATGAAAATTTTAATATAAAAGGACTAAAAATTGGTGTTTGTAAAAATTTTATAGAATATAGTGATGATGAAGTAAAAGAAGAAATATTAAAAACTATAAATATATTAAAAAATATGGGGGCTATAATAGAAGAAATAAATCTGGACGTTATAGAATATTCTATGCCTACGTATCAAATTTTATCTAACGCTTTAGCCTTTTCTAATATGGCTAGATATGATGGTATAAAATATGGGCTTAAACCTGAAAATATAGATTGTTTAAATGAATTGTGTATAAAATCTAGAACAGAAGGCTTTGGTATAGAAGTAAAAAAACGTATAATGCTTGGAAACTTTATATTAAAAAATAAAGATATTGAAAATAGTTATTATAAAAATGCTATAAATGCTAAAAATTATATAGCTAAACAATTTAAAGAGGCTTTTGAAAAATATGATATTTTATTATCACCTACAACACCTAAAACTCCTACTTCTTTTGACGATGATAGCGAAACAGATATATTTTTAGTATGTTCTAATCTAATAGGTACTCCTTCTATATCTATACCGTGTGGGTTTACTAAAAGCAATATACCAGTAGGGTTACAACTAATGGGTAACTATCTTAATGATAGCCTTATATTAAATGTAGCAATATGCTTTCAAAAAAATACAGATTTTCATCTAAAAAAACCTAACATACAATAGGAGGAAGATATGGATTATAAAGTTAATATTGGCTTAGAAGTTCATATAGAACTACTTACTAAACATAAAATGTTTTGTATGTGTAAAAATAACTTTGGTGATATACCAAATAAAAATATCTGCCCTATTTGTACAGGGCTACCTGGTAGTTTACCAGTACCTAATAGAGATGCTATATATCTTGCTGTTAAAGCTGGTTTAGCTACAAACTGTATAATAGATAAAAAAATAATATTTGATAGAAAAAACTATTTTTATAAAGATTTACCTAAAGGATACCAAATAACTCAATTTTTTAATCCTATTTGTAGAAATGGATATATTAGTTTATCAAATAAAAATATAAACATCAAAGAAATTCATATGGAAGAAGATGCAGGAAAAAGTAAAAATAATATTATAGACTATAATCGTGCTGGTGTTCCTCTATTAGAGCTTGTTACTATGCCTGATTTTGAAAATGAAGAAGAAGTTATAGAATTTTTAAATATTTTAAAAGAAATTTTAGTTTTTTGTAATATATCCGATTGTAAAATCCAAGAAGGGTCTATGCGTGTAGATATAAACTTATCTGTTAGAAAAGAAAATGAGCCTATGGGAAATAGAGTTGAAATTAAAAATGTAGGCTCTTTTAAATCTATAAGAAATGCTATTAAATATGAAATAAAAAGACATATAGAATTATTAGAATCTGGTAAAACTATAAATACAGAAACTAGAAAATTTGATGAAAATAGCAATAAAACTGTTTTTATGCGAAATAAAGAATCTATTAATGACTATTGTTATTTTAAAGACCCAGATATAACACCTATAAATTTATCTAATGATTTTATAAAAAATATAGCTAAAACTATACCTACATTACCACAAGAAAAACGAAAAATTTATAAAAATTTATATAATTTATCTATTGATGATATTAATATAGTTCTATATAATCCTAAAATAAACTCTTTATTTGAAGAATTAGTAAATAAAACAAATAAACCTAAAGAAGTTGTAAATCTTATATCTAGCGAGCTATTTAAAATATTAAATGAAAAAAATTTAAATATTGATACTTTAAATTTTAATACTAATTATATATCAAGCCTTATAAATATATTTTTAGATAATAAAATCTCAAGAGACACTTATAAAAAAGTATTTTTAGAAATAATAGTTAATAATATTAATCCTATTAATTTTATAAAAGAAAATAACTTGTATTTAATAGAAGATACAAAATTTATAGAAGATACTATTATAAATATAATAAATGAAAATACTAAAAGTGTTTTAGACTATAAAAGTGGTAAAGAAAAAGCATTAAAGTATTTAATAGGACAATGTATGAAAGCTTTTAAAGGAAAATGTGATATAAAGCTTATAGAAAAATTATTATTAAAGCATATAACTTAAACATTAATTTGTATACTAAATTTATATATTTTACACTTTTTAAAAATAGTTGAAAATTTTTTATTTTTTGATATAATTTATATAAACATTAAAATGATATATTTTAAAATTAAATTAAGGAGGTAATAGTATGACTAAAATTGATTTAAATTCCCCTACTGAAGATTATGCTAAAATAATTTTACAAGGTCTTGGTGGTAAAGATAATATCAAATTTATGACAAACTGTATAACTAGACTAAGACTTGTCTTAAATGATATATCTAAAATAGATGAAGATTTATTAATAAAAAAGACTGGTGCTACTAAAATCATTATAAATGAAAATGATGTTCACGTTGTTTATGGAATACACGTAGAAAAAATAAAAAAAGCTATAGATGAAGCTATAAAAAATGAAAAGTCTAACGAAGGTTATGTTGGTGATGTTAATGTAAAAAAAATATTGCAAGGTATTGGTGGTAAAGATAATATTAAAGATTTAACAAACTGTATGACTAGATTAAGACTTGTTTTAAACGATGTATCTAAAATAGATGAAAATTTATTAATAAGTGAAACCTTTGCTAGTAAAGTAATCGTTATAGATGAGCATAATGTTCATATTGTTTATGGATTAAAAATTGAAGAAATAAGAAACGCTCTAGAAAAAGAACTTAAAAATATCTAATAAAAATTATAATAATTGTGAAAATTTACTTTAAATTATTTAAAAAGCCAAATTTTTAAAGGATTTAAACCTTTTATTAGAAAATTGGCTTTTTTTCATACAAAATTTTTATTATATTATTGTATTGAAGCTGTAGATTTTAGCTACAACCTCAATATAACTTATTTTTATTTTTTATTATTTAACTAAAGCAATAACTTCAACTTCAACTAAAACTTGTTTTGGCAATTCTTTTACCGCTACACAAGAACGAGCTGGATTAGAAGTAAAATATTTAGCATATATTTCATTAAATCCTGCAAAATTTGACATATCTGATAAAAAGCAAGTAGTTTTTATAGCATTTTCAAAATTTGTACCTGCTTCTTCTAAAACAGCTTTTAAATTTTGCATAACTTGCTCTGTTTGTTCACTTATATTACTACCTACTACTTCACCATCTAAATTTAAAGGTATTTGACCAGATGTATATAAAATATTATTTACTAGCATAGCTTGTGAATAAGGTCCTATTGCTTTAGGTGCTTTGTCTGAATGTATTTTTTTCATAAATTTACCTCCAAGTTTTTATTTATAGTATATATTTTTTTTGTTTTTTAGTCAATTATTTTTACCAATTTTTAATAACTTCTATTGCTTTTTCTAATTGTAAATCTTCATTACTACCTTCTAAATTAGTTACTTTATAATGTGGTTCTATTCCTGTTCCATCTATACAAATACCACTAGGTGTATAATATTTAGCCATAGTAATTTTTACTCCACTACCATCACTTATTTGATATGTATTTTGTACAACACCTTTTCCATAAGTAGTATTACCAACTAATTTACCAACACCAAAATCTTTAACAGCGCCTGATAATACTTCTGACGCAGATGCAGAATTTTCATTTACAAGTATAACCAAAGGTTTGTTATAATAATTAGCATCTGATTTATGATAATCTCTATTACCATTTTTATCTTCTATATAAGTTATTGTTCCCTCTGGTACTAGCATATCTGTAATTTTATTAACTGTTGTTAATAACCCTCCTGGATTATTTCTAAGGTCAATTATAAGCCCATTAGAATTAGATAAATTATCAAATGCTTCTTTAAACTGTTCATATGTAACACGGTCAAATTGTGATATTGATATGTATCCTATGTTGTCTTGTAAAGTTTTATACTCCACAGTAGGAACATCTACATGTTTTCTTGTAACACTTACATCAAATGTTTTATTACCCTCTTCTCTATAAATAGTAATTTTTACCTTTGTACCCTCTTCACCTTTTATATTAGATATTATCTCTTGATAGTTTTCTATATTTGGAACAACATCTTCTACTTTTACTATTTTATCCCCTTCTTTTAATCCACTTTCTTGTGCTGGAGACCCTTTAAATACTTTATTAATATTAATTTTTCCATCTTCTGTTAAATTAACCATTATACCAATACCTACATAGTTTCCCTCTGTGCTTTCTAAAAATTGTTTAAGTTCATTTTTAGAAAGATAATAAGAGTAAGGGTCGCTTAAAGAAGCTATCATACCTTTATACATTGTTTCTTCCATAAGCTCTTTATCATAGTCATTTACATAATATTTATCTACTATTGATTGTATTTCTGCTGTTTTTTGCTTTAATGTTAATTCTTTTGCTATAAATCTTTTATAAATTAAATTTATATTTGTTACAAAACTATTTATAACAAATAAAGCTACCATCCCAAAAATAAATCCTGTAAAAAAACTTTTTTTATTATTTTTCATGTTTTCACCTCTTACTTTTTATATATAATAAAAATATTATATATTTATTTTATTATTAAGTTTTAATAAAATTCTTTATTTTATAAACAAATTTAAACTAAAGATTTAGCCCATTTATTTTTCTTAACTCTAGCACTACTAAAAAATCCTTTTACAATTTCTTCTGAATATACCATAGCATATGTTATATATATAGGTAAATCTAAAATATAGGCCCCTAAAAATGCCATTGGAATACCTATAAACCAAACACTAGCAAAGTCTAATATTGCTGTATATGTTGTATCACCACCACTTCTTAATATACCAACAATAGTTGTATAATTATATGTTTTAAATATCATACCAACAGCAACAACTATTAAAAGTTTGTGTGTATAATCTTTTACTAAGTCTTTTACATTAAATATATTAATTATATATGGTGATAAAACTAAAAGAATTAATCCCATAATACTACTTATAATAACAGTAAGTATTATACATTTTTTAGAATACTCTTTTGCTTTTTCTATATCTCCATATCCAAGTACATTAGATAGTAATATTCCACAACCACCTCCTATAGCTACACCCATAACAACAAATAAATTTTGGATAGTTCCTGTTATTTGTATAGCAGATTGTGCATCTGTACCGCTAAATTTATAAGCCATATTACAAATAGACACACCTGTAGCCCATACTATTTCATTTAAAATAATTGGTGTACAAACTTCAAAATATGATTTTAAAAACTTTTTATTAAAATTAAAGTAATTTTTAATATTTGTAATAATAGGAAGTCTTTTTCCAAATATAATTAAAAGTTGTGATATAAGCTCAACACACCTTGCACAAAGTGTTGCCATAGCTGCCCCTTTTACACCATATCCTAACTTAAATATAAATAAATAATTTAATATAATATTTGTAATAAGTGCTATAAATGTTGTTATCATAGGAAAATGTGTTTTTCTAATAGCTTTTAATGCTGCATTTATTGCCATAATAAATGATATAACAAAATATGAAAGGCATACAACCCTTAAATAATTTACTCCTTCTGCTATGACATTTATATCTTTAGAATATAAAGACATTAAAAATTCTGGAGCTAAAATAATAGCTAAAACAAATATACTAGCATTTAAAATGCTTAATATTATACCAATTCCTATAACTTTATGTATTCCTTTAAAATCTCCTTTTCCAAAATATTGACCTACAAACACAGCTGCACCACTGTTTATGCCAAATAAAATAAGGTTAAAAACAAAAAATATTTGGTTTGCAAGACCAACAGATGTAATTGCAACTTCTCCTAATTGTCCTATCATAAAGTTATCAACAAGATTTACAGAAGAATTTAATAATTCTTGAAATATAATTGGTATTACTAATAAAAATAAATTTTTAAAAAATATTTTGTCTGAAAAAAAATTTTTCATATAACACCTCTGCTTAAAATAAAAATTTTTATTAAAAATTTTATCATTAAAATAATTAAATTGCAACTATATCTATTTTTTTATAAATTATTTTATTTAACTAAATTATTATATTATATATAAACTTTTTTTATTCTAATGTCGTATATGTATATATAATGAAAAGATAAAAATTTTAATTGTATATTATGAGGTGTATGCTTATGGAAAAAAGACTTATATTATCTAAAAGTGATAAAATGATAGCTGGTGTTTGTGGTGGTATAGGTGAATATTTTAAAATTGACCCTACTATTATAAGAATATTTTTTGTTTTATTATCTTTTATATTTTTGGGCTCTACTATACCTCTATATATTATATTTTGGATTATAATACCAAGCCAAAATATTAAAATACCTACTAAAAAATATAAAGAAGGTTTTTATGATTTTAGTGAATTTGATGATAAATAACAATTTGTTTGCACATTTTTAAGGTTATAGACTTTGTCTATAACCTTTTTTATATACTAAATTTTTATAACATTTATTATATGTACTATACTAAAATGTTGTGATATAATTACACAGTAAATTTAATTTTTATGCAGAGTAGGAAATTGTACGTTAAGTGATAGTAAGACGGGGAGTTGCTTATTATACGAAAAGAATTTTTCTTGCGATACATTTTCCGCATCCCGCTGCTAACATAATTTTACTATGTTTGTGGCATATTTTATCAACTTATTAGGAGGTAATTTATGTTTAATTTATTTAAAAATTTATTTAAAGATTCGTTTTTAGAATTAAAAAAGACTAAAACTATTGTTATTTGTGGACTTTTATTAGCTATTTCTTTAATGCTAAATACTCAGTCCATAAAGATAGAGGGTGTAACTATTATAACATTCTCTTTTATAGCCAACTCAATTGCTGGATTTTTATTTGGACCTATACCAGCTGCTATGTTAGGAGGCTTAACAGATGTTTTAACGCATATTATGAATCCAAAAGGAGCTTATTTTTTTGGTTTTACATTTAATGCTATTTTAGGCGGTCTTTTTTATGGACTATTTCTTTACAAAAAAGTTTATGATTTAAAAAAATTAGTTATAAGAATTATTTTTTGTAAGCTAACAATTAGTATTATTATTAGTTTTGTTTTAGGTACTATTTGGCTTTCTATGATTTCTGGTAAAGGCTTTCTTGTTTTGTTACCAGCTAGAGTATTTAAAGAATGCTTTATTGTTCCTATCCATTGTATAGTTATGTATATTGTTCTAAAAACAGTAAACAAAGTATACAATCAGTTAAATTTAGATATTAAATAATAAAATAATACTTTTTTAATATATAGTAAAGGGTGATTTTATGATTTTTAAAACAAATGTAACCGTTAGATATCAAGAGACAGACCAAATGGGCGTTGCTCATCACTCTGTTTATCCTATATGGTATGAAGAAGCTAGAACAAATTTTATAAAATCGTGTTTAAATATTTCATACTCTGAAATAGAAAAAATGGGTATATTATTACCTTTAAGCAAGCTTAATTGTAAATATATAAAGCCTGCTTTATATGAAGATATTTTAACTATACATACGTATATAAAAAATGTTTCAAGTGTTAAATTAGAATTTGAATATAAAATATTTAAAAATGATGAGCTTATTAACACAGGTTACACAGAACACCCTTTTGTTAATAAAGATTTTAAACTTATTAATTTAAAAAAAGAAAATTTAAAACTTTATAATATTATAAACTCAGCTTATAAAAATTAAATTTAATATAAATTTTATATTTTAATATTATTAAAATATATAAAATAAAAAGGTTATAGAAAAATATATAACCTTTTTATTTTTTTTATTTATTATAATAAAAATTTGTTGACAATATTTATTATGTAATATACTATTTATATAAATTATCAATATATCAAGGAGGATAAAATTGTTTGATATAGAAGAAGAATTAAAAAAAGTACCTACAAATTCTGGAGTATATTTAATGTTTGATAAAGATGATATTGTTATATATATAGGAAAAGCCAAAGTTTTAAAAAATCGCTTAAGACAATATTTTAGAGATAGTAGCAAACAAAATTCTATTAAAACATTAAGCATGGTAAAAAAAATTAAAAGATTTGAATATATAATTACAAATACAGAAGTTGAAGCACTTATTTTAGAAAATAACCTTATAAAAAAATATGACCCAAAATATAATATACGTTTAAAAGATGACAAAACATATCCTTATGTAAAAATAACAACAAATGAAATGTTCCCTAAAGTTTTTATTACTAGAAAACATAATAATGATAAAGCAAAATATTTTGGTCCTTTTACAAATAGCCTTATGTTAAAAGAAAGTATTGAGCTTATCCATAATATATTACCAATAAGAAGTTGTAATCTTAAATTTCCTAGAGATTTAGGCAAAAATAGACCTTGTTTAAATTATCACATAGGAAAATGTTTAGCTCCTTGTAATTATCATATAACAGAAGAAGAATACAACAAAATAATAAGCCAAGCAATAGACTTTTTTAACGGAAAACATAATGAAATAATCACATTTTTAGAAAAACAAATGACTACATTTTCTGAAAATTTAGAATTTGAAAAAGCTATGGAAATAAGAGATAAAATTTTTGCTATAAAAAAATTAGAACAAAATCAACTTGTAGAAAATTCTAATATAGATGACAAAGATGTAATAGCCTTTGTAAAAGCTAACTATGAAGCTATGGTTCAAATATTTTTTGTTAGAAATGGAAAAATTATTGGTAGAGAACAATTTTTATTAAATAACGTAGAGCATATGTCAAGAAGTGAGCTAATGGAAAATTTTATAAAACAATTTTATAGCGGTACCCCTTTTATACCTAAAGAAATTATCTTACAAGAAGAAATTACAGACAAAGAAACTATAGAACAATGGTTATCTTCTATAAAAGAGCAAAAAGTTTATATTACAACCCCTAAAAAAGGTGAAAAACATAAACTAGTAGAAATGGCTTATCAAAATGCTTTAATAAGCTTTGAACGTTTTGGGGATAGACTAAAAAAAGAACAAGAAAAAACCGTTGGAGCATTAAAAGAAATCTCTAAAGCACTAGGTATAAAAAAATATTTAAAACGTATAGAAGCATATGACATATCAAATACTCAAGGTATAGAATCTGTTGGTTCAATGGTTGTTTTTGAAGATGGTAAACCTCTTAAGACAGATTATAGAAAGTTTAAAATAAAATACGTTGTTGGCCCTAATGACTATGCTAGTATGCAAGAAATAATAAAAAGAAGATTTTTAAGATATATTAAAGAAAATGATAATAATATAAAAAATAGTTTTAAAAAAATGCCTGATATTATATTTTTAGATGGTGGAAAAGGTCAAATAAGTGCTGTTTTTGAAATTCTAACAGAGCTTAATATAAATGTTTTGATATGTGGTATGGTAAAAGATGATAACCATAAAACTAGAGGTCTACTATTTAATAATAAAGAAATAGAATTAAAAAAATCTTCTGAAGCATTTAAACTTATAACAAGAATACAAGATGAAGTTCATAGATTTTCAATAGAATTTCATAGAAAATCTAGAGAAAAAACTGTTATAAAATCCGTATTAGACAATATAGAAGGTATTGGAGAAAAACGAAAAAAAGCATTATTAAAACATTTTGGGTCTATAGATAAAATTAAAAATGCTAGCATTGACGAGCTTTTAGAAGTTGATACTATGAGTAAAAAAACTTCTGAAGCTGTATATAATTTTTTTAGAAAATCTCTTTAATTTATAAAAATATATAGCCTCTTTTAATAAACAGTTATATATTTAAAGCTGAAGACAAAATATTTTAGACTAATTTTTGATTTTTATACTTTATAAGACTTTACTTTAGATTATATAAAAGGCTAGGTTTATAATAGGCTTAACCTTGCACCAAAAAATTTGTTATATTCATCAATATTTTGTCGTTATAATTTTATTATAACGACAAAATATTGTAAACAAGGTCTATACCCTATTTAAATAATATTATTTATCATATCTAACATATTTAAAAATTTTTTTCTATCTTCTTCTGGTAAATTTAAAATTATAGCCTGTATAAGAGTATCTTTTTCTTTATCTGATATTTTTACCTCTTTTGATATACAGTTATAAAAATTCATTATATGTAAAATAGCTTCATTTGTACTTTTGCCTTTTATATTAGATATAAGTACATTAAATTTTTCTAATACTTCTGGATTTATACATTTAAATGCCTCTTGTTTAAAAATTTCATCATAATTCATTAAATATCACCTCTTCTATAATTTTTGTTTAATATAGATTTCATTTCCATAGCCTTTAAAAATAAATCTGCTATATATTTATTATTTTCGTTTACATTTTGTTTTATATGTAAAATAGCCTCTTTTTTTAGGTCCAAAACTTGTTCTTTATCTATATTTTTATGTGCCTCTTTATATTTACTTAATAATTGATTTATTTCTAAATAATTTAAGATTTTATAAATATTATCATTATCTTCTCCAAGAAGTGGCAAAATAGATTTTATATTATTTATAGAATTTATTTTTAATAAATTATTTTCTTTTGAATTTTCTTTATTTTTATTTTCTTTTATTATATTTAAAAGATAGCTAATATTATTAAAATCTATATTATTTTCTAATTCCATAAATTTAACCTCCCAAAATATATTTATATAAAAATATGCAAAAAATAAAAATAAATACTAACAAAATTAAATTTATTAGTATTTATTTTATTATTTATATAGTATTATTTTTTCTTTACAGAATATCCAAACTTACCTATATAATCTCCTAAAGCATAGTATTCACCATGAGAATAACATATTGGTTCACTTTTGTCAAAATGGAATTTTCCATTTTCGTCCATATATTTTTCATCTGCCATAGTAGATACTACATTTGCTATAAACATATGATGTGTACCAAGCTCAACAATATCTTTTACTTTACATTCAATATTTATTGGGCTTTCTTCTATAATAGGACAATTTAAATTATGTGCTTTTTTAGCTGTTAAATTCATTTCTTTAAATTTATCAACATCTTTTCCAGATTTTACACCACAATAATCTGTTGCAAAAGCTAAATTTTTAGTTGTAAGATTTATTACAAATTCTCCAGTGTTTTTTATAATATCATAAGAATATCTACTTGGTCTAACAGATATATAAGCCATAGCAGGGTCTGTGTTAATAGTTCCTGTCCACGCAACAGTTATTATATTTTTTTGCCCTTTTTCATAATCTCCACAAGATACCATTACAATTGGTACTGGATAAAGAATAGTCCCTGGTTTCCAAATTTGTTTTGACATAAAATTCTCCTTTAATTATATATAAATTAATTATATTTATAAAAATTATTTATTATTATTAATTTTTATTTTAAAATAAATTTATTTAATGATAAAAGTTATTTATTGTATCTATAATATAAAATTTTATTAATGATTGTGATTACAACATTCATCAGAACAATTATGTTGTTCAAGTTCTTCTAGTGCTTCAATCATTTCAGAATCTATTAAAGTTTTAAATTTATATGTAATTAAAATTCCTGTTTCATTTTTTAATCCTTCTAATGCATTTTTAAAATATATTTTTAATGCATTTATATTTAATGGACAAGGTATATAGATAAAAAACTCTTGCTTTAATTTTTTTAACATTATATTAGTTATATCTAAACTATCTATAAAAGATAAAAATTCTTCTATTTTTTTATCTTTAAATTCTTGTGTTGCAATATTATTAGTACTGTTACTACAACTAAATATAATATTTTTTTCAAAATTTAACACATCATAATCTTCTAAAGCTAAACATACTTTTATAGCATCTGTATAATTATCATATTTTATTTTTTTGATATAATTTTTTATTATTTCTTCATTTTTAAGTACATTTTTTAAAATTTGTTCGTATTTAACTTCCATATTATTTGCTATATTTTCATAAGTAGAAAAATCTTTATTTTCTATCATTTCGCAAGTATAATAATACATATCTTTTAATATAAAGTCATCTTTAAAAAGATATTCTGTGTCTACTGCAAAATTATATATTGATAATATATCCATAATACAACCATATATAGCCCCTATATCCCCTATCTTATTGCTGTATTTTTCTGCCATTTTATCAAGATTTTCTAATATTTCTAAAAGTTCATCTTCTTTCATACTTTCATATTTTTTATTAAAAATATTTATTAAAAAATCTTTATCTTCTATATACATAAAAGGTGCAAACTTAAATTTTAAATTTTCTATTTCTTCATCTACTAATTTTTCTGTTGATTTTTCAAATAAAACATTTAAACTTTTAGTTATATAATCTTTATAATCCATTTTTATCATATTACAACTTAATAATGATAATAATAAACCTGCATTTTTTTGTATCGTATTTTCAGAATCTAATTCATCTAAAAAAGTATATATTATATCTAATACCATTTCTGCTTTAAATTTAATATTATCATCTATTTCACCATTTTTTATTTGATAATAATCTGAAATAATCGAGCTTAATAAATCTATAAAATTTAAAGTTGCTTTTAATGATATTTGAACTTTTTCAATTTGTTTTATATCT
This sequence comes from [Clostridium] colinum, assembly GCF_940677205.1. NCBI lineage: Bacteria > Bacillati > Bacillota > Clostridia > Lachnospirales > Lachnospiraceae > Tyzzerella > [Clostridium] colinum. Next base: position 522,655 of record NZ_OW712331.1, on the reverse strand, counting down.
TGTTTTATATTATCTATGAAAGGAACTCTACTTTCAAAATCTTTAGACAATATGTTTTTTATATTATAAAAATAATTAGGAAGATTATTTTTTATTTTTTTTATACTAATATCCATATCTTCATAGCTATCTTCTTCAAAATATTCGCATATTTCATAAATATTATTTAAAATTTTTAAAGAAAGTTTATCTTTTACATATGTTATAGCTAATGAGTTTAATTCTTTTTCGTTCATAATAAATTCCTCCATTTCTATATATAATATAACATAAATTAAACAATTTTAAAATATTTAAAAAAATATTTAATCAAAAATAGACTAATTTACTAATATATGTTAAAATAGATTTAAAGGAGCGTGAAAAATAATGTTTAATGTGGTAATTGCCGATTTAGAAGAAAACCACACTCGAGGTATAAAATCATATATAGATACAAATTTTTTACAATTTAAAATAAAAAAAGTTTTTTCAAACGAAAAAGATTTTTATAAATATATAAAAAGTAACTCTATAGACCTTATAATTATGGAAATAAGATTTTTAGGTGTAGAATTTTTCAAAAAAATGAGTGAAATTTCTTCTACATATAAAAATACAAAATTTATCGTATATGGGGCTATGTCTGATGTAGACTATTTAGAAAAAGCCTTAGACATTGGAGCTATATCTTATACAATAAGACCTGTAAAACCCGTTGATTTAAATAAATGTTTAAATGTCTATATTGGATATATGAAAGCTAAAGAAACTTTTGAAAAAGAAGAAAAGTTATTATCTGTAGAATATATTCAAAATTTTAAACTTTTTGAAGATAAATTTTTATCTGTTTTATTAAATGAAAGTGTATTTGACAAAGAAGAAATTAAATCAAGTTTTGAATATTTTAATATACATATAACCCCTCCATATACAGTTGCTATATTTAGAATAGATTATTTTAGAAAATATATTTTAAATAAATCTCAAAAAGAAAAGCATCTTATAAGTTTTAAGCTTTTAAAAATAATACAATCTAGTGTAAATAATGCAAAAGCTTTTATAAACCTCTTTAATGAAATTGTTGTTATATTAGGTGGAGAAACTGAGCTTGAATATATTTTAGATGAAATGACTAATATAAAACAAAAAATCAAAGAAGAAACAGATATATGTGTTTCTTGTGGTATAGGTAGAACATATGATGAACCAGATAAAATACATACATCTTTTTTAGAAGCAATAGCTGCGCTTAGATATCGTTGTATAATTGGATATAACTCTGTTATATGTATAGAATATGTTGAACCAGAAAACACTTTTACTGCAAGCTACCCTTACAAAAGAGAACAACTTTTAGTCTATACTGCTATTATTGGGGAATATGAGTATTGTTTAACACTACTTAGCCAAATATTTGAGCAAATAAATGTTTATAAAGATAAATTTGAAAGTATATTACCTCAAGTTATTATGTCTATTCTTATATCTATAAATAGGAATGCTTTTGAACAAGGACTTAAAATAAAGCCAATAAATACATTTTTTGATACATCTAAAGTTCTTTCATTAAAAACTATTGATGAAGCTTATGATTTTTTAAAAGTTAACTTAAAAATATTTTGTGATTACATAAATGATTTTAGAAAAAAAATAGAAGATGAAACTTTCGAAAAAACTATTCAATATATAAATCAAAATTATTTTAAAAATATAAACTATAAAATTTTAAGTAGACAATTTAATTATAACGTTAAATATTTCAAAAAAATATTTGAAGAAAGAACTGGAAAACATATAGAAGAATATGTAGCACAAATTAGAATAAATAAAGCTAAAGAGTTAATTTCAACAACTAATTTAACTGATGATTTGATAGCACTTAAAATAGGCTATGATGATGTAAATGTATTTAGACAAACGTTTAAAAGGTTAGAAGGAATATTAGCAGGAGATTTTAGATATATAAACAGAGACTTAAAAAATAATTCACATTACAATTAGAAAGAGGATATTTTATGAATTTAGGAAAAATCGCTTTTACAACTTTAGGTTGTAAAGTTAATTTATATGATACCGAAGCTATGATAGAGCTTTTTGAAAAAGAAGGATACACTCTTGTAGATTTTGATGACTTTGCCGATATATATGTTATAAATACTTGTACTGTTACAAATTTAGGGGATAAAAAGTCTAGACAAATGATTAGAAGAGCAAAAACATTAAACCCAGACAGTATTATAGTAGCTACTGGTTGTTATTCTCAAGTAGCTCCAGATGAAGTTTCAAAAATAGAAGGAATAAATATCGTTATTGGTACAAAAAATAGATTGGAAATAGTAGAAACTGTTAAAAAATATCAAGAAGAACATAAAACAGATGTTTTAAACACTGTATCTGATATTATGAAAGAGCGTATATTTGAACCTTTATCTATATCTGAGCTTAAAGATAGAACAAGAGCTTATTTAAAAATTCAAGAAGGTTGCAACCGTTTCTGTACATACTGTATAATACCTTTTGCACGTGGACCTGTTAGAAGTAGAAAACCAGAAGACGTTATAAATGAAGTTAAAAATCTTGCTAAAAATGGGTTTAAAGAAATTGTTTTAACTGGAATACATATTTTATCTTATGGTATGGATTTAAAAAATACTAATCTTATAGATATAATTAAAAAAGTACATAATGTAGATGGTATAGAGCGTATACGTTTTAGCTCAATAGAGCCTCTTGTTGTAACAGATGAATTTATAGAAGAAATGAAAAAACTCCCTAAAGTTTGTGATCATTATCATTTGTCTTTACAAAGTGGTTGTAACAAAACTTTACAACGTATGAAAAGACAATATACAAAAGAACAATATGAAGAAGCTATTATAAAACTTAGAAAAACCTTTCCTAATGTTGCTATTACTACGGATATAATTGTTGGGTTTCCTGGTGAAACAGAAGAAGACTTTATAGATAGCTATAATTTTGCTAAAAAAATAAAAATAACTAAAATACACGCCTTTCCATATTCACCTAAAAAAGGTACTAAAGCTGCACTTTTTGATAATCAAATACCTAATGATATAAAAAATAAACGTAATAAAAAAATGATTGAATTATCAAATTCTATAAATATAGAATTTTTACAAAGTATGATTGATAAAACTATGCCTGTTTTATTTGAAAGAGAAAAAGAAAAAGGTGTATATGAAGGCCATACTACAAATTATATAACAGTTTCTGTAAAAAGTGATACTGATATAACAAATAAAATATTAAATGTTAAACTTACAGATATAATTAAAGAAGAGAATATGTTCGGTATTATTTGTTAATAATAAATATAAAGATACTAAAGGTTATATAATTATATAACCTTTTTTAATTTATAAAAAAATTTTACAATTATTTTTTAAAAAGTAATTGCAATAATATTTAATTTGTATTATTATTATTACAGTAAGTAATGTTCGGAGTTTATATTTATTTTATGGAGGTGATTTTATGGTAGAAAAAGATTTATCATTAACTCAAAAATTTGATGCTTACCAACAAAACGAAAAGTCTAAAGTAGATTTTATGGTTACAGATGTAAAAAACGCAATGCTAGAAAAAGGATATAACCCTGTTAATCAAATAGTAGGTTATATTTTATCTGGTGACCCTACCTATATAACTAGTCATAAAGGTGCTAGAAGTATTATCACTAAAATAGAACGAAATGAGCTTTTAGAAGAAATTGTTAAAAGCTACTTAAATAGTTTATAGCTAGGAGAATAAAATTGAGAATATTAGGATTAGATTTTGGACAAAAAACTATTGGCGTTGCTATAAGCGACCCTTTTGGTTGGACTGCTCAAGGTATTGAAATTATACGCCGTGATAAAGAAGAAGCTATTAACAAAAGTATTGAAAGAATCGGACAAATTATTAAAGAATATAATGTTGAAAAAATAGTTTTAGGCTATCCTAAAAATATGAACAATACTGTTGGTGAACGCGGTGAAAAAACTGAAGCATTTAAAAAAAAGCTAGAAAAGACTTTTAATAATATTGAAGTTATACTTTGGGATGAAAGGCTTAGCACTGTTGGTGCTGAAAGAAGTCTTTTAGAGGCCGATTTAAGCCGTAAAAAAAGAAAAAATGTTATTGATAAAATGGCCGCTGTATTCATATTACAAGGTTATTTAGATTGTAATAGTAAATAATTTTATTTATAAAAAGAAGGGATAAATATGCAAGAAGAATTTGATAATATTTTAGATGATATGGAAGATACTTATGATGTTGTATCTATTGTTTCTGAAAATAATGAAGTGATAGATTGTTTTGTAATAGATGGTGTTTTGGATAACAATACACAATATTTACTTGTTGTTTCTTGTGATGATTTTGATAAAGATGAAGCAGAAGCATTTATTTTAAAACAAATAGGCGAAGATGATGAAGAGGCTATATATGCTCCTGTTGAAGATAATAATGAATATAATAGAGTTTTAATTCTTCTTCAAGAAAATGAAACTGATTATGAAATGGAATTTTAATAAAATTATATATTTTAGAACTTACTTACAAAACTTATATAAATAATGGAGGTGTAAATTTGGCTGTAAGAAATGCAAAATTAAAAGTTATCCCTCTTGGTGGTCTTCAAGAGATAGGTAAAAATATAACAGCTTTTGAAATTAATGATGAAATAATTGTTGTAGATTGTGGCGTATCTTTCCCAGAAGATGATATGCTTGGTATAGACCTTGTTATACCTGATTTTTCTTACCTTATAAAAAATAGAGAAAAAGTAAAAGGTGTTGTTTTAACCCACGGACACGAAGACCACATAGGGGCATTACCTTATTTTTTAAAAGAACTTAATGTACCTATATATGGTACTAAACTTACAATAGGATTAGTAGAAAATAAATTAAAAGAACATAATATATTAAAAAAAGTAAATAGAGTATGTGTATCTGCTGGAGATACTATTAAGCTTGGCAATAGCTTTAAAGTAGAATTTATTAGTACAACTCATAGTATCGCCGATTCTTGTGCATTAGCTATTACAACGCCTGCTGGTGTTGTTGTGCATTCTGGAGATTTTAAGATAGATTACACACCTATACAAGGTGAATCTATAGACCTTCAACGCTTTGCTCAAATTGGAAAAAAAGGTGTTTTACTTTTTATGTGTGAAAGTACAAACGTTGAGCTAAAGGGCTTTACAATGAGTGAACGTAGTGTTGGTGTTATATTTGAAGAAATATTTGCCGAATCTTTAGACCAAAGAATTATGGTTGCAACATTTTCTTCCAACATACACCGTATACAACAAGTTATAAACTGTGCTATTAAATATAAACGAAAAGTTGCTATCATTGGCCGTAGTATGAACAATGTTGTAAAAACAGCTTGTGACCTTGGTTATTTAGATGCTCCTAAAAAAATATTTATAGATGCTAGTAGTATAAAAAATTATACAGATGATAAACTTGTTATAATTATGACTGGTAGCCAAGGTGAAACAATGTCTGCCCTTTCAAGAATATCTCAAAACGACCATAAACAAGTAGAAATAAAACCACGAGATAAAGTTATTATTAGTGCCTCCCCTATCCCTGGCAATGAAAAAAATGTTTATCGCGTTATAAATGAGCTACTTAAAAAAGGTGCTGATGTTATATACGAAGGTTTAAAAGATGTACACGTTTCTGGTCACGCTAGACAAGAAGAAATAAAAGTTTTACACGCACTTATTAAACCTAAATATTTTATGCCAATACACGGAGAATATAAACATCTTAGAACACATGCTAAACTTGCTGTTGAGCTTGGTATGGATAGAAAAAATGTATTTGTTTTAGAAACTGGCGAAGTGTTAGAAGTTGGTCGTGATAGTGGTAAAATAGTAGGGTCTGTTCCATCTGGTCAAGTATTGGTTGATGGACTAGGTGTTGGTGATGTTGGTAATATAGTTTTAAGAGATAGAAAACACCTTTCACAAGATGGTCTTATGATAGTTGTTGTATCTATGGATAGAGAAAATGGTAGTTTATTATCTGGTCCAGATATTATATCTCGTGGTTTCGTTTATGTTAGAGAATCTGAAAATTTAATATCTGATGCTAAAAGTGTTGTTAGAGATGCCCTTTTAGATTGTGAAGGCAATAAAATTGTTGAATGGGCTTATATTAAAACTTTAATAAAAGAAACTTTAAGAGAGTTTTTATGGCAAAAAACAAAACGAAATCCTATGATTTTACCTATTATTATGGAAATATAATAAATAAATACATTTCCCCTAATATTATTAAATTTAATATTAGGGGAAAACTTTTTTACTTTACAATAATTATTAAACATTTAAATTTTTATAATTATTTATGATTAGTTTAAAATTCTTCTTTACTATTGCTCATACTGTAATAAATATGTATAAAACATAATAATAGTTTACTTTAAATATATGTAATTTATAATAAATATATTTTTTTATCTATTTAAACAAATAAAAAATAATTAATATTTCTTTTTATTAGTATAAAAATCAAAAAATATATACATCTACTCATAAATGTATCAATATATTCTTTTATATCATTTTGATTTATTTCTACATTATCTCCATAATATTCTCTACACCACATATTTATACTTCAAATTTGTATTATTTCAAATATTATTACTCTTTAAACATCTTATAAATTGTAATATGTTCAAATATTGGTATTATTTATACTAATATTTGTATATAGTATTTACAAGCTTTAATATTTTATTATTTTAACTATTTTATTTTGATATATCATTATTAATATTTTATCTATATTTGTTTTTATCTTCCAATATATTTCTTCTCCTCTATATTTTGGTGTAAATACTACATAATATTTACATCTTCATTTAAATATAATAAAGTATTTATATATTTCATGATAAAACCTCCTATAATTTTATTTTTGGCTGCTAGACAGACTTTATTTTTTCATAGAAGTTTTTACCTTTCTATAAAAATTTTTACCTATCACTAAGCTATACTGGTGGTTTATCTCAAATATCCTATGAGAATAAATATAAAAATATATAGTATAAAAATAATATATTTTTATATTAAATTTAATTAAACATATGTACTATATAGTTTATAAAATAATTAAAATTAAAATAAGCATTACATTTTAAAATCTTAATTTTATTATTATAACCTTCAGTAAAACTATTCGTGTAAGAAAAATGAAAATAATTAATTATTTCATTATAGAAATTAGAAAAAGTTTTGGAATAATGGTTAAATTTTAGTATAATATAAGAAGTAGCATAATGTATCCAATTTTTAAATAAATTTATCATACCTTTAATATTTTCTTTGTAAAATATTAAAAAAGATGCTTTTTTTTAATGTATATTTAATATAATAAATACTAATGTTAATCATATTATTAACTTAAATTTTTTTGTTTATCAGTTAAATATTTATATTTTTTAGTTAAAAGTTATTTTTTGAAAAATAAAAAATATCTTTAACTACTTATTATCTATAATCTTAAATATTATTTGTTTTATCCCAATATTTATTATAAATACTTAATTTTAAAAAAGGTATGATTTTTATATCATACCTTTTTATACTTATTTTATTGATTTTGGGTTATTATAACTATTGAGAAAGAACATATATATTTAATATTCTATTCAAAAGTTGCAACAATATCTTCTCCAACTTTTGCATCAAATCCTGTTTTAAAATTTATATTTTTTGCATTACCCTCGCCTGTTACAACCAACATACTTGTTGTGCTATACCCTGCTTGCTTAATTTTTTCTGGATCAAAAGTAATAAGAGTTTGACCTGCTTTTACTTTATCACCTATTTCTACTAAACATTCAAAGCCATCGCCTTTCATATTTACAGTGTCTATACCTATATGAAGAATCATTTCCATACCATTATCAAGTTTTAAAGCACAAGCATGTTTAGAATCTTTCATAACTAAAGCTATTTCACCATCTGCCGGAGCTACAACTTTATTATCTGTTGGTATAATACCTATACCATCTCCCATACTTTTACTAGCAAATGCTTCATCTTCTACTTCTGTAATAGGTACAACTTTACCACTTAAAAATGCTTTTAAATCTTTATTTTTGTTTTTCTTAAAAAATGAAAACATACTTATACCTCCACATTTGTTACTTGAATTATTTCTCTAAAAAATCCATAATACTTTCAACTGTAGTTTTAGATAAAACTTCATTTGCATAGTTTTTAGCATCTTCAAAAGATGTTTCTAAAATTTGTTTTTTAACATTATTTATTTCAGATGCCGACATAGAAAATTCATCTAGCCCTAGACCTAATAATATTTTAGCCGCACGTGCATCACTTGCAAATTCTCCACACATACCAACTTTAATATTTTCTTTATGACCTGCTTCAATAACTTTTTTAATACTTTGTAAAACAACTGGGTGGAAAGAATTATACATATTAGATATTCTTTTATTTCCTCGGTCTACAACAAGCATATATTGAGTTAAATCATTAGTACCAATGCTAAAGAAATCTACATATTTTGCAAATTCATCTGCTAAAATGACTGAAGCTGGTGTTTCTATCATCATACCTACTTCTATTTTTTCATCAAATTGAATGTTTGCACTTCTAAGCTCTTCTTTACATTCTTCTAATATTTTATTAGCTTCTATCACTTCTTCAATTGAAATAATCATAGGATACATTATTCTTACATATCCAAAAGCACTAGCTCTTAATATAGCTTTTAATTGAGCTTTAAATACATCTTTAAGTTCTAATGAAATACGTATAGCTCTCCAACCTAAAAATGGATTTTCTTCAAAATCAAATTTATAATATGGTAAAGATTTATCTCCACCAATATCTAAAGTACGTATAGTAACTTCTTTTCCTCCACATAAAATAGCTGCCTCTTTATAAATCTCAAATTGTTCATCTTCTGTTGGAAAATGAGTATTTTCCATATAAACGCATTCACTTCTAAAAAGACCTATACCATCTATATTATGTTTAACTGCCATTTGTATGTCTAATATATTACCTACATTAGCACATAATTGTACTTCTCTACCATCTGTCGTAACAGCTTTAAGATTTTCAAGTTTTTTAAGCATTTCTTCTGCTTTTTTAAATTCTTCTTCTAGATTTTTATATTCTTCAAGCTCACTATCTTCTGGATTTATAATAATATTACCTTTAGATGCATCCATAGCAATAATATCATTATCTTTAACAGAGTCCATTATACCATTAACACCTACTAAAGCCGGTAAACCTAAGTTTCTTGCAATAATAGATACGTGGCTTGTAACTCCACCAAGTTCTGTAATAAAACCTTTTACTAAATTAAGGTCTATAAGAGCTGTGTCAGAAGGTGTTAAATCTTCAGCTATTAAAATGACTTCTTCTTTTATATTTTCAAAAGGATTTATATTAACACCTTTTAATTTAGACATAATTCTACTGCCGACATCTTTAACATCAGCAGATCTTTCTTTCATATATTCATCATCCATCATTTTAAATATATTAGAAATTTCTTCTATTGCATTAGAAACAGCAATTTGAACATTTTGACATTCATCTTTTATTTTACTCATTACAGAATCATATAATGTGATATCTTCTACAATCATATTATGGCCTGCAAATATTTCAGAATCTTTTGCTAAATTAGCTATTTCTTCTTTAGCTTCATTTAAAGACTTTTCAAATTTACTTATTTCGTCTTCTTTATTAGTTACATTATAATTTTCTGGTGTTAAATCTGCCTTTTTTATTATATATGACTTACCTATAACGATACCTTTAGAAGATGTCTTTTCAACGAATAATTTTTTTGACATATTTGCACCTCTTACTCGCCTAAACCACTTTCTACTGCATCAACTAATAATTTTAAATCTTCTGCTTCGTTAGCACCATCACATTTGATAGTAATACTATCTCCAAATTTAATAGCTGCAGCCATAATATTTAAAACACTTTTAGCATTTATGTCTTTGCCATTATGAACAATTTTTACATCTGATGTACATTTTGTAGCTAATTTAGCAAACTCTCCTGCTGGACGCATATGTAAACCTACTTTATTTTTTATAGTAATAGTTTTTTCTACCATAGTTTTATTCTCCTTTTAAATATATAATATTTTAAAAAAATAAACATCAATAATATTATAAATTTTGTATAAAATTAAAAATATTATACCTAAATACTATTATGATATATAAAAATAATGTCTATTTTTTATGATAAATAAACACAAACATTAATATTTTAATAAAAAAATTATATCTCTATTTTATAAAAAAGTCAACCACTTTAATATTTTTAACAGTAAAATAGTTATTTTATACAAATATACGTATATATTTTAGTATATTTTACACAACTTTTTATATATACTATATATAAATATTTTTGTTTAATTTTAATAAATATTAAAATATATTTTTAATTATTTTTATTAATATATTATAGATAAAATTTAACAAAAATACTAAATATATTCAAATAATACTTTATCTTTCAGTATTATTTTTTAAATTAATGAACAAAATAATACTATAATAAATGTATAAATTCAAGGAGGATTTTATATATGAAAAGAAAAAAATTATTATCTATTAGTTTATTTTTAATTGGATTACTTTCAACTGGATGTAATAATTCCAATAATAATGATAATTCAGAAAATACTACAATGGTAGAAAATACTACTGGTTCTAATGTTTCAAATAATATTAACGGCGTTTTTGACGGATATAGATATAATACAGATGATTATAATATTGAATCTAATACTTATGATAAAAATTATTATAATGGATATGAAAAAACTAATAATTCTTCTAACAATCGATTTGGACCTGGTATGAAAGGTGCAGAAAATATAAAAGGAAACGAAAATAAAACTACTAAACAAAAAATATCTTCAGATATTAAAAATATATATAATAAAGAAAAGAATATGTACGAAGATATAAAAAATAGTATAAAAAATTAAAATATTTAATTTAACAAAACTAGATCCTATAATAAATTTTATAGTAAAAAAATAAAGTTTAAAAAAATTATAATAAAATTAAAATAAAAAAAGAGCATATTTAATAAAATATAATAAAATAAATTTTAACCAAAATATATAAGGTTAAAAATATGCTCTTTTATAATATTATAACAAAACTTATAAATATTTATAATATTTTAGTAAAAATGTTAAAATTAATAAAAATTTTTACTTAATTTCCATTGAATTAAAAATAAAATTTAATATTTGCTCATTATTATAATAACAAAATAAATATTATTTACAATTATATACAATAAGTAGTTAAAAATATTTCTTGTTTTTACTAAAAATACTTCATTTATTATTAATAAAATATATTAATGGTATTTTTTAATAAAGTTTTTTAAATAATTATTTTTTGTTTGAATATTATTGTATATATCATGTATATTTTAACTATTATTGTAAAATTATATTAAAATTAATAGTCTTATCGTTTTATTAATATGCTTATTTTTAACAAAATTAATTACTCTAACACATATTATGATCTATTTTACATAATAAAAATTATAATTTTTTTATCTTATTATTTTAAAATTTATAAAAAATCTTTTTGAGGTATTTAAACAATAAAATAATAAATATATAATCAAATTATTTAAAGATTAAATACATTAACTATATATCTTATATCATGTCTAAGTACAAAACTTTTCTAATTGCAATATTTAAATAATTAGTTCTTTTAATTTTTCAGTTTTAGAAATCCTATAATACATAGATTTAATTAATTTTAATATAAAAATATATGTTTTTTATATTAAATTTTTTAATTTATTTTGAGTTACCCCAATTATTAACAAATATAAATATTAAATAAAACTACTCGTTAAACGAGTCATTTACTCAAGTTATATAAGGTATATTTTCTTGTTATAATCATTTAAAGAGGAAATGAATTGTCTTACAATTACATGCTATATCTTGCCTATCACTAAAATAACTATTTTTTCATACTTATTTTGAATACATATAAATATTTCAATATATTCTTTCAAACTTATTTTATCATTTGATATATATTCTTCTAATTGATTTTTTATGTATTATTTTATTAGATTTTGTTTTCTAGTTACTATATCTACATAATATACTCTACACCAAAAATATCTATTCCCATACTTATACTTTAAATTTATATGTCTATCAAATGTCATTAAGCTACTTTTACTTTTTAAATATCCCATAAATTGCGAGCCACTTAAATGTGGTGGTATTTCTACTAACATATGTATATGGTCTTTACAAGCTTCTGCCTCTATTATTTTAACCCCTTTCCTTTCACACAGCATTCTTAATATTTTTCCTATATCTGCTTTTATCTTTCCATATATTTCTTGTCTTCTATATTTTGGTGCAAATACTATATGATATTTATATCTATATTTAGAATGTGATAAACTATTTATGTCTTTCATCACAAAACCTCCTATGATTTTATTTTTTATTGCCATACCAACTTTATTCTATCATAGGAGGTTTTTACTTTTCTATAAGAGTTTTTACCTACCACCAGCATAGCTGGTGGTTTAATCAAGCCTATTCGGTGACAATAAAAAAGGTTAAAGACAAAGTCTTTAACCTTTATATATATTCTAGTTTATAATTATTCTATAATAGAAACAACAGCACCAGAACCAACAGTTCTACCACCTTCACGGATAGCAAAACGTAAACCTTCTTCCATAGCGATTGGAGAGATAAGTTCAATAGTCATTTCGATGTTGTCGCCAGGCATACACATTTCTGTACCTTCTGGAAGGTTAATAACACCTGTAACGTCAGTTGTTCTAAAGTAGAATTGTGGTCTATAGTTATTGAAGAATGGTTTATGACGTCCACCTTCATCAGCTTTTAATACGTAAACTTGAGCAGTAAATTTAGTGTGAGGAGTGATTGAACCTGGTTTACATAATACTTGACCTCTTTCAATCTCATCTCTTTGAACACCACGAAGAAGTGCACCAATGTTATCACCAGCTTCAGCAGTATCAAGAAGTTTACGGAACATTTCGATACCAGTAACAACTACTTTACGAGATTCTTCTACAAGACCAACGATTTCAACTTCGTCAGAAACGTTAAGAGTACCTCTTTCTACTCTACCAGTAGCAACAGTACCACGACCTGTAATAGAGAATACGTCTTCTACAGGCATAAGGAATGGTTTATCAGAATCTCTTTCTGGGTTAGGGATATATTCGTCAATTGTTTCGAATAATTTAATGATGCAATCGCCCCACTCACCAGATGTATCTTGAAGAGCTTGGAAAGCAGAACCTCTAATAACTGGAGAATCTTCAAATCCTTGTTCTGCTAAAAGGTCAGTGATTTCCATTTCAACTAATTCTAATAATTCTTCATCATCAACCATATCACATTTGTTCATAAATACAACGATTTTAGGAACACCTACTTGGCGAGAAAGAAGGATATGCTCTCTTGTTTGAGCCATAGGACCATCAGTAGCAGCAACAACAAGGATTGCACCGTCCATTTGAGCAGCACCAGTGATCATGTTTTTAACGTAGTCAGCATGTCCTGGACAGTCCACGTGAGCATAGTGTCTGTTAGGAGTTTCATATTCTACGTGAGTAGTAGAGATAGTGATACCTCTTTCTTTTTCTTCTGGAGCTTTATCGATTTTATCAAAATCAACTGCGCTACCTAATTGATATCTATCTGCTAAAGTTTTAGTAATAGCAGCTGTTAAAGTAGTTTTGCCGTGGTCAACGTGACCGATAGTACCAATATTAACGTGTGGTTTATTTCTTTCAAATTTTGCCTTAGCCATTAAAATTTTCCTCCTTAAAATAGAAAATATAAAATTTATAATGTTTATACTTATTATAGTGAATATTTGTAAAAAATGCAAGTATTTATTACATTTTTTACAAATAAATTCAAGATAATAAGTTTTAAATTTATTTTTTTAATAAAAATCTTTTTATAAATCTTACTCTTGAGCTCTTCCAGCAGCAACTTTTTCTTGAATACTTTTTGGAACTGCCTCATAATGATGTACTTCCATAGTGTAAGTACCACGACCTTGTGTTTTAGAACGAAGGTCTGTAGAATAACCAAACATTTCTGCAAGAGGAACAAAACCGTGAACAACTTGCATACCATTTAATGGTTCCATACCTTCAATTCTACCACGACGGCTATTCATATCACCAATAACCTCACCAGTATAATCTTCTGGTACAGTAACATCAACTTTCATAATAGGCTCAAGTAAAGCTGGGTCAGATTTTTTCATAGCATCTTTAAATGCCATAGAACCTGCTATTTTAAATGCCATCTCAGATGAGTCTACCTCGTGGTAAGAACCGTCATAACATACTGCTCTTAAACCAACAACTGGATAACCACCTATAATACCAGATTGCATAGCTTCTTGGATACCTTTGTCAACAGCTGGTATATATTCTTTAGGAATAGCACCACCAACGATTTCGTTAACAAACTCGTAAGTTTTACCTTCGTTAGCATCCATAACTTCAAATCTAATTTTACAATGTCCATATTGACCTTTACCACCAGATTGTCTAGCGTATTTACTTTCAACATCAACATCTTTTCTAAATGCTTCACGGTAAGCAACTTGTGGAGCACCAACATTAGCTTCTACTTTAAATTCTCTTAAAAGACGGTCTACGATAATTTCAAGATGAAGCTCACCCATACCAGCGATAATAGTATCACCTGTTTCTTGGTTTGTGTAAGTTTTAAATGTTGGGTCTTCTTCTGCAAGTTTAGCAAGAGCTATACCCATTTTATCTCTACCTTCTTTAGTTTTAGGCTCGATAGCAACAGATATAACTGGCTCTGGGAAGTTCATAGACTCAAGTATTACTTCATTGTTTTCATCACAAAGAGTATCACCAGTAGTAGTAAGTTTTAAACCTACTGCTGCTGCAATATCACCTGCATAAACTTTGTCTATCTCTTCACGAGAGTTTGCGTGCATTTGAAGAATACGTCCAATACGTTCTTTTTTACCTTTAACAGAGTTATAAACATAAGAACCAGACTCTAACACACCAGAGTAAACTCTAAAGAATGCAAGTTTACCAACAAATGGGTCATTCATAATTTTGAAAGCTAAAGCTGCAAAAGGTTCATCATCTGAAGAAATTCTTTCAATTTCATTTTCTTCATCTCCTGGTATATGACCTTTAATAGCAGGTATATCTGTAGGAGCTGGCATATATTCTAATACACCATCAAGAAGTTTTTGAACACCTTTATTTCTGTAAGCAGAACCACAGAAAACAGGAACAGCTTTACAAGCTATACAAGCTTCACGAAGACCTTTTTTAAGTTCTTCTATAGTAAATGCTTCTTCGCCTTCTTCAAAATATTTATCCATAAGCTCATCTGATGTTTCTGCAATAGATTCAATCATTTGAGTTCTATATTCATTAGCTTTATCTAACATATCGGCTGGGATATCTTCTACAGAGATATCTGTACCTTGTTTATCTTTGTAGATATAAGCTTTCATTTCCATAAGGTCAATGATACCTACGAAATCATCTTCTGCACCAATAGGAAGTTGAACAGGAACAGCATTAGCTTTAAGTCTGTCTTTTATCATAGAAACAACGTTATAGAAATCTGCCCCCATAATATCCATTTTGTTTACAAAAGCCATACGAGGTACGTTGTATCTATCTGCTTGTCTCCAAACAGTTTCTGATTGAGGCTCAACCCCACCTTTAGCACAGAATACACCAACAGAACCATCAAGAACACGAAGAGAACGTTCTACCTCAACAGTAAAGTCAACGTGTCCTGGTGTATCGATAATGTTGATACGGTGCATAGGACCATTACCAATGCTCCATTTAGTAGTCGTAGCAGCAGAAGTAATAGTAATACCTCTTTCCTGTTCTTGCTCCATCCAGTCCATAGTTGCAGTACCTTCGTGAGTATCGCCTATTTTATAGTTACGTCCTGTGTAAAATAAAATACGCTCAGTAAGAGTAGTTTTACCAGCATCAATATGGGCCATAATCCCAATATTTCTTGTTAATTCAAGCGGGCATGCTCTAGACACACTTATTCCTCCTTTTTTTTAAATTTATATATATAAAATCTGTAATTTTTTTAATTTTATTCTTAAAAGATATATTACCATTTGTAATGAGAGAAAGCTTTGTTTGCTTCTGCCATTTTATGAGTTTCTTCTTTTTTCTTAATAGCACCACCAGTATTATTGATAGCGTCCATTATTTCACCTGCAAGACGAGCTTCCATAGTTTTCTCGCCTCTTTTTCTACTATACATAGTTAACCAACGAAGACCTAAAGTTTGTCTTCTTTCTGGTCTAATTTCAATAGGTACTTGATAAGTAGCACCACCAACACGGCGAGCTTTAACCTCAAGAACAGGCATAATATTATTAAGAGCTTGCTCAAATCCTTCTAAACCAGAATTACCAGTTTTTTCTTCAACTATAGCAAATGCACCATAAACTATTTTTTGAGCAATACCTTTTTTTCCATCAAGCATAATAGAATTTATAAGTTTAGTAACTACTTTACTTTTATACATTGGATCTGGTAGTACTTCTCTTTTCGAAACATGACCTTTACGTGGCACGATTCTTCCCTCCTTAATCAATTATATTAATTCAACGGTACTTGACATTAAAAATGCCATTTCATGCCTATGCACAACCAAATACCATAAACAGAGTATTTAAAGTACAAGGCATTTTAAATATATATTAGCTAAAATTATTTTTTAGCTTTAGCACGTTTAGCGCCATATTTAGAACGAGCTTGCTTTCTATCAGCAACCCCAGCAGTATCAAGAGTACCTCTTATAATATGGTAACGAACCCCAGGTACGTCTTTTACTCTACCACCTCTAATAAGAACAACGCTATGCTCTTGTAAATTGTGTCCTTCACCTGGAATGTAAGCTGTAACTTCTATACCATTAGAAAGTCTAACCCTAGCGATTTTTCTAAGAGCTGAGTTAGGTTTTTTAGGTGTAGCTGTTTTAACAGATGTACAAACTCCTCTTTTTTGTGGAGAACTCATGTTAGTTTGCTTTTTTCTAAGAGAGTTTAACCCTTTTTGTAAAGCAGGAGCAGTAGATTTTTCAATTTTTGTTTGTCTACCTTTTCTAACTAACTGATTAAATGTTGGCATTAATTGCACCTCCCTGTAAATTTTAAATACTTCTGTGTTGTAAGTAGTTAATAATACATAAACACATTTATAAATTTTATCATTAAATACCAAAAAAGTCAATATTTTAGAGTAAATTTTTTTAAATTACAAAATTTTATTCTATAAATTAATTTTTATAATTCTTTAACAAAATGTAATCTTAATAATCTTACAAAATTAAAAAGTACAAATCCTATTATAGCTGTTGTAATATATATTTGTATGCCTTCTAACTGTTTAAATATACTGGCTATACTTTCATATCCAGTATTATTTAAATAAAATACCATTTTCTGAGTAGCTACTGTTCCTATTGCCATTGGGAAAGTAAGTCCTGCAAAAGCTGGCGTAAATGCATAAGAAAAAAACTTAGGCAACCTAACTAATACATAAAGTAATGATAATAAGACACAAATATATAATATCCATACTAAAACTATATTAAGATTTTTTATTATATTAATATATGAAACTATACAAAGACTACAAGGCCCTAATAATATTGCTGTACCATGTTGCATAGTATCTTTTATTTCAAATTTTAATAAACGCCAAACCATAACAGGTAATATTAAAAAATATATTAAAATACCATAATAAACAATAAATGTTAAAAATTTATCAGCTTGCATATTATCACCAACTACACTACTAACCATTATTCCATTATAGGTAACAAACCAAGTTGGCAAAAATGTATTTATATCTCTTGATTTTATAAAATGTAAATAAGTAAATAAAAAAATGTGTATACTATGAAAAACAATTGCTATAATCCATATAGTTTTACCCAAAAAAGTAGAATAGTCATAAAAATATGAGCCTATAACCATAGATACCATACATATTCCAGGATATAAACTACATGTAACAGGGTTTTTATACTCTTCTTTTATTACTGTTGGATGCATAATTATTTTTGTTATATATGATAGCACTACTAAAATAGCAAAAAATACAGTTAAATGTCTTATAAAGCTAAATCCCAACCCATTATACACATTAGATAATGTACACGCCCCCAACATACATGGTACTACTGGTAATGGTATATGTTTTGTTTTATCAATTATTCTTCTAATTTTAATCAAAACCTTTCTTAAATATGTTAAACATATTTTATATTATTATTAAAAAGCCCATTTTTTAATCAAAGTAAAAACAAATTTATAATTTAAAACTATAAATAAATCAATTAATATTAATAAAAACTAATATACAAAAAGTATATTAGTTTTTATTAATATTATACTAACTTTTTAGTGCATTTCTTTTGTCTTTAATACCTTTTATAATAATTTCTCTTGCTTTTATTGCATCTTCTTTTTTAAGAGCTGGCATATCTTTTAAAGGATATTCTATACCAAGGTTTTTATATTTAACCTCACCCATCTCATGATAAGGTAAAACATCTAGTGCTTTAACATTTTTTAGTTCACCTATAAAAAGTCCTAATTTATATAAATATTCTTCATTAAAAGTATATCCATCTACAACAACATGTCTAATCCAAACAGGTTGTTGTTTATCACTTAAATATTTAGCAAACTCTAAAATATGAGTATTAGGAACAGAACATAATTTCTTATGTTGTTCATTATCTATATGCTTTATATCCAAGAGAATTAAATCTGTAAAAGATAATAATTTTTCCATTTTATCTATTATTTTTTTATTATCTTGGTCAAAAATAATTCCAGAAGTATCTAAACAAGTATGAATATTTTTAGCTTTAGCTTTTTCAAAAAGTTCTGTTATAAAGTCTATCTGTAGAAGGGGCTCACCGCCTGTAACGGTAAGCCCTCCATCTTTATAATAACTTTTTGTTAAATCATACAGAGCTAATATTTCTTCTGACGTCATTTTTTTACCTTTGCCAACTTCCCACGTATCTGGGTTATGACAATATAGGCAACGTAGTGGACAACCTTGTGTAAAAACAACAAATCTTACACCAGGACCATCTACTGTACCAAAACTTTCTGTAGAATGAATATAGCCCTCCATAATTACATTGCTTTATGGAATGTTCTGTTAATTACATCATCTTGTTGTTCTTTAGTAAGTTTATTAAAGTTTACTGCATAACCAGATACACGAATTGTTAATTGTGGATATTTTTCTGGATGTGCTTGTGCATCTAATAATGTTTCTTTTGTAAATACGTTTACATTAAGGTGATGTCCACCTTGTTCTGCATATCCATCTAACATTGCTACTAAATTATCTACTTGTTGGTTGTTTATATTTGTCATAATAAATTCCTCCTATTATTTATATATTATTTTTATTTGTTTTAGCCCATATTGGGCCAAAACTATATATGATAAAATTATTAATTAATTATTATCATCAATTCCTTCAAAAAGAGTAGGCACTTTACAAGCCATATTACCTGATGAACAATCTAGACTATTAGCCATATCAACTTTTTTAGAAGTAACATTATCATCATTTACTTCAATATTAATATGCCCAACATTTTCGCTAGTAAACCCATCAAGCATAGAAATTATATCATCTATTCTTTTATCATTATTCAAAATATCACCTTCTTAGGCTAATTATTTATCAAGCTCTACTTCTAAATCTCCTACAAACACTTGATCTTCTTTACCAAGAGCACCAGGTATTATAGAAAATGTATTAGATATACCATCTTGTGCGTCCATAAATGGTAATTTTGCAACAGAAGCTAAACTTGCAACAGCTCCGTGATTATCACGACCGTGCATTGGATTAGCACCAGGAGCAAAAGGCTCACCTGCTTTTCTACCACAAGGTGTAGACCCAGTAGCTTTACCATAAACAACGTTTGAAGTAATAGTTAATATAGATGTAGTAGGTATACCATTTCTATAAGTTTGATTCATTCTTATATATTCCATAAATGTATGAACAAGCTCAACTGCTATACTATCTACTCTATCATCATTGTTACCATATTTAGGGAAATCACCTTCAACTTCATAATCTACAGCAATTCCATTTTCATCTCTAATAGCTTTAACTTTAGCATATTTAATAGCCGATAATGAATCTGCAACAACAGAAAGACCAGCTATACCTGTTGCAAACCAACGAGTAACATGTCTATCATGTAAAGCCATTTGAAGTCTTTCATAACAATATTTATCATGCATATAATGTATAACATTTAATGTGTTTACATAAACACCTGCAAGCCATTTCATCATATCTTTATATCTTGGCATAACTTCATCATATGTTAAATATTCATCTGTAATAGGTCTAAATTTTGGACCAATTTGTACTTTTTTAACTTCATCAACACCACCGTTGATAGCATAAAGTAAACATTTAGCAAGGTTGGCACGAGCTCCAAAAAATTGCATCTCTTTACCAACTTTCATAGATGATACACAACAAGCAATAGCATAATCATCACCGTGTGTAACTCTCATAATATCATCATTTTCATATTGAATAGAAGATGATGTAATAGAAGTTTTTGCACAGAATCTTTTAAAGCCTTCTGGTAATTTTACAGACCAAAGAACAGTTAAGTTTGGCTCTGGAGCAGTTCCTAAGTTATTAAGAGTGTGTAAATATCTAAAAGACATTTTTGTAACAAGTGGTCTACCATCTATACCAACACCTGCGATAGATTCTGTTACCCAAGTAGGGTCTCCTGAGAATAATTGATTATATTCTGGTGTACGAGCAAATTTTACAAGTCTTAATTTCATAATAAAGTGGTCAACAAATTCTTGAATTTGCTCTTCAGTATATCTACCCTCTTTTAAATCTCTTTCTGCATATATATCAATAAACGTAGATGTACGACCAAGAGACATAGCAGCACCATTTTGTTCTTTAATAGCTGCTAAATAGCCAAGATACATCCATTGTATAGCTTCTTTAACATCATTTGCTGGTCTTGAAATATCAAAACCATATATTTCACCTAATTTTTTAAGCTCTCCAAGTGCTCTAATTTGTTCTGATAATTCTTCTCTATCACGAATAATGTCAGAAGTCATTATATCACCTGTAGAACGTTTTTGTTCTAATTTATCTTCTATAAGTCTATCAACACCATATAAAGCAACTCTTCTATAATCACCTATTATACGGCCACGTCCATAAGCATCTGGTAAACCAGTTATTATTTTGCTTGAACGGCAAGCTTTCATTTCATCTGTATAAGCATCAAAAACTCCTGCATTATGAGTTTTTCTATGAGTAGTGAAAAACTCGCTAATTTCTGGGTCTACTGTATATCCATATGCTGCACAAGAGCTTTCTGCCATTCTTATACCACCATAAGGTTGTAAAGAACGTTTAAAAGGTTTTTCTGTTTGGAAACCTACAATAGTTTCTTTATCTTTGTCTAAATAACCTGCGCTGTGAGATGTTATTGTAGATACAACTTTTGTATCCATATCTAAAACACCGCCAACTTCACGTTCTTGTTTAGTAAGCTCCATAACTTGAGCCCAAAGTTCTGTTGTATTTTTAGTAGGACCTGCTAAAAAGCTATCGTCTCCTTCATATGGTGTGTAATTTTTTTGTATAAAGTCTCTTACATTAATTTCTTTTTGCCAGCTACCACCAACAAAATCTTTCCATTCAGTGTTCATTAATCATTCACCCCTAAAATAACAATATTAAAGTTAAAATTAATTTAAAGTATATTAAATTAATATACTTTCCTTTTCATTTAACATTATATAATATATTTCTATATAAATCAAGATGCTTATTAATTAATTTAGTTAAATTTTTTTACTTATTTTTTTATGATTTTTTAGCATATTTAACAATATTTTTAATACTATATGTTATAGCTTATAAGTCCTATATTTAAACTAAATAAGTTTAATTAAAATATAA
Organism: [Clostridium] colinum; assembly: GCF_940677205.1. Taxonomy (NCBI): domain Bacteria; kingdom Bacillati; phylum Bacillota; class Clostridia; order Lachnospirales; family Lachnospiraceae; genus Tyzzerella; species [Clostridium] colinum. The sequence continues at coordinate 500,529 of NZ_OW712331.1, read as the reverse complement.
TATCTTAAATATTTTGTAACCAAATTAATTATATTTAATATATTATTATTAGGACAACCAATGTCCTTAATTTATAACTTAAAAGGAGAATTTTTATGGGTTTAAATCTTTCAAACAAATTAATAGATAAAGATAATATTTTATGTAACGAAACATTTTTTGTAACACTTGCCCTTTCAGCCTCACCAGATATACAAAGTAATCCAACAGACATAGCTCTTGTTTTAGATAGATCTGGTAGTATGACTGGTTTACCGCTAGAAGAAGTTAAGATTGGTGCTAAAACTTTTATTGACATTATTGAAGAAGCTACAGATGGTACTCCAGATGGTAATATAGGTAGTGGTAGTAGAATTGGTATTGTAAGTTTTTCTACTGATGCAACAAAAGATGTTCCTCTTTCAACAGATGTATCTACTTTAAAAACAGCTATAGATGATTTAGTAGCTGGAGGAAATACAAATCATTCTAGTGCATTTAAAAAAGCAATGGAATTATTTGACCCTTCATCAAATAATGCTAAAGTTATAGTAATGTTTACAGATGGAAAAACAACTGTTGGGCCAAATCCTTCGATAGATGCCGCCCTTGCAAGAAGCTTAGGTATAACTATTTATTGTATAGGTCTTAATGGTTCTGGTGGTATAGATATAACTACATTAAATGATTGGGCCACTGACCCAGATAACACACATGTTTATATAGCCCCTACTCCTGATGATCTAGAAGAAATATTTAAAACACTTGCTGCAAATATATCTAAAGTTGGTGCAACAAATATTGTTATAGATGAAGTATTAAATTCTAATTTTAATATAGTAGAAATTCTTACACCTAATATAGGAAATGCAAGTTTAATAAATAATACTACATTAAAATGGACAATTAATGAGCTTGGTAAAACATCTAATGAAGGTGCCTCTTTAAGCTTTAAAGTAAAATATATAGGAGATTCATCTGGTATTTTTAATGTAAATGAGTCTATACAATATCAAGATAATGAAGGTAATATAGCTAATTTTGGAAATCCAGAAATTACAATCGATTGTACAAAAACAGTTATTGTAGACCCTTGTCCAGAACCAAAAAATATAGTTTTTGAAAATTGTGAAAATTATTTAGAGTATGATTTAGGAGATTATGCTTTAGACCATTTAGGACGTATATTAGAATTAAGTCTTACTATTAAAAATGTTTGTCCCAATAAAAAAGTCGCTCTAGCAATTACTGTAAATGAAATAGATGATAATAATACAGAAAATAAAAAAGCTATGAAAATAATTTCTGTACCAATCCATAATAGTAATGCATGCGAAGATATAAGACTTACAAATATAAAATTTGTTTTACCTGAAGAAGACAACCTTATATGTAAAGAACGAAAATTTGCAATAAGAGTTATTGGTAACTATATTGATGATAATCCTATTTGTTAATTTTTTTATTGACAATAATTATAAATAATGTTATCATATGTAAAAAAATGTTATTTTATGTAGATTTTTGTCGTTTTATGTAAAATAACTTTTATAATACTTAAGAGGTGATAAAATGAAATCAACTGGAATAGTTAGACACATAGATGAACTAGGAAGAATAGTTTTACCTAAAGAACTTAGAAACAAATTTAACTTACGTTATAGAGATGGTTTAGAAATTTTTATTAAAGATGACTTTATAATTTTAAAAAAATGTGAATCTACAGATATTTTTAATGGCGATGCAAAAGATTTAATTGAATATGAAGGTAAAAAAGTTTCCATACAGTCTCTCAAAAATTTAATTGAAATCGCTAAAAAAAATGGTTATAATATATAATAAATTTACTACTTGATTATTAGTTATGCTATAAAGATAAATATTATATTAAAAATAGGTTATTTTATAACCTATTTTTAATATATGTATTAATTTCTAACCAATTAGGATAAAAATCTAATATATTTAATATTCTCCAAAATGATTTTTCATCTTTTATTAATTCTAAGCTTAATATGTCGTTAATCATTATATATTTTAATATATCATTAGGTACATATAACTTAATTTTTTTATTAGTATATATATTGTTCATTATCAAATAATTATCAAACCACTTTGTATATACTAAAAAAATTCCATTTTTATAATTTTCTTTATTTTTTAAATAACTTTTTTTATAATTATTGAAATCTACTATTTTATTATTAGAAAAACACTTACTTGATTTATAATTTTTTATATAATTACATCTATTTATTTCATTTAATATAATTTTTTCATCTAGCTCTATATCTATATCTAAAAAATTATTAAAAAACTTTACTATTTCATCTACTCTATCTTTTTGATTATAAAATAAATAAACATTTATTAAATCATTAAAGTTTTCAAACTTTTTATAATTATTAATAAAAAATTTATAAAAAGACATATATATGTTTTTTTCATCTTCATTTAAATATTTTACCCTTTTTAAATTACATAAAACATTAAATATATCTCTATTCATAATTTATCACCTACTATGTTAAAATATTTACATAATAAATGATATTTATACTATTAATAAAATATTACTTATTTATAATTTTTTTATATGTTGTATTATAGTATATAAAGCATACAATAAATCCCATTATAAATCCACCTATATGCCCTGCATTATCGATATTAACGCTACTAAAACTTGCTAATATACCTATAACACAAAATATACCTATTGTATAATAATCTAATCCATCTAACTTTATTTTTTCTTTTATAGAAAAGTATAAAGTTGCACTTTCTAATGCAAATATAGCACCACTAGCACCTATAGAATAAGTTTTTGTAAATATAATACTAAATATTCCACTAGATATTCCACCTATAAAAAATATTAACAAAAAGGCTTTCTTACCTAAATATTTTTCTATTCTTGTACCAAATATATATAAGCTTAAAAGATTTGATAAAAGATGCATTATTCCAGAATGTAAAAACAAAAATGTTATAAGCCTATAAAACTCCCTATTTTTAAATAAATTCGGTGATATTCCGTAACTATATATAATAGCATCTTTATCAATTGACATATTTGTAAGCATATATGATAGCATAATAATAAAAATAGTTGCGTATGTAAGATAGCTATTTTTAGATATAACATAGTTATTTTTTTTTAATTTTATCCCTTTAAAATCATTTTTTAAAGAGCTATTAATATATTTTTCTATATCTAAAAATTTAGTTGGTTGGTTTGATTTTTTTATCATTTTTTTATTTAATAAATCTACGCCCCATAATATGCTTATAATTTTATTATCTAAGTTTAACTCATAGTCTAAAAAATTAATATCTTGTTTTGAAAAATTTTCTCCTATTAATATTTTTATAATAAATATTTTTGATAAATTATAATTTTTTAAAATAATTTTACTATATTCTTCTACAGTATTAAAACATTCTTTATAATTTTCATCATTTGATATAGGTACAATTAAATATCCATTAGTTCCTATAGTTTTAAAATAAATATCTTTATTAAAAATAATATTTTCTATTTTAAAAAAGTCATTATTTAACAGACAGTCATTAAAGTTTGACAAAAATTTTAAATTCATTATTGTTTCCTCTTAAATATTAAAATGTAAAATTTTCTATGTTTGTATTTTATAACAATATTTGTAATATGTAAAGGCAAATTATACCTGGTATACCTAAAATACCAGCAAAAATGCCTGTAAAAATATTTATATTTAAATGTAATCCATTAGATTTTAGTAGTATATTAAATATATAAATAAATAATACACCCAATAAAAAATTAAATAAAATATTTATAGCATACTTATTATATAAGATTAACACTAAAACAAGTATGCCTATCATCATATAAATAATTGCATTAGATGTCATACCACCCTCCTATGATGCTGGAAATTTTTGTAATATTTGTGGAAAGTTTATTACTATCCCTTTTTCTTTACTAAGTTTTAAAAAATAATCATATTTTTTTTGCAAAGACATTATTTCATATATTATACTATCTATTAACGTATCATCATTAGCAAAGTTTAAACATAGCTCTGCATACTGTAATTTAACTTTAGTATCTTCTAAAAAATATATAATCTCTGTTGCTTCACTATCTAAAGAATTTGTAGATTTTAATAAATTTTTTCCTTTTTTTAACAATAATAAATTTTCCATTTGTACCCTCCATAAACTATCTAATAAAACTTATCTATGACTTTAGTATTAATATAGTCAAATTTTTACTTATTTATTCTAAAAAATAACAATTAGTTGACTAAATAATAACAATTGTTTAAAATAATTTATATGCACTCTTAGCTTAAAAGGATAGAGCTTTTGGCTCCGGACCAAAAGATATGGGTTCGATTCCCATAGAGTGCATCTTTATCAAATAAATATTTAAACTATAAATTATGTTAAAAATAACCATATTATTGTATTTATTTATAAAATAATTTATGTATCTATAATATATTAAATTATTTTTGTATATTTTTAATATAAATTATTAAATAAAAATTTAACAATAATAATTATTAAAAATCGTTTATTTTTATTTAATTCTTATTGTTGAATAATTCCTTGTAATATAGTATAATATAAATATACATATAATTAATTATTATTTGGAGGAATATTAATATGGAAAAAATTATTGTTGTTGGTGCTAACCACGCTGGTACTGCTTGTATAAATACAATACTTGATAATTATAAAGACAAAGAAGTTGTAGTATTTGATGCTAATAGTAATATAAGCTTTTTAGGTTGTGGTATGGCTCTTTGGATTGGTAAACAAATAGCTGGTCCAGAAGGTTTATTTTACTCTAACAAAGAAATATTAACTGGCAAAGGCGCTAAAATCTATATGGAAACAAAAGTTGACTGTATAGATTATGCTAATAAAAAGGTTTGTGCAACAGACAAAAATGGAAATAAAATAGAAGAAACTTATGATAAAATTATTTTAGCTACTGGGTCTTTACCTATCACTCCAAAAATTGAAGGTATGGAACTTAATAATGTGCAATTTGTTAAATTATATCAAAATGCTGCTGAAGTTATAGAAAAATTAAAAGACGATAGCATAAAACACGTTACAGTTGTTGGTGCTGGTTATATTGGTGTTGAGCTTGCTGAAGCATTTAAAAGAAATGGTAGAGATATAACTTTAATTGATTGTGCAAGCACTTGTCTTTCTGGATACTATGACCAAGACTTTACAGATATGATGACAGAAAATTTAAAACAAAATGGCGTACAAGTTGTATTTGATGAAATGGTTAAAAAAATAGTAGGTAAAGACAAAGTAGAAGGTATCGTTACAGATAAAAATGAATATAAAACAGATATGGTTATTCTCTGTATTGGGTTTAGACCAAACAATGAACTTGGTAAAGATGATTTACAATTATTTAAAAATGGTGCATATGTTGTTAACAAAAGACAAGAAACTAGCATAAAAGATGTTTATGCTATTGGAGATTGTGCTACTGTTTATGATAACTCTATCAAAGATACAAACTATATAGCTCTTGCTACAAATGCTGTACGTTCTGGTGTTGTAGCAGCCCATAATGCTTGTGGTACAGATATTCAAAGCATTGGTGTTCAAGGGTCTAATGGTATAAGCATTTGGGGTCTTAATATGGTATCTACTGGTCTTACATTAGAAAAAGCTAAAGCAAATGGATTTGATGCTATCACAACTGAATTTGAAGATTTACAAAAACCTGCATTTATAGAACATAACAATGAAAAAGTTAAATTAAGAATAGTTTATGATAAAAATACAAGAGTAATTTTAGGTGCTCAAATGGCTTCTAGAGAAGATATATCTATGGGTATCCATATGTTCTCTTTAGCTATACAAGAAGGAGTAACTATTGATAAATTAAAATTATTAGATATTTTTTTCTTACCACACTTTAACCAACCTTACAACTATATTACTATGGCTGCATTAACAGCTAAATAATATATAATAAACTAATAAAGGCTAAAGATAATCTTTAGCCTTTATTTTTAAATAAATATTTTAAAAAATATAATAAATTTTTATTATTTAAGTTTTTTTCTATTGTTTTTATATTCCCACCAAGGATATAAATTTTCTTTATCTACTATGTAACTTTTTTTAGCAAGCTCTGCTAAAGGCTCGTCTGAAAAAGAATCTGAATAAAACTCTCTTATTATTGTATTAGGTCTTTCTTTATTAAGCCTTACTACCTTTTCTTCACCATAACAATTAAGCCCTGTATATTTACCTGTTTTTTTATCTACTTTAGATGCTATTAAATGTTCTATTCCTATCTTTTTACATATAGGAGCTAACAAAAATTCTGGAGAAGCCGATATTATAATATCTGTTTTTTCTTGTTTATCATAATACCAACTTTTTATATTTTTTATATTTATATCCCAAAATTTTTCTACTTCTCTATCAATGTTCTTAACTATTTTAAAACAACTATAAAATTTTTCTTTAAATTTTGTTTTTTCCATAATTCCTAAAGAAAATGGTATAAAGTAAATAAATTGTTTAGGCAAATATATTACTATTTGAGGTTGTCTCTTTAATAAATATAAGTAAAATTTTTGTGTACTATCTCCATTAAATATTGTTTTATCAAAATCGTAAACATTTACTTCCATAACATTACTAAAACTAAATCTGTATAGATTTTAGTTCTTTTCCTTCTATATTTTTTATAATAAATTTTTTATCTTCATAAATCATATAACTATTTTCTTGATTTTCTTTTGGCATAGATATAGACCCTGGATTTATGTATAAACCTTTTTCAAGTTTTTCTATTATATTAATATGTGTATGTCCATGTATTAATATATCGTTATCTCCTATATTAGGCATATTATCTTTATTATATATATGTCCATGTGTTAAAAATAAATTTATTCCATCTACATTTATTATATTATAATCTGAAATAATAGGAAACTCTAAAACCATTTGGTCTACTTCCGAATCACAATTTCCTCTAACACATATAATTTTTTCTTTAAATGTGTTTAATGTTTTAAATACTTCTTGTGGGTTATAATGTTTAGGTAAAGGATTTCTTGGACCGTGATATAATATATCCCCTAATAAAACTATTTTATCTGGCTTTTCTTTACATATAATATTTTTTAAAACATTACAATAAAACTTTGAACCGTGTAAATCTGATGCAAATAATATTTTCAATTTATATTCCTTCTTTCATTTTTAATATAATAATAAAAATTAATAAATTTAAATTATTTTCGAACAAATGTTTGATTTTTTTGTGATTTTATGCTATTATATTACTATAAATTACAAATTATTACTTATTAGGAGGTTATTTTTATGAGTTTACATATAAAATTTTTTATAGGGCTTTTTATTAGTTGCATTTGTTTTTTATCTTCTTTTATTATTTGTGCTCTCCTATCTTGCCCTACTAAAATTATGATTTTATTTTGTACTAGTTTTTTAATAATAATGCTTATTTGTTTTATAGGCTTTTATATGTCATATAATAACCTTAGTATAAAGTTACTTATACCAATTAAAAAATTTTATTATATAATATTGCTAACCATTTTATAAAGTTTTTGGTAAATTTATTACTTTATTTTCAATATAAAATTTAGCTATTTCTAAATCTATAGGGTTATCTATATCTAAAGAATGATATTTGTCCATTATATAACCATACTTATTGTCTTTTAAATATCTATCATTATTTATATCATTAGTATAATTTATATATATAGCTCCATTTAAAATATAATATTTTTCCATTTCCTGTCTTAAACTTATATCACTTTCTATTAATGGAGTTATTTTATTATCATTACTTATACTTCTTATTAATGTAGGATTTTTATCTGTTTCTGTAATAGATAAAATACTTGGTAAATTATTATTTATAAGCATTTCTAATGCTTCATCTATATGTTGGTGTGTTCTAAATGGTGATGTAGGTTGAAGTAAAATAATTATATCATAAGTTTCTCCAACATCTTTTAATCTTTTTAAAGTATATACTATAGATGTTATAACATTAGAGTTATCTTCGGCTAAATTTTTAGGTCTAAAAAATGGAACTTCTGCACCATATTGTTTTGATATTTTAGCAATATCTTCTCCATCTGTACTTACTAAAATTTTATCTACATAGTTACTTTTTTTAGCTGCATTTATAGTATATGATATTAATGGATTTCCTGCTAAATCTATTATATTTTTATTTTTTATTCCTTTACTTCCTGCCCTTGCTGGTATAAAAGCTAAAACTTTTTTATTATCTATCATTTTTTCACCTTAAAAATTAATATTATAAAACTTTTTACTACAATCAACATTTTTATTTAAAAATTGTTTTATTAAAAATACTATATTTTTACAAGTATCATTCTTTTCATATGGATTTTTGCAATTTTTAATTTCATTTCTAAATTCATGACTTAAAGCTTTTTCTATTGCTTTTTTTATTTCACTAACTTCAACTTTACAATTAATAACACTGTCACAAGTAATTCTACCTTTCTGTCTAATACCAATATTTACTGTTGGTATACCAAATGATGGTACTTCTATTATGCCACTAGATGAATTTCCTACAACTGCATCTACATACTTTATTGCACTAAAGTATTTTATTTGCCCCATTGTGTCAAAAGCTATTGCATTTTTATTTTTATCAACATATTCATCTATCATATCATTAATAATTCTTCCATCTGTATCTGCATTTGCTTTAGTAAAAATAACATTAATATTTTCTATCCTATTAATAGCGTCTAAAATACTTTTAAATTGCTCCTTAGAAGATATACTTTCTAATGTAACTGGATGAAATGTTACAACAATTGTATTTTTTTTAATATTAAAATTAATACTTTCTTCTAATTCTTCTTTACTTAAAAGTTTTAATTTTTTTACATTTTCTGTACCTATAGCTCCTACATTAAATACATATTCTGGTATCTCACCTAATTGTATAACCCTTCTTCTATATTCTTCAGTACTAGTAAAATGTATATGACTCATTTTTGTTATACAGTGTCTTATAGTATCATCAATAGCACCTTCTGTTATTTCTCCACCATGTAAGTGAGCTAATTTTATATTATTAATCATAGCAGCTATAGACACAGCTAAAATTTCATATCTATCACCTAATATAACAACTATATCTGGATTTAGTCTTTGAAATACTTCACCAAAACTTATAATAGCAAGCCCAATAGATTTATTTATTCCTATTTTAGTATCCGAACTTAAAAGCATTTCAACTTTTTCATCTATAAAAAATCCATCTCTTTCTATATTTTTATATGTAAGCCCAAATTCACTTGATAAATGTGCTCCTGTTGCTACTAATTGTAATTTAAGGTCTTTATCATTTTTTATTTCTTCCATTATTGGCTTTAATAAACCATATTCAGCCCTTGAACCAGTTACAATACATACTTTTTTCATTACAGTTCAATCCTTTCATCTGTAACAAAATCTCTTTTTGCAGTTTTTCCTAAAACTTCGTACCATTTCATAGGAGATAAGCCATCACCTGGTCTTTTTATAGCCATATTTTCTTGTGTAAATTTTTCTCCTTTACATATATTACATTTTGCTACAATACTTTTTCTTGCTATAGTAATATTTTTTTGTTCAGATTTAGATGGAGCTTTTATACCTGTCCCCATAGCTTTTTCAATATTTCTAATACTATTTACCATTTGTCTTAATTCATCTGGCTCTAAACTTGCCTTATGGTCTGGACCTTCAAAATTTTTATCTAATGTAAAGTGTTTTTCTATTATAGTTGCTCCTAGTGTTACTGCTGCTATAGCTACTTCTATACCGTCTGTATGATCAGAATATCCAATTGGTAAATTTAATTCTTTTTCCATTGTTTTTATTGCTAATAAATTTACATCTTCCATAGGTGTTGGATATTCTGTATTACAATGTAAAACTGTTATATTTTTCCTTTCATTTTTATTAAGTATATTTATAGCCTCTTTTATTTCTTTTAAATCACTCATTCCCGTAGATAAAATTATATTTTTATAAACTTTAGCTATCTTTTCTAAATATATTAAATTAGTTATTTCTCCAGAAGGTATCTTGATAATATCTACTCCTAATGTTTTTAATAAATCAATACTTTCTATATCAAATGGTGATGATAAAAACTTTATATTTTCTTTATCACATATTTTTTTTAAATAAATATGGTCTTCTTTAGATAACTCTAACTTTTTTATCATACTATATTGAGTATCATCATTTTTAGTATTTTTTATTTGGTATTCTGCTTTTTTTGCATCTTTAGATACAAGTAAATCAGCTTTAAATGATTGAAACTTTACTGCATCAACACCTGCTTTTTTTGCTTCTAAAATCATTTTTTCTGCAATATCTAAATTTCCATTATGATTTACACCTATTTCTGCAATTATAAATACACTCATAAAATTATCCTTTCTTTAAATTTAATCTACTACAATATAAAATTAGTAACTATTTTACTTTACCATACAATTTACTATTTTCTATAACATTTCCTATAACTAAGCTACTAGCTCCTATAATACTATTTCTACCTATTGTCAATTGTTGCTTTATAGTAGTCCCTGCCCCTATAAATACATTATCATCTACTTTTATATTTCCGCATAATATTGTACCAATAGATACATGTGAAAATTCTCCAACAATACTTTCATGCTCTATTATCGCCCCAGTATTTATTATAGCCATATTACAAATTTTACAATCTGCACCTATAACTGCTCTTTTACCAATAAATATCCCTTCACCTAATTTAATATTATTAGATAAAATAGCTGAATTATCTATTATATTAGGTATTTTATATCCTATTTCTTTAACCTTTTTATATAATATATTTCTTACATTAGAATCTCCCATATATCCAATACAAATAAATACATTTCTTATTCCCTTATTGTAAAAATTTATTAAATCATCATCTGTTCCTAAAACTTTATATCCTTTATATACTTGTCCCAATTTTTCTTTTTTATCTAAAATACCATATATTTTATACTCTTTATTATTTTCTATACTATCAATAACACTTTTACAATGACCTCCAAATCCTATTAACAAAATATTTTCCATATATTATGTTTCTAACCTTTCTTTCATTTTTTTCATTTCATCAAATTGACCCATATCAAGCCAATAATTTTCATTTAAAATATAAGTTCCTGCTTTTTTACCTTTCTCAATACATTTTTCTATTATATCTGTAATATGAATAAAAGTGTTTTCAGGTACGTATTCCATAAATTCAGGTTCTATAATATATATGCCTGTGTTTACTATAAAAGATATTTCAGGTTTTTCTGTTATTTTTAATATATCACCTTTTTTATCTATATCTATGACTCCATAAGGTAAATTTTGGTTTTTTTCTATACAAATCATTGTTACTATATTATTGTTTTTTTTATGATATTCTAAAATTTTAGAATAGTCATAATCTATTAATACATCACAATTAGTTAAAAATGTTGTTTCTTTTATTTTATCTTTAATAAGAAACAATCCACCACCTGTACCTAGAAAATTTTCTTCATCAATAAAATCTATATTTTTGTTTATTTCATAAAAATATGTTTTTATAAAATTTTTTTTATAATTTACAATCATATAAAATTTTTCACAACCATATTTTTCAAAACTATCTATAATATGCTCTGTAATTGTTTTTTCTCCTATTGGTATTAAAGGTTTTGGTAAAATATTAGTATAAGGTTTTAATCTTGTACCTTTTCCACCTGCCATTATTATAACAGGTACATTTATTTTATTAAATTCTTTATTATTATCATTTAAAAATTCAATATCTATTATATTATTTTTTTCATCTAAAATTGGTAAGCTTATAATACTATTTTCCTCCATATACTTTTTATAATTTATATTAGAATTTTTATATACATAATGAGGAGTATAGTTTCCAATATTTTTTATTACGTTATTTAAATCTTTATTATTTATAATATATCTTCGTATATCTCCATCTGTTACACTTGCTAAAAGCTTTTTATCTTCACAAATAAAAACTATTCCTTTACCATTTTTATCTATCTTTTTTAAGACATTTAAAATAGTTTCATTTTCCGAAACAATATAATAACTTAAATCCATATTTCACCTCAGTTATTTTCTATTTCTTTTATTTTAGAACAAACATATAAAACTTCTTCATATGATAAATTAGAACTACAAGGAATATTTACTATTTTATCATAATAATAATTAGCTTTTTCTATTTTATAACATTGACAATTTTTATACGGTATTAATGTATGAATAAGTTTCCAAATAGGTCTTGATTGTATTTTATTTTTTTCTAATTCTTTAATTAATATGTCCCTTTTGTCTGTTAAATATGAATAAAACCAATAATTTACTCTACAACTTTCATTAAATTTCAATAATTTTATACTGTTTTTATTATATAAATTATAGTTTTCTTGTTTTACTTTAATAAACTTTTCTAAATTTTCTAATTGTCCTAAACCTATAGCAGCTTGTACATTTGTCATTCTATAATTATATCCTATTTCATTATGAACAAAATATACTTCATCATCTTTAGCTTGTGTTGATAAATATTTTATTTTGTTAATAATTTTTAAATTATTAGATACTACCATACCTCCCCCACCAGTTGTTATTATTTTATTACCATTAAATGAATATATTCCTACATCTCCTATTGTTCCAGAGTAACTACCTTTATAAACTCCTTTTATATAAAATGTACCTAAACTCTCTGTTGCATCCTCTATAACTTTAAGATTATATTTTTTAGCAAGCTTCATAATTTTTTCCATATTACACATATTGCCAAAAATATGAACTGCTATTATAGCTTTTATATGCTTATTAGTTAATTTATTGATTAATTTACCATCTTTAAATATACATTCATTTTCACAAAACTCTTCTAATTTTTCTACATCTAAACAAAGGCTATCATCACAATCCATAAATATAGGTGTTGCTCCTATGTATTTTACTGGATTAACTGCTGCAATAAATGTAAGTGTTGGAACAATTACTTCATCATCTTTTTTTACATCAAGTGCTAATAAAGCTAAATGTATTCCCGCTGTACCACTTTGACAAGCTGCTGCATATTTACATTTTGTATACTTAATAATATTATTTTCAAATTCTGTTATAAAACTTCCTGCTGTCGATACCCACTCAGCCTCTAAAGCTTTTATTACATATTCTATCTCTTTACCTTTAATATTAGGAACTGATAATGGTATAAATTTATTCATATTTTACCTCCTTAAAGGGATTAATTATATATTATAAACATCTATCTTATACCTATCCATATTTTCCTTTATCCATTGTACAGTTTCTTGTATACCTTGTTTAAACGTATAACTCATATCCCAATCTGTCAATTCTTTAATTTTTTTATTATCCCCCCACAATCTGTTAACTTCACTTTTTTCTGGTCTTAATCTTTGTTCATCACATATAATTTTGGCATTAGGATTTATTTGATTTATTATTTCATTTGCAAGTTCTCCTATTGATATTTCTTGATTAGATGCAATATTTATTTCTTGCCCAATAGTATTTTTAGATTTAGCTATTTCATAAAATCCTTTTACTGTGTCCTTTACGTAGTTAAAATCTCTTGTAGGTAATAAGCTTCCCAATTTTATTTCTTCTTTTCCAGCTAAAAGTTGTGTTATAATTGTTGGTATAATAGCTCTCGCTGATTGTCTTGGTCCATAAGTATTAAATGGTCTAACTATAGAAATTGGCATATCAAAACTTCTATAAAAACTTTCTGCTAATCTATCTGCTGCTATTTTTGTAGCAGAATATGGTGATTGCCCTTGATATGGATGGTTTTCATCTATTGGTACATATTTTGCTGTTCCATAAACTTCAGATGTTGATGTTATTAAAACTTTTGATATATCAAAATCTCTACAAGCCTGTAAAATATTTAAAGTTCCCTTTATATTGGTATCCACATATGAATCTGGTGAATGATAACTAAACGGTATTGCTATAAGTGCTGCTAAGTGAAATACTTGATCCATACCTTTTACAGCTTCTCTAACACCATTAGGATCTCTAATATCTCCAGAAAAAATCTCTATTTCATTTAATTTATCCTTAGATAAAGTATCAAGCCAACCCCAACTATTAAAGGAATTGTAATAAGTAAAAGCTTTTATATTATAACCTTTTTCTATTAAATATTCAACTAAATGGCTTCCTATAAAACCATCGGCTCCCGTAATAAGTGCTTTCATAAATAATTTTTCTCCTTTTAATTAAAATACTTTAATAAAAATATAAATATTTATATTTAAGTATATAATACTATTTATTAATTATTGTATCAAAAATTTATAAATTATTAAAGTATAATATTTTATACTTTATTGTATAATATTTTTAAATTAAATAAAAATATTATAACTTAAATGTAATAAAAAATATAATAAATTACCTATATTTTAACAGATTTTTTAAATTTTTAAAACCATTAAAATATAGGTATCCTTATTTTTAATATTAACTTTTACTAGCTCTAGCTATTTTCATAGCTTCTTTCCAAGTATCTCTAAATAATCTTAAATATTCTAATATTTCATTAACTATATCTATATCTTTTTTCATATTAGCTTGTGTAAGTCTTCTATGCATATAATCATATGCAGCATATAATTCATGAGATATATCATAATCCATATTTAATGTTAATTGTAATTCTCTAACTATATCTTTTGTTCTTTGTAACGCTTTATTAGCTGCAAAAAAATCCTTTTTTTCTATTGCTACAATTGCTTGATTTGCAAATTTTACAGCACCATTATATAACATTAATGTTAATTCTTCTGGTGTAGCAGTATTTATTGAATTTTCTTTTATTTTTGCATATGGATTATTATACATTTTTTTCACTCCTTAAATTAACTTTTTTTATCTATTATTAATCCTACCATTTCTTTTATTTTTGCAGCCAAATCTAAGCTTTCTTCAGATGGCAACTCTCTTATAACATCTCCGCTTTCAGAATCTTTTATTTTTACAATAACTCTATTAGTTTTTTCGTGTATATCATATGAAAATTCTTTATTAACTAATTTAAATTTTTCATTTAATTCATCTACTAATTTATCTAATCTTTCTTTGCTAATTCCATTTTTTTCAGAAGAACTATTATTTTCTTTATTATCAACTTTATTATGTTCTTTGTTATTGTTTTGATTTTTAATATTATGAGATATTTCATTAGTAATATTATTTGACGTGCTATAAATTTTATTATTAACTTCCATTTTAATAACCTCCATTTTATCTGGAGCTATCAAATAAATTGCCTTTTATTGTATTTTCATATATTCCTAAATAACTATTATTAACTTTAGATATATTTTTCAAATTTTTTATTTCTTTTTTTAGCAAATTAAAAATAGACTCCATTATTTTATTTTTTTCTTTATCTAATTTTGTAATTTCTTTAATAATTAAATCATTAGTTTTAATAATATTATTAACTTCCATATTATTTATATTATTAAATTGTAATTTTATTTTATTTATATCATCTTGAATAGAATTAAGTTTATCAAACATTTTTTGTCTATTATCTAAATAATATATTATTCTATCTACTTCATCTTCAGAAACCTCAAATAATTTTCCCTGTGTATATTTATAAATATTGTTTAAAACTTCTTGTTTTTGTTTTAATAGTTCTATATAAATATCAATATTCATAAATCACCTCTTTTATTGTCCACTCATGCCTAATATAGCAGCCATCTGATTATTTTTTTTGGTCATAGCTGCTTCCATTTTTGAAAATAACTTAAAGTAATATATTTCTTTATTTTGTAATCTTTCTCTTTCTTCTGATAATTTCTTTGTTATTTCTTTTAATTCCTTTGTTAAATCATTATTTGTAGCAGACGTTGTTCCTTTTATACCTGCTTTTTGTCTTAAATAACCTTTACTACCGATAGCATCATTAATATCTTTTTTAATACTATCAGCTATACCATTACCAGATTTAGTAAATAATTGTTTTACTTCATCTCCACGTTCTTGCAAAGCTTTTCTAAGTTTTTCTTCATCTATCTGAAGTTTTCCACCGTCATTATAATTTTTAGTTGTAGTTATTCCTATTTCATGTAAAGATATAGTTTTTCCGCCTATATCTACTGATTTATAAATATTATCTCTAAGACTAGTTAAAAAATTATTTAAATTTTCATCTTTATATAAAAGTCCTTTTTTAGCTTGCTCTTCATATTTTTTTATTTGATCATCACTTAAAGCTTTTTTCTCTTCATCTGTAAGTGGCTCATAATATCCATATTTTCCAGATCTAGGTCTATTTTCAGTAAAAGCATTATTAAATTCAGTTACTAATTTATTATAATCATCTACAAATTCTTTTATTTTCTTAACTGCACCATCTACATCATTAGTAGCAGACATATTAACTTTACCAGTACCATTGATAGTAAAGCTAATACCATTCATAGTAACATCATTTGATGGACGTGTTGTTTTGATACCATCTATTTCAAACTCTGCATCTTGCCCTTTAATATATTTTGCATTGCTTTCTTTATTTTCTACATCTATTTTAGTAATATTTTTAAGAAAATCTTTTGTAGCTTGGTCATTTATTTGTATATTACCACTTGATCCACTTTGTGAAGATTGTAATGTAAATCTATTAGTTACTTCATTAAAGCTAATCTTTACGCCACCTTCACTAGAATTAACTTTATTCATTAATGATTGTATTGTGTCATCTTTATTTATAACAACATCTTTTCCACCAAAATTTAACTTAAATTCATCATTACCACTAGTAAATAATTTTTCAAATTCCTGACCAAAAACATTAGATAATTTAGAATTTAACCCTACACTTGTACTACTATTTTTAAACCCTACTAATTCTACACTTCCTGTTGGATTAAGTATTTGTTGTTGAGAAGATCCATTAACTTTAATATCAACAGTAGTTTCTGATGATTTAGAATTATTCTTAATAACTAAATCACTACCTTCTCTACTTATAGAAACATAAGAGCTTAAATCCTTTTTTTCTGTTCCTCCTAGTTTTGTAGCCTCTTTTAGAGCTTTTTGTATCTTTGCTAATTTTTTATCTTCTGTATTATCTTCTGAGCTAAAATCTACTTTAGCTGTATAGCCATCTATTGTTATTTCAAAACTTGTAGCATTTGAATCTAATGCACCATTATCTTTAAAAGATACTCCTTCTGTTCTTTCTTTACCTTCAGATACACTTAAAGAATGTCCTTCTCCAGCTGCTTTAAGTACAAGTTTTCCATTTTCATTAGATGCTACTACTTTTTGGTTTCCATCATCTGTTGTACCAAATGCTTGTTTTACTTTATCATTAAAAACTTGATCTAATTGTTTTCCATTTATTTCATCTTTTGTTATTTTTATTTCTTTTGTAACACCATCTAAATTTAGATTTAAACTAATATCACCATATTTATTAATTATATTTGTAATATCTGATATACTTTTATCTGTTATTATATTAGTAGAAATGTTACCACCTGTTAAAGTTTCTGTTTCTGCTTTTTGTATAACATTTATGTTATAATTACCACTATTAGATGTATTATTTATTTTTATAACATTACTATCCAAACCTGTGTTAGCATCTTTTACGCTATTAGTATAGTTATTCCAAAATGAATTATATCCAATATTATTAGATACACTAGTACCTAACCATTTATCTTGAAAACTTTGCATAGATGTTATTAATTTTCCAAATGCCTCTTGTTCCCAAGTAACACTTATCTTTTCTTTTTCAAGTCTTTTATATTTAGCACCTTCTGCTTGCATCAATTTATCAATCATACCGTCTATATCCAATCCCGATAGACCTGTTACACGATTTGCATTTGATGTATATATAGCCATTATTATCCCTCCAAAATAAAAATATCTTCTATAATTTTATCGACATAAAATATAGTTTAATTTATAGCTTTTCAAGATTTTCATTTAAATCTTGTACTATTTCTACTATTTCATATTCAACTATATCTGCTACTAAATTAAAGTCACCATTTTCTACACCTTCTAATATTTCTTCTAATTGTGATTTTAAATTATCTTCAATTATACTAAAACTATCATTTATAATAACTAACCCTTTAATACAATAACTTATTCCCTCTAGCATATTTAATAAATTGTCAATATTATTATTATTTCTTATTTCATTTATAATATTTTCTATTTCATTATTAACTTTATTAATATACTCTTTTATATTAGGTATAATTTCTTCTTTTTCTATTTTATCCATAATATATCTCCTTAGTCAGTATAACCCATTTCTTCTTTTGCCATTTCTATTATTTCACCAACGGCTTTATCTATACTAGTATATAACTTTTCATTCATAATAGCAAAGTTAATTTTTTCATCTTCATCTTCATCTATAATAAAATAACTTTGTATTTCATTAGTATAAGAACTAATTAAAGATTTTATAATATCATTCTTCTTTATTTCAATATCTATATTATCTAACCTTTCTATTATTAACTGGTTATTTTTTATTTCTGATTTTCTTACATTTTCTAATAATTCTTTTGAAATACAACTCGCTTCTTTTAATAATTTTTTCATTTTTTTTAATTCATTATATACTTTTTTAACTTTTGACATAGCAATAAGTTCATTTTCTTCTTCAACTAGGACTTTATTTTTATTAAAAATACTGTTTATTATATTTTCTACATCACAAAATTTTTCTTTGCAATAAATATCTATACATTCTTGTAAAGTACTAGTTTCTGCTCCTTCTATAGCTAGCCCACCTTCTGTAGCTTGTATTAACTTAACTCCATAAGGTAATATTTTAGTATATTCATCAAATCCTTTTTTATATATTTTGAATGCTTCATTAACATATACTGTATTACCATATATATCTTTTTCTTTTATTCTATAATGATGGTAAGATAAGTATTCTTTTGTTGCTTTATGAACAGTTCCATCTGCATGAATTTTTTCTTTTGTCCAACAAAAATCTTGTCCGATTAATATTATTTCAGATGCTCCAAAAAATCTTGCTATATCCGTTGAAAAAAATGAAACTGTTCCACAACCATATGTTACATCATCTTCAACAAAATTTTCTCCTATTACTTCTTTTAAAAACTCATAATCATCTTTTAAACTAATTATTTTATTTGCTCTATGAGATAGTAACAATTCTTTATTGGCATCTTTTGTACATATTATAGGTATATTTTTTTCAAATTCTTTTATTCCATACTGCCTACTATCTATAGTAGTAAGAAAATTAGGCTTTATATTATTTTCTTCTAAAACTTTAGCTGCAGAAAATGCACTAATAATACAAATCTTACCTTGTATTTTTTTTAATAATTTAACATTCTTATTTAATGAAGGACCTGCTCCAACCACTATTATTGGCTTATCTTTAAATATATTTTTAAAGTCTTCTAATTTATAGCAATTAAAAATACTTCTTATATTTGCAAAATTATTCCTTGCCCAATCTAATTTAAATGAATCTATTGTAACTAAATTAGACCTATAAATCTTTATAAATTCTAGACAATCTTCCATAAATTGTTTATATTCTTTTATATATAAATCTTTATATACTGGTATATACTGTACATCATAATCACCAACACTATAAAATAATTGTAAGTTTTCTAAATTTTTTAAATTTTCAAAAAAAATAAAAACTTCTTTATTTTCTAATATATTACTTATATCTATGTTTTTCATAACTATATCAAACATATCTAAATCATTTTCATAAATAAGTAATGTGGCTTTATTTTCTAACTTTTTTAATAATTCTTGTATATGATAAGATAAACCAAATCCAAAAATAAGAATAATTGTTCCATAATTAATATTCTTCATATTACTATAATATTTTTCTGCTTCTTTTTTAGGGTTATATTTACTATTTAAATATACTTTTTTATTATCTATTTCAATTCTAAGAGTCTTATCTCCACTTTTGCAATCTTCTAATACATTTTCATATTTATTTTCTTCTATTTCTACATATTTTCCATATCTTTTTTCATACGCCTTTATATTATTTTTATAAACTTCCTTGTTCATTATTTTACCTCCTTATAATTATATATAAGGGCTAGATTTTCTAGTCCTTATATATAATTATAAGGACTAGAAAATCTAGCCCTTATATATAATTAACCTAATAATTGATTAATAGATTGTGGTGCTTGGTTAGCTTGTGCAAGCATAGCAGTAGCTGCTTGTTGCAATACGTTAGCAGATGTTAAGTTCATCATCTCTTTAGCCATATCTGTATCTTCTATACGAGATTTAGCTGCAGATAAATTTTCACTAGATACATTTAAGTTATTTACTGTATATTCAAGTCTATTTTGAGTAGCACCAAGATTTGCCCTTTGAGTTGCAACTTTACCAAGAGCTGAATCCAACTCATCTAATTTACTAGAGTATAATTTCGCTGCACTACCTTTAGTAGCTATAGATGCAAAACTAGTTTTAAAGTTTTCTAAACCGATTCCTTTCATATCCATTGATTCAATTTTAACTCTAAGTGCTTGAGATTTATTAGCACCTATTTGGAAAACTAAACCACTTTTAGATTGAGATCCGTCTGTAAGCTTTTTACTATTAAATTCTGTTCTTTTAGCAATACTATCAACTTCTTCAGCTAATTGTGTAATTTCTGCACTAATTTTTTGTCTATCTTCTTGAGTATTAGTATCATTAGCCGCTTGTACAGTAAGCTCTCTCATTCTTTGTACCATATTTGTTACTTCTGTAAGAGAACCTTCTGCTGTTTGAATTAAGCTTGTAGCATCCTCAGAGTTTTTAGCAGCCATATCAAGACCTCTAATTTGAGCTTTCATTTTATCAGAGATAGCTAAACCTGCTGCATCATCTGCTGCAGAGTTGATTTTTTTACCAGATGATAATCTTTGACTAGCTTTTGATTGTCTATTACCAACCATTGCTAAGTTTCTGTGAGAGTTTAACGCTCTAATATTTGTATTAATAACTGTATTCATTGCCATAATAATTTTCCTCCTTGAATAACAATATTTTAATATTGTTTTTATAAATTTTTAATCTTCCTTGATTTTTATTATAATTTTTAATTATAATTTGAAAATGATATGTATAATTGGCCAATTATTTATCTTTCAAGTTATATATCGTCACTTTTTTTATATACTTAACCCCTTTTTTAAAAATTTTTTAAAATTTTTATTTTTTATTTTAAAAATTATAATAATATCGCAATTTAATCCTATTAATACTATATTTAAATAAAATATAACTTTTGTATAATATATATCATTATATATTCAAATTATTTTAACAATTTTTATCTTGTCGCATTTTTTCAAACCATTCTGCTGTTTTAGGGTCTAAATTATCAAAAAGCATGTTGTTTTTTATAGGCTTTATTTCTTCTATCTTCCTAGATACTTTTTTTGCCATATATCTTATATCTTGTCTAAGCTCTGTTGCCGACACTCTTATAGCACCTGAGCCTAATATAATAATTTGCTCTAGCCTATCTGATGTAGCTACTTTTACTATACAGTCCTTTACTAATTCTTTTGTTATACGTTCTATATAGTTATCTGCTGTTTCTGCCTCTTTTGTATAAACAATGTATGTTTTACCTATTTTTTCTATGCTACCTCTATTGCCCTTTACCATATGGGCATCAAAAACAATAATAAGCTCTATCCCTTTAGCCCCTTGATAATTAGATAAAATAGATATAAGCTTATCTCTAGCATCTTCTAAAGAATGCTCACACATTTTTTTTAAGTCTTCCCACGCAAAAATAATATTATAGCCGTCTACAAGCAAATATTCCTTTTTCATTGGCTATCTATCCTTTTTATAAAAATTTTCTTTGTCTTACAACCTCATACATTAAAAGCCCCGCCGCAACAGATGCATTTAAAGACTCTATGTTACCATACATAGGTATTTTTACAGAATAATCACAAGTTTCTTTAACAAGGCGAGATACCCCGTCACCTTCGTTACCTATAACTATACCTATAGCTCCTTTTAAATCTGCCTTAAAGCATTCTGTACCTTTCATATCGGCACAAGCTATCCAAAGCCCTTGTTTTTTAAGTTTTTCTATTTCTTTAGATATATTATTTACTCTAGCTACTGGTACATATTCTAAAGCACCTGCCGATGTTTTGCTAACAATAGCCGTAAGAGATACTGCCCTTCTTTTTGGTATAATAACACCGTGAGCTCCTGCCGCATCTGCCGTTCTTATTATAGCACCCAAATTATGTGGGTCTGTTATTTCATCTAATATTATAACAAAAGGGTCTTCTCCACGTTTTTTTGCATTTTCTAATATATCTTCTACCTCGCAATATTCGTGTGCCGGACAAAGTGCTATTATGCCTTGAGGATTATTTGTTCTTTTCATTTGTTCCATTCTAAGTTTATCTATTTCTTGTACAATTATTCCTCGCTCTAAGGCTTTAGCAACTATTACTTTTAATGTACCATCTATCTCGCCTTTTTTTACAAATATTTTATCTATAGTTTTGTTATGGTTTAAAGCCTCCAAAACGCTATTTCTACCCTCTAGCTGAAACCCGTCTTCTTCAAAATCATCTTTACGAAATGTTTTTTTAGTGTTTGGTTTCGAGCCTTTTTTCATATTTTTATTTTTGTTATTTTTCTTTTGCTTTTTCATTTTATATACTCCTAATCATTTACTATTTTTAAACATATATTAAAAAGCTCATTTATACGCTCTGTCTCCCCTTTTAAATGGAGATAACCAAAAAGTGCTTCTAAGCCCGTTGCATTCTTATAATCTATCATTGTAGCATTTTTTGCTTTTGTATTTGTATGAGCATTTCTTCCTCTTTTTAATATAGCTTTTTCTTCTTCTGTTACTATGTCAATAAGTCCTTTATACATTTTAGACTGGCTAGTAGCATTAACTAAAGCTTTAGATTTTTGGTGCAACTTATTAGCTGGCATATTAGCCTGTTTTAAAAGATATGTTCTTACACAAAAATCAAATATACAATCACCCATATAAGCAAGCGCAAGCGGAGAATATTGTTTTATATCTATTGTTTTATCTTCCATTATTGTCTGCTCCATAAAACACCTTTTGATGTATCTTTTAAAATAATACCTTTTTCTTTTAAGCTATCTCTTATTTCATCTGCTAGCTTATAATCTTTATTATTTTTAGCTTCTTGCCTTTTTGCTATAAGCTCTTCTATTTGCTTTTCATCTATATCTAAACTATCTTGTTCTAATGTATAAATAATACCTAAAACATTACAAAGTGTTAATATTTCATTTAATAATGATTGTAAAAATTCTTTAGAAGACTTATCTGATACAACAGAATTTATAAGCCTTACCACTTCAAATATACAAGTAATTGCATTTGCTGTGTTAAAATCATTGTCCATTTCTTCTTCAAAAGTATTTTTATATTTATTTATATTTTGTAACGTATCAAGATTTTTTTCTTCTTCTGTTATATTTTCTATTGTGGCATTATTTATAAGATGATTAAGATTGTTTATACAGTTTTTTATTCTGTCTAAACTTTTTTTGCTAGCTTCCATAGCCTCTCTACTAAAATTTATAGGTGCTCTATAATGTCCACATAAGATAAAAAATCTTATAACATCATAAGCCACCTCTTTTGATATATCTCTAACAGTAAAGAAATTTCCCTTAGATTTACTCATTTTTTCATTATCTATGTTTATAAATCCATTATGTAACCAATACTTAGCAAAAGGTTTATGATTACAACATTCGCTTTGAGCTATTTCATTTTCGTGATGTGGAAAAATTAAATCTTCTCCACCAGCGTGTATATCTATTTCTTCACCTAAATATTTTTTAGCCATAACAGAACATTCTATATGCCAACCAGGACGCCCCTCTCCCCAAGGAGATTTCCATGCTACTTCACAATCTTTTTTAGGCTTCCAAAGTACAAAATCTGTTTCATTTTTTTTAGCCTCATCTAGCTTTATCCTAGACCCAATTTCTAGTTCATCTAACTTTTTGCCCGATAATTTGCCATATTCTTTAAAAGTTTTTGTATCAAAAAATACTGTACCATCTACTTCATAAGCATTTTTTTGTTCTATTAAAGTTTCTATCATTTCAATTATTTCTTTTATTTCTTGCGTAACTCGTGGAGCATATGTTGGCTCTTTTACATTTAATGCTTTAGCATCTTTTAGTGCTTCTTCTATATATCTATTAGATATAACTTCTGTATCAACACCTTCTTCATTTGCTCTATTTATAATTTTGTCATCTACATCTGTAAAATTTTGAACATAAGTTACATCATATCCCTTATACTCTAAGTATCTTCTTATTGTATCAAAAACAACATAAGGTCTAGCATTTCCTATATGTATAAAATCATATACAGTAGGCCCACAAACATACATTTTAACTTTATTTTTTTCTATAGGTATAAACTCTTCTTTTTGTCTAGTTAAAGTGTTATATAATTTCATATCTTCCTCCTATTTTATTTTTATTATTATATTTATTACTTACTATTTTTTTATAAGGCAAACTGCACTAGCACTTATTCCTTCCAAAGCACCTGTAAATCCAAGTCCTTCTTCTGTTGTTGCCTTAACGTTTATTTTATTTTTATCTATATTAAGACACATAGCTATGTTTTCTTCCATTTTATCTATATAAGGACGCATTTTTGGAGCTTGAGCTACAATTGTAGAATCTATATTTATTATTTCATATCCATCATCTTTTAAAATATTATATACCTTTTTTAAAAGCTCTAAGCTACAAATGTTTTTAAAACTATCATCATTGTCTGGAAAAAGCTTTCCTATATCACCCTTTTTAGTAGCACCAAGCAAACTATCCATAATAGCGTGTACCAATACATCTGCATCAGAATGTCCTAATAGACCCTTTTCATAAGGTATTAAAACTCCACCTATTATAAGGTTTCTATCAGGTACAAGCCTATGCACGTCATATCCATTTCCTATCCTTATATCCATAACTACACCTCCTTTTGTTTTATATAAATTATACATTAAATTAACACAGTTTTCAATGTAAAATATAATGTTTTAAAAATTGTTTAATATTTTATATTACGTAATTAAAAAATTTGTAATACTTTAAAAATTAATGTTATTAACATACAAATTACTACACCAATTATTGTAGGTATAATAAAAGAAAGAACAGTCCATTTTATACTTTTTGTTTCTTTATTAATTGTAAGACAAGTAGTAGAACAAGGCCAATGGAATATACAAAATACCGCAGTGCAAATAGCTGTGTTTAAGCTCCACCCGTTTAATAATAAAAGTTCTTTTAATTTATATATATTATCTATTTCTATAAGAGTATTACTTCCCATATATGCCATTATTATAATAGGAAAGACTATCTCATTAGCTGGAAACCCTAATATAAAAGCAATTAATATTACACCATCTAATCCCATAAGACTAGCAAAAGGGTTTAAAAAATCTGTTATATAAACTAAAAGTGTTTTATCTAGTATAGTTACATTCGCCATAATCCATATTATAAATCCAGCTGGTATAGCAACAATAATAGCCCTACCTAAAACAAATAATGTTCTATCAAATATAGACCTTATTATAGTTTTAAAAATTTGTGGTTTTCTATATGGCGGTAACTCTAATGTAAAATTTGCAGATGTTCCTTTTAATATAGTTTTAGATAAAATATTAGATACTAAAAAAGTCATAGCTATACCTAATAGTATTATAAGTATCAAAAATAATACAGATAAAAAAGAGTTATAAACTCCTACAACACCACCTATAAAAAACATAGATATAATCGATATTAAAGTTGGAAAACGTCCATTACAAGGTACAAAGTTATTAGTTATAATAGCTATTAGCCTTTCTCTTTCACTATCTATTATCCTACAACCTGTTATTGCACAAGCATTACACCCAAACCCCATACACATAGTTAATGCTTGTTTTCCACAAGTATTACATTTTTTAAACAATTTATCCATATTAAAAGCAATTCTTGGTAAATATCCTAAATCTTCTAATATAGTAAATAAAGGAAAAAATATAGCCATAGGTGGTAACATAACAGATATAACCCATGTTACAACTTTATATACTCCGTCTATAAGCATACTTACAAGAAAATTTGGAAAATGAATATATTCTAAAGCATATTTAAGATTATCTTCAATAGAAAAAAACATATTTGATAATAAACTAGATGGATAGTTTGCACCAACAATAGTTATCCAAAATATTAAACCTAATAAAATTAACATTACTGGTATACCAATTTTTTTACTTGTTAGATATTTATCAACATTTATATTTTTTTTATAATAATCTTTATTTTCAAATGTTACTGTTTGTTTTATTATTTTTTCACAATGATTATATATTTCTTTTGTTATACTATCTGTAATATTTATATTATTTTTTTCAACATATTCTTTACAGTCATTTAAAGATTTTAAAATATTTTTATCTTCTAATAAATTAAAACCTATATATTCACTTATATTTTTTATTAATTTTTCATCATTTTCTAATAACTTTAAACAAATAAACCTTTTATCTAGTTTTTTTGTATTAATGTTATTTAAGCTTTCTTGTAAAATATTAATAATATTTTCTATATGTTCATTATATTTTACAAAATATATATCATTATTATTAGTCTCTTCTATCTTTTCTAAAAGTTCATCTATACCTTGATTTTTTCTAGCACTTACACCTACTACTGGTATTCCTAATATCTTACTTAATTTCTTTATACCTATATTTATATGTTTTTTTTTGGCCTCATCTAAAAGATTTATACACAATATTACATTTTTTCTTGCCTCTATTGTTTGTAAAACGAGAGATAAATTTCTTTCTAATGCAGTTGCATCACAAACAATTATTATTTTATACGTATCTTTAAAACAAATAAAATCTCTCGCTACTTCTTCATCTGCTTGTGTCAACATATAACTAAAATTTATAACTAAAACTAAATAATTAAGTTATATAATTACAAAATACTAAATTTTAAAGCTACTTAAAGCCTACAAAAATAGTAACTTATTGTAATAATTTTATTATAATAAAAGGTTGTAGACTTTTCTACAACCTAATTAAATTAATATTATATTTGTATATTTTTATTTTTTATTCTTTTGGATAAATCTAAAATATTATTATAAATTTTATCTATTATTTTAATAAACTCTATGTCATCTTTACCTGTTGGGTCATCTAAACCCCAATCTTCTCTATGTTTACAAGGCAAATGTGGACAATTTACATTACACCCCATAGTTATAACTATATCAACCTCTGGTATATCTTCTAAAATTTTTGAATATTGTGTTTTTTCCATATCTATATTATATTTATCTTTCATAAGACGAACTGCATCTTGATTTATTTGTGGCTTTGTTTCTGTACCTGCCGAATAACTTTCAAAAGTATCTGATGCTAAATATTTTCCTAATGCTTCTGCAATTTGACTACGACAAGAATTGTGAACACACACAAATGCTACTTTTAGTTTATTATTTTTCATATTTTTATCTCTTTTCTTTAATAATTTCTTTTACTTCTTCAACTGTTAAAACTCTTCCATAAGAAACTACTTTTCCATCTAATACTAACGCTGGTGTAGACATAACTCCATAGCTAGAAATTTGAACAAAATCTTTAATAGCCTCTATGTCTAAATTTAATCCTAATTCATCTAATGCTAATTTAACATTATTTTTTAGCTCATTACATTTTGCACACCCTGTTCCTAAAACTTTTATACCTTCTTCATTTTTTTAATTTCAGTATTTTTCATTGCTTCCATTGTACAATTATCTCCACAAGAACAAGATTTTTTTCTTTTAAATAAATTCATCAAAAATTCCTCCTTTTATTTTAAATAAAATTATTTATATTAAAAATGAATGAAATATATTAAATAAATACCCTACTAAAATAATACCAAAAGTACAAATTCCAATAAATAACCATAATAATTTTGGTTTTATTGCTTTTTTAAGCATAATCATAGATGGTAAACTTAATGTTGTAACTGCCATCATAAAAGCAAGTATTGTACCAAGCTCTGCACCTTTAGAAAGTAATGCCTCTGCTACTGGTATTGTTCCAAAAATATCTGCATACATAGGAATACCTACCAATGTTGCTAATATAACTCCTAATGGATTGTTACTACCTAAAATTGTTTCTATCCAATGTTCTGGTATCCAATTATGAATTAATGCTCCAATACCAACACCAACTAAAATATAAGGAAATACTTTTTTAAATGTTTCAGTTACTTGTTCTTTTGCAAATTTAATTCTATCAATTTTAGTTAATACAGGTGATTCTATATCTACGCTACTAGCAGTTTTTATAAATTCTTCTACATATTTTTCCATATGCAATTTTTCAATTAATATACCACCTAATATTGCTATTATTAATCCTATTAATACATATGCAACTGCTACTTTACTACCAAAAATACTCATTAATAAAACTAAGCTACCTAAATCTACCATAGGTGAAGATATTAAAAATGAAAATGTTACACCTAATGGAAGACCAGCACTTGTAAAACCTATAAAAAGTGGTATTGATGAACAAGAGCAAAATGGTGTAACAGTTCCTAATAAAGCTGAAACAATATTCGCGCTTATTCCATTAAAACGCCCCAATATTTTTTTACTTCTTTCTGGTGGAAAGTAACTTTGAATATAAGATATAAAAAATATTAAAAAACATAACAAAACAGTTATTTTTATTATATCATAAATAAAAAAATGAATACTTGCTCCTATTTTACTTTGAATGTCTATACCTAACATAGAAATTACTCTACCAATAAGATTATTTAACCAATTCATACCAAGTATTTCATCTTGAATAAATAAAAATAATTGTTTAATAAACTCCAACTTAAACTCCTCCTTATATTACAACCTATTTTTCATATCAAAAAAAATTGATATATAATTTCTTATAAAAGTCATCTTTAAGATGACTAATTTTTAATATACTCTATTCATTTGATGTAGTTATATCTAATAATCTTTTTAAAGCATAGTTACTACCTAATTTACTTAGTTTATAGTGTGTCCATTTACCTTCTTGTCTACTTTCTACAATACCAGATTCACATAAAATTTTCATGTGATATGATAATGCTGACTGTCCTATATTCATTTCATCTATAAGCATACAAGCACATTTTTCTCCACTTCTTAAAAGTTCTAAAATAGCAAGCCTTTTTTCATCACAAAATGCTTTAAATATAATTGCATCTTCTGTATACTTTTCAAATATATCACTCACCTCAAATCAACTTTTTTTGATATATAGATAATAACATATTATATCTGCTCTGTCAATTTTTATATAAAATTTCTTATAATTTATAATATCCCTATTAAATATAAATACGTCTTATTATATATGTTTCCTCCTTAGACTGACTTATTAAGGAATAAGTCCCTGGTATATCTATTATTGTATATTCTTCATTATTGTATTTAAAATATCCTTTTGAGTTTATAACTGTTTTTCCTGCCCAATTACCTGTATGTTGTTTCATACCAGTTAATTTGTTAAATACAGTTGTTTTTCCAACATTAGGATTTCCTGCAAGAGTTAATATTTTATTTTCTTTCATTATTTATACCCTTTCTACTAATATATTTTTTGTTATTTCTTCTCTAAGTGCTATCATTGTACCTTTTACAAAATAAGCCGTAGGTTCATTAAAAGGACTTTTTAATACACATTTTATAAGACTTCCCTCTATAAAGCCTAATTCTTGTAACCTTCTTTTTATATTTTTATCTAATAAAATTTTTTTGATATAACAACTATCCCCAATATCTAAGCTATTTAACATTATTTTATTCATATCAATTCTCCTATTTAATATATTTAGTTTAAGGAAACTTTTATATATTATATTAAAAAATTTTTAAACTGTTACAAATAAAGGAGATGATTTTATATTTAAGACTCAAAAAGCATATGATTTAGAAAGAAATAATGTTATAACTTTTGCTATGGAAGATTATATAGAAATGATATACAGAACAAATAAAGAATATGTTAAAATAACTGAACTTGCTAGCTTATTAAATATTAAAGCTTCATCTGTTTCTAAAATGATAGAAAAACTAAAAGTTTTAAATTTAGTAGAAAAAGAAAAATATGGTCTTATTTATTTAACAAAAGAAGGTAAAGAACTTGGTTGTTATCTTTTAAAAAGACATAATATATTATGTAATTTTTTTATAATATAAATAAAAAAGATAACTTATATTTAGTTGAACAAATAGAACATTTTTTTGATAAAGAAACAATAATCAATATAGAAAATTTTTTAAAAAATATGGAGGAAAACAATGTTTAAACAAAAAAAAATAATAATTAATGTTACATTATTTTTAGTATTATTATTTAACCTTATCTTATCTTTTTCATATCTTTATAATAATACTACCCCTTGCTATAATAATGTTGATAATGATACTGCTATTAAATTACCCATCATAATGTATCACCACATATTAGAAAATGAAAAAAGATTAAATGATTTTACAATTAGCCCACAACAATTTGAAAAAGACATTATTTATATAAAAGAAAAAGGATATGAAACAATAAGTGTTAAACAACTTTTAGACTATGTATATAACAATAAACCTTTACCAGAAAAACCTATTATGATTACTTTTGATGATGGTCATGAGAGTTTCTATGAATATATATATCCTTTATTAAAAGAATATGATTTAAAAGCAGTTTTATCTATTGTAGGGTCTTTTACAGATACTTTTAGTAAAAATGAAGACCATAACATAAACTATTCTTATTTAACTTGGAAACAAATAAACGAGCTTTCAGATAGTGGATATGTAGAAATAGGTAATCATACATATGACTTACATAGTACAGATAAAGGACGTGAAGGTTGTAAAAAAAAATCTTTAGAAAGCTTTGAAGAATACAAAAGTTTCTTATCTAAAGATGTATTAAAATTACAAGATGAAATATTAAATTATACTGGATATAACTCAAATATATTTACATATCCTTTTGGTAAATATAGTAAAGAAACTAAAGAAATAATAAAAGAGCTAGGATTTTCTGTTATTTTTAATTGTGCTCAAGTTGTAAATTTAGTAGATAAAAATAACCCCGATTTTCTTTATAATTTAGGAAGATTTAACCGCCCTAATGGTATAAGCACTGAACAGTTTTTTAAAGATATATTAAAATAAATAAAAAAGGTGTTAAAATTAACACCTTTGAGGTTGTCGACAAAGTCGACAACCTTTCAAAAAAATAACAAGATTATTTTTTTGAAATACTGTATGAAAAAAAGCTGATTTATTCGCACAAGGGCTAAAGCCCCTATAAATCTAGCTTTTTACACAATACGAGGCAAAGCCTCATATTGTGATTAGAATTTTTATGCAAAGCATAAAAATAAAAAAATTACTCATAAAATATTTTATCTACAGTCTGAATTATTAAAATTAACACCTTTTTATTCTATAAATTTTCACCATTTGAAGCTATAACATTTTTATACCATTCAAAAGATTTTTTCTTTTTCCTTTTTATAGTTCCATTTCCTTCATTATCTTTATCTACATATACAAATCCATATCTTTTTTTCATTTCACCTGTTGAAGCACTTACAAGGTCTATCCAACCCCAAGGTGTATAACCAATAAGCTCTACACCATCTTCATTAACAGCCTTTATCATTTCTTTAATATGTTCTCTTAGATACTCTATTCTATAGTCATCATCTATATTTCCATTTTCATTAATAGTATCAATTGCTCCAATACCATTTTCTACTATAAATAATGGTTTTTGATATCTATCATAAAGTGTATTCATTGTTATTCTAAGTCCAAGAGGGTCTATTTGCCAACCCCATTCACTAGCTTTAAGATGTGGATTTTTTAAAGATTTAAAAATATTACCACTTGTTTGTTCATTATTGTCTGGATTTGCACTTGTTACTCTTGAAGAATAATAACTAAAACTTATAAAATCTACTGTATTTTCTTTCAATATTTTTTCATCTTCTAGCTCCATATCTAGTTTTATGCCTTTTTTCTCAAACATTTTTTTAGCATAATTAGGATATTCTCCTCTAGATTGTACATCTACAAAGAAATAGTTATCTCTATCTTTTTCAATAGAATTCCATACATCTTCTGGTTTACAAGAATAAGGATAAAACTGTCCTGCTGCAAGCATACATCCTATTTTAAAATCTGGATTTATTTGATGAGCAATTTTAGTTGCTCTAGCAGATGCTACAAGCTCATTATGAGCTACTTGATATTTTATTTGCTCTTCATTTTCTCCTTCTTTAAACATTATACCAGCACCCATAAAAGGTAAATGTAAAAGCATATTTATTTCATTAAATGTTATCCAATATTTAACTTTATCTTTAAATCTATTAAATATAGTCTCACAATATTTAACATATAAATCAATTGTTTTACGGCTTCTCCAAGACCCATATTTTTCAACAAGATTTAATGGTATGTCAAAATGGCATATTGTTACTACTGGCTCAATATTATATTTTATAAGTTCATCTATAATATTTTCATAAAACTTAAGCCCTTCTTCATTATGTTCTCCTTCACCAGTTGGAAATATTCTTGACCAAGCAAATGAAAATCTATAACATTTAAATCCCATTTCAGCCATTAAAGCTATATCTTCTTTCCAATTTTCATACATATTGATAGCCTCTCTAGCCGGAAAATAACTATCTTTTGGCAAATCTTTATAATCTAATTTGCCACGCATAACATTTAGCCTATTTTCACCCCAAGGTATAACATCAACAATAGCTAATCCTTTTCCGCCTTTTCCAAATCCTCCTTCACATTGATTAGCCGCTGTAGCGCCTCCCCATAAAAATCCATCATATATTTTACTCATAATACTTCCTCCTTTTATTTTATAACTTTTATAAAACTATCTCCTACATTTATATTATCATTTGTTGTAACGATAACATCTCCAAAATCATAAGAGTTATTAATAATTACTGGTGTAATTATATCATAACCTTCACTTTTTATTTTTTCAATATCTGCTTCTACAAGTAATGTACCAGCTTTAACTTTATCTCCAACTTTTGCATATGCTTTAAAATGCTTTCCACCTAATTTAACTGTATCAAGCCCAATATGTATAAGTATTTCTACGCCATCATCTGTTTTTATACCTATTGCG
This sequence comes from [Clostridium] colinum, assembly GCF_940677205.1. NCBI lineage: Bacteria > Bacillati > Bacillota > Clostridia > Lachnospirales > Lachnospiraceae > Tyzzerella > [Clostridium] colinum. The sequence continues at coordinate 467,092 of NZ_OW712331.1, read as the reverse complement.
TGTAACGTATCAAATATAGCTTCAACAGTGGCATCTACTGGTGAATAAATTTTTCCATCTTCTAAAATTATAGCTCCACCTTTTCCCATTATTTCTTGTGAAAATGCTTCATCATTAACTTGACTTAAAGGTACTGCCTTACCTTTTGCTGGTGATAAAATTAAATTGCTATTATTAACTATATTATCTGTTTTTATAGTTATATTACTTTGTTCTTTTATATTTTCTTCTTTAATTTTTTCTGTTTCTTCAATAGGGTCTTTATATAATATATATGATATTATAAATGAAACTACAAATCCTATTGTTGCACCAATACAAGCTAAATAAAAATCTCTTAAACTATCTCCACCTATATATCCTGGTAAAGTTAAAAGCCCTGGTGAACCACCAACATAGTTTTTTACACCATTTATACCATTAAAAAATCCACCACAAGCTCCACCTATCATAGCAGCATATAAAGGAGTTTTAAAACGTAAATTTACACCATATAAAGCTGGTTCTGTTATACCACATACACCAGTTATCCCTGATGATAATGCTATTTGTTTTATTTCTGAATTTTTAGTTTTTAAAGCAACGGCTAAAGATGCAGCCCCTTGTCCTATATTAGAAGGGTTATTAGATGGGTTTAATATTGTGTCATACCCTAAAGTTACTCTATTATTTATTGCCATAGGTATAATAGCATAATGAGTTCCTGTCATTACAAGAAGTGGGAATATTCCTCCAAGTATTGTTGGTACAAGCCAACTACAATATTGTTCTAGTGTTAAAATTGACTTAGCTATTATTTCACTTATTATATAACCAATAGGTGCTAATACAGTAAGACTTAATATACTTGTAACTAAAATAGTTATAAGTGGCTTAGTAAAAAATTTTACTGTATGATGTGAAATTTTATCTGCAAAAGGTTCTATATAAGACATAACCCAAACTGTCAATATAATAGGTATAACTGATGATGCATAACCAGCTGCATAAACTGGAATACCAAATAAAGCAATGCCTTCTCCTGTTTCTTTAACTGTATTTACCATATTTACAAATGTTGGATGTAATAATACTCCTCCCAAAAACATTGCAAGATATGGATTACATTTAAACTTTTTAGCTGCCGAATTAGCAAGAAATATAGGTAAAAAATAAAATCCTGCATCTGATATAAATTCCAAAATCTTATAAGTTTCAGATGTATTATCTAAAAGTTTAAAAGTTACTAAAAGAGTTATAACAACTTTAACCATACCGGCTGCTGTAACAGCTGGTAATATAGGTGTAAATATACCTGTTAATGTATCTACAAATTTAGATAATATACTTTGTTTTTTCTTTTCTTCATTACCATTATTTTCAGATATATTACACATTTCTATTAAAGGTTTATAAACATTAGCAACATCACTACCTATAATAACTTGATATTGTCCACCACTTTTTACAACACCCATAACTCCTCTAGTGTCTTTAAGTATATCTGTATTTGCTTTATTTTCATCTTTTAAATTAAATCTAAGTCTTGTTGCACAATGAACAAGTCCTGTTACATTTTTTTCTCCTCCAACATTTTTAAGGATTGTTTCGGCCAATTTTTTATAATCCATACAAATTCCTCCTTTACATAGTAATTATTCTTCTAATATGAACTGTTATATAAACTAATTCATCTTCTGTAAGGTCATATCCGTATTCACTTTTAATATACTTTCTTATTTTTAGTGCACATTGATACTCATTTTTATATTGCTCTTTTAAAACAAGTAAAAAGCTTTTATCGTCATCATCAATTTCTACACCACTAAATACTCGTTGTACAAAAAATTTAAGATGTGTTATAAACCTTTCATAATGTAAAGAATTTTCATCAAGCTCTACTTTAAAATGATATTTAACAATATTTAAAATATTTTGAATAACTTTTGTCATTTCTGTTGTTTCTCCAACACTAGACGAAGACATTAAAGCACTTACTATATGAAGAGTTATAAATCCTGCCTCATCTTCTGGCAATTCTATATTTAGGTGCTTTTTTATTATAGATAAAGCCTCTTTTCCTATTAAAAATTCATGGTTATAAAACCTTTTTATTTCCCATAAAAGAGCATTCTTTATATATATTCCTTTATTAAAACGTTCAACCGCAAAGCTTATATGGTCTGTAAGTGTTATATATATATTATCATTTAGCTTTTTCCCTAAAGATACTTTTGCATAACTTACAATTTCATTAGCAGCTTGTATATATTCTAATGGTAATTTTTCTAATAAACTTATTAGCTTATTTGATGTTTCTTTGTCTTTTGATATATATATCTTTTCTATTTTATCTTCGTCGATATCATCACCTTCAGATTTTTTAAATCCAAGTCCACAGCCCATAACTAAAATTTCTTGATTATTTTCATTAAACGACTTTACAAGATTGTTATTAATAACTTTTTTTACTTTCATATAGATTCACCTCATTAAGATTTGTAGGTATAAAAAAAGACTATACCTAACCTATATAAAAATACATACTAGTATTTATATAGAAAATGGTATAGCCTGCTTAACCAGTAACAATCCAATAACTATGTTATAATTTTATAATATATATCGAATTTTGTCAATACACTTTTATATTTTTGTGAATTTCTTACTATTTTTAGATTTATTTTTGTACATTTTGTATAATACAAGACATTAAAATTATATATTTAAAACTTGTTAAAATATAATTATTAAAATTAATATAAAAATTACTAATATAATTTTTTAATAAAATTGCAAATTAAGTAAATTAATTATAATAAATAAAAACTACACTTTAATATTATTTTAATAATCTTAAGGTGTAGTTTAAAATTTTTATCTTAAATTTAAATATTAATCTTAAATATTATAAATTTTCAAATACATGAACCATATCTAATTTTTCCCAAGGTAAATCTAAATCATTTCTACCAAAATGTCCATAAGCGGCTGTTTGTTTATATATAGGTCTTTTTAAATCAAAGTTTTTAATAATAGCAGAAGGACGTAAATCAAAGTTTTCTTTTACAATTTCTGCTATTTTATCATCAGCTATTTTACCAGTGCCATAAGTATTTACTAAAATAGATAAAGGTTTTGCAACACCAATAGCATATGCAAGCTCTATTTCACATTTTTTAGCTATTTTACTAGCTACGATATTTTTAGCTACATATCTAGCAGCATAAGCACCAGAACGGTCTACTTTTGTTGGGTCTTTACCAGAAAATGCACCTCCACCATGGCTAGCATATCCACCATAAGTGTCAACGATTATTTTTCTACCTGTAAGACCACAGTCTCCTTGTGGACCTCCAATAACAAATCTACCTGTAGGATTAATATAATATTTAGTATTTTCATCTAAAAGATGACTAGGTATAACGGCTTGTATAACATGTTTTTTAATATCTTCACATATTTGTTCATGGCTAATATTTTCATTATGTTGTGTAGATATTACGATAGAATCTATTCTTACTACTTTATCATCATCATATTCTACAGATACTTGACTTTTACCATCTGGTCTTAAATAAGATAATGTACCATTTTTTCTAACTTCTGAAAGACGTCTTGTTAATTTATGTGCTAAATATATAGGCATAGGCATATAATCTTCTGTTTCATCACAAGCAAACCCAAACATCATACCTTGGTCGCCTGCTCCTGTGTCTTGTTCATCATTTTCTCTAGTTTCAAAAGCATTATCTACGCCTTGAGCTATATCTGGAGATTGACCTTTTAAAGATGTCATAACAGCACAAGTGTCACAGTCAAAGCCATATTTTGCTCTATCATAACCTATGTTACGAACTGTTTCTCTAGCTATGCTATCTATATCTACATAACAGTTTGTTGTTATCTCCCCTGCTACCATAATAAGACCTGTTGTAGCAAGTGTTTCACAAGCTACCCTTGCGTTAGGGTCTTTTGTTAAAATAGCATCTAATATAGCATCTGATATTTGGTCACATATTTTATCTGGATGTCCTTCTGTAACAGACTCAGATGTAAATAATCTTTTCATAATATATTCCTCCTAAAAAAATAATATATACAATATATAGTAAATAGGCAATATTTTTTTAACAAAGCCTAACAATTTTTATAGAATAATTATTAAGTTTTTGCTAATAAAAAAAAGCCGTTTATGGCTTATACAAAAAAATCCTCATCTTCCGTAAAAACGGGGGATTTAGCACCAATGCAAAAAGCTGGTTGCCGGGTATCATAGGGCCCTTATCCCTCCACCACTCTTGATAAGACATATATTATTCTTATATATTATATTACTTATTTTAAAAAAAGTCAATAATTATTATTTTTTTAACAAAAATATTTTTTATATACAAATTTTTATACTATTTGACAACATATATTTTTTATAATAAAATTTAATTATAAAATTTTAAGGAGAAAAAACTATGTCAGATTATTTTGTTATTGGTAAAATAGTTAACACTCAAGGTATCAAAGGTGAAGTTAGAGTGTTACCTACAACAGATGATATAAATAGATTTAAAAAATTAAAAGAAGTATATATATCTAAACGTAATAATATGGATTTATACGAAATAGAAACTGTTAGATTTCATAAACAATTTGTACTTTTAACTTTTAAAGGTATAAATTCTATGAATGATGCAGAACTTTTAAAAAATACAGAAATAAAAATACCAAAAGATTTAGCCCTACCTTGTGAAAAAGATGAATATTATATTAGTGATTTATATGGTATGAAAGTATTTACAGATTTAGGAGAAGATATTGGTATAATAGATGATATTATATTTACTGGTGCTAATGACGTATATGTTGTAAAAAAAGAAGATAGCCAAATTTTAATACCTGCTATAAAACAATGTATCCTAAATGTTGATATAAAAGAAAAAACTATGAAAGTACATCTTTTAGAAGGATTAAGATAATGAATTACTATGTATTAACATTATTTCCAGAAATGATATACAACGGGCTAAATCACAGTATTATTAAAAAAGCGTTAGAAAACAAAATTATAAACATAAATTGTATCAATATTAGAGATTTTTCTAACAATAAACACAAGCAAGTAGATGATTATGCCTATGGTGGTGGGGCTGGTATGGTCATAAAGCCTGAACCAGTATATAATAGCTATTTAAGCATAAAAGATAAGGTAGAAAAAAACACCAAAGTTTTATATATGACACCTCAAGGTAAACCCTTTAACCAAAAAATGGCAGAAAATTTATCAAAAGAAAAAGACTTAATTATTTTATGTGGTCATTATGAAGGTATAGATGAAAGAGTTATAGAAGAAATAGTAACTGATGAAATATCTATAGGCGATTTTATATTAACTGGTGGAGAGCTACCAGCAATGATGCTTATAGACAGTATATCTAGGCTAGTTCCCAATGTTTTGGGGAAAGAAGAAAGCTTTTTAAATGAAAGCTTTTCTAACAACTTATTAGAACACCCTAATTATACAAGACCTTTTATTTTTAATGATAAAAAAGTACCAGATATATTGTTATCTGGTAACCATAAAAAAATAGAAGAATGGAAAAAACAAAATTCTTTAATTACAACTTATAAAAAAAGACCTGAACTTTTAAAAAATTGTAAATTAACTGAAGAAGAACAAAACTTTTTAAATAACTATATTAAAAATATTAATATATATTAAAAATAATTGATATATATTAAATTTTTTAGTATAATATAGTAAATTACTATAATTAGATTTTAGGTGATATTATGTTAGATGTTTGTTTATTAGGTGTTGGTGGTATGATGCCTTTGCCAGATAGGTTTTTAACATCTATGTTATTTAGATTAAATGGAAAAATGTTACTTATAGATTGTGGTGAAGGTACACAAGTTACAGCTAAAATGCTTGGTTGGGGCTTTAAAAACATAGATATAATTTGTTTTACCCATCTTCACGCAGACCATATATCTGGTCTTCCTGGTCTTTTACTTGCAATAGGTAATTCTGGTAGAGAAAAAAATCTTGTAATAATAGGCCCTATTGGTATTAAACATGTTTATAATGGGTTATCTACAATATTTCCAGAGCTACCATTTAATGTAGATATAATAGAGCTTGATATAGATGAAAAAAACAACATAAGTCAAGAAATAAGTATAAGTGGATTTAATATTCAAGCAATGTTTATGGACCATAAAATACCTTGTTTTTCATATAGTATACAAGTTAAAAGAATGGGAAAATTTTTACCCCAAAACGCAATAAATCTCAATATACCTAGAGAACTTTGGGCAACATTACAAAAAGGTATAGAAATAGAACATAACGGGAAAATTTTTACTCCTAATATGGTTTTGGGTGAAAATAGAACAGGCATAAAAGTTTGCTATTGTACTGATAGTAGACCTTTAGAAAGAATGCATAGTTTTATAAACAAGGCCGATTTATTCGTTTGTGAGGGTATGTACGGTGAAGAAGAAAAAAAAGAAAATGCAATAGCCAAAAAACATATGATATTTAGCGAAGCCGCTACTATGGCTAAATATGGCAATGTAGAAGAGCTATGGCTAACCCACTTTAGTCCTGCTTTAACAGACCCACAAGCTTTTATTGACAATGCCACTAATATATTTAAAAATACTGTTGTAGGCTATGATAGAATTTGCAAAACTATATATTTTAAAAATTAAAAAATTATATGTATAATTAAAATTTATATTTAATATTAAAGAAAAAACTTTTATATACGGAGTGATTAAAATGAATATAAAAAATTTAACAGATTATGAACTTGTCCAGAAATGTCTAAATGGAGAAAAAGATTACTTTTCTGAAATAATATCTAGACATAAAAATTTAGTTTATTCTGTTGTATTAAGAATGGTTAATAATCAAGATGATGCTAACGATTTAGCTCAAGAAGTTTTTATAAAAATATATAAAAATTTAGATAAATATTTTCCAGATTTTAAATTTTCTACGTGGATTGTAAAAATAACAACAAATCATGTTATAGATTATAGAAGAAAGAAAAAATATGAAACTGTTCCTATGGATGAAATAGAATATAAACTTATATCTGAAAAATCTCCTGAGCAAAATTGCTTAGAAAAAGAAGAACGTTTAATGCTAAACCAGTTGTTAAATAATTTGCCAGATATTTACAAAGTACCTATAGTTTTATATCATCAACAAGGACTTAGTTATCAAGAAATTGCAGATACTATAAACGAACCTTTATCTAAAGTTAAAAATCGTATCTTTAGAGGCAGAAGAATTTTAAAAGAAGAGCTTTTAAAACTGAAAGAAGGTGAAAATATTGAATTGCAACAAAGCTAATAAACTTATGATGGATTATATGGATTTTAACATCTCACAAGAAGATGAATTTTTATTAAAAAATCATTTGAAAGAATGTAATGAATGTAAAGAAAGTTTTGAGCTTTATAATGAAATTTTAGAAGAATTTTCATTAGATTGTAATACTATTATAGAAGCACCAGAAGATTTTGAAATAAATATTATGGAAAAAATAGAACATATAGAACCTAGATATATTAAAGATAAAGTTAAAAAAAATATGGTAACTTATGTATTTTTAGCTATGACTTCTTTAGTATTTTCATTATTTTTAATAGTATACTTAAATAAAGATGTATTATTATCAAATCAATCATCTATTTTATACAAATACTATTCATTTTTTGAAAATATTTTTAGTATATCAATAGAAACATTTAATATATCATATATATGGGAATCTATTTTATCTATTTTACCTTATGTTTTAGAAGGCTTAAAATATACTTCAATATTAACAATTATTGCTATAATAATAGCACAATATATATTATATAGAAGAAAAACTTTAAAATTATAAATTTTTAGGTTATTTACTATTTTAATTATCTTAAAAATATAATATAAAATAATATTAATAATAAAAAGGATCTTTGTTAAAATTATTAGATATAAAAATATCATAAAATTAACAAAGAGCCTAAAAAAGTTGTATGTTATTAACATACAACTTAAACATATTATTCAGCGATAGGATGAACAGAAAGTTGTTTTTTATCTCTACCTTTTCTTTCATATCTAACGATACCATCAACTAAAGCAAAAAGTGTATCGTTACCACCTCTACCAACGTTCACACCAGGGTGAATTTTTGTACCTCTTTGAGTATAAAGAATGTTACCTGCTTTAACAAATTGACCGTCAGCACGTTTAGGTCCTAATCTTTTAGATTCAGAATCACGACCATTTTTTGTAGAACCTACCCCTTTTTTATGAGCAAAGAATTGAAGATTAATTCTAATCATTGTTACACCTCCTTATATTTTAGACAAATATCTTTAGGATATTCTGCCTCAATGCCTTTAAGACCTAGCTCTAAACTAGATAATAATAAAATAGTTTTTTCACAAAGACTATTTTTATCTATAATGCATTTTAAAAAACCACCATTAGTATCATAATCTATACTATAAATAGCATCTGTAAATACTTCTATGCTATTAACAGTATTTAATGTTAATATAGATACCGCAGAACAAACTATGTCCTTACCGTGATTTTTTACTTCAAAGCCTATTATATTTTCGTTATTTTTAAAAAATATAGCTTGTATCATTTAAAAACCTAATATTAAGCATTAATTTTTTCAATTTTAAGCATTGTAAAAGGTTGTCTATGACCTTTTTTCTTGTGGAAACCTTTTTTAGGTTTGTATTTATAGATGATAACTTTTTTAGCTTTACCATCACCTATAACAGATGCATTAACAGATGCACCAGAAACAACAGGAGTACCAAATTTAACATCATCACCGTTAGCTACAGTTAAAACTCTGTCAAAAGTATAAGAAGCTCCAGCTTCTACATCTAATTTTTCAACTTTGATAATGTCTCCTTCAGAAACTTTGTATTGTTTTCCACCAGTTTCGATAATTGCGTACATTAGTACACCTCCTTAAATATAACTCGCCAGATACGGTGCTAAGCTTAAACCTCTCTGTGCGGCAAACAATAGATATTATACCATTTATAAAAAATTTTGTCAATAGTTCTAATTTTAGTTTATAATTAAACCTAAATTATAATAATAATATTAATTATTATTTAAAATAATTATAAAAAATCTATTTATTATATATATTTTTTATGTTATAATGAATAAAATATAAATTTTAAGAGGTAATTATGGATATAATTTTTAATATTGATAAGAATACTATACTAAGTATAAGCGAAATATTACCCAACTATCCATCCATTATAAAATTTTTTTCTTTTATAACTCACTTAGGAGATGGAGGTATTATATGGATAATTTTAGGTATAGCAATGATTTTAAAAAAATTTACAAGAAAAAATGGTATTTTAATGCTTTCATCTTTAGCAATAGGCTCTGCTATTGGTAATCTTATATTAAAAAATATATTTCAAAGACAAAGACCTTTTATAGAATTATCCTTAAACCCTTTTATATCTGCTCCTACTAGCTTTTCGTTTCCTTCTGGTCATAGCTTATCATCTTTTCTTGCCGCAACTTTCATATTCTATACTAATAAAAAATGGGGTATTATAGCTTATATTTTAGCTTTTTTTATAGCACTATCAAGAGTTATATTAATGGTACATTATCCTAGTGATGTAATAGTTGGTGCTATATTAGGTCTAACAATAGCCTTATTTATAATTTGGATACTTAAAAAATTTAAACAATGTTACAAGTAATATTGATTTTTTGTAAAATATATGGTATAATTCATCCATATGTAATTTTTACCAACATTTTAAGGAGGATATAATAAATGAATAATATAGAAAATATGGATACTAATAAGTACAAAATAACATTTTCTGTTAGTGCTGAAAGGTTCCAAGAAGGTTTAGATTATTCTTTTAATAAAAACCAAAAACATTTTAATATTAAAGGATTTAGAAAAGGTAAAGTTCCTAGACAAATTATAGAAAAAACTTATGGTCCTGAAGTATTTTATGATGATGCTTTAAATTTTGTTTTACAAGATGCATATGCAAAAGCTGCTGAAGAAAGCAAATTAGAAATAGTTTCAAAACCAGAAATAGATGTAGTTAGCGTTTCAAAAGAAGAAGGTGTTGTATTTTCAGCTACTGTTTATACAAAACCAGAAGTAAAAGTATCTGATTATAAAGGCTTAGTTTGTGAAAAACCTAGCACTACTGTTAATAAAGATGATGTAGAAGAGTATCTTAACAGAGAAAGAGAAAAACACTCAAGAATCAACAAAGTTACAGATAGAGCTGTTAAAAAAGGTGATTTAGTAAATATAGATTTTGAAGGATTTATAGATGGTGTTGCCTTTGAAGGTGGAAAAGGTGAAAAATATGACCTTGAAATAGGTTCTAAAACTTTTATTGATACATTTGAAGACCAAATAATTGGTAAAAATATTGGGGATGAATTTGATGTAAATGTTACATTCCCAGAAGAATATGGTAAAAAAGAATTAGCATCTAAACCAGCTGTATTTAAAGTAAAAATTAATGAAATAAACGAAAAAATTCTTCCAGAATTAAACGACGAATTTGTTCAAGATACAACTGAATTTGAAACTTTAAAAGATTATAAAAAAGAAATTAAATCTAAACTTACTGCTATTAAAAAAGAAGAAGCAGATAGAAAAATGAAAGAAGCTGTTTTAGAAGCTTTAATTGAAAAAGTAGAAGTTGATATACCAGAAGCTATGATTGAGCTTGAAATAGATCAAAAAGTTAATGAATTTGCAAATGGTATAGGAGCTCAAGGTTTAACTTTAAAAACTTATTTAGATTATATGGGACAAAGTATGGAAAATATGAGAGAAGCTTATCGTATAATCTGTGAAAAACAAGTTAAAGGTAGACTAGCTTTAGAAGCTGTTGCAGAATTAGAAAAAGTTAAAGTTTCTGAAAAAGATATTGATGCAGAATTAACTCGTATTGCTGAGGCTTATCACATTGATAAAGATAAAATAGAAAGTATTTTTGGCGAAAAAGAAAAAGAAAATATAATTAAAGATTTAAAAGCTCAAAAAGCACTTGACTTTTTAGTAAAAAATTCTGTTCAACCAGAAGATAAATAATTTTTAAGATATTAAAAAAATAAAGAGAGGTTATTACCTCTTTTTGTTTTATATAATATAATATAATATATTAATTTTATATTTAAATATAATTATTAATATATTTTTAATAAAAATTTTATTTAAAAGCATATTTTACATAATTTGGGATATACTATTTTTTAGGAAATTTTATAAATTTAATTTTAAGGAGGATTTTTATGAGTTTAGTACCTATGGTTGTTGACCAAACAAACGCCGGTGAACGTTCTTATGATATTTATTCAAGACTTTTAAAAGATAGAATTATATTTTTAGGAGAAGAAGTTAATGATACAACAGCTAGTTTAGTTGTTGCTCAACTTTTATTTTTGGCTGCCGAAGACCCAGACAAAGATATTAGTCTTTATATAAATAGTCCAGGTGGCTCTGTTACGGCTGGACTTGCTATATACGATACTATGCAATATATAAAACCAGATGTATCAACTATATGTATAGGCCTTGCAGCTAGTATGGGGGCTTTCTTATTAGCTGGTGGTGCAAAAGGTAAAAGATATGCTCTACCTAATGCAGAAATTATGATACACCAACCTTTAGGTGGTGCTAGAGGCCAAGCTACAGATATGCAAATACAAGTAGAGCAAATATTAAAAATAAAAAATAAATTAAATCAAATGCTTTCTGAAAATACAGGTCAAAATTTAGAAACTATTAAAAATGATACAGAAAGAGATAACTATATGTCAGCCGAAGAAGCTAAGGCTTATGGTCTTATTGACAATGTTATTACAAAACCACAATAATTAAGGAGTTGAAGTAGATGCCTTCAAAAAATGATGATCACAAAATAACTTGTTCATTTTGTGGCAAAACTCAAGAAGAAGCTAAAAAACTTGTAGCTGGTCCTAAAAACATATATATATGTGACGAATGTGTAGACCTTTGTTGCCAAATAATATATGAAGAGTTTCCAGCTGAACCTATACACTCAAACTTTTTAGAAGACTTTAATTTACCAAAGCCAAAAACTATAAAAGACCATTTAGACCAATATGTAATAGGTCAAGATGATGCTAAAAAAGCATTAGCAGTTGCTGTATATAACCACTATAAAAGAATAACTTCAGATCCAGTGGAAAGTGATGTAGAGCTTCAAAAAAGTAATATTTTATTAATAGGTCCAACAGGTACTGGTAAAACTTTACTTGCTCAAACATTAGCTAGATTAATAGATGTACCATTTGCTATTGCCGATGCTACAAGCCTTACAGAAGCAGGATATGTTGGTGAAGATGTTGAAAATATACTTTTAAAAATTATACAAGCTGCAGATTTTGATATAGAAAGAGCCCAAAGAGGTATCATATATATAGATGAAATAGATAAAATAGCTAGAAAAGCAGATAACCCATCTATTACAAGAGATGTTAGTGGAGAAGGAGTACAACAAGCTTTACTAAAAATACTAGAAGGTACTGTTGCATCTGTTCCTCCTCAAGGAGGTAGAAAACACCCTCATCAAGAATTTATACAAATAGATACATCTAATATACTATTTATTTGTGGTGGAGCATTTAGTGGTCTTGAAAAAGTTATACAAAAAAGAACAAAAAATAAAGTTATAGGATTTGGTGCAGAAATTCAATCTAAAGAAGATTTAAAATCTGGTAAAATTTTAAAAGATGTTTTACCACAAGATTTACACAAGTTTGGACTTATACCCGAGCTTATAGGTCGTATGCCAATTGTTGTTACTTTAAATAATTTAGATGAAGACTCTTTAGTATCTATTTTGACAGAGCCTAAAAATGCTCTTATAAAACAATATCAATATCTTTTTAAATTAGATAACGTTACATTAGAATTTGATGAACCTGCTATAAGAGCTATTGCTAAAAAAGCTATTGCTCAGGAAACAGGTGCTCGTGGTCTTCGTGCAATAGTAGAAAGCTTTATGACTGATATTATGTATGAAATACCTTTAAATGAAAATATTGAAAAATGTATAATTACTGAAAAAGTTGTTAATAAAGAGGAAAATCCAACTTATATATATAAAAATAGTCAAGAATTGGCTTAAGTCAAATAAAACCACCAAAAATATGGTGGTTTTATTTTTTAGTAAGGAGATTTATCTTAATTTTTATAGATTATATTATTATATTGCATTATGAGTAAAGCTTGCTATTTTACAGATAGGTATTTCTGTAACAGAACCAAGCCAGTTATAGCCACAACCATAATTTTGATTATTATAGTTATATCCATATCCAGAACAACTAGACCCTAAAGGACAACTAGGAGCTGCTCCAATATTTGTTATTAATTTTACATAGTTTTCATTTACACTTGCTAAAACACCAGTAAATCCGCTACCAGAGCAACCACCGCTTGTAGTAAATATTGTTACTGTTTGCCCAATATAACGTGTTAAACTATCTAATAAATAAGACTCATTCATTTTTATTGCCTCCTTTCAAATATCTTAATGTATATTATGGATTTTATATTATTTTGTTACAAATATTTGAAATAAAATATATTTTTTACAATAGTAACATTTAATTTATAAGCTACATAATATGCTATATAAAGAAAAAGGAGGTCAAATTATATGGAAAATTGGATGGGTTCTTTAAAAGAAGATCTTTGTAGATATATAGGTCAAACGGTTACTATTTTCACAACAAGTGGTGGTTGTTCTGGTAGTGGATTTACTGGTGTTTTAGTATCTGTAAGTGACTGTGTAGTAAGATTACTCGTTAGCGCTGGTGAAGCACCTGCTTGCCCTATTGGTTCTAGTTGTTCTAATTCTATGACACCATATGGCAATGGGTCTTATAACTATGTATATTCAGGAAATCCATTAGGCGCTATTGCAGTTATACCTACAAACTCTATTGCAGCATTTACTCATAATGCTATTTAATTTATCTTATTTTAAAGGGGCATTACATTAAAAAAATTATTTGCTAATAGTTGTTAAATTTTTTTAATTTTCTAACTTTAGCAAATAATTTTTTTAATAATCAAACTTTTCTATTTTTTATAAAGTACATAATATTTAAATTTTATTAATTTTGGCTCTATAATAAATGTTTGTGTAAAACAAAAATAGAGCTTTAAAAAAAAGATCATATTAATAAATAATTTTATCAAAAAAACTATCAGAGATTAAAAATATGCTCTCTTTTAATATTATAACAAAACTTATAAATACTCAAAATATTTTAATAAAAAATATTGAAATTTATAAAAATTTTTCCTTTATTCATATTTTATAAAAAAAATTTTTATACTTGTCCTTGTTATAGTAATAAAATAAATACTATTCGCAACTATATACAACAAGTAGTTAAACATATTTCTTATTTTATCAAAAAGACTTTATTTATTATTAATAAAATACGTTATCTATGCTCTTATTGTAAATATTTTTTTGAAAATAATTTTTTTCCTAAATATTATAGTATGACTTCTAGATTTATCAAGACTGTTTTATAAACTCTAAAAAATATATATTATTTTAAAAGTGTAGCAAAATTATTAAACTTATCTATTTTTACTGATATACGTATTTTTGATAAAATAAGCCCATGTTATCTTCTATTTTGTCTATCGATAAATTTAAAATTAATTTTTTGTTAAAAGTATAGCCTTATTTTTAAAAAAGTTTTAGATATTCTACTTACTAAAAAATATCATTTTTTATCGTATTATTTTAAAATTTCAAGCAAAAAAGATGTTCAATTTTTTGAAAACCTTTCATTAATATTGAATATACCTTCTTTTAAATTATAATAAGATAATCAATAAATATAATTATATACGAAAAGTTATTTGGTCTTTTGAACATATACAATAAAAATTTTATAAATAATACAAAAGATATTTTAAACATTAAAAATCACTCTTCAAAATATTTAACTTACAAACACAAAATTCAAGTTAATAATATTCTTAACATTAGTCATGATTTGTATGATACATATACTTTAAAAGAAGCTTTTCTAATATTTGAACAAGAAAATACTAAAAATATGATCAATTTATTTAAAGGTTGGATATATTATACTACCTCTTATGTCATACCAAAATTTAAATTAAATATTGATCTAAAACTTTATACTATATATATTTAATTAATTTTAATACAAAAGTTATAATTTTTTATACTATAACTTTCTATATTTGTTTTATTAATTTTAGTTTCCTTAAACTATTGACAAATAGCTAAATTAAAATATTACCTATAAAAAATAAAACATTGATAGTAATTTTAACTAACTTAAATAGTTAAATATTACTATCAATGTTTTGTTTTATAAAAGTATTAATAATATATTTTTATATTAAAAATATATTATTGTTCTGATGGAGTTAATAATCTACATGGCTCATCTGGTAATTTAAATTCTGGTACACTTTCTCCTTTCATTCCTGAAAGTTCTCTTGTAGTTCCATCTAATTTTGAACCATTTATAACTTGACCTTCCATATTATTTACTAATATGTCTGATGCTTCTTGTTCTCTAACGTCTATTGTAACACATGCTTCATAATAATCATCTTCCTCATTTTCATAAAAACCTGAAGTAGTAAATATACTGTCTGTTTTTTTTTCTCTCCTGAAAGCCCTGGAAGTCCTACTGTATCACCTGCAAAAGTTATAGGTCTTCCACATTCATCAAAATAATCTTCCCAATTATAAAAATCTAATGTAGTTCCACAAAAACTATTATTTACTTGTTCTCTCTCTCCTGAAAAACTTGATAATGTTGTTATTTGACCTGAAGTTGAACTATTTACACTTGATGTTGAGTTTGTTGCAATTGTTGTTGAACTTGAATCTGAGTTTTCACCTTCAAGACCTGGAAGTCTTGATACTCCTGATGTTCCTAATATAACTGTTGTTCCTCTTGTCTCATTTAAAACATTTGTGTTCACTGTTGTTGTACTTGAACCTTCCATTCCTGAAAGTCCTGTTGTTCTTCCTCCTACAACCCCTGAACTACTTGTGTTTGATGTTTTTTTTCTTCAATTCTTTTTCCATAGCCTTGTCCTCTTGAGTAACTATATGTTTCATAGCCCTCTCCTGTTATAATACTTGTTCCACCATGTATTTTTCCATTTTCTCCATCTTGTGTCCAAACAACTGTTCCATGATTCTCAACTCTTGATGTATTTATTGTTCCATAAGAACCTTCACCATTCTCTCTTGTCCAATTTCTTACTACATCAGATTTATTATTTGTCCAATCTATATGACCTTGAGTCTTTTCTTTATTATTTGTCCAATTTGTTACTCCAGTATTATTCTTAAAGTCCCATCTTGTTGTTCCAAAACCTTCATCAAGACCCCAATGACTTACTCCATTAGTTTCTCTAATAGTCCAATCTGTTTTTTCGTAACCATTTTCACCGTCCCAAAATGTTTCTCCATTAGTTTCTCTAACGATAAAATTTCTTGTATCGTATTTTTCTCCATCTCTCCACTCAGTATTAACTTTATCTTCTCTTCTAGTTAAATCTGTTCTACTTCCTCCATATCCACTTATACCTGCTAAACTAGGTCTATCTCCTGTTTATATAGTATCACTTGTAAAAGTTGTTCTTCTCTCTTCTTTACCTTTATTTGATAAAGTTGTTGTTACACTTGAATTACTATTTGATAACATAGGATAATTGTTAGTCAATACTCTATTTTCAGTAGCATTGCTTACGGCATAAACATTAATTGCACTTGATAATCCTAATATTGATGATAAAAGCATTGTTGTAAGTTTTCTTTTCATTCTCATTCTCCCTTTTCTCTGTTAAAACATGATGTTAAATTTTTTAAATTACAAATTATCAGGTAATAAATACATTTTTATACTATTGCCTGATACATAAATTATTTTATTGTATTAATTACATATAATAATTTGTGGTATTTTTTGATATATAAATGTTATCTCTGGAAAACTAAATTAATTTGATAATTAAAACCCACATTCTATAAATTCTAGATTTATTTCTTCTTCTACTGTTGTTATTACTGAACCTGGTAATATAAATTCATATTCTATAAATGATGAACTTATTTCTTCATCTATTGCTTCTAAAAAACCAAATTCAGTTGGTAATCCAAATCCACATTCTATAACTTCTGGTCTTTTTTCATCTTGATATACCACTGTTACTTCAGGAAACTCATTTCCTGTTCCACATTCTATAACTTCTGGTCTTTTTTCATCTTGATATACCACTGTTACTTCAGGAAACTCATTTCCTGTTCCACATTCTATAACTTCTGGTCTTTTTTCATCTTGATGTACCACTGTTACTTCAGGAAACTCATTTCCTGTTCCACATTCTATAACTTCTGGTCTTTTCTCTTCTTGATGTACAATTGTTACTACTGGAAAGTCATTGTTAGCTTTTTCAGCTTGACAAGCTTGAACATTCATAACACTCGCTAATCCTAATATAGTTGTTAAACATATTGATACTAATTTTCTTTTCATTTACTATTTCCTCCTTAATACATAATTATTTTATGTATACAAATTTGTAAGCCTATAAACAATTATTTTTAGATTTTATATAATACTTTATATTAATATATATTGGACTTTATCCACTATATATTAATATAAATAAAATTTTAAACTATAAAATATTTTTACAATACTACTTTTACTTGTATTTTTTAATAATAAATTCTATAAATATAATTGTATATAATTGTATTTTTTTAAATTAATTAAATTTAAATTATTTTTTATATAAATTTATCAATAAACATTTTACCTATCTAATTATTATTTTAAAAATAATTCTATTTATACAGTGAAACAATTTTGAAATTTGTTCATTTTTTAATAAAAAAAATTATCTTATTACATTATAGATGATAAAGCTATTGAAGTATTTATAATTACACTGCTTAAAAATAAAGCCATAATAATTATTGCTATCACATTCTCACTATCACATTATCAAATCCTTTAAATTATTTTCTCCTCTCACTTATTATTTTACCGAATATTTATTAAATGTCAAGTATTTTAGTATATTTTTTATTTTTTTGCCAATTTATACTATTTTTTCAATAATCTATACTTTTTTATGTATATTTTAAACTAAATTTGTAATAAAAATATACATAAAAAATAAAATTAAACATATATTCAATATACATTTAATTTTATTTTTATTATATATTTATTAAATTTTATATAAAATTAATTTATTTTAAAAAACTTACTAGCTCTATCTACATCTTTAGATATTTGTCTTTTAAGCTCATCTATACCATTAAATTTTTTTACACTTCTTACCCATTCATAAAAGTATACTTCTATATATTTATTGTATAAATCTTGATTAAAATCAAAGATATATGTTTCAATTGTTCTATCTACATTGTTAACTGTAGGATTTGTACCTATATTAGTAATACTATCATATATTTTATTATTATACTTAGTTTTTGTTATATATACACCATCTGGTGGTAAAAGCTTATTTTTAGTAGGTATAATATTAGCAGTAGGAAACCCAATAGTTCTTCCAAATTTATTTCCTTCAACTACTTTTCCCAAAATATAATATGGTTTATTAAGCAATAAATTTGCTTTTTTTATATTTCTATTGTTTATACATTCTCTAATAATAGAACTACTTACTCTTTCACCGTCTATAATAATATTAGATATTTTTATAATCTCTATACCTTTTTCTTTACCTATCTTTTTTAATATATCAATATTACCTTTTCTATTTTTACCAAAGCAATAGTCTTCTCCAACAACAAGTATTTTACAATTTAATTTTTCTATTAATATATCTACAAATTTTTCTGGACTAATATCAGAAAACTCTTTTGTAAAATTATATTTTATAAAAAAATCTATATTTTCTTTTTCCATTTCCAAATATTTTTCTTTTTCAGAAAAGATATAAAAAAATGATGTATTATTTTTTATAATTTCTATAGGGTGTGGGCTAAAAGTCAAAACAACAGATTTTAGCCCTTTTTCTAAAGCACATTTTTTAGTAGTAGTAATAAGTTTTTTATGCCCTATATGTATTCCATCAAAATTACCTACTGTAACAACTGTCCCATTTTTATTATCTTCATCAAAAATATTAAAATTGTCTGTTATATTCATTTTCACACCTCTACAATAACATAGTTAAAGGCTTTATACAATCTATCAAAACAATATATATACCTATAAGATTATTATCTTCGTCATATACAATTACTTTTTCATCTTCAATTAAGTTTTGTTTATTTTTTATAAAATTAAAGCTTATTTTATTGCCATTGTATAAAAATTTATTAGCTTTTGATAAAACAATAATTTTTTTATAATCTAATAAAACTCTATCCATAGGTATTAAAACTTTATTTAAGTCATTATCTTCTAAAATTTTATCTATATCTTCTAATTTTATTGCTTCATTTATATAAAAATGACCTGTTCTTGTTCTTAAAAGATAACTCATATGAGCACCACACCCAAGAGCTTTTCCTATATCATCACATAATGTTCTTATATATGTTCCTTTAGAACAAAGAACAGTTATTTCAAAATTTTCTTTATCTATAAATTTAGTCACTTCTATATTATATATATTTATTTTTCTTTGTTTTCTTTCTATTTCCTTGCCTTCTCTTGCAAGTTCATAAAGTTTTTTGCCATTTATTTTTATAGCAGAATACATAGGCGGTGTTTGCATTATTTCACCTTTAAATGTACTAACTATATTTTTTATGTCATTTTGCGTACAATCAACTTTTTTTTCTTCTACAATATCTCCAGAGCTATCTTGTGTAGTTGTTGTTTTTCCTAATGTTACAATTGCTTTGTATTCTTTTATAGAAGATGCTATATATTCTGAAAGCTTAGTTGCTTTGCCAACGCATATAGGTAAAACACCCATAGCGTCTGGGTCTAAAGTACCTGTATGACCTGTTTTTATTTTACCTAATTTTTTTTTTATAATATTTACAACATCATGAGATGTAAATCCTTTTTCTTTATATACATTTATAACACCAGATATATTTTTCATATTTATCATCTTTCTTTATAAACTATACATTTTTTATTTTTTGTAAAATATCATTTTTTATTTGTTCAAGTGTCATATCTAAAATAGTTGCACCTGCTGCTAAAATATGTCCACCACCACCATAGCTACTTGCTATTTTATTTACATCAATAGTTTTAGACCTAAAACTTACTTTTATAGATTTATCATTTTTTTCATATAAAAACACAGCAACATTTATATTTTTTATATCTAATAAATATTGTACTATACCTCCTGTATTTTTATGTGATGCTCCTAAATCTTCCATTTCTTGTTTAGAAAGTGTAGATATAATTATATCGTCTTCTATATATATATTTTGTATAGCTTTAGATAAAAGTTTACTATTTTCTAGTGTATGCATAGATAAAATATCTGAATATATATTTACAGTATCTACACCTATTGCTACAAGTTCACCTGCTATTTGATGTGTTCTTTTACTAGTACAATTATGCTTAAATCCACCTGTATCAAAAACTATACCAGTATAAACAGCCGTTGCTATATCTAAATCTATTGCACCTATATGGTTTATTATTTCAAATATAATTTCTGAAGTTGAAGAAGCTTTATCATTTACTATGTTTAAATCTCCAAAATTATCATTACTTATATGATGGTCTATATTTACAGTTTTTTTAGCTTTTTCAAAAATAGCTTTAGCATCTCCTAGCCTGTTTATATCACCACAATCTACACTTATAAATAAATCAACATCTTTTAAATCTTCATAGCTATCTTTATAGACCATATAATGACCTTTTACATAATTATAAACACTTTCATACTCTTCTAACAGAATAGTAACAGATTTATTCATTTTTTCTAAAGTCATACCAAGTGATAAAGCCGAACATATTGCATCTCCATCTGGAGATGTATGACCTGCTATAACTATATTTTTACTCTTTTCAATTTCTTGGATAAATGGCTCTATATTTTTATAAATATTATTCACTTTTATTTACCTCATCTATCAATTTTGATATTTTTATACTATATTCAAGAGAATCATCTATTTCAAATTTAAATTGAGGTGTGTTTCTTAAATTTATTCTCATAGCTACCTGTTTTCTAATAAATCCGCTAGCATTTTTTAACCCTTCTATAACGTCAGATTTTTGCTTTTCATCGCCTAAAACGCTAACGTAAACTTTACAATATTTTAAATCATTAGTTGTTTCTACTTTTAAAATACTTGTCATTACACCTATACGAGGGTCTTTAAGCTCTGAGCGAACTATCTCAGATAATTCTCTTTTTATTTCATCATTTATTCTTATCATTCTTGTATTATTTTTCATAAATATCATTCCTTTAGTGTGGTATTTGCTCCATAACAAATGCTTCTACTTGGTCACCTTCTTTAATATCATTAAATTTATTAAATAAAAGCCCACATTCATAGCCTGCATTTACTTCTTTTACATCATCTTTAAATCTTCTAAGAGCTGCAAGTTCTCCTTCATATACAACTATGCCATCTCTTATTATTCTAACTTGAGAGTTTCTTACAATTTTACCATCTGTTACATAAGACCCACCAATAGTACCTACGCCAGAAGCTTTAAATATTTGTCTAATCTCTGCGTGTCCTATAACTTTTTCTTCATATACTGGGTCTAACATACCTTTCATTGCTGCAGTTATATCTTCTATTGCATTATATATTACACGATATAATCTTACGTCTACTTTTTGGTCTTCTGCTACCGATTTTGCCGTATTTTCTGGACGAACATTAAATCCTATAATAATAGCGTTAGATGCACTAGCAAGCATAACATCAGATTCTGTAATAGCTCCAACACCACCGTGTATAGTACGTATTCTTACTTCTTCATTAGATAATTTTTCAAGACTTGAGCGTACTGCCTCAACAGACCCTTGAACATCTGCTTTTATAACAATATTTAGCTCTTTCATATTTCCAGATTGTATCTGTGTAAATAAATCATCTAAAGATACTTTTTGTGATGTAGATTTAATCATATCTACTCTGTCTTTAGCAATAACTGCCTCTGCCACTTGTCTTGCTTGCTTATCACTTTTAGCTACGTAAAAACTATCGCCCGCAGATGGTACTTCGCTAAGACCTAATATTTCAACTGGTATAGAAGGTCCTGCCGATTTTACTTTTTGCCCTTTATCATTCATCATAGCTCTTATTTTACCATAAGTAGAACCAGCAACAATAGGGTCTCCTACTTTTAATGTACCACTTTGTACTAATATTGTAGCAACTGGACCTCTACCTTTATCTAATTTAGCTTCTATAACTGTACCTCTAGCTTTTTTATTATGGTTTGCCTTAAGCTCTTTCATTTCTGCTACAAGTATAATCATTTCTAAGAGATTATCTATACCTTGTTTAGTAACTGCAGATACTGGAACACATATAGTATCTCCACCCCAGTCTTCTGCAAGAAGTCCATATTCTGTAAGTTCTTGTTTTACTCTATCTGGATTAGCACTTTCTTTATCCATTTTGTTAATAGCAACTATTATTTCTACACCTGCTGCTTTTGCGTGGTTTATAGCCTCTATCGTTTGTGGCATAACACCGTCATCTGCTGCTACAACAAGTATAGCAATATCTGTAACACTAGCACCACGCATACGCATAGCAGTAAAGGCTTCGTGTCCTGGAGTATCTAAAAATGTAATTGGTTTATCATCAATAGATACTGTATAAGCACCTATATGTTGAGTGATACCACCTGCTTCTTTTTCTGTTACACGACTTTTTCTTATAGAGTCTAAAAGAGAAGTTTTACCGTGGTCAACGTGTCCCATAACAACAACAACTGGTGGTCTTTCTGTAAGGTCTTCTTCATTTTCCTCTTCTTCTTTAAAAGTTTCTTCTAAAATATCTATCTCTGGTGCTTCTTCTGTTAAAATATCAAATTCTTCACATATGGAAGATGCTAATTCAAAATCTATTTCTTGATTTAAATTTACCATCATACCTCTTTTCATAAGACGCATAACTAAATCTGAACTTGTTGTTCCTATTTTTTCTGCAAGTTCTTTTACTGTTATTGATTTTTCTATTTGTATAATTTTAATATCTTCATTTTCGTTTTTAGAATTTTCACTTGTCATAGCCTTTTTTTCTTTTTTACCCTCTTTTTTATTTTGTTTAGATTTTTTTTCTTCAATTTTATCTTCTTTTACTTCTTCTTTTGGAGAATTTTCTTCTAAATAGTATTCAATTATAAAATCTACATCTTTTTCTTCAATACTACTAGAATGACTTTTTACCTCTATGCCAAACTCTGATAATTTATCTATAAGCTCTTTATTTTCTATATCTTTTCCTATTGTTTCACTTATTTTTTTTCTAAGTTCATGTACTCTAATTTTTCCCAAATAAATCACCCCTATTTTATATCATTTTCTATATAATATTTTATTTTATTATAAAATCCTTCATCTAAAATTGCAAACACTGTTCTATTAAATTTGCCTATACTATGGCTAAGAATTTCTTTTTCACCATATATAACATTTTCAACTTCGTAATAAAAAGCTTTATTTTGAAATTTTTTCTTAGTATTTTCTGATGCATCATTTGCTATTATAACATAAATAGCACTGCCATTTTGTAAAGCTTTTTCTACTGCAAATTCTCCAGATACTATTTTGCCTGCTTTTTGACATATAGATAGCATAGATAATAATTTTTTATTCATTTAAAACCAACTCATTTCTAAGTTTTTCATATATATCTTTTGGTATAGCAGATTTAAAAGAACGTTCTAACCCTTTAGATTTAAAAGCTTTTTCAAGGCATTCTATATTTTTACATATATATGCTCCACGTCCAGACATTCTGCCTGTTAAATCTATTGTATATTGATTTTCATCTGTTCGCACTACTCTTATAAGCTCTTTTTTTTCTTTCATCTGCTGACAACCTGTACATTTTCTAAGAGGAATTTTCTTTTTAATCATACTACCCTCCTATTACTCAAAATCTGTTTCATTTTCAACATCTATTTCATCATTATTTATTGTATCAAAATCTGTATCTTCTAAAACAATATCATCTTTTTCTTCTTCAACATCTACTTGGCTAGTATCTATATTTGTTTCTAATTCATCTTCATAATTTATAAAGTTTGTATCTTTTGCTACTTGTTCACTTTTTATATCTATTTTCCAACCAGTAAGTTTTGCTGCTAAGCGTACATTTTGCCCTTCTTTACCTATTGCAAGAGAAAGCTGATCATCTGGTACTACAACTTTTGCTATTCTCTCTTTCTCTAATAATTGTATTTCTAAAACACTAGCTGGTTTTAAAGCCTCTGATATATAAGCTTTAGTATCTTCGTGCCAATTTATAATATCTATTTTTTCGCCTCTAATTTCTTTTATTACAGCATTTATCCTATTGCTATTATTACCTATACAAGCTCCAACAGCTTCAACATTTTCATTTTTAGAAAAAACAGCCATTTTAGTTCTTGAACCAGCATCTCTAGCTATAGATTTTATTTCTACTGTACCATCATATATTTCTGGCACTTCAAGCTCAAAAAGTCTTTTTATAAGGTCTTGATGTGTTCTAGAAGCTGTAATTTTTGTTCCTTTACCAGATTTAATAACACTACATATATATATTTTTATTCTATCGTGAACGTTATATGTTTCTGTTGGCACTTGTTCTTTTAAAGGAATAACTGCATCAATTGGCCCAAGAGATACTATTATATTTTTATTTTCTATTTTTCTTACTATACCTGTGTCTATATCATTTTTCTTAACTATAAATTGGTTGTAAATTTTTTCTCTTTCTGCCTCTCTAAACTTTTGTACAACAACCTGTTTTGCAGCCTGTGCAGATATACGTCCAAAATCTTTTGGTATTATAGGTATATCAACTATATCTCCATATTCATAATTAGGATTTATTTCTTTTGCCTCTTCAAGAGATATTTCTAAAAAAGCATCATAAACATCTTCTGTTACTTCTTTTTGTGCATAAACATTAATTTCTCCTGTTTCTCTATTCATGCTTACTTTAATATTTTGAGATGTTCCAAAATTTTTTTTACATGCAGATATTAAAGAATTTTCTATTGCCGAAAATATTTCTTCTCTATCTATACCTCTTTGTTTTTCTATTAGCTGTAAAGCTTTCATAAGTTCACGGCTATTCATTATATTATCCTCCTTAAAAGTTGTATTTATACAATTGATATATATTTTATATATTAAAATTAAAAAATTACTGCTAATCTACAAACTGCAACATCTTTTTTATCAAAACTTATTTCTTTTTCATTTTCACATACTACTATTTTATCATCTATAAGCCCTACAAGCTCACCTTGAAATTCTTTTACTTTATCTATAGGTTTATAAAGTTTAATATCTACAATTCGTCCTTTATATTTTTGGTATTCACTATCTTTTTTAAGCACTCTATCTATACCAGGTGAACTGACTTCTAATATATATGCTTTGTCTATAAAATCATCTTCTTCTAGTTTTTCTTCTAAATATCTACTTACTATCTCACAGTCATTTATAGAAAATCCACCCTCTTTATCAATATAAAGTCTTAAATAATAGTTAGCACCTTCTTTTACAAACTCTGTTTCTACAAGCTCATAGTTATTTTTTTCTATAATGGGCATAACATATTGTTCTACTTTTTTAATAATATCTTTTGTTTGCATAAATAGGCTCCTTTCTTATAGTAAAATCTTAAAATTTTAGATATAAAACTTAATTATTATACAAAAGGAGAGTGGGCAAAACCCACTCTCTAGATAAACATATTAATAATATACTTATATTATATCACTAATTATTACTTATTGCAATACTATTTTTTCATTTTAATACCAATAAACATCCTAAAATATAAGCTACTAATCCTATTTTTAATAAAACTATAATTTTTGTATACCATTTATATTAAAACTAAATACATCTTTAATACTTTTAACAATGATAATATTACTTATTATATCAAAAATAATTACTATAATAAATAACTAAAGTATATAATACTATATTGTAGACAAAATATTTTGGATTAATTTTTTATTTTTATGCTTTGCATAAAAATTCTAATCACAAGACATAGCTTTGCCTTGAATTATGTAAAAGCTAGATTTTTATGGCATTTAGCCCTTGTTCGAATAACTCAGCTTTTTCATACAACCTCAGTATATATTTAAGTTATAAAATTAATTATTATATAGTACATTGCCTCCAACAATAGTTGCTAAAATATCTCCAAAAACAGATAAATTTTCATAAGGGGAATATTTTGCTCTTGATAAAAATTCACTAGATTTTATAATTTTTTCTTTTTTAGTATCTAAAATAATAATATCTGCGTCATATCCTTCTTTTATTTCTCCTTTAGTTTTGAATCCTAAAATATTAGCTGGATTTTTACTCATTAACTTTGTAATTTCTTTTAATGAAAATGTATCTTCTTTTATAAGCTTTGTATTTGTAATATTAAATGCAACCTCTAACCCAGATAATCCAAACTCTGATCTTTCAAATTCTGTAGCCTTTTTTTCATATAAAGAAGGTGAGTGTCCAGAAACTATCGTATCTATTGTACCATCTCTAAGGCCTTCTTTTATAGCTTCTATGTCTTCTTCTTCTCTAAGTGGTGGCATAACTTTTGCAAATGTATTATAATTATCTATTGCTCTATCTGTAAGGGTAAAATAATGCGGTGCTGTGCTACAAGTTATATTTACCCCTTCTTTTTTTGCTTGTCTAATAAGCTCTACAGTTCCTTTTGTTGTTACATAAGATATATGTACTTTAGCACCTGTATGTTTTGCCAAAATAATGTTTTTTGATGCTTCTATTTCTTCTGCCTCTTTTGGTATACCAGCAAGTCCTAGCTTTGTAGCCATACAACCATAATTTATCATACCACCTTTAGATAAATTAGGCTCTATTAGTGTTGTCATAACTGTTATATCAAACATTCTAGAATATAAAAATACATCTCTTAAAAGCTTTGTGTCTTCTATTGCTTTTTCTCCGTCTGATATAGCTACAACACCAGTTAATACCATTTCTCCTATTTCCGATATTTGTTTTCCCTCTCCACCTTTTGTTATATTACCTGTTGGATACAAATTTATATTAATTCCTTCTTTACATTTAGAGCTTATATATTCTACCACTGTTTTATTATCTACTATAGGCTTTGCAGATGAAGAAGTTGTAATAGTAGTGTAACCACCTTTAGCTCCTGCTTGTGTAAGCCTTATAATGTTATCTTTACTTTCATACCCATTTTCAAAAACTCGACAACCAATATCTATAAATCCAGGTAAAACATAATTATTTTTAGCATCTACTGTTTTTATATCTTTTATATTTATATTTTTATCTATTGTTTTTATTATACCATCTTCTATGTAAATATCTTTTATTTCTTTTTCTTCTATACCATTAGATACAATTTTTGCATTTTTTATTAATAAATTCATAATTATACCCCCATTCCTAAAGACAATAAATATAACAATGCCATACGCACTGCCACACCGTTAGTTATTTGGTCATCCATTAAAACACGTGTACTTTCTAATATAGATGTAGATATTTCTATACTTTTATGTGGTCTACCTGGGTGCATAACAATAGCATCTTTATTGGCATATGATAATAAAGTTTCATCTAGTTTAAAAAAGCTTTTATATTCATTAAAAGATGATAATTTACTACCGTAAGATTTTTCATCTTGCAATCTAAGAGTCATTATAACATCTGCGTCTTTTACTGCCTCTTTAGGATTATAATATACTTTCACACCAAATTTTTCTAACTGTGGTGGTATCATAGTAGGTGGACCAGAAACACATACATCTGCTCCCAATTTTAAAAGCCCCCATATATTGCTTCTTGTTACTCTAGAGCTTTCTACATCTCCTATAATTGCTACTTTAAGTCCTTTAAAGCTACCTTTCATATTTTTTATAGTCATAAGGTCCAAAAGAGCTTGGCTTGGGTTTTCGTTTATACCATCACCTGCATTTATAACACTAGCACTTACATTTTCTGCCATAAATTTAGCACTACCACTCATAGGGTGTCTACATATAATAAAATCTGCACCCATTTGGTCTATCGTTCTTCCCATTTCATATAAATTTTCATATCTGTTATTACTTTCAGATACTAATATATCTACTATATTTGCACTTAAATATTGTGCTGCTAGCTCATAAGATAACTTTGCTCTTACACTTTTTTCATAAAATAATACAATAACAGATTTTCCTTCTAAATAAGGTGATTTTTTATTTTTTTTACCTATAACGTGTTTCATAGTTTCTGCTGTATCTAATATATGTAATATTTCTTCAGCACTTATATCCATAAGACTTATAAAATCTTTTCTTTTAAAAATCATAAACTTTCTCCTTTAATTTTATTATAATTTATTTAAAACATTTTTAAAATAATATGGCAAGTCTGTTTCAAATTCCATATATTTATTGCTTGTAGGGTGTATAAACCCTAATACTTTAGCGTGTAACACTTGACCTACTAAATTAAAAGGTTGTTTTTGTTTACCATATACAATATCTCCTAAAAGAGGATTACCTATATATGCCATATGTACTCTTATTTGATGTGTCCTTCCAGTTTCTAGTTTTAGTTTAATAAGCGTATGATTTTTAAATCTTTTTAAAACTTCATAATGTGTAACTGCTCTTTTAGAATTTTTATTTGTAACTGCCATTTTTTTTCTATCAATTGGATGTCTTCCAATAGGTGCATCTATTGTTCCTTTATCATTTTTTAAATTATTGTATACAATAGCGTAATATACTCTTGTCATAGAATGATTTTCTAGCTGAATAGCAAGATTTTTATGTGCTTTATCATTTTTTGCAACTACAAGTATACCTGATGTATCTTTATCTATTCTATGGACTATTCCAGGACGCATAATACCATTTATGCCCGATAAATTATCTTTACAATGATACATTAACCCATTAACTAATGTGCCTGTATAATGTCCATTAGCTGGATGAACAACCATATCTTGTGGTTTATTAATAAGTATAACATCATCATCTTCATATACTATATCTAATGGTATATTTTCTGGTAAAATATCTATTTCTTTTGGTTCTTCTATGTTAACACTAATAATATCATCTTTTCTAAGCTTATAATTTTTATTAATATTTTTATTATTTACTAATATTTGATTTTCTTCTATAAGCTTTTGTATTCTACTTCTTGATATGTCTTCTAAATTAATATTTAAAAAATTATCTATTCTTTTGTCTTCATCATCTTTTAATACTGTAAATTCTAAATGTATCAAACTAATCTTCCTTTTCTATTTTATGTTTTTTATCTTTTGAAAAAATAACTACTATTGCAAGTAAAAATGTCCCTACACAAACTAAAATATCCGCAACATTAAAAACAGCAAAATCTTTACCCCAAAAAATAAAATGAAACATATCTATAACATATCCTCTAAATATTCTATCTATCATATTGCCTATTGCTCCAGATATAATAAGTAAAAATGATATTTTGGTTATACTATTAAATTTATTTTTAGGTAATTTATAATAATATATACTACAAAAAATAACCGCACATAATGCTATGATTATAAACACCCATCTTCCACCTTTTAGCATACCAAAAGCAGCTCCTCTATTTTCTACATAAGTAAGATAAAAAAAGTCTTGTATTATTTTAACAGAACCTATTGGTTTTAGCTTTTCTAAACATGTCAATTTAACTAATTGGTCAATTATTATAAGTATTGTTGTATATATAATAGGTAATATTTTCTTCATTTTAACCCTCCAAAGAATATTTTATAGCATCTTTTATTATTTTTTCTGATATTTCATTTGTAGCAAATGCTTCTCCTATGTTTTTAAGCATAATTATCTTTATTTTCTTATCTTCATTTTTTTTATCATATATCATATTTTTATAAATATTTTCTATATTTAGTTTATTTTCACTATATAAATTAAAATATTTTAATATATCTTTAGCTTTTTCTAAATCTTCTTGTTGTAAATATCCTTTAATATAAGAAATATACATACTGGCTATAATGCCAATAGCTACACCTTGCCCGTGTAATACATTAAAATCTGTTTCTGTTTCTATAGAGTGACCAAAAGTATGTCCAAAATTTAAAATTTCTCTTATTTCTTGCTCTTTTTCATCTTTACAAACTATATTAGCCTTTATTTTACAAGATTGATATATCATTTTCTTTAAAATATTTTTGTCATAATTTTTTATTTTTTCTTTTTGGTATAATATAAAATCTAAAAATTCTTTATCTAAAATATATCCATGCTTTATAACTTCTGCCATACCATTTTCAAATTGTTCTTTTGGTAATGTTTCTAGCGTTTTAATATTTATATATACTAAAGATGGATTATAAAAACTTCCTATAATATTTTTTTTATTTAAAAAGTCTACTCCAGTTTTACCTCCAATGCTACTATCTACTTGTGATAATAAAGTAGTTGGTATTTGGATAAATTTTATACCTCTCATATATGTAGATGCTACAAATCCAGCTATATCTCCTACAACACCTCCACCAAGAGATATTATAAGGCTTTTTCTGTCTATATTATTATTTAATAAAAACTCATATATTTTATGTATTTGTGTTAAATTTTTACTTTTTTCTCCTGATTTTATTTTATATACATATATATTACTATTATTAAATAAATTTTTTATATCTTTTAAATAGTAATTAAATACATTATCATCGGTAATAATAACAATATTATTATGTTTTATATTATTTTTATTTAAATATTTTATAAGATTTGTAAAATCTTCTTCTATATATATTGTATATTTTCGTTTTATATTTATACTATACATAATCTAAATTCTCCTTATTTTTTAATATTTTAACACACTTATATATTTTTTTCTATACATTTTTATTATATATTTAATGGTTATCTTTTATATATTTATAACTTTATATGATTTTTTATAAAGTGCTTGTATTTTTTTAGTATTTAATATATAATATTGACTTATACATTAAACACAAAACTAGAAGGGAATGATTTTATGAAAAAAAAGAAAATAGGTCTTATTCCTAAGCTTATTATGGCTATATTATTAGGTATATTCTTAGGTTATTTTACTATGATTCTTTCAAACAAAGGCTTTAAAAGTTTTGAAATAATAATGTCCATAATTATTACATTAGCCAACTTTTTTAGCTTATTTTTAAAATTTGTAATACCACTTATGATATTAGCATTTATAACAAAAGGTATTGCAGACTTAACACAAGGCGCTGGTAAGCTATTAGGATTTACAACATTTGTTTCTTATGCTTCCACATTAATAGCTGGTACTATAGCATATATTGTTGCTATAAATCTTTTTCCACATTTTATATCGAGCAACTTGTTTAACAATTTAGCAGATGAAGGTGCTTTTATACAACCATTATTTTCAATAGATTTAAAACCACTTTTTGATGTTACTTCTGCTGTTGTTTTAGCTTTTGTTATGGGCTTATCTGTTAGTACAATGAGAGGTAAAGAGATAGGAAACGTTACTTATGACTTTTTTACAGAATTTTCTGCAATTATTACAAAAGTTTTAAATAAGGCTATTATTCCATTTTTACCATTTTATATTTTGTCTACATTTGCAAACTTAACATATAGTGGACAAGCATTTTCTATATTGTCTGTATTATGGAAAGTATTTTTAACAGTGCTTATTTTACACATATTATACCTTATTGCAATATTTATTTTTGCTGGGACTATTAGTAAGCAAAGCCCTATTAAACTATTAAAAAACCAAATTCCTGGATATCTTACTGCAATAGGTACTCAATCTTCTGCTGCTACAATACCTGTTAATTTAGCTTGTGCCGAAAAAAACAACACTTCTCCAGAAATAAGAGAATTTGTTATACCTTTATGTGCTAATATACATTTAGCTGGTAGTATGATAACTATTACATCTTGTGTAACAAGTGTTTTATTAATGAATAATATGGACATAAGTATTAGTACAATCATTCCTTTTATATTAACCTTAGCAGTTGTAATGATTGCCTCTCCTGGTGCTCCTGGTGGTGGTATTATGTCTGCCGTTCCATTTTTATCAATGGTCGGTATAGACCCAGACGGAGCCTTAACTGGCCTTTTAATAACATTATATATAACTCAAGATAGCTTTGGTACTGCTTGTAATGTATCTGGAGATAATGCTATTGCTATCATAGTAGATAAGTTTTATAAAAAACATATAAAGAAAAATTAATTTTTAATATTTAAAATTATATATTATGAGGTTGTAGACAAAGTCTACAACCTTTCAAAAAATAACAAGATTATTTTTTTGATGTACTGTATGAAAAAAGCAAGGTTTTCTCGCACAATGGGCTAAAGCCCACTAAAAACCTAGCTTTACGTATCCGTGGCAAAGCCACAGATACGATTAAAGATGGGAACTCTTCATTCTCATACTATCTGCTTTTTGTGTTATTCCTATTTTGCCTACAGTTTGATATTATTAATACATTTATATATAAAAAACTTTAAATAATTTAATTATTTCATAAAAATATAATAAAAAACTCTAAAAAGCTAATAAATATATTAGCTTTTTAGAGTTTTTTTAAAATTTTGTTGCTAAATATTTTTCAATAGATGTTATAGCATTTGCTCCATCAGAAACTGCTGTTACAACCTGCCTTAAAGCCTTAGTACGAACATCTCCTGCTACAAATACACCATCTACAGAAGTTTTACAATCTTCTGTTGCAACAATATAGTTGCTATCATCAAGTTTTAAATGCTCTTCAAATATATGACTATTTGGTATAATACCTATTGCTACAAATATACCATCTACTTCTATCATTTTTTTATCTTCTGTTTTAACATTAAATATATTAATAGCTGTTACTTCATTTTCTCCACATATTTCATCTACAACAGTATCCCATATTACCTCGATATTGTTAATAGAAAAAACTTTTTCTTGTAATATTTTTGCCCCTCTAAATTCATCTCTTCTGTGTATAAGATAAACTTTTTTACATATTCTTGATAAAAATATAGCATCTTCTAAAGCAACATCTCCACCACCAACAACTGCAACAGTTTTTTCTTTATAAAATGCACCATCACAAGTAGCACAATATGAAACACCTTTTCCATACAACTCTTTTTCACCTTTAACATCTAAAAGCCTATGTTGTGCTCCTGTTGCTATTATTACAGTTTTTGTTAAAAATTCATTTTTTTTACAATGGACTTTTTTAATTTTATCTGTTATTTCAAGCTCTAAAACTTCATCTTTAATAAATTGTGAACCCAGCTTTTCTGCATGTTGTCTAAATTTTTGTCCCATATCAAATCCATTTATTTCTGGAAGACCTGGATAGTTATCTACTTCATAAGTATTTAAAACTTGCCCACCACTCATATATTGCTTTTCTATTGTTATTGTTTTTAACTTTGCTCTTTCTGCATATATAGCCGCAGAAAGCCCCGAAGGACCAGAGCCTATTATTACTACATCATATATATCATTATTCATACTAATCACCTCAAATTTAATTATACTTTTATATTACATATTAAAAACATTTATGTCAATAATTATTTTGTTACTAATCTTTACCTTTTATATATTTAAAAAATATGCTATAATATTAATTATATATACTATTAGGAGGTAAAAATGAATAGTTTTTTTGACTTACAAAGCCCTGTGTGGCAATTTTTAGGTAAATTTTTTAATGCTTGTTTTTTAAGTATAATATATATTATATTTTGTATCCCCATTTTTACAATAGGTGCTGCCACCACCGCTCTATATTATGCCCTTTTAAAGCTAAACAAAGATGAAGAAAGTTATCTTATTAGAGATTTTTTAAAATCTTTTAAACAAAATTTTAAACAATGTACTATAGTTTGGTTTATACTTTTTATAATTGGAATAATACTTATAGTAGATATTTATTATTTCAAATTTATCCCTACTACTAAGGGACTTTTTATATACTATTTATTTTGTGTATTATTATTATTTTTTTCTATAATAAACTTATACATATTCCCTTTAATTGCAAAATTTGAAAATACTACAAAAAATATGTTTAAATTTTCTTTTATAATGGCTATCAAACACTTAGGTTGGACTATATTAATGCTTATTATATCTACTGTTACCATATTTTCCATACTACGTATTCCACCAGCTTTAGTATTTTTACCTGGAATATTAGCTTTTTTCAATTCTTACGTTTTAAATCATATTTTTGATATATATCTAAAATAATAATTAAACATACTTTAAATAATATAATAAAAATTTGTAACTAATATAAAATATAATTTATTTAGGGCTAAAGATTAAATCTCTAGCCCTATTTTTTATTTATCATCATTATGGTGAGAGCAACCTGAACAACTGTTGCTACAACCACAACAACCGCCTTTTTTCTTATCTTTAACTATTTTTAAAATTGATAAAATAGCAAATATTATTATAATTCCTAAAACAATATATGTTGCCAAAAAAATCACCTCTTTAATTATTATTACCTTTTCTAAACATCATATAAAGAGTAAATATTATTATTAA
The DNA here is from genome assembly GCF_940677205.1 of [Clostridium] colinum. Lineage (NCBI taxonomy): Bacteria > Bacillati > Bacillota > Clostridia > Lachnospirales > Lachnospiraceae > Tyzzerella > [Clostridium] colinum. The sequence continues at coordinate 432,260 of NZ_OW712331.1, read as the reverse complement.
AATTGATATTATAGCACCTAAACCAAAATTAGCACCTAAAAATATTACACTTCCTAATTGATATATAACAAAAGAAACAAGATAAGCTACTAATGTTTGATAACCTATAGTCATTAATGTCCACTTCCAATTTCCCATTTCTCTTTTTATAGCACCTATAGCTGCAAAACAAGGAGCACATAACATATTAAATGCTACAAAAGAATATGCACTCATTGTATTAAACATAAGAGCTATTTGATTTGTTAATCCTAAATCTGTTTCGGCAACTTCACCTAAACCTAGTAATACTCCAAAGGTTGATACAAGTTGTTCTTTTGCTATAAGACCATTTATTGTTGCAACGGCTGCTTGCCATTTATTAAATCCTAAAGGAGCAAATATAGGAGCTATTATTTTACCTATTGTAGCTAAAATACTCTCTTCTGGGTCTACCATTTTTAAACTAAAATTAAATCTACTTAATAACCATAAAACAATAGAAGCTACAAATATAATAGTCCCTGCTTTTATTATAAAAGATTTAACTCTATCCCATATATGTCTTAAAACAGTTTTAACAGATGGTAAATGATATTGTGGTAATTCCATAATAAATGGTGATGTATCTCCACTAAATACTTTTAATTTTTTAAGTATTAATCCAGATATTAATATCATTACTATCCCTAAAAAATATATAGATGGACCTATAAGTGAATTATTAGGAAATAATGCAGCTCCAAATAATGCTATAACAGGTAACTTTGCACCACAAGGTATAAATGTAGTAACCATAACAGTTATTTTTCGTTCACGATGGTTTTCAATAGTTCTAGAAGCCATAATCCCTGGCACCCCACAACCTGTGCTTATAAGCATTGGTATAAAAGATTTGCCAGATAATCCAACTTTTCTAAAAATTCTATCCATAACAAAAGCTATTCTAGACATATATCCACAATCTTCTAAAAATGATAAAAAGAAAAATAAAATACACATTTGTGGAACAAAGCCTAATACAGCACCAACTCCGCCTACTATACCATCTATAATAAGGCTATGTAACCAGTCTGCAACATTAAGGCTTTCTAAAATACCACTAACAAAATTTGTTACATATTCTCCAAAAAACACATCATTTGTCCAGTCTGTAACAAAAGTACCAACAGATGTTACCGATATATAGTATATTAAATACATGATACCAAAAAATATAGGTAACCCTAAATATTTATTTGTTAATATATTATCTACTTTTGTAGATATATTATTATCTTTATCTTCTTTTTTTGTTAAAACTTCTTTAACTATATTTGTTATATAATTATATCTTTCATTTATAATTATACTCTCACTTTCATCATCAAATGATTGTTCTATATCTTTTATTATATTATCTATTTTTTCTTGTTTATCTTTATCTAAATTAATTTTTTCTAAAACTTTTTTATCTTTTTCAAAAACTTTTATACTATACCATCTTTTTTCTTCATCTACATCTATAATATCTTCTATCTCATTTAAAGCATATTCTATTTCACTAGAAAATATAGGTAAATTTTTATTTTTTTTATTATTTCTTAATGTTTTTAAACATTCATCTATAAGTATATTTAAACCATTACCTTTTAATGCAGATGTTTCTACTACCTGACAACCAATAATGTCTTTTAATTTTTCAACATTAATTACTTCCCCTCTTTTTTTAACAATATCCATCATATTAAGGGCAACTATTGTAGGTATACCCATCTCAAGAACTTGTGTTGTAAGATATAGATTTCTTTCTATATTAGAAGCATCAACAATATTTATTATAATGTCTGGTCGCTCATTCATAATATAGTCTCTTGTTACAACTTCTTCTAACGTATAAGGTGATAAAGAATATATCCCTGGTAAATCTACTATATTTATATCTTCATTATTCTTAATTTTACCTTCTTTTTTTTCTACTGTAACACCAGGCCAATTACCAACATATTGAAAACTGCCTGTTAATTTATTAAACATAGTTGTTTTGCCACAATTAGGGTTGCCAACTAAACCAATTTTTATTGGCATCTTTATTCACTCTCCTCTACTAATACCATATTTGCATCTTCTTTTCTTATAGTAAGCTCATATCCTCTTACATATATCTCCATAGGGTCTCCTAAAGGTGCTGTTTTTCTTACAAAAATATTAGCCCCTTTTGTAATACCCATATCCATAATTCGCCTTTTAACAGCTCCTTCTCCACATACTTTCAAAACTTTTATACTCGTTCCAACTTTCATATTACTTAATTTCTTCATAAAATAACACTCCTTTTATGTAACTAATAACAAAATATTTTACTATTAGTTATAGCTAACTTAATTTTACATTTACTAACAGGTTTTGTCAATATCTTTTAATAATTATTATCCACTTGACATTGATTATTATTAAGTATATAATTATTTGATAATTGGAGGTGTTGACTTGGAGTTAAGACAACTTATAGTTGAAACTAGTAAAAAATTAGCTCTTGAAAATGGGGTTCCTTCTATGAATATACGTCTTATTGCTAAAGAATGTAATATTGCCGTTGGCTCTATATATAATTATTTTTCATCTAAATCTGAGTTACTTATGTGTACTATGGAAAGTATTTGGAAAGAATTATTTAATGTTAATAGCAATAATCTTCATTTTGATAATTTTACAGATTGTGTAAAATGGCTTTTTAAAACAATAGATGCTTGCTCAAAAAAATATCCGGACTTTTTTGCACTACACTATGTAAACTTTAATGTTAATGAAAAAACTAAAGGACGTAAAATGAGAGAATACTTTTTAAATAATTTTAAAAATATTTTAATAAATTCTTTAAAAAATGATAAAAATATACGTAGTGATGCTTTTGATGAAAATTTAACACATAAAATATTTGTAGAATACGTATTTAATTTAATAATATTATCATTTTTACAAAATCAAAATGATTATAAACCTTTATTAAAATTTATAGAAAATAGTATATATTAAACATAAAGGGGCGTTAAAATTGAATATTAAAAAACATACTTTATTATTATTAGCTGGCTTTATATGGTTATTAGCCGGCTTTAATGTTTTACGTATAGGACTTATCACCTATGTAAAATACATTAATATTGTTAATATACTTTTATCTATTTTAATTTTTTTAATCTTTTGGCTTATGATATTTAAAAATTTAGTTTTTAAACACACTAATAGAATTAAAAATTTAGATGGCGAGCTTCATTTCTTTTTAAAATTTTTTGATAAAAAATCTTTTCTTATAATGTTTTTTATGATTTTATTTGGTGTACTAATAAGAACTTTTAATTTATTACCTGATGTATTTATAGCTGTTTTTTATTCAGGTTTAGGCTCTGCATTATTTTTAGCTGGAATATTATTTTTATATAACTATATACAATTTTTTAGACAAAATAAATAAAAACTATTTATTTTTATTAAAGGAGAATACTTATGAAAAAGCTAATTAATATTTCTTTTATTTATTTTATATTATCTATGATTGGTGGAGTTTTTTATAGAGAATTTACTAAATTTAATAACTTTTATGGTAAAACTTCTTTATCTATTATACACTTACATTTATTTGCATTAGGTACTATTATTTTTTTAATTTTATCATTATTTTCTATAAATACAAATATATTAGAACAAAAAAATTTTAAGAATTTTTTAAAACTATATAACATAGCACTACCTTTTATGATTATTATGATGGTTTTAAAAGGTATAATACAAGTTTTAAATATAAATATTACTTCTGCTATTAGTGCTTCTATAAGTGGTATAGCTGGTATATCTCATATTTTAATTTTAATATCTTTTATATTGCTATTTTTATCTTTAAAAAATTTAAATGTTGATAAAAATAATATACAATAAATCTTGAAAATATATACATTATATGTTATTATAGTAACTACTATAATAAGTGAGGTGTTTTAATGAAAATACAAGAATCTGGTGAAAATTATTTAGAAACTATCCTTATCTTGCAAAAAAGAAATGGTATAGCACGCTCTGTAGATATCGCAAATGAACTTAATTTTTCTAGAGCCAGTGTTAGTAGAGCTATGTCTTTATTAAAAGCCTCTGGTTATATAGAAATAGGTAATATAAATCAAATAATATTAACAGAAAGTGGCAAAGAAATTGCCGAGAAAATATATGCTAAACATTGTATATTAAAAGAATTTTTAATAACAATTGGAGTAAACAGCGATGTAGCTGCAGAAGATGCTTGCAAAATGGAGCATATTATAAGCGAAGAAACATTTAATTGTTTAAAAAATTTACTTGATTCATTAAACAATAAAAAAAGCTAAAGATAAATCCTTAGCTTGATGGTGTAGACTTTGTCTACACCCTTTTGTTGTAATAACAATAATATTACAACAAATATATCTTTTGAAAAAAGCTTATTTTTTCATAAAAGGGCTAAATCATCTAAAAATCTGCCTTTTTACATAATAAAAACAATACCTTGTATTAAAAAATATAAAGATAAATTAAAATCTATTATATAATTTGTCTTTAATCTAAAATATTTAGCTTTTTTATGAATATATATGGCAAGAAGTGTAATGTCCATAACCAAAATCTTTCCATATAGGTTCTTTTTCTTTACAAATATCCATACATTTAGGACATCTAGTATGAAATTTACAACCTTTTGGTGGATTAGACGCAGATGGTATATCACCTTGTAATATTATTCTATTCATTTTTTTGTCTGGGTCTGGTATAGGTATTGCACTAAGTAATGCTTCTGTATAAGGGTGTTTTGGGTTACTAAATAATTGTTCTTTTGTTGCAAGCTCAACAAGGCTACCTAAATACATAACCCCTACCATATCTGCTAAATATTCTACAACTGACAAATCATGAGATATAAAAAGATATGTTAAATTATTTTTTATCTGTAAGTCTTTCATAAGATTTATAACTTGCGCTTGTATAGAAACATCAAGGGCGGAAACTGGTTCATCTGCTATTACTAGCTCTGGACGAAGAGCTAAAGCTCTAGCTATACAAATTCTTTGTCTTTGTCCTCCAGAAAATTCGTGTGGATATCTATCTATATAATATCTTCTAAGCCCACATTCTTCCATCACTTGTAAGATATAGTCTTTAAAATTATCTTTTTCTACAATTTTATGTTCACGAACAGCCTCTCCTATTATTTCTCCAACTGGCATACGAGGATTTAATGATGAATATGGGTCTTGAAATATCATCTGAATTTTTGGTCTTAAAGCTTTTAGTTCCTTTTTATTTAGGCTAAATATATCTTTTCCATTTAAAATAGCTTCACCAGAGGTTGGTTCTACAAGTCTTATTAATGTTCTACCTATTGTTGTTTTTCCACAACCAGATTCACCAACAAGCCCAAAAGTTTGCCCTCTTTTTATAGAAAAAGAAACACCATCTACAGAACGCACTTTTCCAACTGTTTTTTGTAAAATATCAGATTTTATTGGATAGTGTTTTACAAGATTTTTTACTTCTAAAAGAACATTATCTTTATTATCCATTATTAATCCTCCTCTCTTTTGCTATAAAGATGACAAGCAACCTTGTGTGTATTGCTTATGTCTATTACATTTGGATATACTGTATCACAAATATCTATACAATTTTCACATCTATTTTTAAAAAAACAACCACTTGGCATATTTATAGGATTTGGGACTGCTCCTGGTATACAATATAACTTTTCTGTACCTTCTTGTAACACTGGACGAGATTTTAATAAACCTTTAGTATATGGATGTTTAGGATTTTTAAATATTTCCTTTACTTCGCCTTTTTCTACAACTCTTCCTGAATACATTATAACAACATAATCTGCCATTTCTGCCACAACGCCTAAATCGTGTGTTATAAGCATTATAGATGCATTTATTTTATTTTTTAACTCACGAAGAAGGTCTAATATTTGAGCTTGTATAGTAACATCAAGTGCTGTTGTAGGTTCGTCTGCAACAATAAAATTAGGATTACAAGCAAGCGACATAGCTATAACAACTCTTTGACGCATTCCTCCAGATAATTCGTGTGGATAACTTTTATATATCTCTTCTACACGAGATATTCCAACTGATTTTAAAAGCTCTAACGTTCTTTTTTTTCTACCCTCTTTTGTTTCTTGTGGCTCATGATAATAAATAACTTCTTCTATTTGTTTGCCTATTGTAAATATAGGATTTAAACTAGTCATTGGCTCTTGAAATATCATAGATATTTCTCCACCTCTTATTTTATTGTGTATGTTTTGAGGTAGCTTAGCTAAGTTTACTGTTTTTCCTAAAGATTTGCTATTATATCTAATTTCTCCACCTGCTATTTGCCCGTGTGGTGAAGGTAAAAGCCCCATAAGAGATAAACTTGTAACAGATTTTCCACAACCAGATTCGCCAACAACACCAACTGTTTTTCCTAAAGGTATATCAAAAGAAACACCATCTACTGATTTTACTGTACCAGCATCTGTATAAAAATATGTTTGTAAATTATCAAATTCTATTAAATTTTTATCGTTTTTCATTTGAGTAACATACTCTTCTTCTGGTATATTTTTTCTATTTTTTTGTTTTGTATATTCTTTAAACTTTTGTTTATTAAATTTTTTTATTTCTCTTTCTTTTTCTCTTATTTGCTTTTTATTTAAAGTCATATCTTTCACCTACCTTTTCATTTTAGGGTCAAAGGCATCTCTTAGACCATCACCGACAAAGTTAAATGCCATTACAAGCAACAATATAGCAATACCTGGTGGCAACCATATATTAATATAATTTTGCATAATAACAGAATTATTAACTGCATTAACCATATTACCCCAAGATGCATAAGGGAAAGATAAACCAACACCTAAAAAGCTTAATGTAGATTCTGTTAAAATAACGCTACCTAAATCCATTGTAGCCATAACAATTATTATAGAAGTAACATTAGGTATAAGATGTTTTATAATTATTCTTGGTGTTTTAAGCCCACAAGCCTTAGCAGCTTGCATATATTCCATTTCACGTATAGACAAAATTTGCCCTCTTACAAGCCTTGCAACAGAAGCCCACTTTAAAGCACCCATTATAATCATAAGTACGTATATTTTTTGTTGCCCAGGTACTTTCATACTAGCCATAACACCAGATATCATAAGCATAAGTGGTAAAAATGGTATACAATAAAATATATCAACAAGACGCATTATAAGCATATCTACCCATTTGCCATAATAACCTGCTATACCACCAAGCGTTACACCTATTAAAAGCTCTAATATAACAACACAAAATCCAAACATTAATGATATTCTACCACCATACATAAGGCGTGTAAAAACATCTCTACCGTCAGCATCTGTACCTAAAATATGTTCTTTAGATATAGGTGCTTTAAGGTTAATTTCTAATCCTGATTTTTCATTTGTTGTGTCATTTTCATTATCAATACTTATTTCATTGCCATTTTCATCTTTATAAAAAATTTCGTATTCTCCATAAGGTGAAAAAAAAGGACCTACTAAACAAAATACTAATATAAAACTTATAATAGCTAAACCTACCACTGCTAATTTATTTTTAAAAAATCTTTTCATTATTAAAGCACCAGGAGTTTGTATAGCTGTTATATTTTCTTGTTCTTCTCTTTCTTTTAAATTTTCCATAACAAACCTCCTGTTTACTAATTATATCTAACCCTTGGGTCAACTACTGCATATAATATATCTGAAATTAAAGTACCTAAAAGAGTTAAAACGGCTAAAAACATAAAATATCCCATTAAAAAAGGTACATCTCCTTGGTTAACGGCTTTTAATGCTATATTCCCAAGCCCATCTATAGAAAATAAGCCTTCTGTTATAATAGCCCCTGCAAATAATGAAGGTAAACTTCCACCTATCATAGTTATAATTGGTATTAAAGTGTTTCTAAAAGCATGTTTACCTACAACAACTTTTTCTGGAACCCCTTTAGCACGTGCTGTTCTAACATAGTCTGCATTTAAAACTTCTAGCATATTATTTCTCGTATATCTAAGCCAAGCTCCCATACTTGTAACAACAAATACTATTATTGGTAATATAAAATGTTTTCCCATATCAAGCAAAAGAGGTATTCCCTCTAAATTTTTACGAGCTGTAACCATACCTTGTAGCGGTAATATCCCCAAATCTATTGCAAATATTTTTTGTAAAACAGCTGCAAAAAAGAAGGAAGGAAGTGATATACCTGCAAGTGCAAAAGCCACTATGGAATAGTCTATTTTTGAATATTGCTTTGTAGCTGCAATAGTTCCTAAAGGTAATGCTATTGCAATTTGTATAATAAATGCTATAAAAGCTAACCAAAACGATATCCACATTCTATCTTTTATAACTTGTGTAACTGGTTGTTGAAAGACAAAAGATGTACCAAAATCACCTTTTAGGGCAGATAAGGCCCAATCTTTATAGCCTTCTAAAAGCCCTTTGTCAATACCATATAATTCTCTTAATTTTTGTCTCATTTCTTCTGTTATAGATGGATTACCAGATGTTATAGTTGTTATAAAATCTCCAGGCATAAAATGTATTATAGCGTATAATAAAAATGAAACCCCAACAAGAACAACAAAGCTAATTAAAATTCTTCTTATTATATATTGTTTCATTAAAATCATTCCTTTCTTTTATATCTTAAATAATTTAAGATTATGTGGAATAATATGTATACTAAACAAATTAATAATTAATTTTTATTAAATATACTTCCAAACCATAAACCTTTTATATATAACCATATTTATATTATAAATAACAATAATCAAAAACTATTATAAATTAAGACGCCTCTGAAAACTAAAAAATAATTTTATATGGTTATTTTAGTATAACTTCAGAAGCGTCTTATTTATTTTTTATTGAAAATTATTTCATTTCTATAGTGTGATATTCATCTCTAAATGTATGATATGGAGATGATGTTCTATAAACTGTATCTATTTTTAAATTATCGCTAAATATATTAAGGTTTTTTCTTTGATAAACAGGCATAATAACTGCATTTTCCATAATTAAATCAAGCTCTTTAGCTACAAGCTCTTTTCTTTTTTCAAAATCTAAAGTGCTAGCTACTTGTTCTATAAGTTTATCCACCTCTGGGTCTTTTAAATTATATCTATTAGACCCTGCTTTATCTGCAAAAGAGCTATGGAATATTTGTGTTAAGTCACAGTTATTAGAATCGCCCCACGCAAGAGCAAACATATCTAAATCTCCACTATTAAGTCGGTCTGAAAGAGCATTAAACTGTAAATCTGATACAATAAACTCGGCTCCCATTTCTTCCATATCTATTTTCATTTGTGAAAAAATACCTGCCGTTGGATGAGATTTTAAGTCGCCAACACCTACTTCTACTTTAAGTTGATTACCATTTTTATCTACAAGTTTTCCGTTAGAATCCTTTTTATATCCAGCTTTTTCAAAATATTCTAAGGCTTTAGCTTTATCATATTGATAATAAGGTTTTGCACCTTCTGGATACTCTGGTAAAGTGCTAGTCATAGGTCTTTCTATAACCTCTGCTAAATCTCCAAAATATGATTTTACTGCAGGTTCTCTATTCATAAGACACATTAAACCTTTTCTTACGTTTATATCTGGTATACGGTTAGCATCAATACCTATATATCCATAACCATTATTGTCTGTTAAATTATATTCAATGCTTTCTGCCTCAAGCCTTGCCATTGTTTCTTTATCTGCTGATGGGTCTGCAATATCAACTTCGCCGTTTACTACAACATCAACTTTATTATTTTCTGAAACAACTTGGAATTTTAAATTTGGAGTTTTTGGAGCTCCTTTAAAGTAATTAGGGTTTGCCTCTAATGTGGCTATATTTTTATCATAACTTTTAAATATATAAGGACCACTACCCATTGGCATTGAATTTCTAGATTTTGGTACTGTCATATCGCCTTTTTTATATTCTTTTCCATCTTGTGAAATACCATAATAATGTTTTGGTAAAATATATTGCTCTGCAAGAAGCCTATCACCAATAATATTTACACCATCAACAAGTACAGTACAAGTTAAGTCATCAATTTTTTCTATACCTGATATTTCTGTAACATTATCTCCACCCTCTCTATACTCTTTAAGCCCTACAATATTTAATGAGCTAAGGGTGTTCATTCCATCATATGTTGGGTCTACTGCTAATTTTAATGAAAATATATAATCATCTATAGTAACCGGTGTACCATCTGAAAATGTAACACCGTCTTTTAATTTTATTGTGTATTTAACTTGAGTAGTATTGCCAGAATTATCTTTTATTTCTTCGGTGGTTATAGAACCTGCATTATCTATAAGGTTGTTTTCATCATCTAAGCTGCAAACAGTTGAAAAACAAGGGTCAAATACATACTTATCAAAAGCACTTGTGTAAAATAAAGGGTTAAATATACCATTAAGCTCATTTACACTAACAACTAATGTATCATATTCCGAATTTGTTTGTTGATTAGTCGAAATATTTGTGTCTTCATTACTCTCTTTAGAGCCACAAGCAACTAATGAAAATGTCATAGTTCCTATAAGTACCATTGCCAAAAATTTTTTAAATTTCATTCGCAATTCCTCCTCACAAAACATAAATAACCAATAAACATTATTAATAATTATACATACTTTTTGAATATTTATGTATAATCAATTTTAATAAAAAAAATTTAATTTATGTTTTTTATTTTTTATATTAAAGAATATATTATAACAAAAATATATAAATGTCAATTAAAAATAAAAATTAAGTAATAACACAACTTGTTATTTTTTTATAAAAATAATAAATTAAAGTAATAAATTTTGATTTATTTTTGCAAATATTTTTTAATTATTTTAAAAATAAATATAAATTTTATAAATTTATATAATTTATTATAAAATTTATATACATTTTTAATAAAATTTATATTTTAACAAAATATGTATTTTTATATAAATTTATAAAAAAAATATATTAATAATATTTTTTTATACTATGCATAAAAATTCTAGTCATAATGTAATATTTTCATTTAACTTGTTTAAAAAACAATATTTTTATGATATTTTATTATTATATAATAAATCTGACTTTTTTACATTAATTTAAACATTAAAAGATAAGTTTTTTATTAAAAAGGCATAGACAAAGTCTACACCCTTAAATATTATTTTAATTATATTTTATTTTGGTAATACTATAATTGGTTTTTCTTTAGATTCTCTATATACAACTATTTTTTTACCTATAATTTGAACAATATCTGATTTTGTTCTTTCACTAATAGCTGATGCTATATATTTTATATCATCCATGCAATTATTAAGCACTGTACATTTTATTAGTTCTCTAGCTTCCAATGCTTCATCTATTGCAACCACTAGCTCAGGGCTTACTCCACCTTTTCCTATTTGAAAAATAGGGTCTATTTTATTAGACAATCCTCTAAGATATGCTCTTTGTTTACTATTTAACATAATATTTCCTTTCCATTATTAAAACTATTTATAATAATCAAATTCTAAATCATATATTTTAACAGTATCGCCTTCTTGAATACCTTTTTCTTCTAAAGCCTCTATAATACCTTTATCTCTAAGATATTTTTGAAAAAATGCAAAGCCTTTTTCTGTATCAATATTAGTGTATCCCATCATTTTTTCAACACCAACACCTTCTACAACATAATAACCACTGTCTATGTTAGTTATTGTAAACGGCTCACTATCTACACTTACATCTACATAAGGTGAAAAGTCTTCTTCAAATACAATATCTTCTGGATAATCTTTTAATATATCTGCAACTGCTGCTAAAAGATTATCTAAGCCCTCATTAGTTGCCGCAGATATAGGAAAAACTTTTATTCCTTTTTTTTCATAAATTTCTTTTATTTTTTTAAAGTTTTCTTCTGCCTCTGGTATATCCATTTTATTACAAGCTATTACCATAGGTCTATCTAAAAGATTTTCATTATATTTTTTTAACTCTTCATTTATTTTTTCTATATTTTCAAGAGGACACACCCCTTCAAGACCTGCAGCATCTACAACGTGGATAAAAACTTTTGTTCTTTCAACGTGTCTTAAAAACTCATGGCCAAGCCCAATACCCTCGCTAGCACCTTCTATAAGTCCTGGTATATCTGCCATTACAAAATCACTCCCCCATTTACTTCGTACAACTCCTAAGTTTGGAGATAATGTTGTAAAATGATAATTAGCTATTTTAGGGTTAGCATTTGTAACCATTGATAAAATCGTAGATTTACCAACATTTGGAAACCCAATAAGCCCTACATCTGCTATAAGCTTTAGCTCTAAAATAACATCATATTCTTTTGCCGTTCTTCCTCTTTCTGCATATCGTGGAGCTTGTCTTGTTGGTGTTGCAAAATGTTGGTTACCTTTTCCACCTTTTCCACCTTTTATAATAACTTTCTCTTCAAATGGAACAACCATATCTGCCATTACTTTTCCACTTTCTGATTCTCTTATTATAGTACCTACTGGAACTTTTATTATAACATCTTTACCATTAGCACCAGTACAATTTCTTTTGCTACCATCTACTCCATTTTCTGCTTTAAAAAGTTTTTTATATCTAAAATCCATTAAAGTGTTTATGCCTTCATCTGCAACAAATATTACGTTGCCACCTTTTCCACCATCACCACCATCAGGACCACCGTTTGTTACATATTTAGCTCTATAAAACGATACACAACCATTGCCACCGTTACCAGCTTTTATATGAATCTTTACTCTATCTACAAACATATTATCCTCCGTATTTTATCCTATTTTATACTTAATAAATTATATCATATAAATATTTAAAATTCAATTATAATGTTTTTTATTATACTTTTATAATATTTTATATAACTAAGCTAATTTTTTTATTAATATTTGTTAAATATTAATATTGCAATTATTCTTAAAAAATTGCATAATTATATATAAGGAGGTGTTATATGATGAAAATATTAAATAAGGTTCAAAAAGTAGACTTATACGGCTCTAATCTACATAAAACAAACAAAAAAGCCGAAAAAACAAACGAACGTTTATCTTCTGGAAAAAAGATAAACAAAGCTGGTGATGATGCTGCTGGTCTTGCTATTGCTGAAAAAATGAATGCACTTATACAAGGTATAGGTAAAGGTGTAAACAACACTTACGATATGCAAAATGCTTTAAAAACAGCAGACGGTGCATTAGGAAGTATAGGAGATAGTTTACAAAGAGTAAGAGAGCTTAGCTTACAAGCTTCTAGTGGTATTTTAAGTGACAGTGATAAAAAAATTATCCAAGAAGAAATAAACCAAACTTTAGCCAGCATTAATGATATGTCTAACAATACACAATTTAATGGACAAAACCTTTTAGATGGTAGCTTTAAAGATAAAAATGTGGCTATGAATCAAGATGGCTCTGGTACAACTATATCTATAGGTGCAGTAAACACTGACTCTTTAGGCTTAGGTAATTTTAGTGTTATGGGTGATAAAATAGATATAGATGCTATTGATAAAGCTATAAATGATGTGTCAACTGCAAGAGTTCAAATTGGTGCACAAATAAATAGATTTGATTATGATATTTCTTCTAATTCTAACTCTGAATTAAACACTATTCAGTCTAAAAGTAAAATATCTGATGCAGATATGGCAAAAGAATCTATAGATAGAAGCACTAATAAAGTTTTAATTCAATATGGTATATTTGCTCAAAAAAATAAAACACACACTCAATATAATATGCTTAATGTTTTATTTTAATTTATAGATAATAATGAGGGTGTAGATTTTATCTACACCCTTAAATATTTATTTAATTTATTCTTACTTCTGGTCCTTTTATATCTATCATTGAATTTAATTTTATTTCACTTCGTTTACAATTCATCTTTATTTCTTCATTTGCTATTATTTCAATTTTTTCTTCTGCCTCTATTCTTATTTCTTTTCCACTTTTTAATAATATTGGTTGTGTACTTATTATTTCTATTCCTGTATTTTGATTCATTTTTATGTATACTACTCTATCTTCACCTGTATCTTTTTCTTTACCATTTATACAAGTTATTAATATTTCATCTGGTGCAAACTTTATTTCTTTTCCATCTATTGTTCTAAAGTATTTTATATTAGGATTATTTATTTTATCTGTATCTTTATCACCCACCCTAATAGAACTTATCCCCATAGCTTCACTTTCTTCTTTTGTTGGAAAATATATATATACTGTATCGTTTATTTCAGGCATACAATACCAACCAATATTTCCTTCTGCTGTATACATTGTTGAATATAAAAATTCCCACGCTGTTTCTTCATCTTGATTTTCGTCTATTTCTAAATGTACTTTTATTCTATCTTGTATAGGCTTTAATACTCTTCCTTTTATAGATAATCCTACTATTTTATCATTATAAAATCTATCTCTTGTTAAGCCTTTTTTATTGCATATTTCATATTCAAATTTTAATATACCATCTTTTAAAAATGCTCTTTTTTTACTTATATATAAATCAAAATCTTGATATTTTATTTTACTATAAATATCAAAGTTTTCTATTGTTTCTATTTTAAATCTTATACTATCAATCTCTGACAAATTCTCATTATAATTTTCTTTTGATATAAGATAATTTTTTATGTTTTTTTCTAATATATATTTATATTCCTCTACATTTCCTATATTTTTTCCTTCTCTAATGCCAAACATTATGTTAGCTCCTTCATCTGCTCCTAAAGGAATTAAACCAACATTAAATCTAGAAGCTAATCTCTTTATAAATTCCCAATCGGTTTCTTCATATTGTAAAATAAGATTTTCAATTTTTTTACTTTCTGTTGCAAAATCTAATATTTGGCTTGACGAATAATCACTTGCTATTTTATCTATTATATCTTTATATGTCATATTTTTATCTTGAAACGAGCGATTTTTCTTTTTTATATCTAGCTTAAATGAATTTGATACACAATTTAATGTTAAATAATATACACTTCCTATATGTCTTATTTCAGATTTTTGTATTATTCCATTAAATATTACTGTTGGTGTTTCTTTTTCTGTTCTTATTTGTATTGGACTAAATGCTGTTATATGTTTTACAAAAAATTCTTCGTCTTCTTCTTTTAAAATTCCTGTTATGCTACAATAGCAATGTTTATTTATTTCATATTTCATTTCAAAATCTATTATTTCTTGCAAATTTGTAATATTTGTTTTTAAATCTAAATATGTTATTGCATCTACCATTATACCACCTCTATTCTTTTGTTTGACCCGATTTTTCTATTTTTATTATTCCACCATTTAAACAAGGTAATATACAGTTATCTAACAAGGCTACTTCTCCTTGTATTTTGTGATTTTTATCTGCTAATTGCCATTTTAATAATATCATTGGTATACAAGGAGTTGGTGGATTAGTTTTTTTACAGCTACAAAAATTTGTTATATTAACACCTAATACATTATCTGATATTACAGCTTGTGGTTCTCCATTTATTAAAGCATTTTTATCTCTAGATACCTTTAGTTTTGATTTACCTGTTCCTAGTGTACAACTTAGGGTTGCACCATCTCTTACATTTTTTGCCATACATTTTCTCCTTTCTAAAATTTTAACTATTTATATAATAAATCTCTATTTTTATTTATGTAGTTATTTTACAAGATATTTTAAATATCTATAGATATATTATTACTTATGTTATATTATTTTGTCAATCATTTACTTAATTAAATAATAATATAAAATTAAAATTAAATTTAAGATAAAATATTTTAGACTAATTTTTTTATTTTTTTTAAGGTTTTAACCTTTGTTTATAGCCTTAATATTTTAAAAATATTATAGCTATAAAAATTATTGCTTTTTACAAAAATATATAGTAATATAAAAAATATAATAAGTATATAAAAGGAGGGTTTATATGTTTGCACTAGCTATTTTATATTATTCTATATTAGCATTAGTTATAGTTGGTACAATAGGTATAATTTGTATAAAAAATAAAATTATACAAAACATAATAATATTTTTAATGATTATCTTATCGTTATGTATAGGCTTTTTATCATTTACTTCTTTTCCAAGTAACTATATAATACAAAAAATATTAGCATTATTTATAAGCATAATACCTTTAATTTGTATTGTTCTACTCTACTATAAAAAAATAAACTGGGCTATATTTAAATATTTAGTTATATTATCAACAATTATAGGAACAATTTATTTAATATTTTAATAATTAAAAGGAGTGTTTTTATGATAGATGAATATGTTACTTTAACTATAAAAAAACAAAAAAATATAGCTCTCATAGCTCATGACAATAAAAAAATTGAGCTTATAAATTGGTGTAAACAATATAAAGAAATATTAGAAAAACATAACCTTTATGGAACAGGTACAACCTCTAAAATGATATCTCAAAATACAGACCTTAAAATAAAAGGATTTAATAGTGGTCCTTTAGGTGGAGACCAACAAATAGGAGCTAAAGTTGTAGAAGGAGAGATAGATTTTATTATATTTTTCTCAGACCCATTAACAGCTCAACCACACGACCCAGATGTAAAAGCTCTTCTTCGTATAGCTCAAGTTTATGACATACCTATTGCAAACAATAAATCTTCAGCAGATTTTATGATAACATCTAAATTTATGGACGAAAACTATGAACATAAAGTTTTAAATTTTCAAAAACATATTGAAAATCGTATTAAATTTTATAATTTTTAAAGGAGAATGAAAATGATAAAACTTATTACTTGTGATATAGACGGAACACTTCTTCAAAGCTATTCAGACCCAATAGACCCAGAACTATTTACATTAATAGAAAAGTTTTATAAAAAAGGTGTACTTTTCTTCGCAACAAGTGGTCGTCAACTTTATAATCTCCAAAAAATATTTGAACCTGTTAAAGATAAAATAGGATATATAGCTGAAAATGGTGCAATAGTAGTACATAATGATGAAATCCTATATAAATCTCCAATAGATATAGAACTTGCTAAAAGTTTATCTAAAAAAATTTTAGATAAAGAAGGTACAGAATTATTTATATGTGGAGAAAAAACAACATATATTATGCCAAAATCTAAAGATTTTCATAAACTAATAGGTAATGAAGAAGAAAACCATATGACTATCATAGAATGTTTTGATGATATAAATCAAGATATTTTAAAAGTATCTTTACACTATAATGAAGGTTTAAATGATGAAATAATACAATATTTTGTTAAAGACTTTGGTAATAAATTTCAACATACTGTGTCAGGACACACTTGGTATGATTTTATGAACATTGATATACATAAAGGAAATGCTATAAAATTATTACAAAAATATATAAACGTATCTAGCGAAGAAACAATGGCTTTTGGAGATAACTTTAATGACATAGAAATGCTTACAGATGCAAAATATAGCTATGCTATGGAAGATGCTCACGAAGACGTTAAAAAGGTTGCAAAATATACTTGTAAAAACGTAGTAGAAACTTTAAAAAAAGTTTATAATGATTTTTTTGATGAGGTGTAAAATATGACTAATGATATGACAGTAGGTAGCCCTACTAAACTTGTTATAAAATTTATTATACCACTTCTTATAGGCAACATTTTTCAACAGCTATATAGTATGGTAGATACTATTATTGTAGGCAAATACGTTGGTACACAAGCTTTAGCAGGTGTAGGCTCTACAGGCGGTATAAATTTTTTTATTTTTGGATTTGCTATGGGTATGACAAGTGGATTTGCCGTGCCAATAGCACAAGGCTTTGGTGCTAATGATTATAAAAGAGTAAGACATTTTGTTGCTATGAGTGCATATCTTACTACAATTGTTGCTATAATAATAACAATTATATCTACAATAGGCTTAGGACCTTTATTAACTATTACAAAAACACCACAAGATATATATAATTATGCTTATAACTATATGATAATAATATTAGCTGGCTTATTTACAAATATGGCCTACAATATGACTGCTAGCATATTAAGAGCATTAGGTGATAGTAAAACTCCTTTATATTTTCTTATAATAGCATCATTTCTAAATATCGCCCTAGATTTATTGTTTATATTATCATTTAATATGGGTGTTGTAGGTGCAGCTTTAGCAACTGTTATATCTCAAGGTGTATCTGCCTTATTATGTGCTATATATATGTATAAAAAATTTGAAATATTAAAAATGCAAAAAGAAGACCTTTATTACAAACAAAAATCTGCTAATAGACTTTTAAGTATTGGCTTTCCTATGGCTTTTCAATATTCAGTAATAGCTACTGGTAGTATATTATTACAAAGTGCTGTAAATTCTTTGGGTACAATAGCTGTTGCAAGCTATACTGTATGTTGTAGGATAGAACAACTTGCTATACAACCTTTTTCTACACTAGGTATTGCAAGCACTACGTATACAGGACAAAACTTAGGTGCTGGTAAATTCGACAGAATAAAAGAAGGTATGAAAAAAATGACTATAATAGGTATATTGTTAGCTTTAATATGCAGTGCCATAATATACGTATTTAATATGCCTCTTATCAACTTATTTATATCAGAAGAGACTAATAAAGATTTAGTTGTTCAATATGTTAGACAATATTTAGCTTGGGCTTGTGCATTTTTTATTCCTCTTATGCTTTTAATATTATATAGAAGTTCTATACAAGGAATGGGAGATGTAGTTTTCCCTATGATAGCTAGCATTATAGAATTAGTAGGAAGAGTTGTTGTTGCTGTTGGTTTTGTAGGTATATTAGGATATTTGGCAATATCTCTTGCTTGTCCTGCTGCTTGGGCAGGAGGTGCACTAATAGTTGTACCTGCATATTTTATAAAAATAAAAAAATTAGAAAAAAATATTATAAATAAGGAATAGGCTATGTATAAAAATATAATTAAATCAAAAAAGGATTTTTTTAAAACAAATATAACAAAAAATATAAACTTTAGGATACAAATGCTTAAAAATTTAAAAAAGAGTATAATAAAATATGAAAATGACATAATTATGGCACTTAAAAAAGATTTAAATAGGTCTGAATTTGATTCATATACGGCAGAAATATTACCTATTTTACACGAAATAGACTACTTTTTAAAAAATACTAAAAAACTATCAAAAAAAATTGTTAAAAAAACTCCTAAAATGTGCTTAGGATATAAAAGTTATGAAATAAAAGACCCATATGGCATTTGTCTTATTATATCCCCTTGGAATTATCCTTTTTTACTAGCCTTATCTCCTCTTGTTGGTGCTATATCTGCGGGAAATTGTGCTATAATAAAACCTTCAGAATATTCCCAAAATAGCTCAAATATATTAAAAAAAATTATAGAAGATACTTTTGATGATAATTATTGTCAAGTTGTTTTAGGTGAAGCAGATGTAGTAGAAAATATAATAGAAAATAATATAGATTTTATATTTTTTACTGGTAGCACTAACATAGGTAAAATTATAATGAAAAATGCTGCAAAAACTTTAACTCCTGTAGCTTTAGAGCTAGGTGGTAAAAGCCCTTGTATTATAGATAAAAATATAGACCTTGATAAAACTGCAAAACGTATAGTTTGGGGCAAAACATTAAATGCTGGTCAAACTTGTATAGCTCCAGACTACTTGTTAGTTCATAATGATATAAAAGATAAATTAATAGAGAAAATTATTTTTTATACAAAAAAATTCTTAGGTAATGAACCATTAAAAAATGCTCAATATTCTAAAATAATAAATGAAAAAAATTTTAATAGAATACTAAATTTAATAAAAGATACAAATATTATATATGGTGGTAAATATGATGAAAAAACATTAAAAATAGAACCTACTTATGTTGATAATGTTTCTATCAAACAAAATATTATGAAAGAAGAAATATTTGGTCCTATATTACCTATAATATCATATAATAACTTAAAGGAAGTATATAATATAGTAGAATACAATAAAAATCCATTGGCTATGTATATTTTTTCTAAAAATAAAAAGTTTGTAAATATATTAATTGAAAATATACCTTGTGGTAATATTTGTATAAATGATACTATATTACAAGTATCTAATCATAATATACCTTTTGGTGGTAGAGGTAATAGTGGTATTGGCGTATATCACGGCAAATATAGCTTTGAATTATTTTCTCATAAAAAAGGTGTCTTAAAAGCTACTAACCTGTATGATTTAAACATAAGATATAATAATAATTTAAGTTTATTAAAAAAACTATTAAAATAAAAAGATATCTTTATTAACCTCTAACTACCCTATTATACTCATTAATAAAATTAGCTAATATTTGTTATAAACTTAAAAAAGTTGATAGTAAATTGCTATCAACTTTTTTAATACACCCTCAGTTGGAATCGAACCAACAACTAGCCCTTAGGAGGGGCTTGTTATATCCATTTAACTATGAAGGCAAACATATTTAATTAATTATAAATTATATATGTTTAAATGTCAAATAATTTTTTTATATTTTTAATATCTACATCTAATACAGCTTGTTTATTTTCTTTTGTTATCTGTTCAATTATCTCTTTTCTATATATCGGTATATGTTTTGGTGCATTTATGCCTATTTTTACTTGTTCTTTTCCTATATCTATAATCACTATTTCTATTTCATCATTTATAATTATAGAATCACCTTTTTTTCTACTAAGGGCTAACACATCATTCACCACCCTTTTTTACTTCTTTGTGCACATAGTATTTTATAGGATATTCTTCATTATTACATATAACTTGTTTTGCATTATTATTATCTAAATTTATTACAATAGGTGCTTTTAAATTTATTGTCATTTCTTTTACATTTTTAGGTGGTATAGTAGCTATACAATATATAGCTAAATTTTCATCTTTTATATCTCCTAAAGTATCTAAAAGCTCTATATCTACATTAGGATTATAGTCTGGCAATACCTTAAATACATTAAATAATGTAAATACTATATCTATATCTTCTATAGATTGTAACCAAGAAAATGGGCTATTCTCATCTTCATCTGTCATAAATAAAAATTTAGTTATATTTTCAAACCCTGGCAATCCATCTTTAAATGTTATTACTTTATTATCATCTACATCTATATCCCCAAAAAATTTTGTCTTTATTGTCATAAATGCACCTCCAAAACTATTTTATATAAGGATTTAAAAATAATCTTTCATCTCTATTGCTTAATTTCATAAATATTTCTTCTTCTGTTGGTAAATTATCTAAATATTCTTTTGCTACTTCGTCATTAAAATTTATATTTCTAGTATATCTAATTTCTTTATCTTTATCTTGTTTAACTGGCAAATAACTATATATTTCTTTATTGTATATTCTATCAACTAACGAATCTTGAGCTACTTTTACAGCTTTCATTCCTAATAAAAATGGATTTATTTTTTCTGCTTTTGGTAAAGCATGATATAGCATATCACCTGAATCAAGACCTGTACTTAAAAGATGTATAGTTGCACCTATAAGTTCTGGATTTTTATCATATGCAGCCCAAAAGTTACATGAACTCCCCCTATAATAAGGGCTTATTCCCATATGGATATTAATTGCTTTTTTTTCTACTAAGAAATCTACCAATGGTTCTTTTATAAAACTACTTCCAAAAACTACATATATATCAGAGTTTAATGCACTTTTTAAATTTTCAATATTAATATTATTTAAATCTCCAGATTTTATAGATAATGTTCTAACATTTTCTCTTGTAAAAAATATATTTCCAAAAACTTCATTTTCAGCTTTTATAACATTATAAAAATACTCTTTCATTATTTCAGAATTATTAAAAAAATCTTTTTTTATCCCTGGAAATACTGTATTACATTCTTATATAGCAAATACTTCATCACTTATTTTAGCTAATTCATCTATTAATCTTAAATGTCTTGGTTGATTACTTGTAAATATAGTTATTTTCATAATTATTATTTTTCCTTAAATTATTAAAAATATTTGCATGATCTTCTCTTAAAAATTCATATTTTGTATTATTATTTAAAATCATATTACTTGTAAAACCTATTTTTATATTAAGGTTTTTTAGTACTTCTAATGTATCATTATTATATCTTCCACAAGGATGAGACATACAAATTATATTGTCATTTATAATATCTTCTAAAATATTTTTATTAGTCAAATATTCTTTATATTGTCCCTCTTTAGAAAGCTTTGTAATATCTGTTGGATGTGTATGGCTATGTAATCCTATAACGTTACCTTGTTTATGCAAATCTTTTATTTGCTCTTTGCTTATCCATAACTTTTTAGCACTTTCTTCAATATTAAAGTTATATTTTTTCATAATTTTATTCATAAAATAATCATAACTTTCATAAATTATATTATCTCTTAAATATCTAAATAATTTATCATTATATGTATAAAATTTATAATCTTTTAAATATTCTTTTTCATTAAAATTATATATAATATTTTTTACTTGATATCCTATATTTTTATGATTAATTAATAACTCAAAGAATTCATTATAAAAATCATCTATATCATTGTATGTTATAGTTCTAAAATATCTATAAACTTCTAATTTACTAAATTGTTTTGTATATATATCTGTATATATAAAATAAAACGCTGTTAAAGTATTATTCCCCCCCCCGACAATTCTTGTAGAACTAAATTTGCTATATCATATTGGCATTTTAATCCATCATCAAATGTAAGACATACATCTTTTTTCTCTAATTTATTTTTTAAAGCTTTTTCTAACCACTCTTTACTATCTATAATTTTATATTTACTATTATAATAATCTAATATATTTAATAAATCTTTTCTATTAATTGCACCTTGACCATATATATGTTCATTGTTATCATAGAAATGATGAAACATTATCGCATGTCCTGTATCTATCATATTTATCCTCTATTTCTATATAATACTTATACTTTATAATATTTACAATATCTATTATATATTTTTATCTTAAATAATCTGCTAAAGTTGTTTGAGTTATTTTCATACCAATGTTAAGAGAAGCCATATATGCTGCATTAGCTGTATTGTAGTTCATCATAACCTCTGCTATATCCGCATCTTCATTTTGGCTCATAACAGATTTATAGTTTACTTTATCATCTTCAAGCCTTACTTGAACAAGCTCTACCCTTTTAGAGCGAACACCTATATCTGTATCTTGAATAGATAGCTTAGCTTGAAAGTCTTCTATACTTTGTATAGTTTCTGCCATTTGTCCTCTAAGGTCATTAGCTTTTTCCCAATTTAGCTTTTCTTCTTCTGTTTTTAATCCATCTATTTCTTTTATAATTTCTTCAAATGATTTATTAAACTTTGGATTTATTAAACCTCTTAATGTATCATAATCTTTTTTGTCATAAACATCTGTTGCAAGAGTATTAATGTCAACTGTAATACCAGCACCAACTTGAACTTCTATTTTTTGTCCTGCTATAGATGGTGTTGTATTATCTCCGTATACTTCCGGATTTAATATATTAACTCCATTTGCATCTTGTATGATAGGTTTTTTATCTGTTCTAAATCCAGAAAATAAATTTCTTCCCATATAGTCACTATTAAGCTCTTGCTCTAATTGACCAACTAAAGACATATATTCAGTTAATAATTTTTTTCTATCTTCTAATGTATATGTATCATTAGCTCCTTGAGTCATTAAACCTTTCATATCTTCTAATATTCTATTCATATTAACAAATACTGTTTCTGTAGCATCTATCCAAGATGTAGCATCTGAAGTATTTTTAGCATATTGCTCTGTTTCTGCAAGCATTGTTCTAAATTTTAAAGAACGGCTAGCTATGATTGGGTCATCTGAAGGTACTTGTATTTTCTTCCCAGTTGAACCTTGAGTATTATATTTGTCTAACAAAGATAAATTTCTATTAACATTTGTAAGAAGCCTATTAGACATCATAGAATTTGTTACTCTCATTTTTTAACCTCCCTAAACACCAAGTCCATTTATTGTAGTATTATATACTTCATTTATAACATTCATAAGCTTTGATGCTGCTTGATATAAATGTTGATATTTAACCATATTAGTTATTTCTTCATTTATACTAACAGCTGAAACTTGCATTCTTTGGTTGTCTATAGTTTTTGTAACATCTGTATAAAAAGATGTAAAACTATTAGCTTGTTTTGTATCTATACCTAAAGTAGCAGAAATAGCATTAACAAACTGGTATGCTCCACCTTCTGCAAATAAAGATGTATCATCTTTAAGTTTTAAAAATCCAAGCACAACTTTATTATTACTTTCTTGTGTTGAATCATTAGTATCTGATATTGCAAGTTTTGAAGGATCTGCTTTTATTTCATCTGATATTGCAAAATTAAATACATTTATATCTGAATAATCTGCAATATTAGTTACTGTTTTTCCTGTAGTAGGATCAACCATACTAAATAAAAGTCCACCTTTATTTCCTTTCATATCAAATCCATCTTGATGACCTATTACACCTTCTAAATCTCCATCATCTGATAATCTTTTACCAGTGTTCATAGCATAAGCCATAGTTCTTACAAATTCATTTAATTTGTCTATATAATATGGTATACCTTTATAGCTACCACCACCGCCTATGCCACTATCTCCATCACGTACGTCTAATATACCTTTTA
The DNA here is from genome assembly GCF_940677205.1 of [Clostridium] colinum. Classification (NCBI taxonomy): domain Bacteria; kingdom Bacillati; phylum Bacillota; class Clostridia; order Lachnospirales; family Lachnospiraceae; genus Tyzzerella; species [Clostridium] colinum. Next base: position 407,498 of record NZ_OW712331.1, on the reverse strand, counting down.
ATTCACCAGTAAGAGTTTTTAAGTTTAACTCATCACCATTTTCCCATTTAATATCATAAAGACCTGGAGGGTCATTAGGATGCAATGCATTTTCTCTTCTTATACATTCTAATTTTCTACTTGTTTTATGGTCTACAAATTCTTGACCATTTAATAAAACAACATATTTTTTATCAAGCTCTCTACCAGTACCATCTGAATATTCTTTTACTTCTACATTAACGTATTTAGATAATTCATCTATTAAAAGTGCTCTTTGGTCTCTAAGCTCATTAGCTGTGTTTCCATCTAATTCATATGTATATATTTGGTCATTAAGACTTGCTATTTGTGTGCCAATAGAATTTATACGTTCAACAAGAGCATAAGCATCATCATTTAAATCTATCTGTTGTTGTCTTAACTTTGTTGCATGATTTCTTATGTTTGTAACTAATGTATCTGCATTATTTATTACTGCCATTCTATACTCTAAGCTATCTGCAGAAAAAGCTAAGTCTGATATAGATTTAAAAAAATCATTTACATTATTTGTTATACTTGTTTTAGATAATTCACTAAGAGAAGTTTCTATAAGGCTTAACTGAGATGATTTTTGACTATATTCCCCTAATGTGCTTACTTGTGGCCAATATTTTTGGTCTAAATATACATCTCTATGTTGACCTATTCCATAAACAACTGTACCAGTTCCAACTTGTCCTACACCACTATATCTATCTAATGGTATACCAGCTTTTTGTTTAATATATTGTCTAGAATATCCAGGTGTTGCAACATTTGATACATTATGAGATGTAATTTCTAAGCCTGCTCTAGCTGCAAACAACCCAGTTGTAGCTATATTAAATTCAAAAAAAGATGAACCCATATATTACCTCCTATTATATTCCTACTCTACCAGTTCCATTTATAACTTTATCCATCATACCATCTATTACATTTATAATTTTTGCCGCAGAATTATATGCGTGTTGAAATTTTAACATATTAGTAAGCTCTTCATCTAAAGAAACACCAGATATTGAAGTTCTTTTATTATCTGCAAGATTAATACTTCCTGTCTTAGAATCTAACTTTTCTCTATCTTCTTGCACTTTCACAGCAAAATCTGTTATTATCTTTTTATAATATCCATCAATAGATGCACCTTCTAAACTATCTATTGGCTCTTTCCATTTTTTACTAAGTTCAAGCAAAATTCTATTATCATCTTTATCTCCAGCTTGAGAAAAACCTAATCTATTGTAACCTTCTGCTTCTAATATGTCTTGATTAATCATTATATTATCTAAAGTAAATAAAGTATCATAATTTTTAGGGTCTTCTTGTGTATTTTGTGCTACACCAGATTTTCTAACAAAAATAGGTACTCCATTGTTTCCATCTAAGCCTACACCACTTGTAGATGCACCATTTAATAATGTTACTATCTCATGTGTAAGTGTATCTATTTTCTTTTGTATATTAGGTATAGAAAAATTGCCAACTTCTGCATCATCCATAACATAATTTCCTATAACCTCACCACGAGCTACTAAAAGACCTTTTAAAGACCCTTTAGTACTAGTAGAATTTGTACCTAAATCTTCTGATGCTAAATTAGGAAAAAGTTTTGCTGATGTATCCTCTGCTGGTAATATTTCTTGACTGCTAGAAAAAACTGGTTCTACAAAAGGATAATCACCATTACAATATTTAAGCCCTATTTTTTGTTGTATATTCCCTACTAAAAGTTCATTTCCTTGTATTAATATATCTATTCTACTACTATTACCATTACCAACTGCTACTTCTTTTACTTCTATATCAATATAACCACTAAGCTCATCTAAAAGATTATTTCTTTCATCTCTTAAGTCATTAGCTCTACTGCCGTCTGCCTCTATTTCTTGTATCTTTTGATTTAAATTACCTATTTTAGACACAATATCATTTATAGCATTTACTTCTCTTTTTACTTGATTATTTAAATTCATTTGATATTCAAATAAACTTTTATTAATATCTTGCATTTTGTTTAAAAAACTAACACAACTTTGTATAAATCCAGACCTTGTTTCTATAGCTGCTGGATTTTTACTCATTTCACTTATAGAGTTCCATAAGTCTACTATTACATCTTGTGCTTTATATTCACTTTGTAACTCACCTATAATAGTATTTATTTCTTCTCCTGCTGTATATTTTCTAGAGTAATATCCAAGGGAGCTATTTTCTTCTCTATATGTTACATCATAAAATTTATTTCTAAGTTGTCTTATTTGTGATACATTTGTACCAAGTCCTACTTGTAACTTCAAACTTCCTACTGGACTTGAACCCAAGTTTCTATACGAAAAATCTTGTTGTATAGCTTGTTGTCTTGTATATCCTGTTACAGTAGAATTTGAAACGTTATGACCTGTTACCGATAAACCGGATTGAGCTGCTCTAAGCCCACTTAAAGCAATACCAATACTAGACATAGATGCCATAATTAAAATCTCCTTTACAGTTTTTTATTGTTTAGCATCAAACATTTTTTTATCTGACAAATTTATTTCGTTACCTGATAAATCATAATAAGTAGGGCTGTTGCCACCAGCGCCTCTTATTACATTTATAGAAAAATCTATATAATCCATAGACATTTTTATAAGTTCCTGATTTTGATCGTTTATTGTTTTTAGTTTTGGTAAAACATCTATTATTTTTTCTCTAATTAATGTAAGCTCTTTATGTCCTTCTTGACCATTTATAGTATCAATAATATCTTTTAAAGATAAATCGTTGCTTTTACCTAAAACCATAGACATATCGTTAAAAATTTCTATTCTTTTCTTTTCTAATTTTTGATTTTTTCCTACCAACAAATTTTCTTGTTTTATAAATTGTTGTAATGTAGATATATCATTTTCTATAATAGAAACTTTCTTTTTAGATGCTATATCTAAAAGGGATTGATAAATATTATTTTGTTCTTCAAGAGTATCTATAAGTTCTTTAATAAGGCTTGCCAAAATATCACCTCATATTTATTAATATCTTGAAAATAGCTTTTCTACAATATCTTCTGTTGATACATTATAGCTTTTTTCTTCTATTTGACTTTTAATTTTATCTATTTTATCTTGTCTAACATCAGGACTATTAGAAACAGCTTTTAATACTGTTTGAAAATCTTTAGCTTTGTCAGATACTACAAAAGTATCTTTATCTTTTTTAGTTTTTTCTACTTTCTTATCATTTTTAATTGTTTTGTTATATATATTTGTTGTATTAAATAAATTGCTTATCTTCATAAAATAAGGCCTCCTTTTATAATAAATATCTTCCCTTTAATAAATTTTATTGTCTTATATATATATCGTATATATTATTAAAAATATTAATATATAATATTAAAATATTTTCAAAATGGAAAATATTAACTTTTAAAATAGCATAAAACTATGCCCTATTTTATTTATGTATTTAACATAAGCAAAATAAGGCATAGTTTTATATATTAGCTAATATATTTATTGCATCTTTTTTTATTATAACCTCACCATACTCATATAGATAAGATTTTGATATAACATTAGAAATATGTTTTTGTCCATATTCAGATATGATAGACTCTATATCATTAACAATATTATTTACTTTTTCTAATGATAAAAAATATCTATCTTGATATTTATATAGTATATTGTTACCATCATAAATATCTACTATTCTATTAGATAAACTTATTATATCTTCTAAATTTTTAAATGAATAAATATATATTTTATCATTATCTATATTTTCTAAGCTTATTTCTTCTATTTCTTCAAATTTTTTAATTGTACTTTGTTTATATTTTCTATCTTCTAAACTTTTAGGAGATAATGATATAACTTTATCTATATCTACATCTTTATTTACTTTAGATACAATAATCATAACAGTATCCATAGTAACTGGCATTGCCTCTATCATAAGTGGAGTATTGGTTGCATCAAATCCACAATCTAACATAGCTTCAGTCATTATATCTCTAAAAAAAGCTTGTGCTTTTTCAGACCCTTGAGCTAATTCAGATAATTTAATTTCTCTTTCTTGCAAATCTTCGTTTGTAAGCAAAAATTTGATTTGATTATCATTTATTTTTTCTATTTTCATTAAATCACTTCCTTAAATTTAAAAGTTAAAATTAACTTTAAAAAAATTTTTATATATTTAATTATTATCATCAAAGTTAAATATATATATAGTATACATAATATTTAAACCATTGTAAAGAGGTATAATATCCCTTGTTTATTTAAATTAATTTGTAGATATTTCAAATGGCTTATAAGTAGATATTTCCATATTTTTTTCCATTTCTATTTTAATATCTTTTGTTGTACTTTCTATTATAGTGTTAGTATTATTTTGAATACTTGTAGCCTCTGTTGTGCTTTCTATAACTGTAGTAGATGTTGCTATATTAATTGTATTATTATCAACTTTTAATACATTATATAAAAAAAGCGAAATAATAGATACTACAACTAAACCTGTTCCTAAGCCAATAAAAAATATATATTTTTCTTTCATAGGTTACCCTTTCCAAATTTAATTATTAATTCTACTTCACCTTTACCCATATTTAATGTTTTTGCTATATCCGATATTGTCATATTTTGATCGTATAATTCTTTTATTTTATCTGCCATAGGATGAGATTTAATATATTTTTTATTTTTATAAGTACCTTGATTTGCAATATTTTCATCAATTTTTATATCTATCTTATTAGACATAGATTTTTTCTTTTCTATAATTTCATATAAAAATAATAATTGTCTTTGTTTTTCATCAAATCTTTTAAATATTTCTTCAGACATTAAATTCAAATCATCTATTGCTAAATCTGCTTGGTCAATAGTTTCTTTAATTTGCTTTATATGATTATCTATATCTGATATTGGTGTAGAATTACTATATTTATTAATTTTTAAAATAGATGATATTATTACAGTAAATCCTAATATCATTATAATTATAAAAATCCAATTAAATATATCCATAAATTTTTACCTCTATATACTTATATCTAAAAAACTTAAATTATCCTTTTTATTATCTTTTTCTTTTGTTAAACTTTGAGATTTCTTATTATTATTTTTATTATATAAATTACCTTTTCCTTTTTTATCTTTATTTATGTTTTCTTCTTCAGTCTTGCTAGATTCTATAGTTTTTTGTCCTTCCATATCTGTATTTTTTTTAAAATGTTCAGAAAATATAAAATTTTGTTCCAGATTTCTATGATTATAATCTTCTGATTTATTTATTTGCGTAGATTTATTTATAAACATTTGTACATCAATTGGCTTTATATCCATTATAAACACCTCCTTATTTAAAAACTTTTATTTTACCATCTACATTTCTTAATATACAGCTATCTAAATCTTCCTTTATAAAAATAATAGCATTATTAATAACTATTTTTGTACCACTATAAAGCTTATTTATTACTTTTATTTGAGAATTAGTTTTATTAAATAAAGGTATTAAACTTTTTATAATTTCTTTATATTTAAAAATTTTCTTTTTTATTTCTAATTTTTCTTTAATAGATTTTTCAAGTATCATTCTTTTATGCTCACATAAATCTTCTATATTAGTTTCAGATAATTTTTCAACTATTTTTTCTAATACATTGTATCTTTCAGTTATATCATCTAAAATTTTTATAAATTCTTCATATTTTTCTAATACTTTATAGCTTATGCCAACTGTAATATCTGTATTTTTAGACATTATAGAGCCTATGTCTTTTGCTATTAAATTTCCAGATATAATAGATTTTCCACCTAATATTAATCCTCTTTTGCCTAAAACAGTTAAGTTTCCATTACAAAACACATTACAATGCATTAAAGAATTAACATTTATGTCTTTTTCACAAATAATAGTCGCATTTTCTATAAAGCTTACATTTATATTTTCATCTGAAATTAGCTTAGCTTTTCCTGCTCCTTGAACACCTTGTGCTATAAATATATCACCTTTAGCCTCAATTGTTGCACCTTCAACCCAGCCATATATATCTACATCACCTTCTGCTTTTATAGTAAAGCCATTTAATACATTCCCTCTTACAATAACATTACCTAAAAAGTCTATATTCCCTGTACTATTATTAATATCTGATTTTATTTCTAGTATAGGTAATATATCTATTACATTATTTCTATAAAATACACAACCATTTATAGTAGATATAAGTTTTTTTCCATCTTTTGATATTTCAGTATTTTTACCTTTTGGTAAACTTGGTGATTTTATCGGTTCATCACTAAATACAATCTCTCCATAAATATTTTTACCACTATCACCTTTTATAGGGTCTACTTGTTCAACTAGTACATCGCCTTTTCTTACATTTTCAAATAAATCTAATGTTTTATAGTCAATTGTACCATCATCTAATATTTTAGGTCTTAAATTTTTTTCTTCTATATTAACATAATATTTTAAAAATCCATTTTGACTTTGCTTAGGGTACATACCTCTAGCAATTAAATATGTTCTTTTATAATCTCTTGTTTTTATAAAATCTTCTATATTTGATAAATTAAGTCCAAATTTAATATTATAACTAAAAATTTGTTCTAATATTTCCTTTTTATCTAAAAGCTTTCCATTTTTATGTGGTGGAAAAAAAGTAACTTCTGCTGTTATTTTATCTTCAGATATACATACTTTCATAGTTTCATTAATATCTATAGCTGTTATATCCTCTGTTAAAAAAATATATTCTTCTTTATTATTAATATTATTTTCTAATTCTAAATAATTAATATCTTTTATTTCATATTTATTAATAATATATAATATATCCTGTTTGGGATTTTTTTTATTATAGTCTACTAAAAAATATATACCATCTTCATAAAATACTACCCTATCTAAAATATCTCTCATAAAATTCTATCCCTATATAAATATAAGTTTATAAATATAATAAATTATATCTATTTCCTAATTTATTTTTTAATATTCTCATACAATTAGAATGTATTTGAGAAACCCTTGATTCAGAAACTCCTAATACCTTACTAATTTCTTTTAAAGTTAGTTCCTCATAATAATATAAAGTAATAACTTGCCTTTGTTTTTCAGTAAGACTATTAATAGCCTCTATTAATATTTTTTTATCTTCTTTTTGTTGTAATACTTTTTCTGGTAAATATTTTTCATTTTCAATTAAAGTATCTACTGGTTTTTCATGATTTTGCTCTAAATATCCATCTAAAGATACTAGATTATATAGCGAATAATTTTTTAGATAATCTTTAACTTGTTCTATTGAAATATCTAAAATTTTAGCCAACTCTTCTTCTGTAGGTACTCTACCATATTCTATTTCAAATTTATCTATTGCCTCTTCTATAGTCTTATTTTTTTGTCTTAAAGAACGTGGTATCCAATCTATTTTTCTAATATTATCTATTATTTCTCCTCTTATTCTAAGAGAGGCATAAGTTTCAAACTTATAACCTTTTTTATAGTCAAATTTGTCTATTGCATCAATAAGACCAAATATTCCATACCCTATTAAATCTTCATATTCTATTTGAGAATTAGTGTAAATATTCATTCTACCTGCAACAATTTTAACTAAATTAGCATATTTATTTATTATGCATTCTTTTAATTCTTGGCTTTTGGTTTTTTCATATTCTTCCCATAGTTTAGTATCTTCCAAAATTACTCACCACTCTTTAATAAATATTATTTATTCATTACTTATATTATTAATTTCATCATCTTCTTGTTCACTTTCTACATAATCATACTCAAGTTCTTCTTCTATTTCTAAATGTTCTACATTTTCTGTATCTTGATTAATTTTATTATTTTCAAGTTTTTCTATTTGATTTTTTAAGAAAATTTCAATAAATCCACCTAAAAAATAAAATACAACTATTGTTATAATAATAGCATAACAAGTTTTTAAAAAGTCATCATTATATAGATAAGCAAAAATTGTAACAACTAAAGTTGCTATTAATGTTATTTTTATTCTAAGCTTTTCTAACATAAAACTCACCTTTTTATATAATATATGTTCCGTGTTCTATAGTTTTAATAGTAAATTTACCATCTTCAGCACTTAATTCAACGGTTCTACCAAAAGTTTTTCCAACATCTTTTGCCAATATTTTTATACCAAGTCTTCTTAACATACGCTCTGCCGCTTCAATATTTCTATCACCTATTCTCATATTAGGATGTGTAGAACCAAAGGCAAACATTTGGGCTCCTCCAGCTAGCTTTGCAACAATTCTACTTTGTTGAGCACCATATGATATCATATCTTTAGTTAATTTTATAGTAGCTAAGTCTACAAACTTTGCTATATTACTATTATTTTTTATTTCTTTACTATCTGGCAACATAGAATGAGCTAAACCAGCCACCTTTGCAACTGGGTCATATAATGCAATTCCTACACAAGATCCTAATCCTAAAGTTATTAAAACTCCTTTATCTTTTGCTATATTCATATCTGCCATACCAACTATTAAAGAACCAGAACTTATCATACTAAACCTTCCCCTATCCAAGAGTAAATCTCAATTAATCATTTTTGTATTTTTAAAATAATTTTTTAATAAATCTCCATTTTCTACATTATCAAATTTTATTCTATATTGATTTTTATAATTAGCTTTTGGATAATACTGAGTTTGTACTATTTCTCCACTAGCTAAAAAATCTTCTTCATTTAAGTTTATTTTTATATTTACATTTTTCTCTATATCTACATTAGCTAAAAATCTAATGCCTCCTAAACTAATATCTTTAATTATAACATTTATTTGTTCTTCTTTATATTTATCTATTAAATATATTTTATATGGTAAATTACAAAAAAATCTTTCATATTTTCTTTTTTGATTTTCTTGTTTAAATGTTTGTAAAATATTTATTATATAATATTCTCTTCTCCCATTAATTATATAATCTTTAATAGTAACTATTGCATTTATAATTTGAATATTAGTTAATATAACCATATTATACTTAATCTTTTCATTTAATAAAATTTTATTTTTATACGTATAAGGTGCTTGTATTAAAATACTACCATCATCTAATACATCTTCTATAAAAGATATTAGTTTAGTATTATTATAAGATATTATTATTTTATTTCCTATTTCCACAACTTCACCTCATATATACATATAGATATATATTATTTATTAAAAATTCGTGTTAATCTTTGAATAAAACTTTTTATCCCTTCATTAGATACAACTTGATTTTCATCTACTATTCTATTACCAATAATTTTTATAGATTTAGAAAAATCACTATTTGGAAAAGATAATATAGCAGGTTGCTGTTGTTTTACAGCTTTTATAAGTGCTACATCTGTTGCTATGTATCCCATATTTTCTATATTTATTCCTAAAAATTTGTTACACACATGGTCTAATTTAGTAAAAATTCTATCTGCTTCATATTTATCATCTGCCTTATTAATAACAATTCCTATTTTGTCTATTGCTTTATTTTGTTCTTTTATAATTTTTATAAGTGTATAAGCATCTGTAAAAGAAGTAGGCTCAGGAGTTGTAACAATAATATTTTCATCTGAAGCCATTAAAAAATTAGTAACATTAGGAGATATACCAGCACCCGTATCTATTATTATTATGTCTGCAATTTTATCTAAATACTCAAATTGCTCTATAAAATATTTTATTTCTGTACTATTTACATTAGATAATTCTTTTAAACCATTACCACCAGATATAAGTTTTATTCCATAATCCGTATCTACTATAATTTCTGAAATATTTTTTTCACCTTTTAACATATGATAAAAGTTGTATTTAGGTCTAACACCTAATAATACTTCTATATTAGCTAGTCCAAAATCTGCATCTATTATCAAAACTCTTTTGTTTAAACTTGATAAATATATAGCAAGATTTACTGAAAAACTAGATTTACCAACTCCACCTTTACCACTACTAATAGTTAAAACTCTAGAATTAAGTGTATTTTTTAAATTTATATTTTGTACATTATTTATTAAGCTTCTTAGCTCTTTAGCTTGATCCATTATTTATACATACTCCCTAACAAAACTTTAGCAATTTTTTCTCCAGAAAATTTTTCTATATCTGATGGTACATTTTGCCCTACAGTAACATATGCTATTTTATGTTTAGTACTATGTGCTATATTTAATATTGTTCCTATAGTATCTGTTTCATCTATTTTAGTAAAAATAATATTAAATTGTGAAAATTTAGAATATACATTTATTATATTTTCTATATCTTCAAAATTACTTGTAGAGCTAATAACAAGATATATTTCTGGATTTTCTATTTCTTTTAATAGTTCTTTTATCTCTTCCATATTTTTTTCATTTTTATGAGATCTACCAGCAGTATCAAAGAAAATATAATCATTTACTACTTTTAACTTATTAATTTTTTCTTTTACATCTTCTGGTTTATAAACAACTTCTACTTGGCTTCCTAAAATTTCAGCATATGTTTTAAGTTGTTCTACAGCAGCTATTCTGTAAGTATCTGAAGTAATAAATCCTACTTTTTTATTTTTGTTCATAATAAGGTTTGAAGATAATTTTGCTATTGTTGTAGTTTTACCAACACCTGTAGTGCCTAAAAATACTATACTTTTAGCTTCATTATTCTTCTGTTCATTTTCTATGCTTAAGTCTTTACATACTACATTTTCTAATATTTCTACTATTTTATTATATACTACTTTAACAATTAAATCAATATTTTGATTTTCTTCTTTATCAATTTCTTGCAAAATATCATCACAAACAGATTGATTTACTCCTTTTGTTATAAGCATTTCATATATAAATTGTACTAATTGATTTTTATATTTATCATTTTTTACATTTTTATCCATAGAAAGAGTTTTCATAGCTTTTTCTAGATATGCTTCTAATTCAGCTATCCTTTTTTCTAATCTTTCTATAGTATTATCTTTTTCTTTTAGCCTATCTTCAAAATTATTTGATTTATTTTTTATATCTCCAAAAAAATTTTTAGGCTTTTCTTCTATCTTTACCTTATTTTCATCATAAGATGCTGTAAGCTCAATATAGGGCTTTTTTATTATAGAAAATATACCTGTAGGAGTTATTTTTTTTATACTAAGTACAATTGCATCATTTCCTAACTCTTGTTTAGCCATTTCTATAACTTGTTCTTCTGTTTCACCTTGATATTTTTTTATTTTCATATTTAAATTTCCACCATTCCAATAGATTGAATTTCTGCACTAGGATCTATCTCATTGTAGCTAATTACAACTAAATCTGGTGCTACTTGTTCTACAAGTTTTTTAAAGTAAATTCTAACAACCGGAGAAGTAAGAATAATTGGTTGTATGCCAAGTGTTGTTAGCTTAGATAATTGTGTATTTAAACTGTTAAATATCATCTGAGTTTTTTCTGGGTCTAATGCTATGAAAGACCCTTGTTCAGAATGTTGAACACTATCCATTATTTCTTGTTCAAGATTAGGGTCTAGTGTAATAACTTTATTTCCTGCATCTGAAAAATATTTTTGAGATATGCTCTTTTTAAGAGATTGTCTTACATATTCTGTAAGCATATCTGTATCTCTTGTAACTTGAGCATAATCTGCTAATGTTTCTAATATAGTAACTAAATCTCTTATAGATATACCTTCTTTAAGAAGATTTGATAAAACTTTTTGAACTTCACCTATACCTAATAATTTTGGTACTAATTCATCTATAAGAACTGGATGATTTTCTTTAACATTATCTATTAATGTTTGTACATCTTGTCTTGATAATAACTCGCTTAAGCTATTTCTTATTACTTCTGTTAAATGAGTTGCTATAATAGCTGGCGGGTCTACTACTGTATAACCTAAAGCTTCTGCTCGTTCTCTTTGTGTTTCTGTTATCCATAATGCTGGTAATCCTAAATAAGGCTCAACTGTTTCTATACCATCTATTTCTTCTTCAATATATCCTGGATTCATAGCCATATAATGGTCAAATAATATTTCACCTTCTGCTACTTCCACACCTTTTATTAATATTTTATATTGATTAGGAGCAAGCTTTATATCATCTCTAAGCCTTATTATTGGTACTACTGCACCAAGCTCTAATGCTATTTGCCTTCTAATCATAACAACTCTATCTAATAAATCTCCCCCTTGACTATTATCAACTAAAGGGATTAAACCATAACCAAATATTAATAAAATAGGGTCTACATTTAATAAAGAAATAACATTTTCTGGTTTTCTAATTTCTTCAACTTCTTCATCTTCTGTAGATATTTCTTCTGTAATAGCCTGTACTTTTTGTGCCTTATTAAGTTGATACCCACAAAATAGTAAAACGATACCAAAAGGAACAAAAAACATAGTTGGTAAAGGTGTAAACCCTAATGCTATCATAACAAATCCTGCAATATATAATGTTAATGGTATGCTAAATAATTGTTTTGTAAGAGATGATGTTATACCATCTTCTTCGCTAGATTTAGTAACTAATATACCTGTTGCAGTAGATATTAATATAGCTGGTATTTGACCTACAAGACCATCACCTATTGTCATAAGAGTATATACTTGTACAGCTTCTCCAAAAGGTAGTTTAGTCCCCGTAGATAAACCAGTCATACCAAGTGTTATACCACCTATCATATTTATTGCAGTTATTATAATACCTGCTATTGCATCACCTTTTACAAACTTAGATGCACCGTCCATAGCTCCATAAAATGATGCTTCGTCTTGAATTTCTTTTCTTCTAGCTTTAGCTTCTTCATCATTTATAAGCCCTGTATTTAAATCGGCATCTATTGCCATTTGTTTACCCGGCATAGCATCAAGTGTAAATCTAGCTGTAACCTCAGATACCCTTTCAGAACCTTTTGTTATAACCATAAAGTTTACTAAAACAAGGATTAAAAATATGATTACACCTACAACCATATTACCACCTGCAACAAACTGTCCAAAGGTTTCTATAACTTCGCCTGCATCACCTTCTAAAAGTATAAGCTTTGTAGAAGATAAGTTTAAAGCTATTCTAAATAGTGTTGTTACTAATAATATTGTAGGAAACATACTCATATCAAGAGCTTTTTTAGAATATATAGCATCTAAAAGGATTAATACTGCAAAAAATATATTAATCATAAATAAAAAGTCTAATAAAAATGAAGGTACAGGAATGATTAATACTAAAACTATTAATATAATAAAAATACCTAAAAATGCTTCTTTTATTTTCATAAAAATTTCTCCATAAAATCTATATTAAAAGTTAAACCATATTTTTAAGCTTATAAACAAAGGCAAGAACTTCGGCAACTGCTTGATATAATTCTGGCGGTATTTCTTTGCCAACATCAACTGTGCTATATAATGCCCTTGCTAAAGGCTTATTTTCTACAATTTCAACTTTATTTTCTTTAGCTACATTCTTTATTTTTTGTGCTAAATGGTCTACACCTTTAGCTAAAACAACAGGAGCTCCTTCTTTTTCTCTATCATATTTTATTGCAACTGCAAAATGTGTTGGATTTGTTATAACAACATCTGCTCCAGGCACCTCTTGCATCATTCTTTTTAAGGCCGATTCTCTCATCTTTTGCCTAATTTTTCCTTTTATAACTGGATCTCCTTCTGTTTGCTTATATTCATCTTTTATGTCTTGTTTACTCATTCTTAATTTTTTATTATGAGAGTATCTTTGATAAACAAAATCTAAAATTGCTATAATAATGAAAAAATATCCTACCCTAAGCCCTATATCTATACATAAATTACATATGTATATAACAGCAGAAAATAAATCCATATATACAATATTTGTTAATTGATGTGATTTACCTTTTATAGCTGTATATATAACAATACCTAAAAATATAATTTTTATAATAGATATAAATGCTTCAACTATTTGTTTAAAAGAAAATAGTCTTTTAAATCCATTAGCTGGATTAAAAGCATCAAACTTTGGTTTTAGTGGTTTTGTCGTTGGATGCCAACCTACCTGTAATATATTTGTTACTATACCCACAAACATAGTAACTATACATATAGGACCTGCTATAATAATACATCTTAAAGTTATATAAATAAAAAAATCTAAAAGATAGTCTTCACTTATTATTTTATCTGCATCCTGTATTAACGTAAAATTAAAATTCATTACACTTGCTATTTGTTTATACATAAATTTACCTAAAATTTTTAAGCTCAAAAAACCTAATATTAAAGTTATTGCAGTAGCAATTTCTTTACTTATTGCAACTTGCCCTTCACTTCTAGCTTTTTGTTTTCTTTTAGGTGTTGGTTTTTCTGTTTTTTCACCACTAAAAAACTTTAGATTTATATTAATATAAAAATTATTTTTATCCTTAACTTTTGAAACTATCATGGCATCATAACCTTTATAGAATTTAATAAAAGTTCTGAAATTAAATTATATATCCTATAATAAACTTCAGAAAATACTGGTGTTATAACCCATAAAGCTAACAGCCCAGCTATAACTTTTAAGGGCATACCTACAACAAAAACATTCATTTTTGGTACTGCACGGACTAATACACCTAATGCAATATCCATAACAAGTATTAATCCTATGATAGGTAAAGCAAATAAAAATCCTATTTTTAAAAACTCTATCATTATATTTATAATACCGTAAAATAATCCATTGTTACCTAATATATATGCTTTACCAATGGGCAAAGATTTATAACTATAAAATATAGTGCTTATAACCATATGATGACCTCTATTTAAAATAAATAATACACATAATGAAAAATAATATAAATTACCAGTTATTGGCACTTGTGTATTAGTCATTGGGTCAAAAACATTTGCCATAGAATATCCTATTTGTTGGTCTATCATATGACCTGTAAAATAAACAGAATTAAACACAAAAAACACTATATAACTAATTATAGCTCCTATAAAAAATTCTTTTAAAATTAACATAAAATAACTCATAAAATTATTTACATATGTTACTTGTTCAACATTGCCAGAAGTAAATATTATAGTAGATATAGCCATTGCTAATCCTATTTTTATCATAGCTATACCATTATTACCACCTATAACAGGCATAAAAATTAAAAATCCTAATATTCTAACAAGTATTAACATATATAAATCTGCATTATTAAATATGTCAACTAAAACTTGAGTATTTTCAAAATTCATTATATTCTCCCCTTAACGGATAAACCTAACAAGGTCCACATATAAGGCTAAAAAAAGTTCTTTTATAGAATTTATTATAAAAGGTCCAAATATTATTAATGATAAAAAAACAGCCAAAATTTTAGGTATAAGTGCTAATGTCTGTTCATTAATAGAGGTAATTGTTTGTATTATACTTACTACTATACCTACTATAAGACCTAATAATAAAGGTGGTGCTGAAGCAAATATAACAGTTTTTATAGCCATTTGCATTATATTAATTACAGTATCTTCTGACATAAAAGCCCTCCTTATCCTGTAAATGTTTTTACAATACTACCAATAATTAAATTCCAACCGTCTATCATTATAAAAAATATTATTTTAAACGGTGCCGATATTAAAGCTGGTGGTAACATCATCATACCCATAGCCATAAGGACTGAAGAAACTACCATATCTATTACAATAAATGGTATATATATTATAAATCCTATTATAAATCCTTTTGTAACTTCACCTAATATAAATGATGGTATTAAAATAGAACTTGGAACATCTTCTAAATTATCATAAGATTCTATACCTGCTAAATCTGTAAATAATTTTAAATCTTTATCACTAACTTGTGTAAACATAAATTCTCTTATAGGTTTCATAGATTCATCTATAAATTGTTGTTGTGATATTTTACCCTCAGAATATGGTATAAATGCTTTTTCATTTACTTGTTTTATAGTTGGTGACATTATAAATATTGTTAAAAATAATGCTATACCAATAATTATTTGGTTAGGTGGCATTTGTTGTGTTCCCAAAGCATTTCTTAAAAAATGAAGAGATATAACTATTCTTGTAAAAGAAGTAAGCATTATTATAATAGATGGTGCTAACGTTAGTATTGTAAATAATACTATTAACTGTACAGATGTAGCCACTCCTCCATCATTATTATCTCCAACACTTATACTAATATCCGGAAAAATATTGTTAGCAAAAACAGTTGAGGAGGTAAATACTATTATTGAAAAAATACTAGCCAACAATATTATTTTAGCTAAAATTTTTTTATTCTTCATATTTACCTCCCTTTTTTCCTTTTTCTTTTGTATTATTAAAATATTGTTTAAGGTATTTTTCAAATGGTAAAGATTGTGAATTATTTTCATTTATTATTAAATCTTTACCATCTATTTCTGTTAAAATTCTAATACCTTCTTTAGATGAACTTATTAAAAAGTATTGTTTATTTACTTGGATAATATGAACATAGTTAAATCCTATAGATATAGTCTCTATTATTTTCATATTATTTTTAGTCATATTTTTAATTTTTGCATTTGCTATAAATTTTGTAGAATAATAAGCTAAAAATATAACAAATATGAATATTAATATTAAAAATATAAGCTGAAAAGCCATTCCCAAAAAGTTAAGGGGTTGGCTTTTTTGTGTTATACTAGATAATAATATCATAATTATCCTATTACTTTTTTAACAGCTTCTAAAACTCTATCTGGCTGGAATGGCTTAACAATAAAGTCTTTAGCTCCTGCTTGTATTGCTTCAATAACCATAGCTTGTTGTCCCATAGCAGAACACATAATAATTAAAGCATTTGCATCTTCACCTTTTATAGCTTTTGCAGCTTGTATACCGTCCATTTCTGGCATAGTTATATCCATAACAACTAAATTAGGTTTAAGTTCTTTATATTTTTCTACTGCTTGAGCACCATTTTCTGCTTCTCCTATTACATTATAACCATTTTTAGTAAGTATATCCTTTAACATCATTCTCATAAAAGCAGCATCATCAACTAAAAGTATATTTTTATCAGACATTTTTTTACTCTCCTTATTAATAAAATTATTTTTATTTTAATATAACATTTTAATTATATATTTAACTATATTCTTTCTTCAGTATTTATAATATCTGTAATCCTAACACCAAAGTTTTCATCTATTACTACAACTTCTCCTCTTGCTATAAATTTACCATTAACAAGTATATCTATAGGCTCACCAGCTAATTTGTCAAGCTCTATAACAGTCCCTGGATTAAATTCTAATATTTCTTTAATAGGTTTTCTAGTTCTACCAAGCTCTACTGTTACTTCAAGAGGTACATCTCTAATTATAGTAATATTTTCTTTTTGTTGTGCAAGTTCATTCATATCAAAACTTTGGAACTGTGCTGTTTGTACATTAACATTATTATGCATAATATTACTTTGTTGAGACATAGGTTGTTGCTGTACTGGTTGTGGTATTGGTTGTGGCTGAGGTGTTGGTGTTGGTTGTGGTATTTGAGGCTGTGTCGGTTGTGGTTGTGGAACTGGCTGTGGTGTCGGTTCTGGTGTTGCTTCAGCCTCATTTGCTGTAAGCTTTTGTATAATACTTTCTGCAAATTCTATTGGTAAAAGTTGCATTATCTCACTATCTATTAAATCTTGTACAACCATTCTAAAAGAATTACATACTAAATGTTCATCTGTAATAGTTAGTTCTTCAAAAAATGTATCATCTTCAAATTTTAAAATAAAAGCTTGAGGTGTATCTATATCTATTTTATATCCTAACATAGATGATAATGATGTAGAAGAAGACCCAACCATTTGGTTCATAGCTTCAGATATAGCACTAAGGTCTAATTCTGTAAGCTCTTCATCTAGTGGTACATTACCGTCTCCACCCATCATAAGATTTGCTATTATTTTTACGTCTTCTTGTTTTAATATAAGAAGATTAGATCCTATTAAACCTTCTTTATAATTTATTTTAAGACCTACACAAGGTTTATCATATTTTGAAGATAAATCTTTTGGATAAACCATACTAACAGTTGGTGTAGATATTTCCACTTTATGATTTAATAATGCAGATAAAGTAGTAGCTGATGTTCCCATACTTATGTTACCAACTTCACCTAAAATATCCCTATTCTCATCTGTTAATATTTCACTTGAATTATTTAAATTTTTATCTTCATTAGTAGCTACACTATCGCCTAGCAAAGCATTTATTTCTTCTTGCGAAAGCATGTCGCTCATCTTTATTCCCCCTTCCTAATAATAGAAGTTATTTGTATAGCATTTTTACCTTTATTTACGCCAGGCTTAGCATAAAATTTTGTTAAATCTCCAACTTTAACCTTAAAATCTGATGTTACATATGAATCTAAAGGTATAACATCACCTACTTGTATATTTATGAATTCATCTACTGTAATATTAGTTTTACCTACTATAACAGATATAGGTATTTTTGTTTCTTGTAAATGACTTTCTACAAAAGGTCTATATTGTCCATCATTATTACCATCTACTGTAGAGAACCAATGTTTTGTATTTAAGTTTCCTACAATAGGCTCTATAACTATATATGGTATACAGAAGTTCATTAATCCCTCTATATCACCAACTTTAATGCTTAAAGTAACTAAAGCTACCATTTCATTAGGAGACATTATTTGAGCAAATTGGGCATTTGTTTCAAGTTTTTCAAGGCGTGGATTTATTTCACAAACTTGACTCCAAGGCTCTTCTAATCTATCAACAAGCTTCTCCATTATTTTACTTAGTAAAGTAACCTCTATTTCAGTAAATTCTCTTATTTTACTTACTGTTTTACCAGTTCCTCCAAGTATCCTATCTATCATAGCATAACCTATATTAGATGACAAATCTAATAAAATAGAGCCTTTAAAAGGATTAAAGTCTATTATACTAAGTACAACTGGATTTAATAATGAATTATTAAACTCTCCATATGTTACTTGTTCAGAACTTATAACCTCTATTGTTGTTGTACTTCTTAAATAGCCTGTTAAAAATGAAGATGATATTCTAGCAAAATTATCAAAAATAACTTCAAGAGTTCTTAATTGTTCTTTACCAAACTTAGATGGCCTTGCAAAGTTATAAAGACTTACCTTTTTTTCATTTTCTGGTGCTTGCTCAATAACTTCATTGTTACCACTTGCCATAGCGCTTAAAAGGCTATCTATCTCCTCCTGAGATAAAATTTCGCTCATTTATATACCACCTACCTTTCAAAAAATTATATTATTGTAAGAATATTTCATCAACATATACATCTACTATAAGGTCTGTTGAAAAAATTTCTTGTAATTTTAATAATATTTCGTTTTTCAAAACAACTCTTGCATCTGTCATATTTAGCTCTTCATAAGTTTTACTTCTACAAATACCTATTACAGTATCTTTTATAACTGGTTTTTGAGCTTCTAATGTAGGAATAAGCTTTTCAGCATCTTTTGCTGTATCTTTACTTGTGTTTATACCTAAACTTACATTTATTTTTATTACATGAGTTTTTTTATCTGGTCCTTCTAATAAGTTTGTTACTATTGGGTCACCTATTGGAAAGTTAGTTATATCTTCTATTTTTAGCTCTTGTTGTACTACTACATTAGCTTCATCGCCTTGATTAGCTTTATTCATAGCTTTATATAAAAACCCAAATCCTACTGCAAATAATACTAATAAAATAACTAATAGTACTATTATTAGTATCATTCCTACTTTATTTTTTCCCATTTTGTATGCCTCCTTAATGCTTATAGTTCATTATTATAATATTTACTAATAACTTTTATTTCAACTCTCCTGTTAATAGCTCTATTTTCTGGAGTATCATTAGGTACTTTTTGTTTATATTCCCCATATCCTTCAGTAGATATTCTATCTGGTGGAAATCCTTTCGTATCTGTAAAGTATGTTGCAACAGATATAGCTCTAGCAGCAGATAAATACCAGTTATTTGGATATCTTATTGTATTAATTGGTCTATTATCTGTATGACCTTCTATTTTTATATTATTTTCTGGATATTTTAATAATTCATCTGCAACTTGAGATAATATTGTTATTGCTTGTGGTTTTAAATCTGAACTACCACTTTCAAATAAAATACCATCTTTAAAATTTAAAGTAATATATCTATCATTTTGTTCAATTTCTATTTTATCTTGAAGGTCATTTTCCGCAAAATAAGTTTTAAATTTTTCTGCTATACTTTCCATTTCTTCTTTACTTTTTTGTTCAAACTCTTTGTCAGAATTACCTTCCACTTTAGGCATTTGTATAATTCCATTACCCAAAGCATCTAACATACCTGCCTGTTGTTCTGGCATAACAACTATCTGATTATTAGAAAATGATGATGCTATTTGTTTAAATTTTTCAGCATCAACATTTGATGATGCAAACATAAGAACGAAAAAACATAATAGCAATGTAACCATATCGCCATATGTACCCATCCATTCTGCAAGCCCTTGCTTTATCTCTATTTTTTTTTCTTTTTTAGCCATATAATATCACCATTCCTTATTCGCTATCACCCTCACCAAATGAATCTCTAAGACTTGGTGATATGAAAACTTTAAGTTTTTCTTCTATTATACGTGGATTTTCACCTGCTGCCACAGATAGTATTCCTTCAATTGTAACTTCTTTAACTAACATTTCTTGTTTACTATAAACTTTCATTTTATTTGCAATAGGAGTAGATAACCAGTTGGCAAATAAGGAACCATAAAAAGTTGTTATTAAGGCAACGGCCATTTTAGGACCGATAGCTGAAGGGTCATCAAGATTTTGAAGCATTATAACAAGACCAACAAGAGTACCTATCATACCCCAAGCTGGAAACTGTGACGCCATAAGCTCCCATATTTCTATATTTTCTTTATGCCTATCTTCTATATATCCCATTTCAGTTTCTAAAACATTTCTTACAAGTTCTTGATCTGTTCCATCAACTACAAGCATTATTCCTTTTCTTAAAAAGGGATCCATATCTACAGATTTATCATCAAGTGCTAAAAGCCCTTCTTTTCTAGCAACATTTGCAAGCTCTATAATGTCTTTTATAGCTGCTATTGGGTCAACAGTGTCTGGCTTTAATATTTTGCTAACACTTTTCATTGCATTTACAAATTTAGGTAATGGATAAGACCCTATAACGGCTGCCATAGCTCCACCAACTGTTATCATAAAAGATGGTGCATCAAGGAAGCTTACAACAGCACTTACTTGCATATCCCCTGCTAAAAGTATAGATATAAATGTAAAGCCCATACCTGCAACTAAACCTATAATTAAACCTAGTTCCATTGTTATTTACTCCTCTCTATATTATTTTAAGCTTTTTTTATATGTAATTATTTTTTCTATAATATCATCAACTGCTTCCTTAACTATTATTTTTCGGCCAGTAGTTAATGTTATTGTCGTATCTGGTGTTTCTTGCATTACCTCTATATAATCACTATTAATAACTATCTCTACATCATTTAATTTTGTTAAAACAATCATAATAATGCTCTCCTAAAGTTTCTCTATCATTTTAAATTTTCTTATCTTAATTAATATACACTATTTTTAACAATTTCTCAAGTATAAAATTTATTATTTTAAATATTTTTTTACATTATAGTATATAGCTCTTAAAAAATAAAATTTAAAAGCCATATACTATTTATAATTAAAAATTATCTTTTTAAGTTTACTAATTCTTGTATCATTTCATCTGTTGTAGTTATAATTCTAGAATTAGCTTGGAATCCTCTTTGTGTAGTTATCATTTCACTAAATTCATAAGATAAATCTACATTTGACATTTCTAAAGCTCCACCTTGTAATTTAGACCCTAAAGCACTAGCTTCTTGTCCTATACCGTCAAACTCACTAGAGTTACCTGTTTCTTTGTAAAGGTTATTACCATATTTTTCAAGACCTGCTGGATTTTTAAAGTTAGCTAATGGTATTTGAGCTAAAATTCTTGTTTTACCATTAGAATATGTTCCTCTAATCATACCATTTGCATCTATATTGTATCCTGTCATATTTCCTGCAGTATTACCATCTTTTGTTTCAGATGTAACAGTTACTTTAGAGTTAAATTGTGTAACAGTTGAAAAATCTATATTTAATTCTTTAGATGTAAGCTCTCCACCTAAATTAGCATTTTCAAGTTGTCCATTAGCACCAACTTTTTGTAATTTTGTTAAATCAAGTCCTGTTACTTTTATAGATTTACTACCTGCTTGAGTTTCTTTTAATGTTCCATTTTCATTAAATATTAAATTTGCAGAATCTAATTGAATACCATCCATATACATTTTTTCAGTTCCATTTACAGTTACTTCTATCTTTCCATTACCAGGTGAATTTTGATCATTAATAGTTGGTATACTAGCTGTCCATTGATTAGGAGTAGCTGGATCTTTATCAAACTGAATATTTATACTATATTTATTACCTTGGCTATCATAAAAAGATATTGTATTTTTTTGTGTAGGATTTGTTGTTTGATTAAAGTTACCTGTAAATTCCACACTAGTTGTTTGTTCTGCTGGAGAATATAAGTTATTTCCCTCATATAAATTAATAGGTGTAACTGTATCTTTAACTATTTTTTGTTGTCCTGGATTATCTGGATCATCTACTGCTTTCCAACCACAAACATTAAACCCATTAGGATCTACAAGGTTACCTGATGCATCTACTTCAAATGTACCTGCTCTAGTAAAAGAAAATCCAGTAGAATCTTTTACAATAAAGAAACCTTCCCCATCAATCATAAGGTCACTACCATAATCTGTTCTTTGTGCAGCTCCTTGTCCCATAACATTAACTATAGAAGCAACGTTAGCCCCCATACCTATTTGTTGTGGATTTATTCCCCCTCTATCTTGATTAGCAGAAGTTGCAGAACTTAATGTTTGATTAAAACTATCTTTAAAAGAAACAGAAGCTCTTTTAAAACCAACAGTATTAATATTTGATATATTATTAGCTATAACATCCATTTTTGTTTGATGCACTCTTAACCCAGAAACACCTGAGTACATACTTCTCATCATAATAATTTCCTCCTTAAATTTACCGCTTTTTCTTATCTGTCATTCAAAGAAAATAGGCTTCCTAAAGGTCCAGCCTAAACTATAACGGCACCATCTATATTTGTATAAACCTTCTCACTATTATTGTCAATAGCAGTAACAACTGTTTTATTTTTTATGTTTACTAAAAGTGCTATATTATCCACTAAAACAAGTGAATCTTTTATGCCTTTTGCTTCGGCTCTTTTTATACCATCTTCAACTCTTTTGATTTGAGAATTAGAAAGTGATAAATTTCTAGAATTAAGCCTCATATAAGCATGCTTAGAAAACATAATATTATTACTTTCTTCTTTATTTTTTAAAATTTGTTTAAATGTTTCTTCTTTTTCATTTATTTTATAATTTACAGTAGGCTCAGATTTTTTAACCTTATTTACTAAATTAGGATTTATTAAATTGTTATTTATTATAGTCAAAAAAATCACCACCTACTTATTAATATCTTTATAAGATATTTCTTTATCTCCTACTTGAAGATATACTTTTTTATCTTTAATAATTACACCACTTACTTTACCAGTAGTATCATTAAATGTTACTTCTTCTCCTATGAGAGAAACAGAACTTACTAAAGAGCCTATATCTTCTATTTGTATTTCTTTTTCACTACCTTCTAATTTTACAAATATCTCTTTATCTTTTAATGAAATCTTTTCTATTTTTCCTGTTATCTTATCTACACCTTCAGAATCGATAGCAGCACTTATTTCTGCACCAATAAGTAATGTATTTTCAGATACAGCAACAATTTCTCCTAAGTATACATCTTTACCATTAACACTTAATACTGGTACTCCTTGTGAAAACTTAACAAAATCAACACTACCTTCTACATAACCAGTTGGATTTAATTCATTATCAACAGTTATAGCTTGTATAGTTTTTCCTATTAATGACATAGCTTGAGAAACCATAGCCGAATTATCTGCCATATTAACATCTTGCATTTTATAAATATCTTCATAAGGAGCAGTTTTGCCTCCAACATTAAGATATGGCTTACCATTTTTAATTTCTACAGAGTCAACTATACCATAAATAAGTTCATATTGACCAGATTTTTCATTAAGAGTATTTAAAAATACGCCTTTTCCTATAGTTTGAAAAGCTTGTGAATTATTCATTGTTTTATTTAAATTTTGCATCTGCTCTAATGCAGTAAATTGTGCTGTTTGAGCAATAAATTCAGTATTATCCATAGGTTGTAATGGATCTTGATATTTTAATTGAGTAACCAAAAGTTTTAAAAAGTCATCTTTTCCTAACTGAGTTTTTACTTCTCTAACATTGCTAGGATTTTTTATTGCTCCACCTTGTTCTGGTAGGCTCACCTGTGGACCAGATGTATCATTTTCTTTTTTTTCTTTATTTACTTTTTCTGTACTTCTCATAGAAGTTCCATTAGAAATACCATTAATAGAAGCTCTTGGGTTATTACGTATATTACTATACATAGTACTATCTAACATTTTATCCATTTATTTCACCTCCTATATAGAATAATTTACTTGAGAATCTAATAGTTGTTCTTGCTCTACTTTTTGTTGATTTTCTTTTATTTCTATGTTGTTTTCTATTTGATTATCAAAAGTTCTATTATTTTTATTATTTTGTTCAAACATATTATATGTTTGTTCTCCACCTTCACTATTAGACACATTAACTTCTAATCCACCAACATTAATGCCTTGTTCTAATAATAAATCTTTAAGTTGATTAAAATTAGATTCTATAATTTCTTTTACTTTTTGACTTTCTGCTATAAATTGTGCTGTAATAATTCCATTTTGTGTAGTTATTTTAAGAGAAACTTCTCCCAATTGTTCTGGTTTTAATAACATTTTCACTTCAGAAATATTAGGTTTAACTTCAACTTTTATTTTTTCCATTATTTGATTTACAACATCTGTTGTATTAATACTTCTAAAAGCTTGTGTTTTAGGTAAAGAACTGTTAAACACTTTAGAATTATTAGTTATAGATGATATATTAAAAGTTTCTTCGTTAATTTCAATTTCCTTATTTATATTCTCACCTAAAAATCCTTGTTGATTATTGTTAGATTGACCACTGCTTTGATAAGGATTTTCATTATTAGCTTGTTTAACATTTTTACCTTGTTCTAAATTAACTACACTTTCGTCAACATTTTGCATTTCAATATGTTCATCAAGCGTTTTTTGCTCTAAATTTGTACTATTATTAATCTGCATTAAATCTGTATTAATATTTTCTTCAATAATACTACCATTTAGCTCTTTTAATAATTGACTTATTTTTTGTTTAAAGTCTTCATTACCGTTTAAAATAGTAATATTTTTAATTTTATCATCACTTAAATTATTTAATAATTCTTTTACATCACAATTTATAATATCTTGATAGTCAATATTTTTAGCAACTTCACTTATTTTATCCATAATATTTTTTATATTATCTATAGATAATAGTTGAGCTGCATTATTTATATCGAATGCATTTTGTAAAAAATTAATTAAATTTTTACCATCTTGTAACATAGATATTGACATAGATAAATTTGATAAAATATCCATTATTTTATCTGTAGAAATACCTAAAATTTCGGATAAATCTTTTAAAGAATCATTATCAACAATTATAGCTTTATCTTCATCACTAATATCTTCTTTTACTAGATTACTGTTATCATCTATTTTTTTATAATCATTATCTGAAGACTGTTTAGCGTCTATTCTTTTACTACTTTCATTAAAAGGTTCTCTTTTTTCATTATATTTTATATTTTTAGAATAGTTATCTTTTTTATCAAAATTTTTATTATAACTATTTGTATTATTTTTTAATTCTGCTTTATTTAAAAATTCATCAAACCCTTTATTATTATTACTTGTATTAAAAGTATTTAAATTGCTTTTACCTGTTAATTGATTTAAAAACATACTTGTTAACTCCATCATTTTCACCTCCTTTCAAAATAAATTTTAATTTTCTACTGGTGCTAAAAGTTTTGAACAAGATGCTGCATTTTGAGGGTCCATAGCACTTAATATTTCACTTCTTTTTTCACTTGGTAAATTATCTAATATAGTTATAACTAAATCCATATCTGTTATCATAAGCTCCTCTAAAATAGTTGCTACTGCATCTTTTTTCATACTTTCAAAAGTTCTTATATAATCTTTAAATTTTTTATCTGTTATTTGTTTATTTACTGCTTCTTTATATAACTCTTCTGCATTTTCTGGAGCTATAGTTTCATAAAAGTCAACATAGGCTTTTGGTTCTTTTAAGGCTATCATTCTATCAAACTCTTCTTTTTCTGCCTTAAATTGTAGTTGTGTTTCTTCAAACTTTTTTAACCTTGTTATCTCTTTATTTAATTCTTCTATTTCTTTTGTAAGAGCATCTATAGTTTGTTGTTTTTCATCTATTGGCACTTCTTCTTCAGTTTCTTCTAATGGTGGTAATAAGTTTTTTATAATAGGCATTTTTTCTAGACCTGGTCTTAAATATTTATCTCTAATATTACCAACATTAAAACTTATAAGAGCAACTGGTATAGCTATTATAATAAGAATGATTAATATTTTGAATAAACAACCACCTTTTTTCTTTTTAGGTTCTTCTTCATCATATTCATTTTCTTCTAATTCTTCGTCTATTAAGTCTAATTCTTCTTTTTCATTTTTTACTTTTTTATTTTTTTTCGCCATCTTAAACCTCCAAGCTAAGCCTTATTATATTTATAACTAACTATTTCATCAATTACTTTTTGCTCTTTTTTTATTTCTTCTTTAAAATAATTTTCTTTTTCTTTTTCTTTAAGAGCTTCAAGAACTTTTCTTTCTTTCATAGCATCTAATAATGCTAACCTTTTTTCCTCTACAATATCTTTAGCCTTATTAATGTTTTCCATTTGTTGTTCCATTTTTTTATCTATAAAGCTAACATATTGATTAATACTATTAATATAACTAGGCTTAACACTAGTGTTAATACTTTGTTTAAAGCTTAATATATTTTCTTGTTTTTTATTTTCAAGGTTTAAAAGTATACTTTTTTCTTCTTCTAGTTTGTTTAAAGCTTTACCATATTCTGTTTTAGTCTGTTCTTCTAGCTTTTCTTTAATATTTAAAAGTCCTTGCATATTAAATATAAATTTAGCCATTTTCTAATCCTCTAAAATTCCATTCATTTGTTGAGATACTTCTTCTAAAGAAAAACATTCATCGGTAGACTGGGTTACAAATTGTAATATAGGTTTTCTTTTTGATATAGCCATATCAATATCTTCATTACTTCCAGACACATAAGCCCCTACGTTAATAAGGTCTTCTGCTTCAGAATAAGTTCCCATAAGTTTTTTTATTTCAAAAGCATTATTTTTATGCTCTTTTGTAACAATATCACTCATAACACGAGATACACTAGCTAATACATCTATTGCTGGATAGTGATTTTTATTAGCTAATTTTCTAGATAAAACTATATGTCCATCTAATATACCTCTAGCCGTATCTGTAACAGGTTCTGTTAAATCATCACCATCTACAAGGACTGTATATAAACCTGTTATAGAACCTTTGTCAGAATTACCAGCTCTTTCTAAAAGCTTAGGCATAATAGAAAAAACAGATGGTGTATATCCTCGTGATACTGGAGGTTCTCCTATAGCTAATCCAACTTCTCTTTGAGCCATTGCATACCTTGTTAGAGAGTCCATAAGTAATAAAACATCATTTCCTTCTTCTCTAAAATATTCTGCTATTGAGGTTGCAACTTCTGCAGCTTTTAATCTTACTAAAGCTGGTTGATCTGATGTTGCTATAACTAATACAGAACGTTTAAGCCCTTCTTCTCCAAGGTCTTTTTCAATAAATTCTTTTACCTCTCTACCACGTTCTCCTATTAGTGCTATAACATTTATAGATGCACTTGTATTTCTAGCTATCATACCCATTAAAGTACTTTTTCCAACGCCAGACCCTGCAAATATACCAACCCTTTGTCCTTTACCAATAGATAATAATCCATCTATTGCTTTAACTCCCAAAGATAATTGGTCTTTTATACGCTTTCTAGATAATGGGTCTGGTGGAACATTAGTTGTAGACACTTCTTTTTTAGCATCTATAGGTCCTTTATGGTCCATAGGTTCTCCTAGTCCATTTAAAACTCTACCTAGTAGGTTTTCTGATACTTTTACACTAAGAGGATAATCAAATCCTTCTACAATGCTACCAAGTCCAACCCCTTCAATATCACCATAAGGCATAAGAAGTATTTTTTTATCTTTAAAACCTACTACTTCTGCCAAAACACTTTTACCTTCTTTAGTATAGATTTTACAACAGTTACCAATGCTAACATCTGGTCCATCAGATTCTATTGTAAGACCTACTACTCTAGAAACTTTTCCTAATTTTTTAATATAATTTTTTTCTAATACATATCTATATTTACTTATATCTATATTAAACATATTTTTCACCCTATTAATTTAATATATAGTATAAAGCTTCTTTTATTGAAGATAATTGCTCATCTATACCACACTGTATACTGCCTATTTCTGTATCTATTATACAATCAGTATCTTTTAATGAAGTATCTTTTATTATTTCTATATTATTTTTATCTGTATTTGTGTTAAATATTGTTTCTTTGTTTTGTTCTACATAATCATATTGTTGCTCAGATACATAAACTTTTACATTTTTTAAAGTTTTTATAGATAATAGTCCTTTTTTTATAAGTAAAGATATTATTTGCGGATTAAATTCAAAAGATTTTGTTAATATATTTTGTGTTGTATCAACTATAAAATTTATGATTTCTGATTCAAGGTTATTAATAGTCTCTTTTCGCTCTTCTTGTGCTTGTAATACTATTTTTTCTGCCTCTTCTTTCATAGCCTGACATTCTTGTTCTGCCTTTAACATTCCTTCTTGATAACCTTTATCAAAATTTTCTTTATAAATTTCATCTGCTTTTATATCTATTTCTTCTTGTGCTTGTCTTAATATGTTTTCAGCCTCAATACTAGCCTCTTGCTTAGCCTGTTCTATTATCTCACTGGCTTCTTGATTAGCTTGTTCTATTATTTCTTGCTTTGTATCTTCTAGCTGTTTTATTATTTCTTCATTTGTAACACTGTTATTATTTTCTACCTCTAAACTTTCATCAACGTTTTCTTTACTATCTTGTTTTAAATTTTCTTGTTCTATAGAAAATGTGTTATCTATAACAATATTTTTTTCAACATTTACATAAGATGCTTTTAATATCCTAGACAATTATATCATCGCCTCCACCTCTAGCAACAACAATTTGATTAGTCTCTTGAAGTCTTCTAACAATATTAACAATTTTTTGTTGTGATTCTTCAACGTCTGTTCTTCTAACAGGACCCATAAAGTCCATATCTTCTTTTATCATAGCCGCTAAACGTTTTGATAAGTTATTAAATATAAGATTTTGTAATTCTTCAGTTGCACCTTTAAGCGCAATTGCAATATCTTTTTGGTCAATATCTTCTCTAAGGATTGTTTGTATAGATCTATTGTCAAGAGATAATAAATCTTCAAATACAAACATTTTCTTCTTAATCTCTTCAGAAAGTTCAACTTCCTCTGTTTCAAGAGTATCCATAATATTTTTCTCTGTATTTCTATCAACAGAGTTAAGGATTTCTACGATAGCATCTATACCACCAACATCTGTATACTCTGCTGTCATAAGAGTAGAGATTTTCTTTTCAAGTGCTATTTCTACTTCTTTAATAATGTCTGGGTTAGTTCTATCCATTATGGCTATTCTTTTAGCAACATCTGTTTGTTTTTCTGGTGCTAAAGAAGATAATACCTCCCCTGCTTGTGCTGGTTTTAAATAAGATAATATTAAAGCTATTGTCTGTGGATGTTCATTTTGTATAAAGTTTATAAGTTGTGTTATATCATCTTTTCTAATAAAGTCAAATGGTCTAACTTTTAAAGAAACAGTAAGTTTAGATATTATCTCATTTGCTTTATCATCACCAAAAGACTGTTCTAAAAGCTGTTTAGCATATCCTATGCCACCTTCAACAATATATTTTTGAGCTATACAAACTTGATAAAATTCCTCTAAAATTCCTTCTTTAGTTTCTGGTAATATAGTATTAAGGTTTGCTATTTCAAGAGTTAAGGCTTCTATTTCTTCTTCTTTAAGATGTTTAAACACTTTAGCCGATTTTTCTGGCCCTAAGCATACTAATAACATAGCTGCTTTTGTTCTTCCGCCATATTGTTCTAATAATACAGACATATTATATTATCACTCCCATTCATCATTAAGCCAATTTCTAAGAAGTTGTGCAGCTGCTTCTGGATTTTCATCTATAAAGTCTTCAATTTTAATTTTAAACTCAGATTCCACTTCATTAATTCCAGCAATTTTTTCTGCCACTTCTTCATCTTCTCTTTTATTTGTTGCAATAAGGTCTTCTATAGATATTTCAGGCTCAATTTCTTCAACTTCATCTGGTTGAACTTTCTTAATAAGCGCAAGAGCTAATAACCCTATCAATACAACTAATATAATTAAAACTATTATTTGTTCTACTTTTATAGGTTCTTTAACTTTATCAACAAATATAGGTTTTTCATATCCTGTTAAAGTAACATTTTCTATACCTGTTCCAGTTTTAATCGTATCTAACAATTGTTGATCCATCTCTATTAAAACAGGTGTTCCATTTTGTTCTTTAAATTGTTCCCAAGTTAAATCTTTATTTAAAGTTTTATTTTTTATTAAATCCGCTTCATTATAATATTTGTGCTTATAAACAGTAACAGCGACAGAAGAACTATCTGGTACAAAGCTACCCCCTGCAACTTCTTTTAATTGCTCTTGTTCATTATATCCATACTCTGTTTCCTTACTAGCGCTATCATAAGTACCTGTGCTTTGACCTCCCATAGCATAATTAGTAGGATTTTGGTCATTAGATTCTACACCTGGTTCTGCACCAACTTCACCATTTACAACACTTTCTGTTTGTTCTTTTTGTACTTTAGGTACACCTACTGTTGCATCATCAACTGGGGGTGTTAAAGTAAGATTTCTTTCTTGTATCTTGTCCCAATCAAATTTGACACTAGATATAACTTTTACTTCATCATACAAAGGATTTAAAGTGTCTTGTATTTTTGTTTCTATTTCTTGCTTTTTATTATTTTCTATTTCTTCTTTTTTAGAATGGCTAATAGTGTTACTTTCTTTACCAGAATATAAAATTTTTCCTTTTGTATCTGCTATAGTAACATTTTCTACCTTTACCCCTTCAACACTGCTAGCTATAAGATTAGCTATTATAGCACCTTGTTCTTCTGTGAAGTCATCTTTAACATCAAGTGTAACCCCTGCGCTTGCTTCTTTTTTATTATTATTAAAAACAACTGTTTCTTCTGGTAAAGCTAACATAACTTTAGCTGTTTTAACATTTTCAAATGTTTCGATAAGTTGTTTCATTTCTTGTTCTTTTAATCTTTTGTATTGTTCTCTTTTATCATTTTCGGTCATACCTATATCTATATTAGCCGAAACATCATCAAAAGTTATACCTTCTTTACCTATCTCACTACTAGCAATAAGTATTTTAGCTCTGCTTTCATCTTTTTCTAATACTTCTATACCAGTACCTCTATCTAACAACCTGTTTTTGATAGTATTATCATTTAATATTTTTTCTACTTGACCTATAATTTCTGGGTCAGCGTTCGACTTTAAAACTACCCATTCTGGTTTAAAGTTCATATATAATAAAAGTCCTAAAGTAACTATAAGACCAATAACAATAATTATTATTTTATTTCTTAAGCCTTTATCTATACTATTCCATTTTTCAGTAGCTTTGGCCTTATAGCTTAATAGTTTTTCATGCATACTCACACCTCATATAAATATTTTAAAAAATTAATTAAAATATAGTATAAATTTTTACAAAATGTATATACTATAAATCTAATATTTATTAAATAGGTATCCTCATAATCTCTTGATAAGCATTTAATATCTTGCTAGTAACTTGTGATGTAAATTGTATAGCTGAGCCTGCTCTAGACTGCGCCATAATAAGACTTATCATATCATCCGATTTACCTGTTATAAAATCTATTTGTTTTTGCTCTACATCTTTTTGCATAACGTTTGTTTCTTCAATAAGATTTACTGCTTCATCAAAAAATTTTCCAAAACTATCTATCCTAGATGTTTGACTTTCATTATTTTCTGTATTAAATGTTAATGTTTTATTAAATGCTTGTATATTATTATCTATACGCATATTTATTTATCCCCCTAAAAATTTTACTGTCTTCCTATTTCTAAAGTTTTGTTTATCATTCCTTTAGTAATATTAACAGCTGTGATGTTTGCTTCATAAGCTCGATTTGCTGAAATCATATTTACCATTTCTTCTACTACATTGACATTAGGTTTTGTAACATAACCATTTTCATCTGCATCTGGGTGGCTAGGGTTATATTCTTTAGGACCTTCTGTGTTATCTTCTACTATTTTTTCTACTTTAACACCAGATAAGGTTTGGTTATTATTTAATTTTTTACTAAACATAGTTTTAAAACTGTTTTGACTACCATCTATTTCTCTAAATATAACTGTCTTTCTTTTATAAGGTCCCCCATCTGCTGTTCTTGTTGTATCTATATTAGCCATATTTTGACTTATAACGTCCATCCTAAGGCTCTGTGCTGTAAGTGCTGTTGTGCTTGTGTTTAAACTATCAAAAAATGACATATTTTATCCTCCTAAATTATATATTATTTAAACGTAGTATAAACAGAATTTGTTCTGCTAGAATTAGAAATAACACTATTTACTATTATATCATATTTTGCGGAATTTTTGTAAAAATTTATCATTTCAGTTTCTATATCAACGCTATTTTCATCAATAGTTGTGCTATTTTCTTTTGTGCTAAGGGTTATATTTTTCATTACATTTCCCATATGGTCTACACCTGTTTCTTTAGTCTTTGTTATAGCATCGGCTAAAACACCTTCAAAATTTACAGTTTTGGCTTTATAGTTTGGGGTATCTATATTTGCCATATTATTTAATATTACCTGATTTTTATATTGTGTAGCCTGCATAGCCGTTTCTAATATTCTATTTTGGTTAAATAATCTATCAAAAACCATAATCAACTCTCCTTTATCTTATATATTTTAACCTATTTTTTTAAAAAGTAAAGTTTTTTTAGACATATATATTTTGTAATATTTACATTTTTATTTTTTTCGACAATTTTAATGTATTTTTTAATTTTATTTTAGTATTAATTTATATATTTAAGTTTATAGTATTAATTTTAAATATATAAATATTGTGTATATTTTATGTTTTTTACTTTTTCTTATATTATTTTAAGTGTTTTTTATAAAACTATATTTTATTTTTTGTCGTATTATTACAAAAATAAAGTATAGCTTTTAGCTATACTCTTTCATTATTGGTTGTACTTGTTCTCCTTTTAATGCACTATAAATAGTTTCTGGTATTTTTTCAAAATGAGCTACAATAGATTTTGGTTTTTTTACATAATCATCTTGCCCAAATGGAACAAAATATATATTCTTTTTATTAATCATACCACCTATATTTTGCATATTAGCTCCTAATGCATCATTGGTAGATATTGCTATTATAACTGGTTTATTATTTCTTATATGAGCTTTACTAGCCATTAATACAGGTGTATCACATATTCCAGCGTTTAACTTAGCAAGAGTATTTCCAGTACAAGGTGCTATAACAAACACATCTAAATGGTTTTTAGGCCCTATAGGCTCTGCAGCTTCTATTGTTTTTATTACTTTATTACCTGTTATATTTTCTATTTCTTCTATAAAATCGTTTGCTTTTCCAAATCTCGTATCTATATTTTGAGAGTTAAAAGAAAAAACTGGATAGACATTAGCTTTTAATGATACTAATTCTTTTATTTGCTCAATAGTTTCTTTAAATGTACAAAAAGACCCTGTTAATGCGTAACCTATATTTACTCCTTCAAAATTCATTTTAACACCTCCATAGTTAATAATATGAATTTATTTAAAATAGGTTACTAAAATTAATAATTATTTAATATTTTAAGCTATAGTACATTTTTACAAAATTTTTAATCAAATAAAAAACCACCTTTAAGGTGGTTTGAAATACTGCCCGAGACCGGAATCGAACCGGTACGGGATTTAACTCCCGCAGGATTTTAAGTCCTGTGCGTCTGCCAGTTCCGCCACTCGGGCTCAGTATGGGAACAACAGGGCTCGAACCTGTGACCCCCTGCTTGTAAGGCAGGTGCTCTCCCAGCTGAGCTATGCTCCCACAAGCGACCCAAAAGGGGCTCGAACCCTCGACCTCTGGCGTGACAGGCCAGCGCTCTAACCAACTGAGCTATTGGGCCGTATGCTTAACTGCTAACGACAAAATAAATTATAATATAAACTTAAAAAAATGTCAACACTTTTTTTAAAATTTTTTTAAAAATTTTTTAAATTGACAAATATTATTAAATTAGCTACTATAATTATAAACTAATTAAAAAGGAAGTGGTTTATTATGAAAAGATTATCCTTAAAAATCTCTATTATTTTATGTTTTATTTTTTTAGCCTCTTTATTTTATTATATTTATCTACCTGTTATAAACATACATTCTTCTGATTTATGGATTTTTGTTATAGGTTTATTATTTATAGGTATTAGTATATATAAAATAGTAAAATTTAGAAATGCTAATCCAAAAATTATTAATTTTACTATATTTTTAGCTATATTGCTAGCTATTGTTTACGTAATAGGTCTCATACTTTCATCTCCTATTATAAGTGCAAAAAAATATCAATCTTTAATAAATATAAAAGATAGTAATTTTACACAAGATATAAAACAAATATCTTATGATGAGATACCCTTAGTAGATAAAGATACTGCTATAAATTTAGGCTCTAGAAAAATGGGAAGTATGGTAGATATGGTATCTCAATTTGAAGTAAATAATCTTTATACACAAATAAACTATAAATCTAAACCCACACGAGTTACTCCTCTTGACTATGGTAACATTTTTAAATGGTTGACAAATCGTAAAAATGGTATTCCAGCTTATATGATGATAGATATGGCAACTCAAGAAGTAAACCTTGTAAAGCTAGATAAAGGCATAAAATATTCTTTTTCTGAACCTTTAAATAGAAATGTAAATCGCTATCTTAGATTTAATTATCCAACTTACATATTTGATAAAATTAACTTTGAAATAGACGATAATGGTACTCCTTATTGGATATGTCCTGTTAAAACATACTCCATAGGTTTATTTGGTGGACCTATTTTAAAAAAAGTTATTTTATTAAATGCTATAACTGGAGAACTAAAAGAGTATAATATTAAAGATGTTCCTAATTGGGTAGACTCTGTTTATTCTGCCGACCTTTTAATATCTTACTATAATTATTATGGAATGTTAAAAAATGGATATCTAAACAGTATATTAGGGCAAAAAGGCTGTCTTAAAACAACAGAAGGATATAACTATATTGCATTAAATGATGATGTTTATGTTTATACTGGTGTAACCTCTGTTGGTGGAGATAAATCTAATGTTGGTTTTGTTCTTATGAACCAACGTACTGGTGAGGCCAAATATTATACTATCTCAGGTGCTCAAGAAACCTCTGCTATGGCTTCTGCAGAAGGTCAAGTACAAAATTTAGGATATAAAGCTACTTTCCCTATTTTATTAAATATTTCAAACCAACCTACTTACTTTATGTCATTAAAAGATGGAGCTGGACTTGTAAAAAAATATGCTATGGTTAATATAGAAAAATATCAAATAGTAGCTATTGGAGACACTGTTTCTGAATGTGAAAATAACTATATAGATTTACTTTATAAAAGTAATATAAGTGTAAATAATAATATAAAATCTAATAATATACAAGGTAAAATAACATACCTTAAAGAAATTATTATTGATGGTAATAGTTATATTTTTATAAAAATTGATAATAATGAAAAATATTTTGCAATACCTATCAAAGATAATTTAAATATTTTAAACTATAACTTAAATGATAATATTTCTTTAACATATGAAGAACAAAAAAATTATAATTTAATAAAAACAATTTCTTAATTATTTTTAATTATTAAAAAGTAATACAGACTGTAGACAAAATATTTTATGAGTAATTTTTTTATTTTTATGCTTTACATAAAAAGTTTATGCAAGGCATAAAAATTCTAATCACAATATGGGGCTTTGCCTTATATTGTGTAAAAAGCTAGATTTATAGTGGCTTTAGCCCTTATGCGAATAAATCAGTTTTTTTCATACAGCACCTCAAAAAAATAACAAGATTATTTTTTTGACAAGTTATAGACTTTGTCTACAACCTCAAGTAATAGCTAGTTATAATTTTTACTAAAATATTATAATTAACTATTACTTTTCATATAATATATCAATAATTTTTAAAATAAAATATATAATTATAGAGGTGATTTTTTGAAAAAAATAGTTTTAACTGGTGGGGGTACAGCCGGACACGTAAATCCAAATATTGCATTAATACCTTTTTTAAAAGAAAAAGGATATCATATAAGCTATATAGGGAGTAAAGATGGTATAGAAAAAACTCTTATTAAGCCTTTAGATATAGATTATTATGAAATATCTACTGGTAAACTTAGAAGATATTTAGATTTTAAAAATATTACAGATAGTTTTAGAGTAACAAAAGGAGTAACAGATGCCACATCTATTATAAAAAAAATTAAACCTAATATAATATTTTCTAAAGGTGGATTTGTTAGCGTTCCAGTTGTTATAGGTGGATATTTTAACAAAGTACCTATTATAATACATGAATCCGATATATCTCCAGGGCTTGCCAACAAAATATCTATACCTTTTGCAAAAAAAGTTTGTACTACTTTTCCAGAAGCATTAGAAAATATTCCTAAAAATAAAGCTATATTAACAGGAACTCCTATAAGAGTAGAACTTTTTGAAGGTTCTAAAGATCAAGGTCTAAAAATATGTAATTTTAAAAATAACAAACCTATTATTTTAGTTATGGGTGGGTCTTTAGGCTCTGTAAAAATTAATACTATTTTGAGAGAATGCTTAGATGTTCTTTTAAAAGATTTTAATATAATACATTTATGTGGTAAAAATAATGTAGATAGATCTATAAATAAAGAAGGATATTATCAAATAGAATATGCAACAGATGAATTAAAACATTTTTTAGCTGTTAGTAACCTTGTTGTATCAAGGGCTGGTTCTAATGCTATATGTGAATTTTTAGCATTAAAAAAACCTAATCTTTTAATACCTCTTTCTAAAAATGCAAGCAGAGGTGACCAAATATTAAATGCTAATTCTTTCAAAAAACAAGGTTTTAGTAATGTTTTATACGAAGAAGATTTATCAAAAGATAGCCTTATAGAAAATATAAATATTTTATCAAAACAACAAACTGTTCATATAAACACTATGAATTCATCTTCTTTAAATAATTCTATCGATAAAATTTTAAATGAAATAGATATTTTATGCAAATCTTGATTTTTTTTATAAATTATATATAATTATAAATGATGTATACAAAATAAATTTTAAGGAGACATAAAATGAATAGTTTTTTAAACTTATTTTTAAAAGGAATTTTTGTTGGTGTAGCAAATATTATTCCTGGCGTTAGTGGTGGAACAATAGCTGTTGTACTTAGAATATTTGACCAAATGATAGATGCTATAAATAACTTTTTTAAAAATCCTAAAAAGCATATAAAATTTTTAATACCATTATTTTTAGGAGCTAGTGTTGGTATATTAATATTTAGTAAAATAATAGAAGTTTGCTTAGCTAAAGAATCTTTACCTACTAGTATGTTTTTTGTAGGGCTTGTTGTTGGTAGCATACCCCTTATTATTAAACATGCAAAAACAAAACCAGTTAAGCCTATATATTATTTAGCTAGTTTAATAAGTTTTTCAATAGTCGTTTTTATATCTTTTATAAAAGAACCTTCGGCTACTTCTGTAGATATAGTTATTACTACTCCGTGGCTTATAAAAATATTTATATATTGTATGATATCTAGTGCTGCTATGGTTGTTCCTGGTATAAGTGGCTCATTTGTTATGGTTTTATTAGGTATTTATAATGTTATATTAACATCTATTAGTGGACTTATTAATGTAATAATAACTGGTATAGAAATTATGTCTACAAATAGTTTTTTTGCTGGTATAAAATACATAGTAACTTCTAATGTATTTATTACTCTTTTTGTTGGAGGTCTTGGGATAGTTATTGGTGTTATACTAATATCTAAACTTATAGCATTTTTATTAGAAAAAGCTTTTTCTGTAACATATTTTACTATTTTAGGACTTATATTTGGTTCTATTTTTTCAATTTTTAAAGACCCTATGACATATAGTAGTTATGATAATAATATACCTATTTTAAGTATTGTATTTTCTATTATAATGGCTATAATCGGGTTTATTATAGCTTTTAAATTAAGTAAAGATGAATAAATAAAAATAAAGTAAATAGATCTTTTAAAAAAATTATAATAACAATTAAAAAAGAGCATATTCAATCAAAATACGATATATGCTCTTTTTTATACTATATTCAAAATTAATAATTTTTTTATTTTATTAGATTAAATTTTACTCTAATATAGCAATGTTAATTATAATTATAAACAACTATTTTATAAATATGTTTATTATTTTTAATCTTCTATGTATTATTAATAAAATATGAATATTATCCTATCACTTGTATACTTATTAACACTATTTTTAAGTTTAAAAAATATATTCTTTTAAAAGTATAATTATAAATATTAAAAAAGATTTTTTATAATAACTATGTATAAAGGTATAAAATATTATTAGACTCAACTTTAATAATACTTATTAATAAAATTGCCAAAATATTTGTTGTATAGCTAAAAAATTGACTAATTGATTTTAAATATTATTAACTAGCATATTCTAAAAATTTTAAATATTTTATACACCATAATATTAGTTTCATAATTGTAATAAAAATTCTTATAATTAATATAATTTTATACTAATCAAAACTTAGTAAATAAGTCAAAATAAAAAGAGACTTAAAAGCCTCTTTTTATTTTTTTAATTTATATTATTTATTAGCTGTTTTTAAAACATCATATAATTTAGACATTATAGTAGCCATTTCTGCTCTAGTAACAGGAGCAGTAGGATTTAATTTACCATTATTTCCAGATATAATACCTGAGTTAACTAATATAGCTACACTTTCTTTTGCATAAGATGATACTTTATTTACATCATTAAATTTATTTAATACACTTATATCTGTATTAACATTTAAATCTAATGATTTTAATATTTGTGATATCATAACCATTGTATCTTGTCTAGATATTACACTTTCTGGTTTAAACATACCGTTAGAACCATTTACTATACCATACGTAGATGCTGTTCCTACATATGGTGCATAATATGCTGAAGGATTAACATCTATAAATTTATTGTTAGCTTGTGGTTGTAATCCTAAAAGATTAACTAACATAATTGTAACATCGGCACGTTTTGTTTGTCCATTAGGATTAAAACTTCCATTTGCACCGTTTATAACACCTGCTTTAGATAATTTATCAATATGAGCTTTTGCCCAATGATTAGCAGATATATCTCCAAATGTTTTAGCTTCACCTTCTACGCTAGGTAATTTGATAGTATCTAATGTAAGTTTTTTATCTTCTACAACTGTTTGATTATTTCCTGTATTAGTATTATTGTTTGTTGTAGTACTTGAATTATTATCTTTATCGCCTGTAACACCTACGTTAGCTCCACTACCGCTACTACTGATACTACCTCCACCACTTGTTGAGCTTGTTGTAGTTTCTTTATTTTCACTTTTTACTGTTAAAGTAATTCCTTTTTTAGTTTCAAGCATTTTATCTCCGCTATCTTTAAGCTCTTTAACATTTCCTTCAAAATCAATTGTATAGCTACCTTCTTCTATAGGATTTGATAAAGTAAGGATTATTGTTTTCTTATCTGTTCCTACTTTGTATTCTGTTATTTTTGTTGTTGTATTTTTATTTGTTCTTGTTGATTTTTTAGTTAATGTAAATGCATTTTGTTCCTTATTAGAAGTAAATTCTTGTAATTCTTCACTTATTTGAAGAGTTATAGTTTTATCTCCTTTTTTAGCTTCTAAAGTTGTTGTTGTTATTGTAGGAGCTACGTTTGGTACTGGTTTAACAGTTTCAGATTGCTTATCACCTGAAGATACTGTTACATTTTGTGTTGTACCTGAATTATTAATAACTTTTTCTATTTGTTTTTCATCTGTATGAGCATTTGTTTTTATTTCACTTAAATTTTTACTACCTGAAAGTGCATTTGGATCAATAGTTAAAGGTTGTTTATTATTTTTATCTGCACCTA
Organism: [Clostridium] colinum; assembly: GCF_940677205.1. Classification (NCBI taxonomy): domain Bacteria; kingdom Bacillati; phylum Bacillota; class Clostridia; order Lachnospirales; family Lachnospiraceae; genus Tyzzerella; species [Clostridium] colinum. The sequence continues at coordinate 366,802 of NZ_OW712331.1, read as the reverse complement.
AATATATAGTTGTAAGTTTTTCATTATTTGCAAATGCTTTTGATTCTACTACACTAACATGTGGTAAATCTACTTTTGTTAAGTTTGTATCTGCAAAAGCATTTTCTTCTACTTTAGCAACAACTGGTAGATAAAGTTTTTCAAGTGAAATTTCTGAAATTTCTTTATTACCTTCAAAAGCTTTTGCAGCAACAGTTCTTACATTACCTGTTATTCCTTTTAATTCTTCATTAGTTATGCCACTTATAGGTTTTTCTCCATCACCTAATTGTGTAATTGCATAATCTTCACTATTTATTGTAACTTTATCACCTTTAAAAATTGCTTGTGCTCCTATAACTTGTGCTTCTCCACTTCTATTGTTTTTTTCTTCTTTACCTTTAAATTCTACTAAAGCAACTTGTTTTCCTAAACTCTCTGAATCTTTAAGTATTTTAAATGTATATTCACCTTTATCATCTTTTATAGCTTTTACTAAACAATTTTCTGGATTTTCTGGTAATTCTGTTCTAACTACAACTTTTGGTGCATTTGTTTTAAGTCTTTCTACTAAACTCTGCCAATTTGCATTACTTGGTAATTCTATTGTTATTCTTGCATTTGTAGTACCAATAGCTTTTACTAATTCATCTTCTGTTATTTGTGTTGTATCTTCTGTTCCATAATTTGTAATTTTAATAACTAAATTAGATGATGCTTGTAAATTTAATGAATTTTCACCAATTTTTGTTACTGTACTTGGTATTTCCATTACTTTAAAAGGTGACACAATTGAAAGCCCTTCTAATGCTTTATCAGCAATCACCTTAACATCTTTAAAAGGTGTTTGAAAATTATTAACCATAATGTTCCATTTACTATTCGTATCTTTAATTTTATCCTTAATAGTTATAGTATATTCAGATAATCCATCTTTTCCATTACCTATTTGAGTAACTGTACATTTTACTGGTTCTTTTACTTCTCTAGCTTTTTCTTCTCCAGGAGTTATTGTTAACTCTGATCCATCTTCTAATAATACCCCTACATAAGGTATTTTAGTACCATCTGCTGTTCCTTCTCCTTTGCCATTACCTCTTGATTTTATTTTACCTACAAATGAAATTTCTTGTGCTTCGTTATTTTTTTCTAAAACTTGAAATAAATATCCTTCTTTTGTAATTATAAAATCATCTTTATTTAAATTTATATCACTTGGATTATTTATAATATTTTTTTCCTCTGCCTTTACTATAGCTATATTATTTCCAACTCCACTTAAAGCAGTACCACAACCCATAGTAACAGTCATACCAATAACCATAGCTTTAACTGCTGTTTTTGATAAATTTTTTTTCATATATTTTACCTCCAAAAAAATACAATTATATTCATCTTTACTTTATTTCTATTATAAATTTTTATTATTTAAAAGTCAATATAAAATATTATAAAAAAGTTTGATATTACTTGCTTTATATAATATAGAAATTTTAGTATAAATCATATATAATTAATTTTTTTATTTTATAACTTTAGCTCTCATTATTTTATATAACATTCTTAATATTTTATCTATATATAATTTTATATTTTCATATATTTTTCATAATAATATGTATTTTTAGATCTCTACTTTATTTTATACAATTAATATATTTTTATATCTTTTACTCATCAAAATTAGTGATAAATTTAAAAAATTTATCACTATAATTAAATTATAATTTAATTTATAAATTTATTGATATTTTTATTTTTATCACTAAATACAGTATACAAAAATTTAAAAAAATATATAGACCCATTTATAGGTAGTCAGAGTAATTAGACAAAAAATAGCCACTTTTAGTGGCAGTCAATAAAGTATTATAATTGTCAGATCATTCAATGTCTATTTAGAGGCTTACAACAAATTCCTTATAAAGCTAATAAACCACCCTTTTAATGGGTAGTTTTGATTATAATATATTTTATTTATTAGTTTATACCTAAAATTTCACGATCAACAGGATCTTTTATAAGATCTTTTAGTAAATTTTTAGATGCTTGTTTAATAAATTCATCTATATTTAACTTGTTTTCTCCTTTACTTTCATTTATATATAAATCTCTTTTTATATTTTCATTTGTATACCTAATTCTTTCTTCCATTATTGATTTGTCTTTTTCAGCAATTTCAAATTCAATAGGTAAATACCTAGTATTTGCAAATATATTAACACTACTTAATACTACACTGCTACCAATAATAATACTTAAAATAATTTTTTTCATAAACCCCTCCACAAACAAATCTCTCATTAATTTAATAAAAACACTCAAAGGCGACACCCAGATTCGAACTGGGGATCAGGGAGTTGCAGTCCCATGCCTTACCGCTTGGCTATATCGCCATCAATGACCCGTAGGGGAATCGAACCCCTGTTTTAGCCGTGAAAGGGCCACGTCTTAACCGCTTGACCAACGGGCCTTAAAAAGCTCCCCGAGTAGGATTCGAACCTACGACCTATCGGTTAACAGCCGAGTGCTCTACCGCTGAGCTATCGAGGATTATTACTTACTAAAATAGTATATCACATTTTTTATACTTTTGCAAGCTATTTTTTAATTTTTTTCAATTTTTCAATATTTACATAAAAAATAATAACAAACACAAACCAAACTAAAAGAATTAAACAAAATCATTGGACAAGCACTCGACCATTAGTACCTATCAGCTGAATACGTTACCGTACTTACACCTTAGGCCTATCAACCTCGTCGTCTTCAAGGGGTCTTACTTGCACTAGGCAATGGAAATCTAGTCTTGAGGTTGGCTTCACGCTTAGATGCCTTCAGCGTTTATCCTTTCCAAACTTGGCTACTCTGCCGTGGCATTGGTTACCAACAGATACACCAGCGGTTCGTCCATCCCGGTCCTCTCGTACTAAGGACAGCTCCTCTCAAATTTCCTACGCCCACAACGGATAGGGACCGAACTGTCTCACGACGTTCTGAACCCAGCTCGCGTACCGCTTTAATGGGCGAACAGCCCAACCCTTGGGACCTACTTCAGCCCCAGGATGCGATGAGCCGACATCGAGGTGCCAAACCTCCCCGTCGATGTGAACTCTTGGGGGAGATAAGCCTGTTATCCCCAGGGTAGCTTTTATCCGTTAAGCGATGGCACTCCCACTTGTTACCACCGGATCACTAAGTCCTACTTTCGTACCTGCTCGAACCGTCGCTCTCGCAGTCAAGCCTTCTTCTGCCTTTACACTCTTTGAATGGTTTCCAATCATTCTGAGAAGACCTTTGAGCGCCTCCGTTACTCTTTCGGAGGCGACCGCCCCAGTCAAACTGCCCGCCTAACAATGTCCCTCTTCTGGATCACAGAAGCAGGTTAGAAATCCAATACTACAAGAGAGGTATCCCAACATCGACTCCACCAATACTGGCGTACTGGCTTCTCAGTCTCCCTCCTATCCTGTACATGTAATACCGAATCCCAATATTAAGCTGCAGTAAAGCTCCATGGGGTCTTTCCGTCCTGTTGCGGGTAACCAGTATCTTCACTGGTTCTTCAATTTCACCGGGCGTGTTGTCGAGACAGTGCTCAAATCGTTACACCTTTCGTGCGGGTCAGAACTTACCTGACAAGGAATTTCGCTACCTTAGGACCGTTATAGTTACGGCCGCCGTTTACTGGGGCTTGAATTCAAAGCTTCGGATTGCTCCTAACCTCTCCTTTTGACCTTCCAGCACCGGGCAGGTGTCAGCCCCTATACTTCACCTTTCGGTTTAGCAGAGACCTGTGTTTTTGCTAAACAGTCGCTTGAGCCTCTTCTCTGTGGCCTACTCTCGTAGGCTCCCCTTCTCCCTAAGTTACGGGGTCATTTTGCCGAGTTCCTTAACAACACTTCTCCCGTCGGTCTGTGGATTTTCTCCTCGTCTACCTGTGTCGGTTTGCGGTACGGGTACTAATAACACTATAGCGGCTTTTCTTGACAGTGTGGATTCAGAAACTTCGCTACTTTTCTTCACTCCCTATCACACTTCACCTTTAGATATGTGATTTGCATCATATCCACAGCTTTGTGCTTAGCCGAGTATTTCCTTTCCTCGGTTTTCCTATCCTCCTGTGTCCCCACAGTTCTGATTATTAGTAGTACAGGAATTTAAACCTGTTATCCATCGACTACGTCTTTCGACCTCGCCTTAGGTCCCGACTTACCCAGAGCAGATCAGCTTTACTCTGGAAACCTTAGACATTCGACCTATATGATTCTCACATATATCTCGCTACTCATTCCGGCATTCTCTCTTCTGCTTCGTCCACCATTCCTTTCAGTTTGGCTTCATCCTTGCAGATTGCTCCTCTACCAATTGTACATTCGTACAATTCCGTAGCTTCGGTGGTGTGTTTTAGCCCCGGACATTTTCGGCGCAAAAACTCTCGACTAGTGAGCTGTTACGCACTCTTTAAATGAGTGGCTGCTTCTAAGCCAACATCCTAGTTGTCTTCGAATTCTCACATCCTTTTCCACTTAACACACACTTTGGGACCTTAGCTGTCGGTCTGGGCTCTTTCCCTTTTGACTATGAAACTTATCTCACATAGTCTGACTCCTGTGCATCATCTTTCTGGCATTCTTAGTTTGATATGATTTGGTAACCCGCGAAGGCCCCGCACCAATTCAGTGCTTTACCTCCAGTAGATTAACACAAGGCTAGCCCTAAAGCTATTTCGAGGAGAACCAGCTATCTCCGGGTTCGATTGGAATTTCTCCGCTATCCACAAGTCATCTCAACCTTTTTCAACAGATACGAGTTCGGTCCTCCATTACCTTTTACGGTAACTTCAACCTGCTCATGGATAGGTCACCCGGTTTCGGGTCTACACCTACAAACTTGTCGCCCTTTTCAGACTTGGTTTCCCTTCGGCTTCTTAGCTTCTTACTAATTAACCTCGCTTGCAAATGTAACTCGCCGGACCGTTCTACAAAAAGTACGCAGTTGTTACTATTGTAACTCCCACTGTTTGTAAACAAAGGGTTTCAGGTTCTTTTTCACTCCCCTCCCGGGGTTCTTTTCACCTTTCCTTCACAGTACTATTTCACTATCGGTCATCAAGGAATATTTAGGCTTGGGGGGTGGTCCCCCCGGCTTCCCACAGGGTTTCTCGTGTCCCGTGGTACTCTGGATTCTGCCTCCTGACTCCAAATTTCGTCTACTGGACTTTCACCTTCTTTGGTTTGCTTTCCCAAAACAATTCGACTATTCTTTGTCAATGGATTATGCAGTCCTCAACCCCGACAAGCACGCTCGTCGGTTTGGCCTTCTTCCCTTTCGCTCGCCGCTACTTAGGAAATCGATTTTTCTTTCTCTTCCTGTTGCTACTTAGATGTTTCAGTTCACAACGTTCCCCCTACATACCTATTTATTCAGTATGCAGTAACAGAGCTTTTCTCTGCTAGGTTTCCCCATTCGGATATCCACGAGTCGCTGACTGTTTGCGTCTCTTCGTGGCTTTTCGCAGCTTTCTACGTCCTTCTTCGGTTCTTGATGCCAAGGCATTCACCCTTTGCTCTTATTAGCTTGACCTTTCGGTTTCTTTATTTATTCACCGAGATATTGTTTAAATCTTTTTTCGGAAAAACTTTTATTTCTTGCTTTTACCTCTTAAACATTTTTGTCTGGCTCACGATATCGTTTTCTCAAACTTTATCGCGTTGTGTTTGTTATTTAATTTTCAATGTACAATATATGTGAGTGTGTATATAATTTTACTTTGTAAAATTAATACGTTTTAAACACTCAAAACTAAATAATCAATGAATTAGCTTCCCTTTTTCCTTAGAAAGGAGGTGATCCAGCCGCACCTTCCGATACGGCTACCTTGTTACGACTTCACCCCAGTCACTGGCTTCACCTTCGACTGCTCCTCCCTTGCGGTTAGGTCACAGGCTTCGGGCGCTTCCAACTCCCATGGTGTGACGGGCGGTGTGTACAAGACCCGGGAACGTATTCACCGCGACATTCTGATTCGCGATTACTAGCGATTCCAACTTCATGTAGTCGAGTTGCAGACTACAATCCGAACTGGGACTGCTTTTTTGTGCTTTGCTCCATATCACTATCTTGCTTCACTTTGTTACAGCCATTGTAGCACGTGTGTAGCCCTAAACATAAGGGGCATGATGATTTGACGTCATCCCCACCTTCCTCCGTGTTATCCACGGCAGTCTCCCTAGAGTGCCCATCCGAATTGCTGGCTACTAAGAATAGGGGTTGCGCTCGTTGCGGGACTTAACCCAACATCTCACGACACGAGCTGACGACAACCATGCACCACCTGTCACCGATGTTCCGAAGAAAGTCTGCATTACACAGATTGTCATCGGGATGTCAAGTTTAGGTAAGGTTCTTCGCGTTGCTTCGAATTAAACCACATGCTCCACCGCTTGTGCGGGTCCCCGTCAATTCCTTTGAGTTTCAACCTTGCGGTCGTACTCCCCAGGTGGAGTGCTTATTGCGTTTGCTGCGGCACCGAGAATCTCTTCCCAACACCTAGCACTCATCGTTTACGGCGTGGACTACCAGGGTATCTAATCCTGTTCGCTCCCACGCTTTCGTGACTCAGCGTCAGTTTCAGTCCAGTAAGCCGCCTTCGCCACCGGTGTTCTTCCTAATATCTACGCATTTCACCGCTACACTAGGAATTCCGCTTACCTCTCCTGTACTCTAGTTACACAGTTTCTTATGCAGCCCTGAGGTTGAGCCCCAGAATTTCACATATGACTTGCATAACCGCCTACTCACCCTTTACACCCAGTAAATCCGGATAACGCTTGCACCATACGTATTACCGCGGCTGCTGGCACGTATTTAGCCGGTGCTTCTTATTCAGGTACCGTCATTTATTTCTTCCCTGTCGATAGAAGTTTACATACCGAAATACTTCTTCCTTCACGCGGCGTTGCTGCATCAGGGTTCCCCCCATTGTGCAATATTCCCCACTGCTGCCTCCCGTAGGAGTTTGGACCGTGTCTCAGTTCCAATGTGGCCGATCACCCTCTCAGGTCGGCTACTGATCGTCGCCTTGGTAGGCCTTTACCCCACCAACTAGCTAATCAGACGCGGGCCCCTCCTATACCACCTCAGTTTTTCCAACTTGCAGATGCCTACTTGTTGGCTTATCAGGTATTAGCATCAATTTCTCAATGTTATCCCTGTGTATAGGGCAGGTTACCCACGCGTTACTCACCCGTCCGCCGCTAAATTTTATAAAAGCAAGCTCCCATAAAACTCCGCTCGACTTGCATGTGTTAGGCACGCCGCCAGCGTTCATCCTGAGCCAGGATCAAACTCTCATTTTAATTCTTTAAACTTTAAGTTTAATTCGCTCAGATTACTCTGACTTTTTCTCTTTTTTAGTGTTTTTTCTCACTTGAATTTTTCGGGTTGTCTAATTCACTTTTTGATTATTTAGTTTTCAATGTTCAATTTTTTATAATATCTTTAACTAATCTCATTTTTTGTAAATTTTATTAGTTACTTGTTCTATTATAACATTTTTTTCATTTTTGTCAAGCACTTTTTATTTTATTTACTTGACTTTTGATTTATCGTCGTTTTAGCGACTTAATTAGTTTATCACTTATCTTTCATATTGTCAAGAACTTTTTTCATCTTTTTTACATTTTTTCTTTTTCTTAACAACTTTATTTTAGCGACTTGATTATAATATCATAATACATTTTTCATGTCAATACTTTTTTATTAATATTTTAAAAAATTTTATTACATAATAATTTAAAATTTTTTAATTTTTTTAAGCTAACATTTAAAAAATTACATATAATATTATAAACCCTTAAGATATTTTAAATTATTATAAATAATAAAAATAAAAAACAGTATAAAAATATTATATAGATAAATATGAAATAAAATATAAATAATAAGGAGCTTTACTTAAAATCGTATTAAAAATAAATTTTTATACACTTTTTCTTTTTTACAATAAAATCAAATTTTTTAATACAGTTCATTCAAAAAGATAAGCCTTTTTTTATTAAAAAAGTGTAGACTTTCTCTAAACTCTTTCTATATCCTAAATGTTGATAACTTATTTTTAAATATTAAAACTATCCACAATATATTAACAAATATTGTGGATAGTTTGAGCTATAGACAAATTCAATTATGAATTACAATTTATTTAAGATTATGAAAGTTTTTATAGTTTTAAAAAAGCTAAAGATTTTATCTTTAACCTTGGCTTATGTATTAAGTCCCAAGCTAATTAACAACGCTTTGTCTACTTTACTCATTATAGTATCATCTAAATGGCCTATTTTTTCTTTCATTCTTTTTTTATCAATAGTTCTTACTTGTTCTAACAAAACTACAGAATCTTTTATTAAAGGATATTTTGTACAATCTATTTCTATATGTGTTGGCAATTTAGCCTTGTTTATTTGAGATGTTATAGCCGCACAAATAACAGTTGGGCTATATCTATTTCCTATATCATTTTGTATAATTAAAATTGGCCTAACGCCCCCCTGTTCGGAGCCTATAACAGGGCTTAAATCTGCATAAAATATATCCCCTCTTTTCACAATCATATTTTTTCACACTCCGCATTAATTTTGTTCTTTATATATATATTCATAATATCACCTACTAACTAATTTGTTATCTTTATTATGAACATATTTAAAAATATTTATACTTAATCTACGTTTTTATTTAATATTTTTGCGGGAGTATTTTTATATAAACTATTTTTTTATTTTCAAAAATTGATTGTTTTTTATATAAACTCTAGGTACTCTTTTTCCTATATTACATACAATTTCATAATTTATAGTGCCTTGTAAAGAAGCTATTTCTTCCGCTGTTATTCCTTCACCCATAAGAATAGCTATATCTCCTTGTTTTATATTAGATATATGTGTTACATCTATCATAAATTGGTCCATACAAATATTTCCTATAACATTTGCATATTCTCCGTTTATAAAAACTCTTGCTTTATTGCTTAAAGCTCTTGCATATCCATCTGCATAACCAACTGGTATTGTTGCTATTTTAGTTTTTTTATTTGTAAAATATGTACGACAATAACTAACACTAACATTTTCTTCTACTTCTTTAACATAGCTTATATGAGTTTTTAGGCTCATAGCTGGTTTTAAGTTTATAGTTTTTAAAACTTGATTAGATGGATACATACCATATAATATTATCCCTGCTCTAACCATATCAAGCCTATATTCTTCTAAATCTAATATAGCTCCGCTATTAGAGATATGTTTTATAATATTTTCAAATCCTCTTTTTTCTAATATATCTACAACATATTTATATTTTTCAAATTGATTTTTAGTAAAAGATTTATCTTCCATATCTGACGTTGCAAAATGTGTAAATATACCTGTTATATTTATGTATGGTAATTTTTTTATAGCTATTATTTGTTCTATGCTTTCTTCTGTTGGTAAAAATCCAAGTCTAGACATACCAGTGTCTATTTTTATATGTATATCTACACTTTTTTTAATCTTTGTTGCCTCATCCGACAATTTTTTTGCCATTTCATAAGAAAAAACAGTTTGAGTTATATTATATCTTATAACTTGTAAAAATTTGTGTTCCATAGTGTGCCCTAAAATTAAAATAGGCTCAAATATATTGTTTTTTCTAAGCTCTATAGCTTCATCTATTATAGCCACTCCTAGCCAATCTGCTCCATTATAAAGTGCTGTTTTTGCTACCTCAACTGCTCCGTGTCCATAAGCATCTGCTTTTACTATTGCCATTATTTTTGTTTTTTTATCTATATTTTTTCTAATATTAGACATATTATAAGCTATATTGTCCAAATTTATTTCCGCTATCACTCTTTCATAATCTATCATATATTATCCCCTTTTAAAGTTATTATAATATATAATACTAATTTTCTTCTGGTTTTGCAATATTTTCTATATCAAATTTGCTATCTTGAATTTGAGGATTATAAATAAAATTATCATATTCAACTAAAATTCTTTCTTTTCCTTCTGTATCATATATAATAAGTTTTTCTGGAGCTTTTGTTTCATTGTTTATCCATAGCTTTTCACTATCAAAATATTTGTTACCCCCAGGTATTTTAGCCTCCAAAACAGAATAAACATTGTCATCTATATTAGCTGTTTCTAAAGCTATATCTTTACTTTTTAAATGATTTTCTAAAAAACTAAAAAGACAAATTTCTTTTCTAGCCATTTTATCTTTATCACCTACTGATATTTTACTATCTAATGTCGGATTATATTGCCAAAGTATATTACCATCAAAAAGTATTATATTTCCTTTTACATTATCTGGAGAAGTAGCCTCTATGTAATATCTACCATCATTTTTAGCTTGTTGAGCTATATTATATTTATTTTCCCCATTGTTAGAATAAAATGTTACTTCAGCATTACAAGAATAAGCCTCCATATTAACAAACTTCTCTTGTACACTTACATAATCGTCTTTATCCTCTTTATTTTTAGAACAACCTGCTAATATAAAAATAAGCATAATAAAAAAAGATTTTTTTAGAAAATTCATATTTTTTCTCCTTATATATTTTTTATATAAATATACTAAAAAAATCTTATTGTATGCTTACTTTTTTTATTTTATCAATTTAATAAATTATAAATATATACTAAAAACAAAATATTCTAGACTAATTTTTTCTTTTTTATGTAAATATAAAAATTATAATCACAAGACGAGACTTTGTTGTATTAAGAAATCTACTTTTTTCATACCCCTGTTATAATCCTTTATATTGCATATACTTAAATATTAATATTTCACTTATCATAAAAAATGCTGATGTAGAAAATACGTTGTCTTTTATATAATGAGTATAAAAAAATAAATTTATATCACTTATTTGGGCTAGTTCATTATTTCCATCTTTAGTAATAGAGATAACTTTTACACCTTTATTTTTAAGCTTTAATGCAAAATCATTTACAAACTTATCATTTCCTGATAAAGAAATTATAAAAAATACATCTTCTTTTTGTAAAAATTTAATTACAATCTGCGTTTCTTCTCTTCCTTCAATAACATTTAATAATTTATTTGAAAATAAGAAAGAATTTTTTAAAAATTTACAAACACTTTTTTGAATAGATCCACTTGCATAAGAATAAATTTTATTTGCATTGTCTAATAAATTAAAAATATCTGTACAATCTCTATTTTTTATAATATTTAAAGAAGATATTAAATCATTATATATTTTATCTAGTTCATTTTCTTTTATTTTAGTTTTTTTCTCTTCTTCCCATTTTAAATATATTTTTAATTCACTATAGCCTTTAAGTCCTAGCTTTGTAGTAAGCCTAAATATACTTGTATGAGAAACGCTACATTTTTTAGCTAATTCTTGTATACTAATATTAATACATTCTTTTCTGTTGTTTAATATATAATTACATATATGTAAATCATTTTGGTTTAGCTTCTCATAGTTTTTGTTCACTAACTCCTCTATACCCACCATCACACCTCTTATCTATATTTTTATATTCAATATATTTTAAAAATAAAATTTCAATTAATATAAAATATGAAACTACTGAATTATATACTATATTGTTTAATGATGAAGAAAGAGAAACAGAAGATATATATAAATTATAGCTACTTATATGTGCTAAAGAGTTATCTTTTAATTCAGTAATAGATATAGTTTGTATATTACGTATATTTAAATATTTAGCACAATTTAAAATAAATTCATTTTCTCCAGAAACAGATATAAGTATAAAAACATCATCACTATCTGCCAAATTTATAATCATTTCTGCCTCGTTATATCCACTTATATCATAAAATATCTTTCCTGCTGCCATAAAAATTCGCTTTAGCTCTTTTTTTATAGAAGATTGTACCATACCAAAGCCAATTAAATAAATATTTTTAGCATTGTCAATACATTTAAAAATATCATTACAATTTTTATTTTTTATATATAACATAGCTTGCTCATAAGCATTACAAACTAAATTTATGTTATCTATACTATTTATAGTTTTTTTATTTTCTAGCTTTAGATATAATTTTAGCTCGCTATAACCTTTTAATGATAATTTTTTAGCAAATCTTAATATAGTAGTTCTAGATACATTACATTTTAAAGCAAGTTCATCTATAGATAAATTTTCACATTCTTTTTTATTATTTTTTATATATTCTAAAATAAATAAATCATTTTGATTTAAACAATTATAATGTTTATTTACAAGTTCATCAAAACTCATAAATACCTCCCTTTTATAATTTTACATTAATTTTACTACATATATAAAACTTTGTCTACACAAACTAAATTATCTTATATATAGTAAAGATATTAAAAAAATAGATAGTTTTAAACTAAAAATAAATAACAAATAACCTTCAATTTAACTCTTATGTAATAAAATACACTTTTTAATTTAAAATAAAAAAAGATAAATTTTTATATTTTTAAAAGGATGTAGATAAAGTCTACACCCTTTTAAAAATATATAATTTAATATAATTATTTGCTCATTTATTTCAACTCTGGCCAATAATCTTTGTTAGCCTCTATTAAATCATCTAATATAAGTTTAGCTACTTTAGCGCTAGGGACAGTTTTTGATAAAGTCAAAGCTTGCCATAGCTTTTGATAGCTTCCCTCAATCCACGCTTCAACTGTCAATTTTTCTACGCTAACTTGTTGTTCCATTAGTCCTTTTTGAAACTGAGGTATAACCCCTTGACATATTTTTTCATATCCATTACTACCTACAATACAAGGAATTTCAACCATTGCTGTTTTATCAAAATTTTCTATTGCTCCCTCATTTTCTACTATTAATAAAAATCTTTCTTGAGTATTTTTTGCAATAGCACAAGCTAAATCTACAATATAAGTTGCATGTGCATCTGCTTCAAACCCACAGCCTACGCTTGTTCCTTTTTCTATAATTTCTCTACACATACCAAAGATATGCTTTTCTCTTCCGTCCATAACTTCATTTGCACGAGTATATTCTGGGTTAGAAGTTTCTACTATATAGTCTGGAAATAAATAATATTTTAAATAAGTATTTGGTATAGTTTCTGGGTCTACTGCATAAACATCTTTTGCTTTTTTAAATGTATGAACCCAGCTTTCATCTACATGTTGGTTTGTATCAGATAAAGCATCTGCAAATCCATTTACAGCTATATGTTTTTTTATTTGTGGCATCAAATCTTTTCCTTCTTTATCATATATTTTATGCCACCAACCAAAATGGTTTAGTCCATAATATCCTACTTGCATTTCTTTTCTAGACTTAAGCCCAACCATATGAGCCATTTTTTCTTCTAAATCTATTGGCATATCACAAATATTTAATATTTTAGAATTTGGTTTTAATCTTCTTGTAGCTTCAGCAACAATAGCCGCAGGGTTAGAATAGTTAAGCATCCACGCATTAGGAGAATATTTTTCCATATAATCAAGAATTTCTAAAACGCCACCTATAGAACGCATACCATAAGCTATACCACCTGGACCACAAGTTTCTTGCCCTACAACTCCATATTTTAAAGGTATTTTTTCATCTTTTTCACGCATTGCATATTTACCCACACGAATATGAGCTAATACAAAGTCTATGTCTGTAAATGCTTCTTCTGGTTCTGTTGTATATTTAAATTCTATATCTGGTGCATTTTCTTTAAAATATATTTCACAAGCTTTTGCTATAATCTCTTGTCTTTCTTTATCATTATCATAAAATATTATCTTTCTTATTGGAAATCTATCAAGATTTTCTAATAACATTAATGCAATACCTGGTGTAAATGTACTACCACCGCCAGCAACTGTAATTGAATATTTTTTATTTTCCATAATTATTTCCTCCTAAAAATTAATTTATTTTTATATTTGCAAAAAAACAAATACAAGCTAATATATTTATTGCAATACTTCCATATATTAATGAAAATATTTTATTATTATTTTTTAATTTACAAGCGTCTAAAATGTTAATATTATATGTTTTAATTATTTTATATAGCATAAAGCTTAATATTAGTATATACCATATGTTTTGGAATAAAATTTGAGATAAAATTAATAATAATAAATTTAAAACAACATATTTAATATCTCCCAACTTTAACCTTTGTTCAATTATTGATAACATATATGCAATAAAAGGATTAGTCATTGCTATTAAAAACATTATTGTAATAACTGGATTAGTTTGTATAGCTTCATAAAAAGGTATATTGGTATTTTTAAATAGCATATAAAAATATAAAAAATATAAAATCGGACTTACCAAAAATAGAGTTTTAGTTATTATAAAATATCTATTTATTGTATTTTTTTTAATATCTAACATAAATATCACAACCTTTGTCAATATAAAAATTTTTCAAATTCTTCTCTAACAGATGCAACATTTAACCCTATAATAACTTGATAAGATTTACCCTTACAAAAACAACCGTGAGCACCTATATGTTTAAAATAGTCATCACCTTTACATATTGTTTCATCTTTTACATTAACTCTTAACCTTGTTGCACAATTTGTTACTTCAACTATATTTTCTTTACCGCCTAATCCATCTAAAATTGCTAATACAAACTCTCTATCATCATTTTTATCTTTACTTTTTTTATTTTTTTGTTCTCTATATTCTTTTTTAGACCCAAATTTTATTTCCATATCATCTTCACGGCCTGGTGTTTTAAAGTCAAATTTTAATATTAAAAATCTAAATACTACAAACCATATAAAAGTAAATGTTAAACCGATTAATAACATTATTAAATATTGGCTCCAATGATTTTTCATAAGAGGTATCCAGTTTAAAGATGCCATTTCTATTGCACCACCTGCATGTATTCCTACAATACCTGCCAAATACATAGTTGTTGATAATGTCGCCGCCAATAATGCGTGTACTACAAATAACATTGGTGCAATAAATAAAAATGTAAATTCAATAGGCTCTGTTACACCACAGAAAATTGCTGTTAAAGTAATAGGTATTAATAATCCTAAAACTTTTTTCTTTTTTTCTGGTTTAGCTGTACAATAAAAAGCTAATGCAACTCCAGGACAACCAAATATTTTAGAAAATCCAGTAGATGTAAATCCAGCCTCTGGCACCAAACTTCTTAAGCTCTCTGTTGATGCTGCAATATCTGGTAATTGTGTTGCCCAGTAAGAATATAGTCCTCCAGGAACAAGAACATTATCATACCAAAATGGTGAATATAATATATGATGTAATCCAAATGGTATTAATATCCTTTCAAGAAATACAAATATCCATATACCAAAAGCTCCCATTTGAGTTACAAATCCTTGAAATAACCCCATAATATCTTGTACTTTAGGCCAAACTATTGCGGAAATTAACGCTAATGGTAGCATAACAACAAATCCTATCATAAATATAAAGGTTGAACCACTAAAAGTACCTAACCACTCTGGTAATTTTGTATCAAAAAATCTATTATGTAAATAAATAACTACTAAAGATATACCCAACGCTCCAAGCATACCCATATCAAGTGTTTTAATATTTGCAATCATTGTTAATCCGCTTGTTCCACCAACTTCTGCAGAAAAATCTACTCCAAAGTTAGCTCCCCATTGAGATAAAATAGCACTTAAAAAATAATGAAATGTCAAATATAAAACAAGTGCTTCCATAGCACATCTACCATTTTGTTTATTTGCCATACCTATAGGAAGACCTACAACAAATAATAATGGTAATTGATTAAAAACTGTCCAACCACCTTGTAAAATTACATTCCAACATTTATACCAAAAACTTGTTGGTAATGCTAAATCCCCCATAACTGCTTGTGTGGTAAATAATGTACCAAGCCCTATAACTATTCCAGCAAAAGCAAATAATAAAACAGGTGTAAACATAGCCCCACCAAATTTTTGAATTTTCTGTAACATAGTTTTCACTCCTTTCTAAAAAACATATGTATCTTTATTTAATATTATATGCGTCTTAATATTTTAATCAATATATATAATAGATTTAGAAACAAATTGAAATATTTTTATTTTTTTCACATTTATTGTGATTTTTCACATTTATTTTAGATATTTTATATAAATAATATTAGTGTATTTTATAATTTTTTATTAAACTTTAATATTGTATGAAATTTTATTCAAAACAACTAAAAATCCTATTAAAAAAATTTTTTAATAACTTTTAATTTGATAAAATTTATATTTAGCTTTATATTTTTATACAATAAAAAAAGATAAAGCTATAACTAAATAACTTTATCTTTTTTATTATTCATTACTAAATAACCTTAAAAATGTTAAATTTATTTGTTTACAACATCATAAAGTCTATCCATAATAACAGCAACTTCTGCTTTTGTTATATTTTTTTCAACATTTAGTTTCCCATTACTACCACAAATTATATTTGCATTAACTAAAGCTGAAATATAATCAACAGACTCTTTAGAAATTTTGTCTTTATCTTTAAAATTATTTAAAGATGATGTATTTTTATCTAAATCTATATTTATACTTTCTAAAGCTTTAGCAACTATAACCATAGCATCTTCTCTTAATACTTCATCATTTAAATTATTTAAAGCTAATTCTTCTTTTTTATCTATTCCTAAAGTATCTGTAATAATATTTATTAAATCTGATTTTTTTACGCTTTCATTCGGATTAAATTTATCACTATCTGTATTTTTTATAACACCAACGCTAACTAACTTACTTATAGATTTATTTGCCCAATGACTTTCTTTAACATCATCAAATTTAATAATATCTTCAACTTTTTCTGATTTTTCTTCTTCATTAATTACTTTAACTTCTTCTATTTCTTGGCTGATTTGTTCTTCTACCACTGGTTTACTTTCTGTTGTACTTTCTGTGCCTTCTTCTACACTTGGTACCATTTCTACCATTGGTTTACTTTCTGTTGTACTTTCTGTACTTTCTTCAATACTTGGTACTACCTCTACCATTGGCTTGCTTTCTGTTGTACTCTCTGTGCTTTCTTCTACACTTGGTACCATTTCTACCACTGGCTTATTTTCTGGTTTACTTTCTGTACTTTCTTCTACACTTGGTACTACTTCTACCACTGGTTTACTTTCTGTTGTACTCTCTGTACTTTCTTCTACACTTGGTACTACTTCTACCACTGGTTTACTTTCTGTTGTACTCTCTGTACTTTCTTCAATACTTGGTACTATTTCTACCATTGGTTTACTTTCTGTTGTACTTTCTGTACTTTCTTCTACACTTGGTACTATTTCTACCACTGGTTTACTTTCCGTTGTACTTTCTGTACTTTCTTCAATACTTGGTACTATTTCTACCATTGGCAATTTTTCAGGTTCTTTTTCGAGTTTAGTTTCTACTTCTTCTGATGATTTTACTACTATTTCATCAAAAGTTCCAGTTTTTAAATTCACTTTAAATGATTCTAATTTATTTCCAGTTCCGCTTTTATCTTCAAGTTTTCCTTTTTCAGAATCATATACTAATATGTATTCCGCACCATCTTTTGGTGTAAATCCTAATGTAAGAGCTATTACACTTTCTTTACCAATTTTGCCAATAGCAACATCTGTAACTCTATCTGGTAAATTTACTTCTTTTCCATTTCGTTTTGATATGATGCTAAATCCACTGTTGTCTCCATATCTTTCATTTGCTTCATCTACTTTTAACCCCTTACTTATATATAGATGAATTGTAGATTTTTTTACATCAACTTTAATTAACTTTACACTGTCTTGAGACTTTTCTTTTAAAATAGCATTGTTAGCATACGTATCTGCAAAAACAGCTGTTCCTGATAAAGCTACTGTTAAAGAAACTGCTGTAGCTCTAACAAAATTTGAATATAAATTTTTTTTCATAAAAAATAAACTTCCCTTCTCTTAAATAATAAAAAATAGTTTATATAACTATTCTTCATAAGATTATATCATACGTATCGAGTTAATACAATTATTTTCTACAATATATTTAAAATCTAATTATTTCTAAAAATAAAGTAAAAATTTAACTATATATAAGATAAATAAAGTAAATAGTTGATAAATATATTCCTTTTGGTGTATAATATAATAAAACTTTATACGGAGGTAAGCATATGATAGCTAATATAGAAAATGAATTAGGTACAATTAATATAGAACCAGAAGCTATTGCTAAAATAGCAGGGCTTGCTACGACAGAATGTTATGGAATAGTTGGTATGGCAAGTAAAAATATGAAAGATGGTATTGTAAAGCTTTTAAAAATAGAAAGCCTTACAAAAGGTGTAAAGCTTAAAATAGAAGACAATAAACTTATCATAGATTTACATATTATTGTAAAATATGGTACTAATATAAAAGCTGTGGCAGAAACTATAATAAGTACTGTAAAATATAAAGTAGAAGAAGCTACAAGTATGAATGTTTCTTGTATAAACATATTTGTTGAAGGTATAAAAATAAAAGATTAAAAATTGGAGGATGTAACAATTGAAACTATTAATGCTAGATGGGTATAAACTAAAGAAATTTATTATATCGGGGGCTAACAGACTTAATAAAAATAGAGAAAAAGTAGATGCTTTAAATGTTTTTCCAGTACCAGATGGAGATACTGGTACAAATATGTCTTTAACAGTTATCTCTGCTGCTAAAGAAGTATCAAAAATAAATTCACCAAATATATATGATGTTTCAAAGGCTTTATCTTCTGGGTCTTTAAGAGGTGCTAGAGGTAATTCTGGAGTTATTTTATCTCAGTTATTTAGAGGATTTTCCAAAGCATTAGAAGGAAAAGATATAGCAAATGCAAAAGATATAGCAAATGCTTTTACAAAAGGTATGGAAACAGCCTATAAAGCTGTTATGAAGCCAAAAGAAGGTACTATTCTTACTATATCTAAAGCTATAAGTGAAAAGTCTTTAGAAATGGCTAATAAAACAGATGATATTATAGAAATGATGCAAGAGGTAATATCTTATGCAAATACTATACTAGATAAAACTGTTAATATGTTACCAGAGCTTAAACAAGCTGGTGTTGTAGATGCTGGTGGTAAAGGTCTTTTAAGTATATTAGAAGGTGGTTTGTTTGACAATAATGATTATGTAGAGCTTGATATTACTCCTTCTAAAGAAAATAACTTACCTAATAATACAGAAAATGTAGAAATAAAATATGGGTATTGTACAGAATTTTTTATTAATCTTAACAACAATAATGAAGAAATAGAAAAAGATTTAAAATCTTTTTTAGAAAGTATTGGAGATTCTATTGTATTAGCTAGTGATGATGACTTTATAAAAATTCACGTTCATACAGATAATCCTGGTAAAGTTTTAGAGAGAGCTTTGTTAATTGGAAGCCTCGATAATATAAAAATAGAAAATATGAGAACACAACATACAAACCTTATAGATTTTAATGTAAAAGAAGAAAAAAATAAAGAAAATCAAAAAGAGTTTGGATTTGTTGCAGTATCTATAGGTGATGGTATAAATAACCTTTTTAAAGAATTTGGTGTAGATGAAATTATACAAGGTGGTCAAACTATGAACCCTAGTATAGAAGATATATTACTTGCTGTAGAAAAGGTTAATGCTAAAAATGTATTTATATTACCTAATAATAAAAATATTATATTAGCAGCTAAGCAGGCAAAAGAAGCCTATGATAAAAAGAATATATGTGTTATAGATACTATCAGTATAACTCAAGGTTTTTCTGCTCTCACAAGCTTTCTTCCTAATGTTAGCTTAGAAGAAAATATTAAAAATATCGAAAATGCTATAAAAAATGTATCTACTGGTCAAGTTACATTTGCCGTTAGAGAAACAAAGATTGATAATTTTGATATAAAAGAAAATGACATTTTATGTATGCTTGAAGGTAAAATTAATAATGTATCTAAAGATATACAAGATGGTGCTAAAAAGCTTATAGATGCTATGCTACAAAAGTCTGAAGAAGCTAGTGTAATAACAATATATTTTGGAGAAGATATAAAAGAAGAACAAGCTAGTTTATTAGAAGAATATATTAGTGAAAATTATGATTATGTTGATATAGAAATTATTAACGGAGGTCAACCTTTATATTACTATATAATTTCGGTTGAATAATTAAATTAAATATAATTAATTTTAAAGGGAGCTTTTTAGCTCCTTTTAAAATATATAAGGAGGTAAAAATGCTACTTTCTGATAGTATTATAAATATAAAAAATATAGGCCAAGAACGTGCTAAAAAGCTAGAAAAATTAAATATTTTTACTGTAAATGACCTTATAGAATATTTCCCACGAGATTATGATGATAGAAGTAATATATGTAAAATAAAAGATATAGAATTAAATAAAATAAATACAGTAAAAGGAAAAGTTGTATCTAAACCAGAAACAATGAAAATTAAGCATACTTCTATCACAAAAATACGTATATATGATGGTAGTGAATTTTTAGAAATAGTATGGTTTAATCAACCTTATTTAAAAAATACCATAAAATATAAATCTGATTATATTTTTACTGGCAAAGTAATAGAAAAATATGGTAGAAGACAAATGAAAGCTCCAGAGTATGAAATAATAGATAATAAAGAGCTTTTGTCAAATGGAAGAATAGTTCCTATATATGCTTCTACTTATAAATTTTCTCAAAAACTTTTTAGAGAGCTTATAAACCAGACTTTATGCCTTGTTAAAAACCAAATAGAAGAATTTTTACCAGAAGACATATTAAGAGAAAATAATCTGTGTGATAGAATATTTGCAATAGAAAATATACATTTTCCTAAAGATAATAAAAGTTTTTTTATGGCAAGAAAAAGACTAGTTTTTGAAGAATTATTTTTACTACAAACAAAACTTTTACAACTAAAAGGTATTGTAGAGCATAAAAAATGTAATGTAAGTATAAAAAATACAAATATTAATGCTATTTTAGATGTACTACCTTTTAAACTTACAGATTCTCAAGATAAAGTTTTAAAAGATATAATAGAAGATTTAAATAAAAATAAGGCTATGAATAGGCTAATACAAGGAGATGTAGGTTCAGGTAAAACAGTTATTGCCCAAATATTAGCCTATATAACTGTAAATAATGGTTATCAGGCAGCTATAATGGCTCCAACAGATGTTTTAGCAAGCCAACATTTTGAAAGCTTTAAAAATATATTTGATAAGCTAAATATAAAATGTGTATTCTTATCTGGTAGTCAAAAAGCTAAAGAAAAAAAAGAAAACTATGAACTAATACAATCTGGCGAAGCCAAAATAATAATAGGAACTCACGCTATTATACAAGACAAAGTAATATTTAATAATTTAGGAACAGTTATAACAGATGAGCAACATAGATTTGGTGTTAAACAGCGAGAATTTCTATCAAAAAAAGGAGAAACTCCTCATACATTGGTTATGACAGCAACGCCTATTCCTCGAACATTAGCTCTTATTTTATATGGTGATTTAGATATATCTATTATAGATAAACTGCCTCCTGGTAGACAAAAAATAGATACTATTTTTGTAAATTCCACATATTATCCTAGGATATATAATTTTATTAAAAAAAATGCCGATGAAAAAAGGCAATCTTATATTATATGCCCTATGATAGAAGAAAATGAGAAAATGGAGCTTAAAGCCGTTTTATCGTACACACAACAATTAAAAGAAGAGGTATTTTTAAATTATAATATAGAATGTATACACGGTAAAATGAAAAACAATGAAAAACAAGAAATAATGGAAAAATTTTATAAAGGTGAAATAGATGTCTTAGTATCTACAACTGTTATAGAGGTTGGTATAAATGTGCCTAATGCTACAATAATGATTATAGAAAACGCCGAAAGATTTGGTATATCACAGCTTCATCAGCTTAGAGGTCGTGTTGGACGAGGTAGTGATAAATCATATTGTGTATTAATAAGTGATACTAAAAATAAACAGTCTAAAGAAAGATTAGATACTTTAGTAAAATATAGTGATGGATTTGTACTAAGTGAAAAAGACTTACAACTTAGAGGTACAGGTGACTTTTTTGGTACAAGGCAACACGGTTTGCCAGATATGAAAATAGCTAATCTCTATAAAGATATAGAAATCTTAAAACAAGTGCAAAAAGCCTCTATAAATCTATATAAAAAAGACCCTATGCTTTTAAGCGATAAAAATAAGCTTTTAAAAGAAAAAATTGAGCAATTTTTTAATAATATTGAAAATAATATTTCATTGTAGAAAATTAACATAAATTTACATTTGCTATATTGTATTTTTTTGTCTATTTTTTATAAAAATTGTAATTATTTTTATATTTTTTCACTTTACTAATACATAGAAATTAGTTATAATTAAAAAAGAATAATTTATGTTGAAAGGAAAATATATATGAGAGTTATTTCTGGCTCTGCTAGAGGTTTAAAGCTTAAATCTCCACAAGGTTTAAATACTAGACCAACTACTGACAGAATAAAAGAGTCTTTATTTAATATAATTGCTCCTTATCTTTACGATTGTTCTTTTTTAGATTTATTTAGTGGTAGTGGTGCTATAGGTATAGAAGCACTATCTAGAGGGGCAAAAGATGCTAGCTTTGTAGATTCTGACAAAGATAGTATAAATTTAATAAAACAAAATATATCTTTAGCAAAGTTTGAAAAAAAATCTACAATTTACAATTTAACTGCTTTAGATGCAATAAATAAATTTTCTATTAATAATAAAAAATTTGATATAATTTTTTTAGACCCACCCTATGATAAAGGTCTTTTATTACCTGTTTTAAAAAAAATAGAAGATAATGAAATTTTAAAAAATGATGGTTTTATTATTTGTGAACAACATATAAACGAACCAGAAATTATTTTACAAAAACTATATACATATAGAATAAAAGAATATAAAACGACTAAAATGGTTTTTTTAGAGTATAAATGATAAAAGGAGGATAATTTTTTGAACGCTGTTTATCCCGGTAGCTTTGACCCACCTACAAATGGACATTTAGATATAATAACTAGAGCTAGTAAACTAACAGATACACTTATTGTAGCTGTTTTAAACAATCATTCAAAAAATCCAATGTTTTCTACACAAGAAAAAATTGAAATGTTAAAAGAATTAACTAAAAATATACCTAATGTAAGGGTAGAAAGTTTTTCTGGCCTATTGGTAGATTTTTGCAAAAAAATGGATTGTAAAATAGTAATAAGAGGTTTACGAGCATTAACAGATTTTGAATACGAATTTCAAATAGCACTTACTAATAAAACAATGAATAAAGAAATAGAAACTTTGTTTATGCCAACAGATACTCAAAATTTATGGTTAAGTTCTAGTGTAGTTAAAGAAATAGCTATATTTGGTGGTCAATATGATGATATGGTACCAAAAATTGTAAAAGATAAATTAGAAGAAAAAGTCAATAAAGGAGAGTATTAATATGCAAGAATATGCAAAAGTAGATGACTTAATAGATGAATTATTTACATTAATAAACGAAAGTAAAAGTGGTAGTCTTTTTGGTGGAAAAGGTATAGATAAAGATGAAGCTTTTAATATATTAGAAGATATTAGATATAATCTTCCAAGAGAGCTAAAAGAAGCTAAAAAAATAATAGATAATGCTGATAAAATTTTACAAGATGCAAATTTAGAGGCAAATAAAATTATAAAAATGGCAGAAGAAGAAGCTCAAAATATGGTTAGTGAACATAACATAACAAAGCTTGCCAAAATAATGGAAGAAAATAAAAGAAAAGAAATGAAAGAATATGTTACTGAAATGAGAGATGGTGCTATAAGCTATGCCGATAGTTGCCTTTTAGATGTAGAAAAAATTTTACAAGAATCATTAAAAGAAATAAATTATATTAGCAAAAATATAGAAGAAAGATTATCTCAAGAGCTAGAAAGAATTTATCAAAATAGACAAGAAATAAAAATGGAAGATTTATATAATAATTAAAATAGGAGCATAAAAGTATAATAAAAATGGAAAAATATCTTAAAAATAATAAAAAAATAGCACATATAATTACATTAACATTAGTAATAATATCTGCAATATTGCAAACTTTTGTAATACAATCATTTATACAACCTTCTGGATTATTATCAAGTGGTTTTACTGGTATTGCTTTGTTAATAAATAAAATATCTACATCTTTTTTTGGTCACTCTATCTCTGTATCATTTTTGTTAGTAGCTTTAAATATACCTGTTGCTCTTTTATGCTACAGAGCTATTAGTAAACGTTTTGTTTTTTATTCTTTGCTACAAGTATTTATTAGTAGTATGTTATTAAAAGTAGTAAATTTTAAACCATTTTTTGAAAAAAATGACCCTATATTAAATGTTATATTTGGTGGTTTTTTATTTGGTATATCTATTGTACTAGCTTTAAAAGGACGTGCCTCTACTGGTGGTACAGACTTTATTGCATTATATGTATCTAATAAAAAAGGACAATCTATATGGAACTATGTTTTTATGTTTAACGTAGTATTATTATGTATATTTGGTATTTTATTTGGCTGGTCCAAGGCTGGATATTCTATATTATTTCAATATGTAACAACTAGAACTATATCAACATTCCATCAAAGATATGTACGTGTTACATTACAAATGACTACTTGTAAACCAAAAGAAGTAATAGAAGCATATATTAAAAACTTTAGACACGGTCTGTCTTGTGTAGATGCTATTGGTGGCTATAGCAAAAAAAATGTTACAGTAATACACACTGTTGTATCTGCTTATGAAGTACCAGAAATAGTAGAAACTATGCAAATGGTAGACCCATATATAATAATTAACAGCTTTAAAACAGAACAATTTTATGGAAGGTTTTATCAAGCTCCTATCGATTAGATAAATATATTGTTCTATACAATAAAATAAAAAGTATAAAAGTCTTTAAAAGAAAGATTTTTATACTTTTTATTTTTGATTTTATACTCTGTATAAAAATTTTAATAACAAAATATGGCTTTGGCTTAAATTATATAAAAAGCTAGATTTATATAACTTTGTCCTTATGCAAAAATCAACTTTTTTAAAAGGGTGTAGACAAATTCTACACCCTAAAGTCATAAAAAAATATATAAGTTATTTTATTCTATTTTTATTCATTTACATTTTTCTTAAAAATACCTAATAATATAGCTCCAACAATAGAACCAACTATTAAAGCAACTAGATACATAAGAGGGTTGCCAACCACTGGAAAAACAAATATACCACCATGTGGAGCTCTTAAAGAACAATCAAATAACATAGATAATGCTCCAGCAACACCAGAACCTATAGCACAAGCTGGTATAACTCTTAATGGGTCTGATGCTGCAAAAGGAATTGCTCCTTCTGTGATAAAAGATAACCCCATAACAAAGTTAGTAATGCCAGATTCTCTTTCTTTTTTTGTAAATTTATTTTTAAATATAAAAGTAGCTATTGCTATTGCTAAAGGAGGTACCATACCACCAATCATAACTGGAGCCATAATATGATAGTTTCCTTCTGCAATTTGAGCTGTTCCAAAAACATAAGCAGCTTTATTTATAGGCCCACCAAAATCAATTGCCATCATAAGCCCAAGAACTGCTCCAAGTAATACTTTACTACTATTTCCCATATTGCTAAGTAAATTGCTAAGAGAAATGTTAAACCAAGAAACTGGAGGATTAACAATAAATGTTATAATAGCACCCATTAAAAGTATACCTAATACTGGATATAACAAAATAGATTTTATACCATCTAAAGCTTGAGGTAATATATTTAAAGCCTTTTTTAAGAATATTATTAAATATCCTGCAATAAATCCTGATAATAAAGCACCTAAAAATCCTGAACCACCTATGCTAGCTAAATATCCTCCAACAAACCCTACTACAAGAGCTGGTCTATCTCCAATACTCATTGCAATATATCCAGAAAGAACAGGTAACATAAAGGCAAATGCGGCATCACCAGTCTTTTTAAGAAAAGCTGCAAAAGGAGTATTAGAACCAAAATTACTTGGGTCTATTTCAAAATTATCAAATAAAAATGCTAAAGCAATTAATATACCTCCACCAATAACAAATAGCAACATATGAGAAACACCATTCATTAAATCTTTGTATATTTTTCTACCAACTGTTTCTTTTTCTATTTCTTCGCTATTATTTACAACATTTGATGCGTTAAATATAGGTGCATCTCCTGCCATTGCTTTGTCAAGTAATTTTTCAGGATTTTTAATACCTTCAGAAACTCTAACTTGTATTACTTTTTTACCATTAAATCTGTTCATTTCAACTTTTTTATCGGCTGCAACAATAATACATTTTGCATTTTTTATTTCTTCTTCAGTTAAAATATTTTTAGCTCCAGAAGACCCATTTGTTTCTACTTTAACTTTAATTCCCTTTTCTTTAGCCTTATTTTCAAGAGCTTCTGCCGCCATAAAAGTATGTGCTATTCCTGTTGGACAAGCAGTAACACAAAGAACTTCATAATCTCCTAAACTTTGATTATTTTCTTCTTTTTCTTCAAATTTTTCTTGTTCAAATTTATTTATAATATCTAAAATCTCTTGTGGAGATTTAGCAGATAAAATACTATCTTTAAAATTTGGTGTCATAATAAGTGTTGAAAGTTTGCTTAAAACTTGTAAATGTGTATCTCCACCACTAGCTGGAGCCCCTATCATAAATAACAGTTTTGTTTTTTGCCCATCTAAAGCTTCATAATCAACTCCGTCTTTAACAACCATTACAGCAACACCCGCATTTGAAATAGCTTCTGTTTTAGCATGTGGAATAGCTATTTCATCTCCTATACCTGTTGTTGAGCTTTCTTCTCTTTGTAAAATAGCTTGTTTATAGGCTTCTTTGTCTTTAACATTTCCACCTTTAGCCATTAAATTTACGAGCATATCTATAGCATCTATTTTGCTATTTACAGAAGCATTAAGGTCTATAGATTTAATGTTTATTAAACTTGTAATTTTCATAAAAAGTACCTCCTTTATAATTTATTAAATATACTATTTATTGTTTCACTTTCTGCAAGCCATTTAGAAAAGGCCGTTGCACTTCCTGTAGCCACAGAATATTTAAAGGCTTTTTCATAGTCATTATATTTTATAAACCCATATATAAAGCCAGCAACCATAGAATCTCCTGCCCCAACTGAATTTATCAATACTCCCTCAGGTGCATTTAATCTATAAACTTTGTCATTTTCATCTAATAAAAATGCTCCATCTTTGCCTAAAGATACAATAACATTTTTTGCACCATATTCTTTTAGCTTTTTAGAATATGTTAATAAATCATTATCATCTTTTATTTCTACATTAAATATTTCACTAAGTTCATCTTTATTAGGCTTAACTAAAAATGGCTTATATTTTAACGAATTTAGAAGTAAATTTTTAGTTGCATCTACAACTATTTTTATATCTTTATTTTTTAATCTTTCTTGAATTTTTTCATATATATCTGAAGGTAAAGTATTAGGTATAGAACCTGCTAAAACAAGTATACTCCCCTCTTTAATATTATCTAATTTTAAAAATAATTCATCTATCTTATCTTGTGAAATATTAGGTCCTTGAGCATTTATTTCTGTTTCTTCGTTAGATTTAATTTTTATATTTATTCTACTATTTTGTTCTACTTCTATAAAATCACAGTTACAACCCATTTCTTCTAAAGTTTTTGATATTTCTTTTCCTACAAATCCACCACAAAACCCTAAACATTTGCTATCAATTCCTAAATTTTTTAGTACAATAGAAACATTTATACCTTTCCCGCCAATATACATTTCTTCTTTTAAACTTCTATTTGTTTTTCCAAACTCTATATTTTCTATGTTTAATACATAATCAATAGCAGGGTTAAAAGTTACAGTATAAATCATTTTCACACCTCCAAAATTTTAGTTTTATCTTTAAAACTTTTTAAAAAACTAACATCATCAAATTTATTTGTTATAATACAAGCATCTTCTATATTTGCAAATGTAATAGAAGAAACTAAATTAAATTTAGAACTATCACAAAGAACAAAGACCTTATTAGATTTGTTAATTGCTATTTTCTTTATATCGGCTTCTTCTATATCTGGTGTTGTATATGAATTTTTTAAAGAAATTCCATTTGTTCCAAAAAAACCAATAGTAAAATTAAAATTTTTTATACATTCCTTTGCAAATGACCCAACTATAGCTTGGGTGTTAGGCTTTATTTTTCCACCTAATATAAATACATTAAAATTTTTTTCAATCATATTTTGTGCTATAGGAATACTGTTTGTAACATATGTTGCAGATTTTTCTGTTATAAAATTAGTCATTTCATATGTTGTTGTTCCAGAGTCTATATATACAAAATCATTAGGCTTTATTAAAGTAGATGCTTTTTTTGCTATTTCTTTTTTCTCATCTTGATTAATAAATTTTTTATGGTTTAGGCTTTCTTCTTGTGTAACATAAATACTTTTATTAGATATAGCACCACCATGAACTTTTATAAGTTTTTTTTCTTTATCAAGAGTATTTAAATCTCTCCTAACTGTAGATTCTGAAATGTTTAATAAATCTACAATTTCATTAATTGTAATAGACCCTTTACTATTTAATAAATTTAAAATTTTCAAATATCTTTCATTAGCAATCATAACTACACCTCTTTATCTATATAATAGCATAAATTTAATTCAAATTCAATCAAAATACTTCAAAATAAATCAATTTCTTCAATTTAACTGAAATTTAAGGTTAAATTTATATATTTTAAACAAATAAATAATTAAATATATATACAAGCTATATTATAAAAATAAAGTATTATTTAAATATTTAACTTTTAATATATTAAATATTTTGTATAATAATAAAAAATAGTAAAAAAATTTAATATAAAGGTTGATTTTAAGTAAAAAATCTGTTATAATTTGAAATGATGATTTTTAACCTATTAAGGAGGTGTAGTCAATGGCTAAATGTGAAATTTGTGAAAAATCAGTTCGTACTGGACATAGAATTAGCATTAACCGTAGCCAAGTTTCTCGTCGTGCTAATAGAACTTGGAAACCTAATGTTAAAAAAATTAAAATAATTGAAAATGGGACTGTAAAATCTATCAATATTTGTACAAGATGTTTACGTTCTAATAAAGTTACTCGTGCGATATAATATTTAGGCTTTTTGTCAATTGTTTTTACTCTTGACAAAAAGCCTTTTCACTTACTTATATAATATAAAGAGGTATAATATGAAAAAATCACTTATAGTTATTGCCGGACCTACGGCTTGTGGCAAGACAGAATCATCTGTTTTATTAGCTAAAAAAATAAACGGTGAAATAATATCGGCAGATAGTATGCAAGTATATAAATATATGGATATAGGTACGGCCAAAATAAATTCAGATGAAACACAAGGTATAAAACATTATCTTATAAACGAGTTTTATCCAGATGAAGATTTTTCTATTGCTATATTTAAAGAAAAAGCAACTAAGTATATACAAGAAATACAAAGTAAAGGTAAAATACCTATTTTAGTAGGTGGTACTGGATTTTATATAAATTCTGTTATATATAATAATAATTTTACAGAAACTAAAAAAGATGATAAATATAGAAAAGAGTTAGAAGAAATAGCAATAAATAATGGAAATGATTTTCTGCATAATATGTTAAAAAATATAGATGAAAAATCTGCAAATGCTATACATAAAAATAATGTAAAAAAGGTTATTAGAGCATTAGAATATTATAAACTAACTGGAGAAAAAATTTCCACACATAATGAAAATGAAAAAGCAAGAGAGCAAGTATATGATACAACATTTTTTGTTTTAAATATGGATAGAGAAAAACTATATAATAGGATAAATTTAAGAGTAGATATGATGATACAAAATGGTCTTGTAGAAGAAGTTAAATCTTTATTAAATAAAGGCTACTCAAAAAATCTTGTATCTATGCAAGGTCTAGGCTATAAAGAAATTATAAAATATTTAGAAGGAGAATATAGCTTAGATTATGCAATAGAAATAATAAAAAGAGATACAAGACATTTTGCTAAAAGACAAATAACTTGGTTTAAACATCAAACAGAAAATGCTATTTGGATAGATACTAATAATTTTGATAATGCACAAGATTTATCAAATTATATGAAAGATATATTTATAAACAAAGGAGAATAAAATGGATATAGCATATAACTATATAAAAGAAAATTTTAATGTAAATGAAAAAGTTTTAAATTTTTGTAAAAATGCAGAAGATAGTATTAAAGATATATTTGATACAATAGATAAAAATGCAGAAATAAATCAATATAAAGTTTTAAGAGCTATGCAAAAAAATAAACTTAGTGATAGTCATTTTGGTGTAACAACAGGATATGGATATGATGATTTAGGTAGAGATACTTTAGAAGAAATATATAAAGATGTTTTTAATGCTGAAAGTTCTTTAGTAAGACCTCAAATAATATCTGGTACTCACGCTTTAACAATTGCTTTATTTGGGAATTTAAAATATGGAGATGAACTATTCTCTCCAGTAGGTAAACCTTACGACACTTTAGAAGGTGTAATAGGCCACGCTAGAGAAACAAAAGGCTCTTTAAAAGAACACGGAGTATTATATAAAGAGTTAGATTTATTAGAAGATGGTAAAGTAGATTTTGATAATATAGCAAAAAATATAACAAATAAAACAAAAATGGTTACTATACAACGTTCTAAAGGATATAGTTATCGCCCTAGCCTAACGTTAGATGAAATTAAAAAAATAATAAAAATAGTAAAAGAAGTAAGAAAAGATATTATATGTATGGTAGATAATTGTTATGGTGAATTTGTAGACATTATAGAGCCAACAGAAGTAGGAGCCGATTTAGTGGTAGGTTCTTTAATAAAAAATCCAGGTGGTGGGCTTGCTCCTGTAGGAGGATATATAGTAGGTAAAAAAGATTATGTAGATAATTGTGCATATAGGCTAACTGCTCCAGGGCTTGGCAAAGAAGTTGGTCCATCATTAGGTATTAGTGGAGCTTTAATACAAGGGTTATTTTTAGCTCCAACAGTTGTTGCATCTAGCCTAAAAGGTGCTGTATTTTGTTCTAAAATATTTGATGATTTAGGATATGATGTTATGCCTAAACCTTTTGAAAAACGTAGTGATATAGTTCAGGCTATTAAAATGAATGACGCCAATAAAGTTATAGCATTTTGTCAAGGTATACAAAAAGGTGCTCCTGTTGATAGCTTTGTTGTGCCTGAGCCTTGGGATATGCCAGGATATGACTGTCCTGTTATAATGGCTGCTGGTGCTTTTGTTCAAGGTTCTTCCATAGAGCTTAGTGCAGATGCTCCTATAAAACCTCCTTATACGGTTTATATGCAAGGTGGTCTTACGTGGTTTCATAGTAAAATTGGTATAATACTTGCAATAGATGAAATGTATAAAAAAGGTATAAATTTAGGTTTATAAATTTATTTAACAAATATCTTCTTTAATATTAAAACTTTCTAAAATATTTAACTTACACAAATATATACTTAATAAGTTATTTTTATTGTTTATTAAATTTTAAGTAATGCAAATATTAGAATAATTTTATTAATAAAAAATTACTCAAAAAAAGATTAAGTTCTAAAAAATGAATGTTAACTACTATCTAATAAAAAATATGGTTGTTTACTGTTTTTAGTGCTATAAAAAATAGAAAATTACTACTAAAAAATTATAAATTGTATATATGTTTTTATAATAAATATATAAATAAAATACTTAGATACTTATAAATTAAATTATCGTTTAGTTATATTTATAAATTTAAAAAAATTATTACTAATTTTGACAATAAACATTTATACTATAAAAATCATAGAAAAATAATTAATTTTAAGTCTTGGCGTACACTAATAACTTGCTATTAACAAATAATAAAAATAAAACTCTATTGAAATAATTTCAATAGAGTTTTATTTTTATTAGATAAGTTCTATAATAACTTCTTCTGCACCATCACCACGTCTAGTTCCAAGTTTAACTATACGAGTATAACCACCTGGTCTACCAACATATTTTGGAGCAATTTCTTCAAACATTTTTTTAGGCATATCAACAACTTTAGTGTTGTTTCTTTTCTTTCTACCATCTGCCGGTACTTCTGTTACAGGATAAAGTACACTAAGCATTTTTCTTCTAGCATTTAATCTTGAAGGAAGGTCTTTTTTGATAGTTTTATCAACTTCATCAAAAACAGTAACTTTTTTACCGTTTACAACTTCCTTAATTCTTCTACCTTCAGAATCTTTTTTAGCTATTTTAGCTTTAACAGTAACTTCTTCAAAGTTATCTTTTTCTTTAATAGCAAGAGTTATTAACTTTTCAGCTATTCTTCTAATTTCTTTAGCTTTGGCTTCAGTAGTTTTAATTTTGCCGTGATATAAAAGGTTAGTTACTTGATTACGAAGTAACGCCTTACGTTGGCTTGATGTACGCCCAAGTTTTCTGTATCCAGCCATTACTAATCCTCCTTAATAATAAATTATTCATCACTAGGACTTAAAGCAAGTCCAAGCTCTGCCATTTTTCCAAGAACTTCTTCTAAAGACTTACGTCCTAGATTACGCACTTTCATCATATCATCTTCAGTTTTATTTGCAAGGTCTTCAACTGTGTTAATACCTGCACGTTTAAGACAGTTATAAGAACGAACAGAAAGGTCAAGCTCTTCTATACTAAGCTCAAGAACCTTTTCTTTCTTGCCTTCTTCTTTTTCGACCATAATCTCAGTGTTTTTAGCATTATCAGATAAATCAATAAATAAAGCTAAATGTTCATTAAGTACTTTAGCAGCTAAACTTACAGCATCATCTGGGCTAATAGTACCATTAGTCCAAACTTCAAAAGTAAGTTTATCATAGTCTGTTATTTGTCCTACACGAGTATCTTCTACAAGGAAATTAACTCTTTGTACTGGTGTGTATAAAGAATCCACAGGTATTATTCTAACAGATTGGTCTGGTTTTTTATTTTTAGCAGCTTCTACATATCCTCTACCTCTTGTGATAGTCATTTCCATAAAAAGTT
This sequence comes from [Clostridium] colinum, assembly GCF_940677205.1. Classification (NCBI taxonomy): domain Bacteria; kingdom Bacillati; phylum Bacillota; class Clostridia; order Lachnospirales; family Lachnospiraceae; genus Tyzzerella; species [Clostridium] colinum. The sequence continues at coordinate 333,621 of NZ_OW712331.1, read as the reverse complement.
TACTTTCACTACCACCACTTAAAGTAGCAATGTGTAAATCTGGATTTACAATTTCAATGTCAGAATCTACCTTAATGTCTGAAGCTTTAACTTCACCTTCACCAGTAAAATCTATATAAGCCATCTTAGGTTCATCACTTGTGCTATTACATTTAATAGCTAAGTTTTTAAGATTTAATATAATTTCTGTAACATCTTCTTTAACACCAGGGATAACACTAAATTCGTGAGGAACACCTTCAATTTTAATATTGCTAATAGCAGCACCTGGTAAAGTAGATAAAAGTATTCTTCTTAAAGAGTTACCAAGTGTAGTTCCATATCCTCTTTCCAAAGGTTGAACAATAAATTTGCCATATCTTTTATCTTCTGATATTTCAGCAATTTCAATGCGAGGTTTTTCAAATCCTAACACTAATTTTAACCTCCCTTATAAATATCTTAAACTATTAATATTTTTTAGGAAAGAAAAAACTCTCCTAAAAAATATTAAATAATTATTTAGAATATAACTCAACGATAAGTGTTTCGTTAACAGGTAAATCAAGTTGTTCTCTAGAAGGCATAGTAACAACATTACCTTTAAGATTTTCTACATCTGCGCTTAACCAAGCAGGTACAACTCTTGAACCTGTAACCTCAAGTACATCTTTAAATCTTTGTAAATCTTTTTTGTTTTCTTTAACTTCGATAACATCACCAACTTTAACTTGATAAGAAGGGATATTAACTTTTTTACCATTTACACGAATTAAATTATGACGAACAATTTGTCTAGCTTCTTTTCTAGTACGACCAAGACCTAATCTATAAACAACGTTATCAAGTCTAAGTTCAAGAAGCATAAGAAGGTTTTCACCAGTAATACCGTGCATATTATCTGCTACTTTATAGTAGTTTCTAAATTGTTTTTCTAAAACACCGTATATAAATTTAACTTTTTGTTTTTCTTTTAATTGAACACCATATTCACTTAATTTTCTCATTGTTCTTTTACGTTTACTAGGTTTTTTAGTAACACCAAGAACAATAGGGTCGATACCAAGGTATCTGCATCTTTTAAGAACAGGACCCATATCTCTAGCCATTCTAAATAGCACCTCCTAATATATAGTAATGATTAAACTCTTCTTCTTTTTGGTGGTCTACAACCATTGTGTGGTACAGGAGTAACGTCTTTAATCATAGTTACATCAAGACCAGCTGCTTGTAAAGCACGAATAGCAGCTTCTCTACCACTACCAGGACCTTTTACAAAAACTTCAACTGTTTTTAAGCCATAATCTTTAGCAGCAAGAGCAGCTTTGTCTGCAGCCATTTGTGCAGCATAAGGAGTAGATTTTCTAGAGCCTCTAAACCCTAATTCACCAGCACTTGCCCAAGAAAGAGCATTACCAGAAGCATCTGTAATAGTTACAATTGTATTATTAAAAGTTGATTGAATATGTGCTTGACCACGCTCAACAACTTTTCTGTCGCGACGTCTACGGCCTGTAGATTTTTTTACTGTCTTTTTAGCCATTTAACTCTAAACCTCCTTCAAAAGATTATTTTTTCTTATTAGCAACAGTTCTTCTAGGACCTTTTCTAGTTCTAGCATTAGTTTTAGTTTTTTGTCCTCTAACAGGAAGACCTTTTCTATGACGGATACCTCTGTAGCATCCAATCTCAACAAGGCGTTTAATGTTAAGAGCTATTTCTCTTCTTAAATCACCTTCAACAGTTTGAGTAGCATCAATTACTTCACGAATTTTAGCTACTTCATCGTCAGATAAATCTCTTACTCTAGTGTTTGGGTCAATACCAGCTTCAGCTAATATTCTGTTAGAGCTAGCTCTACCGATACCATATACATAAGTAAGGCCGATTTCTATACGTTTTTCTCTTGGTAAGTCAACACCCGCAATACGAGCCATTAATTCTTGCACCTCCTGAAAATTAGGTTATAATAACCTCTACAATTTTTATTTATTTTCTCTATCAATATTTATAATATATACTTTAGATATACTAAAGTACTAATACACAGTTTGACTGATTTTTAAAGGTTCTCGTACCTTCAAACACCATATTAACCTTGTTTTTGTTTGTGTTTAGGGTTTTCGCAGATAACTCTGATAGCCCCTTTTCTTTTAATTATTCTGCATTTTTCACACATAGGTTTAACAGATGGTCTAACTTTCATTTTTTAAACTCCTTTCATCATTTATCTCTCCAAGTAATTCTACCTTTAGTCAAATCATAAGGAGACATTTCTATCATAACTTTATCTCCTGGTATAATTCTAATAAAGTTCATACGTAGCTTACCTGATATATGAGCTAGGATTTGATGTCCGTTTTCAAGCTCCACTTTAAAAGTAGCGTTAGGAAGCTTTTCAAGGACAGTACCTTCCACTTCGATAACATCGTTTTTAGACAAGGTATAAAACCTCCTTAATACTATTACAATTAAATTTTAAAAGGCTCTAATGCTTTTCTAATATCTGCATCAAGCAGATAAAGATTTTCATCAAGCTTCTTTTTTATATTATAATCTATTTTGTTAACAATTTGAACATGTTTTTTCTTTTTTTTCTTAGGTTTTTCTAATTTTCTTAGTTCACCATCAACCAAGTATAAAAATTCGTCATCAAGACCAAAAATTATAAAAGGTCGTCTTTTATCACGTCCACATTTAGAATAAACAACTTGACCTTTGGTATACAACCTAATTCACCTCAATATAAAAATCTTAAAGTGTGAGTATATCTGGTTCATCTTCTGTAATAAGAACAGTATTTTCATAATGTGCTGAGAGAGAACCATCTTTTGTAACAACTGTCCAACCATCTTGAAGCACTTTTATATCTCTTGCTCCAACATTTACCATAGGCTCAATAGCTAAAGTCATACCTTTTATAAGTTTAGGTCCTTTTTTATTAAAAGGCCTATAATTAGGTATTTGAGGGTCTTCGTGTAAATTTTTACCTATTCCATGTCCCACATAATCTCTAACTATAGAAAAGCCGTTATCTTCAACATATTTTTGTATGGCACTAGATATATCGTATAAATAATATCCAACTTTTGCAAATTTTATGCCTTCAAAAAAAGACTGTTTAGTAATATCTATTAACTTTTTAGCCTCATCTGATATATTTCCAACTGCAAAAGTTCTAGCTGCATCTGCGTGAAATTTATTTTTATAAGTTCCCACATCTATACTGATAATATCCCCTTCTTTAAGAAGAATATCTGAAGGTATACCATGTATTAATTGATTATTAACAGATGCACATATAGTAGCTGGAAACCCACCATAACCTTTAAATGAAGGTATTGCATCTTTAGATTTAATAAAATCAAAAGCTATTTTGTCAAGCTCTTTTGTAGAAATACCAGGTTTTATATAACTTTCCAAAAGATTTAATACTTCTGAATTTATTTTACCTGCTTCTTTCATATAGTCTATATGCTTTTCATTTTTTATTGTAATAGCCATTATTTAGCCCCTTCTAAAGCATCAATTAATTGCTTACTTATATCATCAATGTTACCCACACCGTTTATCTCTAAAAGGAGTCCTTTATTTTTATAATAATCAATTATAGGTGATGTAGATGTATGGTAAACAAGAAGTCTGTTTTTAACAGTTTCTTCATTATCGTCTTTACGTTGAACAAGCTTTTCACCACATTCATCACAAACGCTCTCTTCTTTAGGTGGATTATATTTTATGTGATACATTTGACCACATTTAGGACAACCACGTCTACCAACCATACGTTCTATAATAAGGTCATCATCAACACTTATTAATACAACTTTATCAATATCACCAACAATAGAAGATAAACCTTCTGCTTGTTCTACATTACGTGGATATCCATCTAATATAAATCCATTTTTACAATCATCTTTTTTGATTCTATTGGAAAGAAGCGACTCTACAATATCATCTGAAACAAGTTTACCAGCATTCATTATATCAATAATTTTTAAACCAAGTTCAGTTTTAAGGTTAATTTCTTCTCTTAATAAATCACCAGTAGAAATGTGTGCTATGTTAAAATGCTTTGATAAAACTTTAGCCTGAGTGCCTTTGCCGGCTCCAGGGCTTCCTATAAGTACAAGTTTCATATTTTACCCTTCTTTCAAATAACGTTTGTTATTTGGTTAATATAGAGAAAGTGCAATGCACTCCCTCGAAATTACCAAATTTTATTAACCTAAAAATCCTTTATAGTTTCTCATTAAAAGTTGAGAATCAAGTTGTTTAACAACCTCTAAAGCAACACCTGTTACAATAAGAAGTGTTGTTCCACCAAAGCCAATATTAATTTTAAAAATCCATTCAAATAATACTGGTACAATAGCTATAAAAGCATAGAAACAAGCACCTATTAAAGAGATTTTATTTACAACATTTTGTATAAAATCGGAAGTAGGTTTTCCTGGTCTAATACCTGGTATAAATCCACCATTTTTCTTCATATTTTCTGCAACCTCAATAGGATTGAATGAAAATGATGTATAGAAAGACGTAAAGCAAAAAATTAAAATAATATATAATATCGCACCTACAGGATTAGTTATATTTAAAATACGTACAACTTCTTGTAACCAACTAGGTGGTGTTTGCCAAAGTTGAGCAATAGTTTGTGGAAATTGAAGTATAGATATTGCAAAGATAATAGACATAACTCCTGCAATATTAACTTTAATAGGTATAAATGTTGATTGTCCACCATACATTTTTCTACCAACCATTTTTTTAGAATATTGTACAGGTATTCTTCTTTCACCGTCTTGAACAAGAATAACAAAAGCAATAAGAAGAACAAATAAAACAACAATAATACCTGCTTTTACATAAGCTGATGTACCACCACCTACTGTATCTACATATATAGTTTTAATAGATTGTGGTAAACTAGCTAAGATATTAGCAAAAATGATAAAAGATGTACCATTACCAATACCTTTTTCTGTAAGTCTTTCACCAAGCCACATAACAAACATAGTACCTGCTACCATAGATAATGCTGCTACAAAATAAACAAAAGCATTTTGATAAACAAAAGCACCTCTTAAAAATAAAATTTGTCCTATTGCTTGCATAAAAGCTAATACAACTGCTAAAACACGTGTATATTTATTTATTATATTTCTACCTTGTTCGCCTTCTTTATTAAGCTGTTCAAGCTTAGGTATAGCAACTGTTAATAGCTGCATAATGATAGATGAAGTAATGTATGGTCCTATACCTAAAGCAAAAATTGTTCCAAAAGCACCACCAGTAATAATACTATATAGTGTACTATTAGTGTTTGTACCTAAATCTGCAATATTAATACCTGGAACTGTAACTTTTGTACCTATTCTTATGACTAAAATCATAAGAACCATAAAAATTATTCTTTTACGAAGTTCTGGTACTTTCCAAGCATTCCTAAAGGTTGAAAACATTAAATCACCTCAGCTTTTCCGCCTGCTGCTTCAATTTTTTCAATAGCTGTTTTGCTAAATAAATTTACTTTTACAGTAATGTTTTTGATACTTAATTCGCCATTACCAAGAATTTTTACACCATCTCTAGGGTTACTTACTAAACCTTTTGATTTAAGAGCATCAATATCAATAGTAGCTCCATCTTCAAAAACATTTAAAAGATTTACGTTAATAGCAACGATTTCTTTATGGTTTCTACAATGGAATCCTCTTTTAGGAATTCTTCTGTAAAGAGGCATTTGTCCACCTTCAAAGCCTGGTCTTACGCCACCACCAGAACGTGCATTTTGACCTTTATGTCCTCTACCTGCAGTTTTACCATTACCAGAACCGTGTCCTCTACCTTTACGAAATACTTTACCTTTTGAACCTTCAGCTGGTCTTAATTCATTTAAATTCATTATAAGGGACACCTCCTTCTACTAGATTTCTTCAACTTTAACTAAATGTTTAACTTGTTGAATCATACCTCTAATAGCTACGTTATCTTCTTTAATAACAAAACTATTAGTTTTTTTAAGTCCTAAAGCTTCAACAGTTTTTTTATGTTTAGGGATAGCACCAATTTTAGATTTAACTAAAGTAATTTTTAAACTCATTTATATGCCCTCCTTAACCTAAAATTTCTTCAACTGTTTTACCACGAAGTCTAGCAACACGCTCAGGAGTAGTAACTCTACTTAAACCTTCAATAGTTGCATTAACAACATTTTTCTTATTATTAGAACCTAAAGATTTTGTTCTAATATTTCTAATACCTGCAAGCTCTAAAACGGCACGAGCAGGACCACCAGCGATTACACCAGTACCTTCTGGAGCTGGTTTTAATAATACAGTTGCACTTCCAAATTTACCTAACATTTCGTGGTAAATACTATCATCTTTATTACGTTCAACATAAATAAGGTTTTTCATAGCATCTTCTTTGCCTTTTCTAATAGCATCTGGTATTTCCATAGCTTTACCAAGACCAACGCCAACGTGTCCGTTTTCATCACCAACTACTACTAATGCTGCAAAACGGAAAGTACGACCACCTTTAACAACCTTAGTAACACGTTTGATAGTAACAACCTTATCTTTTAAATCAAGCGTACTCGCATTAATTTTGTTTCTCAAGATTTTCCCTCCTTACTAAAATTGTAAGCCAGCTTCTCTAGCTGCTTCAGCTAAAGCCATAACTTTGCCTTGATATATATAACCGCCACGGTCAAATACTACTGTATTAATACCTTTAGCGATAGCTTTTTTAGCAACCTCAGTACCAACTACTTTAGCTGCTTCAACATCAGATGTTTTAGAAAGCTTACCTTTAATGTCCGCCTCCATAGTAGATGCAGAAACTATTGTATTACCTACTGTATCATCTATGATTTGAGCATAGATATGTTTATTGCTTCTAAATACTGCCAATCTAGGTTTTTGTGCTGTACCACTTACTTTATTACGGATTCTTAAGTGACGTTTTTCTCTAGCTTCAGCACGTGATGGCTTTCTTATCATAGTGTCCTCACCCCTTTATTATTTTTTACCTGTTTTACCAACTTTACGTCTAATATGTTCAGTAGCATATTTAATACCTTTACCTTTATAAGGTTCTGGTGGACGTTTAGCTCTAATTTCCGCTGCAAACTGTCCAACTTTTTCTTTATCAATACCAGAAACGATAATTTTGTTACTTCCTTCAACAGTAGTAGTAACGCCTTCTGGGTCAATCATTTCAACCGGGTGAGAATAACCTAAAGTAAGATTTAATTTATTACCAGCTTTTGCAGCTCTGTAACCAACCCCGTTTATTTCAAGTTCTTTAGTGTAGCCTTCTGTAACACCTACAACCATATTAAATATAAGTGTTCTAGTAAGACCGTGTAAAGATTTATATCTTTTTAAATCACTAGGTCTAGTAACAACTACTTCGTTGTTTTCAACTGTGATAGTTAAATCGTCAACTAATTTACGAGTTAAAGTACCTTTAGGACCTTTAACAGTAATAACATTGCCTTCCTCAAGCTTTACATCTACACCAGCTGGGATAGCAATAGGTAATCTACCTATACGTGACATTTATTGCACCTCCTGTTTTTTTAATTACCAAACAAAAGCGATAATTTCTCCGCCAACACCAAGTTTTCTAGCTTCTTTATCTGTAACAATACCTTTGTTAGTTGAGATAATAGCAGTACCAAGACCACCTAATACTTTAGGTAACTCTTCTCTGTTAGCATAAACTCTAAGACCAGGCTTAGAAATTCTTTTTATACCAGAAATAACCTTTTCGTTTTTATCTTTTCCATATTTTAACGTGATACGCATAGTCTTTTTCACGCCATCTTCAATTAATTCAAAACCTTGTACGTAACCTTCATTTACTAAAATGTTAGCAATAGCTTCTTTCATTTTAGAAGAAGGTACATCAACAGTATTATGTTTTGCAGTATTTGCATTTCTAATTCTTGTAAGCATATCTGCAATAGGATCACTCATTGACATTGTAAAAATCCTCCTTTCCCAAAATTACCAACTAGCTTTTTTTACTCCCGGGATTTGACCTTTATAGGCTAATTCACGGAAACAAATACGACATATACCAAATTTTCTTAAATAACCATGTGGTCTACCGCAAATTCTACAACGAGTATATGCTTGTGTTGAATGTTTTGGTTTTCTTTGTTGCTTCACGACCATAGATTTTTTAGCCATATCCTTGCTCCTCCCTTATTTTTTAAACGGCATACCGAATAATCTTAATAATTCTCTAGCTTCTTCATCTGTTTTAGCAGTAGTAACAAAAACGATATCCATACCTCTAATTTTATCGATTTTATCGTATCTAATTTCTGGGAACATAAGTTGTTCTTTAACACCTAAAGTGTAGTTACCTCTACCGTCAAATGAGTTAGCACTAACCCCACGGAAGTCACGTACACGAGGTAAAGCTAAATTTATTAATCTATTAGCAAAGCTGTACATTTTTTCGCCTCTAAGTGTAACTTTACAACCAATAGGCATACCTGCACGAAGTTTAAAAGCTGCGATAGATTTTTTAGCTTTAGTAACAACTGGCTTTTGACCTGCTATAATAGCTAAATCTGCAGCAGCGCTTTCAATAGCTTTAGCATTTTCTTTTGCTTCACCAAGACCCATATTAATAACTATTTTTTCAATTTTTGGAACTTCCATTTTATTTTTGTATGAAAACTTTTTCATCATAGCATCAACGATTTCATTTTCATAGTATTCTCTTAAAGCGTTCACAGTAAAATGTACCTCCTTTCTTAATCAATAACTTCTCCAGTTTTTTTGATTATTCTCTTTTTAACTCTTTTACCATTTACTTCTTCAATTTTGTAGCCAAGTCTGCTAGCTTTACCATTGTGTGAGTACATTACGTTAGAAGCATCAATAGGAGCTTCTTTAGTAATTATACCACCAGCATGGTTGATAGCATTAGGTTTTTGGTGTTTTTTAATTTGGTTAACACCTTCAACTACAACTTTGTTATTTTTTCTATCTACAAGAAGAACTTTACCTTCTTTATCTTTATCTTTACCAGCAATAACAACTACCTTGTCGCCTCTTTTAATCTTCACAGTTACACCTCCTTATAATACTTCAGGTGCAAGAGATAATATTTTCATAAATTGTTTTTCTCTAAGCTCTCTAGCAACTGGTCCAAATATACGAGTACCTCTAGGGTTTTTGTCATCTTTAATGATAACAGCAGCGTTTTCATCAAATTTAATGTAAGAACCATCAGGTCTTGAAGCACCTTTCACAGTTCTAACTACAACAGCCTTAACAACGTCACCTTTTTTAACAACGCCACCAGGTGTTGCATCTTTTACAGTAGCAACAATAACGTCACCTATATTTGCATATCTTCTAGTTGAACCGCCTAATACTCTGATACATAATAATTCTTTAGCACCTGAGTTATCGGCAACAACTAATCTTGATTCTTGTTGTATCAACGTAGTTACCTCCTTTCATACAGGAACTATTTAGCTTTTTCTACAATATTAACAAGTCTCCATCTTTTATCTTTTGATAAAGGTCTTGTTTCCATAACTTTAACACGATCACCAATTTTACATTCATTATTTTCATCGTGAGCTTTTAATTTATAAGTAGTCTTCACAATTTTTTTGTATAATGGGTGTCTAACATTGTTTTCAACAGCAACAACGATAGTTTTGTCCATTTTGTCGCTTACAACTTTACCAATTCTTGTTTTACGAAGATTTCTTTCCACTAAGGTTACCTCCTTCCATTATACTAATTACATACCTTTTTGCTTTTGAGTGATTACAGTTTGAATACGAGCAATATTTCTGCGAACTTCTCTAATTCTAGCAGTATTATTTAATTGATTTGTAGCATTTTGAAATCTTAAATTAAATAATTCTTTTTTAGCAGAAACTAATTCAACGTTCAACTCATCAGCAGATTTATTTTTAAGCTCTAATAAATAATCCTTAGTTTTCACTGTTATCACCTTCCATTTCTTGGTCAGCACGTGACACAATTTTACATTTAATAGGTAATTTGTGAATAGCAAGACGAAGAGCTTCACGAGCAACTTCCTCACTTACGCCAGCTATTTCAAACATAATTCTACCTGGTTTAACAACAGCTACCCAATATTCAGGTGAACCTTTACCAGAACCCATCCTTGTTTCAGCAGGTTTTTCAGTAATAGGTTTGTCTGGGAAAATTTTTATCCAAACTTTACCACCACGTTTGATGTATCTAGTCATAGCGATACGGGCAGCTTCTATTTGATTAGAAGTAATCCAGCTTGGTTCACAAGCTTGTATACCAAACTCACCATAAGTAATCTTATTACCACGAGTAGCTTTACCTTTTAAACGTCCTCTAAATTGTTTACGTCTTTTAACTCTTTTAGGCATTAACATTACTCTTCACTCCCTTCCTTAGTAGCTCTTTGAGGAAGAACTTCTCCTTTATATATCCAAACTTTAACACCAATTTTACCATAAGTTGTATCTGCTTCAGCAAATCCATAGTCAATATCAGCTCTTAAAGTTTGAAGAGGAATAGTACCTTCATGATAATGTTCAGTACGAGCCATTTCAGCACCGCCTAAACGTCCAGAACAAGCAGTTTTAATACCTTTAGCACCTAATCTCATTGTTCTTGTCATAGCTTGTTTCATAGCTCTTCTAAATGTTACACGATTTTCTAATTGACGTGCAATATCTTCTGCTACTAATTGAGAATCAAGCTCAGGTTTTTTAATTTCTTCTATGTTAATTAAAACTTTTTGAGAAGTCATTTTTTGAAGCTCATTGCTTAAAGCTTGGATAGCTTCACCTTTTCTACCAATAACATTACCTGGTTTAGCAGTGTGAATAGTTATTTTAACTTTAGCATTATCGTTAGCTCCGTTAACTCTTTCTATTTGAATTTTAGAAACGCTAGAGTCTTTTAATTTATTTTTAATACAAGTTCTAAGTGCGTTATCTTCTACTAAATAGTCAGCATAGTTATGTTTATCTGCATACCATACAGAATCCCAGTCTTTGATAACACCCACTCTTAAACCGTGTGGATTTACTTTTTGACCCATCGTGAACCTCCTTATCTTTCTTTAAGATATATTGAAATATGAGCAGTACGTTTGTTAATTCTATAAGCTCTACCTTGAGCTCTTGGGCGAATTCTTTTAAAAGTTGGCCCTTGATTAGCAACTACCTCATCAACATATAATTTATCAACATCAAATCCTAAGTTATGCTCTGCATTAGCAATAGCAGATTTTAAAACTTTTTCTATAAGTTCAGCAGCATATCTTGGTGAGTAAGCAAGAATTGCTAAAGCTTCAGAAACATTTTTGCCTTTAATTTGGTCTAAAACTATTCTAGCTTTAGTGTTAGAAATTCTAGCATAATTGTGATGAGCTTCAGCTCTTTGTCTTTTAAGCTCTCTAGTAGCCGCATTTCTAACTTTTCTTTTAAACTTACTTCTACTTTTAATCTGTTCAGACATTAAATTAACCTCCTTCCAAAGCCGATTAACGTACTCTTGATTTTTTCTCTGCGTCTTTTCCGTGTCCTCTGTAAGTTCTAGTTAAAGCGAACTCTCCTAATTTGTGTCCAACCATATCTTCAGTAATGTATACAGGCACATGTTTTCTACCATCGTGAACAGCAATTGTGTGTCCAATCATTTCTGGGAAAATAGTAGAACGACGAGACCAAGTTTTTATAACATTTTTTGTATTTACCGCATTTTGAGCATCTACCTTTTTAAGAAGGTGTGCATCACAAAATGGTCCTTTTTTAAGCGATCTAGCCATTTAAACAGCCCTCCTTTTATTTATTTCTACCACGGATAATATATTTATTACTTGCTTTATGTTTCTTTCTAGTTTTGTATCCAAGAGCTGGTTTACCCCAAGGAGTACAAGGAGCTGGTCTACCGATAGGTGCTCTACCTTCACCACCACCGTGAGGGTGATCATTAGGGTTCATAACAGAACCACGAACAGTAGGACGGATACCCATATGACGTTTTTTACCAGCTTTACCAATGTTAATAAGTTCGTGATCAATATTACCAACTTGACCAATTGTAGCTCTACAATCGATAGGTAATAATCTCATTTCACCAGAAGGAAGTCTAACAGTAGCATATTTACCTTCTTTAGCCATTAATTGAGCTACGTTACCAGCAGCACGAACTAATTGTCCACCTGCGCCTGGTTTCATTTCAATATTGTGAATTTCAGAACCAACTGGAATATTTCTCATAGGTAATGCATTACCAATTCTGATTTCTGCATCTGGACCATTTGATAAAACATCTCCAACTTTTAATCCATTAGGTGCAATGATGTAAGATTTAACACCGTCTGCATAGCAGATTAAAGCTATATTAGAAGTTCTGTTTGGGTCATATTCGATAGCAACAACTTTAGCATTGATACCATCTTTATTTCTTTTAAAGTCAATAATTCTATATTTTTTCTTGTGTCCACCACCGTGATGACGAACAGTTATTTTACCCTGATTATTACGCCCAGAAGTTTTTTTGATATGAACAACTAAGCTTTTTTCAGGAGTTTTTTTAGTAATTTCTGAGAAGTCAGAAACAGTCATCTGTCTTCTTGAAGGTGTATAAGGTTTAAATCTCTTAATACCCATTAATTACACTCCTTTCGATTTTCATTACAACGTTTCCGTGTGTTTCATCAATATTAAAACATTATTTAGATTATACTACATTCCTTGGAAGATTTCAATATCTTTGCTATCTTCTTTTAATGTAACAATTGCTTTTTTTCTGTTATTAGTTTTACCAAAAGTATAACCACGTCTTTTAGTTTTACCTGTTAAATTCATAGTATTAACTGAGTCTACTTTAACGCCTTCAAACATTTTTTCTACAGCTTGTTTGATTTGCACTTTAGTAGCTTCAGGGTGTACATAAAAAGCATATTTTCTATCAGCCATAAGCCCCATACTTTTTTCAGTAACAACAGGTTTTAAAATAACGTCATAGTATTTAATATCAGCCATTATTTGTACACCTCCTCAATTTTAGCTAAAGCTTCTTTTGTTACAACAAAGCTTTCATATTTTAATATGTCATATACATTAATTGTATTAACACCAGCAGTTTTTACATTAGGTATGTTTCTAGCAGATAATAATACATTTTTATTATTTTCTTCTAAAACAACTAAACCTTTGTTTACATTTAAGTTATCAAGAACTTTTTTCATTTCTTTAGTTTTAATTTCGTTTAATTTAAGCTCATCTACAACGATAAATTTTTCGTTATTTACTTTAGTAGTAAGAGCAGATTTAAGAGCTAATCTTTTAACTTTTTTATTTAATTTAAAAGAAAAATCTCTTGGTTTTGGAGCGAATACAACGCCACCACCAGTCCATTGAGGAGAACGGATAGAGCCTTGTCTAGCACGACCAGTACCTTTTTGTCTCCAAGGTTTTCTACCACCGCCACGAACTTCAGCACGTGTTTTAGCGCTTTTAGTACCTTGTCTTTGGTTAGCTAAGTATTGAACAACAGCTTGATGCATAACGTGTTCGTTTACTTCAACACCAAATATATTTTCATTTAATTCAATAGAGCCTACTTCGCTTCCGCTCATATTTAAAACTTTTACAGTTATTGCCATTTAGGTTTTCCTCCTTTCGTAAAGATTAATTAAGCCTTTACGCTTTCTTTAATAACAAGAATTGAACCTTTGTTGCCAGGAACAGCACCTTTAACAAGAATTAAATTCTTTTCAGCATCTACTCTAACAACCTCAAGGTTTTGAATAGTAACATTTTCTGCACCCATATGACCAGGCATTTTTTTACCTTTTTTAACTTTACCAGGAGTAGTTGCAGAAGATAAAGAACCAACACCTCTGTGGTATTTAGAACCGTGAGCCATAGGACCTCTGTGTTGATTATGTCTTTTAATAGCGCCTTGGAACCCTTTTCCTTTAGATACGCCACTAACGTCAATTTTGTCACCAGCTTCAAATATGTCTGCTTTGATTAATGCTCCAAGCTCATATTCAGAAGCGTTTTCAAATTTAAATTCTTTTAATAATTTTGTAGCAGCAACACATGCTTTTTCAAAGTGTCCTTTTGTAGGTTTGTTCACTTTGCTTTCTTTAATTTCACCGAAACCTACTTGTATAGCTTCGTATCCATCATTTTCCATTGTTTTCTTTTGAGTAACAACACAAGGACCTGCTTCTAAAACAGTAACTGGAATAAGTATACCATTTTCTGCAAATATTTGTGTCATACCAATTTTTTTAGCAATAATGCCTTTTTTCATAATTAAATTACACCTCCGTAGTCTACAGCGGATTACCCCACTAAATATTTGAGTAATCATTCTAGGCAAATATAAGGCGAACTTATATAAACCAAATTGGATTAATTACATTTATAATTGTTGTAATTATTATTTACGTTATAACCATTTCATAAACAATATTATTGATATTTATTACTAAAAATTATAACATTTTTAAAGTAATATCAACGCCAGCTGGTAAATCAAGACGGCTTAAGCTATCCATAGTTTTTTGAGTTGGCATTAAAATATCAATCAATCTTTTATGAGTTCTAAGCTCAAATTGTTCTCTAGAATCTTTGTACTTATGAACCGCTCTTAAGATAGTAACAACTTCCTTTTTAGTAGGAAGTGGTATAGGACCACTCACTTGAGCACCTGTTTTTTTAGCAGTTTCAATAATTTGTACAGCAGATTGGTCGATTAACTTATGGTCATAAGCTTTAAGACTGATTCTAAGCTTTTGATTAGCCATAAAAAAAGTCCCCTCCTTTTCGCACTTTTAAATTCGTAGTACGACAAGCGGTGACTGCACACATCAATAACACAATAGGCATAATATACCTATTGATAAGTATTTATACAAATAAAAATACTTACAAATATTCGATATACACAGTGACTTGTCGCCCGGTTTCTTGAACTGGACATCGCTCCATAGAAAAACTTACCAATTAAGGTAACAACCTTCTATTTCTTCGCTCTTATGTCACAACAATCAAATTATAGCATATACTAAATATATTTGCAAGTATTTTTTTAAATTTTGTAAAAATTTTAATTTTAATTAAAACTTACTTTATAAAAGGTGCTGTAGGTAATAAAAATAAATAAGGACAAGTTATTATTGCTAATGCTAGTGATACTATTTTCTTTTGTTTATTACTAAGGTTAGTTTCAGTTAAAGTTATCTTTGTGTTATATACGTAAATAAAAATTGAAGATATTATCATACATATTACAACATATGTGAAGCTAAATATATTATCAAATGGATTATAAAATACATTTGAAGTAAATTTATAAACAAAATCCCTATATTTACTTTCAGGTGATACATTAATACTATAACCTAAAATCATAAATATCCCACCTATAATATCTGATATAAATCCAAATATCCAAACTTTATATATAGAAATTTTATAGTTTTTAAATATATCTTCTACTTTTAAAAATTTCATAGCTAATAAAACTACTATTGAGTCTACAATAAAATTTCCTATTGCTGTCGGAATTAAAATTGGTGGAAATATTAACATTAACCAAAACGGAAATATTAAATTATAAAGTATAATATTTTTATTTTTCATAAGTTTTTCTACTTTCTATAATCTTTCTTAACTTTAAAGTATTATTTATATTATATTCTTATAAATTTACTATAATAAATTATTAATAGTTTATTATAAAAATTAAATTACATTAAATGTGTTTCTTCTAATTTTTCTTCAAAAAATTCATTTACTTTTATAAGAGGTTTTCTTAAAAATAAACCTAATATTAATGAAAAAGGTAAAAAGCTAAGTAGCTTTATAATATCTAATTTATAAGCATTTTCATAAATGCCTGCAATAGTTTCTCTCATAGCATTTATTGCATATGTAAATGGTAGATATGGATTTATTTTTTGGAAAAAGTCTGGAGTTACTTCTATTGGGAATGTACCACCGGCTCCCGCTACTTGTATAACAAGTAAAAATACACACATTGCCTTACCAACATCACCAAAAGAAACGACTAATGTATATATTATGTTTATAAATACAATACTTGCAACTATACCAGCTAAAATAAATAATATAGGATTTAAACACTGTACCTTTAGTATTAATAAATCTCCTACACAAACAATTATAGCCTGTATAATTCCTATTGTCATAAATAAAAAATATCTTCCTATATAAGCTTGATATGGTTTTACATTTTTTATTTTATCATCTTCATAAACCCTTGTTTTTAAAAGAGATACTAATAATACTCCACCTACCCAAAATGATAATATAGTATAAAAAGGTGTCATAGCAGAGCCATAATTAGATATTTCATAAAAAGGTATATTTTCTATTTGTACTGGTGCAGATATAAATTTACCTACAACACTTGGGTCATTTTCTAAAATTTTCCCTAGTTCTTTTAACTTTTCATCTGCTTTTATATCTTCAATTTTATTTTTAAGGCTATTAATATCTTTTTGGCTTAATTCTATAGTTTTTGTAGTACTTTCTATAGCTTTTTGTGCCGATTCCAAAGTTTTATATATTCCGTCTAAAATTTTATCTAATTGAGATATTGTTGCTGATGCGTTTTTAGATAATATATTAAAGTCTACTAATGTTTTATACATTTTTTCTGCTTCATAATCTATGCTAGGCTTTATATTATCTCTATATAAATCTTTAGTATTTATTATATCTTTCTTTGCTTGGTCTATTTGATTAGACATACTAGCTCTTAAACTATCTGATATTTCATTTCCACTATTTATTATAGTCTCTATATTTTCACTAGTTGATATAACATTGTTTAAGCCTTTATTAACTGTTTTTAACCTTTCAATAAATTCATCTACTTTTTTTATTCTTATAGGCAATTTATCATTTATATCTGTTAATATTCTAGAAATATCATTATTAATATCAATTATTTTTCTAGCTCTTTTAGATATAAAATCTAATTGAGACTTAATTATATCAATATTTTTTTCATTAACATTAGATATATCTTCCCATGTGTTAATTATATCATTGGCTAAATATTCTGATGATAATAAAAAGTTTTCTACTGTATCAACAATGCTGTTAAAAACTTGACTAGTAGCGTGTATTAATCCATTTATATCATTTGATATGTCTTCTCCATTTTGTGCAATAGATTTACCTGCGGGTAAAACAAGCTTTGTTGTATCAATAAGAACTTTTGTAGAGTTTAACCCTTCATCAAAGCTTTTACCTAAAGTTTTATATTGCTCTAAAGTTTGATTAGCTTGATTTAATGTAGATATCATTCTATCGGCCACTGTCTTTTCTTGTTCTCCAATTTTTTCATATGCAACTTTTAATGCACCTTCAATACCTTTGCTTGCCGTATCTAAAAAGGCTTCATTTACTTGTTGTTGTACAACAGATACACCTTTATCTGTTATTTTTGGAGCAATTGCATTTTTCTTTTGATTAACATAATATTTAAGTTTTGGTGTTTGTATATTATCTGTTAATATACTTGAAAAATTTTCACTAAAATTTTCTGGTATAACAACACCTGCATAATAAGCTCCACCTTTTACCCCTTCTATAGCCTTTTTTTCATCTACAAATTCCCAACCTATGTTGTTATTTCCTTTTAGCTCTTCTACTATTTTTTCTCCTAAGTTTAATTCAGTATCCAATATTTCTGTGCCAATATCATTGTTAGCAACCGCTACTTTTAAGCCATTTGTACTTCCATACGGGTCCCAACTAGCCTTTATATTAAACCATGCATATAAAGCTGGTATAAAACAAGCCCCCAATATAACTGCCAATGCTATTGGATTTTTAATAATATTTTTAAAATCTCTATATGTTATTTTAAAAATATTTTTCATTGATATCACCTTCTTATTTTAAATATAATTATGCACATATATAAATTATACCTAAAAATAAAATTAAATCAATATTAAAAAATAACTGAACAAATTTTTAATAAGATAATAAAATATTGAAGATAATCTTCAATCTAATAATGAAGACAAATTAAAATTTATAAATAAAAGCAAAGACTATAATAATAAATATTTATCATCTTAAATAGTATAAAGGGCTTTGCATATTATACATAAAGCTAGCTTTTTATACAGTAACTCTTATCGCTATAATCTTATTATTGCTAAAAAAGGGTATAGATTTTATCTATACCCTCTAATATTTTAGTATTTTGTTATTTTAAGCCATATACTTCTATTTCATATATCCTTGCTGTAGAATCTGAAGTTTGAGTTGGTTTTAAAGTAGTAAATTTCACATATCTAGCATTAACTGGCTTAAATGCATCTGAGGTAGTTCCTAAAGTATTTTTTTCAACTTCTAATACTTTAGTAAAGTTAACACCATCTTCACTTACTTCAAGCATATATTCTTCTGTGTTCATATCTGGACTTTCTCCTCCAGCCTCTGCGTGATATACATCTAGTCTAGCTATTTGTATTACTTCACCTAAATCTATTGTTATATTATGTTTATCTTGCCCAACTGCACACCATTTTTTAGTTTTATCACCATCTACGGCAAATTGAGGAGCTTCATTTTCATTAACAAAACTAGAAGCCTCTGTTTTAGCATTTAATGCAAAATTTTCTAACCCTTGGCTTGCCTTTGATGTAACAGTAATAAGCTTTTCTGCTACAAATTCATCTTCACCTTTAGAATTTTTAGCTTTTAATTTTACAGTATATGTTCCTTCTTTTTCATATTTAACAACTGGATTTTCATCTGTACTTGTTTCTATATTAGCTCCTTCAAAAGTCCATTCAAAGCTTTCAGATAACTTATTACTCATATTTGTAAATTGCACTTCTTCATTTGGAGCTATTAAAGTTTTATCTGCTTTAAATTTTGCTTTAGGCACAGTATTGTCTGGCCACGTTAATTTTGTGGAAGCACTTTTTCCTCTTATATCATCTTTATTTACTGCCATAACAACAAATTCTGTTTCCATAGTTTCTGGTGTTCTTTGCAAGCTATTTACAAAAAATCTATTATTTAACGTAGCGCCTAATAATGATAAACTACCGTCTGCATTTTTTCTATATATTTCATATGCTTTTAAATCTTTACTGTCTGTAGCCTCCCAAGATAAGTTAACACCTGCTAAAGTATCTTCTTCTTCAAATAAACTATCATCTATTTTAACAGATGTAACATCTGTAACTACTGCTTTTTGTGTGCCATCTTTTATACTTATTCCACCTAGATTGATAGCTACATTTTTATCTTCTGTTGAAGAAATTTTATAGCTAATAGTTTTTATACTTTTACCAACATAAGGAGATAAGTCATAAGAGATAGTTTGCCAATTTTCATTAAGAGTTTTATCCGGCTGAAAAACTGCCTCTTCTTCACCATCATGGAAAGTTAATTTGAGTTCTAGGTTTACTTCACTATCTGCCTTTGCATAAGTTAAAAATTCTGTATTTTCTTCTATTTTTAAATCGGCACTAAATAATTTTATAGTAGAATATTCGTTAGCTTTTAAATCACTTAAAAGTTTAATAGAGTTTCCACTATAATAAGCCGTAGAATAATCTATACTAGCTTTAGTACTGTTTTTATCTTCCTCTATTATCCATCTATATGTTGGCATAACATCTGCTAAGCTTCTATTATTCCAGTCAAGAGAAGATACCTTCTCACCATTTATAAAATAGTTGTATCCATTACCCATACTAAAGTTTGTGTTAAATGGTAAAGAGTTTAATACTGTTTTTTCTGTTATAAATTTAGACATACCTCTCCACTCTGTTCCAGTAGCCTGACTATCTTTAGAAGGGTCTGAAAATTCATTTACATATATTCTAGCTTCTTTATTTTGAAATTGGTCTAAATCGCCATTAGATGAAAAAAATGACCAGCTAGGACAATATAGCCCAATAGATGTTTGAGTATCTTTACCATTTTCTAATAAATCCCATTTAATAGGAGTTGTTGTACCATTAGCTTGCATATCAATACCTGCTAACAAGTTTTTATTTTCATATCCAATAGTTTTTGCATATTCATTAGATTTTTTAAGTAGTTGCTCTGGAGCCAATTTATCTGTCGTCCACCAAAAGTTTAAAAACATATCATCAGAAATTTTATTACCTTTTTCATCTATTATAAAATCTTTATTTTTCTCATTTAATTGGTTTTGCCACTCTACCTTACCTTCATTTGTCATTGCATCATACCATATAATATCAATAGAATTATTAGATTTTTGTTTAAACTGAACTAAAAATTCTTTAAAAAGTGTAGCATATTGTTCTGGTTTCATAGTCTTACTTTGTGCTGGGTCTGTTTCTTGGTTTATAAACCATCCCTCAAAGCCAAATTCAGTAGAAACTTCTATTAATTTATCTATAATAATAAAGTTTCCTTGTTCGTCTTTTTGTAAAAATTGGTCTAACCATTCTACCTTGCCACCATATTCTAAAGGTGGAAAAAATATAGTACCTAATACAGGTACACCATTTTTATGTGCCGAATCTACAACGTCTGGCGTTGGTGGTACAATAATACCTTCTCCAGCAGACCCTCCCCAATATACAAGTTTATCTAAATATTGCCAATAAGAAAATGTATTGGCGTTAAAGTTATTACTGCCATGAGGTATGTTTCCGCTTGTGTTACTGTTCATAATAGACAATGCTACTAATCTTGTGTCTTTATTTTGAGTAGAATTTACAGGGTATATTCTATCTTTGCTAACTCTGTCTTTTAAAGGTATTAAACTTTTGTTATATAAGGCTTTTTCTTTTATATCTTCTTGTAAAAGTTGTTCTGGTGTCCAAGCTGGTGTTGTTGGAGCATTAGGCATTTTAAAATCTACGCCTTCTTCTGTAATAGTGTATGTAATATTATTTTCTACATTTGCAGTATTATTATTTTGATTTTTACACCCAACTAAAGTTGATGATGCTATAAACATTATTGCAATAGTTAAAGCCATAGTTTTTTTAAGATTTAATTTATACTTCATTTTACCCCTCCAAAATATATATAGTAAATTTAAATAAATTTATGCTATTAATATTCTATATTTAATATAAAAATACCAACTTTTTAAATTTATGTCAATATTGTTTTATATATTTTTATTACTTATACTATAATTTTTCCATTATATATATAATTAGTTCACTATATAATAAAATTATTATAATTTCTTAAGTATATATAAAAACTAATTTCTTATACAAATTGCTAAAATCTTTAAAAATCTATCTTTTTACACAATCCAATGTAAATTTGAATATTGTAATTAAATTTTTTATACAAAGTATAAATATGAAAAAATTAATCATAAAATATTTTATCTTCATTATATAAAATTATTATAATTTTTTATATTTTTCTATAATTTTTATTTTATACCTATAAATATTCACCTTTACACTATATTTTAATTAAACTATAATAAGCTTATAAAAATATAAAGTATATTTTATTTTAGGAGTGTGATTATGATGAAATATATAGGCGTAGACTTAGGTGGAACAAATATAGTAGTTGGTCTTATAGACATTGATGGTAATATTATAAAATCTTACACTAGACCAACTTTATCTACTAGAAAAACAGAAGAAATATTTGATGATATTATAGATATGTGTCAAATATTAATAGAAGAATTTAAGCTAGATAAATCATCTTTAAAAGGTATAGGTATGGGTATACCTGGAGAGGTAGATAGTAAAAACGGTATTATAAATTATTCTAATAATATTCCTATAAAAAATTTTAATGTTAAATCTTATATGCAAAATTTATGTAAAAAAGTAAATATGAATATACCTTTCTTTTTTGCTAATGATGCCGACTGTGCTGCCTTAGGAGAATTAGTAGCTGGAGCTGGTAAAGGCTATAGCGATTTAATAATATTAACTTTAGGCACTGGAGTTGGTGGTGGTATAATAATAAATAATAAAATATATTCTGGCTTTTATGCTGGTGGCGCCGAACTAGGTCACCAAACTATCGTCCATAATGGCGAACTTTGTACTTGTGGTAATAAAGGTTGCTTAGAGGCCTATGCTTCTGCTACTGCTCTTATTAGAGATGCTAAAAATGCCGCAAAACAAACCCCTTCTTCTCTTTTAAATAGCCTAACAGAAAATAATTTAGAAAATATGACTGCAAAAATTGTTTTTGATGCCAAAAATCAAAATGATGATGTTGCTATAAAACTAGTAGATGATTATATAGAATATTTATCTGTTGGTGTTGCAAATTTAATTAATATATTTAAACCACAAGTTATACTTCTTAGCGGTGGAATATCTAAACAAGGCGAAAAATTAATAATACCTTTAAAAGAAAAAGTTATGTCTAAAGTTTTTGGTAAAGATTTAAAAACTAAAATAGATATAGCCACTCTTGGCAACAATGCTGGATTAATAGGTGCTGCAATGCTTTCAAAATAATATTTAATAATTGTTAGGGAGATTTATTATGGAAAAACAAATACCACAATCTATGAAAGATTTATTAAATGATGTTTATAAAAAATTAGGCAATGATGAAAAATTAAAAAAAATGTTCGAAAACTGTTACACCAACACATTAGATACTACTGTTAAAAAAATGCCTGATAAAACTACTTATGTAATAACAGGTGATATACCTGCTATGTGGTTAAGAGATTCTGTTTGTCAGTTAAGACCTTATTATTTTTTAGCCGAAAAAGATGAAGAAATAGCTGACCTTATAGAAGGCTTAGTAAAACGTCAAATGCAATATATTTTATTAGACCCATACGCTAATGCATTTAACGAAACTGATAATGGTAAATGTTGGGAAAAAGATGTTACAGAAATGTCTGGTTGGATTTGGGAAAGAAAATATGAAATAGATTCTCTTTGTTTTCCTATTCAAATGGCTTATCTACTTTGGAAAAATACTGGAAAAACATCTCACTTTGACGATACATTTAAAAAAGCTGCTTTTAAAATTATAGAAGTTTGGAGAACAGAGCAAAATCACGAAGAAAACTCTCCTTATTCTTTCATTAGAAAAGACTGCTATTATACAGATACCCTTTCT
This sequence comes from [Clostridium] colinum, assembly GCF_940677205.1. Lineage (NCBI taxonomy): Bacteria > Bacillati > Bacillota > Clostridia > Lachnospirales > Lachnospiraceae > Tyzzerella > [Clostridium] colinum. The sequence continues at coordinate 310,502 of NZ_OW712331.1, read as the reverse complement.
AGAGATGGCAAAGGTGCTTTGGTTAAATCTAATATAGGTTTAACTTGGTCTGGGTTTAGACCTAGTGATGATGCTTGTCAATATGGATATTTAATACCTTCTAATATGTTTGCAGTAGTAGTATTAAAATATTTAAATGAAATATCTTTAGAAATTCTTAAAGATGAAAAATTGGCAGAAGAAAGTATTAAACTTGCCAAAGAAATAGAAGATGCTATCGAAACTTATGGTGTTATAGAACATTATAAATATGGTAGAATATATGCCTATGAAGTAGATGGTTTTGGACAATATAACCTTATGGATGATGCAAACTTACCAAGCTTACTTTCTATTCCTTATATTGGTTATAGAGATGAAAATGACCAAACTTATAAAAATACAAGAGATTTTATTTTAAGTAATGGTAACCCTTATTATTATGAAGGTGAAAAAGCAAAAGGTATTGGTAGCCCTCACACTCCTATAAACTATATTTGGCATATTTCTTTAGCTATGCAAGGTTTAACAAGTAGCGATAAGGAATATAAAAAACAAATTATAGACTTAATGAAAGCTACTGATGGTAACACAAACTTAATGCACGAAGGCTTTAATGTAAACAACCCTAATGAATTTACTAGAGAATGGTTTTCTTGGGCAAATGCTATGTTTTGCGAATTAGTTTTAGACTATTGTGGTTATAGTGTAAAGAGAAAATAAAAAATAAATATTAAAAAAAAATATTAAAAAAAAATACATCTTAAGCTTGTTTGTTTAAGGTGTATTTTTTATAAATAAATTAAGCTAAAGTTTATAAATTATTATAATTTTTTATTAATTTAGTAATTTTTAATAAAAATCTAGATAAACTTTTAATATATTTTAATAATTGATTAATTTTTCAAAAAGTAGTACACTATTAATTAATAATAATATTTAAAGGAGATGTATTTATGAAAAGTATAAAAATAAAAAGTATTATATTATTATTAATTACTATATTATACATATTTTTAATGCCTAATAAATATAATATTACTACTATAATAGTTAATTTTTATGATTTACCTTCCCTATTAATTGCTATTATTGTTCCTTTAGTATTAATATTAATAAAAAAACAATCTAATAGTTTTATAGAAAATATAAACATACCTATTTCTATACTTTTTGCTATTTATTGGAGTTTTTCTTTATCAAAAGAAAACTTATTTTTAACATTATTACCTATAATATATGGTTTAGCAGTTAGTATATTAATATCTATTATAAATTTACAAAAACATAAATTATCATTTACATTAAAAATAGGACATAGATAAATCTATGTCCTTAATTTATATTCAAAGCCTATAACATTTTTTCATAATAAAATAAGCTATATTTTATATGTTGATAAAATCCTTTAATATACAATTTATATAAAAATTTTAATTGTTTTATTCTTCTGATATATCATTGGCTAAAAGCTCTATCTCCAAAGCATCTTCATCAAAATCTGCTTTAAATTCTGTATCCTCCATAGCTATTTTAACTTCATCATCATCAATAGGTTTAGCCTCTGTGTTAGCTATGCTTTCTTTTATTTCTTCAAGCTCTGGCATTTCATAATGCTTTCTCACGGCATTTTCAATAGTTCTTAATAAATGTGGATTTTCTAAAAGAAACTTTTTAGCGTTTTCTCTACCTTGACCTAATCTAGTTTCTTCATAAGAATACCATGCTCCACCTTTTGTAATAATACCAAGGTCTGCTCCAAGGTCTAAAACATCTCCTACGTGTGATATACCTTGACCATAAATAATATCAAATTCGGCAGTTCTAAAAGGAGGTGCAATTTTATTTTTTGCTATTTTAGCTTTTGTTCTAGCTCCTATTATATCTGTACCATTTTTTATAGGTTCACCTTTTCTAATATCTATCCTAACGCTTGCATAAAATTTTAATGCACGCCCACCTGTTGTTGTTTCTGGGCTACCATAAGATATTCCTATTTTTTCTCTAAGCTGGTTAATAAATACAACTATACATTTGCTTTTTGCTGTAATTGCCGTAAGTTTTCTAAGGGCTTGACTCATTAATCTAGCCTGTACGCCCATATGAGAATCTCCCATTTCGCCATCTATTTCTGATTTTGGCACCAATGCTGCAACAGAGTCTACTATAATAATGTCTATAGCACCAGAACGAACCATTGTTTCTGTAATGTCAAGAGCTTGTTCTCCATCATCTGGTTGAGATATATATAACTCATCTATATTAACTCCTATTTTTTGAGCATATACTGGGTCTAATGCGTGCTCTGCATCTACAAATCCAGCTATACCTCCCGCTTTTTGAACTTCTGCCACCATATGTAATGCCACAGTGGTTTTACCACTAGATTCTGGGCCAAATATTTCTATAATTCTACCTTTTGGAACACCACCAGCACCAAGAGCAACATCTAAGCTTAAAGACCCTGTTGGTATAACCTCCACTGTTTTGTTTGTTGTTTCTCCAAGCTTCATAACAGCACCTTTACCAAATTGTTTTTCAATTTGAGCAATAGCATTTTTTAAGGCTGTTTCTCTTCCTTTAGCTATATTATCCATAACGCTATCTTTAGATTTTTTATCTGCCATCTTAATCCTCCTTTATATCTTTTATTAATTTTAACAAATTAGCTAAACAAATATGAACTGTTTTTTCTCTTATTTTTTGTCTATCACCTTTTAAATTAAGCTTTTTACAAATGGTTTCTTTTCCTTCCATAGATATAGCTATATATACAAGTCCTATTGGCTTATCTTTTGTTCCACCTGTAGGTCCTGCTATACCTGTTGTAGATATACCTATACTAGTATTAGATTTTTTTCTAATACCTTCTGCCATTTGGATAGCTATTTGCTCACTAACAGCACCATATTTTTCTAAATCATCTTTACAAACATTAAGTTCATATAACTTACTTTCATTAGAATAAGATATAACACCATTTAAAAATACTTTAGAAGAAGAGGATACATTTATTATTGTAGATGCTAACAAACCGCCTGTACAAGATTCTGCTGTTGATATTGTCATATTATATTTTATAAGCTTATCTACTAATACACTTTGTAATGTATCGGTATCTTCTCCATATATATAGTCTTTAAAAATATTATATAAATTTTCTACTGTTGGATTTAAAATTTTTATAGCCTCTTCTTGTGTTTTGCCACTAGCTGTAACTCTAAACCTCATTTCATTGTTGCTTGCATATGGAGCTATTGTAGGGTTTTTTGATTGTAACATTAAATCTCTTATTTTCTCAGAGGCCTCGCTTTCCCCTATTCCACAAAGATTAAGACTTTTAGATATTAATATTTTATTTCCCATTTTTTGCAACATAGGTTTTACTTGTTTATCAAACATAGGTATACATTCTTTAGGTGGCCCTGGTAAAATTACTGCTATTTTACCTTTTTCTTCTATAATACAACCTGATGCTGTACCATTTTCATTTAATAAAACTTTACAACCTTCTGGCATATCTGCTTGCTTTAAATTAGATAATGGCATTTTTTCATCTGAAAAATATGTTTTTAAATTTTCTAAACTTTTTTTATCTGTTATTAATTTTTTATTAAAATATTTAGCAAAAGTTTCTTTAGTTAAATCATCATCTGTAGGTCCAAGCCCTCCAGTAGATATTATTATATCTGCTCTTTTATAAGCGTTATCAATTGCCTCTAATATTCTTTGTTCGTTATCTCCAACAGAAGTTTTATAAAAAACATCTATTCCTATATTGGCTAATTCACTAGCTATATATTTTGCATTAGTATCTAATATTTCTCCCAATAAAATTTCTGTACCTACTGAAAAAATTTCTGCGTTCATAAAGACACCTCTTTTAATGTTAAATATATAATTATTTTAACCTTTTATCATTTTTTTAAACTCATCTAAAGGTATAGGCTTACTAAAATAATAGCCCTGTAAATAATCTATACCCATATTTTTTATTATTTCAAATTGTTCTTCTGTCTCTAAGCCTTCTGCTACAACTTCCATATTTAATAAATGGGCTAATTCTTTTATTTGATTTATAATATCAAAATCTAATTTTTTATTTGATTGTAAAAAGCTTTTATCTATCTTTAAAATATCTAATTTATAATTTCTTAAATAATTAAAAGATGAATAGCCTGTTCCAAAATCATCTAAAGCTATTTCTATACCTAAATCTCTAAGTTTATTAATATTTTCTAAAACAAACTCTTTATTATCTAAAAGTACTGTTTCTGTTATTTCAAAACATAATTGCTTGTAATCTATACTATATTTATCTACTATTTCTATTACATTACTTACAAAATCTTTTAACATTAATTGTAATGGTGAAATATTTATACTTATTTGAATTTCTTTTTTTTCAAATTCAAGTTCTTTAATATCTTGACATACTTTTTCTATAATCCAATAACCTACTTCTATAATTTGTCTAGTTTCTTCTAGCTGTTTAATAAATTTATCTGGAGGTATAAACCCTAAATTTCTGTTATTCCAACGTATTAGTGCTTCACATTTTAATATGTTATGGTTTTTATCTATAATAGGTTGATAATTTAAATAAAATTCATTATTGTCTAAAGCTTGTTTAAGCTCCGCCTTTATCTTTTCGTTATATAATAAGTTTTCATATATTTTTTCATTAAAAAAAGTAATTTTTTTACTTACAAAATTCTTTTTATTAATATACATTATAAAATCACTTTTATTAATCAATTCTTCAAAACTTATAGCATCTTTAGGATATATAGCAACACCAGCCGAAAATCCTATTTCTGTTGTCAATTCTTCATTTATCTTTATAGGGCTTGCAAATGCTTTTATAAATTTATTGTTATAAAAATCTAAAAATTCCTTATTATCAGTATATTTTTCATATACAATAATAAATTCATCTCCAGAATATCTTGTAACTATCCCTTTTTCTTTCATTAATTCACTTACTATATTACTAAACTTAATTAAATATTCATCACCTATCATATGTCCAAATATATCATTAATGTATTTAAATCTATTAAGGTCTATAAATACAAGTGCAAATGGTTTATTATCCACAATAAGTTGATTGCAAGTATATTCTAACATTTTTCTATTTGGTAGCCCAGTAAGTTCATCATAATATATTAATTCTTGTATTTTATCATCAAAAGATTTATTAAGTGTATCTGCCAATATTTCTAACTGTCTAAATTCATTTTTATCTTCTATAAAGTAACTATTATTGTTTAACTTTTCTAATATAGATTTTAGCTTATTAATAGACATTAAAGCCGATTTAAAACAAACTCTAATAGCTATAAATAGTAAAATACCAATTGCTATCCCTACTATAGTTAATACATGTTTCATCTTTTTTAAAGATATTTCTGTTACAGACATATTAACTAATGCAGATTTATCAAATATAAAAACTAAATATTCTCCATTATTTAGTATTTCTTTATTTATATAAATATTATATTTACTTTTATCATACTTTAATTTTTTAGTATCTGTATTTGACTTATATATTTCTGTTTTTAATACACCATCATAAAAAGAATTATTAATATAATTTATTAAATCGTCTATATATATATCTAATATAGAAGCACCTATAGGTTTGTTGTCTTTAGCACCATCTTCATTATAAATTAAAGATACTACTGATATTGCTTTTTTGCCAGTATTACTATCAATGTGCTTATTTGTAATTTGTGAGTCTTCATTATAGCCAGAAAAATACTCTTTATCATACCAAGGTGCTTTTGTTAAGTCAAAATTTTCTATTAATTTGCCTTTATAAAATAGCTCTTGTTTTTTTAAATCTACTATACTTATAGAATCTGCAAAACTTATCGTTCCTAATAATTTATCTAATTCATTAATTTCATTTAATACTTTATCTATTCCTTCTAAATTTTTTTCATTGTCATTTGTATCTTCTTTTAAATACTTAATAATAACTTCATTTTCAGTTAAATATTCATTTAAAGATTTTAATAATACTACGTCATTTTTTATCTTAGAAGATACTTGTTCATAATAAACATCACAAACCAATTTCATATTAGAATCTAGTATATACTCTATCATTATACTAAAAAATAAATAAAATATACAAGTAAAACTTATAGATACTAAAATCAATTTTAAGTATGTTTTATTAAAAACATTCATAAAATATTTACTTTTTCCCTTTCAATTTTATCTCTATTAATTTTAATCTTTTAAAACACTTTTATTTTTAATAACATATTCTACTAAAGAATATATAGTTAAAAACACAGATATAGCTATTAAAACATTGCTAATAAATATAAATACTTTATTATCTATATTTAATAATAAAAATATTATCATAAACATTTGAAAAATAGTTTTTAATTTGCCAGAATTACCTGCTGCTATAACTACATTTTTTTCCATAGCAATTGTTCTAAAGCCTGTCATAAAAAATTCTCTTGCTATTATTAATATAACAACCCACGCTTTTAAAGGTACTATTGCATCTTGCATAGATATTAATGCTATCATGGTAGAAGTTACTAAAAGTTTATCTGCAAGAGGGTCCATAAATTTTCCAAAATTAGTAATCAAATTATACTTTCTAGCTATATGCCCATCTAAAGCATCTGTTAAAGATGCTGTTATAAATATAGCTGTTGCTATATATCGTCTTATTTGTATATCTAATGGTATAAAATCAAATAGTATAAATATTAATAAAAAAGGTATTAATATTATTCTAAAAATAGTTAATTTGTTTGGTAAGTTCATTTTATCCCTCCAAATCTTATATTTGTATTTCTCCTATAAGGTCATATTCATATGCATCTGTAATTTTTATATTATAAAAATCACCTGCTATAATTTCCATATCTTCTGGAGCTTTAAAAAATACAAATCCATCTATTTCATAGCAATCTCTGTAGCTTCTTCCACAATAAATATTATCTTCGCCTTCTATTTTGCCTTCCACTATAACTTCTAAGATATTTCCTATAAATTTTCTACATACATTTGAAGAAATATCTTTTTGTAATAACATAAGTTTTTCTTTTCTTTCTTCTTTTATATCTTCATCTATTTGATTATCCATATTATATGCAGGCGTTCCTTCTTCTCTAGAATATGTAAATATACCCAGCCTATCAAATTTCATTTTTTCTGTAAATTCATAAAGATTATTAAAAGCTTCTTCTGTTTCATTAGGAAACCCAACTATAAATGTAGTTCTTATACATATATCTGGCATTTTATTTCTAAGTTTGCTAATAGTTTCTTCCAATTTATCTCTTGTGCTTCGTCTACCCATAAGTTTTAATATTTTATCATCTGCGTGTTGTATAGGCATATCTATATATTTGCAAACTTTTTCATTATTAGCCATTTCTTCTATAAGGTTATCATCTATATGCTCTGGATAACAGTATAAAATTCTTATCCACTTTATATCTTCTATTTCAGATAATTTTTTTAATAATTCTGGTAATTTTTTTTCTCCATATAAATCTGTTCCATATAAAGAAGAGTCTTGAGCAACAAGTATAATTTCTCTAATATCTTGACTAGCTAATAGCTTTGCTTCTTCTACAAGGCTTTCTATGCTACGGCTTCTAAATTTACCTTTTATAGAAGGTATAGTGCAATATGTACATCTTTTATCACAACCCTCTGCTATTTTAAGATAAGCAAATCCACCAGTTGTTGTTACCACTCTTTTAAGAGAATTTTTTTCATCTAAAGGCTTATTATTATCTGTTATAAGTTGTACCTTTTTATGTCCTTGTAATATTTCTTTTATAACATTACCTATATTTTCAAAATCTCCTGTACCTACAACAGCATCAACCTCTGGTAAAGAATCAAATATTTCTTCTTTATATCTTTGAGCCATACACCCTGTAACAATTATTCCTTTACAATTTCCTGTTTCTTTATAGTCTGCTACTCTTAATATATTTTCTATACCCTCTTCACTAGCATCTATCTTAAATCCACAACTATTTATTATTATAATATCTGCTGTTTCTTCTTTTTCTGTTACTATATAGCCTTCTTCTTTTATAAGACCTAACATTATTTCACTGTCCATAAGGTTTTTATCACAGCCTAAAGAAACAAAGGCTATTTTTACTTTATTATCCAAATTAATCCTCCTTTGTATTTATATTATTTTGTATTTTATATGCTATTAAACAATTTTTTATAAGCATTGTTATTGTCATAGGTCCAACACCACCAGGTACTGGTGTAATAAAACTAGCTTTTTTACTACATTCAAAATCTATGTCTCCACATAAGCTTCCGTCTTTTTTTCTATTTATACCAACATCTATAAGTACAACACCATCTTTTATCATATTAGGCTTTAAAAAGTTTGCAACACCTATTGCAACTATAATAATGTCTGCTTGTTTTGTTAAATGTTCTAAATTTTTAGTTTTAGTATGTGCTGTTGTAACTGTTGCATCTTCATTTAAAAGCATCATAGCTAATGGCTTACCTACAATATTGCTTCTTCCTATTATAAGTGCATTTTTACCTTGTATTTCTATATTATTTCTTTTTAAAAGTTCTATACAGCCAGAGGGAGTACAAGATTTTAACTTAGCATTATTGGTAGATAACATACCTATGTTATAAGGGTGAAATCCATCTACATCTTTTAAGGGATTTATTTTTAAGAGTATATTTTTTTCATTTATATGATTTGGTAAAGGTAATTGTACTAATATTCCATTTACATTATTATCATTATTTAATTTTTCTATTAAATTTATTAACTCATTTTCTGTTGTATTAGTATCTAAAAAATATGTATCACTTTTTATACCAACATAATCACAAGCTTTGTTTTTATTTTTAATATATATTTTGCTAGCTTCATTATCACCTACCATAATAACAGCAAGACAAGGCTTTTTACCTTGTATTTTTTCTATATCTTTTTTTATTTCATCTTTTATAATTCTAGCTATTTCAGTACCATTTATTATATTGTTCATACTATACCTTTCTAAATTTTTAAAATTTTTAATAGCTTAATTTATTATATAATTAATAATATTCTTTGTCAAATAAAATAGATTTGTTTTATTTTTCACAAAATTATACTAAAATTAAAGTAAAAAGTCTTATCCATTTTTTAATTATGTATAGTTTTTTTACAAGTATAAATAGTTGTATAAATACAAAACATATTAAAGAATATAAAATAAAATTATTAATATTTATATGTACCTAAATAAAAATAACGTATAGAAAAGAGGTTTTTATATGAAATTAAATAAAAATAAAATAGCTAAAATAATTGGATTGACAGGTATGGCTGTGGTAGCAGGTGCTATTGCTAAAAAGAATTATGATAAAAATAAGCCTGAAAAAACATTAAATCCTCCTTTAGATACAGATAGAAAAGTATATTTTGTTGGTGGTGGTATAGGGTCTTTAGCTGGTGCTGTTTATCTTATAAGAGATTGTAAAATGGACGGCAAAAATATTAACATAATAGAAGGCTTACCTATCATTGGTGGTAGTAATGATGGTAGCGGAGATGTTGAAAATGGATTTTTATGCCGTGGTGGTAGAATGTTAAATGAAGAAACATACGAAAACTTTTGGGAGCTTTTATCTACCATACCTTCTTTAGAGCAAGAAGGTATTAGCGTTACTGAAGAAATCTTAAATTTTGATAAGCACCACCCTACTTGTTCTCAAGCAAGACTTGTTGATAAAGATGGTCATATCTTAAATGTAAAATCTATGGGCTTTAACAATAGTGATAGATTAGCTTTAGCAAAACTTATGAAAACACCTGAAAAAACTTTAGATAACCTTACTATAGAAGATTGGTTTAAAGATACACCTCATTTTTTTGAAACAAACTTTTGGTATATGTGGCAAACTACATTTGCTTTTCAAAAATGGTCTAGCTTGTTCGAATTTAAAAGATATATGGATAGAATGATATTTGAATTTTCTAGAATAGAAACTTTAGAAGGTGTTACAAGAACTAGATATAATCAATATGAATCTGTAATACTACCTTTAAAAAAATATTTAAAAGATAAAGGTGTAAATTTTATAAAAAATCAAATAGTTGTTGATATAGACTTTGAAGATTCTGAAAAAACTATAGCAAAAACAATTTATATAAAAGAAAATAATGAGGATAAACAAATACAACTAACAGAAAAAGATTTATGTATAATAACAAATGGATGTATGACAGATAATGCTACTATTGGTGATTTTAACACTGCTCCAACATATGAACCTAAAAATCCTATGTCTGGTGAGCTTTGGAAAAAAATATCACAAAAAAGAAAAGGTTTTGGTAACCCAAGTCCATTTTTTGATAAACCAGAAGAAACAAATTGGGAAAGTTTCACTGTTACTATGAAAGGTAATAAACTTTTAAAAATGATAGAAAACTTTTCTGGCAATATACCAGGTAGTGGTGCTTTAATGACTTTTAAAGATTCTAATTGGCTTATGAGTATAGTTGTTGCTGCACAACCTCATTTTAAAAATCAACCTATGGATACTACTATATTTTGGGGCTATGGGCTATACACAGACAAGGTAGGTAATTATATTAAAAAACCTATGAGAGAATGTAGTGGTAAAGAAATATTAGAAGAACTTTTATATCATTTACACTTTTTAAATGAAAAAGATGAAATATTAGATACTGTTGTAAATGTTATTCCTTGTATGATGCCTTATATAGATTCTCAATTCCAACCACGAAAAATGTCTGATAGACCTAGTGTTGTACCTAAAAATTCTGTAAATGTGGCTTTTGTAAGTCAGTTTGTAGAAATACCAGAAGATATGGTATTTACAGAAGAATACTCTGTTAGAGCTGCAAGAATAGCTATATATACTCTTATGGGATATAAAGGCAAAAAGATTTGTCCTGTAACACCTTATAAAAAAGACCCTATTGTTATAAAAAATGCTATTAAAACCTCTTTTAGATAATAGCTACAATATTATATAATTATTAAAATAATAGGAGGTATTTTTATGGAAAAAACTATATACTTTGGCGGAGATATAATAACTTTAGAAGATAATCTTTATGTTGAATCGGTATTAGTAGAAGATGGTATTATAAAAGATTTAGGCAAATTTGATGATATTATTAAAAATAATAAAGATGCTACTTTAATTAATCTAGAGGGTAACACTATGTTACCTGCATTTTTAGATTCTCATAGTCATTTATCTGGTTTAGCTTTAACAACAAACTTTGCTAAATTACAAGAGGCTAAAAGTTTTGATGATATAAAAAATATCATACTAAATTTTGTAAAAGAAAATAATATTTCTAAAAATGAATGGATTATTGGTTTTGGATATGACCACAATCATCTTAAAGAAAAAAAACATCCAGATAAATTTGTGTTAGATAGCCTTAAATTAGACAATCCTATTTTATTAACTCATACATCTGGACATATGGGTATTGTAAATCAAAAGGGACTCGATTTATTTAATATAACAGAAAATACTGAGGAAAAACCTGGTGGAAAAATAGGTCGTGTAAAAGATTCTAACGAACCTAATGGATATTTAGAAGAAAATGCTTTTATATCAAAATGTGCAAAAGTATATAAACCTACACCAGATAATACAAAAAAAATGATAAATAAAGCACAAAATATTTATGCAAGTTATGGTATTACTACCGCTCAAGAAGGGCTTTTAACAAATAAAGAACTTAATATGTTACAGTGTGGAGATAATATAATAGATATAATAGGTTATGTTGATATAAAAAATTGTCCAGACTTATTAAAAGATAATCCTAACTATTTTAAAAAATATACTAATGGTATAAAACTTTTAGGGTATAAAGCATTTTTAGATGGTAGCCCTCAAGGAAAAACTGCTTGGCTTACAAAACCATATGAAGATGAAGAAAAATATAAAGGATATCCTATATATGAAGATAAAGTATTAACTAACTTTTTTAAAAAAGCTCTTGTAGAAAATGTACAAATATTAGTTCATTGTAATGGAGATGCAGCTTGTGAACAATTTTTAAGGTGCTATAAACAAGCTAAAGAAGAAACTAACTATAACCAAAATATAAGACCTGTTATGATACACGCTCAAATGCTTAGAAAAGACTTATTACCTATAGTTAAAGAACTTGATATTATTCCATCATATTTTGTAGCTCATACTTTTTATTGGGGAGATATTCATATAAAAAATTTAGGAAAGCGAGCATATAGCATAAGTCCTTTAAATTCTTCTAAAAAGTTAAATATCAAATACACCCTACATCAAGATAGTCCTGTTATTATGCCAAATATGATAGAAACTATTTGGTGTGCTACAAATCGTATTACTAAAAATGGTATATGTCTTGGTGAAGATGAAATAATAGAACCTATAGATGCAATAAAAGCTATTACTATTAATGCTAGTTATCAATATTTTGAAGAAGATATAAAAGGCTCTATAAAAATAGGTAAACAAGCTAATTTTGTAATCTTATCTAAAAATCCATTAAAAATACCTAAAAATGAAATTAAAGATATAAAAATATTAAAAACTATAAAATTAAATAAAATTATTTTTGAAACTTAATATACAAAACGTTGCTTATAAATAAGCAACGTTTTGTATATTAAGTTTTTTTAAATTGTATTTTATTATTGTATACTTTTAACAATTTGTTAGTGTGAGCTTACCAGCAATTTGTATAAAATAAAAGAGCTTTATTATTGTTATTAATTTATTATTTACAAATAAAAAAATATATGTTAGTATTCAAGTATGCTAAATATTGTAAAAATTTGGAAATTATTTAGCATTTAAAACAATAGATTATTTAATATATTTTAGGATTGGAGTGTCTAAAATGAAAAAGAAATTATTTTTACTTATTAGCGGTTTTACATTATGTTTTACTTCTAATACTTATGCCTCTAGGTATAACTATAATGATAGCTTTGGATTATATCAAGGTGAAGTAATACCTTTAAACGTTCATGATACACCTTTAGAAAGTAAAATTCATCAAGTTTACCCTTACCCTTATCCACCCGATACTCATCATGTGGATTATAGAGTTTATAATACCAATGAAGAAAAAGATGATTCTTTTGCTTATTCTATCCAATTTAAACCAAAATCTTATTTAAAAAAAAATAGTCAATTAAAAATTGGATCACTTTCACCAATTGACCCAGATAGTATAAAAATTGTTCAAGGTGGTCAGATTGGAGAAAATAAAACAGTAACATCTCCTCCAGAAATTCTTTATGAAAATGGTAAACTTACTGAGTTAGGAGAAAAATTTTTAGACGTTAATATTTCAAATGAAATAAACCCTGATAGTAAAGATATTAGAACAATTAATATTAAAACTAAAGATTATTTTACATCATTTTTTGTAGATAGGGATAATATAAATTTGCTTAACGCATCAGAAACTAACTTATATGTAATTTTTAAAACTAAGTTTAAACCTGAAGATAAACCTTTTGATTTAGTTTCTATTCAAGCAAAAACCATAAATTTTAATGATAGACAAGTTATAAAAATAGATAAATCAAGGCAAAATTAATGTTAGGTATTTAATATTATTAGAGATAGGAGTGTCTAAAATGAAAAAGAAATTATTTTTACTTATTAGCGGTTTTACATTATGTTTTACTTCTAATGCTTATGCCTCTAGGTATAACTATAATGATAGCTTTGGGCTATATCAAGGTGAAGTAATACCTTTAAATGTTCATGATTTACCTTTAGAAAGTAAAATTCATGAAGTTCACCCTTACCCTTATCCAGCTGGTACTCATCACGTAGATTATAAAGTTTATAACACAAATGAAGAAAATGATAATTCTTTCGCTTATTCTATACAGTTTAAACCAAAAGCTTATTTTAGAAAAAGTAACCAATTAAAAATTAAATCACTTTCAGGAATTGACCCAGATAGTATAAAAATTATTCAAGGTGGTCATGTTGGAAAAGATAAAACAGTAATATCTCCTCCAGAAATTCTCTATGAAAATGGTAAACTTACTGAGTTAGGAGAAAAATTTTTAGAGGTAGAAGTTTCAAACAAAACAAATGGATCCAATGAAAACGAAATTAAAACAATCGATATTAAAATTAAAGATTTTTTTACATCAGTTTTTCTAAATAGAGATAATATGAGTTGGGCTAATGTGTCAGAAGATAAACTATATGTAATTTTTAAAACTAAGTTTAATCATAATAATAAATTTTTTGATTCAGTTCATATTCAAGCAAAAACGATAAATTTTGATGATAGACAAGAAATAGATATAGATAAATCAAGACAAAATTAATGTTAAGTATTTAATATTATTAGAGATGGGAGTGTTTAAAATGAAAAAGAAATTATTTTTACTTATCAGTACATTTACACTATGCTTTACATCTAATGTTTATGCCGATTGGTATCATTATAATACTAAATATAACATGTATGAAGAACAGGTATTACCTTTAAATATAGTTACTGTCCCTATAGAAAGTAGAAAACATGAACTTTCAGCAAATACTACTATTTATGCAGATTATAAAGTTTTTAATACCCTAGAAAAAAATGATGATTCTTTTGCTTACTCTATTCAGTTTAAAGCAAGATCTTATTTTAAAAAAGATAGGTTATTAAAAATTTCAACTCTCTCAAAGTTTGATCCAAAAAGTATAAAAATTATTCAAGGTAGATATGTTGGAAAGGGTAAAAATATCTACTCTACTCCAGAGATTCTTTATGAAAATGGTGAACTTACTCCTTTAGGAAAAGAATTTTTAGATGTAAACTTATCCACTAAAGGAGGAGATGGCCACTACTTACAAGAATTAAAAATTAAAGTGAAAAAAGATTTTGAATTTACCTTTTTTGATAAAGAAAGATTAAATTTATTAAAATTTAATGATATCCCATTACATTCTCGTGATATGGCAGAAGAAAAATTATATGTTATATTTAATACAGATTTTAAAGAACAAAAAGGTAAAGAGACCACAGTTTTTATAGACTCAACTGCAAATTATTGTAAAGATAAACAAACAATAAATTTACCTAAATCAAAACAAAATTAATAATAAATAGGAGTGATTAAAATGAAAAAGAAATTATTTTTACTTATTAGTGGTTTTACATTATGTTTTACTTCTAATGCTTATGCCTCTAGGTATAACTATAATGATAGCTTTGGATTATATCAAAATGATGTAATACCTTTAAATGTTGAGGATTCACCTTTAGAAAGTAAAATTCATGAAGTTCACCCTTACCCTTATCCAGCTGGTACTCATCACGTAGACTATAAAGTTTTTAACACAAATGAAAAAAATGATAATTCTTTTGCTTATTCTATTCAGTTTAAACCAAAAGCTTACTTTAGAAAAAGTAACCAATTAAAAATTAAATCATTTTCAGGAATTGACACAGATAGTATAAAAATTGTTCAAGGTGAACATGTTGGGGAAGGTAAAGTATCACCCTTTACTCCAGAAATTCTTTATGAAAATGGTAAACTTACTGAGTTAGGAGAAAAATTTTTAGACGTAAATGTTATAAATAAATCAGATACGTTCAATAAAGATAATATTACAACAATTAATATTAAAGTTAAAAACTTTTTTACATCAGATTATCTATCTGGGGGTAATATACAGTGGGCTAATGCACCAGAAGATAAACTATATGTAATTTTTAAAACTAAGTTTAATCCTAATAGTAAATCTTTTGATTCAGTTCATATTCAAGCAAAAACGATAAATTTTGATGATAGACAAGAAATAGATATAGATAAATCAAGACAAAATTAATGTTAAGTATTTAATATTATTAGAGATGGGAGTGTTTAAAATGAAAAAGAAACTATTTTTACTTATTAGTGGTTTTACATTATGCTTAACTTCTAACGCTTATGCTAACAATAGCTTTGATAAATATCATGGAGATGTCATACCTTTAAATATAATTAAAACTCCTTTAGAGGATGTAATACACCCAGTAAATCCCCCTTCAAATCGCTATATTGACTATAAAGTTTTTAATACTGTAAAAAGTAAAGATAATGCTTTTGCATATTCAATTCAATTAAGACCAAAAACTTATAGATATAAAAATAGTAATATAAAGATAACTTCATTCGATGAATTTAATCTAGATAGTGTTAAAATTGTTCAAGGTGGACATGTTGGGGAAGATAAAGAAGTAGGTTCTGATCCAGAAATTCTTTACGAAAATGGTAAACTTACTCCTTTAGGAGAACAAATGATAGAAGTAGATTCTTATTTTAGATATTTTCCTAGAAGTACTGAAAAATATCAAGTAATAGATATTCAAGTAAAAAAAGATTTTAAATTTACTTATTTACCTGAAAATGATCCATATTATAATGCTGATGAAGACAAATTATATGTAATATTTGAAAGTAAATTTGAAGAAAATAAAGATTCTCATCATATAATTTCTGTTGAAACAGAATCAAATGGTTTTAAAGATAAACAAAACATAAAAATACTTAAATCAAAACAAAATTAATAATAAATATTTAAGATATATAAATTAATATTTTTAGTCCTAAAATAAATGTGTGTAGAGTTGTTGTTAAATTTATTTTAGGGCTAATTTTTATATAAAAAATATACATAGTAACATTTATATAGTATATAGTTTTAAATTATTAACTAATTTTTTTAATTTTTTAATAATTTCTTCTTCATTGTCTTTCATACCATTTTTTATCCAGTCTAATATAATATCACATAGACCATGAGAAAAATAAACAGAAAAAAATTCTATATATTTTATATCTATTTTTTTATCTCTATCTATTTTATTTATACCTTTAAAAAAAAGATTTTTCACAATATTAAAAAAATAAGATTTAAAATATTTTTCATCACATTTTACTATACATACATAAAAATGCTTTTGTTTTTTCAAAATTTTTAAAGCCTCTAAAAGCTTTTTATCCCAGTTATATAAGGTAGTCTCATTGCTTATATGTAATAAATCATTATCATATATCCATTTTACAAGTTCAAATTTATCTTCAAAATGATAATAAAAAGTTTGTCTATTTAATCCACTTTTTTTGGTTATATCTAATACTTTTATTTTATTAAATGGTTTCTCATATAATAATTGTTTTAAGCTCTTTGACAAAATATTCTTTGTTATGGTAGACGTTGTCATATTATCTCCCCCTTTTTGTAGTATACTATAAATATATTTTTTTGTAAAGTAACCTTGAAAATTCTAATATATAAATATATAATATATTTATTAAAAGTGTAAGGAGATATAAATATGTCTATTTATGAAAATTTTGCAGAAGTGTATGACACTTTTATGGAAAATATACCATATAATGATTGGATTGTATACATACAAAAAATATGGGACAAGTTTGAGCTAAATCCAAAATTAATAGCTGACATTGGTTGCGGTACAGGAAATATAGCTATACCACTAGCAAAAAAAGGCTATGATTTAATAGGAATAGATTCTTCTTTTCAAATGCTTACAAAGGCAAAACAAAAATCTTTAAAAGAAAATGTTAACATTCTGTATCTAGAACAAGATATGAGAGAATTTGAACTATATGGTACAGTAGATTGTATACTTAGTATATGTGACAGTATAAACTATATATTAGAAGAAGATGAATTATTACAAGTTTTTAAATTAGTAAATAACTATTTAGACCCTAAAGGACTTTTTATATTTGATATAAATACTTTATATAAATTTAAAAATATTTTAGCTGATAATACTTTTTGTCAAACTAATGATACTTCGGCCTACACATTAGAAAATTATTTTGATGATGAAGAAATGATAAATGAATTTTATACAAACTTTTTTATACAAGATAAAAAAACAAAACTTTATCATAGATTCGAAGAAATTCACTATGAAAAAGCTTATACTATAAAAAAAATAGAAGAGCTTATAAAAAAATCTGGTCTTGAGCTTTTGGCTGTTTATGATGAGCTTACTTTTGATACACCAAAAGAAAATAGCCAAAGAGTTTTTTTTGTAGCTCGTGAAAATGGAAAATAATATTAATATAAAGGAGATAAAAATGGATTATATTTTAAGAGCAACTGCTGGAGAAGGTAGTGTTAGAGTATTTATAGCTAACACAAAAGAAACTGTACAACAAGCATTTTTACACCATAAGACATCACCTGTTATGTCTGCTGCTTTAGGTAGAGCTTTAACTGCTGTATCAATTATGGGTAGTATGCTAAAATCTGATAATGACCTTATCACTATAAAAATAAATGGTGATGGTATGGGTAAAGGACTATTAGTTACTGGAGATAGCAAGGCTAGAGTTAAAGGCTATCCTTTTAACCCTGTTGTAGACATACCTTTAAAACCTAATGGTAAATTAGATGTACAAGGTGCTTTAGGTGAAGGTAGCCTTACTGTAATAAAAGATATGGGACTTAAGGAGCCTTATGTAGGACAAATACCTCTTGTTTCTGGTGAAATAGCAGAAGATTTAACTTATTATTTTGCAAAATCTGAACAAACACCATCGGCTGTTGGGCTTGGTGTCTTAGTAGATAAAGATTATTCTATAAAACAATCTGGTGGATTTATAATACAAGTTATGCCAGATGCCGATAAGGAAATAATAAATAGTTTAGAAAATAAGCTTGCAACTATGAAGCCTTTTACAACTCTTTTAGAAGAAGGCAATACAATAGAAGATATTTTAAATATCCTTTTAGGAGATTTTGGCGTTAATATATTAGATAAAATACCTGTACAGTTTTATTGTAATTGTTCTAAAGAACGTGTAGAAAAAGCTTTAATAAGTATAGGTAAAAATGAACTAAAAGCAATAATAGAAGAAGATAAAAAAGCAACTTTACATTGTCATTTTTGTAATAAAGACTATCTATTTGATGAAAATGATTTAAAAAGACTTTTAAATGATTGTACAAATTAATTATTAAGTTTTTAATATAATAAAAAGATATAAGTCATATTAAAAGTAAATTCAATATAGCTTATATCTTTTATTTATAATTATCTTTAACTATTTAAAATATTATTAATATTATTATAATTTTCTATAATTTTATTAATTATATTTTTATCTTTAATTTCTGTAATTTTTTTTATAGTATTTTCTAATCCTAAATCTTTAATACAATTTTGTAAAGTTACACTTTGTTCATCACTTTTATTAAAGTAATGTAATGCTCCAGAAATTCCAATTAATAAATTATCAACACTTATATTATATAAAATAGCTGTATTAAGTGGTTTAATTAACCTATCTTGAGAACTTAATTTTCTTAAAGGTTCTCTACCAACTCTTATTAAGTCATCTTCTAAATATTTGTTTTTAAATCTATTTATAATTTTTTCTATGTATTTAAAATGTTCATCTAAATTTAAATTATACTTTAAACAAATTGCTTTACCACTTTCTTGCATAGCACTTCTTACAATTTTTTGAATATTTTCATCTAATATGGCTTCATCAATAGTATTATATCCTTTTATACTACCTAGATATGCTACCATAGCATGTCCTGTATTTAAAGTGAATAATTTTCTTTCTAAAAAAGCTTGCAAATTATCTACAAGGTTCATACCATATATTTTAGGTATTTCTTTTTTAAATTTACCTTTTTCTACATTCCACTCAAAAAACTTTTCAACTGTTACATCTAGTATATTATTATTCTTTATAGGTGGGACAATCCTATCTACTGAGCAATTTGGAAAAGATATAAATTTTTCTATGTACTCTTTCATATCATTATCTGCTAGTTTTAAAATTTCATCTTTAAGAAAATCGGTAGCACCAATCATATTTTCACAAGCAATAATAGTTAAATTTGTATTTATGTTATTTTCTTTTTTTAATTGTAATCCTTTTAAAATACTATTAGTAATTTTAGATAAAACGGTTGGTCCAACAGCTGTTGTTATTATATCACACTCGCTAATAGCCTTTATTACCTCATCACTTAAAGAGTTTAAAGCTAAAATGTTATCAACGCTTTCTTCAAAAGACTCTACATCTCTAATAAATATTTTATACGTCTTATCTTTATTAATAGCATTTAAAATTTCATCATTTATATCTACAAATGTTACCTCGTATCCAGATTTATGCAATAAATATCCTATAAATCCTCTTCCTATATTCCCAGCTCCAAATTGAATTGCTTTTTTCATTTAAAAGCCCCCTTTTATCTAAAAGTATCTACAAATATTTCTTTATTAGTTTCATTTTTTAATCTATCTGTTAGTTCATCATCTAACAAAATTGCAATTTTAGATAATATTTCTAAATGTTCATCTCCAACACCACATATACCTATAACTATATAAGCTTTTTCTCCGTCAAAATCTACCCCTTCTGGGAATTGAAGTAAAACTATAGCCGATTTTTTAACAAATTTTTTTCCTTCATTTGTTCCATGAGGTATTGCAACACCCATTCCCATAAAAGTTGTCATTAACTTTTCTCTTTCTAACATAGTTTCAATATACTCTTTTTCAATATACCCCTTTTCAAATAGCTTTTCTCCTGCAAGTTTAATTGCTTCCTCTTTAGACTTTACTTTTAAATTTAAAAAAATATTTTCTTGTTTTAACATAATATTTATTTTTCTCCTTTTATTAATAGCTTTAAAATGTTAGTTTATTTCTTAAAAAATTTAACATTATATTTTTAAAAAAATTTAAAGTTTTATATTTGTCAGCAAACTTTATTGTATTTATAAAATCTTTATTATTTATTAAATTACAACTTATTTCACTTAAAAGTTCTCTTTTAATGCTGCTAGAATTTTCTGGTAATATTATTACTAAAATATGTTTAATTTTTTTATTTTTATGTTCCACTTCATTTTTTAAATTTATAATACCTATCTCTATGTTTAAAACACTTTTGGATTGACAGTGTAAAAGAAGTAAGTTAATTTCATTAAAATATGGAAAATTTACTTCTAATCTATTTTTAAAGTCATTATATAATGTTTCTTGTTTTAAAATATCATCTACATAAAGTTGTATAACAAAGTTTAATAAACTTTCAAAAGACTTTAAGCTTATGTCTTTAGTAAATTTAAAATTTTTTAAAATATATGATATATCATTTGATAAATCTAATATAGAATATATATCTTCACTATCTTTTTCAGAATAATATTTACTATCTATGTTATTTAATTTATTGTTATAAGCTAACTTTTCTTTAGATATAGAAAATATGAACTTTTTTAAAATTTTTTCAGATTCAAAATCAAATATAGGGTTTAACTTTACAAATTTTAAATTAGTTTCTATATTAGCTGTTGATATAATCAAATCTACATCATTATTTTTTAATAGATAATCATTAATTTTTATTGTAGGTATAATATTTAAAATATTTATATTTTGAAATTTTTGTAATATCTTTTCTGCCAAAACTTTAGATGTACCTATACCTGTTTGACAACATAAAATTACATTAATTTTAATATTTTTGTATAAAAATCTTTCATATGCCACTATAAAATGTAATGTTATATAGGCTATTTCTGCATCTGGAATAAAATCTAAGTTAAACTTATTTTTTATACATGACATATGATTATAAACAATATTATATACATCACTATATTCATTTTTTATATCTTCAAAAAATGGGTTTCTTATTTTCATTCCTATTTTCATTCTATGAATTGATGTATCTAAATGATTTAATAAATCATTAAAAAATGTACTATCTTCTAATAAATTGACATTTAAATCATTTTCAACTAATTTTATTAACTCAGTAACTATTTCTATTATTCTTATATTGTCTATAATATTAAAATTTTGTATTTGTTTTAGTGCTTTAAAATGATTTGAAATAAATATTATTTCATCAAAAGTTATATCTAATTTAAAGTTATTTTGAAGTTCTAAACAAATAGTTTCTATAAATTTAAATTGTTCTATGTTTTTAATGCTATATTTACTATTATTTTTATAAACTATATATTCATTTTGCATAATTCTTTTCATAGATATAATAATTAAAAATATAAACTCCATATAAGACTCATCAGATAAAAATAAATTAAAATAATCAATATTTTTATTAACTATTTCTATAATTTTTATTATTGTATCTTTATTTATAAGCTTCAATATTATATTTGTAACATTATTTTGAAAATTATTTTCCTTTAAAATATCTGTTTTTAATATTTTTATAAAATCTTGGTCTTTATAATACTCAAAAATTAAATTTAAATAAGCATTTCGTAAATTTTGTTCTTCTCCTACTAAATAACAACCTAAACCTTGTTTTTTTATTATTTCAATATTATAATTTTTTAAATAACTTAAAAGCTCATTAAAATCGCTATTAAAAACTGTTTCTGTTATGTTAAAACTTTTTATAAAATAACTAGATTTAATAGGAGAATTTAATAATATTAAATTTGTTAATATTAAAACTTTTCTTTCTAATAGAGAATAGCTATTATCAATATTTATATCTAATAGTTCTATAATATATAGTTTTATATTTTTATCTTCATTTAACATTACACCTATTCCAGGCTTAATGGTAAATGAAAAATCATTTTCTAAAAACCAATTTTCTATCTGCTTAAATTCCCTAACAATAGTTCTTATGCTTAAACTTAATGTATTAGCAATATCTTTCATAGTTATAGGAACTTCACCAGAAGAGCTTGCTATAATATGTATAATTCTTTTTTGTCTTTCAGTTAAAGTTATCATTTTTTATACCTTATATAAACTAATTTTATTGGTTACTTATTCTATGATAAAGTTCATCTAGCAAAGGGTCTTTAAGAAAATTTGAAATAGGAACAATCTCAACATTATTATTTTTCTTCAAAACTCTATCTACTAGATTTTTGTGAGTAACAACTACTTGAGCATCATTTGGTATACTATCAACAGAAGTATTTGTAACACTTATATTTTGGTTTAAACTTTTAATTCTTTCTTTGAATCTTGAAGCCCCCATAGCGCTAGACCCCATACCTGCATCACAAGCAAATATTATATTAGTAATAGTGTTTTTTATTTTTTGTTTATTTATACTATCTGCATTATTTATAATATTTGTATTTTTTAGATTTTTTACTTTTTCCTTACTTTTTTCAAGAGAATCTTCATCATCTTTAGATTTTTTTATTATCGGTATAGATATTAATAAAGACACAACAGTTGCAACAAATATACCTGCAATAACTGGGATTAAACCACCTTTAGGAGCTAATGCTAAAATAGCAAACACACTACCAGGAGATGGTGCTGCTACAAGCCCTGTATTTAATAAAGAAAATGTAAAAACACCTGAGGCTCCACCTAATATTGCCGCTATAATAAGTAAAGGTTTCATTAAAATATAAGGGAAATATATTTCGTGTATACCTCCTAAAAAATGTATAATAACTGCACCTGGAGCAGATTGTTTACTAGAACCTTTTCCAACTAAACAATAAGCTAATAAAATACCTAAACCAGGACCAGGGTTAGATTCTAATAAAAACATAATAGATTTACCAGCTTGCTCTGCTTGAGATATACCAATAGGAGTTAATACTCCGTGGTTAACTGCATTATTTAAAAATAAAACTTTTGCTGGCTCTATAAATACAGAAACTAATGGTAAAATATTTTTTTCAACAATAATTTGAACACATTGTTCAATAAATTGTGTTGCTGTTTGAATAGCTGGTCCTATTGTGTAAAAACCTAAAATAGCTAATATCATACCTAATATACCAATAGAAAAGTTGTTTACAAGCATTTCAAATCCTGTAGGTATCTTTCCATCAACAGCTTTATCAAAAAATTTAATTATTAATCCACCAATAGGTCCCATAATCATACCACCTATTAACATTGGTATATCTGCACCAACTATAACACCCATAGTTGCTATAGCCCCCATAACAGAACCTCTTTTTCCAGCTACAACTCCACCACCAGTATATCCAATTAAAACCGGTAGTAAGTATTTTAATATAGGGTCAACTAAACTTACTAATTGTTCGTTGGGAAACCAACCATCTGGTATAAAAAAACAAGTTATAAATCCCCAAGCTATAAAAGCCCCTATATTAGGCATAACCATACCACTTAAAAATTTTCCAAAATTTTGAATATTATTCTTAAGATTGCTCATATAATAACTTCCTTTCATTAATATTTTTATAACATCTTTTGTTAATCTCATTTTAAGGTAAAGAAGTATATTATACAACAAAAAATAAACCAATTTTTGTCATAATAGATAATGAAATTTTATTAAATCAATTTTTTCGTTTTTAAATTTATTCAATTTTAACAATTTTTTTATCTCTATTTATTTGTTAAAAATGCATAAAAAAGCTATATTGAAAATCTATTCAATATAGCTTTTTAAGTTAAACTTATTTATTTTTTTTAAATAGCGGAAGAGGGATTTGAACCCCCGACACCACGGGTATGAACCGTGTGCTCTAGCCAACTGAGCTATTCCGCCACATATTAAATGGGAACAACAGGGCTCGAACCTGTGACCCCCTGCTTGTAAGGCAGGTGCTCTCCCAGCTGAGCTATGTTCCCATAACATAGCGGAAGAGGGATTTGAACCCCCGACACCACGGGTATGAACCGTGTGCTCTAGCCAACTGAGCTATTCCGCCACATATTAAATGGGAACAACAGGGCTCGAACCTGTGACCCCCTGCTTGTAAGGCAGGTGCTCTCCCAGCTGAGCTATGCTCCCATAATTTAGGAATATCTAACGACAAGATATATTATAGCAATATATTTAAAATATGTCAAGCATTTTATTATAAAAAATAATTTTATGTTAAATTTAATAATTTAATAACTAATATATAATAATTTAATTAAAAGGCTATTTAGTTTTTGTCCCAACTAGCCTTTTAATTGTTATAATTATAAACTATCCATTATATCTTGCATATTATATTTACCTGCTGGCTTATTTACTAAAAATTTACCAGCTTTTAATGCACCTATTGCAAAAACTTCTTTAGAATGTGCAAAATGAGTAAACTCTATTATTTCATCTTTTCCTGCGTATATAACAGAATGTTCTCCTACAATATTTCCACCTCTAATGGAAGATATACCTATTTCTTTATTACTTCTCTTTTCTCTTGTTTTACTTCTATCGTATATATACTCAAACTTATTATCCATAGATTCATTTATGGCATCTGCAAGTAATAATGCTGTACCGCTAGGAGCATCTATTTTTTGGTTATGATGTTTTTCTATTATTTCAATATCAAACCCATTTTCATCTAATATAGCAGAGGCTTTTTTTAACAAACTAGCTATAAGGTTAATACCAAGGCTCATATTAGCCGATTTAAAAACAGGTATATGTTTTGATACTTCATCTATTTTATTAATACTTTGTTCATTAAGTCCCGTTGTACATACAACAACTGGAATTTTTTTATTTAAACAATATTCCATAAGTCTATCTACAGCTATTGCCGTTGAAAAATCTATAACAACATCTGCCTCTATATTGCAATCATTTATATCTGTAAAAGTAGGAAATTTAGCATTTATAGGATTTATATCTACTCCTGCTACAATTTCACAGCTATTGTCTTTTTCTACTAAATTACAAATAGCCTGACCCATCTTACCATTACAACCGTGCATTATTATTTTTATCATATTATCACCTTTTCATTAGTTATTTTATATTTTACTTGATTTATAAAAATTAATAATTCTAATTAAAAATACACCCCAAATATTAAATTTCAAACATTTAGAGTGCACTTCAAAATCTTTAACAAATAAAAATATTTTTTATCTATTTTTTCTTAAAAATGTAGGTATATTTAATTTACCGCCTTCGTGTTCATTGTTATTTTGTCTATTTAAACCATAATTATTATTTTCCTGATTTGTAAAAATAGGTTCTTGAGTATGATTTATCATAGGTTGTTGTTCTGGTTGCACTGTATTAGAAAATCCATTTTGTAAGTGCTGTGGTTGAATATTATATTGTTGATTGTTTATCACTGGATTAATATTTTGATTCATATTACTATTTAATAAAGGTTGTTGCTCTACTTGATTATCACAAACATCTTTAAGATCTGTTGCAACAATAGTAATAATAACTCTATCTTTAAGATTTTCTTCTATAGAAGAACCATATATGATATTAGCAGACACATCAAGCATATCTGTTATACTAGATACACCTCTGTTTATTTCTTTAAGTGCTAAATCTGGGCCACCAGCAACGTTAATAAGAAGACTTTTAGCTCCTTCAATAGATGTTTCTAACAATGGGCTATTTATAGCTTCATTAACAGCATCTTGAATTTTATTTTTACCACTACCCTCACCTACACCAAGATGAGCATATCCTTTGTCTTTCATAATAGTAGTAACATCTGCAAAGTCTACATTTATTTCAGCCGGATTTTTTATAATATTAGCAATACCAGTAACACCTTGTCTTAAAACTTCATCTACTTTATGGAATGCTTCTATCTGAGTAGCATCATCTTCTATAATATCTAATATGCGCTCATTAGGTATAACTATTAATGTATCTACGCTTTCTCTTAATTTTTCTATACCTTCCATAGCATTTAAAGCTCTTTTTTTACCTTCAAAATTAAAAGGTTTTGTAACAACAGCAACAGTTAAAACTCCTTGGCTTTTGGCAATATTTGCTACAACAGCAGCAGCTCCTGTACCTGTTCCACCGCCCATACCAGCAGTTACAAATACCATATCTGCACCTTGTATAGCTTGTGCTATATCATCTTTAGATTCTTCTGCTGCTATTCTACCAACTTCTGGGTTACCACCTGCTCCAAGTCCACGTGTAGATTTTTCACCTATTACAATAGTTTTTTGTGCTAAACTTTTATTAAGCGCTTGTCTATCTGTATTTATAGCAATAAAGTCTATATCTATCGATCCACATTCTACCATTCTATTGACAGCATTGTTACCAGCTCCACCTACGCCTATTACAATTATTTTTTCTTCTTCGTTATTTATATTTTCTAACCCTATCAAATTATAACCCTCCTACGTGATATTCTGTCCTTATTTTTTCTATTATACACTATGTATGTTAATAATTCAAATTTTTTATAATATTATTCTATAACTATAAGTATATCTATTTTAAAAAATTTTTCAAGTGTATTCTTAAATTTATTATTACAATTTTTTAATATAATATATACTAAAAAAGTATTAATACTATTTATTTTTATATTTTAAGTTATATATTTAAAAATTGGTGCCTTATTTACATCATCTATATATAAAAATCCTTTTTCTTGTGGTGTAAAATTTTCAAGTATTTCATTTAATGTATTCATTTTTATATTTAATGTTTCTTTATCTCCTAAAATAATATCTAACTTTTCCATATATAACTGTATATTTTCCAAATCTGATACATCTATTCTTAATATTCCTTTTAAATTTTCTTTATCTTTTATAACATTAGTAATTTCCATAACAACATTAAATGCTTCATCATTTTCAGTTTTTAATTTTTTACCCACTATAAAATTATCAAATTCTAAACCATAAATAAGCGGTAAAGGTTCTTTATAAGTAGAGTTAATATCTACAACTAATCCTGTTTTGTCAATATATATATATTCACTTATATATGGTATATATCCAGCTATTTCACGCTCTTTAATACTAATATTCACAGTATTTGGAAATATCCTATCAACCTCTACACTTTCTATAAAATAATCATACTTTAACCTCATTTTGGCTATAAAACTGTTAAAACTTAGTATATTCGTTGTTTTATCTAATTTTAATTCTCTTATTATATCTGATTTTTCTAATGTTTTAAGCCCTTCTATATGTATATTAGTTATATTAAGCCAAGGTGAGAGCATTAATAGCATAAAAATTAAAACTATTAATGCTACCCCCATTAGAATATAATTATATATTTTTTTCATTAGCTTCACCTAATCTTCTATATATTTTATATCCGCACCTAAAATATTTAGTTTTTTATCTATATTTTCATATCCCCTATTTATATAACAAGCCCCTTCTACAGTGGTTTTACCATTTGCAAAAAGCCCTGCTAATATAAGAGATGCTCCTCCTCTTAAATCTTTTGCAAAGACAGTTTTCCCTTCTAAAGTATCTACTCCATTTATAATAAAAGTGTCATTATCTTCTGCAATATTAGCTCCTAGCTTATTAAGTTCTTTTATATGTTTATTTCTTGCTTCAAATATATTTTCTTTTATAACACTTATGCCTTGAGCAACTGATAAAACACTCATAAGTTGTGGTTGTAAATCTGTTGGAAAATATGGATAAGGTTTTGTTTCTAAAAAGTCTATAGATTTTAAATTTTTTGTTCCTTTTATTTTTATAGAATTATTAGTTTCTATTATGTTACAACCAGTTTTTTCTAAAATCTCAGTTAAAGATTTTAAATAATTAGGATTTATTCCTTTTATTTCTGTATGACCATTAGTTATTGCTGTCATACATAAAAAAGTTCCTGCCTCTATTCTATCTGGCATTATAGTATATTCCACAATATTATTTAATTTTTCTACTCCTGTTATAGTTATCGTTTCTGTTCCTTCTCCAAATATATTAGCACCCATTTTTCTTAAAAATTTTACCATATCTATTATTTCTGGTTCTTTGGCACAATTTTTTATAATAACGCTTCCTTTAACAAAAATAGATGCAAGAATAATGTTTTGAGTAGCTCCAACACTTGCAAAAGGTAATTCTATAATTATAGGTTTTATTTCATTAACACTTGCTTTTATAATATTACTATCATCTTCTATATTTATACCCATTTTTTTAAAAGCCGTCAAATGAAAATCTATTGGTCTTTTTCCAAGGTTACACCCACCTGGATAACATATACTAGCCTCTTTAAACCTAGCTATTATAGCTCCTAAAAATATTATAGATGAACGCATTTTTTTTACTAAATCTTCTTTAACATTTGTTTTATCCATATTTTTGGAATTTACAATTACTGTATTTTCTCCATAGCTAACTTCACAACCTAAGTCTTTTAATATATCTATAGCTACAAATGTATCTAAAAGCATTGGTACATTTTTTAAAATAGATATGCCACCGTTTAAAACTGTTGATGCAAGTATAGGCAAAACAGCATTTTTAGCTCCATTTACAAAAATTTGTCCGTTTAATTTATTTTTGCCTTGTATTATATATTTTCCCATATATAACCCTCCAAAAATTCATATTTTATACTATGAATGGTTATATATTTTGGTTACAATTTTTGCTATGCTTTTTTAAGCTTAGATAAATTTGCCATTAATTTCTTTTCTCCAAAGTTATCAAAATTTATAGTAACTTCATAATCGGCTCCTGCTGGGTCTATTTTTAAAACAGTACCTTGTCCAAACTTAAAGTGTCTAACTTTATCACCTATTTCAAAATCTAAAGATATATTTTTAGGTGTTGGCATTTCTTTTTTTAGATATGCTAAAGGATTAGGCTTATATGTTGGTTTTGGTCTATATTTTCCATTATTTTCTTCTGTATTAAATGAAATTGTTGGTGTTTTTTCTACCTTTTCTTTAATATGTATTAAATTTTTAGGTAACTCTTTAAAAAATGATGATGTAATAGACCCTTCATATCTTCCTTGCTTTAGTCTAGATTTAGCATTTGTTATATAGAGCTTGTTTTTTGCCCTTGTTATACCTACATATAAAAGCCTTCTTTCTTCTTCTACAGCAGATGCATCTTCGCTCATTAAAGCACGATATGACGGAAAAATTCCATCTTCAAATCCTACAATAAATACAATAGGAAACTCTAATCCCTTAGAGCTATGTAAAGTCATTAATGTAACCACATCTTCTTCGTCTTCCATAGAATCTATATCTGCTACTAAAGATATTTCTTCTAAAAATCTTGTAAGAGATTTTTCTTCGTCTTCATTATTTTCATACTCTACTGCTTTATTAATAAATTCTTCTAAATTTGATATTCTTCCTTGTGCTTCGTCTGTACCTTCTTTTTCAAGTTCTTCAATATATCCTGTTTTATCTAAAATATATTTTATTAAATTTGTTACTGCTACTTCTTCACTTTTTTCAATAAAATCTAATATAAGGTTATAAAAATCTATTATAGTTTTAGTTTTTCTTCCCAACTCTGTTATTTCGTCTGCTTTAGATAAAGCTTCAAAAAAAGTTATATTATTTTTATTAGCATATTCACTAATTTTTGAAACACTGGTATCTCCTATACCTCTTTTAGGTACATTTATTATTCTTTTTAATGATATTTCGTCACTAGGGTTTTCTAATATTTTTAAATAACTTATAATATCTTTTATCTCTCTTCTACCATAAAAATTTATTCCTCCATATAGCTTATATGGTATAGATAAAAATACTAACTGTTCTTCTATTACCCTAGATAAATTATTAGCTCTGTACAATATAGCAAAATCTTTGTAGCTGTAACCTTCTTTTATTTTATTTAAAATTTCATTAGCTACAAAAACAGCCTCTTTTCTATCTGAATCACATTTTTCATAGCTAATAAGTCCACCTTGTTCATTTTCTGTCCATAATCTCTTTTCTTTTCTTCCAAAGTTATTTTTTATAACATAATTTGCTGCATCTAATATAGTTTTT
This sequence comes from [Clostridium] colinum, assembly GCF_940677205.1. NCBI lineage: Bacteria > Bacillati > Bacillota > Clostridia > Lachnospirales > Lachnospiraceae > Tyzzerella > [Clostridium] colinum. Next base: position 279,782 of record NZ_OW712331.1, on the reverse strand, counting down.
GTTGAGCGATAATTTTGCTCTAACTTTATAACTTTTGTATCTTTAAAATCTTTTTCAAAATCTAATATGTTATTTATATCTGCTCCACGCCAACCATATATGCTTTGGTCATCATCTCCTACAACACAAATATTTTTATATTTATTAGATAGCATTTTTATTAATGTATATTGGCTAGTGCTTGTATCTTGATATTCATCTACCATAATATATTTAAAACGCTCTTGATATTTTTCTAAAACGTCTATATGATTTGCAAAAAGTTGAACTGTTTTAAAAATAAGGTCATCAAAATCTAATGCATTGTTAATTTTTAATAGTTTTTCATATTCTAAATATATATCAGATATATTTTTTTTCCTAAAATCTGAACCCACATTTTGAGAATAAATTGTAGCTGTTATAAGCTTATCTTTTTGTCTTCCTATAGTATTTAAAACAGTCTTTGGGCTTAATTTTTCATCATTTATCTTATATTCTTTCATTATTTCTTTTATAAGACGTTCTGCATCATCTGCATCATATATAGTAAATTTATTTGTATATCCTAATTTTTCTATCTCTACTCTTAATATACGAACACACAAAGAATGAAATGTAGATACTAAAACTTGGTTTCCTTCTTGACAAATAGAAGAAACTCTTTCTCTCATTTCTTTCGCCGCTTTATTTGTAAAAGTAATAGCAAGTATATTAAATGGTCTTATACCCTTTTCAATAAGATATGCTATCCTATGCGTTAACACTCTTGTTTTACCAGACCCTGCTCCTGCCAAAAGCAACAAAGCTCCTTCTGTTGTTAAAACGGCCTCTTTTTGCATAGGGTTTAGCTTATTTAATAATTCTTCCATTTTTGTATCTCCTAACCATAAACTTTAAATAAAAATTATAAATATTAAGCTTTTTAATATATTAATTTATATTTTTTTAATATATTTATTTTTAATTGTAAAATAAACACATACTATACTTATCCCCACTGTAGCTCCAAAAAAATCTAGTAAAACATCTTTTACAGAAGATGACCTACCATTAGAATATATTTGTATATACTCATCTATAACAGGTATAAATATAGCAAAAAATAGAGGAAATCCTATTATGCTAAATATTTTATTTGTAAATGCTTCAAAAGTAAGCATAATAAAAAATCCAAATATAAAAAACTCAACAAAATGTGCTAATTTTCTTATAAAATATCCTTCTAGTTTAAAATCTAACCCTATGTTAGCTATTATATCGTTTATAAAATTTAAAACAATTGCACTAGCATTAGATGAGCTTGTTCCATTTTGCATAGAGTTATAAAATATAAATATTACAACTAATACAGTACATATTAAATACACTATTTTTTTTAAGTTTAGTTGCATAGAGCCTCCTTAAAAGTCTTTTTATATTATATTTAAAACTATCATACTTGTAAATATTTTAATATATCTATCTTCATTATATTAATTTTTTATTTTGTATTTTATTAATATCAAATTTATATATTAAAATTAAAAGGTCTAGTTACAAATACTTCTCTTATCCTCATAGTTTTTTCTAAACTTCTTTTAGCTATAATAGCTTGTCTTTTATCTTTAAATATACCAAAAACTGCCGACCCACTACCACTCATAAGACTACCTAAAGCCCCATTTTTTATCATATTCTCTTTTATATCGGCTATAATAGGATATTTTTTTATAGAAACTTCTTCTAAAACGTTACATAAATTTTTACTAATACCCTCTAAATCTTGTTTATTTAAATAATAAATAAATTTTTCTATATCTGGTCGGTTATTGATATTAGCTAAATCCATACTTTGAAAAATAGAAGCTGTAGATATGCTAACATGAGGCTTTGCTATTAATATATGGCAATGTGGAAAAGGTTTTAAAGGTGTTAATTTTTCACCTATACCCTCAGCTAAATAAGTTCCTCTTTTTATACAAAAAGGTACATCTGCTCCAAAATCTTGTCCTATCTTTAATAGTTCTTTGTTAGATATTGGTAAATTAAATAAATTTCTTATACCTATTAATGTTGCTGCACAGTCTGTACTACCACCTGCAAGCCCTGCACATATTGGTATTTTTTTTATAAGCTTTATATCTATGCCATACTTAATGTTATATTCATTTTTTAGATATTCAGCTACTTTATATACTAAATTTTTTTCATCTGTTGGTAACCAGTAAATATTTGTTTCTAGGTTTATGTTATTATTAAAAGTTTTTCTAATATAAATAGTATCTATTAAATTTATAGTTTGCATAACCATTTGTAAGCTATGGTATCCATTTTCTAATTTTCCTACAACATCTAAAATAGGGTTTATCTTTGCCCTTGCATAAAGCTTTATTTTTTCCATATTTTATCCTCTTATATATATTTTCTTTTTATATATTTTAACATATAAATTATAAAATAAAAACAGATTTTAACAAAATTTTAAAGAAAATATATAAAAAAATAGACTAAAAATACTTGACGTTTTTATAAACTAATAATATACTTTGATTATCAAAAGATTTTTTAATCTTTATATATACGGAGGCTATATTATGAAAAAAACTTTAGATACTATTAGCGGTCTTATATCTAGTGTTTTTTATGATATAATAAAGCTAGAAGAATCCTTTTTAAAAAATCATAAATATAAAGACGTGTCTTCTAAAGAGGTAAGGACTATAGAAGCAATAGGTATAAATAAGACAAAAAATATGGGCTATATAGCTAAAACTCTTGATATAACTGTTGGTACTTTAACTGTTTCTATAACAAACCTTGAAAAAAAAGGATATGTTATAAGAGAAAAATGTATTAATGATAAAAGAGTTGTAAATGTTATACTCACAGAAAAAGGCAAAAAACTTTTTAAACTACACAAAAAATTTAAAGAAAATATTATGAAAACAATAGTTATAGACCTTTCTAACCAAGAAAGAGAAATTTTTAATGGTGCTTTAAATAGAGTTAGCCAAATATTACATAAACAATATATAAATATTTAAAAGGAGAAATATATGTTTAGTTCAAAAATAATTGGGTTTGAAAGCTATCTACCAGAAAATATTATAACAAATGACCAGCTTTCAAACATTGTAGAAACGTCTGATGAATGGATATATACACGAACAGGTATATCAAAAAGACATATATCTACAAAAGAAAACACCTCAGATTTTGCAATAAACGTAGGTAAAAAATTAATAGAAAAAAATAACATTTCACCAGAAGATATAGACATAGTTATTGTAGCAACTATCACACCAGACTATTTAACACCTTCTACAGCTTGTATAGTTCAAGGTGCAATAGGTGCTAAAAATGCTTTAGCTTTTGATATAAATGTAGCTTGCTCTGGCTTTGTATACGCTTTATCTATTGCCGATAAATTTTTAAAATCTGGACTATATAAAAATGCTCTTGTTATAGGTTCAGAAACTTTATCAAAAATAATAGATTGGACCGATAGAGGCACTTGTGTATTATTTGGAGATGGTGCTGGTGGAGTTTTATTAACATCTAATAACGACTATAATAGTATTTTAGCAGAAGATTTAAAAGCAGATGGTATGTCTTGGCAGGCTATAACTGGTGGTAAATTAAATTTAAACAATCCTTTTACAGAAAATAAGGAAGAAAATTCTTTTTATCTTCAAATGAATGGTAGAGATGTATTTAATTTTGCTACAAAGACTGTGCCAAAAAGTATAAACCAAGTTTTAGAAAAAGCTAATATTACATTAGACGATATAAAGTATATCGTTCCTCATCAGGCTAATTTACGTATTGTTGAGGTTGTAGCAAAAAAATTAAATGTAAATTTAGATAAATTTTATTTAAATCTACAAAACTATGGCAACACCTCAGCTGCTAGTATCTCAATAGCCTTAGCAGAAATGTCAAAAAATAATTTACTACAAAAAGGTGATAAAATAATAATAACAGGTTTTGGTGCTGGTCTTACTTGGGCTTCTATGCTAATTCAAATATAGGTATATTATGAAAGATAATGATAAAATAAAATTGTTAGTCTTTATTATGGTTGGTATGGCTTTAGGTAGCATATTAGCTATAATATTATATAAATATTTTCATTAAAGTATAAAATAATAAAAATTAAAACTAAAGGTTAAAATGGTGATAAATATGAAATCAAATTTATGTGATATATTAGGTATAAAATATCCTATTTTTCAAGGTGCTATGGCTTGGATATCTGATGGAGAGCTTGCTGCTAGTGTATCTAATGCTGGTGGGCTTGGAATAATTGCTGGTGGCAATGCTCCAGGAGAAGTTGTAAGAGAAGAAATAAAAAAAGCAAAAGCATTAACAGACAAACCTTTTGCCGTAAATATTATGCTTTTATCTCCTTTTGCAGAAGAAGTGGTAAAAGTTGTATGTGAAGAAGGCGTTAAAGTAGTAACAACTGGTGCTGGTAATCCTGCTAAATATATGGACTTATTTAACGAACATAATATTGCAGTAATACCTGTTATCCCATCTGTTGCTCTTGCTCAAAAAATGGAGAAAATAGGTGCAAAAGCTGTTGTTGCTGAAGGTATGGAAGCTGGTGGACATATAGGCAAACTTACTACTATGGCTCTTGTTCCACAAGTAGTAGATGCTGTTAATATCCCTGTTATAGCCGCAGGTGGTATAGCAGATGGTAGAGGTTGTGCGGCAGCTTTTATGCTTGGTGCAGAAGGTGTTCAAGTTGGTACAAGATTTTTATTATCAAACGAATGTAATATACACGAAAACTATAAAGAAAAGGTAGCAAAAGCTAAAGATATAGATACAGTTATTACAGGTCAAATAACAGGACATCCTGTTCGTGTTTTAAGAAATAAACTAGCTAGACTTTATGATACAGTAGAAAAAGAAGAGCTAAAAAAAGATACACCAGACATAGAAAGAATTGAAAAATTAGGTTCTGGTGCTTTACAAAAAGCTGTTAAAGATGGTGATGTAGAAAATGGTTCTGTTATGGCAGGTCAAATTGCTGGTATGGTATCTAAAAGGCAAAGTAGCCACGAAATTATACAAGAACTTGTTAGCGAATTTGATGCTTTAATGGGCAATAAATAATTATTAGTTATATAGGAGAAATAATATGAAAATATGTTTTATATTTAGCGGACAAGGTGCTCAATATAACGGTATGGGTAAAGAGCTTTATGATAATTTTTCTGTATGCAAACAAGTATTTGAAGATGCAAACAATGCTTTAGGCTTTAATATAACAGATATATGTTTTAATGAAGATGAAAAACTTAATCAAACAGAGTATACTCAACCTGCTATATTAACGACAAGTTATGCTATTTTTAAACTTATGGAAGAAAAAGGTGTAAAAGCAGATTATATGGCTGGTCTTAGCCTTGGAGAATATTCTGCTCTTTGTGCTAGTGGTGCTATAAGCTTTAAAGAAGGTGTAGCTCTAGTTAGAAAAAGAGGAAAATATATGACAGAAGCCGTTCCTGTTGGTGTTGGAGCTATGTCTGCCGTTATGAACGCTGATGAAAATATTATAAATGAAGCTTTAAAAGAAGCCTCTACAGATACAGAACTTGCTATGATTGCAAACTATAACGCTCCTGGCCAAATAGTTATAGCAGGGCATACACCTGCAATAGAACGAGCAGAAATAATACTTAAAGAAAAAGGTATAAAAAAGGTAATAAGACTTAACGTAAGCGGACCTTTCCACACTTCTTTATTAAAACCTGCTAGTGATAAATTAGCAACTGAACTTGAAAATATTAGTATAAATACACCTAGTATAGATGTTTTTACAAATCTAACTGGTGAAAAAATAGAAAATATAAAAGATACTTTAATACAACAAGTAATGAGCCCTGTTAAATGGGAACAAACTATAAAAAATCTTATTAATCTTGGTGTAGATACTTTTATAGAGCTAGGACCAGGTAAAACATTATCATCTTTTGTTAAAAAAGTTAGTAAAGAAGTTAATGTTTACAATGTAGAAGACTTATCTAGCTTAGAAAAAACTTGTAAAGGAATAGGTATAGAATAATGTTAAAAGAAAAAACAGTAATTGTTACAGGTGGTGCTAAAGGTATCGGAAAAGCAATAGCAATAGCTTTTGCTAAAGAAGGAGCAAATATAGTTTTAAACTATAGAAGCACAAATCCAGAAGAAGTAGTTAAAGAAATAGAAAGCTTAGGTGTAAAATGCTTAACTGTTCAAGCCGATATAGGCAATTTTGAACAAGCAAAACAATTAGTAGATAAAGCTGTAGAAGAGTTTAAAACTATTGATGTTTTAGTAAATAATGCAGGTATTACTAAAGATAATCTTCTTTTAAAAATGTCTGAAGAAGATTTTGATACAGTTATAAACACAAACCTTAAAGGTGCTTTTAATATGATAAAACACACTAGCAAAATAATGCTTAAGCAAAAAAGTGGAACTATTATAAATATGAGTAGTGTTGTAGGGCTTACTGGTAATATTGGTCAAGTAAATTATTCTGCTAGTAAAGCAGGTATGATAGGTATGACTTTCTCTACTGCTAGAGAGCTTGCATCTCGTGGTATCACTTGTAATGCTATTGCTCCTGGGTTTATAACAACAGATATGACAGATGTTTTATCTGATACTATAAAAGAAAATGTACTTAACACAATACCTTTAAAAAGATTTGGTACAACAGATGAAATAGCTAGTACGGCAATATTTTTAGCTAAAAATAAATATATAACAGGTCAAGTAGTTACCGTAGATGGCGGTATGGTAATGGCCTAAGGAGGTTAATATGGAAAGAAGAGTAGTTGTAACAGGTATGGGCGTAGTAACTCCTGTTGGTAACAATGTAAATGAATTTTGGGAGAGTATAAAAAACGGAAAACACGGTATAGCTCCTATAACTCATTTTGATACATCAGATTCTAAAGTAAAAATTGCTGCAGAACTTAAAAATTTTGAGCCTGAAAAAGTTTTAGATAAAAAAGAAATAAGAAGATTAGAACAATTTAGTATATATGCTTTATATGCAGCTCAAGAGGCAGTGGATAATAGTGGACTTGATTTAGATAAAATAGACCCTTATAGATTTGGTACAATAATAGGCTCTGGTATGGGCGGTATTGGTATGATTGAAGACCAAATGATAAAAATGGTAGACAAAGGTCCTTCAAGACTTGCTCCTTTATTTATCCCAAGTGTTATATCAAATATAGCATCTGGCCACGTAGCTATACGTTTTGGTGCTAAAAGCTCTTGCGAAACAGTTGTAACTGCTTGTGCTACTAGTACAAGTTGTATTGGTATGGCTTATAGAAATATAAAATTTGGCTATGAAGATGTTATTCTTGCCGGTGGTACAGAAAGTACAATTACAAAAGCTGGTATTGGTGGATTTGCGGCATTAAAAGCATTATCTACTTCAGAAGATGTGGACAGAGCTTCTATACCTTTTGATAAAGAAAGAAATGGCTTTGTTATGGGCGAAGGTGCTGGTGTTCTTGTTTTAGAAGAATTAGAACATGCTAAAGCTCGTGGTGCTAAAATATTAGCAGAAATTGTTGGATACGGTGCTACTTGTGATGCTTATCATATGACTGCTCCTTGTGAAGATGGTGATGGTGCTGCTCGTGCTATGATTAAAGCTATGGAAGAAGGCAATGTAAACCCTAACGATATTACATACATAAATGCTCACGGAACTAGCACTCCTGCAAATGATGTGGGCGAAACAAAAGCTATAAAAACAGCGCTTAAAGAAAACGCCTACAATGTTTCTATTAGCTCTACAAAATCTATGACTGGTCATCTTTTAGGTGCAACTGGTGCTGTTGAGGCAATAGCATCTATATTAGCATTAGAAAATAACTTTGTACCTCCAACAATAGGCTATAAAGTTAAAGATGAAGAGTGTGATTTAGACTATACACCAAATGTTGGTAAAGCTCGTGAGATGAAATATGCTTTATCTAATACACTTGGATTTGGTGGACATAATGCCGTGTTATGTCTTAAAAAATGGGAGGACTAATTAAAATGGATTTTGAAAAAATTAAAGATCTTATGCAAAGTCTAGACAATTCTAACCTTATGGACTTTGAGCTTAAGCTAAATGAAGGTTTTTACCTTAGAATGAACAAATATAATAGTCAACCTACTACACAAAATATAAATATTAGCGAACAACCTAATAATACTCAATTACCTACTATAAATAATATTGCAGAAAATATCTCTGAACCTATAACAATTATACCAGAGGCAAAACAAGAAATAAAAGAAGGTAATGTTATAACTAGCCCTATTGTAGGTACATTTTATTCTAGTAGCTCCCCTACTAAACCTGCCTATGTAAAAGTTGGCGACAAGGTAAAAAAAGGTGATGTTTTATGTATTATTGAGGCTATGAAAGTTATGAACGAGATAAAAAGTCAATATGATGGTGAAATAGTTGAAATAATGGTTGAAAATGAAGCTATGGTTGAATATAACCAACCTTTATTTAGAATAGTATAATTATTAGTCTTAATATAAATATACTAAAAATTTAAATATAACTAAAATAATAAAAGTTATTTAAATAATATACTAAACTTTAATTTGTATATATAAAGGTAGGTTTTAACAAAGATTTAGTCTTTTTTTAAACCTACCTTTTTACCATAACAATATTTATATGGTAAAATTTGTAACTCAAAAAATATTTTTAAATTTTATTAATATATAAGGAGATTATTATGAATATTAAAGAAATAATGGAAATTATACCTCATAGATACCCTTTTCTTTTAATAGATAAAGTAGTTGAAATAGAAGAAGGTAAAAAAATAGTAGCTATAAAAAATGTAACAATGAATGAACAGTTTTTTCAAGGTCATTTTCCTGTTGAACCTGTTATGCCTGGGGTATTAATAATAGAAGCTATGGCTCAAGCCGGTGCTTGTGCTATTTTATCTATGGACGAATATAAAGGTAAAATTGCATACTTTGGCGCTATAAATAATGCAAAATTTAGAGATAAAGTAGTGCCTGGAGATACTTTAAGGCTAGAGGTTGAGCTTTTAAAGCTAAAAAAAGTTGCCGGTATTGGCAAAGGCATTGCATATGTTGGTGATAAAAAAGTAGCCGAAGCAGAGTTTACTTTTATGATTGGATAGAGGTGAATTTATGTTTAATAAAATATTAATAGCAAATCGTGGAGAAATAGCCGTTAGAATCATTAAAGCTTGTAGAGAGCTTGGTATATCTACTGTTGCCGTATATTCTGAGGCAGATAAAAATGCTTTACATACTCAACTAGCTGATGAAGCAATTTGTATAGGTGGCAACAAAAGTGCTACTAGCTACCTTAATATGAATAATATTATTAGTGCTGCTTGTCTTACTGGTGCTAATGCTATACACCCTGGATTTGGATTTTTATCTGAAAATTCAAAATTTGCCGATATGTGTAAAGAATGTAACATTAAATTTATAGGTCCAGATGCTAAAACTATTGACCTTATGGGAAATAAAGCTAACGCTAGAAAATTAATGATAGAAGCCGGTGTACCTGTTACTCCAGGTAGTGATGGTATCGTAGAAGATTTTGAAAAAGCTAAAGCTCTTGCTAAAGATTTTGGCTATCCTGTTATGATAAAAGCCTCTGCCGGTGGTGGTGGCCGTGGTATAAGAATTGTTAGAGAAGAAAAAGATTTAGAAGAAGCTTACAACTCAGCAAAAAGTGAGGCAAAAGTTGCTTTTGGTGATGATAGTATCTATATGGAAAAAGTAATAGAAAATGCTAGACATATAGAAATACAAGTATTAGCCGACGAACACGGTAATGCTATCCATTTAGGTGAACGTGATTGCTCTTTACAAAGAAGAAACCAAAAAGTATTAGAAGAAGCTCCATCTGTAGCCCTTGATGAAAAAACAAGAAAAGCTATGGGCGAAGCTGCTTTACGTGCCGTTAAAGCCTCTAACTATAAAAATGCTGGTACAATAGAATTTTTATATGGAAAAGATAATAAATTTTATTTTATGGAAATGAACACACGTATACAAGTAGAACACCCTGTTACTGAAATGATAACAGATATAGATATAGTAAAAGAACAAATAAGAATAGCTTATGGTAAAAAACTTAAATATACTCAAGATAATGTAACTTTTAATGGACATAGTATAGAATGTAGGATAAATGCAGAAGACCCTTATAATAATTTTGCACCTTCTCCTGGTAAAATAGATTACCTTTTCTTACCTAGTGGTTGTAATGGGCTTAGGGTTGATTCTGCGGTATATGCAGGATACACTATACCTACTTTTTATGATTCTATGATAGCTAAAGTTATAACAAAAGGCAAAACAAGAGAAGAAGCTATACAAAAAATGAAAAGAGCTTTAAACGAATTTGTTATAGAAGGTATTAAAACTAACATAGATTTTCATATGGAGCTTTTAGACAATGAAGATTATTTAAAAGGTAATTTTGATACTTCATTTATAGCTAATAAAATTTTAAAATAGCTTTTGAAAGGGAGATGTAAATGGATTTATTTAAAAATAAAAAAAGTCCTAATAATTTAAATAAAAAAACAAATAAACAAAAGCTTTTTACTAAACCAGAGGTACCAACAGGATTATGTGTAAAATGCAGTGGTTGTGGTACTACTATATACCATAAAGAAATTGGGATATATAATATTTGTCCAGAATGTAACTTTTATTTTAGGTTATCGGCTAGAGATAGAATAAAAACTATTGCAGATAAAAATATATTTGTAGAATTTGATAAAGATATGAAAGCTAAAAATCCTCTAAATTATCCAAACTATAACGAAAAAATAGAAGATTTAAAAGAAAAAACTGGGCTAAATGATGCAGTTGTTACTGGAAAATGCCAAATATATGGTAAAGACTGTGTTTTATGTGTAATGGATGCTAACTTTATAATGGGTAGTATGGGGTCTGTTGTAGGTGAAAAAATAACAAGAGCCTTTGAATATGCAACAGAAAATAAATTACCTATAATAATATTTACGGCCTCTGGTGGAGCTAGAATGCAAGAAGGTATAGTATCTTTAATGCAAATGGCAAAAGTTAGTTGTGCCGCCTCTAAACACTCTGAGGCAGGACTTTTATACGTAACAGTTTTAACAGACCCTACAACAGGTGGTGTTACGGCTAGTTTTGCTATGCTTGGAGACATCATACTTGCAGAACCTAACACTCTTATAGGATTTGCCGGCCCTCGAGTTATAGAGCAAACTATAAAACAAAAATTACCAGAAGGATTTCAAAGAGCAGAATTTTTGTTAGAACACGGATTTGTAGATGCAATAGTAGAAAGACAAAATCTTAAAAAGACTTTATCTACTATACTAAAAATACACAAAAAATAAATTTATTATAAGGAGGGGCTAAAATGTCAACTGCTTTTGAAACAGTAAAGTTAGCAAGAAGAGTAACTAGACCAAATGCTAAAGAATATATAGACTATATATTTACAAACTTTATAGAGCTACACGGTGATAGAGCATATAAAGATGATAAGGCCGTTATAGGTGGTATAGCTCTTTTAGACCATCAACCAGTTACTGTTGTTGGTATACAAAAAGGGTCTACAATAGAAGAAAATATAGAACGTAATTTTGGCTCACCACACCCAGAAGGATATAGAAAAGCTTTAAGGCTTATGAAACAAGCAGAAAAATTTAATCGCCCTATTATCACTTTTATTAATACCTCTGGTGCATATTGTGGCATAGGTGCCGAAGAGCGTGGTCAAGGTGAAGCAATAGCTAGAAATCTTTTTGAAATGGCTAATTTAAAAGTTCCTATTATTGCTATTGTTATAGGTGAAGGTGGTAGCGGTGGTGCTTTAGCTCTTGGTGTTGCGGATAAAGTTTGGATGCTTGAAAATTCTGTTTATTCTATCCTATCGCCAGAAGGATTTGCTAGCATTTTATGGAAAGATGCAACAAAAGCACCAGATGCTGCAGAGCTTATGAAAATAACGGCTAAAGACCTTTTATCTCTTGGTATTATAGAAAAAGTTATACCAGAGGTAGATGGTGGCGTTGAAATGGACTTTATGTATACGGCACATATTTTAAAAGAATCACTTATAAAAGAGGTAAATAACCTTTTAAATATAAATAAAATTAAACTTTTAGAAGATAGATATAATCGTTTTAGAAAGTTTGGGGAATTTGAAGAATTTTAATTAAAAAATAAATTATATTGAGGTGGTTTTATGAAAAATCTACTAATTATTGTAGATTATCAATATGATTTTGTTGCAGATGATGGACTTTTAACGGCAGGGGTTCAAGCTCAAAATATAGAAAATAATATATATAATTTGTCTAATATATATATTAAAAATAATGATGATATCATATTTACATTAGATTCTCATATTAGCCAAGAATGGAATATACACCCAGAGAGTAAAAGCTTTAATATACATTGTGAAAAAAGTACTAAAGGATATGAGCCTTTTGGCAAAACAAAAAATATTTTATCATATAAAAATTGTAAAACTTTAGAAAAAAAAGGCTATTGTCCTACAATTAACGATATAAATAATATAATAAACAACTATAAAAATATAGAAATTTGTGGTGTTGTTACAGATATATGTGTTTTACAAACGGCTATATCACTTTATAATGCTTGTGTTAATAGTGGGAAAAAAATTAACTTTAAAGTAAATAGTAATGCTTGTGCTTCTTTTAATTTAGAGGGTCATAAATTTGCCATAGATTATATGAAAAATATACTTGGTTTTGAAGTTATTTAAAATTTTTACAATATATAAATAGAAGAGATAAATATGGAAAATACAAATCAAACAAATGGTAACTTACCTGTATGTAATGGTAACTGTAAAAATTGTACTTGTAAATATAAAGAACAAGGTGAAATTATAAGATATGGTGTAAAAAATGGTATATTAGATGCTTCTTTAAAAATTGCTATTATAGTAATAATACTTTCTTTAATCTTAACTGGTATATCTATTGGTAGTGTATTTTTATCTTTAAAAATATTTTTTAATAGTCTAGTAGATAGCTTTAAAGATATGTTACCTTTTTTGTATTAATACAAAAAGTTCGTTTTATTTTTTAAAACGAACTTTTTTAATGTATTATCCTAATTTTTCTTCTATTAGCTTAGCTAATTTTTTTGCCTCTTCATCTAGTACCTTTTGGTCGTCTCCTTCTATCATAACTCTTACTAAAGGCTCTGTACCAGAAGGTCTAATTAAAACACGACCTTTACCATCAAACATTTTTTCTAGTTTATCTATTGCCTGTTTTATTTCTTCATTTTCAAGATAATTATATTTATTTTTGTTATCTACTTTAGCGTTAACTAATGCTTGAGGTAAAACTTTTATAATTGTTCTAAGCTCAGACAATGACTTTCCTGTTTTTTTCATAACCTCTAAAAGCTTAATAGCTGTAAGTATACCATCACCTGTTGTGTTATAATCTAAATATATAATATGGCCAGACTGTTCTCCACCAAAATTTAAACCTTTTAAAAGCATTTCTTCTAAAACATATCTGTCCCCTACTTTTGTTTTTAAAATATTTATATCGTTCTTTTCACCCATTATAAAAAGACCTAAATTACTCATAATGGTAGCAACTATAGTATTGTCTTTAAGCTTACCTTCTTCTTTAAGATAAGCTCCACATATAGCCATTATTTCATCTCCATCTACTATACTTCCATTTTCATCTACAACAAGACATCTATCTCCATCACCATCAAAAGCTATACCTATATTAGATTTATTAGCTAAAACTTCTTCACATAGTTTTTCCATATGTGTTGAACCACAATTGTCATTTATGTTTGTTCCATTAGGCTCTCTAAAAATAACATTTGTATTAACTTTTAATTGTTCAAAAAGAATTGGTGCAACTTGATATGTAGCCCCATTAGCACAGTCTATTGTAGCACTTATTCCATCAAAAGTTGTACCTACAGCAGATTTTAAAAAGTCAACATAATCTTCTATAGCTTCTTCTTTTATTTCTTTATATCCTATATCTTCACCTATTGCATAAGGTATTTTATCATAGTTATTATCGATATAATTTTCTATTTCTTCTTCTATATTATCACTAAGCTTAAATCCTTTATTATTAAAAAATTTTATACCATTATCTTTAAAGGGATTATGACTAGCGCTAATCATAACACCAGCATCTGCATTATATTTTTTTACAAGATAAGCAACAGCTGAAGTTGGTATAATACCTAGAGATATAACTTTAGCACCAACAGAACACATACCAGATATAAGGCTTGCTTCTAACATATCACCAGATATTCTTGTATCCATACCTACTATTATTGTAGGCTTATGGTTATTTTCTTTATTTAAAACATATGCACCAGCTCTACCTACCTTATAAGCAAGCTCTGGTGTAAGTTCTAAATTGGCAACACCTCTAATACCATCTGTACCAAAATATTTTCCCATTATCTATCCTCCTGATAAATAGCTTTTTTGTTTATTATAACATTTAACTTATTTTTATTCAATAATTATGTTTTTATATTCCGATAAAATCTTATTTTTAAAATTTATTTTATATGTAATATCTATAACTATATTTTGCCATATTTCTTGTGCTTTTAACGCTTGATATATCAACATATTAAATCCATTTACATTTTTAATATAATTATTTTCTGCTATTTGTAAAAGTTTAGTTCTAAAAGGAGTATATATAATATCAAATACAAAATCTATATTATTTATTTTAAAAAAACTATCTTTTAAAGGTGATTTTTCTATATTTTCTCCAAATCCAATAGTTGTTGTATTTATTATTATATTAATATTTTGTAAGTTATCTATATGTTGTAAAGGAACAATCTCTATATTTGCATATTTATAATATTTTAATATATGTTCTTTTAATTTTATACTATTTTCAATAGTTCTATTAGCTATTACTAATTTTTTAGCTTTATTTTTTAAAGCCATAAAACAAGCGGTATATCCACTACCACCTGCCCCTATTATCAATACTTCTTTATCTTTAATGGGTATATCATTTTCTAATAATGTATCTTCCATACCATTTATATCTGTGTTATATCCTATATATCCTTTATCTGTATATTTTAAAGTATTTACTGCACCTATCATTTTAGCTTGTTTATCTATTTTGTATAAATATTTCATTATATCTTTTTTATATGGTGTTGTAACATTTAGTCCTAATATTTTTTTATTTAAAAACTCATCTATAACACAGTTATTTAAATTTTTAACTAACACCTTATCATATTCATTTTTATCTTGTTGCATATCTTTAAAAAATATATTATGTATTAATGGAGAAATGCTATGGTCAACTGGATTACCTATCAAAATATATTTGTTAATATATATCACCTCTTTTAATATTTAATTACTTATTATATCAAAAATTTATTAAAAAATATACTTTATAAATTATTTTTACAACTAAATAAGGATTGAAGAAAATATCTTCAACCCTTATTTTTTTCCGTTCAAGTATTACCCTTAACAAATCACATAAATTATTAACATATTATAAGTCCCCAAATAATAATATATTAATTTTTAATACCTTTTATTAATTGCTAGCAAAAAATTTATAAACCCCAAAATTGAAGGTAGCCTTAAATTTGCATAAAAAAAGTTCTGTATGGCTACCAAACAGAACTTATAAATCGTTTATTAACATACCTATACCTTAGGCATATTAATATTAAAATATATGTCATAATTCAACTTTGGTAACCCAGCCGTCATATGTAAAACATTTAGACCTGTGGCTTTGCGTCCTTATTTTTCAATAAGTTTGCCTTTTTCAATTTTCATTTAAAAAACTACGTTTATAATAAATACTATAATCAACTAAAATTCCCCGTGTTGATTGCTATATAATAATAGCACAAAAAAATGTTTTAGTCAAGAAAAATTTTTACCAATTTTAGTCTTTTTATATTTATTTTTTTGTACAAATTATTCAAAATTTATTAAAAAGCTGGTATTAATGCTCCTTTATAATTATCTTCTATAAACTGTTTTACTTCATCACTTGTTAAAGCACTATATAAAGCTTGTATTTCTGGTTTTGTTTCATCTCCTTGTTTTACTACTAATATATTGCTAAATAAAGAATCATTACCTTCCATAGCTATTGCATCTGACATAGGATTAAATCCTGCTTCAAGCGCATAATTTGTATTTATAACTGACATTTTTACATCATCTAATGCTCTTGGTAAAGCCGCTGCATCCATTTCTATTATATCTACATTTTTTAAATTTTCTTGTATATCAAATATAGTAGCTTTATCTCCCACACCCTCTTTTAGCTTTATAATACCATTTTTTTCTAAAAGAAGTAATGCTCTTGCCCCATTTGTAGCATCATTAGGTATAGCTATTTTATCTCCTTCTGTAAGCTCATCTAAAGATTTAGCTTTTTTAGAATATATTCCCATTGGTTCTGTGTGTATTGGCCCAACAGAAACTAAATTTTCTCCTGTCTCTTCAACATAATTATTTAAATATGACGTATGTTGGAAAAAGTTTGCATCAATTTCACCTGCAGATAAACTTGGGTTTAAAACAGTATATTCAGAAAATTCTTTTATCTCTAAATTAATACCTTCTTCTGCTAAATTATCTACAACATGATTTAATATTTCTGCGTGTGGTACACTTGTAGCACCTACTTTAAGTGTTTTGTCTCCATCATTTTTAGTGTCCGATTTAGGTAAGCCACAAGCTGAAAGCCCAACGCAAACTGTTATGGCTAATAATGTTGTTTTTAAAAATTTCTTCATAATACATCACTCCTTTTATAGTATTATAATATTTATTTTTTATTTAATTTTTTGCTTAATATATTACCGATAGTTTGTACTATTTGCACTAATATAACCATTAATAATACACTTATTATTAATATATCATCTCTATATCTTTGATAACCATATGTAATAGCTACACTACCAAGTCCACCACCACCAATAGTTCCTGCCATTGCAGAATATCCTATAATGCTTATAATAGTTGTAGTAATGGTTGATATAATAGCAGACATACTTTCTGGTATCAAAACTTTATATATAATTTGCCATTCCGTAGCTCCCATAGATATTGATGCTTCTATAACACCTTTATCTATTTCTTTTAAACAAGCTTCTATCATTCTAGCTACAAATGGTATTGCTGCCACTGTTAATGGGACTATTGCTGCCTTAGAGCCTAATGTTGTTCCAACTATAAATTTTGATAATGGAAAAACTGCAATCATTAATATTATAAAAGGTACACTTCTACCAATATTTATTATTAAGCCTAAGATTTTATTTATAATCTTATTTTCTAATATTCCACCTTTTTCTGTTATATATAATATAATACCAATAAATATCCCTAATATAATAGAAAATAAACTAGAAAAAAATACCATATATAAAGTTTCATTAAAAGCAGGTAAAACTATCTTTTTTAATTGCATTAAGTATTCTGTATTAATATTCATAGTGTACCTCCTCTACTAAAACATTATTTTCTTTTAAATAGTTTATTGCATTATTAATATTTTCATCTTCACCAGTTATTTTTATAACAAGAGTACCTATTAATGTGTCATCCATATGTTGAATATTACCAAGTAAGATAGATGCTTCTACGTTATATTTAGTTATCATTTTAGATATATAAGGAGCCGTAGACGTTTCTCCTATAAATATTCCTTTTATAACGATACCGTTACCATCTAATGCCTTTTGATAAATGTCATTTTCTAGCTTAACGTCTACCGAATCAAAAAAGCTTTTTGCTATTTGTGTTTTTGGATTTACAAATACTTCTGATACTAAGCCACATTCGGCTATTTTACCTTTTTCTAATATAGCTACTCTATTGCAAATATGCTTTATAACGTCCATTTCATGAGTTATTATAATAATTGTAATACCTAATTTTTTGTTTATATCTTTTAAAAGGCTTAATATAGCTTTTGTCGTTTCAGGGTCTAAAGCACTTGTTGCTTCATCACATATAATAATATTAGGGTTATTAGCTATTGCTCTAGCTATACCAACTCTTTGTTTTTGCCCACCAGATAACATAGACGGATACATATCTTTTTTATCTAAGAGTCCTACAAGGTCTAAAAGCTCTTTCACTCTTTTATCAATATAATCTTTAGGTTTATTATCTATACGCATTGGAAAAGCTACATTTTCATAAATAGTAGAGTTCATTAAAAGGTTGAAGTGTTGAAAAACCATACCGATTTTTTTTCTAGATTGTCTAAGTTGCTTTTTAGATAGTTTTATTATGTCTTCGCCATCTATTTTTATGCTACCACTTGTAGGTTTTTCTAATAGATTTAAACATCTTACAAGAGAGCTTTTGCCTGCTCCACTAAGTCCTATTATGCCAAAAATTTCTCCTTTTTCTATGTGTAAATCTATTCCTTTTAGTGCATTTACAGCATTTTCTCCCTCACCATATGTTTTAACAAGCTGTTCTATTAAAACCATTTTATCACCTCACTATTTATTTTTTCCATAAATCTAAAAAATTATTTTTTATTATATCATTATATATTTTTTTGTCAAGTTAAACATCATTTTTTCTATTTTGTGATTTAATCACAGATAAAATTAATATATTTTATTATAATATACTCAATCTATATTTCAAGGAGTGTTTTTATGATTAAAAAAAAGGCTAAAGTTTTAAAAGAAGAATGTGTAGCTTGCGGACGTTGCAAAAAAGTTTGCCCCCGAGGTGCTATTTCTATAAAAAGAGGTATGTATTCTCAAGTTGATGAAAATTTATGTGTAGGGTGTAAAAAATGTATTTTTATTTGCCCTGCAAATGTTATAGAATTAATAGAAGTGGAGGTTTAAAAATGAATAAAAGTAAAAAATGGTATGATTATTTATGGATTGTATCTGTTATTTATTTAATTCTAGGATTTTTTAATATTTTATTTGCTTGGTTTGGATTGTTATGTTTTTTTATACCGTTATTAATGTCTATTTTTGGAAAAGAAAAAGGCTATTGCAACAATTATTGTGGTAGAGGACAATTATTTAACCTTTTAGGTACAAAATTAAAATTATCAAGAAATAAACCTATTCCTAAGTTTTTACGTAAAAAATGGTTTAGATACGGCTTTTTAACATTTTTTATGCTAATGTTTATTAATATGTTATTTACAACTTATCTAGTGTTTTCTGGTGCTAATAGTCTAAAACAGTTTGTAACATTGCTCTGGACTATTAAGCTTCCGTGGCACTGGGCTTATAATGCTAATGTTTCTCCTTGGATAGCACAATTTGCATTTGGGTTTTATAGCGTTATGCTAACTTCCTCTGTATTAGGATTTATTACAATGATATTATTTAAGCCTAATTCTTGGTGTGTTTATTGCCCTATGGGGACTATGACACAGCTTATATGTAAAATAAAATATAAAAATGAAGCTTAAATAATTTTAAATCAATTTTTTTAATTTTTCTTTATCAATAATTTTTATAGTGCCACGAGATAATTTTACAATATCTTCTTGTTCAAAATACTTTAACATACGAGATACTACCTCTCTGGCACTTCCAATATATTTTGCTATTTGTTGATGAGTAATTTTTATGTTATTTGTACCTAATTTTGTTGATTCATCTAATAAAAATATAGCAAGACGAGTATCAAATTTCATAAATAAAATTTGTTCTATTGTCCACATTACATTAGAAAATTTATCTACTGTATTTTTTAATATAAAATTTTCTACATATACATTTTTATTTACTAATTCTGAAAATAAAATAGAATTTATAATAATTACCTCTGTATTTTTCTCACAATCGATATAAACATCAAATGTTATATTATTTAGTATACAAGATGATGAAAGAACACAAATATCACCCTCTTTTAAACGATATAATGTTACTTCTTTTCCTTCTTCAGATAAAATATAAGACCTAAGCTCTCCCTTTTTTATTAAAATAATGCCTAAACATTCTTTAGTTGGATTATATATATTTTCATCTTTTTTATATTTTTTATTTATTGATTCTTTTAATATTTGTTCTTGCTCTTCTGGGGTAATTTTACTCCAAAAACTTAATTTTTTTTCTAAATAATTAAAATCATCTTGCTTTAACATATTACACCTCAAAAAATAAATATTAAATACTACATGCTGAAAACAAAATATTTTTGATTAATTTTTTTCATTTTTATACTTTATATAAAAATTTTAATCACAAAACTAGACTTTGCCTGAAATTATGTAAAAAGCTAGATTTCTAGGTTATTTATCCTTTGTATAAATAAACAATCTTTTTTCATACGTTATTTCAAATATTATTTTATGATATTAATAAATGTTTATTACTAAATAAATAGTGATATTTAACACTATTAATAATGCTAAATACCACTAATATATAAATTAATTAAAGTTTTTAATTTCTGTACCAATAAGCTTACCGTCTATATAAAGCTCAAACTGTGCTGGTTTATCTCCTGTTACAGTAATAGATAATGGAAAACTACTTACATTATGGTTGCTAGACCATATAGTAATAGATTGTCCATCAACTATTTTTACAACTTTAACTTCTACATTTTCCACACCTTCTGGTAATGTAGGGTTTATAACTAAGTTTTCAGATTTTAAAACTGGTTGATAAGTTGTTGTTTCTTTATATTCTGACATAGCTTGGGTTGTAATTTCTGTTGATGTATCTTGAACAATTGCTTGAGTTGTACTTTCTGTTGTTTGTTTTTTACCTTTGCTTATAACAATACTTATAGCTGTTCCTTCTGGCACTTCTTTGCCATAGCTTATGCTTTGTTCTATAACATTACCTTCTGGTACAGTATCATTTTCTACTTTGCTAACTTTACCAACAGATAGTCCTTCTTTTTTTATTTTACTCTTAGCTTCGCTTTCGCTAAGTCCTATTAAATATGGCACTGCTACACTTGTTTCATCTTCTTCTTTACCTTTGCTTATATATAATGTTAAATTATCTCCAGGGTTTAAGCTAGTTCCACCTTCTGGTCTTTGTTTTACAACTTTACCTATTGGAATATTGTTATCATATATATATTCTTCTTTAAGCTCTACGCTTAAGTTTTCAACTTTTTTATATACTTCTGATATATCAAGTCCTACAAAATTTTCTACTTCAAATCTTCCGCTACCTAAGCTAAGAGTAACATTTATATTACTACCTTTTTTAACTTTTTGACCGGCTTTTATATCTTGGTCTATAATAGCTCCTTCTTTTATGTTTGGGTCATATTCTTCTTTTGTATTTGTTATATATATTTCTTTATTTTTTGCAATTTCTACGGCTTCTTCCCACGTTTTTCCCTTAAAATCTGGAACTTTAGAGTTGCCATCCGATAATAACCAAACAATTAAAAATCCAGATATTACACCTATAATTAATAAAGATGTTATAATAGCCCATATAGTAACTTTTTTATCTAACGATTTATCGTCTTCTTTATTTATTTTTGGCATAGATATATTTTTAGTGCTTTGCTTTGGAGCTTTTTCCATATTTTTTGCTGGTTGATTAATTTTATCAACTGCTTTATCTTCTTTTACTTTATTATCTATGTTTTTTGACATATTTTTTATTTGCTCTATTTCTTCTGGTTTTATAACAATAGTTGGGCTATCTTCGTCAATACTATTTTCTGTTACAAATTTTCCACTTTCATCTGATAAAGCTTTTTTTAAATCTAAATTAAGCTCTTTAGTAGAAGAATATCTATTGTCTGAATTTTTATTAGTAGCTTTTAAAATAATTTTTTCTAAACTGCTAGATATTTTAGGGTTTAACTCCTTCATATCTGGTAAAGGCTCATTTATATGTTTCATAGCAAGCTGAACAACACCATCACCATCAAAAGGTAGTTTACCTGTTATCATTTCAAACATTATTATACCAAGAGAATATATATCACTTTTAAAGTCTACATATCCTCCTCTTGCTTGCTCTGGCGAAAAATAATGTACACTACCCATTGTGTCTGTTGTTATTGTATTAGAGGTAGTAGCTCTTGCTATACCAAAGTCGGTAACTTTTATTCCACCATCTTTTGTTACTAATATATTTTGTGGCTTTATATCTCTGTGTACAATATTATTGCTATGTGCAACTTCTAAAGCATTTGCTATTTGTATGGATATACCCAAAACTTCTTCATTAGTAAAAGGAGCTTTTGTTTTTATAATATCCTTTAAAGTATAACCATCTACATACTCCATAACAATATAATATATATTACCATCATTACCAACATCATATACATTTGCTATGTTAATATGAGATATTCTTGCTGCAGCTCTAGCCTCTTTACTAAACTTTCCTATAAATTCTTCATCTATAAATTCTTCCTTTAACACTTTAAAGCTAACTTTTCTATCTAGTTTTAAATCTTTAGCGCAGTATACATTTGCCATACCACCCACACCTATTAGCTCTAAAATTTCATATCTATCGCTAACAACTGTTTTTGGCTCTAGTTTCATATTATCACCTCTGTTTCTCTATAACAATAACGGCTATATTGTCTTTTCCGCCATTTTCATTAGCTTTTTGTATAAGGTATTCCACTTTATCTTCTGTTTCTATATCTTTAGATGATATTTCAAAAATTTCATCGTTAGATACCATATCACTTAGACCGTCTGAACACATTATAAATATATCATCTTCAAATACATCACAAAATAAAGCATCTGCTTTTACATTTTTTTCTGTACCTATAGCTCTTGTTAAAATATTAGAATCTTTTGATTGTTCCGCCTCTTCTTTTGATATAATACCTGCTTTAAAAAGGTCCATAGCATAAGTATGGTCTGAGGTCATTTGAACTATTTTATTATTTCTTATTCCATATAACCTACAATCACCTACATGTACTATAAATATTTTATTATTTTTTATAGTTACAGCAAGTAAAGTTGTACCCATATTTTCATATTGCTTGTTTGTCTTTGATAGTTTAAATACTTGTTCATTTGCATAAGCTAATGCAGACACTAATAAATCTAATACTTCATCATCTTCAGTTTCATATATAAACTTTTCAAAAAAATCTATTGCAGATTCACTAGCAACTTCTCCAGCATTATGCCCACCAACTCCGTCTGCAATAATATATAAATTATCGAGGCTACCTATTGGTTCATTATTTATATATACATAATCTTGATTTGTCTTTCTAGTTTTACCCACATTAGTGTTACCAAAGCCTATCATAAAAACACCTCTTTTCTAATATTTATAACTTATTCTAAGTTGGCCACAAGCCGCATTTATATCGCTACCTAACTCTCTTCTTATAGTTGTTTCTATCCCTGCTTTTATAAGTGTGTCTGCAAACTTTCTTATTTGATTTTTAGAACTTTTAATATAGTTTCTTTCTTTAACATCATTTACTGGTATAAGGTTTATATGAGAAAGACTACCTTTTAAAAGTTTTATTATCTCTTTAGCATCTTGCTCCGAATCATTAACACCTGCTATAAGTGCATATTCATATGTTACTCGCCTTTTTGTAGTATTAGCAAAATATTTACAAGCCTCTATTATTTCTTTAATACTATATTTTTTAGCAATAGGCATAATGTTTTTTCTTCCTTCATCTGTTGGTGAATGTAAAGATAACGCAAGATTTATTTGCATTTTTTTATCTGCAAGCTCATATATTTTAGGTACAATACCACAAGTAGAAACAGTTATATGCCTTTGCCCTATATTTAAACCATCTTTATGGTTTATTATTTCTATAAATTTTAAAAAGTTGTCAAAGTTATCAAATGGTTCTCCACTGCCCATAAGCACAATACTTCTTATTTTTTCTTTGCTATCTTTTTGTATCTCATATATTTGAGACAACATTTCAGCTGTTGTTAAGCTTCTTTCAAGTCCATCTAATGTAGAAGCGCAAAAAGTACAACCCATTCTACAACCTACTTGAGAAGATATACAAACAGCATTTCCATAGCTGTATTTCATTAATACACTTTCTATAATGTGATTATTTTCTAACTTAAATAAATATTTGGTAGTTTTATCTATACTAGATATAAGTTTGTCTACAATCTCAATTTTTGTTATTTTAAATCTATCATTTAATTTTTGTTTAAATTCTTTAGATAAGTTGGTCATTTCATCAAATGAAAAAACATTTTTTTTATGCAACCATTCAAAAATTTGCTTTGCTCTAAACTTTGCTTCACCTATATTTATTATTTCTTGTTCTAGCTCTTCTAAGCTAAGGTTTTTTATATCTATTTTTTCCATAAATTACCTTTCTAATTTATTCTTTTTAACTTTGCAATAAAAAATCCGTCTGTATTAAACATATTAGGTAAAATAGTTATATATCCCTTTTGTAAATATTCTATTTTTAAATTTGTATTAATATTACAAAGTTCAAATCCATAATTTTTACAAAACCATTTTATGTTTTCTTCGTTTTCTTCTTTAAATAATGTACAGGTACTATATATAAGTGTACCACCTTTTTTAACATATTTATAAGATGATTTTAATATATCTCTTTGTATTTCTACAAGCTCTTTTATATCATCTTCTGTTTTAGTATATTTTATGTCTGGTTTTTTTCTTACTATACCAAACCCCGAACAAGTAGCATCTATAATTAATTTATCTGCTATCTCCTCATTTTCTTTATAAAATTTTGTAGCATCTTTTAGCTCTAATGTTATATTTTTTATATTAAGTCTTTTTACAGAATCTTTCATAATATCTATTTTATGGTTGTGTATATCTCTAGAAAAAATTTGTCCTGTATTTTTCATAAGATATGAACAATAAAAAGACTTACCTCCTGGTGCTGAGCATACATCTATTATGGTTTCATTTTCTTTAGGATTTAATATATCTACTAACAACATAGAGCTTTCGTCCATAATATGAAAAAGACCATTTTTAAAGGCATTGCTTTCTGCTATATTTTTTGTTTTTGTTATATATAAACTATTGTTTGTTATTTTACCTTCTTCTACGTTCATACCTTCATTTTTAAGTAAATCTTTTAATTCATTTTTTGTAGTTTTATTTGTGTTTATACATATACATACTTTAGGAGATAATATATTTGTTTCACATATTTTCTTTGTTTGTTCATAGCCAAATTGTGCTATCCATTTTTCAATTACCCATTTTTGATAAGAATATTTTATAGCTAAAAATTCTATTGGCTCATTTTTTTCATCTGGCAAAACTATATTATCTATATTTCTTGCAATATTTCTTAAAACACCATTTACAAATCCAGTAAGACCATTAAATTTTTTCTTTTTAGTAAATATTACCGCCTCATTACATATTGCAGAAACAGGTATTTTATCCATAAATTTCATTTGATATACAGATATTCTTAATATATTTAATATAAGTGGTTTCATTTTTTTAGTTTTTGTATTAGAAAAACTATTTATTATATAGTCTATATAAATAATATTTCTTAATGTACCATTTACAAGTTCTGTTATAAAAGCTCTGTCTTGTGGGCTTATATTTTTATTATCATTAAAAAGTTTTTTTAATGTTAAATTATTATAAGATTGTTGTTCCAATATATCTATAAGTGCATATACTGCAATTTCTCTAGCGTTCATTTTTTCACCTAAACTTTTATTTTTATCTATATTTATACAAAATATAACATTATAATTTTATATTAAAAAAGAATAATTTTCAAGCATTTTTAAATGTTCTACAATAAATATTATAGAACATTTACAAAAACACTTGAAAATTATAAGATATTATAATAGGTTGTAGACAAAATCTACAACCTTTCAAAAAAAATAACAATATTATTTTTTGAAATAATATATAAAAAATCTAGTTTCTTGGTACAAAAGCTAAACCATCTAAAATCTATTTTATATAATTTAAGACAAAGCTATATGTTGCAACTAGAATTTTTATAACTTTCATAATTTTTTATGTAATACATAAAAATTAAAAAAATTAGTCTAAAATATAGTATATTTAGTCTACATTATACATTATTAATTATTGAAATTTTTCCCAATATTCTTCTATATTATTACTATCTACTGCATAATAATATTCATCTGCTATATCAAATATTTCGCTTTCATCATCTATTAAATAAAATGTATTACCTTTTTCTACTTTTAAATTTTTCTTTTTTATTTTATCATCTTTAAGCCAAGCTAAAAATCTTTCTTCCCATTTTTTTGCATGTTCTTCTCCTAGCTCTTCATAGCTTAAAATTTCATCTTTTACTTCAAATATAAAATCTTCTATATCAAGTTTTATCATAAATAGTTTCTCCTTTTATAATGTTTAGATATAAACATACCAATTATTATACCGCAAATACCACCTATAATATGCGTTAATTGTGATATATTATCATTAATAAAAATACCGTAATATATCTCTTTTCCTATATACATTGTAGCAATAAGCACTGTAGTTATAGGTATTCTACCATCTTCAACATTAGTAAAAGATGTTAAAATAATAAGCATAAAAGCTATCCCACTAGCTCCTAAAAGTGCATCTTTTGATATAACTATTTGTACAATTCCTGTTATAAAAGCTGTTATAACAATAAGTAATAATATTAGCTTACTTCCATATTTTTCTTCTAGCATAGGTCCTACTATAAGTATTATTAAAAAGTTATTAAAAAAATGTTGAAAATTAAAATGCCCTAATATATGAGTAAAAACTCTTATATATGATAATGGGTCTACAAGGCTTGAACGATATACACAAAAAAACTTTGTTGTAGTATATCCACTTGTTACATAACCTAATACTAATATTACTAAACATATTAAAGCAAAAGTTAATATAACTGGTGAATTATATTTTAATTTCTTTAAATATTGCATATTTATTAAAATCTATTCATATCTAAGTGCTTCTATTGGGTTTAGCTTAGCTGCCTTGCCTGCTGGATAAACACCAAATATAACACCAACTATTGTAGAAATAAGCATAGCTCCTATAGCTACTGGCATAGATATAGACGGTGTTACAAGCTCTACTCCTAATATTTTAGTAAAATGATCTTTTAAAGCACTTCCTAAAATAATACTAGCTAAATATCCTATCACTATACCAAAAATTCCTCCTAAAGTACATATAAATATAGATTCTATTAAAAACTGTATTTTTATGCTACTATTAGTTGCACCTAATGATTTTCTTATACCTATCTCTCTTGTTCTTTCTGTTACTGTTACAAGCATTATATTCATAACACCTATACCACCTACTAAAAGAGAAATACCTGCTACAAAACCTATAAATACTGTAAACATTTTTATAACTTTTTCTATATTTTTAACTTGTTCAATATTAGCTATAGCCATATATTTATCATCTGTTGTATTGTGATTAGCTGCTAATATTCTTATTATTTCATTTTTAGATCTAGTTAAATTTTCTGTATTATTTAGCTCTACATATATTAAATCTATTTGTTTAGTATCATATATATCTAAAGCTGTATTAATAGGTATAGGTATAATAGTTCCCATTTGCTTAGCATTTTTGTTATCTGTTACCCCTACAACTTTAAACTTATAATCTTTTTTATTTATATATAATTTTACTTCTTCACCCACAACATCTGCTCTACCAAAAACTTTTCTAGCCATATCTTCATCTATAATACAAACTCTAGCTTTATTTCTATTTTCTTGTTCAGTAAAAACTCGACCATATTTTATCCTAAAAAAGTTTTTTTGCATACGAGAAAAGTCTACATCTGACCCAAACATAGATACAACTTCTTGTTCTTCAGGATTTTTTAAAGTTATGCTACCTCTTACCTCTTTATAGCCAGATATATATTTTATGTTAGGGTGTTTTCCTACAACTTCTACATCACCTATAACAACTTTATCTTTTGGTGTAGTACTAGCACTCCAATTTTGCATAACTTGTATAGACTTAGAATTTAATACATCAAAAACACTTTTAATAGTTTTTTCAACACCTTTACCAAGTGCTGTTATTGTTATAACAGATGATACTCCTATTATAATTCCTATCATAGTAAGAAATGTTCTCATTTTGTTAGAAAAAACACTAGATATAGCAGCAGATATATTTTCAAATATACTCATATTATCACACTCCTTTATTCATATCTAAGCGCTTCTATTGGGTCTAACTTTGCTGCCTTACCAGCTGGATAAACACCAAATATTATACCTATCATACTAGATGTTATAACTGCACCTAAAACAACTGGGATAGAAACATCTGGTTTTAGTTTAGCTCCTACTATAGTAGCTATTTTACCTATAGAAAAACTACCTAAATATCCAAATAGTATTCCTATAACCCCACCTAATAAAGCAACAGTTATAGCCTCTATTAAAAACTGCATTTTTATATTATTATTAGTAGCCCCTAATGACTTTCTTATTCCTATTTCTCTTGTTCTTTCTGTTACTGTTACAAGCATTATGTTCATAACACCTATACCACCTACTAAAAGAGAAATACCTGCTACAAGACCAATAAATAATGTAAATATTTGAACAGTACCTGACATAGACTTAACTAACTCAAGATTACCTTGCACTCCATATTTTTTTTCTTCATTGTTATGATTTGCATTTAAAACTTTTATTATTTCTCTTTTAGTCTGTTCAAACTTATTACTATTTACAAGCTTTAAATCAATGCCTTCAAATGTTTGTGAAGGGTTATCTAAAAACTCCATAGCTGTTTCTACTGGATAATATATATTAGGTGTATAAAATCCTGTATTTTCTACTGAATTTATACCTATTATTTCTAAATTTGTACTTTTTATTTTTCCAACAACAGTTTCTATAGATATTGTTTCTCCTACTGCATCTTCTCTCCCAAATATTTCTCTTGCAAGATTATTATCTATAACACAAACTTTAGCTTTTGATTGTCTATCTTTTTCATCTATAAATCTTCCATATTTCATTTTTATTTTTTTTAAATTTTTTGCATCTTCATTTACACCATAAATAAAACAACTTTTTAAATTAGATGGGTCTTTTAACTTTACAGATACATTAGTAGAATATGATGGCATAACTGTATCTACATTTTTAATATCTTTTAGCCTATCTAAATCTTTTAAGACAAATTTATCTTTATCTCTTATTGTTTCGTCATATGCTGTAGTTACTGATATAGTACCTGTATCTATATCTGAAAATGTACTATTTACATTATTTTTAAACCCTTTACCTATGGCTGTTATAATAATAACTGACGTTATACCTATAATTATACCAAGCGTTGTAAGAAAAGTTCTCATTTTACTAGAAAGAATATTAAATATAGCCGACTTAAAATTCTCTATAATATTCATTAGTCTTCACCTACAATCTTTTGTGGTTGATTAAAATAATCTTCTAAAACAACTCCATCTTTAAAGCGAATTATTCTTTTTGTATATTCTGCAACATCTGGTTCGTGAGTAACCATAACTATTGTTACACCATTATTATTTAATTTTTGAAAAATTTCTATAATTTCAAATGTAGACTTAGAGTCTAAGTTACCTGTCGGTTCATCTGCCAATATTATAGCTGGGTCGTTTACAAGACTTCTAGCTATAGCAACTCTTTGCCTTTGCCCACCAGACATTTCGTTTGGCTTATGATGTTCTCGTCCTGATAAACCTACTATCTCTAAAGAATGTAGTGCTTTTTTTCTTCTTTCTTCTCTGCCAATACCAGCATATACCATAGGTAACTCTACATTTTGTAACGCCGATAATTTAGGTAAAAGATTAAAAGATTGAAAAACAAACCCTATTTTTTTATTTCTAACAAAAGCAAGGCGTTTGCCAGATATTTTGCTAACATCTTCACCATCTAATATGTAACTTCCTGATGTAAGTGTGTCTAAACACCCTAATATATTCATCATTGTAGATTTACCACATCCAGAAGACCCCATTATAGAAACAAATTCGCCTTTTTCAACACTAAAATTTATTCCTTTTAAAGCTTCTACCTCTATCTTACCATTTCTGTATACTTTTTTTACATCTTTTATTTCTAATATACTCATAAACTAGCACCTCCATTACATAATAATAGGACTAGCACCTTGTTCAGATTTACCTTGTGGTTGTACTGGTTGGTCTGTTGGTATAATTTTCATACCTTCTTTCATATTTTCTGTTGGCGAAAATACAACTTTTTCTCCTTCAGAAAGACCTTCTACTGATGCAACAGAGTTTTTAATAGTTTTTACTTTTACAGTTCTTTTTTCTAACGTTCCATCTTCTTTAACAACAAATACATATTCAGAGTTTTTATCATTTACTTTTTCTGACATATAAGACATAATAGGTATAACTAAGGCATTATCATCTATTTTTGTTGTAATAGTTAGATTTGTTGTATATCCTGTTTTTAAAGGTGTATTATTTGGCATAGATATTTCTACTTTTACTACACTTTTTTCACTACCGCCAATATTTTTAAGCTCTGCTAAAGGATATATTTTTGTTATTTTCCCTTTATATTCACCTTCTATACTTTCACTTTTTATAAGCACATCTTGACCTACTGCTACGCCTTCCATATCATATTCTGGTATGTTAGCTTCTATAATAACATCATTTAAATTTCCTACTTCCGCAACTATTTTACCTTCTGTTACCGCCTCACCATCTACAACGTGTAATTTTACTAATGTACCTGTTATAGGAGATATAGAAGCTGTTTCAAAATCATTTATATCTTTTGTAAGTTGATTTACTTTTAACTGTGCTTGTTCTACCATAACTTTTTGGCTATCTATTTTATTTTTTGTATTAGGGTCTGAAGCTTTATTTTTAGTGTTTTCATATTGAGCCTTATTTGCCTCTAATTGTTTTTTTGCAGCATCTAAGCTATTTTGATACCCTATTTTTTGATTTTTTAAAGTAGTAAGAGAAGTTTCAAATTTATCAAACTCAGACTTAGATATAGCTCCTTGAGAATATAATATATTAGCTCCATCTAAATCTGTTTGGGCTTTATTTATATCTTTATCTACTTGTATAAGATTATTTTCTAAATCTAATATATTTTTTTCAGATTGACTAATTTGAGATTCTAATTGTTTTAATTGACTTTCATCTGCTGGTAACATAAGCCCTTGTAATGTTAAGTTAGCCGATTGTAAAGAAAGCTTTGCATCTTCTAATTGTCTTTTTAATGTTTTTAAAGATGATTGGTCATACTGAACTAAAACATCACCTTTATTTACTGGGTCTCCCTCTTTTATAGGTCTACTGCTTACTTTACCTGAATTTTTAGCATACACTGATACTTTATCTCTAAAAGCAACTGTACCTTTCGCTTCTACAGTTGTTATCATTTGTTGAGTTTTAACATTATCCACTTGCACTGTTGGAATTGTTTCTACTTTTTTAGGCTTGATAACTGATTTTCCAACAGTTATCCCTGCTATACCTAGTATTATAACTCCCGCTATTATAGCAACTTTCTTTTTCATATTTCTGTCCTCCTAAATCTTCCTAAATCTTTTATATTATAATAATACGAGTGTTTTTTAAAAAAGTATTATTATTTGTCAAATTTTATCCCAAAATGTTTGTAACCTGTTTTTGTTATCTCTCTTCCTCGTGGTGTTCTTTTTATAAACCCTAATTGTATAAGGTATGGTTCATACACTTCTTCTATTGTATCACTTTCTTCACCAATAGACACTGCAAGGTTGTCTATCCCAACTGGTCCCCCTGAAAATTTTTCTATAATAGTTTTTAATATTTTTTGGTCTATCGGGTCAAGTCCTAGCTTATCCACATCTAATAAATTTAGTGTTTCATCTGCAACAAGCTTAGTTATTTTTCCGTCATATCTAACTTGTGCAAAATCTCTTACCCTTTTTAAAAGTCTATTAGCTATCCTTGGTGTACCTCTAGAGCGTCTAGCTATTTCTAATGCTCCTTCATCATCTATTTCTATGCCTAAAACATTAGCCGAACGTTTTATTATATGCTTTAGTTCTTCTTCATTATACATTTCCAAACGACTTATAACACCAAATCTATCTCTTAATGGATTTGTTAAAAGTCCTATTCTTGTTGTTGCTCCTATAAGAGTAAATTTAGGCAAATCTACCCTTATACTTTTACTTGTTGGTCCTTTGCCTATCATTATATCAAGAGAAAAATCTTCCATAGCTGGATATAACACTTCTTCTATTGTCCTATTAAGCCTATGTATCTCATCTATAAATAAAATATCTCCTTCATTTAAAGAATTTAATATAGCCGCCATATCTCCTGCTCTTTCTATTGCTGGTCCTGAGGTTGTTTTTATATTAACGCCCATTTCATTTGCTATAATATTAGACAATGTTGTTTTACCAAGCCCTGGTGGGCCATATAATAAAACGTGGTCTAAAGGTTCATTTCTCATTTTAGAAGCCTCTATATATACTTTTAAAGTTTCTTTTACCTTTTTTTGCCCTATATATGTATCTATAGATTGTGGACGGAGTTTTGTTTCTATCTCTATGTCTTCTTGCTTAAAATCTGATGTAATTATCCTATCTTTTATATTAATCACTCCCTCCTACTTAGATAATATTTTAAGACATAAACTTATCATTTTATCTACAGATATGTTTTTATCTTCTACATTATTTATTGCCTTTAATATTTCTTGTTTTGTAAATCCAAGTGCCGATAAAGCCTCTAATGTTTCTTTTGTAGTATCATTTTCTTCTATATCACTTACTACTTGTGGTTCTATGTTTATAGCCTCTAATATATCAACTTTATCTTTAAGCTCTAAAGCTATTCTCTGTGCTATTTTTTTTCCTATACCTTGTCCACTAGATAAAGCTTTTATATCTGATGTTATAATAGCTGATACTATTTCTTGTGGGCTCATTATGCTTAAAAGAGCTATTGCTCCTTTTGGCCCTACTCCAGATACTGTTATAAGTTTTTCAAAAATTTCTAACTCTTCTAAGGTTAAAAATCCAAAAAGAGAAATATCTCCCTCTTTTACATTCATAAATATATATAATTTTATATTTTCTCTATTTTTATATAGATAACTATATAATTTTTCAGAAACATTTATTTTATAGCCTATTCCATTATTTTCTATTATTATTAAGCCTTCTCTTAATATTTCTATATTTCCTTTTATAAAATTAATCATTTTTACACCTAAGCCTTAAACTGATTTTCATTAGCTATATATTTATAACCTATGTTAAAAAGTTTTTCTTCTATTTCTTGTTTGTCTACGTTATAGCTTTCACAAAAACTATCTAAGCTATCAAAATCATCTCTTAATTTTGTATTTATAAAGCTTAATAACATATATGGTTCTTTTGGTATATTCATAATTATTGCTCCTTAAAATGTTTTATATTTAATCTTCTTCTAAAATAGGTAAAATAGAATATCCTTTATCTTCTATTTTATCTCCTAGTTTAAATTTTACTTTTTCTTTAAATATAGGACCATCAGATGCAAAAGTATGATATTCTCCATTTTCGCCACATACATCTGCACCTTCTTTTTCTATTTCTTCACATACCTCTTTTGTCATAGTCATACCTAAAAATCTATCATCTAATAGTTTAGTATTTATAACAGTAAAAGTTGATGTAAACCCACTTTCTAAAAATTCATATACTAATTTTTTTCTATCTTCTAACCAAAGTGGAAAACAAGCTTCAAGCCCTACATTTTCACATCTTTCAGAACACCAGTCAAAATGTCCTTGTAAATCTATATCTCCAAATATACAAACCTCTGCACCTTCTTGTTTTGCTCTTGTAAGTGCTGTTTCAAAATTTTTAGCATATTCTTCTCCTGTTGTTTCTATAAGCCATACTGGTATATCTAAAGAATTAGAAACACTATCTAACACACCTTTAGGCACTCCGTGAAACCAAGATACATTTTTATCTTTATTATATGTTATTATCAAACATACTGGTTTAAGCCCTGCTTTTATAGCTCTATATATAGATAACATACTATCTTTACCACCACTATAAGATGCTACGAACTTTTTGCCTTTTAATTGCTCTTTTATCATTTTATCACCTTTCCTATTTTTTCTATTGCACTTATTAATTTTTTATTTTGTTCTTCTTTATATATTCCTATTCTAAAATATTCATCTGTAAGATTAGTATAATTATTACAATTTCTTATACAAATATTATATTCTTCATATAATATTTTATCAAAACCTTTATATGCCTTAAAAAATATATAATTTGCATTACTTCCTATTATCTTAACCCCTATTTTTATAAGACTATTTATTATTTTTTCTTTTTCTTTTTGTATATATGCTAAACTTTTTTGTAAATAAATACCACAATCTTTAATACAATATATACCCATTTCTTGTGCAAATATAGAAACAGGCCAGTCTGCCCCATAAAAATATAAGTTATCTATTGTTTTTAGATTAGATGTAAGACAATATCCTAACCTAAATCCTGCTAGTGCAAATATTTTCGTAAAAGCCTTTAAAATAATTAAATTTTTATAAGTTTCTATAAATTTTTTACTTGAATATTCATCATTTTTTTCTATAAAATCCATAAAACATTCGTCTATAAAAACATAACCTTTAGTAGATTTTAAAATTTCTTCTATAATGTTATTTTTTATTAATTGTCCTGTTGGATTATTAGGGTTACATAAAAATATTATGTCAAAATTTTCTTTTTTTACAATATCTATTATATTGTCTTTTAAATTAAATTCATCTTTTTCTAATAAAATATGCTTATATATTTCACAATCAACTGTTTTTAATGCTCTTTCGTAATCGGAAAAGGTTGGAGCTAATATTAAAGCTTTTTTAGGCTTTAAATATGATACTATTCTAAAAATTATATCTGATGCACCATTACTACAAAAAATATAATCTTTTTTTACATTTTCATATTGCTCAATAGCTATTCTTAGTCTTGTAGAAAAATTATCTGGATAAAAAATACTTTTATCTAAAGCATTTTTTAATATATCTAAGCTATTTTCTTTTAATCCCAAAGGATTTATATTTGCTGAAAAATCTATTATATCTTTATTTTTAAAAATTTCATTTCCACCGTGTTCATATTTATACATATTATCACCATATTAAAAATATTATTATTAACCCCAAAATACAAATTATTGTTGAAATATACATAAGTTTATTTGCTAAAACTATATCATACATATTTGCTTCTTTAATGCTATCACCTATTGTCTTTTTTTCTACAACCTTACCTTTGTATGTGCTTGTCCCACCTAGCTGTATACCTAAAGCTCCAGCACATACTGCCTCTGTATGCGCAGAATTTGGGCTTAAATGGTTATATCTATCTCTTATATAAATTTTTATTGCATTTTTAAAATCTAACCTAGCTATAAAACTTGCTATTATCATTAATATAGCAGATATTCTAGCTGGTATAAAGTTTACAACATCATCTAACTTTGCAGAAAATCTTCCAAAATATATAAATTTTTCATTTTTATAGCCTATCATAGAATCTAAAGTATTAATAGCTTTATATAACATACCTAAAGGGACTCCACCTAAAGCTAAAAATATTAAAGGTGCTATTACGCCATCAGATAAATTTTCAGATATAGTTTCTATAGTTGCCTTAACTATCTTTTCTTCAGATAAATTTTCTGTATCTCTCCCAACTATGTAAGATAAATATAATCTTGCATTTTGTATGTTGTCGTTTTTTAATTCTCTATATATTTTCATACTTTCTGTATAAAGACATTTTGGGGCAATTATAAAATAACACATTATAGCTTCAAATATAAATCCTAAATAAAAATTTATATTATAAAAAGTTTCAACTAAAAATTTAAACAATAAAAATACAAAAGAAACTATAAATATATTCATAATCATACCATATAAAAATTGTATTTTAGGTTTATTTATATTTAATTTATCATATATTTTTATACCTATATTATTTAAATATCCTAAAAACCTTATAGGGTGAAAAGGATTTTGTGGGTCACCCAAAATACAATCTATTACAAACCCAAGTATTATAGCATAGTTAACAACCATATCCACCTCTTATAATAAGCTATTTAAAAAATTATATACTTCTTTATCATCATAAAAAACATAATCTGCACTAGCTATTATTTTATCACTTAAACTTCTACATCCTCCAAATGCTATACCAACATTTGCTATTTTTAACATTTCTATATCATTATCTCCATCACCAATAGCTACAAATTTAAAATTAAAATTTTCAACTACATTTTTTTTATTAATAATGTTAGTTATTTTATATATTTTATCATTTTTAACTATTGCTTTACTAGAAAAATAGTTTTTTTCCATATTAAGTCTTTTTAAAATAGGCTTTATTATTATATCTAAGTTACTTGTTACAATAAAACATTTTTCTTTATTTTCTAAAATAAATTTTTCTATATATTCATTTAATTTAATATTTTCTACTATTTTATTAATAATGGGTATAGGGACACTTTTTAACATATTAATTCTATTTATAAAATTTTCTTCAAAATTTTCTTCACCTTTCATAGCTTTTTCTGTTAAAATTTGGATTTGTTCATATATCCCTATTTCATTAGCTATTATAGGTAAAATTTCTTGTTTTGTTATAGTAGAATCTAAATCAAATATAAATCTATAATCTGACATAAAGCTTACTTATTTTTCTATTCCAACACGAGCCATAACACCTTGTTTATAATAATGCTTTATTTCTTTCATTTCTGTAACTAAATCTGCTTTTTCTTTTACACTATCTAAAGCATATCTACCTGTTAATATAAGCTCAGCATTGGTAGGTTTTATATCTATTAAGTCTAATATTTGTTTTTCTGTTAAAATTTCCATATATACAGCTACATTTATTTCATCAAATATATAAATATCATATTCATTTTGTTTTAAAACTTCTATTGCTCTGTCATATCCATTATTTCCACAAGTTATATCATATTCTTTTAAGTTACCTTTTTTTGCAAATCCTTTTCCTGTTCCATATTGTTCAACAGTAACATTAGGTAAAAATTCTCTTATTGCTTTTATTTCGCTATATTCATCATCTTTCATAAATTGACCTATATATATTTTTTTGCCTGCTCCAGATGCTCTTAAAGTTAAGCCTAACATACAAGTTGTTTTACCTTTTCCATTTCCTGTATAAACTTGTAAATATCCTCTTTCCATAATTCTCCTCCTTTATTATCAATTTTATCTTTTTAAAAGGTTATAGACAAAATATTTTATGTGTAATTTTTTTATTTTTATGCTTTGCATAAAAAATTTATGCAAGGCATAAAATTTCTAATCACAATATGGGGCTTTGCCTCGTATTGTGTAAAAAGCTAGATTTATAGGAGCTTTAGCCCTTATGCGAATAAATCAGCTTTTTTTCATACAGTATTTCAAAAAAATAACAAGATTATTTTTTTGAAAGGTTGTAGACTTTGTCTACAACCTAAGGCTGTAGATAAAATCTACAGCCTCAGACAAGAATATTATCTTGACTTATATACTTTATTTTAATTCTCAATTGTTATATTTATACCATTTTTTTTGAAAAACTTTAAAATAATATCCTCCCATATTTTATCTTCTTTTTTATCTAAAGAAAATATCTTTTGACTAGTGCCTGTTGTACCAGTTATTGTGTTATTTTGATATATAATATTCAAAAACATAGCATTAGCATTCTCACAAAGTCCATTTACACTATTATCGTCTAAAGAAAATACTATTTTAAAGAATTTCGGCTTAATATTGCCCTTTATAAGACTTACAATATATGGTTTTAGCTCTTTCCATTTAACAAAATATCTTTCTTCATCTTCTTTTAAATAATCTTTATTTATATTTCCTAAAATATCATATTTTACAATAGTTTCTAAAGATATATTTCTAACTTCTAGTTTATCAAAACTATCTTCTTTTAAAAGTTTTTGCATAAAAATTTTTACTTCATCATTTTCAATAGAAAAAACTAACATATATTTCACCTCTAAACTATTATAGCAAAAAATAGCATATATAACAAGTATATATACTATTTTAATTGGTATTATCCTTCTAATAATTTTATTGCTTTAAAAGCCGCTTCTTGCTCTGCGTCCTTTTTACTTTTGCCTTGTCCTATTCCAAGTTGTTTATTGTTATGTGTTACTTTAACAGTAAAAATTTTATTATGAGCTGGTCCTTCTTCGTTTATTATCTCATATTTTATAGGCTCCGTACTATTTTTTTGTATAATTTCTTGTAAATATGTTTTACAATCGTTCATTTCAAATGTTTTTCTTTTTTCTGTTATTATATCTTCCATTTGTGTTAAAATAAATTTTTGCGCTTCTAATATATCATCTGAATCTATATATATAGCACCTATAATAGCTTCAAAAGCATCTGCTAATATAGAATCTCGTTCTCTACCACCTGTGAGCTCTTCGCCTTTACCAATCATAATATTTTGTCCTATATTTATATCTCTAGCTTTTTTAGCTAAAGACCCTTCACATACTATACTTGCTCTAAGTTTAGTAAGCTCTCCTTCAGATAATTCGCTAAATCTTGTAAAAATATGTTTGCTTATAACTACCTCTAAAACAGCATCTCCTAAAAATTCTAATCTTTCGTTGTTTTCTATTTTGTATTTTTTTTCGTGGCTAAATGATGTATGTGTTAATGCTGTTTTTAATAAATTTTTATCTTTAAAATCATACCCTATCTTTAAATCCATTTCTCCTCCTGTAATAAATCTTTCTTAAAAATAAATACACTATAAACTTTCATTAATAAACCTATAAAATATATTATTATTATTTATATTTAACAAAAATTTATTCTTTTATTATTACATAATTAAAGTGAGCCTAAACCATAAAAATTTAAGGTATAGCTCACCATTAAAATAATA
This sequence comes from [Clostridium] colinum, assembly GCF_940677205.1. Classification (NCBI taxonomy): domain Bacteria; kingdom Bacillati; phylum Bacillota; class Clostridia; order Lachnospirales; family Lachnospiraceae; genus Tyzzerella; species [Clostridium] colinum. The sequence goes on along the minus strand of NZ_OW712331.1, from coordinate 240,767 downwards.
AAATTATTTTGCAGCTTCTATATAATTCACTGCATCTCCAACTGTTTTGATTTTTTCTGCATCTTCGTTTTGAAACTCAATACCAAAGCTATCTTCTAAATCTGATATAATTTGGAATAAGTCTAAAGAATCCGCACCTAAATCATCAGCAAAAGTAGTTTCTAAAGTGATTTCATCTTCAGATATACTCATTTGTTCTGCAATGATTTCTCTAACTTTTTCAAATACCATATTGCATTTACCTCCTTATATTTTTTAACACATATAAATATACTAAATAAAATTAAATTTTACAAGTGTTTTTTTAAAAAAATTTTTTTAATTATTATCGTCTTCAATAGCTTTTTCTATTTTTTGAACAATATCTGATTGTATAAACTTATAGCATTGGTTAATAGCACTTTTAATTGCCTTTGCGTTAGAGCTACCATGTGCTTTAACAACAAGGGATTTAAGACCTAAAAATGGTGCTCCCCCAACCTCTGCATAATCAAACTTTTTCTTAACATTTTTAAAAGCTCCTTTAGATAAAGCCCCTCCAATAGAATATAAAATATTAGATGTTATTTCTTTTTTTACTATTTTTGAAAATGTTTTAACAATACCTTCAGATAATTTTAATATAACATTGCCAACAAATCCATCACATACAACTACGTCCGCATCACCTTCTGGTATTTCTCTTCCCTCTATATTGCCAATAAAATTTATATTTTTAGTTTGTTCTAAAAGCTCATATGCTTCTTTTGTAAATGTATCACCTTTTTCTTTTTCTTCTCCAACATTTACAATAGCAACTTTAGGATTAGATATATTCATTATATTTTCCATATATATTTTACCCATCTTAGCAAAATTAGGAAGATAACTAGGTTTACAATCCATATTAGCTCCTGCATCTATTAAAAAAGTATAACCATTATTAGCATTTGGTATAAGAGTAGCTAAAGCTGGCCTTTCAATACCTTTTATACGTTTTATAATAACTGTTGCACCTGTAAGTAAAGCTCCAGTGCTACCAGCAGATACAAAAGCACTAGCTTTTCCTTCTTTTAAAAGCTTTAAGCCCACAACAATTGAAGAATCTTTCTTTTCTCTAATAGCAGATGTAGGGCTTTCTGTTGTTTGTATCACTTGTGTTGCATTTTGTATCATTATTTGTTCTTTGTTATATTGATATTTAGAAAGCTCACTATTAATAATATCTTCTTTACCTACTAATATAAGTTTTATATCTTTATTATCATTAATAGCATCTATGCTACCTTTTATTATATCTTGAGGAGCATTATCTCCTCCCATTGCATCTATAGCTATTATATAATCTTTCATATTATCACCCAATATCCTTGTACTTTATTAACTATCAATATAAATTATACATTTTTAAATATAAAATATCAAGTATTAAGTTTTTATTATACTATAATATATTTTTCTAATAAGACTAAGTTTTAAATATAACCTACATAAAACTATTTACCACTCTCTTTTAAGCTCTAAGTTCCAATCTATATTGTAAATACTATCTGGTTGACTTTTTAGGTCTAGATATATTTTTATACGTTGGCTAGCATCTGATAATGGGTTACACATAAGCTCTTGGCTCCAATATTGATAGCCATCTAAATAGTTAAAAATTAGCTCATCCCAATTATTAAATTTAGCTTGTAACTTTTTACAAAGTTCTAATGCCATACTTAAAGCCTCTTCATAAGAAAGATAATCTACTACATATCCCTCGTGACATAAATATATTGCTCTAGAAAAATCCCAAGCAATAATAGGCTCATCACCATATTTTTTATTTTTTTGCCAAATATCATACATTATTAAAAATAAATTATGACTTTCTTCTTTATATTGTGGTAATATTTTTAAAATAAATTCATCTTTTGATTTACACTCTTTAATGCCCAACTGTTCAATAGTTTCTAAAAAATCATTATTATGTAAGCCATTTTTTAATTTTTCTATCATTTCTAATAAATCTTTACGGTTATATATACCCCACCATTTTTCAATAAGATCTTTTACTATTTTTTTATTTTTATCATTTTTTTCATAACCACTTATTACTCTTACATCTTGATGGTTTATCGTTGTTAAAATAGCATATGTTGCATTTTGCCAATATATAACATCAGAGATATTTTTTTCATTATAGTTGCTTTTATTATTATTTCTTTTAAAGTTAAATAATTTTTTAAATAAAGACATAAAGACCTCCTATTAATAATATACTGTTATATTTTATCATAGTCACTTTTAGCATTTTCTTCATCACCCAAAATTTCATAAACCCCTCCTCTAGCTTTATAAAATTCTGCATTATTAGGACTTAGCTCTATTGCTTTAGTAAAATCTTCTATTGCCTTATCATATTTCTCTATTTCAGTATAAACAATCCCTCTTTTATAATAATAAATTTCTTTATCACTTGGTATCATTTCTATTACTTTTGTAAGGTCTTCTATGGCTTTTTCATATTCTCCTAACCTTTTATACATAACGGACCTATTAATATATGCGTTATAGTCGTCCTTCATATCCATAAATTTTGTGTAATCTTCTATGGCTTTTTCCTCAAACCCATCTAGTGCATAATAACAATTTCCCCTCACAAAATAAAATTCTGCATTATTAGGGTTTAATTCTATTGCTTTAGTACAACTTTCAATTGCTTCTTCATATTTTCCTTGATTTAGATAAAAATTACCACTTTTAAAATAAACATATTCATCTAAATTTAGTTTTTTGGCTTTTTCATAATATTCTAAAACCTTAGAATACTCTCCTTTTTTATAATAGACATACCCTATGCTATAATAAACTTGTCCATTATTAGGATTTAAATCTATAGCTTTTTCATAGTCTTGTATAGCTTTTTCAAACTCGTTTCTTTCATTGTAAATATCTGCTCTTTTTATATAAGATTCTACGTCATTAGGATTTTTATTTAAAATTTCTGTATATTTTTTAATATCATCTTTTTGTTCTTGTATTTTTAAATACATTTTTATTTTTGGATAACAGTTTTCTTCATTTTCTCGGTCTAACTCTATTACCTTTAAATAATCTTTTCTAGCATTTTCATAATCATCTAAATTTTCATAACAAATTGCCCTCAAATGATAAAAAGTTTTACTTTTGTCATACATATTAATAGCAGATGTTAAACTTTTTATAGCTTCTTCATATTTATCTATATTAAAATATGTAACTCCTAATAAGTAATATACATCTGGACGTTCTTGTTTGCTTAAATATGTTTTTAAATCTTCAATAGACTTTTCATATTCACTGTTAAAAAAATAACTTTTGGCTCTATAATAATAACTTTCTTCATCATTAGGCTCAATCTGGATAGATTTTGTTAAATATTCTATACTTTCGTCATATTTTTCTAACATTTGATAAATATTACCTATCATATAATGGGTTGAATAGCTCTCGAAATTTAAACTTATTGCTTTTTTATAATACTTTAAACTTTCTTCATACTCTTCTAATTCATAATATGCACTTCCTATCATATGATATGTTAAATAATTATTAGGATTTAATTTTATAGCTTTTGTATAATTATCTATAGCTTCTTCATATTCTTCTCTATCAAAATACATATTACCTACATTGTAATAATCTTCATCATTAAAACTTGTACCCATAAATTACTCCTTTAATTATAATATAGTAAATTTTTAAATACACTATAAAACAAATTCACAATATAATATTAATTTTAATAAAAATACTTATCTTTTAATTAAATATATATAAAAATAAAACTAGATCTTAATTATATTTACTAAAAAGGCTAAAGACAATAAAGTCTTTAGCCTTAAAATATTAAGCTTCAATTATAGTTCTTTTATTGTAAGAACCACAAGATTTACATACTCTGTGACGTAACATTAAATCTCCACATTTTCCACATTTTACTAATGTTGGAGTAGAAATTTTCCAGCTTTGAGCTCTTCTTTTATCTCTTTTAGATTTAGACATTTTCCCTTTAGGACAAATAGACATAATTATACCTCCTTATTTTTAAAAAGATGTAAAAATTTTTCAAACCTAGGGTCAATATAATCCCTATCGCAACCACAGTCGCTATCATTAAGGTTATGTCCACATATATGACATAAGCCTTTACAGTTCTCGGAACATAAAGCTTTCATAGGTAAATTGAGCAAAAGATTTACTTTGATAGGTTCTTCTAGGCTTATGATGTTATCCTTGCTAGAAAACTGCCAAATTTCATCATCTTTTGTATCTTTACAAAAAATTTCTACCATATCAAACTCTATTTTTTTATGAAATTCTTTAAGACAAGAATTACAATTAAATGTTACTTTAGCTACAATACTACCTTCAAATGTATATTTACCATATGAATTAGTAATAGTACCTTTGCCTTGTACATATGCCTCTTGGTGATAGACTAAAGACTTAGGTAAGGTAATATTACCATCAAATTCAACCTCTTTGCTAAACCCATTATTAAGACTATCAACATTAATATTCATAAAAACACTCCTGTTCCATAACGAACAATAAAGATGGTTAAAAATAACCATTTATCAATAAAACACAACCTATATTATAAATGTTTATTTATTATTTGTCAAGAAGTTCTTTTGTATCTCTAGCTATAACAAGCTCTTCATTTGTAGGAATAACTAACACTTTAATTTTAGAATTAGGTACAGATATTACTAACTCTTGACCTCTTTTAGAATTTTGTTCTTCATCAAGCTCTATACCAAGCCAAGATAAATAGCTACAAATTTCTTTTCTACTATCTTTACTATTTTCACCAAGACCAGCTGTAAATACTATTGCATCTACACCATTTAAAGTAGATGTATATTCACCAATATATTTTGCTACTTTATAGTGGAATGTATCTAAAGCTATTTGTGCTCTTTTATTTCCTTGCTCTGCTGCACCTTCTATGTCTCTAAAGTCACTAGAAACTCCAGATAAACCAAGTACACCAGATTTTTTATTCATAAGCTCATCTACTTGTTTGTTGTTTAAACCTTCTTTTTCCATAATAAAAGATACAACAGCTGGGTCTATATCTCCACATCTAGTACCCATAACAAGACCTTCTAAAGGTGTAAAGCCCATACTAGTGTCCATACATTTACCACCATTTATAGCTGCAACACTACCACCATTACCTAAATGGCAAGTAATTATTTTAAGGTCTTTTATATCTTTGCCTAAAACACTTGCTGCTCTTTCAGATACATATTTGTGGCTTGTACCGTGGAAGCCATATCTACGGATTTTATATTTTTCATATAATTCATAAGGTATACCATAAAGATATGCTTTTTCTGGCATAGTTTGATGGAATGCTGTATCAAAAACTGCTACTTGAGAAACACCAGGTATTAAACTTTCACAAGCTCTAATACCCATAAGATTAGCTGGATTATGAAGAGGTGCTAAATCTATACAATCTTCAATAGCTTTAATAACTTCATCTGTTATAATAACAGATTTTGCAAAGTGTTCACCACCGTGAACAACACGATGACCTACTGCATTTATTTCTTTAATATCTGATATAACACCGTGTTTTTCATCTAATAAAGCATCTATAACCATTTTGATTGCATCTTCGTGGTTTTTCATCTCTTTTTCTACTTCATATACTTCTTTACCTTTATGTTTAAGTCTACCATCAATTCCTATTCTTTCACATAAACCAGATGCTAAAGGAGTTTCTGTCGTCATATCAATTAATTGATATTTTAAAGATGAACTCCCACAATTTAATACTAAAACTTTCATTTTTATACCTCCAAAATATTAATTATTATTTTTGTTGTTGTGCTTGAACAGCTGTAAGTGCAACAACCCCAACTATATCTTTATCGCTACACCCTCTAGATAAGTCGTTTACTGGTTTTGCAAGACCTTGAGTCATAGGACCATAAGCATCTGCTTTTGCAAATCTTTGAACTAATTTATATCCTATATTACCTGCATCTAAATCTGGGAATATAAGAACATTAGCTGTTCCTGCTACTTCACTATCTGGTGCTTTAGTTTTTGCAATTTCTGGCACAATAGCAGAGTCTAATTGGAATTCTCCATCTATGATAAGGTCTGGATGTTCTCTTTTAGCAATTTCTAAAGCTTTTAATACTTTATCTACGTCTGGGTGGCTTGCGCTACCTTTTGTAGAATGTGATAATAACGCAACTCTTGGTTCTTTACCAGTAAAGTTTTTAAAAGATTGTGCTGAGCTTTTAGCTATTGCACTTAATTCTTCGCTTGTAGGGTTTTGGCATAATCCACAGTCACCAAATACAAATACACCGTTTTCGCCATATTCACAATTTGGTACTATCATTAAGAAAAATGCTGATACAGTTTTAACACCTTCTGCAGTTTTTATTATCTGTAATGATGGTCTTAAAACATTTGCAGTAGAATTAATAGCACCAGCAACCATACCATCTGCTAAATCACATTTTACTAATAATACACCAAAATATAAAGGGTCATTTAAAAGTATTTCTTTAGCTTTAGCTTCGTCAATACCTTTAGATTTTCTAAGTTCTACAAACTTATCTATTAATACGTCTATTTTTTCATAGTTATTTGGGTCTATAATAGTTGCCCCTGATATATCTAAATCTCCGGCTTTAGCTAATATTTCATCTTTATTACCTACTAATATAATATTAGCAATATCTTCTTTAATAATACTTTGTGTTGCCTCTAATGTTCTTATCTCTAAAGACTCTGGCAAAACAATTGTCTTTTTATTATTTTTAGCAATTTTTTTGATATTTTCTAAAAAATCCATTTTAATCCTCCTTGTGTAAAAACATATTTATGTCGCTATATGTCATTTTATAATACGATATAAAATATATTATAATGCTTTTTGCATATATATACAACATAAATTTTAATTATTTTAAATATTTTCCATTATTAATTTAGGTATATTTTCTAAAGAAGCTTGTAATAAAACTCCTCCTATGTCATTTGCTGCCTTAGGCATACCATAAACAACACAACTTTCTTTGTCTTGACCGATTGTAAATCCACCTTTATTTCTTATATTTAATATTCCTAAAGCTCCGTCATTGCCCATACCAGTTAATATGGTAGCTACAACATTAGGGGCATATTCTGCAACACTTTCAAATAAAACATCAACAGAAGGCATATGCCCATTTACTTTTTCTTCTTTTTTACAAGATATATACATATTTTTGTTACGTTTTATAACTCTCATATGATGTCCTCCAGGAGCTATATATGCCACACCATATCTTAATATGTCACCATCTTCTGCTTCTTTAACTTTCATTTTGCAAATTTCATTTAGCCTACTAGAATACATTTTTGTAAATCCTGGTGGCATATGTATGACAATTAATACAGGCGGTATATCTTGATTTAAAGTTGTTAGTATAGATTGGACTGCCTCTGTTCCACCAGTTGATGCACCAATAGCTATTATTTTATTAAAACTTTTATTTGATTCAACTTTTTTTATCTTCGAGTTTATTATATTTGCTATCTCTACTGACTGATTTATTTTTGTTATTAAAGATTTTATAAATACTTTATATTCTGTACTTGTGGGTTTTTGCTTCAAAATAATATTAGCCATAGCTCCTTTTGTCATAGCAAAAAAGTTTATATTACTATCTTGCCCAACACAAATCCAATTAACCTTAATTTCATAAAAAAAATTTATTATATCGTATGAGCGTTCTTTGTTTTGATGTGGTATTTGTACAATAAAAATTTCATTTTTAGAATTAGTATATTTTTTAACTTGAGATAAACTGTTTATACATTCTTTAATATTTAACTTATATAATTCTAAACTTTTTTTTGTAACATTTAAAAATTGTATAGATTCTGAAAATAAAACAATCTTCGGTTGTCGCAAAATATCACCTCATTAAATAATTATATATTTATTTTATTATTTAAGCTCTGATAAAGTTAATATTTGCTTCATCAGAGCTCCCTTTTTAACAATATAAAAATTTATCAAGGTCTAATAAAAGTTGTACTTCATCGTTCATTTTGCCAATTGCTTTTATAAATTTATTTTGATATTTTAACTTTGCATTAGGTGGTGAAGATATAAAGTTTCTAGGTATATATAATACTTCATTTACTGTATCTACAATAATACCTATTTGATTATCTTCATATTCTATAATTATTATACAAGTAAACTCATCATACGGTCTTTCTTCTTTATTAAATCTTATTCTTACATCTATAACTGGTATAATAGACCCTCTAAGATTAATTATACCTTTTATAGCTTCTGGATTTTCTGGCATCCAAGTTATAGCTGGTACTGGTATTATTTCTATAACGTGACTTATATCAATACCAAAAATTTCATCTTCTATAATGAATGTTAAATATTTATTTTTAGTAGTATCATTTTGTGATTCATTCTGATATAATTCATTTTCCATTTTTCTATCCCCCTATATTAGTTATCATAAAATCCTGCAACATCTACTATTAAAGAAATATCACCATTTCCAAGAAGAGTACAGCCACTTATTCCTTTTACTTTTTTAATATACTTAGGTATACTTTTTACAACAACTTGTTGCTCTCCTATAAGCTCGTCAACAAATAAACATACTGTTCTACCTTCCATTTCAAGCCTAATAACCACACCTTCTTCAATATCTTTAATATCTGTTGGCGCATTAAAAAAGTCATATAATCTAACTAAGTTGAAAACATCATCTCTAAGAGTTATCATTTCATTACCATCTGGGTCTAAGAAAATATTTTCTTTTTTAGTTTTAAATGTTTCTTGTATAGCTGCAATTGGTATAGTATATTTAGCACCACCCATACTAATAAGCATACCTTCAATAATAGCAAGAGTTAAAGGTATTTTAAGTATAGTAGTAGTACCGTATCCTTGTTCACTTTCTACAATAATACTACCTCCAACAGCTTCTATATTAGCAGTAACAACGTCCATACCAACTCCACGTCCAGAATAGCTTGTAACGGCTTCTTTTGTTGATAAGCCTGCGTGGAAGATAAGTTGATATATTTCTCTATCTGTATATTCTTCTTCTGGTTTTTTAAGTATTCCGGCAGATTTAGCTTTTGCCATAACTTTTTCTTTGTTTATACCAGCTCCATCATCTTTAACACTTATTAATATTTCGCCACCAGAGTTTCTAGCTTCTAATTTTATTACACCTTTTTCATCTTTACCTGCTTTTATTCTATCTTCTGGTAATTCTACACCGTGGTCAACAGAGTTTCTTATTATGTGCATAAGAGGGTCTGCTATATGTTCAATAATATTTTTATCTACTTCTGTGTCTCTACCTTCAATGATAAGCTCAATATTTTTACCAAGTGCTTTACACATATCTCTAACTATTCTTTGCATTTTAAAGAATGTTGCATCTAATGTTACCATACGCATACTCATAACACTATCTTGAACATCTTTTATAATTTTTCTAAGTTGTCTAGCAGATTTATTAAAGTTTTCAAGCTCTAATCCATCAAGGTCTGGATTTTGTGTTGTCATAGCTTCAGATATAACAAGCTCACCCATAAGGTTTAAAAGTTGGTCTAATTTACCGATGCTAACACTTATCATTTGAGATGAACCTTGTTTTTTATTAGCTTCTTTGCCCTTGTCACCATCTTTTGCCTTTTTAGGTTGTTTTTTAGGCTCTTCTTTAGGTTGTTCTTGTGCTTTTTCTTTAGGTTGTTCTTGTACTTCTTGTTTATCTTCTTGTTTAGGTTCTTCTTCCATTTCCATTTCTTCAAGATATAAAGTTTTTAAAAACACTGTTTGGCTAAGCATTTCGTGCACTTCTTCATATTCTTTATTTATGCAAAATGTAATTTTAAATCCTTTATCTCTAATTATTTCTATAGAATCTTCTGATATAACATCACTTGGCTCGTGAGTGATATTTTCTGCAATAGCTTGTAAATTGTGTACGATAGTATATGAACGAATATTTTCCATTTCACAACCATCATCAAAATATATTGTAGCTTTATATTTTTTAAGTACATAAGGCTTAAGCTCAAAATTCTTTAAATATATAGTAGAATTTATAGTTTCGTGTATTTGTTCATATGGTAAATCTGTTGCAATAACAAACTTAAAGCCTTCTTTTTTAATAATTTCTTCAGATTTTTCATCTGTAACATCTTTAGGTATAGTATTAACTATTTCTCCAAAATCTTTTAAATTATTTATAACATTAAAAGACCTTATGTTTTCCATACCACTTTCATCTTCAAAATAAAGATGACATTCAAATTTATTTTCAAAATTTAAAGCTTCTGTTTTATTTTCTTCTTTGCTCTCTACAACAGTTTCTTGTTTAGTATTATCCCCTTTTTCTACTAATTCTTGTGGTGCATCTTCACCTTTTAAAACACATAAGAAAGCTTTTATTCTTTTTATGACTTCACTTGGGTCTGTATCTGCCTCACCACCATCTGCTATTTTAGCAAGTTCATTTTTTATAAAATCCATACCTTCAAGCACTAAGTCTGTAAGGTTAGAATAGTCTACATCTGATGGATTTTCTTCTCTTAAAAAGAAAAATAAGTCTTCAATAGCGTGTGCTGTTTTAGATACATTGTCATACATCATCATAGCTGCCGAGCCTTTAACTGTATGCATTATTCTAAATATTTCATTAATATTATCCATAGAATAGCCATCTTCACACTCTATTATTAATTGCTCCAACTGGTCTAAAAGTTGGTTCATCTCAAATATAAACATATCTAGCATAGATTCTCTAGAAAAATCTGCCACCTTAATCAATCCCTTCTATCTTTAATAACTTAAAATAATTTATGTTAATCATAATATGCTTTTAATAAAACATCAAATTAATAAAAATATTAAATATAATATTTCTTTTATAATTATACCAAAATTTTTAAAAAAATCAAACTATGTTATTATTTTTTTCTATACACTGCAGGCATAATATATTCATAATCTGTTTTTATATTATTTAGTGTTTCAGAATGCCCTATAAAAAGATATGCACCTTTTTCCGATGCGTCATAAAATTTTTTAATAAGTTTAGTTCTTGTTTCATCATCAAAATATATCATTACATTTCTACAAAATATAACTTGAAATTTCTTTTTAAATGGAAATTTAGGTTCCATTAGATTAAATTTTCTATAAGTTATTTTACTTTTTATACTATCTACAACACTAACTTGTTTATCATTTATATCATAAAAATAATTTTTTTTCCATTCTTCACTAAGCGGTTTTATTTGGTCCTTAGTGTAAACCCCTTTTATTGCCTTTTTTAACACCTGAGAAGATATATCTGTTGCTAAAAGCTCTGTATCCCAGTTTCCTTTATTTTTAAAATAATCTGTTAATATCATCTCTAATGTATAAGACTCTTCTCCAGACGAACAACCAGCACACCATATTCTAACGTCTTTATTTTTCTCATTAGACTCTATGTATGGCAAAACTTTTTGTTTTAAAAAGTCAAAATGGTCAATTTCTCTCATAAAAAAAGTATGATTTGTAGTCATTTTATCTATAAAAGTTATAGCTGCATTGCCTGTTTTATCTTTTGTTAAATACTCATAGTATTCTGTAAAGTTTTTTAGTCCATTTTTGTCTAAAATACTTTTTAATCGAGAATAAACTAGAGATTTTTTATCCCCATCCATATTAATACCATAATTATCTTTTATATAATTACTAATAAGTAAAAACTCTTTATCTGTCATTTCCTGCATTTAACATCACCCAATTTTCTTTTTTAATTGTTATAATAATTATACATAAAATTAATAAATATGTCGATAGTTATATCAAATATTTTTATTTTTTTATATATATTTTTATTTTATGCCAAAATTTGTATAATGTACATTTAATAACTTTTATTTTTAATCTAATCAAACCTTTTAAGTATTATACATAAATTTTTATTTTTTAATATTTAGATTGAAAAATAATATTTTTTATTATATAATTTAATAAAAATATACATTTAAGGAGATGATTATATGCAAAATACACCACATATAAACCAAACTAATGAAATAGCAGAAACTATATTATTGCCTGGTGACCCTTTAAGAGCAAAATTTATAGCTGAAAACTTTTTAGAAAATCCTGTACAATTTAATGCTATTAGAGGTGCTTTAGGATTTACTGGTACATATAATGGTAAAAAAATCTCTGTTATGGGTACTGGTATGGGTATGCCAAGTATAGGTATATATTCTTATGAGCTTATTAATACATTTGGCGTAAAAAATCTTATAAGAATAGGCTCTTGTGGAGCACTTAGCAAAGATTTATCTGTATATGATATAGTATTTGGTATGGCTGCTTCAACAGATTCAAATTTTGCAAGTCAATATCAATTACCAGGTACATATGCTCCTTGTTGTAGCTATACTCTTTTAGAAAAAGCTAAAAACATAGCAGATAGTAAAAATATTCCAGTTCATATTGGTAACATTTTATCTACAGATGTTTTTTATTCAGATTTTAAAGATGTTCATAATTTATGGGCAAAAATGGGTGTATTAGCAACAGAAATGGAAGCTGCAGCTTTATATATGAATGCTGCAAGACTTGGTGCTAATGCTCTTTGTATCTTAACAGTTAGCGACCATATAATGACTGGGGAAGAAATATCTGCTGAAAAGCGTGAAAAATCATTTACAAAAATGATGGAAATAGCTTTATCTATGGCTTAATTTATAATAAAATATAAATATTAAAATTAGACTAATATCTTTTATTTAGTCTAATTTTTTTATAAAATAAATCTATTTATCTTTATATAATATATAAATTTTATAATAAAATAAAAAGCTATCTATAAAATAGATAACTTTTTATTATTTTATCTAACTATTTAGCATTAAAAATTGTTTGTTCTGCTTCATTTAATATTTTATCAAAATCTTCATATTTAGTTAAATCTTCATTAAATTCTTTAACAATTGTATTTCCAATATCTTTATATTTTACATAAGTTTCTGAACTAATTTTCGCTTTAACAAGTTCAGAAGAAACATCTGAATAATCCATATTTAAATTTAATTTACAATCTAATGGTTGATTTTTACTATCTACAGTAAAGATAATATCTGTATTTTCTATTTTAATAGCTTTTAAAGCTTCTAAATCTGTTTCATCTAAACCAAACTCTTTTGAAAATTCTTTAATAAAATCAAAGGCTTTGTTTAAATCTACATTAAACATATATTGTTTATTACCATTTTCTAAATTTTTAAAACTACCATCTAATATAAATTCTTCATTTAAAAGATTATTAACATTCATATTATTAGACATTTGTATAGCTTCTTCAATGTTTAAATCCATTTTATATTTTTGCTCTTGTCCACTTTCATTTACTTTTACATATAATTTATTATCTTTAAAGAAACTTTTTTGTTCGATAGTTTCTTTTTCTCCCATAAGCTCTAATGTTATTTTTTGTTCTGAATACAAACCAGGTTTTTCTTTATTAATATCCATATTTGTTGTTCCAGATATATTTGCTTTCATAGCTAAAGTATTAGTATTATCAGATATAGTAAAGTCCATATTGCTATTTAAATCAATAGTAGCATTTTTAATATTTTGGTTAGCTTCATTTATTTGTTTGTATGCTTCTATAGCCTGAGCTTTATCTAACTTAGTAAATCCTTCTAATTGTTTTAAATCTTTTTTGTTATATTCTACGTTATATCCAAGATTTTTAACAAAATTTACTGGTATATAAGCTTTACCATCAATAATTAGTGGACAAACTTTTTTATTATCTTTATCAATATCAACAATGTTTCCATTTACACTAGCTTTATTATTGTCAATTGGTAATTGTATTTTACCATTATCTAAAACTACTATTTTACTTTCAGCTATATAATCTAATTTTAAGCTTAAAGCATCTGCTAATTCTCTAACTGGTATATAATTATTATTTTCATATACCACTTCACCTTTATTAACCTCTAACTTTTTACCATTTACTAAAATATTTGGTACATTATCTGATACAGAAATATTACCTTTTTCTCTAACTAAATTTACCTTATTTTCTTTAATCTTTATAGCTTGTTCAATTTTTAGGTCAGTATTGGCAAAAACATTTGCCCCAGAAGTAAAAATTATCGTAGATGATAAAATAACTGCAATAAATTTTTTTATAAAATTGCACTCCCTCTTTTTTAATTTAATATATATTAAATTTAGCATAATTTTTTATCAAAGTCAATACTGTTGTCGAATTTTGTAAATAATTATTTAGCATAATGTATATTTTTTCTTTACATATTACATATTATTTGTTAAAATATAATAATATAAATTAAATAAAATTGGTGATTTTTATGTCAAAAAATAATATTATAATAGCTTTTTCATCTGATAAAATTTGTAATAATCTTTGTACTATATTAAATAAAAATGGGATAATTTATAATCATATTTGCAAAACAGGGGCTAATCTTAGGAAATATTGTTCTTATTATGAAAATGGTATTATATTATGTGGAACAAATTTTATAGATGAATCTACATATAATATAGTAGAAGATTTTTATAAAGATTTTTGTTTTTTATTGATAGGTAGTTTAGATAAAATAAATATATATGATAATAAAAAAGTTTATAAACTTCCTACCCCCATTAAACAAGAAGATATTATTAATGCTTTAGATATGGCATATTATAAAAATATTGAAAATATAAAAACTAAAAATTTAAAATTTATAAATGAGGCAAAAAATTTACTTATTTTACATAATAATTTTACTGAAGATACAGCACATAAATATATACAAAAAAAGAGTATGAATACAGGTAAAAAAAATATAGACATAGCTAAAATAATTATATCTAAATATAAAAAGCGTGAATTATAATCACGCTTTTTATATTTAGATAATTTATATTATTCAGGTATTACTCTTCTTGCTCCATAATATGTTCTTAAAGAATAATCACTATTTAAACTAGATATTATAACACCTTGGTTTTTACTATCTGTAGAATGTATATATTGATTGTTTCCTATGTATATACCAACATGAGATATTGGAGAATTGCCTCCAGTATTAAAGAATACTAAATCACCTATTAAAAGGTCTTTCTTTTCAACTGGTTTTCCATTTAAATATTGGTCTCTAGATACACGATTAATATTTATACCAAAATTTTTAAATACTGCATACGTAAAACCAGAACAGTCTGTCCCAATATTAAGATTTGTACTACCATAAATATAAGGCTTTCCTAAATGAGCTTTAGCAAAGTTTACAACTTCTTCTCCACTAACTTTATTGCTTACTGTTTGTGTTTGTGTCTGTGTTTCTTTTTTATCTGTTATCGTTCCAAAGCTTTCGCTTATATAACCAGACTTTCCATTATATTTAACTTTAAGCCAACCATTATTATTTTCTATTAAGTCTACATATGTATCACTAGGTATAACCGCTAAAACTTTAGATGAGGTAGAAGGCTCTTCTCTAAGATTAAGCCCTGCCTCAGATGTTATTTTAACATATTTTCCTGTTGGTTTATCATTATTATTTGATACTGGTTTTTCTTGTGGCTTAGAGTCTACAAGATATGTATTTTCTATATATCCTATTTTTTCATCAAAAAATATTTGAGAAAAGTTTCCTTCTTGGCTTCCTATTACAACAGTTGAATCTACCGGTATAGAGCCTATACTATTACTTCTATTTGATGGACTAGAATAAACTGGTACATAATTTTCACCATTTTTAATACTAGTAACTTTTGCAAATTTTGTTGTAATATAATTATTATCTGTAAAAGATATTCTAAAAGCAGAATCTAAATTATTTACTTTAGATATAGACTCTCCATTTTTAGAAGATATAACAGATATATCATTTTGTTTTATACTATTTGTATTAGTAGCTGTAATAACATTTGCTGCATATACAGAAACATTGCTAAATAATAAAGCTAATGCTATTACAGAAACTTTGGTTGTTATATTTATTTTCAAACCAATTTTCCTCCTTAGTATATTGCTATAATATATATCTTTGTAACATTATACAACAATTTAATCTACTTTGTCAATTTTCATTACACCTAATAAAATAACTCTTTATTTATATACAATTTATTTAAAAAATAGTTAAACTTTAACATAAAAAAATATATAATAACATAATGTTGTTATAGACAAAGTCTACAACCTTTTATCGTAATAATAAAATTATCATGACGAGATGCTGTATGAATAAAATAAGTTTTTTTCGTGCAAGGGGCTAAGCCTCCTTAAAATTTAACTTTATATATAATAAGCAAAGCCTTTTATACTATTTAAGATGAGAACTTTTGCCCACTTTTATTTATAAATTTTAGCCTATCTTAAATTTGATAACTTAAATATGTACATAAAAAGGGCTATGATAAATCCATAACCCTTTAAAAATATTAAATATTAAGCTACTTTTTCGCCTAAAACATAAACATTTACATTTCTTACTCCATACTGTATTGCATCATTATATTTATCAAAAAATACATCTATTTTATTTCCTTTTATAGCACTACCTGTATCTCCTGCTATGGCATATCCATAACCTTCTATATAAAGTTCTGTACCAAAAGGTATAACGCTAGTATCTACCGCCACAACCCCTCTTTGTGCTTTCATACCAGATGCAGTTATTCCATATCCTGCATCTCCTGGTCTTTTACCAGTAGATTCTGGTCCTGCTGTATATGCAGTAGATTTCATATTTATTTTTTTATCTATAACAAATATACCTTTTTCAGTTTTTATAGTATTCTTTTTAGTTCCTTTTTCTATAATTTCTGTAATAGGTTCTTTTGTAACTTTTTCTTCTATAATATTTTTAGACTCTAATTTATCTTCTCTATAAACTTCTTTTATAGTTGTTTCTTTTATACCATTTACACCCTTAGTTTTTATATTAATTTTACCTTCTGGTAAATCTGGATTTTCTACTGTTTCAGTTTTAAAAGGTATCTCTTCTTTTATAGTTTTTATTTCTTCTTTAAAATAAGATACTTTTATAACCATATTATCATTAATATTTGATGCTGAGCTTTGTCCCTCATCTAAAAAAACTTTTTTATTTGTTTCTTCACAAAATTCTTTTATAGCCGTACCAACTAAGCCTTTATTTGTAAGAAATTCAACTTCTTCTTTTTCATCTATAATAAATTTTACTGTTTCTGCAGTATCAATGTTTATTACCATATCTTTATCTATCACTGTATCAAGATTTATATCTACTATGTCTTTTTCAGTTAATTTTATATTTTCTTTTTCAAAAAGCTCAGACACTTTAACATCCATAGTGTTATAAACGTGCCATTTTCCATCTATAACTACTCTTACTTGATAAAGCCCTTCTGCAAATGCAGTTAGTGTGCCACAAAAAGTAGATAAAACTAAAACTGAGCTTGTAAAAATATTTATCCTTCTTATCTTTAATCTTGTAAGCTTAAAAAATTTGTTACATAAATTGTTAAACATTAATATTCCTCCTGTACAGGTTAAAATATTATTTATATAATATTTAATATATTACATTTTTAAACCTGTTTATTAAGCTATATTAAAATTTATTAATATTGGCGTAACACTTAATTTAACACCACAGGTAATATCTTAACATATTTGTAATATTTATGCAATAACTTTTTAAAGACTAATTTAGACAAAAAAATTCTTTAGCAGTTTCTAGTGTTATTTTTTCAACTTTTTCTTTATCAATTTGTTTTATTTCGCTAATTTTTTCGACAATATATTTTAAATTTTGTGAATTATTTCTAGTACCTCTAACAGGCACTGGAGATAAATATGGCGAGTCTGTTTCTATCAAAATTGCTTCTAAAGGGATATTTTCAACCATTTTTAATAGCTTATTAGCATTTTTAAATGTTAAAACACCACCTACACCTATATAAAATCCCATTTTTATATATTCTAATGCCATTTCTAAGCTACCAGAATAGGCGTGAATAACACCTTTTCTAACTTTACTATCTTTTATTATATCAAAAACTTCTTGGCTTGCCTCTCTAGAATGAATTATTACAGGTTTTGTAACATTTTCGCAAATTTTAAGTTGTTTTTTAAAAACTTGTCTTTGAATGTCTCTAGGTGAAAAATCGTAATGATAATCTAAGCCTATTTCACCTAAGGCTACAACTTTATCGTGTTGTAGCCATTTTTCTAAAGTTTTGTAGTCTTCTTCTTTAACAGATTTCGCTTCGTGAGGGTGTACCCCTACGCTTGCATATAAAAAGTCATATTTTTCTGCAAGTTGTATACTATTATATGAAGATTTCATATCTACACCAATATTTACAACATATCCTACATTATGCTCTTTTAAACTTAATAATACTTGATGTCTATCTTCATTAAATCTTTCATCATCATAGTGAGCATGAGATTCAAAATACATTTATTTTACCTCCGCACCACTTTTTATAACATTTTCATTATCTTCAACAGTTATTATTTTTAAGTTGTTTTCATTATCACTAGCTGCTAAAATCATACCCTCAGATATTTCTCCACATAGTTTAGCAGGTTTTAAGTTAGTAAGTACAACAACTCTTTTACCTACCATTTCTTCTGGTGTATAATGATTAGCTATTCCAGATACTATTTGAATAACTTTTTCACCTATTTTTACTTGAGATTTTAAAAGCTTGTTAGATTTTTTTATTTTTTCACATTCTAAAACTTCACCTATTTTAAAATCCATTTTTAAAAAGTCTTCAAAGCCTATTTGTTCTTTTTCCTCTGTTTTATTTTGTTGGTTTGTTTTAGCTTTTGTAGCCTCTAACATAGCATCTAACTGTTCTAACTCTTTTTCTATATCAATTCTTGGGAAAATAACATTACCTTTTGTTATTGTTAAATCTTTTGGTAATAACCCAAATGTTTTACTACTATCCCAAGTTAATAAATTATCATCTTTTATAGATAATTGTTCAAAAATAGCTTTAGCCGTGTTAGGCATAGCAGGTTTAATAAGTATGCCTATTATTCTAAGAGATTCTGCCAAAACATACATAACGTTATAAAGCTTATCTTTATTAGCTTCATCTTTAGCTAAAACCCACGGTGTAGTTTCATCTATATATTTATTAACACGTCTTACTAAATTCCATATTTCTGTCAAGGCATTGCTAAATTGCATTTTGTCCATATAATTTTCTACTTTTAAAATAATATCTGTACAAAATTCTTTTATTTCTTGTTGACTTTCTTCATTATATAATGCAGTTGATGGTAAGCTACCTCCAAAATATTTATCTATCATACCTACTGTACGAGATAATAAGTTACCAAGGTCATTAGCTAAATCAAAATTTATTCTTTCTATAAGTGCTTTATTTGTAAAGTTACCATCTTGTCCAAAAGCAACTTCTCTTAATAGGAAATATCTAATAGCATCTACCCCATATCTATCTACCAAAACTTTAGGGTCTACTACGTTGCCTTTAGATTTACTCATTTTACCACCATCTATAAGCAACCAACCGTGTCCAAATATTTGCTTAGGTAGCTCTAAATCTAATGCCATAAGCATAGCAGGCCAAATAATAGTATGAAATCTAACTATTTCTTTACCTACAACATGTATATCTGCTGGCCAATATTTTTTAAAGTCGCTATCATCATCAGAGCCATAACCAAGTGCTGAAATATAGTTTGATAAAGCATCTATCCAAACATATACCACATGGTCTTTATCAAACTCTACTGGTATCCCCCATTTAAAAGATGTTCTTGATACACATAAATCTTCAAGACCTACTTTTAAAAAGTTATTTAACATTTCATTTTTTCTAGATGAAGGGCTTATAAAGTCTTCATTTTCTTCTATATGCTTTATAAGTCTGTCTTGATATTTGCTAAGTTTAAAAAAGTAGCTTTCTTCTTTTACATTGTGTACATCTCTTCCACAATCTGGACATTTACCATCTTTTAGTTGGCTTTCTGTAAAAAATGTTTCACAAGGTGTACAATATAAACCTTCATAATATCCTTTATATATATCTCCTTTATCATATAAAGCCTTAAAAATTTTCTGAACAGTTTTTATATGTTTTTCATCTGTTGTTCTAATGTAATAATCATAATCTATGTCTAAAATTTGCCAAAGCTCTTTTATATGGTTTGTTATATGGTCTACATATTCTTTAGGAGAAATTCCTCTTTGCTTTGCCGATTCTTCTATTTTTTGCCCATGCTCATCAGAGCCTGTTAAAAATTTTACATCATATCCTCTCATCTTTTTGTATCTTGCCATTGTGTCTGTTGCAATGGTAGTATATGAATGTCCTATGTGTAAATAATTATTTGTATAATATATTGGTGTTGTTATATAAAATTTTTTACTCATTATTTATCCTCCATTATATATGTTTATAATATTATATATTATTTTTATATAAAAATCAAAGTTTTATTAAACAATTATTATATTATTGGTAATAACTTTTGTAATATTAAAAGCAAAAAAATATCCATTTTAATAATATAATAAACTATTTTTACTAAATTATATAACAAATCAAAATATTATGCCCTTAATAAAAATACTTGTATTATATAGCTTAATTTGTTATAATTTTTATTAAAGTTATTATTTTTAGGAGGTAATAATGACTAATTTATTAATAAGATTATTTATAAAAGACTACAAAAATATTAAAGATGAAACTGTTAGAAAAAGATATGGGGAGTTAGGCAGTTTTATTGGTATATGTAGCAATGTTATGTTGTTTATAATAAAATTTTTAATAGGTGTTTTTATAAATAGTGTTGCTATAATGGCAGATTCTTTTAACAATCTATCAGATAGTTTATCTTCTATAATAACACTATTAGGGTTTAAACTTGGGTCAAAACCAGCAGATGAACAACACCCTTTTGGACACGGTCGAATGGAATATATATCTGGGCTTATTGTTTCATTTATAATAATGCTTATAGGCTTTGAATTTTTAAGAACTTCATTTTTTAAAATTATAACGCCAGAAAATATCACTTTTAGCTATGCAACTATTTTTATACTGTTAATAACTGTTATAATAAAAGTATGGCAAGCTTTATTTAACAAAAAAATAGGTAAGCTTATAAACTCACATTCTCTAATAGCAACTGCAGCAGATAGTAGAAATGATGTTATAGTAACATCTGTTACAATATTATCTCTTATAATATTTAAATTTTTTAATATAAATTTAGATGGATATTTCGGCGTGATAGTAGCATTATTTTTAATGTATTCTGGATTTAACCTTGCAAGAGAAACTTTATCTCCTCTTTTAGGTGAAGCTATTGATAATGACCTTGCAGAAAAAATAAAAGATATATGCTTAAGCTATGATGGTATAATAGGTATCCACGATTTATTAGTCCATAATTATGGTCCTAATAAAAGTATTGCTTCTTTACATCTTGAAGTACCTAGCAATGTTGATATAAATAAATCTCACGAAATTATAGATATAATAGAAAAAAGAATACAAGATGAACTTAACATATTTTTGACTATACATATGGACCCTGTAAACTTAAATGACGATAGAATAGACAAAATAGTTAAAACTATACATAATGTTTGTAAAAAATATGATGAAAACATAGATACTCACGACCATAGATTAGTAGATGGTGAAAATACAATAAATTTTATATTTGATTTAGTTATACCCTACAACTTTTCAAAAGATAAGGAGCATAATCTTATACTAGATATAAAAAATAGCGTAATGTCTTTAGATAAAAGATATAAATGTATAATTAACATAGAGAAAAGTTTTATAAATAAATAATTACAAAGGATGTTTATAAATGGCTAAAATAGAAAATAAAAAGGATAATACAAAAGGTAAAAAAGCTATAAAAAATAATCCACCTAAAAAGCCTATTAATTCTAGCCTATCTTTAGAGATAACGTCTATACTCATAATTTGTTTTAGCATACTGCTTATAATAAGTATATTTTTTGGCAGTGGAGGTTTTTTAGGTAAGGCTCTTAGTAGCCTTTTTAAAGGACTATTTGGTATAGGTGCTTATTTGTTGCCAATAATAATGATTGTTTGTAGTGTATATGTATTTTTTTCACAAAATAATAAAATAAATATTTTTAAGGTTGTTTTATCTATTATAGTTTTTATTCTTTTAATTACATTTTTTCACATTGCAACTAGACAAGATATTAGTAGTTTTTCAAACTATTTCACATATTTAGCTAATGAATATAAAACTGCTAAATTTTTAGATGGTGGTGTTTTAGGAGCTTTAGTAGGAGATTTATTTTTAAAAGTGCTTGGTGTTTTAGCAAGTTATATTTTTATTATAATATTATTTATCGCTTCTATATTTCTTTTAACAGGTAAATCTTTTTTTACAAGTGTTTATAAATGGTTTAAAAATTTATCAAACTACTTTTACTACGAATATGACATAGAAGAAGAATATGAAGAAGATATTAATTTACCTGTTAAAAAAAATAAAAATATTATATCAAAAATAAAAAATATAATGCCTAATAAAAGCACTTATTATGAAGATGAACAAGAAGAAATATATGAAACTCATAATAAAAATAATTATTTAGAAAATGAATATAAAAAACCAACAATAAAAAGATATAATAACTATATATTTGATGGAACTTATAAATATAGACGTATACAAAAACCTGTTTTCTTTGATATGAGCAAAGCTCCCAAAAATAATAAAGATAGAAAAATTATTTTTGCTATAGATGAAATTAATAATCCAGAAAAATATAGAAATATTACCTACAACAAACCTTTAGAAAATAATTTTAATAATAATGATACTAACAATACAAATATTATAAATAATTTAAAAGAAGAAAATATTTATAATACAACAGCTAATGTAGTTAAAAATTTTGAAAATACTTCTTCAAAAAGTTCTACAAATGACGATTTATTTAAAATAAAATCTAAAGAAGAATATATTAATAATGTTTATATGAAAAAGAAAACAGATACACCTATAAACCGTGAATTTGACATAGATTTAAAATTTATAGATAATAATATAGATGATATTTTTGAAAATCCACCGGAACAATTTTTATCCGATAATGTAGAAAGTAATTATTTAAATAATTTAGATAATTTTTATAATTTTAATGAAGATGATGATATAGAAGAAGAATTACAAGAAGTAGAAAATATAGAAGAAAAGGCAAAATTTGAAAATTTAGTGGAAAATAATGAAAAAATAGTATATAATGAATACGATGAAGAAACTAAATATGACAATATTATAGATGATACATTAAATGAAGAAATTATAACAAATGATTTAAACAGTACCATCAATAATGATGATTGCCCTTTTGACATAGAAGATAATAATTTAGAAGCTTCGCCAATAGTTCAAAATAATAGTTTACAAAATAAACCTATATCTAACATTAAAAAAGATAAAGATGATTTTACTATTATAAATCAAGATTCTCATAAGTCAGCCTACCAACAAGTTAATAACAATAATATTAAAAATTTAGATAAAACCGAAAATATAAATGAACCTGTTATTATTAAACCAGATGTAGAAAAAATGGTAACAAGTGCAATAGTAGAAGAAGATATTAAAAGAGAATATATTTTCCCAAAACTTGACTTTTTATCTAAAAATCCTAATGAAAATAATGAAAATAACGATATAGAGCTTAGAGAAAATTCATATATATTAGTAAAAACATTAAAAAGCTTTAATGTGACTGCTCAAGTTATAAACATAAGCAAAGGCCCATCTGTTACTAGATATGAATTATCTATTGAAGATGGTATAAAAGTTAGTAAAATTTTAGGACTTGCCGATAACCTTGCCCTTAGTCTTGCCGCTAGCTCTATTAGGATTGAAGCTCCTATACCAGGTAAATCTGCCGTTGGTATAGAAATACCTAATAAAGAAGTAAAAAGTGTATTTTTAAGTGAAGTAATATGCGCAGAAAAATTTCAAAAATTTCCTTCAAAAGTTGCTTTTGGCTTAGGTAAAGACATAACTGGTAATGTTATAGTTACCGATATAGCAAAAATGCCTCATATGCTTATAGCTGGTGCTACAGGCTCTGGTAAAAGTGTTTGTATAAATACTCTTATAACAAGTATATTATATAAAGCAAACCCTAATGAAGTTAAACTTATGATGATAGACCCAAAAGTTGTAGAACTTAGCGTTTATAACGGAATACCACATCTTTTAACACCTGTTGTTACAGAACCTGAAAAAGCCGCTGGTGTTTTAAATTGGGCTGTATCTGAAATGATGGAAAGATATAATCTTTTTGCACAAACTGGTACAAGAAATCTTGTAGGATATAACTCTTTAATAGAAGAAAAAGGCGAAGAAAAGTTACCTCAAATTATAATTATTATAGATGAATTAGCAGACCTTATGATGGTTGCTGCAAAAGAAGTAGAAGCTTCTATATGTAGACTTGCTCAGCTTGCAAGGGCCGCTGGTATTCACCTTATTATTGCAACACAAAGACCTTCTGTTGATGTTATCACTGGTCTTATTAAAGCAAATATCCCTTCTAGGATAGCTTTTGCAGTGTCTAGTGGTACAGACTCTCGTACTGTTTTAGATACTGTTGGGGCAGAAAAGCTACTTGGTAAAGGTGATATGCTATTTAGGTCTGTTGATATGAATAAGCCTCTTAGAATACAAGGTGCTTTTATATCCGACAAAGAAGTTGAACATATTGTAACATTTATAAAAGAAAATAGTAGCCCTAATTATGACGAAACAATAATTAACAAAATAGAAAATTCTACAAAATCTAACGATAGCCTTTCATCTGATTCATCTGATGAAATTACAGAAGATGTTATAGCATTTTTAGTAAAAAAAGGTAAAGCCTCTACATCTATGATACAACGTCAATTTAGGATAGGCTATAATAGAGCTGCTAGAATTATAGAAGAGCTAGAAGATAGAGGTATAGTTTCTTCAGAAAACGGTAGCAAGCAACGTGATGTCTTAATGGATAGATATCAATATGAAGAATATCTAAATAGATATAATAACTATTAAATATAAATTAAGGAGGATTTTTTATGAAAAAATCAAAATTAGCTTTAATTTCTTTAGAAATTTTACTTATTATTGTAACGGTAGGTTATAATGTTTTTGGTATAGGTCAACCTAAAAATATAGAAAACGTTATACAAAGAGAATTAAAAAAAGATGAAATGGCATCTTTAAACTATATTTTAAAATATAAAATGCCTAGTAATTATGAAGAAGTTACAGATTTATACGGAGAAATAGCTATTAGAGAAAAAGAAAATAACTGTATATTTACCTCTGAAATAGTGCCAACAGATACTTTATCTCCAGAAGACTTTTTTAAATCACAAGAAGATATTTTTACTAGTGCTTCAAACTTCTCTGTAATTAATGAAGATACTATAGATTTAGAAGATAGAACTATTAATAAAAAAGTTTATAAAATATCAAATGATTTTATGGAATTATATGCTCTTGTTGGTACAATAGAAATTAAAAGTAATCCAAATGAATTTATAGGTGTTGTTGGTAATGCTACTTCTGCAGATTTTGAATCAGATTTAGATTTATTATTAAATAGTATAAAATATACAAAACAAACTTTAAATTCTGAAAGATTCTTTTCAGATGATATTGAAAAAGTAAGTGTAGTAGTTCCAGCTAATTGGAAAAAATTTAAAAAAGATGTTCCTTATAGCTTTTTTAAAGAAGATGAAAATGGCATAGCTTATTCTGTACTTAATAGTGGTAGTAAAAAAGATGAAGACCCTAAAGAAGGCTATGATTATATTAAAAATGTATTTACAGAAGATGAAAATGCAGTTATAATAGAAGATTCTAAAGTAGAAACTGTAGATAATAAAACTATAACAACTACTATTGTAGAATATCCAGAAAATAAAGTTACAACAATATTAACTTTAGTAGAATTTAATAATTCTGATGTATTTGTAGCTGTTAGACAAGAAGTTGTAAGCGAAAATGGAATAGACTATATAAAACCAGAATTAGATGCTATGGTTAAATCTTTAAAACTAAAATTAAATTAAATAAAAGTACTTAGCACTTCAAATGAAGTGCTAAAACTGAATATAAAATAAATTAACTTTTTTAATACAGTATTTAAAAAATAATCTTATTATTTTTTAAAAAGAGTGTAGACTTTGTCTACACTCTTTTTAATTATATTATATATTCATCTTTTTTATTTGGCATAGAATCTAATTCTTTTTTCTTTTCTTCATATCCTGGTCTGCCAAAATAAGCATAAGTTGCATTTTTACCTTCTTCAACACCTGGTTGGTCAAAAGCATTAATGTTTAAAAGCTCTCCTGTAAAAGCTGTTGCAACTTCAAATAAATATAATAACTGACCTAAAGTATTTTCGTTTACTTCTGGTAACGTAATAGTCATATTAGGTTTGCCTGCTTTTAATAAAGCATACTCTGTAGCTATTTGTTCTGTTTTGATAAGGTCATCTTGTGTTACACCTGCTAAAAATCCAAGGCTTGGTATATCTGTATATATTTCTGGTATAGTTATAGATTTTTTGAATTTTTCTACACCTATAAATGTAATTATTTTATCAAAAGGACCTTCAGCATAAAGTTGTACTTGTGAATGTTGGTCTGTTGCACCTAATGCTTTTACTGGTGTAGACCCTACATGAACTTCATTTCCTTCGTTATCATATTTTTTACCAAGACTTTCTGCCCAAAGTTGTGCATACCAGTCTGCTATAAATTTTAAAGAGTCGGCATAAGGCATCATAACGCTTATATTTTGCCCATTTTTCATAGTTAAATAGTTAAGGATAGCATACATAAAACCTGGATTTTTATAAATATCATCGTTTTTACACATTTCATCCATAACAGCTGCACCTTTTAAAAGCTCTTTAATATCAATTCCACAAAAGGCTGCTGGTAATAATCCAACAGGTGTAAACTCACTAAATCTACCACCAACACCAGCTGGTATAATAAATGTTTTATAGTTTTCTTCTTTAGCTATTTTTATAAGGTTTCCATTTTCTTTGTCTGTTGTACAAACAATATGTTCGTTTGCTTTATCACCTAATTTTTCTTCAAGAAGCTTTTTAATAATCATAAATTGGCTCATTGTTTCAGATGTAGAACCAGATTTTGATATTACATTAAACATAGTTTTAGTAATATCTATTGTTTCGAAAAGATATACTAATTTTTCTGGGTCTACATTATCTGCAACATAAAATTTAGGATAGCCTCCTCTTTTTTCTCTAGATATTTCATTGTAATAAGGATGATTTATTGCTTGTTGTACAGATATAGGGCCAAGTGCAGAACCGCCTATACCAAGAACAACAAAAGCATCAAATTTATCTTTAACTTCTTCTACATAAGATATTATTTCATTACAAACTTCTTCTTGATTATATGGTAAATCTCTCCAGTCCATTTTACCATTAGCACGTTTGTCTATCATAGCTTGTTTAGCTTTTTGTAAGTCTAATGCATCTATATCTGCTCTAGAAACACCCATTTTACCAACAAATTCTTGCATCATATTGTTATAATCTAAACGTATTTTCATATTAAATCTCCTTTGCTTATTTATATTTAATATTATTATACCACTTATTTTATTTTTTTCAATTATCTTTTATCAAATTTAACTAATATATCCATTTCTTAACTTTATAATAATAAAGCTTAATTAACAAAGTTTGATTTTGTATATATTTAATGCTATAATAATGTTATTTTAAACAGGGGGTAGCTTATAATGACTTTAGAAACAGATAGACTTTTTTTAAGAACATTTACAGAAAATGATTTAGATGATTTTTTTGAATATGCCAAAACAGAAGAAATTGGGTTAAATGCTGGTTGGATACCACACACATCAAAAGAAGATTCTAAAATAATTTTAAATATGTTTATAAAAGACAAAAATACTTTTGCTATTGTATATAAAAAAAATAATAAAGTTATTGGGTCTATAAGTTTAAGTAAAGATAAATTACGCTCTGGTGTAAATTCAAAATGCTTGGGATATGTTTTATCTAAAGACTATTGGGGTAAGGGAATAATGACAGAAGCCGTTAAAAAAATAGTGCAATATTGCTTTGTTACATTAGATTTAGATATATTATCTGTATCGCATTTTAAGGATAATATAGCATCTAAAAGAGTTATAGAAAAAAATGGATTTATTTACGAAGGAACTATAAGAAAAAGTTTTTTGCTCTATAATGGTACATTAAAAGATAAATGTTTATATTCATTGTCTAAACTAGATTTTATACTCTCAAATATATAGATTTTTTAAATACTTTATATTATCAAATACCAAACCTTTTTTATAAATTATATTTTAATTAATATTATAAAAAGTATAGCTAATAATAGCTATACTCATACTTAAGACAAAATATTTTGAATTAATTTTTTGCATTTTTATACTTTGTATAAAAATTCTAATCACAAAACAAGACTTTTTCTTAGGTTGTGCAAAAAGGTAAATTTCTAGGGGCTTTAGCCCTTGTATGAAGAAATTAGCTTTTTTTATACAGTACCTCAAAAAAAAATAACAAGATTATTTTTTGAAAGGTTGTAGACTTTGTCTACAACCTCAGTATTAGCTATACTTTTTAACCTATTTTAAACCTGTTTGACAAGTATTTTCATTTCCTTGTAAAGTGTTTGTAACTAATAAATAATAAGCAGCTGCACTCCAACTAAAGTTTTTAGCGTGAAGCCCTTTTCCCGTAACAGGATTATAATTTTCTCTTATAGTTTCATTAGATAAAACACCTTCTGCATTATCTATTAATTTTAATGTTAATTCTTTTGCTTCTTTATTATATCCATAATTTTCTAAAGCTTCTATACCAAATATTGCTTGGTCTAACCAAACAGGGCCTCTCCAATATTTATTAGGGTCAAAATATGGATTATCCTTAGACGCAGTTGGGAATGGTACTTTTAAATTAAATTTATTAGGGTCTAAAATATTTTTAACAACCTTACCTGCGTGTTCTTTGCTAGAAAGTTTTGCCCATAAAGGAATAAATCCTTCTGTACCTTTTCCTCTATTTACAAGTAAATATTTTTCTTTACCATCTTTAGATATTTGCAAGTCATAGTAAAATCCTGTTTTTTCATCAAACATATATTTTTCTATATATTCTTTTAACTCTTTTGCTTCTTTTTCAAATTTTAAAGCGTCTTGTTTTTTTCCTAGAGCTTCTGCCAAAGATTTTAAAAATGCTTTTTCAGCATAAAGATAAGCATTTAAATCTACTGATTCTTGATTTATAGAATATCCAACAACGTTACCTTTATCATCTTTATTTTCAAAAACTAATACACCTTTGTCATTTTCTCCTATGCCTTCTTTATCAAATCTTATAGCATTATCCATACCACTTTCCCAAGCTGCCGCAGTTATTATTTCATCTTCATCTATAATAGGCTTATTATTTTTATCTTTTAAGATGTTACCTTTTTCATCTTTTTTATAGTGTGCATTATGAACCATTGCACCATATTCTGCAACACCATTTTTATCTGTATCTCTATTTGTATACCACCAATTATGATAAGCTATCAATTTAGGATACATTTCTTTTACAAACTCTATATCATTTGTTTCTTTATAAATATTATATACTACCCAAGCAGATAAAGGTGGCTTAGAATTTCTTTCATTAAAATCTGCTTTATTATAGTATATAGCATCTATTATAGCTCCATTATCTTGTGGTCTATTTTTATTATCTTTAGTTATTTGATAGTCAAACATTGTTTTTACTGCGTCTTTTGCAAGTTGGCTATCAAAATCTAAAACACCCATAGCATTTTTCCAGGAATCCCACGCCCAAAAACCATTAAACCATCTATAAGATACCGAAGGTGTTATACCACTTGTTTTTATATCTCCTGCTGGGCTTCTCCAGTTTGTAATCATTGTAACTATAGCTTTTACAGCCACATTGTCATAAGCTTTACTATTTTTAATATTTTCTTTTTTAAAAGTATTGTCTAAATATTTTTGCCATCTATTATTATTTTCAATAAAAGCTGATTCTTTGTTTAAGTCATATAAATTTCTAGTTTCTAAATTATATTCTTGTGTATTAAAAGTAAAGCTTTCTGTTCTAAATGTTTTATAAGTTTCATTAGGGTTTAGATTTATAGTATTTTTTAAAGATGTAGTATAAGATGATTTGTCTTCACTTATTTTTGTTTTTACATCATCATAAAAATTTATAAAAAATCTATTTTCTTTTGTTTCTTCCGATAAACCTTCATTTTTACCATCAAAAATAACATTTACACCTTTTTTATTATCTTCTAGTCTTGAATTTATCTTATAAGTTTTTTTGTTATGTTTATAATCTTTAAAAATTTCACCGTTCCAACTAATATTTAAAGATATAGGCTTTTTGCTTATATTTATTATTTCTGTTTTTATTAAAGCCGTTCTATCTGTAGCAAATATTAGCTCTATATTTAGTTTAAAATCTTTAGTATTATACGTTTGAACTAATTTTCCAGGATAATAGTTTAACACTGGATTAGCAAACTCTAAATCAACTGGCTTATTATCTTGTAATATATTTATTTTACTTATTCCTTTAGATAAATTTATAGCCATTGTTTCATACTTATGTTTAAATAATATAGTAGGACCAGAAAAAGCTCCTAAATTTTCTTTATCGGCTAAATTAGGTAAAGAATATCCGTGCCAAGCTCCTTTATCTATAAAAGTTGAAAAATCTGACACTTGATAATAAGAATATGGTTGGTTAGTAAGCTCTGCCTGTAAGCTTATAACATTTGGAAAATCTTCTACTACATATTTACTTTTAGCAAAAATATTTTGTGTAGATAAATTAATACTTGCTAAAAACATAGCAGAAGCCATCATTAAAGATAAACCTTTTTTAAATACTCTTCTTTTCATAATATTACCTCTAAAACATATTTTTAATTTTTTAATATTCGCATTTATTATATATATTTAAATTTATTTTTTCTATATAAATTTTTATGATTTTTTATTAAATTTTTATGATTTTAAAACTATTATATATTATCAAAATAAGGCCAAAATATAAATAACACAAAAAATGGAGAGTATAAGAACAAAAGCTCATCTTTAAGTGTATACGTAGCTTTGACACGGATAGATTTTTAGGGGTTTTAGTCCCTTGCCTAGAAAACTTTGCTTTTTTCATACAGTACCTAAAAAAATAATCTTTTTATTTTTTTAAAAGGTTGTAGACTTTGTCTACAACCTTATTTATTATTTTTATATTTTAAAGGTGATAACCCATATTTTTTCTTAAATACATAACTAAAATAATTAGCATCTGTATATCCTACCTTTTTTGCTATAACAGAAGTTTTTTCAGATGTAGTATTTATAAGCTCTAAAGCTTTTTCTAATCTTAAATTTGTTAGATATTTTATAAAACTTATATTTAGAGTTTTTTTAAATATTGCTGAAAAATATGTAGGGCTAATAAATAAAACATCACAAATACTATTTATAGAAAGCTCAGGATTATCATAGTTTTCATCAATATAAATTTTAGCTCTTTCAACTATGTTATTTGTATAATTTATCCTTTGATTTTTTATAAGATTACTTAAGATAATAAACTTTTCTAAAAAATATTCTTTTAAATTATCGATAGAATAAATTTCATTTATTATTTTATTAATTTCAAAATTTTTACCAAATAATTTTTCAGTAGAAATATTATAATTTTTACTTAATTTTAAAATAGATAATATTATTTCTATAAAATATAAATTATAATCACTAGAATTAATTATTATTTTATTTATGTTATAAAATATTTCTTCTACAAATTTTTTTATTTCTTCTTCTTCAGATAATTTTATCAAAGAATATAACTTTTTTTCATCATTTTCAGAAAATACTAATTTTATATTTTTATCTGGCTCTATATCATTTATGTATATAGTTTTTCTATTTCCCATTATAATTTTATATAAAAGTGCTTCTTCTGAGCTTTCATAAGAAACTTTAAGGTTTTGGATTTTTTCAACACAATATCCAAGGCCTATACTTATGTTGATTTTCATTATTTTATAGTAAATTTCGCATATATTATTAAGCTCTTTTATTAGATGTTTAATTTCTGATTTATGTTTTATATTAAATATAGTTACTATACTATCTAAATAAAAAAAACTATAAAAATTTATACTTTTATTAAATTGTTCTATGCTTTCATCTAAAATATTTTTTATAGAAAATAATATAAGCTCTTCATCTTCAAAATAACTTTTTTCTATATTTTTTAAACTATATTTTATAGTAGCAACTAAAAAATATTTGTTGTCTAATTTTATATTTAATATTTTACATTTATTTTGCCAATAATCTAAAGTTAATTTTCCTTCTATAGCTTTGCTAAAAAATTGTGTTTTTATTATAGGTAAGCTTTCTGTATAATACTTTTTTAAAGCCTCAAAATCTCTTTTTTGGTTATATTCTATATCAAAATTGTTTTTTGCCTTTATCAAAATATCTTCAATTTCTTTAATATTTATAGGTTTTAAAATATAACCTATAACATTATTGTTTATAGCATCTTTTATATATTCAAAATTTGTAAATTTTGATACTATTACTATTTTTGTATTATATCTATTTTTACATAATATTTTTATAAGCTCTATACCTGTTAAAAATGACATTTTTATATCTGTAAAAATTAAATCTGGCTTTAATTTTTCTATTTTTTCTAATGCCTCTTTTCCATTTTCTGCAATATCTAAAATTTGAAAGTTATATTTTTCCCAATTTATTTTTTTTATTAGATTATTTCTTGCATCTTCTTCAGCGTCTATAATAATAACCTTGTACAAAATTTAAACCTCTCAAAAAATTTAATAATTTTATTAATAAATATAAATTTTTAAATTATATTTATTTTAAAGTAAACTACTATTTTTTATGGTACTTATTATAACATATTTAAAATTAAAATAAAATCATATTTAATACACTTAAATATATAAATTTTTATATAAAGTTATAAAATAATAACTTTATTATAAATAAAAGGCTAATTTCATTTTATTGAAACTAACCTATTTACATTAATTAGCATAATAATCTAAAATACCTAAATATATAGCCCACGCTATTTTCTTTTGATATTCTTCATTTTTTAAGTTATTATTTTCTTCTGTGTTAGATAAAAATCCACATTCTACAATTATAGCAGGCATTTTGCTTTGTTTTAATATATAATAATCTTTACTTTCTTTAGCTACTCTATCATTAGTTTTATCTATTTCTTTTAACCTATTTTGCACACATTCGGCTAATTTTTTACTTTCTTCTGAACCTTTATAATAAAATACTTGTGCTCCTTTTACATTTTCTTTAGGAAATGAATTTTGATGTATACTAACTAACAAATCTACATTTTCATTATTTGCTATATTTTTTCTTTGTTTCAAATCTTCTCTTTTTTTATCTGATAAAGCTTTGTCATCTGTTCTTGTTGTTAAAACAAATCCTCCCGATTGTTCTAAATATGATTGTAAATATTTTGATATACTAAGGTTTATATCTTTTTCAAGTGTTCCATCTTTTGCTACTTTTCCTGGGTCCCATTCACCGTGTCCTGCATCTATAAAGATGTTTTTATTAGCTACTGGCATAGAAAATGTCTCTACAGTTTCATCAAAATATGTTTTCATCATACCTACAAATATAATCAAAATATAAATATATAAAGCAACTTTACTTTTCTTCATTTTCTTCAGGTTTTGCTTGAGATTTAGATATATCTTTTTCATTATTATCTATATCCTCTCTTTCAATTTGTTTTGTTATATTTTTAATATTTTCTATTTCTTGTTGTAAAATATTTATTTTTTCTAAAAGACTATTATTTTCATTTTCCATATTTTTTATTTTTTGCCTTAAATGTATTTCAATATCTGTCTTTTCATTATTTTTATTTTGTATAATACTATTTAATTTTAAAATTTGACTATTTTTTTCACTTAATTGTTCATTTAACATTTTAACTTTGTTTTCTAATATTAAATTATTATCTATATTCTCCATATTACTAATATTATTTGAAGTGTTTATTGTATTATTAAAATCTAGTTGTTTATTATGTTCTTTTAAATTACTAATTTTAGAAAATTCTTCAAGATTAAAATTAGCCATAAAATCATTTTCTAAAAACATAGTATTCTGAGGTTTATTTAAATTTTTATATGTGTTATTAACATTTGTCTCTGGCTTTTCTATATCTATATTATCTATAAACTGACTATTTAAATTAGTTATAAACTTATCTTGATTGTTATTTTCAAAACTATACCTATTTTGTTTTATATCTTGTTTTTTATTAAATAAATTAGGTAAAAGCTCTGGTAACATATATATATTTAAAGTATTTTTAGCATCTATATAGACTTCATTTACACTGCTATTAGTCATATTAACAGTAGATAAAAATCTAGCTTTTATTATATCTTGTGATATTTGTTTTCTATATTTAGATATACCTAAAAAAGACCTGCCAAAATCTTCAGATTGGCAATAATATAAAGTAGAGCCTGCAATAAAGCTACAATATAGATTATCATTTAAAACACTAATATTACAACTTTTTATTTTCTGTCCTTCAAAAAGTATTATTGGGTTAGAAAGTCCATTTTCATCTTTTCTCTTATATATCACTTGGCTAGAAAATAAACTTTTTATAACATATACATAATGTACAACATCTTTAAAAGCTATAAAAGAATAATCTACTATTTGATATCCTGTTTTATGTACTGTAATAAAATCTGATATATTTCCATTTTTTATTTCTTTATACCCTATTTGTATATCTTTAGATTTTTTTTGATACGCAACAACTATATTATCTTGATTTACTTTTTGTACATAAAAAATATTATTTGGTATTACAGAAAATGCATCTATATTTTCAGCACGAGTCCAACCTTTGCCTCCAACAAGAGTTTTTATAGCTAAAAAATTGTTATCCATATTATTAGGGGTATTATATATAAGACTCATATTTCCTTTAAAAAATATAGGGTAAAATAAAATATTTTCAGCACCTTCACTTTTGTTTTTAAAAAGTACTTTATGTTTAAATGTATCTTGCTCTAGCTTACATAAAACAATTTCTCCGTTATAATTTTGACAAAAAATATAAATTTCTTTATTAGGCCCTATATCAACAGTAAAACAGTCTGTAACATCTTGTATAATTTTGCTTACTATAGGATAATTATTACTCCCTAGCTTTTTACAATAAATTGCCCTTTCTTCTCCATAATAAAATGATAAAATTTCATTATTTTTATTATTTAAAATATAGTTATTTTGCAATTTTTTCACCTCTTAATATAATTTATATATTTATATTCTATATAAGGTAATGTTATAACTATAACCAGTTTATAACTATATTAAAAAATTTTTAATTTATGCTAATATTGTAGCTTTTAATAGTATTTTATGATATAATGTAATAGATAAGTTTTATAATATAAATTTTTATGTAAATTATTAATACTTATTAAATTAGGAGGTAATTTTTTATGAAAAAAAGACTTTTAACCTTAGGGTTATCTTCAACATTAGCATTAAGCTCTATAATGCCTGCTTTTGCTAATGCTATATCATCTAATGATGATAAAACATATATAGAAACAGCAATAGGATTTAAATATCCTGAGCTAATAGACGATTTAAAATCTAAAAATTTAAAAGCTACATTAACTGGTAATTCTATTAACATAACTGTAGACTTAAATCAATTTTTAGATAATTCGTCATCTACTACTATCGATGGTTATACAATCACTCCAGAGGTTATAAAAGAAAATGATAAAGTTACTATTGTAAAATTTAAAATAGAAAACTTGCCAGCATATGATAACTATAACCTTAAAGTAGATGGTAAAAACTATGCTACAACGGTTGTAAACTTAAGCACGGCTACATATTCAAAAAGGGTGAATATTAGCACAGCTACAAATATGGTTTTAGGTGATATAAATAAAGACAATAAAGTAGATATCTCTGACAGAAAATTGTTAGAAGATAATCTTAATAATATAAATGAAGAATATGACCTTAATAATGACAATAAAATAACTGCATCTGATATAGCAATAGTTAATGCTAATATGGTAAATATTTCTAGTCCTGAAATATTTGAAACAGAAATGGTAGCTTCTAAAGTTATAGAAAATATAAAGCAAGATGAAATTTCAAAGGTTGTTGATATTAAAGAAGGGGATGATATTAAGAATCTTTTTACAGAAAATGGAAGCGTATCATTTAAACCAAAAGAAAACGAGAAAAACTTATCTATACCACTAGAATTTAATACTGTTCAAGAAATGTCTAGTGTTGTAGTTACTATACCAGAAGGAGCTGAAAGCGCTGAGGTTGTTTTATATGATGAAAATAACAATATTATACAACCTGCCGAAACTTCTCCTGCTTTATTTACTAGAGCAAGAACTAATCAACAAGTTGTTGTAGTTAATCTTGGAGCTAGAAAACCTGTTAAAAAAATAAGCATTAATGTAGTTCCAGCACAAAATAACGAATATGTAGTAATAGATGCAGTTAAATTAATAGGAGATATTGTTAACGAAGACATTGTTCAAGATAATGTAGTAAAGAATATTAAAGCTATTGCGGATAGCGAACAAGTTTCTTTATCTTGGAGACCTGTTAATAACGTTACTGGATATAAAGTTTATTATGGTACAGACCAAAACAACTTAGACCAAGTTACTACAACAGATGTTCCTAATATAACTATAACTGGACTTAATAACCTTACAACATATTACTTTAGTATATCTGCTATATCTGGTGATTGGGAAGGTGAAAAATCTGCTATCGTATCTGCAACACCTTTACCTAAAAAAGCCCCAAATAGACCAGACTTTGTTAAAGCAACAGCTAATGATGGTTCTATAACTTTATCTTGGAACAAAGCAGAAAATGCCGAATCGTACAATATATACTCAAAAACCTCTAAAGATTCTGAATATAAAAAAGTTGCATCAAACATAACTAATACAAGCTACACATTAAGCGGTCTTACAAATAATGTTGAATACACTTTATATGTTACATCTGAAAATAGCGTTGGTGAAAGTACACCTTCTGAGCTTATAAATGCTACACCAAAAAAAGATATTGTAACACCCCCTACTTTACCTACAAAAGATAGAATACCTAATTCTAACATAGAAAAAGTAGAAATGGGAGCTTCTGGCAATTTTGATAGTGCTTTATATCCAAATGGATTTGACCCTAAATGGTTAATAGATGAAAACTTTAATACCGATTGGGTAGCACGTGTATTTTGGGAAACAAACACATTTTCATTTACTTTTAAACAACCTAAAACTATGGACTATTTAATATGGGCTCCTAGATTAGATGGTGAATATAAAAATTCTAACGAAAATTATACTATTACTGTATGGACTGATGGCCAAGACCTAAATGGAGCTGGAACTATTATTGCAAAAGATTATACAATAACAGAAAAATTTGATGAAAATAAATATTATGCTCTTACTTTCCCTAAAACAGAAAATATCAAAAAAATAAGTATAAAATTAGGTGAAAGAACAGGTGGACCTCGTGTAAATGGCTCTGAAGTAGCATTTTATGAATATAATGATATAGCCGATAGAATTAGTAATCTTTTTGCAAATTCCTCTAGAACAGAGCTTAAAAAAGAGGTTACTAAAGAAAAGATAGAAGAGCTTAAAAATATTGTAAATAATACTGATGGTTTTGTAGTAGATAAAAATATTTTATTAAAAGAACTTGATATAGCAACTTCTCTTTTAAATAATAATAAAGAAGCATTAGGTGTTATAAAAGACAATATCTATTCTATAAATCCTCAAAATGATATTAAAAATTATGGTATATCTATAAATAATTGGCAACCTTTAGGTGTTGTTGGTAATGCTGGTAAAAAAGTTGTTATATATGCCGATATACCAGAAGGCGAAACTGTTTCTCTTGTTGCTACACAGTTTTTTGAAGAAGCAGACAAATTATCTTCTGCACCTATAACTTTAAAAAATGGTAGAAATATTATAACTATTCCAAAATTAGGTAATATAAATACAGATAGAGGTGGCTCTTTATATGTTACTTATACTGGAGAAAAAGCTTCTCAAATTAAGCTACAAGTAGTTGGAGCACACAAAATACCTTACCTTGAGCTTAGAGATTTTCACAAACTACAAGAAAAAGAAATAAAAGAAAGAATAACTAAATTTATAGAAGAGCTTATAGCTTATAATCCTAATGGTTTACCTGGTAATAAAGAATGGCAACTTCTTAACCAAGCCGAAATTTCTTTACCTAACGTTTTATTATCTTTACCTGCTAATAAAGTTTTAGAAGGTATTAACCAAAATGTTTCTAGCTTAGAAGAAAAGGTTAATAAAATGTATGATAATGTTAAAGCATGGGAAGAGCTTATGGGCGTTATGTATAAAACTTATGGTATAGATGACCATAAAAATGCTAGCTTAGAAACAAGACATAATATACGCTATATGAAAATGTTTGCTAATGCATTTATGTACGCTTCTGGTAATCATATAGGTATACAATATGGCTCTGTTGCTCCTCTTATGAATGGTAAACCAGTAAATGAACAAACACCTAATGAAAGAGAAAATAACTTATTTGGCTGGGGAATAGCTCACGAAATAGGACACGTAATGGATAAACTAGGCAAAGCCGAAGTAACTAATAATATTTTCTCATTAATGGGTCAAACTTATGATGGTAAACAAAATACATTGCCATCTAGACTTGAGCTTAACAATGTATATGACAAAATATTTAAAAAAGTTTCTGTTGGTAACGAAGGTATTCCTAACGACTTATTTACCCATTTAGGTATGTATTGGCAACTTCATTTAGCTTATGATGACGGTGAAAATCCATTTATGTTTTATAATGAACTTTATAAACTTTATAGAACAGATAATAGCTTAAATAGTTTTAGGGATATGGATAAATTTGCAGTTGCTGCTAGTAAAGTTGCTAAAAAAGATTTAACAGAGTTCTTTACAAGATGGGGTGTATCCTTATCTGAAAGTGCTAAAACAGAAATAGCTAAACAAGAGAAAGAAACTAGAGCTATATACTATATTACAGACCAATCTAGAAGAGAAAGATTAAATAATAATGAAGGTAACAAAAATATTATTGTATCTGCTTCTTCTGCTATAAATCCAGAAAATCCTAAAGAAATTATAGTTACAATAGATGAAAAAAATAATCAAAATGTACAAGGATATGAAATAATAAGAAATGGTAAAGGTATTGGATTTACTACAACAAACACATATAAAGACTTTATAGGTTCTGCCAACAATATGGCCTTTACTTATGAAGTTGTACCAGTAGATATATTAGGTAATATTAGTGATAAACAGCCTGCTGGTCAAGTTAAAATATCTTATGATAATACAATAAATACTTCTTTATATAAAATAGATGAAAACACTGGAATTGTAACATTTAATGAACCAACTGTTGTTACTGGTATTAAAGTTACACCTAAAGATAGTAACACAGAGATGCCAACTGGTAAATATACAGTTTATGCCGATATTGCAGAGCCTGTATCTCCAGTATCTGAAGCAGAAACTATTCCAGATGGATTTAATAAAATAGCTAAAAATGGTGATTTTGCTAATAACTTTGCTAGTGCTCCTAAAACATATATAAATTACTTTAATAGACCTGGTTCTACTGAAGATAAAATATGGGCTTATGATGTTACTAGATTAAAATTAACTGGATTTGATTTTAAAAAATATAATGTAGAATTTTTATCTTATCCAGGTGATAATGTAGAATTTATGAATATGGGTGTTGGTAGATTAGCTAATGATTATATTTATGATAGTGTTGACGAAAATGGTCAACCTATTAAAGAAAAAATAGCTAAAGATACTTTAGTTATTATTGGTAACTATCGTGGCAACTCTGCCTTAAGCAATATATATATTAAAGGTAAATATGCTACTCAGAATTCATTAATAGAAAATCCTACAACAGAAGAACGTGTGGTAAGCGGTTATACTCTTATGCTTGATACATTAGATGAAGACGGTACTATTACTTCTTCAACTGCTGGTGGTATATTTATATTTGTACCTGAAATACAAGGTGAAAATGAAGATAAAAATCATCAACACGAAGGTATTAGCGATTTACCAACAGAAATTATGGCTGAAATGTGGCAAGGTGAATTTAATGGAGAAAATAGTCGTATGACAAGTAACACAACTTGGTCTACTATGCCTAGTGATGACTCTTTACCATTAATAGTTCTTCAAAATGGAGAAGATAATACACCAAAAATAACTATTAAATAATTTTATATATAAATCAATTTTTTGAATAATTTGTATTCAAAAACAGATATACCTACCATTTTAAATATGGTAGGTAAATATTAAAAAAGGAGTTTTTATTGTGATAAAAAAATTATTATCTAGTATTTTAATAACTTTAATGTTTGTGACAAATGTTTTTGCTACAAACACAACTGTATCTATTAATGTAGACAATAAAGTTGCAAATATAAATTTAGATGGTATAAATAATAATATCCATGGATTACAATTAAATATTATAGATGAAAACGGTAATACTAATGTAAAATTTGAACCTGCTCAAAATTTTACTTATTCATTAATTAAAGAAAAAGAAAATAATGGAAAAACTACTATATCTATTGTTATAGATAACGGTGGTATCCTTACTGAAAATAATTCTTTAAATCTTGGTAAATTAATATTTAATAATAAACCTAACTTATCTAAAAATGTTACTTTAGAGCTTGTTAATTTAAATGAAAGTTTAAAAGGAACTTATACTGATATTACTGCTAATATAACAGTTAAAGAAGAAACTAGTACAGAAAATACTACTAGTAGCAATAATAATAATAGTAATATTTCTTCTGGTGGTAGTGCTACTATTGGAAAACCAAATGATAAAAATACAGAATCTACTACACAAGCTAGTACAGAAAATAATAATAAAACTGAAAATAATGATAAAATAAATATAGATACAATGTATCCTGTAATAAAACAATCAAATTTTTCTGATACATCTGGACATTGGGCTAATTCTTCTATAAAATATCTTGCAGATAGAGGCATTATAAATGGTGTATCTGAAACTTCATTTAAGCCTAATGATAATATAACTAGAGCAGAATTTGTAACGCTTCTTGCTAAAATGGATAATATTAATGAAAATAAATATAAATCTGAAAACTTTACAGATGTATCTAGCACTGCTTGGTTTAACCCATATGTAGATTGGGCTTATAAAGTTGGTATAACAAATGGTACAACTAATACTACCTTTGCACCTAATGCTAAAATAACAAGAGAACAAATGGCTGTTATGATAGAAAAATTCTGTGAATATAAAAAATTTGACTTAAAAAATAATAAAGAAGAAATAAGTTTTACAGATATAAATAATATATCTAGCTTTGCCAAAAGTTCAGTTACAAGAGTTCAACAAGCTGGTATTATAAATGGTAGACCAGATGGTAGCTTTGCACCTAAATCAAATGCAACTAGAGCAGAAGCTGCTCAAATGATTTATACTATGTTAACTATACAATAATTTTAATATAAAAGGTTGTAGACTTTGTCTCCAACCTTTTAAAAGTAACAAGATTATTTTTTAATCTACTATCTAGCTTTTTACACAATCTTAAGTAAAACCCTGTCTTGTGATTAGAATTTTTATACAAATCATAAAAATAAAAAAACTGTCGCTAAAATATTTTATCTACAGTCTAAAAGGTTATTTGTTAATAAAACAAATAACCTTTTTGTTGTCGCCGAATAGGCTTGATTAAACCACCAGCTATGCTGGTGGTAGGTAAAAACTCTTATAGAAAAGTAAAAACCTCCTATGATAGAATATAATTGGTCTGGCAACCAAAAATAAAATAATAGGAGGTTTTGTCATGAAAGACATAAATAGTTTATCACATTCTAAATGGAGATGCAAATATCATATAGTATTTGCACCAAAATATAGGAGACAAGAAATATACGGAAAGATAAAAGCAGATATAGGGAAAATATTAAGAATGCTGTGTGAAAGGAAAGGAAGGCAGAAGCTTGTAAAGACCATTACATATGTTAGTAGAAATACCACCACATTTAAGTGTATCACAATTTATAGGGTATTTAAAAAGTAAAAGTAGCTTAATGATATTTGATAGGCACGCAAATTTAAAGTATAAATATGGGAATAGGCATTTTTGGTGTAGAGGATATTATGTAGATACAGTAGGTAGAAATCAAAATGCAATAAAAGAATACATAAAAAATCAATTAGAAGAAGATATAGCAAATGACCAAATAAGTTTAAAAGAATATATAGACCCATTTATGGGTAGCCAGAGTAAGTAGGCAAAAAAATAGCCACTTTTAGTGGCAGCCAAGAAATAGTAATGTAATTGTCAGATCATTCAGTGCCTCTCTTTAGAGGCTTATAACAAGAAAAAAGCCCTTATAGGGCTTGAGCAAACCACCCGTTAAACGGGTGGTTTTGATTATATATAATTATTATCTATTAGTTTTGCTTAAAACATCATATAACTTAGACATTATAGTAGCCATTTCTGCTCTAGTAACAGGAGCAGTAGGATTTAATTTTCCATTGTTTCCAGATATAATACCTGAGTTAACTAATATTGCTACACTTTCATTTGCATAACTAGAAACTTTGTTTGCATCATTAAATTTATTTAATACACTTGCATCTGTATTTACATTTAAATCTAATGATTTTAATATTTGTGCTATCATAACCATTGTATCTTGTCTAGATATTACACTTTCTGGTTTAAACATACCGTTAGACCCATTTACTATACCGTACGTAGATGCTGTTCCTACATATGGTGCATAATATGCTGAAGGATTAACATCTGTAAATTTATTGTTAGCTTGTGGTTGTAATCCTAAAAGATTAACAAGCATAACTGTAACATCGGCACGTTTTGTTTGTCCATTAGGGTTAAAACTTCCATTTGCACCATTTATAACACCTGCTTTAGATAATTTATCAATATGAGCTTTTGCCCAATGATTAGCAGATATATCTCCAAATGTTTTAGCTTCACCTTCTACGCTAGGTAATTTGATAGTATCTAATGTAAGTTTTTTATCTTCTACAACTGTTTGATTATTTTCTGTATTATTATTGTTTGTTGTAGTATCTGTATTATTATTTTTATCACCTGTAACACCTACGTTAGCTCCACTACCATATGATCCTGTTGAGCCAGAACCTGAACCTCCTGTTGAGCCACCACTACTTGGGTTGCTTGGTTTTACTATTTCTGTATTATTACCATTAGCAACTGTTACATTATTAGAACTAGAGTTATTAACCGCTGATACAATAGTATTTTTACTTTCACTATTAGTTTCAACTTTATCAAGGTTTTTAACTCCTGTAAATATATCTGATGCTACAGAAGTAGTTTTTGCTTCTTTACCTAAATTAGCTGTACGAACATCTGTATCGGCAAATGCTTTTGCTTCTATTTTTGTTACTTTAGGTAAATCAACAGTTGTTACTTTAGATGCACCTTCAAATGCACTAGCTCCTACAGTTGTAACATTTTTAAAGTTTACATTTGTAATATTTGTATTTCCTTTAAATGCATTATCTGCTATAGTTGTTACATTATCTGTATGACCTTTTAAAGCTTCATCTGTTAAAGTAGTTATAGGATTAGTTCCATTACCTATTTGTGTTAATGTGTAAGTTTTTGTATCTGCTGTAAGTTTACCACCTTCAAATTTAGCATTTTCTTTTGATACTTGTCTAGCAGATCTAAATTTAGATTTTGGATTTGTATAATTTACTAAAGTAACTTCATCATCTTTAGCTCCTCTTTCAAATGTATATCCATCAACAGTTGCTTCTAAATATGAAACAGTAACATTTTTATTTGTTAATTTTGTTTTAAGTTCTTCTACATCTTTTTTATCAGTATTAAATGGTACTACTATATTAATTTTTGCAGTTGTTCCAAAAGCATCTTTATCTATATTTTGAATTGTTTCCTTTTTAAAATTTGGTAAGAAGAAGAAAACTGTATCTTTGTTAGCTACATCAAATGCATCTTTTTCAATTTTTGTTACTTTTTCAAGAGATATATAAGAAGGTACTGTTACCCCTTTTAATAAACCAGCTGGTATAGTAGCTTGTTCTGTTATATTACCCAAATCTTTTATAGTTGCTCCTCTAAAGAAACCTTGTTCTTCAAATTTAGCTTTTTCAAAATCTATTTCTATGTTTTCAATAGTTGCTCCTGTAAATCCATTCTCTAAGCTTTTAAATACTGTATCGTTTTCTTTAGGGGCGATATTTAATTTATATACTTTAGAATTTTCAAAAGCATTTTTTCTAACAATAAAATCTCCACTTTTAATAGGTTTAATATTTACAACACCATTAATAGTTGCTCCTTGTAAATTACTCTCTTTAAAATGATCTTGTACAGTACGTATTAATTCAGTATTATTTCTTTTAGTTTCTTCTCCACCTATTGTTGCATTTTTATATAATTCTTTTAAACTGCCGTCATTTAAACCACTAACAGCTAT
Source organism: [Clostridium] colinum (assembly GCF_940677205.1). NCBI lineage: Bacteria > Bacillati > Bacillota > Clostridia > Lachnospirales > Lachnospiraceae > Tyzzerella > [Clostridium] colinum. The sequence goes on along the minus strand of NZ_OW712331.1, from coordinate 195,892 downwards.
TTTTAATTCTTTCCCTATTGTAACATTTTCAAATTCATTGTTTTTTAATTGGTGTGTTTTAGGAGTTGGCTTTTCAATATTATACATAATTAATGAACCATCAACTGTAACACCTTTATTTGTTTCGTCTCCTTTAAATGGTTGTTTTTCTAAATTAATATTCCCTTCTTTATTACTATTATCTTTTATTTTGGAAAAATCTAAGTTCCCTTTTATATATGCATTTTGGAAAGCTTTTTCACCTATTTCAAGCCCTTTACCATTAATAGTCATTTCTGGAAATACTAAATCTCCCTCTACTGTAACACCATTAAAAGCATTTTTTACTATTTTTGTAAGGTTTGATGTAACAATATTATCTATTGCTTTTTTACTAAAACTAACTGTATTAGTACCATTACCTCCTAAATTATTAGTACCATCACCTATTTGAGTAATTTTAAAGGAATAAGTTTTACTATTTGATTCTGGCGTTATAACCTTAATAATTCCTGAATCAAGTTTTCCTTTAAAAGTTTTATTTTGTTCAGCAATAACTGATGATGTATTATTTATACTAACAAGTACTACAGCCCCTGTATCATAACCTGTAATATAAGTAGCATCAGCAGTATTGTCTTGTGTTAATACTTTAAAAGTATAATTTATTCCCTCATCTGATGTAACATTAATTACATCATTTTCTTTAGGTGCTTGTGCTGGATTTGTATTTTCTTCACTTGCAATAACATTTGCTTCTTCTGCATAAGCAACACTGCTCATAGCCGTAATGCTACCAATAGTAACAGTCATACCAATTGCCATAGCCTTAATAGCTTTTTTAGATAAATTTTTCTTCATTATTTATATCCCCCTATTTATTATTTGATATTTATTTTAAAAATATAAAATACATTTCAATATGTACTAATAATATAATATACCTTTTATATTATTTTGTCAATGCATGAAATATTACTAATTTATTACAAGAAATATGTAAAATTTTAATATACTGATAAAAATTTATTTATAAATATAATAAAAAAAAGAGGTTGTTTGTCAAATTTAGTGATAAATTTTTAAAATCTATAAATATAGCTAAATTATAATTTACTTTATGAGTATCTATGCACTTTATTTATACATTTATTATAAAAATATATATTAATTTATGATTTTTTAATAGTAATTTTCTATTTATAAAACATTTTAATTATTTATATTTTTATCTATCTCTAAAAACGGTAAACAACCATTTTTTTAACCTTTTATTTTTATACCGGACCTGCTTTTTTATGTTTAGATAATGGTTTTAAATGTATGTTAGCTCGTTGTTCGCTTTCTGCCCAGTATATATCTTCTGCAACTAAACATTCAGGGTTTAAATCAACACCATCCAATATTATTTCTTTAAATTTATGATATCCTGCTCTGTCTATCAAATGTCCTCCGTGTATATATTCTGGTTTATTATCCATAACCCACGCAGAAAACTTTTGCCAGTTTCCTAGCATTTGAAGTACTGTATTTTCATCTGCCCAATTTAAAAACATTTTTCCCATACGTGGATATTGTTTACCACTACGTCCACCAATTGTTACTCTATAAAGTTTTTTAGGCATTCTAGTCCACGCACTTGTAGGACATACAAGAACACATTCGCCACATCCAACACAACAACAAGCATCTTTATCTATTTTACCTTGAGAGTTTAAAGATAAAACTCTTGTTGCGTGGTGTTCACAAGCTTTAACACAACCACCACAACCAATACATCTTTCTGGGTGATATTGCATTTTTGAAACACCTATAACGCCAAAATCATTAAACTGTGCTTTACCACAATCGTTAGGACAACCAGACACAGATAATTTAATGTGATAATGACTAGGAAAAACTAATTTTTCAACTTTTTTAGCCATATCTTGTGTGTTAACATTAGCTTTTATACAATGTGTGTTTCCTATACAAGCCATAACATTTCTAGCACCTATTGTAGGGTATCCATTGTCATTAACTTCCATATCTACATCACAAAGTTCTACTTCTACTTCTTTAATATATTGTTTTATATATTTATTAACTTCTTCTATATGTTGATATTTGATACCTGGTATATTTAAAGTTTGTCTCATACCTGGATGAAAAGTTCCATTTCCCCATTTTTGAGCTACTTCTTGTATCATTGTTAAATGTTTTGCATCTATTAATGCCCCCGGAACACGCAACTGGAGCATAAATTCTCCTGCAACTTTAGATTGTCTATAACAATTTATACGAGTCTTTTTTACATCAATATCATAATTCATAGGTTATGGTCCTCCTTTAGTCTATTAAGTTTTTAGCATCAGTATAGTTAAATACTGGTCCTTCTAAACAAACATACACTTCATCTATACGGCAATGTCCACATTTACCTACTGCACAAGACATTTTTCTTTCAAAAGAAACCCATATTTTATCCTCTGGCACACCACATTTAGCCACTGCTAGTCCAGTAAACTTCATCATTTGAGGTGGCCCTACAATAATCACTTCATAGTCATCGCCAAAAGCTTTATAATCTATTTTAGAAACAAAATCGGTTACAAATCCTACATTCCAACCATCTATTTTATCTTTATCTAAAGTATAATAAGTGTTAAATTTATTTTTCCACTTTTCAAGTTCTTCTCTAAATATAATTCCTTCTTCATTTTTAAATCCAGATATTAAAGTTACACTTTTAGCTAAATCTTGTTCATAACAGGCATTTAACATACTTCTAACAGGAGCTAAACCTGTCCCACCTGTTATAATAACTAAGTTTTTACCTTTAAATTTTTCTTCAAAAGGCCAACCATTACCATATGCTCCACGTAAAAAGAGTGTGTCTCCAGGTTTTTTTTGGAATATTTCATCTGTAACTTTTCCAACAGCTCTAATAGTAAAATCTAACCAGCCATCACCAAAAGCCGATACAGATATAGGTGCTTCTCCTATCTTTGGTATAGAAAGTTGTAAAAACTGTCCGTGGTTTACTTTTATGTCTGTTTTTACTTTAAATGTATGCTCTAACAAACTTTCTTTTTTAATATCCAATATTTCACACGGAGTTGGCTTTAAAATATTATCCATCCTAACACTCCTCCTTTTCAATCTCTAAAATAGCATTGTTCATTTTTTCTACTGTTGCAACAATAGATATAAACTCTGGACAACGGTCTATACAACGTCCACAACCAGTACACATATGATAATCTTTAAAACGTTGTTTATAGTCATAAAATTTGTGTAAAACTTTATATCTCATTCTATCACCAGCTGTTGGTCTAAAAGAATGCCCTCCTGCCATATTTGTAAAGTCTGCAACTTGACAAGACGCAGATATTCTTCTTCTTTCTCCAATGTTAGAATTTTCATTATATATAATATCTGTTGTTGTAAAACAAGTACAAGTAGAACAAGATATTGTACAAGCTCCACAAGATATACAGCGTTTATTATATTCTTCCCACATTTTATGAGATTTTAATTTTGTTAAAATATCTTTATTTTTTATTTCAGGTGGTGTAACTTTTAGTTCATTTTCTTCTACAAATTTTAAGTCAAAATCTACTTTATCACCATCAAAATAATTTTCAAATTCATTATCTTTAATATCAACTACTAAATTATTTTCTTCATTTCTTATAGCAATAGAGTAGTTATCTGTTTTGTTACAGTCCATACTTACACAAAAACAAGTATCCCAACCTTTAGAACATTCTATTAAAGCTATTTTTACTCTATCTTTAACCCTTTTATAATAAATATCGCTAAACCCACCATTTTGTAAGTAAATTTTGTCTTGTCTTTCCATAGCGTTAATATCACAAGGTCTCATAAATAAAAGTATTTTTTTATCTTTGTCTTTGCTTTCTCTAAAGTCATCTTCTGTAAAGTAAAATATAGATTGTGTTATAGGAGATAAAACTTCTTTAGCAGGATAGTCTGACTTTTCGTCAAATACAATATCTTCTACTTTTTCTATTTTATCATAACGAATAATGTCTGTGTCAGAATATCTTCCTTGTTTTAAAAACCTTTTAGGTGCATAAACATCATATTCTTTAGATAAATTTTTAATAATTTCATTAACTTTTTGATAGCTAATTTTATATGCCAAAACAAACACCCCCGAAGTAAATTTATATAATACTTAGTTTATACTTGTATAATACCACTTATTATGTTATTATACAAATATAAACAAACAATAAGTGATATTAGTTTTTTCAATATCAGAGGTGAATTTATGATTACAATTAAGCATCTTATTATATTTAAAGAGGTTGCACGTGTTAAATCTATGTCAAAAGCAGCTGAAAATTTATATATTTCTCAACCTAGTATTTCTCAAAAAATACAAGAAATAGAAAGTTATTATAATGTTAAGCTATTTCAAAGATATTCTAAATCTCTTGGTATTAGTCAAGAAGGTCAATTATTTTTAGAACACGCCAACAGAGTACTTAATGAAATAGAAGAATTAGATAAAACTTTTTTTAATAACAAAGAAAATATTACTCTTAGAATTGGTACAACTTTAACAGTTGGTACAACTATCGCCCCAAAACTTTTTAAAGACATAAAAGAAAAATATAACAACTTAAATCTTAGTGTATATGTTGATAATACTCAAAGTATAGAAAGTCTTATATTAGAAAATCAATTAGATATTGGTATAATTGAAGGAGATATACATAACGAAAATATTATTCAAGAAGACTTTATAGACGATAAAATAGCCTTAATTTGTAGCTCTAGCCATCCTTTTTCTAAATATAAGACTATAACTCCAGATAAACTTGCAAATATGCCTTTTATAGTTAGAGAAAAAGGTAGTGCTACTAGGTCAAAATTAGAAAAATATATGATTTTTTATAAAGTACCTTATCATATAACTTGGCAGTGTCATAGCTGGGAAAGTGTTAAGGAAGCTGTTTTACATAATCATGGTTTAACTTTAATATCTATTAATCTTATAGAAAAAGAACTTGAAGAAGGACTTTTACACATAGTAAATGTAGAAGGCTGTAATTGGGATACCACGTTTTCCATATGCTATCATAAAAACAAAGCTTGGAACCAAAATTTAGAAATATTTAAAAATTATATCCTTAATATAAAAAATTATACTAGTAAAGAACAAAATCAAGACAAACTAAAACTTTATACATAAAAGCAAAAATATTATAATAAATAACTCTAACTTAAGCTTTAAGAGGGCTTTAGCCTCTTACAAAAACTTTGCTTTGTTGCTACCTCGGTGTAACAATTTTATTATTAATATAAAAGGTTGTAGACTTTGTCTACAACCTTTTATATTTTTTAACAACTAAATTATTTAATTAATTTATAGTTTTTCATTGCATTTTTTAAAACTATAACGTCATCTTCTTCCATATCAACAAGAGGTTCTCTAAAATAAGCTTTTCCATAGCCCATAAGCTCTAAAGCTGTTTTAATAGGGATAGGGCTAACTTCACAAAATAGTGCATTATTTAGCTCTATAACAGAAAGTTGTAAATCTTTACTTTCCTCAAATTCTCCATTTAAAAATTTTTCTATAATATTATGAGTATCTTTAGGTATAATATTAGCCATTACCGATATAACACCTTTACCACCAATAGATAATATAGGTAAAATTTGATTATCATTTCCAGAATATATATAAAAATCTTTAGGACAAATGCTAGCTATCTCCACAATTTGTGATATATTACCGCTAGCTTCTTTTATACCTACAATATTATCTATCTTTGATAATTCTAAAACAGTTTTTGGTGTCATATTAAGACCTGTTCTGGATGGAACATTATAAATTATTATAGGTAGGTTTACGCTTTCTGCTAATATTTTATAATGATTTATAATACCTTTTTGAGTTGTTTTATTATAATAAGGTGTAACTATTAAAAGCCCATCTACTCCTATTTGTTCGCACCTTTTACAAAGCTCTACACTCTGTTTAGTGTTGTTACTACCTGCTCCTGCTATAACTGGTACACGCTTTGCAACCTTTTCTACACAAAATTTAATAACTTCAAAGCGTTCTTCATTTGTCAAAGTGCTAGGTTCTCCTGTTGTCCCACATACTATAATAGCATCTGTACCATTTTCTATTTGAAAATTTATAAGCTTTTCAAATGTTTGAAAATCTATTGTTTTATCTTCTTTAAAAGGAGTTACTATTGCAACACCAGACCCTGTAAAAATACTCATTTTTATCACCTCTTTTATTGGTTATCAAAACATTTCATTTTTTATAATATATTCTGCTATCTGAACAGCATTAGAAGCTGCTCCTTTTCTTATGTTATCTGCCACAACAAACATATTTATACCGCTTTCTACACTTTCGTCTCTTCTAATTCTTCCTATGTATACTTCGTCTGTTCCATTAGATATTGTAGCCAAAGGATATTCATTTTTTGTATAATCATTTAAAACTACAACACCTTGCATATTTTTTAAATCTTGTATAAGTTCTTCCATATCAAATTGGTTATAAAACTCTACATTTATAGATTCGCTATGAGAATTTTCTACAGGTACACGAACAGTAGTTGCTGTTATTTTTATGTTATCATCGTGCAATATCTTTTTAGTTTCATTTATCATTTTCATTTCTTCTTTTGTATATCCATTATCTAAGAAGTTGTCAATATGAGGTATACAGTTGTTAGCTATTGGATGTAAAAACATTTTAGGCTCATTACCTTTTAAGCCTTCTTGTAAATCTATAACACCTGCTCTACCTGCTCCAGAAACAGCTTGATAAGTAGAATATACTATTCTTTTTATTTTATATTTATCGTGTAAAGGTTTTAATGCAACAACTGCTTGTATAGTAGAACAATTAGGGTTTGCTATAATTCCTTTATTTTTAGCAATATCTTCTGGGTTTACCTCCGGTACAACTAACGGAACATCTTTATCCATTCTAAAATATGAGCTATTGTCTATAACTATACAACCTTTACTTTTTGCAATAGGAGAATATATACGGCTTGTTTCTCCTCCTGCCGAAAATAACGCTATATCTATACCTCTATCAAAAGATTCTGGCTTAAGCTCTTCTACTTCATATTCCTTACCATTAAAAGTTATTTTACTGCCCGCACTTTTCTTAGATGCAAATGCATAAAACTTATCTATAGGTAAATTTTTTTCTTCTAAAACCTTTAAGAAAGTTCTACCAACCATACCTGTAACACCAACAACAGCTAAATTAACTTTTTTCATAAACATTCTCTCCTAAAAATATAATATAAAAGACTGACTAAAAAGCCAGTCTGAAAATTTATAAAAACTAACCCAAAAAGGCTAATAAGGATACAATTGTTTTCTTCAGATAGCTCTCCGTCATAAAGACGACAGTCATACGGCTATTAACCTGCACAACCAGGTTTAAAACATTTAGGTGTTTTAAACCTTCGGCATTTTTCCCTTTTGGTATATTTCTTTTGTACCTAAATACATCTACATACTTACTAATAAAAAATGCACCTCTATCATTTTTTATATAATAACATTTTAATTTTTTTATGTCAATATATTATATTAGGTTTAAAGCATTTTATACTTATTTTTATATTTTAAAACTAAAAAAATAATTAAAATTATAATTAATATTGCAGTAAAAATAGTAGCTAGTGCTAAACATATAATTGCTATTAAAAAATAATCTATATCTTTATTTTTATTATATGAATAATTGCTATTTTGGTTACTATTTATATATGTTTCTTTATGTTTTTTACTACTTACTTTATTAATTCCAATTGTTCCATTACCAGATATTCTGATGTTAGAATTATATTTATCAAGGGTTATAATAGGTAAAACAAAAAGACCTATTATAAATAAAATACTCATAAATATTGTTATCTTTCGTTTCATAAAGCTCCTTTTTACATAGCAAATTCTATTATCTCATCTAAAAAATCAGTAAAACTTTTGTTACAAAGCATAAGTGCTTTAGGTAACAAGCTTTTATTTGTAAATCCAGGTATAGTATTTATTTCTAAAACGTATATATCATCTTCTTTTATTATAAAATCTATATTTACATAGCCTTCACATTTTAAAACATTAAACACTTTCTTTGCTACTTCTTTTATCATTGTTTGTAAAAAGTTAGGTAAATTTGAAAAATCTATGTTAGTTTCTTTATCATATTTAGCGCTATAGTCAAAAATATCACTATTTGTATTAATGTCTAATATAGATAATACATATAAACCTTCCTTGTTTTGTACTATACTACAAGTTACTTCTTTACCAGATATGAATTTTTCAATTAAAATATCATCATCTAATTTTTTTATACTTTCTATAGCTTCAAATACTTGTTCTATATTTTTAGCTATCTTTATCCCTATGCTAGACCCACCTTTATTAGGTTTTACTATAACTGGATACATTAGTTCATCTATGTCTACTTTATATAAATATGGATTTTCATCTTTTTTAATATAAACATAGTCTATAACTGGTATATTGTTAGCTTTTAATATAGTTTTGGAGATATTTTTATCCATACATATACCACTAGATAGTGCTTTACTACCTACATATTTTATATTTAATAATGATAATAACGATTGTATAGTACCATCTTCGCCCATACCACCGTGTATAAGATTTAAAACTATATGAGGTTTAAAATTTTTTATATTTTCAATTAATATATCTATATCTTTTACATCTATATCTAATATATTATATTTTTTTTTATCAATATTTTGCATAACATTTTCAAAAGATTTTAAAGATATTTCCCTTTCTAAAGAAGTTCCACCTTTTAAAATCATAAGATTCGTTTTCATTTTATCCCTCCAAAACTATAACATTTATATTTCTCTTAAAGATTTTGCTGCTTCTTTTGGTAAAACAGAGTTTACAAACATACCAGTAGAAAATTCAAACCCTGCTAAATTGCCTATCCTTGGTATAATTTGTATAAAAAAGTGATATTCATCTTCTTCTTTAAATCCATTATATACACAAATATTATAGTCTAAATTAATGTATATTAAATTTAACTTTATCAAACATTTTTTTAATATAATTCCTAGTTGTTCTAGCATTGTGTCATCTAAGTATCTAATACTTGTAATATGTTTTTTGGGTATAATATTTATTTCATAACAATATAAACAATCTTCTGGACAAAAAGCTAAAAACTCATTGTTTTCATATACTATGTTTTCATCAAAATTATTACTACAAAAATAACATTTTTTATTTTCTTTTTCATATTTATTTAATACGTCTATCATATATTTTTGTTTATTAGGCAAAATAGATAAGCCTAAAATTTGCCAATGAGAGTGAGACTGAGATGCTCCTGCATTTCTACCTTGATTTTTAAATATTTGTACATATTTAAGATTTTTATCTTTATATAAAATATTTAATATATCTTTTATAGATTTCATTAAATAAAACATATGCTCATCTGTATAATTTATTATGCTTTTTTCGTGGCTTTTTGTATCTATCAATACATAATGGACTCCATAATTTTCATTTATATCTGATATTATAGGATATTTATTATATATTAAGCGTATTTCATCATTAAAGCTTCTATATATAGGTTCAGATATCATATGTTTATTTTCTGTGCAAAATGGGCAAAACTTAATAGGTGTTGTAAGTATATCTTTTTTAATATTTTGTGGCCTTTTTACTCTATCTAGAGAAAAAATAACATATTCTCCAGTCAAAAAATTTTTTCTAATCAATTATCCACTTCCTGTTCTATATACCATTTTTCTATATTATTAAATTGGTTATAAATATTAGGTTTTTTTTCTCCATTTACAGTATAATCTGTAAGAAGTATTTGTTCTTTAAAAAATATACCTACCACTGGTAGTTGCTCTGAAAAATACTTTTGCATATTTACACACGCATTCATAAATTTTTCTTCTGAAGTTGCAATGTACATTTCGCCTATTAAAAAGTCCATTGTAGCATCTGTAAAGTTTTGGTAATTAATACCTCCTTCACCAGTTCCAGAAGACATTAAAAAGCTTTGAAAATTAGGTACTATCCCAAAGTCTATACCAGCTAAAAACATATCAAAATTACCATCTTCTAAATCTTTTTTATATTCTTCAAAAGGCTTTTTTATTATCTCAATGTTTAAGCCTACCTGATTTAACCTTTTTTGCATAAGCTCTGCTGTTTCTGTTCTTTCTTTATTTTCTTCATTTACTAATAATGTAAAATTTATCTGCTCTTTTGTTAAATTTGCTTTTCCTAAAGCCTCTATAGATTTTTGCATACTATAATCATATTTTTCTAGCTCTTTATAAGCTAAAAAAGATTTTGGATTTATAGGCGATAAAGTTTTTTGCCCATTTCCTAAATATATATTATTTATTATTTCATCTTTAGGTATAGAATAAGCTATAGCTTTTCTAAGCTCTAAATTTTTAAATATATCTTTTTCAAAATTAAATCCTAAATACTCAAAGTTATTTGTTGTTATACCTGTGCTTATCTTTTCTCTTTTATAATTTAAGTTACCCCAATCAGAAAAATCAATAGAAATACTATTTATTATATTTTTTTCAAAAGCATATAAATCTGTTTGACTATCTGATGTTATAATCACTTTTATTGTGTTTATATATGGTTTACCTTTAAAAGACGTTGTCTTTTCCAAAATAAGTTCATTTGCTAACCTATAATTAGAATATTTAAAACTTCCGTTACCTAAAGGCTTTAAGCTCTTGCTATTTTCTATATCTAAATTATTTTTATAATAATGCTTTGGTATAATAGGAAAACACAAATTATGCATAAAAAAACTATAAGGCTCTGTATAGTTTATGATAACTTGGCTCCCTTTGCTACTATATGATGCTACCTTGTTTAAAACATTTGTATATAAAGATGTAGGTGTGGCTTTTATGGTATCTAATGAAAAAACAACATCTGTGGCTGTTACTGGGCTTCCATCGTGCCAGTATATATCTGTCCTCATATTTATATATACTGTTTTACCGTCTTCAGAAATAGAATAAGAGCTAGCAAGATTAGGCGTTGGCTTTAAAGTTTCACTATCTATGCTAAAAAGTGGCTCAAACATAATTTTTAATATATTATCAACTGTTACATCTTCATTTATTAAAGGATTTAATGTTTTTGGCATACGCATAGAAAGTATAAGCTCTCCACCTTCTATTGCCACTTTTTTATTATCTTGTGGCTGGCTTTTATCTTCGTTTTTTTCTGCATTGTTAGTTTGTTTTGTATTATTTTGAGTATTTGTTTTATCATCATTTTCACAGCCTACTAAAATAATACAAATAAGCATAATTAAAAGTCTTTTGTATATTTTCATATACCCTCCAAAATATTTTATAATATATTAATTTTAAATAAAATATTATATCCTTTTTTCATTATATCTATTTTTTTTACATAATTATTTGTTTCTTTAAATGGTATGGTGTGTATATTCCCATCTTTTGTATATTTTTCATTATTAAGCCACCTATAAACATTAGTGCTACCTGCATTATAAGCACATAAAGCTAATGTTTCATCTTCAAATTTTTCTAAAAGATAACTAAGATAATAAGTGCCTAATTTTATATTTGTTTCTGGGTCATATAGCATATTTTCTGAAAATTCTTTTATATCTATTTTTTTTGCAAGCCATTCTCCTGTTTCTGGCATTATTTGCATAAGTCCTATTGCACCTTTATTAGATACTGCATTTTTATTAAACCTACTTTCTGCATTTATAACTGCAAATACAAGGCTTTTTTCTATATTGTACTTTTTTGCATATTTTTCTATTATACGTTCATATTTTATAGGTAATATATAATTTATAATACCATTTGCTAAAAATATTAATATAATAAAAAATATTATAAGTTTTAAAGCTTTTGTTATCTTTTTACCATCTAAAAAATAAACCATTGTCAAATTTCCTTTTTTAATTGTTGTTTTATAATCTGTTCAAGGTTAGCCCCTTCTTCATTAAATATAATAAAATTAGCAAATTTTTTATTTTCATCAAAACTAGTTTGGCTATTTATCCTTTTTGATAAAATATCTACTGGTAAATTGTCTCTTTTTTTTAGCCTTTTTATTCTAGTTTCTAAAGAACAGTGAACAATCCATACACTATCTACTATTTTATGTAAGTTTGTTTCTATCAAAAGAGGTGCATCTATAACTATATAATTATATTTTTTATCATTTTTTTTTATGTTTATAATATTTGTTATTTCTTTAATAATATATTTATGTGTTATATTGTTTAAATATTTAAGCTTTTCTTTTTCACTAAAAACTATCTCGCCTAGTTTTTTTCTTATTATTTGGTTATCTTCATCTAAAATGCTATTTCCAAAATAATCTATTATTTCAAAATAAGCTTCTTTTCCTTTTTCAATAACACTATGAGCTATTTTATCTGCATCTATAATATAAGCATTATATTTTGTTAAGATAGAACAGACTGTTGTTTTGCCACAGCCTGTTCCTCCTGTTAGTCCTATTATCCTTGGTCTATTTTGTGTCATACCAGTTTTCACCCTCATTTATATCTATAAGAAGTTTTACAGAGAAATTTATAGCATTTTCCATTTCATCTTTTAATATAGTTTTTATAATACTTTCTTCACCTTTATATGTTTCTATTAAAAGCTCATCATGTACTTGTAAAATTAATCTAGATTTTAGACCTTCTTTCTTTATACGGTTATATACTTTTACCATTGCTATTTTTATAATATCTGCCGCCGTACCTTGTATAGGTGTGTTCATAGCTATTCTTTGACCAACACCTCTTTGAACAAAATTTGAAGAATTTATCTCTGGTACATATCTTATTCTGTTAAACATTGTTTTAGTATATCCTGTCTCTTTTGTTTCTTCTACTGTTCTATCTAAAAATTGTTTTATTTTAGGATATTTATCAAAATAATCATTTATATATTCTTCTGCTTTACTTTTTGTTATTCCTAAGTCTTGAGATAAAGAAAAAGCTTGTTTACCATATATAAGACCAAAATTTATAGCTTTAGCCGCTCCTCTTTCAAAGCTTGTAATCTCTTCTAATGGTTTATTAAATACTTTAGAAGCTGTTATTTTATGAATATCTTGCCCTTCGTTAAAGGCTTTTATAAGATGCTCATCTTGAGATAAATGTGCTAAAACTCTAAGCTCTATTTGAGAATAGTCTGCATCTATAAATATATGCTCTTCTTCTGGTTTAAACACTTTTCTAACTTTATGTCCAAGCTCTATTCTTATAGGTATATTTTGTAAATTAGGTTCGGTGCTACTTATTCTACCTGTTGCCGTTGCAGTTTGATTAAAGTTTGAATATATTCTGCTTGTTTTTTCATCTAATACATTTAATAACCCATCTGCGTATGTGCTTTTAAGCTTTGCATATGTTCTATATACTAATATTTTAGGTATTATTTCGTGTTGGTCATATATTTTTTCTAACACATCTGCTGATGTAGACCAACCTCTTATTGTTTTTTTTCCACCTTTTAAGTTAAATTTATCAAAAATTATTTCTCCTAGCTGTTTTGATGAATTTATATTAAATTCTTCACCTGCTAACCAGTATATTTCTTTTGTAAGTTTTTCTATTTCTTCATTAAGCTCTTGTTGGTATTGTATAAGCTCTTGTTTAGATACTTTTATTCCATAAAGTTCCATACTTGCCAAAACTTCAATAAGAGGCATTTCTATATTATAAAAAAGCTCTTGTTGGTTATTTTCTTCTATTTTTTTGCTTATTATAGGCTTTGTTTCATAAGCTACATAGCTTTGTCTTACACAATAATTAAACCAATCTTTTTCATCTATATCATATATAAATTTTTTAGATTTTCTAGTACCTAAAAGTTCGTCTTTATCATCATAATTTTTGTTTAAAAATTCCTCTGCTATGTGATTATATTCATATTTATTTTTACTAGGGTTTAAAATATAAGCACCTATCATAGCATCAAATATTAAATTATTTAATTTTATATTGTTTTTATTTAAAAATATAATATCCGTTTTAGCATCTATTGTTATTTTTTTATAATCTTCTTCAAAAAATGTTTTATATATATTTAAAATTTCATTTTTTTCTATATCATTTGAAACTTTTATAAAAGTACCTACATCATTTTTAGTTGTAAAGCTTATACCAACAAATATATTGTTATCATAAATTATTTTATAAGCTATTTCTTCATCTTTGTTTAGACCATTAAAATATTCCTTAGCCTTATCTATATTTTCTATCAATTTAAACTCTAATACTTCTTCTTGTTTAGAACTTTGTTTAAATTTTAATAAAATAGTCTTTAACTCATATTTTTCACATTGTTTAAAAAATTCTTGGTTAAAAATATCTTCTGTCTTTTTTAATAAAAATTCAATAGGAACTTCTGTATCTATTGTAACTAAATATTTACTTAATAAGGCTTGTTCTTTATATTGTAAAATATTTTCTCCTGCTTTTTTAGGCTTAATATTTGGTGCATTTTCTATCGCATTTTCAACTGTTTTATATTCAGTAATGATTTTTATAGCAGTTTTTTCACCAATAGAAGGCACCCCTGGCACATTATCTGAAGTATCTCCCATAAGTGCTTTTACTTCTATAAATTCTTGTGGTGTTACACTATATTTTTCTATTACATCTTTTGCAAAATAATCTTCTATTTCTGTTTTGCCTGCTTTTGTTTTGGGAATTTTTATTTTTATATTATCTGTAGCTATTTGTAGTAAATCTCTATCTCCACTTACAATTATAGGATATATTCCTAAATGTTCGGCTTTTTTTGCAACAGTTGCTAAAACATCATCTGCTTCATAGCCTTCTTTTTCATATATAACAACATTCATTGCTTTTAAAATTTCTTTTATTAAAGGTATTTGACTTCTTAGCTCTTCTGGTGTCTTTTTTCTATTACCTTTATATTCGCTATATTTTAAATGTCTAAAAGTTGGTTTAGGCAAGTCAAAACTAACCCCTATATATGTAGGTTGTTCTTCTTCTATAAGTTTAAATAATATATTTAAAAATCCATATATAGCATTTGTATATTGCCCTTCTTTATTTGTTAAAATCGGTATTGCATAAAAAGCTCTATTCATTATGCTATGACCATCTATTAGCATTAATTTTTCCATTTTATTCTCCTTAAAAATTTTAAATATCTATGTAAAACAAATTATTGTGTTTATATTTACTTTTGTTATAAGTAATTTTAACATAAACTAAAAAATATATCCATAAATTTATAAATAAATATTTTAAACTATTAACAAGTTACATAACAAATATTTAAATTTATTAAAAACATTAAAATATAACTTTAGACAATAGATATAATTTTTGTTATACCTATTGTCTAAAGTTATATAAATTTTATTCTATCTTTATTTATTATTTATTAAGAATTTTTAATAATATACAATATACTATAAAAAGTGAAACAATAAACATTATAGGCATTATAATTAAAATATTTTTTTTAAATTTATATTCTTTATTACTTTTAATAGTATAATAAATAATTAAAATTGAAAATATTATATAATATGTAATAAGAAAATAGCTATTAATATCGATATTAAATTGTAATTTTAAAAAAGGTATTATAATTGTTATAATACTAAAAATTATTAAAATATATTTTAGTAATTTCATTTTATACCTCCTAAAAACTTATCTCAAATATAATTACTAATTTTCTACCCTATATTTTAGTGATATACCTGCTAAGTATGTATATAATCTTTATATACTTTAAATTTTTATTATTTATAAGCCGTTTTATTTACAAAGTTTTCTTAATATTCTCAATATGTTTAATTATATCATATATTTTGGTGCAAATGCTATATAATGTACATAATTCTACTTTAATAACTACTATTATTCATATTAAATATATCATTTATTTTTATATGTATTTTAGTCTATATATTTGACATTAAATTTTTTTATTTTTATCACTAAATACAGTATACAACCATTATTTTTTACACTCATAGGCTTATATTTATATATAAAAAAAGCATACGCTAATCGCGTACGCCCCTTTTAAAGTGAGTTACCCGGGGCTCGAACCCGGGACACCTGGATTAAAAGTCCAGTGCTCTACCAACTGAGCTAGTAACCCATATGCCCAGAGACGGAATCGAACCGCCGACACGAGGATTTTCAGTCCTCTGCTCTACCGACTGAGCTATCTGGGCTTGCCTTAACGACAAAGTCAATTATATATTATATTTTTAAATATGTCAATACTTTTTTGCATTTTTTTCAAAAAAATTTTTCTAGTGCTTAAAATATAAAAAAATTTGACCTTTTTATATGTTTATAATATAATAATAAATTAATAGTCAATATATGGAGGTTAGTATAAAATGGACCTTTTAGATAACCTAAAAGACATTATGTTAAATGATAATAATTTTAAAAAAGTAAAAATTATTATTTTGAAAATCATATTTGTGAAAAAACTGGTAATAATATAAAAATAAATTTAGATTTTAAACTTTCTAATGAAAATAATGATAAAATTATGAAATTTGGTATATGCCCACATTGCAAAACATTATTTTATTATTACGACTTTGAAAGTAAGTCTTTTTAACTTAGGAGGATTTTATTATGGAAAATGAAAATAATGCCTTATCTCAAACTGGCAATTTTATACATAACTATATACAAAAAGATTTAGAGGGAAATCTTAATAAAATACACACTAGATTTCCACCAGAACCAAATGGCTATCTTCATATAGGACACGCCAAAAGTATTTGTTTAAACTTTGGACTTGCAAACTATTATGGTGGAAAATGTAATCTTCGTTTTGATGACACAAACCCTGCTAAAGAAGATGATGAATTTGTACGTTCAATAAAAGAGGATATTAAATGGCTTGGGTTTGATTGGGAAGATAGACTTTATTTTGCTTCTAGCTATTTTGATAAAATGTATGATTGTGCTGTACAGCTTATAAAAAAAGGTAAAGCCTTTGTTTGTGATTTAACACCAGAACAAATTAGAGAAAAAAGAGGCTCTTTAAATAGTCCTGGTGAAGAAAGTCCTTACAGAAACCGTTCTATAGAAGAAAATTTAGAACTTTTTGAAAAAATGAAAAATGGTGAATTTAAAGACGGCGAAAAAACTTTAAGAGCAAAAATAGATATGTCTTCGCCTAATATAAATATGCGAGACCCAGTTATATATAGAATAGCTCATATTCCTCACCATAAAACAGGTGATAAATGGTGTATATATCCTATGTATGACTTTGCTCACCCTCTTGAAGATGCCTTTGAAGAAATAACTCATTCTATTTGTACAATGGAATTTGAAGACCACCGTCCTTTATATGACTGGTTTATAAACGAGCTAGACTTTAAAATAAAACCACGACAAATAGAATTTGCAAAACTTAATTTATCTAACACAATTATGGGTAAAAGATATTTAAGACAACTTGTAGAAGAAGGGAAAGTAGATGGCTGGGACGACCCTCGTCTTGTTACTTTATCTGGTATTAGAAGAAGAGGATACACGCCTGAGTCTATAAAAAACTTTTGTCAAATGGTTGGTGTGTCTAAAGCATCTAGTGTTGTAGATACGGCTCAGTTAGAATACTGTATAAGAGAAGATTTAAAAGCTAAAGTAAATGTTGTTATGGCAGTGTTAGACCCAATAAAAGTTGTTATAACAAATTATCCAGAAGACACTGAAGAAACTTTAATTATTGAAAATAACCCAGAAAATGAAGAACTAGGTAACAGAGAAGTTATGTTTTCTCGTGAGCTTTATATAGAAAGAGAAGATTTTTTAGAAGATGCACCTAAAAAGTTTTTTAGACTTTCTGTTGGTAAAGAAGTTAGGCTTAAAGGAGCTTACTTTATAATGTGTAATGAAGTTATAAAAGATGAAAATGGCCATATTATCGAGCTTAGATGTACTTATGACCCAGAAACAAAAAGTGGCTCTGGCTTTACTGGACGTAAAGTAAAAGGAACAATCCATTGGGTATCTGCAAAACACGCCGTTAAAGCTACTGTAAACTTATACGATAGCTTAGTTATGCCATCTGAAGATGAAAAAGAGCTTATAGAAAATCCTAATTCTTTAGTTACATTAAATAATGCTTATATAGAACCTTCTATTCTTTCGGCAAACAAAATGGATAGATTTCAATTTATAAGAAATGGATATTTTGTTGCAGATAATAAGTATTTTGATAAAAACAACCTTGTATTTAACAGAATTGTTTCTTTAAAAAGCTCTTTTAAACCTTGATTTTTATAATATAAATTAATAAATTTCTATTATAATTATTAAGATTTTATACTTATAAATTGTATTTATTAACTATATTACTTTTGATATAAGCATTATAAAAACAATTTTATAATGCTTATATCCCTTATTCTAAATAATTTTTAGTAAGGAAAATTATTGTTTTACATATATTTTTAACTTTATTATTATTTCTAAAATATAATTGGAGGAAATATGAAAAATAAAAGAAAAAATAAAAAACAAAAGAAAAAAAGCTTAGTTAAAAAGTTTTTTACAATAGTTTTTTCTATACTTACAATATATTTTATAGGGCTAATATGCTTTTTTGTATATGCTTTTATGACAAGTGATAATAACACTAAAACAAATAATAGTATCGTAAATAAAGTAGTAGAAAAAGTTGCACCTCAAGCTCCAGAAAGAACATTAGCTCTTATAGCTTGTACAGACGAAGGAGAAGGCAGAACAGACGGTATAATGCTTGTTGGTTATAATTCTGTAAATAATCAAATAACTTTAGTATCTATACCTAGGGACATCAAAGTTAGTATCCCTGATGATATGTGGGAAGTTATGGTACAAAACGAACCTAGCATTAAAGGGGATAACCCTTCTTTTAAAAAGATAAATGCTATACCTAACTATGGTAAAGACCGTGGTATGGAATTTTTAGAAAAATATTTAGAAGACTTACTAGACGTAGAAATAGACTATTATGTGCATTTTAACCTTAAAGGCTTTAGATATATAATAGATTCTGTTGGTGGTATAGAATTTGATGTTCCTCAAAGAATGTATTACTCTGACCCAACTCAAGATTTATATATAAATCTCAAACCTGGAGTGCAACTTTTAGATGGTAAAAAAGCTGAACAACTTTTACGTTTTAGAACATATCCTCAAGGCGATTTAAAAAGGGTAGAAGTTCATCAAGCATTTATGAAAGTATTTTTTGAGAAAATACTTAGCCTAGATTCTATTATATCTAACCCTAAAGCTTATCTTACAACATTAACCGAATATATAGATACAAACTTTACATTATCTGATGCCTTAAAATATGTAAATGAAATAAAAGAAATAGATGTTAATGCTATTCAAAATTATACTCTCCCTTGTACTCCTAAAAATATAAATGGAGTATCTTTTGTAATAGTTGATGACCAACAAGTAAAAGAGTTTGCATATGAAATGTTTAAAAAACCAACTGTAAAACCAGAGGACATTGTATATGAAGATAGCTTTGATAAATCTATTCAAGTTTTAAACGGTAGCTATACCTCAGGATTAGCTGGAAAAACTAAAGAACTTCTTCAAAATAATGGGTACATTGTAGGTAAAATAGGTGATTCTTCATCTGCTAAGTCTAAAGAAACTAAAATATATGTTAGCAAAGTTGGAGAAGGTAATGACTTACAAAAATATTTCAATAATGCTAAAATAGTGGTTAATCCACAAAAAGTATCTGAATTTGGCTATGATATAACTATTGTTTTAGGTACTGAAGATAGCATAAAAGAAGATACCAGCACTAGCACAAGTGAATAAAATCAAAACCACCCGTTAAACGTGTGGTTTGCTCAAGCCCTATAAGGGCTTTTTTCTTGTTGTAAGCCTCTAAAGAGGCACTGAATGGTCTGACAATTACATTACTATTTCTTGGCTGCCACTAAAAGTGGCTATTTTTTTGCCTACTTACTCTGTCTACCCATAAATGGGTCTATATATTCTTTTAAACTTATTTGGTCATTTGCTATATCTTCTTCTAATTGATTTTTTATGTATTCTTTTATTGCATTTTGATTTCTACCTACTGTATCTACATAATATCCTCTACACCAAAAATGCCTATTCCCATATTTATACTTTAAATTTGCGTGCCTATCAAATATCATTAAGCTACTTTTACTTTTTAAATACCCCATAAATTGTGATACACTTAAATGTGGTGGTATTTCTACTAACATATGTATATGGTCTTTACAAGCTTCTGCCTCTATTATTTTAACTCCTTTCCTTTCACACAGCATTCTTAATATTTTCCCTATATCTGCTTTTATTTTTCCATATATTTCTTGTCTCCTATATTTTGGTGCAAATACTATATGATATTTGCATCTCCATTTAGAATGTGATAAACTATTTATGTCTTTCATGACAAAACCTCCTATTATTTTATTTTTGGTTGCCAGACCAATTATATTCTATCATAGGAGGTTTTTACTTTTCTATAAGAGTTTTTACCTACCACCAGCATAGCTGGTGGTTTAATCAAGCCTATTCGGCGACAAAAAAATAGTATTAGTATATAAAGTTCATACTAATACTATTTTAAATTATGTATTTTTAATTGTTTAGAATTTAAAGTGTAATATAATTTAGACATTATATTAGTCTGATCTAGTAATGTTTAATTTACATTTTTTCCATACTAAAATACCTAAATTAATAATAGCTATACTTTCTTTTGTATAACTATAAACTTGATTTATATCATTAAATTTATTTAATACAGTTATATATGTATTAATATTTAAACCTAATGATTTTAATATCTAAGCTATCATATCCATATCTTGTCTAAATATTACACTTTTTGTTACTATTTCATAAGTAGATTTAGTTACTAAATATGGTTCATAATATGTATAAGAATTAACATCTATAAATTTATTGTTAAATTATGGTTTATTCCTAAAAGATTAATAAACATAACTGTAACAACTACAGATTTTGTTCATCCATTAGGTTCAAAGTTTCCACCTACTTCATTTATAAAATATGCAGTAGATAATTTATCAGTATAGGATTTTGCACAATGATTAGCATAAAAATATCCAAATATTTTAGCTTATCCTCCTATGCTAGGTAATTTAATAGTATCTAATGTAAGTTTTTTATTTTCTACAACTGTCTGATTAATTGTTTATTGTAGTGTTTGTGTTGTTATTTTTGTAACCCATAACACCTATATTAGCTCAACTATCATTATTATAAGTAGCTACTTGAAGATCCGCGAACCACTATCTATTGCTCCACCACAATTTGGGGTAATTAGCTTTACTGTTTATGTATTTCATTATTAACTGTTACATTATTTGAGCTAGAATTATTAACTGCATCTATAATAGTATTTTTACTTTCACTATTAGTTATAACTTTATTAAGGTTTTTAACTCCTGTAAATATATCTGATGCTACAGAAGTATTTGTTGCTATTTTACCTAAATTAGCTGTACGAACATCTGTATCAGCAAATGCTTTAGATTGTATATTTGTAACTCTAGGTAATTTAACTGTTGTTAATTTAGATGCACCTTCAAATGCACTAGCACC
Source organism: [Clostridium] colinum (assembly GCF_940677205.1). Classification (NCBI taxonomy): domain Bacteria; kingdom Bacillati; phylum Bacillota; class Clostridia; order Lachnospirales; family Lachnospiraceae; genus Tyzzerella; species [Clostridium] colinum. Next base: position 174,216 of record NZ_OW712331.1, on the reverse strand, counting down.
TACAGTTGTTACATTTTTAAATTTTAAATTTGTAATATTTTTATTCCCTTTAAATGCATTATTAGATATAGTTGTTACATTATCTATATGGTCTTTTAACTTCTCATCTGTTAATGTAGTAAGAGCTTTAGTTCCATCACCTATTTTAGTTAAAGTATAAGTTGTTTTATTTCCTTCTGATTCTATTATAAGTTTACCATTTTCAAATTTAAGCTCATTTGAATTTTTTTCTCCTCCAGGTACCGGAAGATATGTTCCTACCAATGTCATTTCATTATCATTTGATCTTTCAAACATAAATCCATCAACTAATAATTCAAAATATGAAATAGTAACACTTTTGTTATTTAAGTTTTCTTTAATTTCTTTTACCTCTTCTTTACTAGTATTGAAAGGTAATACTAAATTAATTTTTGCATTTGTTCCAAAAGCATCAGGATCTATATCTATTTTACCTTTTTCATAATTTCCTAATAAAATATTAACTGTATCTTCATTAGCTACATCAAAAGCATCTTTTTCGATTTTTGTTGGTTCAATATATACATAAGAAGGTATTATTGCACCCTTGAATATATTTGCTGGGATAATCTTTTCTTCAGAAAGTCTACTTATTATGTTAATAGTAGCTCCTTTAAAAAAGCCTTCACTTCCAAACTTAGCATTTTTTAAATCCATTTTTAAAGTAAAAATAGTTGCTCCTTCAAAAGCATTTTCCTTACTTTCAAATATTGTATTCTCTTTTTGAGGCTTAATATTTATAGATCTTATTGTAGAGTTTTTAAATGCATTTTCTTTTACTTCAAATTTTCCACTCTCTTTAGGCATAATATTTACAACACCATTACTAGTTACTACTTCTAAAGTACCTTCATCTTCTGTTGCAACATTACTTATATTATCTATTTCATGTACTTTATTAAGATTTTCACTTTCAGCCTCTAAGATAGCACTTGCTTCTTCTGCATAAACACTTCCACTCATAGCTACAGTACTACCTAAAAGAGCTATACAAACTGCCATAGCTTTAATAGTTTTTTTAGATAAATTTTTCTTCATTATCTTTACCTCCTTAAATATTGTTTACATATACTTTATAAATAAAGTTTACAATAATATAATACACCTATTATATTATTTTGTCAATATTTATATCATACTAATTTACTAAAATTTTATTTTTATGTTGATACTAATCATATAAAAATAAAAAAGCCTAATTAATTAGGCTTTTTTATTTTTTATATATTATTTATTAATTGAAAGTAAAGTATCATATAATTTAGACATTATAGTAGCCATTTCTGCTCTAGTAACAGGAGCAGTAGGGTTTAATTTACCGTTATTTCCAGATATAATACCTGAGTTAACTAATATAACTACACTTTCTTTTGCATAAGATGATATTTCATTTGAATCGTTAAATTTATTTAATACACTTGCATCTGCATTAACATCTAAATCTAATGATTTTAATATTTGTGCTATCATAACCATTGTATCTTGTCTAGATATTATACTTTCTGGTTTAAACATACCGTTAGACCCATTTACTATACCATACGTAGATGCAGTTCCTACATATGGTGCATAATATGCAGAAGGATTAACATCTGTAAATTTATTGTTAGCTTGTGGTTGTAATCCTAAAAGATTAACAAGCATAACTGTAACATCTGCACGTTTTGTTTGACCATTAGGATTAAAGTTTCCATTTGAACCGTTTATAATACCTGCTTTAGATAATTTATCAATATGAGCTTTTGCCCAATGATTAGCAGAAACATCTCCAAATGCTTTAGCTTCACCTTCTACACTAGGTAATTTAATAATATCTAATGTAAGTTTTTTATCTTCTACAACTGTTTGATTATTTTCTGTGTTTGTATTGTTTTCTGTCGTATTATTATTGTTAGTAACACCTATGTTAGCTCCACTACCATTATCATAAGAGCCTGTTGAGCTTGAACCTGAACCATCTGTTGAAACACCACCACTTGGGTTGCTTGGTTTTACTGTTTCTGTATTATTACCATTAGCAACTGTTACATTATTTGAGCTGGAATTATTAACTGCTGATATAATAGTATTTTTACTTTCACTATTAGTTTCAACTTTATCAAGGTTTTTAACTCCTGTAAATATATCTGATGCTACAGAAGTGCTTGTTGCTTCTTTACCTAAATTAGCTGTACGAACATCAGTATCTGCAAATGCTTTAGATTCTATGTTTGTAACTTTAGGTAATTCAACAGTTGTTACTTTAGATGCACCTTCAAATGCACTAGCTCCTACAGTTGTAACATTTTTAAAGTTTACATTTGTAATGTTTGTATTTCCTTTAAATGCATTATCTGCTATAGTTGTTACATTATCTGTATGGCCTTTTAAAGCTTCATCTGTTAAAGTGGTTATAGGATTAGTTCCGTTACCTATTTGTGTTAATTTATATTCTTTGTTTTCATAGTTTAATGTTCCGTTATTAAATGAAGCTACCTCTCTTCTAGCTCTTGCAACTGGTTGAAAATCTACTAATGTAACTTCATTATCTTTATTACCTACTTCAAAAATATACCCATCAACAATAGCTTTTTGATTTGAAATTTTAACATTTTTATTTGTTAAATGATTTTTAAGTGCCTCTATATCTTCTTGAGAAGTATTAAAAGGTACTACTAAATTAATTGGTGCTCCGTTTTCATCTCCAAAAGCATTAGCATCTATTGTAACTGTATTTTTTTCATAAGTTGGTAAGTAAATATTAACTGTTTCTGTATTAGCTACATCAAATGCATCTTTTTCAATTTTTGTTACTTTTTCAAGAAATATATCAGATGGTACTGTTACACCTTTTAATAAAGCAGTTGGTATAATAGATTCTTTAGAGATATTACCTAAATTTTTGATAGTTGCTCCTCTAAAGAAACCTTTGTCTTCAAACTTAACATTATCAAATTCTATATTAATATTTTCAATAATTGCATTTTTAAATGCATCATCTACACTTTTAAACATTCTATCTTTTGTTTGAGATTTAATATTTAACTGATATACTTTAGAATTTTCAAAAGCACTTTTTCTAACATTAAATTCATTGTTGAATTTAGGCATAATATTTACAATACCGTTAATAGTTGCTCCTTTTAAATTCCCTTCTTTAAAATAGTCTTGAACAGTACGTATTAATTCAACTTCTTCAGTTTCTTCACTACCTATTGTTGCATTTTTATATAATTCTTTTATATCTGTATCACTAACTGCTATTTTTAATTCTTTTCCTATTGTAACATTTTCAAACTCATTGTTTTGTAATTTATGTGTTTTAGGTAATGGTTTTTCATTTTTATAAGTAATTAATGAACCATCAACCATAACCCCTTTATTATTTTCATCACCTTTAAAAGGTTGTTTAGATAAATCAATACTACCTTCTTTGTTTGTTTTATCTTTTATACTTGAAAAATCTAAATTGCCTTTTACATGTGCATTTTGGAAAGCTTTCTCACCTATTTTAAAATCTTTATCAACAATTATTTCTGGGAATACTAAATCACCCTCTACTGTAACACCATTAAAAGCATTTGCTCCTATTTCTGTAGCATCACTTGTAAGAACTGTTGATATATCGTTAGCCTTAATAGTTGTAGCAGTAGTACTATTTCCAGATAAATTGTTTGTTCCATCACCTATTTTAGTTATTTTAAACGAATAAGTTTTTGTTTCTCCATCAAGTACTTTTACTCTAATAGTTTTTGAGTCTAAAGTTCCTTGAAAAATATTATTTTCTGCTTTATCTGATACTGTATTATCTATAGAAACAAGATCTACAGTCCCTGCATAGCTTGTGCTATCCCCTACTACATCAGAAACTCCATTATTGTCTGGTGTAATTACTTTAAAAGTATAATTTACCCCTTCTTGTGTTGTAACATTAATTATATCATTTTCCTTAGGTGCTGGTGCTACATTTACAACATCCTCTTCTCCATCTTCATTAACAGCTGGTAATTCTTCTGCATAAGCAGTTGTACTCATAGTAGCTGTACTCCCCATAGTAACAGCCATACTAATAGCCATAGCTTTAATAATTTTACTTGAAATATTTTTTTTCATTATTTCAACCTCCATAAAAAATAAATATTAACTTCTCATATACAATTCATTTTATCATAAGTATGTTTATATAATATACCCTGTATAGTATTTTGTCAATGAGTAAAATATTACGTATTTGTTACAATTTTCTTTATTAATAACTTTAATTTTTTTAATATATTAATTATACTAAAATCCCAAAATTTGTAAATTAAATTACTTAAAGTTTATTATAATATAAATATTAATTTAAACTATTTTATACATTTTTTATATAATAATTAATTTATAAATATTAACCTTAAAAGTTTTATAAAAAATATGATTTTAAATAATTTTTATATTTTTTAATTTAATTAAATATTTTTAATAAATTTTTATTTTTAATTTGAATACAAAATTTTATATGCTACATCAAAAAAATAATCTTGCTATTTTCTTGAAATATTATATACTTTATCTACATTCTCAAATATAAAAAATCCTATTTATTTAAAATAAATAGGATTTTTTATATTTGTTTTTAGCTTTAATTATTATAAAAGGTTTTTTATTTAGAATAATATATAAATTTTCCATAAATTAAGAGGTTTGGCATATTTATTAAAATTTATCATTCTTCTAACTCGTTAGTGTTTGCTAACTATCTATATGTTAGCATATACTAACACTTTTGTCAATAAATTTTTTAAATTTTTTTATAAAAATTTTTAAAATAATAAATATCCTTTTTCTATACTTTCATCTATTATGCTTAAAACGTATTGTTTTAGCCTTTCATCTGCCTCTTCAAATATTATATTCCCTTTTTGTAAAATAGTTTCTTTTTTTATATTATATTTTTTCCATGTGCCACCTTCTGTTAAATAGTTTAATATAATAGGTTGAATTCGGTCTAGTATACCACAAAATATAGCCTCATTTGTTTTCTTTTCTTCAAATTCTTGCCACAAGGCTTTTATTTCCTCCCCTTGTTGTTGTGGTAAAATAGAATATATTTTTTTAGCAGCCTCTTTTTCTCTTTTTTCTTTTGTTTTTATCATTTCTTCATCATACAAAAAAGTGTCTCCTGCATATATTTCTATTATATCGTGTATTAAAGCCATTTTTATAACCTTTAATATATCTGTACCCTTTGGTGCATATTCTTCTAATATTATTGCATACATAGCCATATGCCAAGAATGCTCTGCATCATTTTCATTTCTAGATTTATCATATATTAAAGTTTGTCTAAATACATTTTTTAATTTTTCTATCTCTATTAAAAAAGACATTTGTTTTTTTAACTTTTCCATTACTATCTCCTATATTTACATTAAAACTTATAAAAAGGTTGATTTTATAAAAACTAAAAGCTCTTTAAAAACCAACCTTTTACATAATATAAATTATTTATTTAAAATATTTTTAACTTTATCACATACATTTTGTGCTGTAAATCCATATTTTTCAAATAATTGTGCAAATGGTGCCGATTCGCCAAAATTATCCATAGATAGTATTTCTCCATCTATTCCTATATATTTATGCCAACCAAAAGAGCTACCAGCCTCTACACCTACTCTTTTAGTAATATTTTTAGGTAAAACGCTTTCTTTATATTCGTTGTCTTGTTCTTCAAATATTTCAAAACTAGGCATACTTACTACTCTTACATTTATGCCTTCTTTTGCTAAAATTTCACTAGCCTCTACAGATATTCCAACTTCAGAGCCTGTAGCTATAATAATAGCCTCTGGTGTTTGACAGTCTTTCACAATATATCCACCTTTAAGTGCTTTTTTAGCATCTCCTACTGGTTTTGTGTTTTGTCTTGTAAAAATTAATCCTGTTGGACTTTCTTTTCTTTTAATAGCAAGATACCACGCTGCCGCAGTTTCGTTAGTATCACAAGGTCTAATAACTGTATAATTTGGTATACTTCTAAGTCCTGCTAAATGTTCTATTGGTTGATGCGTTGGTCCGTCTTCTCCAACTCCTATACTATCGTGTGTAAATATGCTAACTACACCTAAGTTCATAAGAGCTGATAACCTAAGACCTGGTTTCATATAATCAGTAAATACAAAGAAACCTGCTATATATGGTCTAAGTCCACCATGAAGATAAATTCCGTTTGCAATAGCTGTCATAGCGTGTTCACGTATTCCAAAATGTATATTATCGCCTTCTGGTGTTTCTTTAGAATATTCTCCTCTACCTTTCATAACAGATTTATTAGACGGAGATAAATCGGCAGACCCACCAAACATATTTGGCATAACTTTAGCTAATTTATTTAAAACTATTTCAGATGATAATCTTGTAGCTGTTTCTTCTGTATAGCTCCAAAAGCTTTCATCATTTTCTATATCTTTTAAGAAATCATCTGCATACCATTTTTCATATTCTTCATATAATTGGCTATAATCTTTTTTATAGTTTTCTAAAAGTTCATTCCACTCTTTTTCATAGCCTTCTAAAGTATTTTGAATATTTTGCATAGTAGATTTAACTTCTTCATCTACATAAAAATCTTCATCTTTTAGGCCTAAATATTCTCTCATAGCTTTTATTTCATCTTTGCCTAAAGGCTCGCCGTGTGCTGATGCTTTACCAGCCTTATTAGGAGCACCATATCCTATAACTGTTTTTATTTCTATTAAAGAAGGCTTGTCAGATTTTTTAGCATTTTCTATTGCTTTTGATATTGCTTCTATATCATTTCCATCATTTACAACTTGTGTATCAAATCCACAAGCTTCAAATCTTTTACAAACATCTTCTCTAAATGCAATATTTGTGTTTCCTTCTATTGTTATGTTGTTGCTATCATATAATATAATTAATTTATTAAGACCTAATGTGCCTGCTAAAGATATTGCCTCATAAGCTACCCCTTCCATAAGACAACCGTCACCACAAAGCGCATATGTATAATGGTCTACTATGTTATAACCTTCTTTATTAAATTTGCTAGCAAGGTGATTTTCTGCCATAGCCATACCAACTGCATTTGCTATACCTTGTCCTAAAGGTCCTGTTGTAACCTCTACCCCTACTGTATGTTTATATTCTGGGTGTCCTGGTGTTTTAGAATCTAATTGTCTAAATTGTTTTAAATCGTCTAAAGACAATCCATATCCAAAAATATGTAATAAGGAATATAAAAGAGCAGACCCATGCCCTGCAGATAGTATAAATCTATCTCTATTTCTCCAGTTTGGATTTTTAGGGTTATGTTTTAAATGTTTAGCCCAAAGAGTATATGCTGTTGGTGCTGACCCAAGTGCAATACCAGGATGACCTGAATTTGCTTTTTGAATAGCATCTACGCTAAGGCTTCTAATAGTATTTATAACTTGTATATCTTTATCTATCATTTTTAAGTCCTCCTAATTATATTATTTATTTTAGTTTATCATAAAAAATATTCCTTGTCGATAGGTTAAAATGTATTAAAATATTTTAATATTATATTAACTATAATACACAAAATATTAGATTGAAGACAAAATATTTTAGGCTAATTTTTTCATTTTTATGATTTGCATAAAAAATTTATGCAGGCATAAACATTCTAATCATAAGACATGACTTTGCCTCAAATTATGTAAAAAGCTAAATTTCTAAAAACTTTAACCCTTGTATGAATAAATATACTTTTTCATACATTGCATCAAAATATTTTAATATTTTTTACCTATTCATAATCATTTTTTATATTAATATAATAAAATATAATATGATAAATTATATTAATTTTAACTTTTTTATTATATTAAATGTTTATTTTTTAAATATTATAAAAATATATTGACATTTTTTATAATATTTCATATACTTTAATATAAATAAGAACAAAGGCGTTCAAAACACTTAGGTGTTTTACGCCTTTTTTAGTATAAAATAATATTTTAGGTTTTATGGGAGGTAGTTATGGCAAAATATAACAAAGAAGATATTAAAAGAATTATTAAAGAAAATGATGTAAAATTTATTAGGCTACAATTTACAGATGTTTTGGGAAAATTTAAAAATGTTGCTGTTACCTCATCTCAAATAGACAAAATATTAGATGATGGTATGATGTTTGACGGTTCGTCTATAGAAGGTTTTGCTAGAATAGAAGAATCCGATATGTATCTTAAGCCAGATTTAGACACTTTTGTTATATTCCCTTGGCGTCCTCAAACGGGAAAAGTTGCTCGTTTTATATGTGATGTTTATAAACCAGATGGAACTCCTTTTGAGGGTTGCCCTCGATATATATTAAAGAAAACTTTAGAAGAAGCTAAAGCTATGGGCTATGATTTTAACGTTGGTAACGAGCTTGAATTTTTCTTATTTAAAGTTGATGAAAATGGTAACCCTACTACAGAAACAAATGATAGAGCTGGTTATTTTGATTTAGCTCCAATAGATAGTGGCTCCAATGCACGTAGAGATATTTGTTTAACATTGGAAGAAATGGGATTTGAAATAGAAGCCTCTCATCACGAGGTAGCCTCTGGCCAACACGAAATAGACTTTAAATATGACAGTGCTTTAGCTACGGCAGACAATGTAACAACATTTAGAATGGTTGTAAAAACTATTGCTCAAAAATATGGTTTACACGCTACTTTTATGCCAAAGCCTATTTATGGTATAGCTGGTTCTGGTATGCACACTAATATGAGCTTGTTTAAAAATGGTAAAAATGCTTTTTATGACCCACAAGATAAACTAGGCCTTAGTAAAGATGCTTATAGCTTTATAGCAGGCGTTTTAGCCCACGTTAAAGGTATTACTGCTATTACAAACCCTCTTGTAAATTCTTATAAAAGGCTTGTACCTGGATATGAAGCACCTTGTTATATAGCTTGGAGTGCATCTAACAGAACAGATATTATTAGAATACCAGCTAGTAGAGGTGTAGGAACAAGAATAGAGCTTAGAAGCCCAGACCCTACTACAAACCCTTATCTTTGCTTAGCCCTTTGTTTAGCTGCTGGTCTTGATGGTATAAAAAGAGGACTAAAATGTCCAGACAGTGTAGATGAAAACCTATTTAAAATGAGTAAGGAAGAACGTCAAGCAAGAGGTATAGAAAACTTACCAGAAACATTAAGCGAAGCTTTATATTATATGAAACAAGATACAATGGTTAAAGAAGTTTTAGGCAAGCATGCTTATAAATCTTACAGAGCTTGTAAGAAAAAAGAATGGGAAGCCTATAAAACATATGTTTCTAACTGGGAACTTGAACAATATATGACTATATATTAAAAATTGTAAATAAAATTTACTTTCCTTTTAAATGCTAAAATTTTATTTTTTACAAAAGATAAAGCTAAATCAAAGTTTTATAATACAAAAAGCTAATTTTTTCTCACAAGGGTAAAAAGCTATAAAAATCTAACTATTAAGCCAACTAAAAAGATAGTATTAGTTTAAAATTTAAGTACTAATACTATCTTTTAGTTTATGTATTAAAATTTTATTATTTTTTATTATTTTGATTATTTAATATACTATTTATTGTAATATTCATTTTTTCACGCATTTCATCTTCTTGTAAAAATATAGTTGTTAACACATCTATAATATATAATGTGGAAAATTGTGTATTAACAAAAGAATTTTTTGTTAATAAGTTGGGATTAGGTACAATAATAAAAAAGTCCGAATTTTCCGATAATGTACTCGTAGGAAAACTAGTAATAGATGCTACAAAACACTTATTTTTCTTTGCTAGCTTAACAGCATTTATTACATCTAATGTTTCACCAGATGAAGAAAGCGCTATAACCAAATCATTTTCATTTAAAATAGAACTATTTATAATCATAAGGTGAGAATCTGTAATGGCTTGGCAATGAAAGCCCATTCTAATAAGCCTAAGCATAAACTCTATGCCAGTTAAACCAGAACTACCAACACCATAAATATATATTCTTTTTGCACTTTTTATTTTATCGTATAATACCTCTAAATCTTTTAAATTAACTAAATCTTTACTAATATTAAGAATATCTTTATAAAATGAATATACTTTATTTAAAGGGTCATTTATTGTAGATATAGAAGGTGATGTTAAATTTATAGAACTAAGTTTTATTTTTAAATTAACAAAACTTTGACAATCTAATTTTTGACAAAATCTAGTTACTGTAGCTGTAGATACATTACAATTTTGAGCAAAAACAGTAATATTCATATTTTCAATATATTTTACATTTTCTAATATATAATCTGCTATTTTTTGTTCTTTTATAGAAAATTCTAAATATTTTAATTGTATTAATTCTAAAATATTCATTTGTCATCCTACTTTCATCATTTGTATAAAAATATTATATCATAATTACCATAAAATTCAAGTATATAAAAACTTTAAACATATATTTTTTATGCATCTTGCATATTTTATTTTATAAAAATATATTTAAGGCTTATATAATTTGTATTATATGTATATTTTTTATAATTACATATTCTTCTGTTATTAAAACTATATAATTTTTAATATATATTTTTTTACAACATTACCATTGATTAAAATAATTTTCAAAAATATAATATATATATAAATTATTTTAATATTATATTAATATTAAATTTTAAAAGGAGCGATTATTATGAAAAAAGAAGAATTAAAAGGTATTTTTAGCGCTTTATTAACCTCTTTTGATGAAAATGGTAACATCAATGAAAATGGTATAAGACAAATTGTACGACATAATATTGATAAAATGAAAGTAGATGGGCTATATGTTGGAGGTTCAACTGGAGAAAACTTTTTAATATCAACAGAAGAAAAGAAAAAAATTTTTAAAATAGCTAAAGATGAAGCTAAAAATGATATTAAACTTATAGCTCAAGTAGGTTCTTTAAATATTCACGAGTCTATCGAACTTGCAAAATATGTTACAGAGCTTGGATATGATGCTATATCGGCAGTTACTCCTTTTTATTATAAATTTAGCTTTGAAGAAATTAAAGATTATTATAATACAATTATAAATAGCGTAGATAACTACCTTATAATATATTCTATACCTTTTCTAACAGGCGTAAATATTAGTGTAGAACAATTTGGAGAACTATTTGAAAATGATAAAATAATCGGTGTTAAATTTACTGCCGCAGATTTTTATCTTTTAGAACGACTTAGAAACGCATATCCAAACCATCTTATTTATGCTGGATTTGATGAAATGATGCTTCCTGCTACTGTATTAAACATAGACGGTGCTATAGGTTCAACATTTAATATAAATGGTATAAGAGCTAGACAAATTTTTGAACTTGCAAAACAAGATAAAATAGAAGAAGCATTAAAAATTCAAAATGTAACAAATGATTTAATTACAGATATTTTAAATAATGGTTTATATCAAACAATAAAATATATACTACAATTACAAGGTGTAGATGCTGGATATTGTAAAAAACCTATGGCCGTTATAACAGATTCTCAAAAAGAAAAAGCAAAATGTATGTATGAAAAATATTTACAAAATATTTAAATAAACCTAGGAGATAAAAGCTTATTAATACAAAGTTTCTTTATCTCCTCAATGTCATTTTAATAGTAAAGGAGAGAGAATTATGAACACTAACGAATTAGGCTTTACAACAATAGATTTAATTATTTTAATAGTATATTTATTATCCGTTTTAGTTGTTGGTATACTTTTTTCCAAAAAAGATATGAAAGGCAAAGAGTTTTTTAAAGGTGATGGAACAATACCTTGGTGGGTAACTAGTGTATCTATATTTGCCACTCTTTTAAGCCCTATCTCCTTTCTATCTTTAGCTGGTAACTCTTATGCTGGAACGTGGTTTTTATGGTTTGCTCAATTAGGCGTTATTATCGCTGTGCCTCTTACTATAAAATTCTTTTTACCTATATATAGCAGACTAGATATAGACACAGCTTATCATTATTTAGATATAAGATTTGGTAGTAAAGGTCTTAGAATATTAGGAGCTTTAACATTTATTGTATATCAAATAGGACGTATGTCTATAATAATGTTTTTACCTTGTGTAGTATTATCTGGTCTTATGGGTATAAACGTAAATATATTAATAATCGTAATGGGTATAATTGCTATTATTTATTCTTATACTGGTGGTTTAAAATCTGTATTATGGACGGACTTTATACAAGGTGCTGTTTTAATAATAGGTGTATTATTTGCTTTAATATATCTTATTAATGGTATTGACGGTGGCTTTGGTGAAATTTTAAAACAATTTACTCAAAATCACAAATTCTTAGCAGAAAATGAAGTTTTATTTGACCCTAATATATTTAAAACAAGTGTATTTATTGTTGTAGTTGGTGCAGGCTTTAATACCTTTGCTTCATATGTATCAAGCCAAGACATAGTTCAAAGGTTTACTACAACAACAGATAGAAAAAAATTAAATAAAATGATGCTTACAAACTGTTTATTATCTTTATTTGTAGCAACTGTATTTTATTTAATAGGTACTGGTTTAAGTGTATTTTACACACAAAATCCGTTACCTGCTATTGCAAAACAAGACCAAATATTTGCTTCTTATATATCTTTAGAGCTACCAGTTGGTATAACAGGTATATTATTAGCTGCTATATATGCTGCTAGCCAGTCTACATTATCAACAGGGCTAAACTCTGTTGCAACAAGCTGGGCTTTAGATATACAACCTTATATAAGTAGCAAAATAGATGAACATAAACAAACAAAACTTGCTCAATATATTTCTCTTGGTGTAGGTATAATTACTATTGGTATATCTATGCTCCTTGCAAATGGTGGTATAAAATCTGCTTATGAAACATTTAATGCTTTTATGGGGCTTGTTTTAGGTGTATTAGTAGGTATATTTGTTTTAGGTGCATTTACTAAAAAAGCAAATGCAAAAGGTGCATTTATAGGATTTATATCTGCTAGTATAGTAATAATTTTTATAAAATATAATGTTCCAAGTGTATCTAGCTGGTCTTATGCTTTAATATCTATTTTTGTTTCTTTAGTTGTTGGTCTTTTAGCTAGTTCAATGTTTAAACCTAATAAAGAGCTTGATGAAAGAGCAACCATATATTATAAATAGGAGGTATTATTATGATATATAGTAATATAAAAAATATTGAAGAATATAAATTTTTACCTGAAAATATACAAAAATGCTTTGAATATATAAAACAAAACAATTTAAAAGCCTTACCTAAAGGTATATATGAAATATGTGGGAAAGATTTATTTGTAAATATAGTAGAATATGAAACAACAACAGAAGATAAACGCTTTTTCGAAGCTCATAAAAATTATTTAGACCTACATTTTATGATAGATGGCGAAGAAATTATTAATATAAACTTTATAAAAAATATGGAACAAAAGCCTTTTGTAGAAGAAGAAGACTTTTTACCTCTAGAAGGAGCCAAAAAAAGTAGTATTGTTTTACAAGAAGAAGATTTTTTAATATTATATCCTAATGATGGTCATATGACAGCTGTTAAAATTTCTGAACCTAAAAAAATAAAAAAAGCAATATTTAAGGTGAAACTATGATTAAGCAATATATAACAATAGATATAGGTGGTACTATGATTAAATATGGTATCATAGATGAAAATGGTAATATTTTAGAAGCTAATGAAATAGAAACGGAAGCTTTTAAAGGTGGTAGCCATATTTTTGATAAAGTAAAAAATATATGTAATGGATATATATCACAAAAAAGTATAAGTGGTATATGTATATCTACTGCAGGTATGGTAAATGCAGATACTGGTGCAATTATATATGCCAATAGTTCTATACCTAATTATACAGGTATAAATTATAAAAAATCTTTTGAAGAAATATTTAATATTCCTTGTGAAGTTGAAAATGATGTAAACTGTGCCGGAATTTGTGAAAATTATGTTGGTGCTTCAAAAAATACTCATTCTAGCTTGTGCCTTACAATAGGCACAGGCATAGGTGGGTGTATTATTATAAACAATACTGTTATAAATGGATTTTCTAATAGCGGTTGTGAAATAGGCTATATGAATATGCTAGGAGATACTTTTCAAAATTTAGCTTCTACAACCTCATTAATAAAAAATACGGCAAAAGTCTTAGGTGCCACCCCAAACAGTATTAATGGAAAAGTTATTTTTGATAAAGCAAAACAAGGTAATAAAGTTTGTATAGAACAAATAGACACTTTATGTGATTATTTAGGTTATGGTATAGCTAATATTTGCTATGTTATAAATCCAGAAGTAGTTGTATTAGGTGGTGGTATAATGGCCCAAAAAGATTACTTATATGATAAAATAGTAAATAGTTTATCCAAATATTTAATAGAACCAATATTTAAAAACACTAAACTTATATTTGCACATCATAAAAATAATGCTGGTATGATAGGTGCATATTATAATTTTTTAAATAGACAAAATAAAAATACCAATAAATAGTAAAATTTTATAATTTTAATATAGCAATTAACTATTTAACATAGTATAATACTCATATAATATTATTTTTCAGGAGGTAAGTCCTATGTTTAAACAATTACAAAAACTAGGAAAAGCTTTTATGTTGCCTATTGCCATTTTACCGGCAGCAGGTTTACTATTAGGTATAGGAGGTGCATTATCTAATCCAAATACATTAAATGCATATCCTTTCTTAAATGTACCTTTCATACAAGGTATATTCCAAATAATGTCTGCTTCTGGCAATATAATATTTGCTAATATTGCCCTTATCATGTGTATTGGTCTTGCAGTTGGCCTTGCTAAAAAAGATAAAGGTACGGCTGGTCTTGCCGCTGTTGTAGCATTTTTAGTTATGAATGCTGCTATAACAGCTATGATAGGTGTATTTAAACCAGAAGGTATAGAAAGTATCGACACTGGTGTAGTAGGCTCTATTGTTATTGGTTGTATGGTTGTATATTTACATAATAAATATGGAAACATACAGTTACCTCAATTTTTAGGCTTTTTTGGTGGCTCTAGATTTGTTCCAATAGTATCTTCATTTTGTGCAATATTTATAGGTGCAATATTCTTTTTAATATGGCCACCTTTCCAAAAAATGTTAGTTGTTGTTGGTGAGCAAATAGGCAATATGGGTGCCTTTGGTACATTTTTATATGGCTTTTTATTAAGATTAACTGGTGCTGTTGGTCTTCATCACACAATATATCCTCTATTTTGGTATACTGAGCTTGGTGGCACTGCTATCGTTGCTGGTAAAGAAATAGTTGGTGCACAAAACATATTTTTTGCAGAGCTTGCAGATGCTACTCATAATGGACTTTACACATATGGTACAAGATTTTTTGCAGGTAGATTTGATACAATGATGTTTGGTTTACCTGGTGCTGCTTTAGCAATGTATCATTGTGTACCAAAAGAAAGAAGAAAATTAGTTGGTGGTTTATTATTTAGTGGTGCATTAACATCATTTTTAACTGGTATAACAGAGCCTTTAGAATTTATGTTTTTATTTGTTGCTCCTTGGTTATATGTTGTACATGCAATTTTAGATGGTTTATCATTCTTCTTGGCCGATATTTTATCAATAAGAATAGGTAATACATTTTCTGGTGGATTAATAGACTTTTTATTATTTGGTGTATTCCAAGGTAATGATAAAACAAATTGGATATATGTTGTATTAGTGGGTATTCCTTGGTTCTTTATATATTATTTTATATTTAGATTCTTTATAACAAAATTTAATATACAAACTCCTGGTAGAGAAAGTGATGATACTAGTGAGATAAAAATAGAAACAAAAACAAGTATAGCAGAAGATGCAAAAGAAGTTTTAAAAGCTTTAGGCGGTAAAGAAAACATAGAAGATTGTGATGCTTGTATAACAAGACTGCGTGTTGCCGTTAAAGATATTAATAAAGTTGATAAAAATAGAATTAAAGAACTTGGTGCAACAGCTGTATTTGATGTTAAAGGCGGTATACAAGCAGTGTTTGGTGCAAAAGCCGACTTAATAAAAAATAAAATAAATGAACTATTAGATATAAACTAAAGGAGGGCTTAATATGAAAAACGGTCTTATAGTATCTTGTCAAGCTTTAGAAAACGAACCATTGCATAGCTCTTTTATAATGGGTAAAATGGCTTTAGCAGCTTATCAAGGTGGTGCCGTTGGTATAAGAGCCAATAGCGTTGAAGATATTAAAGAAGTAAAAAATAATGTAAATTTACCTATAATAGGTATTATTAAAAAAGATTATGAAAATCTTATACCATATATAACTCCGACTATAAAAGAAGTAGAAGCACTTGTAAATGAAGGTGTTGATATAATAGCTTTAGATGCTACTATAAATCAAGATAAAAATTTTTTAAAAGAAGTAATAGAAAAATATAAAGGCCAGAAATTTATGGCAGATATATCTACTTATGAAGAAGGTATAAGAGCCGATAAAATAGGCTTTCATTATGTAGGAACTACTTTAATAGGATATACAGAACAATCTAAAAATATGGAAAAATTTGAAATTTTAGAAAAACTCATAAAAGATTGTAAAAATGCTAAAATTATAGCCGAAGGAAACTTCAATACTCCAGAACAAGCTAAAAAAGCTATTGATATGGGCGCCTATGCTGTTGTTGTAGGTAGTGCTATAACTAGACCTCAGTTAATAACAAAAACTTTTGCAGATGCTTTAAAATAAAAAATACCATACGCTAAAGCGTATGGTTAGGGTGTAGACTTTGTCTACACCCTTTTGTTATAATAACAAGATTATCACAACAATTATATTTTTAAAGCTAACTTTCTTATACAAGGAATAAATCTAATAAAAATCTAGCTTTTTCATAATACAAAGTATTTAAAAATATAAGGATAAATTAAAATTAAAGGTTATTCTTTATTTTGTTTTTAGCATTATCATATACTAAAATTAATTAAGGTGTATTAAAAACTGGTGCTCCAGTAGTTTGTTGTTGTGTAGTTGGTTGTTGTGTTATATGATGTGTAGTAGTTGCCTCTGTTGATTGTTCTTGTGGTACAGAAGGAACTATATTACCAACTTCTTGTGGCATAGTAGTTGATTGTGTAGTATTATTTGTGTTTTGATTTTGTGATGTAGCATCATTTGGATTAATAGTAATAGATGGTGTTTCTTGGTTTGTTTCACTGCTAGTACTTTCCGTAGATTCATTTGGGTCTATTGTTATATCTTTTTCTAAATGAATATCACAAACATCTGTTGGTGCTTTATTTTCTTCATTAAAATCAAACACAGACTTAAATATAATACTTTCTTTTGGACAAAAATCTCCTGCTAATTTTCCACTATCTTTACATATAGCTATTACTTGATGTTTATCACATATTTTCTTAGGTTCTGTACCTTTAATGAACATATCTACAATAACTCTATTTCCTCTAGGGTCGTTTTTACAATCTTCTGTTGCTAAAAGTCCCGAATCTAAACATATAGACACATCTACTATATCTTTTGGCCTAGGTCCAAAATTAGCTTTTGGCAAATCTTTGTGTATTTTTTCCATTACATCTCGCCATAAAACAAGATGATATCTATCATTAGGTATAACACGCTTTCCACCTACTCTAGCTATCATATTAGGCACTGTGTTGTCATATCTATCATATCCAAACCATACCCCTGCAACATAATAAGGTGTATATCCTACAAATGTTAAGTCTTTTGTTTCTTGTGTAGTACCTGTTTTACCTGCAATAGGCATAGATATATTTTTAAACTTTGCTGCTGTTCCTGTACCTTTTGTAACAACACCTTTCATCATATCTGTAAGCATATAGGCCGTTGTTTCTTTTATAACTTGTTTAGGTTCTCTTGTTGTTGCATCTAATATAACATTTCCATCGTGGTCTAGAACTTTAGTATAAAGTTTAGGTTCATAATATTTACCACCATTAGCTATTGTAGCATAAGCCGCAGTTACCTCCATTTGAGTAACACCATATGTTATACCACCAAGTGCTGTTGATAAATGATTATCATTTTCTAATGTTGTAAACCCAAAGTTTAAAAGATATTGGTAAGCTGCGTCTACTCCAACCATATCCATAGCCTTAACAGCTAATATGTTCATAGACTGTTCTATACCCTCACGAACAGTAGAAGGTCCTCTATATGACTCTCCATACCAGTTTTTAGGGCTATATTTACCTATTTTTATTGGCTCATCTACTATAACGCTACCTGGCATTAAAACTCCTGTATCTATAGCTGGTGCATAAGCCGCCAACACTTTAAATACAGACCCTGGTTGTCTTTTAGAATCTGTTGCCCTATTAAAGCCTCTATTAACTGTTTTTTCTCCTCTACCACCCATAAGCGCTGTTACATTTCCTGTTCTATAATCCATTATAACCATTGATGCTTGCGGTTGTGTAGAAAAATTAGCTCTATCTGCTACTATTCTTTGATTTTGTGAAAGACCACTTTCTATTTCTGCCTTTTTATTGGCTACAAAAGCATCACCTTCTTCTTTAGTTTTTACAAACTGACGATAATCTTTATGCTCTTGTTTGCCTGTTGTTGTATCTTCTATTGAAACTGTGTAGGTTACGTCATATTTATATACTACATTAGGGAAAAGCTCATTATTATTAAAAGAAGCTTCTAAAATATTTTGCATATTAGAATCTTTTGTAGAATGTATTTGAAGCCCTCCATTATATATAAGGTTATCTGCTTGTCCTTTACTTATATTATGCTTTTCTTGTAAATCTTTTGAAACTTGCTCAAACAGTGAATCTTCAAAGTATCCGTGTATAATATTTCCTTCTACTTTTTTATGTGCATTACCATCTGATACTTTAGAATATATATCTTCTAGTAAGGCTTCATCATATTGAGCTTTTGTAATCATACCTTGCTCTAGCATATGGTTTAATATTTTTGTTACCCTTTTTTTGTTGTTCTCTGGTTGAGTTCTAGGTGAATATAAAGAAGGGTTATTTGTTATAGCTGCTATACAAGCACTCTCTGCTAATGTTAAATCTTTTGCGTCTTTATTAAAATATCCTAACGCCGCAGCTTGTACACCATTATAACCATGACCTAAAGCAATAGTATTTAAATACAATTCTAATATATATTTTTTAGCTTGCATTTTGCTACCAAATTTATTTTCTAAATATTTTTCATAGCTAACTGCTAAATATTGTTCTTGTATTTTAGTTTCTATTGTATTTCTAGTTACTTTTGTTACGTTATTTTTTATAAGCTGTTGCGTTATTGTACTAGCGCCTTGTAACCCACTAGAGCCTATAATTTTATTTTTTATAGTTGTATAAACAGCCCTTAATATACCTTTAATATCTATACCAAAGTGGTCGTAAAATCTTTCATCTTCTACAGATACAATAGCATTTTGTAAATTGGTAGATATTTCATCTAAAGTTACATACTCTCTATTTTCTTTGCCATGAAAACGATCTATCTCTTTTCCATCTTTGTCATAAACAATAGATGTATAAACGTTAGGCTCTACAGATATTAGCTGTAAGTTAGGTGAATCTTGTATTATCCTTACAAAAATACCAGCACCTATACCACCTATAGTTGCTATAACTATTATCATAGTTAATATAAACCCAAGGCAAGTTCTTTTAAACCTTTTTTTCTTTGATTTTTTCTTTTTCTTAGTTTTAGTAGCTTGACTTTTAGGTTTTTGAGATTTAACACCTTGACTAGATGTATTTTTATGTATATCTCTTTTAGCCACATTTTGTGGTGTTTTTCCTATATCTGTTCTAACTTGTCTACTATTAGTCGTTCTTGGTCCTTTAACATTATTTTGTTTGTTTTGAGGATTATTTCTTTGTTGACTCATTAAATCGACTCCTTTTCAAGCATATATTATAACAAATTTAAATAAATTAATAAAGTATAAAAACAAATTTTTAAAAATATTGTAACAATTATTAAAATATTCTTATACTAAAAGGTGATTATATATGTATTATAGAAAAAAAAGACATAAACCCAAAAAAAAAATTAAAATAAAATTTTTACCTCTTATTTTTTTATGTATATTTGTTTGGTCTATTTACATGTTTGTTGTACAGTTTGAAGAAGAAGTTTTGCCTACTGCAATAAAAGTAAGTGAAAAATATGCAGCTAATATTGTAAGCCAAGAAATAAATAGAAGTATTGAAAAAATAATACAAGAAATGAACTTACATACTAATGATTTTTTTAATAAAAATATTGATAAAGATACAAATAAGGCTTATTTAGATGTTGATACTATATTAATAAATACTATTTGTAGTAAAGTATCTGAAGAATTGTCTAAAAATTTAAAAGAAATTAAAGATACAAAAGTAGAACTTCCTATTGGTGTATTTTCTGGTATAAGCGCTTTTTCTGATTTTGGTCCTTGCTTTAATGTTTATTTAAGCTCTATAGGAGATGCCGTTGTAGATTATGAAACAAGTTTTCAATCGGTAGGTATAAACCAAATAAACTTTCAGGTATATTTAAATATAAATACTAGTATTGGAATAATAAATCCTATGTATAAAAAAGATATAAATATATCTAGAAAGTTAATGCTTGTAAATACTGTATTTAATGGTGATATACCTAATACTTATATTAATACAAGTATTGACTAAATATTTATATTATTATATAATTTATTTATTGTCAAAATAATAGCCTTAAGTTGCTATATATTTTATTTTGATACATAAAAACTTTATGGGAGATGTTAATATGAATTTTGTACTATTAAACACAGTTATAACTGGTGGTTCTCAAAGTGCTCCTCAAGCTAGCCAAGCTGGAGAACAAGTTGCAAATGTTGCTCCTCAAGCTACTAATGGATTTAACTTTTTTGCCACACCTATGGGTATAATTGTCTACATTATTTTCATTGTTTTAATATTCTATTTTATAGGTATTAGACCTCAGAAAAAAAGAGAAAAAAAATTATTAGAACTTCAATCTGATATAAAAATTGGCGATTGGGTTTTATTAGATAGCGGTATATACGGTAAAGTTACTGATATAGCAGACCAAGTTTTTATTATAGAATTTGGAACAAACAAAGGTGTTTTAATACCTGTTTTAAAACAAAGAATTATGTCTAAAGGTGAGCCTAATCTTACTAGCACAACAAAATAATTTTTTGTTATTAAATATTTAATATATACTTTTTTTGTAGTAAATAAACAAAAACTATATATTAAAAGTAAGATTTATTATTATTAACTAATAAATCTTACTTTTTTTAGCTTTTCCTCTTGAAAATCTAAAAAATCTATTGTATTATTTAATTATTATCAATAATTTATATAAAATAAATTTAGATAATTAACCTTTATTTTACGTGACTTAAATGTCAAGTTTACCCCTAGTTAACTAATAATCAAAGCCACTAGTTCTGCTAGTGGCTTTTTCATGCCCTTATAAGGGCTTTTTTATTATATCTATAAAAATTATAAACTATATATTTTATCTATTTTCAATACTTATAATAGACTAATATATCACCTAGTAACTGTCATCAAACTATTTATAGATTTTTTCAAAACTTTTTACGATTTTATTTAAATTTAAAGATACTTAAACTTTTTTTATACAATCAGTATCTATAATATATAAGTAGGATAAAAATAAAATATAAATATTATAAAGGAGGAAAAATGTTGAATATATACAACAAGTTATCTAAACATATAATAGAAAATCAAGACAAGTTTTATAGGCTATCCTATACTTATGTTAGAAATAAAGATGACGCTTTAGATATAGTACAAAATGCAGTAGTAAAAGCCTTAGAAAAATATAAATCAATAAAAAATGAAGAAGCAATCAATTGTTGGTTTTATAAAATTTTAGTAAATGAAAATCTTTTATTTTTAAGAAGTAAAAAAAGAGATATTAAAAATGAAGTATCAATTGAAGAAATGCCGTATTTTGAAAAATTTAATGATGATATTGACATTTTTGACCAAATTAAGTTCTTACCAACAGATACACAAACTATAATTATATTACATTATTTTGAAGATTTAACATTAGCACAAGTATCGGAAATAACTAATTGCAATTTAAATACTGTTAAAAGTAGATTATATTCTGGACTTAAAAAATTAAAAATAAAATTAGAGGAGGAAAAACTATGAAAAAAATAAAAAAAGCTAAAGAAATATACAATAATATTGAAGTACCATTACAATTAAATGAAATAATAAATTTAGAAATAAATAAAAATAAACCTAAATACAAATGGAAATATTTAACATCAACAGTTGCAAGTGTTTTAATATTATTTGTTATAGGTGTTAATGTTAGTGAAACATTTGCTATGGCTTGTTCAAAAATACCTATAATAAGTGAAATAGTTTCTGTAATATCAATTCACGGCAAAAAAATAGATAATGATAAAACAATAAATACTCAAATACCACAAATATCTACTGACGATGAAAATATAAAACAAATAACAGATAAAGTTAATAATCAAATAAAAACTATTGTAGATGAATATACAAAACAAGCAGAGCAAGATATACAAGAATATAAAGAAGCATTTATAGAAACAGGTGGCACCGAAGAAGAATTTAAACAAAAAAATATAGTTGTAGATGTATCTTATGATTTGAAATCTAAAAGTAAAGACCATATATCACTTGTTTTAAATGCTAATGAAGGTTGGGCAAATGCTTATAATATATCATATTTTTACAACATAGATTTAAACACAGGTAAAAATATAACACTAAAAGATATTCTAGGCGATGATTATATAAATATAGCTAACGAAAGTATAAAAAATCAAATAGAACAACAAATTAAAGAAGATGAAAATTTATCTTACTTTGGTTATAATGTTGATAGTATAGATGGATTTAAAACTATAACAGATGAAACAAATTTTTATATAAATAAAAATGGTAATCCTGTTATTGTTTTTGACAAATATGAAATAGTTCCTGGATATATGGGACAAGTTTCATTTGAAATAAATAAAAATAAATAATTAAAAGGCTAAAGATAAAATCTTTAGCCTTTTAATTATTTATACAAATTTAAAAAAGTCCTATTATATTACCTTCTTCATCTATATCTAAATTTTCTGATGCTGGATTTTTAGGTAATCCTGGCATAACCATAACATCTCCTGCTAATGCTACTATAAAGCCTGCCCCTGCTGATACGCTAACTTTTTTTATAGTTATATCAAACCCTTTAGGACAACCTAAAAGCTTAGGATTATCCGAAAATGACACTGGTGTTTTGGCTATACATATAGGCATCTTATCTAAGCCTATTTTTTCTATTTGTGCTATTTCCTCTTTAGCTTTAGGTAAAATTTTAACACTATCTGCTCCATATATTTCTTTAGCTATAATGTTTAACTTTTCTTCAATAGATAGTTTTTCATCATATAAAACTTTAAAATTTGAAGGTTCTTTTAAAGCCTCTAAAACTTTTTTAGCAAGCTCTACACCACCTTCTCCACCTTTTTCCCATACTTTTGATAAAGCAAAATGTACACCTATATTTTCACATTTATTTTTAACAAAGTTTATTTCTTCTTCACTATCTGTTAAAAATGTATTTAATGTAACAACCATAGGTACTCCATATTTTTTTATATTTTCTATATGTTTTTCAAGGTTTGCAAAGCCTTTTTCTACCGCATTTAAATTAGGTATAGAAAATTCTTCTTTAGATACACCACCGTTAAATTTTAAGCTTCTTATAGTAGCTACTAACACAACTGCATCTGGTTTTAACCCTGCTATACGACATTTTATATCAAAAAACTTTTCTGCTCCTAAATCTGCACCAAACCCTGCCTCTGTAATTGCAACTTCTGATAATTTTAAAGCAAGTTTTGTGGCTTGAACACTGTTGCACCCGTGAGCAATATTAGCAAAAGGTCCTCCATGTATTATAGCTGGTGTATGTTCTAATGTTTGTACAAAGTTAGGCTTTATAGCATCTTTTAATAAAACTGTCATTGCTCCATGTGCATTTAAATCTTTAGCTGTAACTGGTTCTCCTTTTGTATTATATGCTACTATTATTTTACCTAATCTATCTTTTAAGTCTTTTAAATCGTTTGCTAGACATAATATGGCCATTATTTCAGAAGCAACTGTTATCATAAAGCCTTCTTCACGTGGTACACCATTTATTTTGCCTCCAAGACCTATTGTAATATTTCTAAGTGCTCTATCATTCATATCTAGTGTTCTTTTCCACGTTATATTTCTTATATCTATATCAAGACTATTTCCTTGATGTATATGATTATCTAATATAGCGCTAAGAAGATTATTAGCTGTTGTTATTGCGTGTATATCTCCTGTAAAATGTAAATTTATTTCGTCCATAGGCACTACTTGAGAATATCCTCCTCCTGTAGCACCACCTTTTATCCCCATACAAGGACCAAGAGAAGGTTCTCTAAGTGCAACAACAGATTTTATACCTATTTTATTAAGCGCTTGCGAAAGACCTATTGTTGTTGTTGTTTTTCCTTCTCCTGCTGGAGTTGGATTTATAGCTGTAACTAATACTAATTTACCATCTTTTTTATCTTTTAATTTATTATATAATTGATTAGAGGCCTTAGCCTTATATTTTCCATAAAATTCTAAATTATCAGAACATATATCAAAATTTTTTAATACATTTTCTATATTTTCCTTTTTTGTCTCATTAGCTATTTGGATATCTGTTTTCATAAAATCCCTCCCTAATGTGTAATTTTTATACGTCTATTATTTTATCACATATAAGACTAAAATAATAGACTTTTAAAATTTTATATACTATATTATTTCCTATTCTATAATTTTAAATAATAAATATTAATATTTATTGTATTTTTTTGTTAATTTATATATATTATATATACATATGTAAAATTTTTTAATAAAATATTACCTTAATTAGGTCAAAACACTTATTGAAATTTTTATTTTAATTATGTATAATAAAATTATTATATTTATTTTGGGAGGTATAAAAAATGGTTATATATAACGCTAAAGACTATAATGATATGAGTAGAAAGGCAGCTAATATTGTTTCAGCTCAAGTTATAATAAAACCTAACTGTGTTTTAGGTTTAGCAACTGGCTCTACGCCTGAAGGTACATACAAACAGCTTGTAGAATGGTATAAAAAAGGTGATTTAGACTTTGCTAATGTAAAATCTGTAAACTTAGATGAATATAAAGGTCTATCTAAAGATGATGAACAAAGCTACGCTTATTTTATGAAAAAACATCTTTTTAATCATGTTAATATAGATATTAATAATACTTTTATACCAAATGGCCTTGAAGAAGACACTAAAAAAGAATGTGATAGATACAATCAAATAATAAAGTCTTTAGGCGGTGTAGATTTACAACTTTTAGGCATTGGTAGCAATGGCCACATAGGATTTAATGAACCAGATGAGGCTTTTGAAAAAGAAACTCATTGTGTTAAACTCACTGAAGAAACAATAAAAGCTAATTCTAGATTTTTTGAAACACTAGATTTAGTTCCAAAATTTGCTTATTCTATGGGTATAAAAAATATTATGCAAGCTAAAAGTATTTTATTATTAGCTTCTGGTAAATCTAAAGCAGAAGCCCTTTATAAATCTATATATGGACCAATTGTACCTAGCGTACCTGCCTCTATATTACAACTCCATAATAATGTAACAATTGTTGCAGATGATGAAGCATTATCTATTATAAAAGAAAAAGGCCTTTTATAATTATTATGCACTCTTAGAAAGAAGGTAAATTATGATTATAAAAAATGGTTTAGTTTTTAATGAAAATAATACTTTTGAAAAAAAAGATATTTATATAGAAAATGGTATAATCGTTAATAATATACAAGAAGTTATAGATAAAACTGAAATAGATGCTAAAGATTGCTATGTTATCCCTGGACTTATAGATACACATATACACGGTGCAACTGGCCACGATTTTTGTGATAAAGATGTTAAAGGTCTTTTACAAATAGCTAAATATTTAAAAAGTAATGGGATAACTGCATTTTGCCCTACTTCTATGACACTAAAAAAAGAGGTATTAAAAGAAATTTTTAATACGGCTACAACATATTTGCCTAAAGATTGTGCTAATATAGTTGGTATCCATATGGAAGGTCCTTTTTTATCATCTGAAAAAAAAGGAGCTCAAGATGCTAAGTTTATAGTAAATCCTCAAGCAAATATGTTTAAAGAACTTAATAAAGCTTGTAACAATATGATTAAAATTGTTACTATGGCTCCAGAATGTGAAGGTGGTTTAGACTTTATTAAAGAAATGTCAGACAATGTTAATATATCTATTGGACATACTATAGCTAATTATGAAACCGCTCAACAAGCTTTTAATCTTGGAGCTACAAGAGTTACTCATTTATTTAATGCTATGCCTGCATTTACACATAGAGACCCTGGTGTAGTAGGTGCAGCACTTGATAATGATAATGTTTTTGTTGAGGTTATATGTGATGGAATACATATACATTCTAGTATGATTAGAGCTATTTTTAAAATGTTTACAGACGAAAGAGTAGTATTAATAAGTGATGGTATGATGGCCACTGGTATGGAAAATGGTACTTATGAGCTTGGAGGTCAAAAAGTTATTATGCAAGATAGAAAAGCCGTTTTATCTGATGGAACTATTGCTGGGTCTGCTACAAATCTTTTTGATTGTATGAGAAAGGCAGTATCTTTTGGTATTCCTCTAGAATCGGCTATTAAAGCTTGTACTGTAACCCCTGCTAAAAGTATAAATATATTTGATAAAATGGGCAGTATATCTGTTGGTAAAGTTGCTAACATCGTTATAATGGATAAAAATTTAAATATAAAACAAGTAATTTAACTTTATAAAAAGCTGTAGATAAAATCTACAGCTTTTTATATTATACTATTATTTTTACACATTAATTTAGACTATTTACTTCTCACAGTAAAAAGTCTATTAATATTTTATCTTTGATAAATAATTTTCTTGAAAATCTTTTAACTGTAATATATTTTCTAAATCACTAGATATAGATATAGGTGTAAAATTCCTTCTTCTATCAAAAAAGCTTTGACAAGTATCTATGTATCTATTAGGAAATTTAATAAGAGCATATAAAATCGGTAAAATATTACCATCTATATAATTTATTTTCGAATATGTAATTAAAATGTTTTCTAACGATAGATAATCCTCTGGGTGCTTTTTTATATACCTAATAATAAAACTAGCCAAATCATATACAAAATGTTCCGTAGTTATATTTTCAAGTTGTGTTAAATATGATTTATCACCTATTAAAATATTTTCTTCTTTAATTTTATTATGACATATCATCAAATTTTTCTCTGCCAATTTGTTGAGGTTATCATATTTATATTTGTCTAATATTTCTATTGCCTCCACTGCACTTTTATAAAAATAATCAAAGTTTTTTATAAATAATAGCTCAAAATCTGTAAGCTTTTTTTGCTTACTTGCTTGCTTTTTCATTTTTAATAAATTCTCTAATTTTTTGTTGAAATTCTCTTTTATATCAAAAGATTTAAACTCAAAATTTATATCTGTATTAAATCCTTGTGATAATTTATGAAAATTAGCCAATAATTCTATTGCTTTTTTAGTATGTTCATTATTGGATAAATCACATTCGTCTAAATCTATATAATCTGTCATAATATATATAATATCTTCATTTATTACATATGGTAAATTTTCATCTGACATATAATAATAATCTAATTGATTAAACCCTTGATTTATAAGGTGTTGTTTTATATTATGTACAAATATTATTTTATCTGCAGTATAATTTGCTGGTCTTATTACTTTAATACCCTTGTCTGTATTGCATATATACATATATTTTTTTCTACGAATATACTTAGGCTTAAAATTAAATTTTTTAACAAGAGTAGAAGTAAATTCGTCCATAACTACACCTCCTTTAATATTTTATCATATTTTTATAATATTCATTTTAATACCAAAATATGATATATATTAAAAATATATGAAATTAAGATTTTTAATATATAAATATAAAATAAATTAAATTTTATATTTTACATAAAAATAAAAGGTTCTATAATATATCAAAATAAATTTAGTATAAAAATATACTAATTTCCCCAATATATATAGAACCTAATCTTTACGTTAATAAATATTTTACTATGCTAAAGAATTTAACTTAGCAATAATATCTTCTTTTTCTGCCATACCAACTATTCTATCAACTTCTTTACCATCTTTAAAAAATACAAGAGTTGGTAATAATTTTATAGAATATTCTACACAAAGCTCACCTAATTGGTCGCTATCTACTTTAGCTACAACAGCTTTTCCTTGTAACTCTTCAGCTATTTCATCTATAACCGGACTTAACATTTTACAAGGTCCACACCAAGTTGCAAAAAAGTCTACCATAGCTGGAAGATTTGTTTTTAATATATCATTTTCAAAGTCTAATTTACTATTTAATATATTAGCCATAAAATAACCTCCAATACATATTCAAAATTCAATATTTAACATTTAATGTTTAATATTTAGTATTTATACTTATATTGTAAATTATACTATAATTATTAAAACTTTTCAATAACTATTTAATTAATTCTTAGTATTTTTCTATGTTTACTTCTTCAGCAATATGATTTTCTTTTAATATCAATGAACAAATAAAATCAAATTTATCATTTTTATCACTTACATAAAATTTATGTTTTCCACCTCTTGTATTATTCATATTATTATCTATTAAATAATTTTTCATTTTTATAGCTGTTTCAAATGCTGGATCTACAATATTAACATTATCTCCTACAACTTTTTTAATTGTACTTTTTAATAATGGATAATGAGTACAACCCAAAATAAGTGAATCTATATTATTATTTTTAAACTGTTGTAAATACATTTTAGCAATATCTATACTAATATTATCTTGCAAAAAACCTTCCTCTGCAAGTGGAACAAATAAAGGACAAGACTTAGAAAACACTTCAACACCAACTAACTTATCTTTTAATTTTTTTTCATATTGCCCACTTCTTATGGTAGCTTCTGTTCCTATAACACCTATTTTTTTATTTTTAGTAACTTTTATAGCAGAGTTTACACCTGGTTCCAAAACTTCTATTATTGGTATATTGGGAAACTGTTTTTTTAAATCTTCATAACAATTTGAGCTAACAGTATTGCAAGCAATAATAATAGCTTTAACACATTTTTCTTTTAAAAATTTTATTATCTGACAAGAAAACTTATACACTAATTCCTTAGACTTTGAACCATATGGAACTCTTGCTGTATCACCAAAATAAACTATATCTTCTTTGGGTAAAAGATTTATAACCTCTTTTGCAACTGTAAGTCCACCTACTCCAGAATCAAATATACCTATTGGTCTTTCACTAATATTCATATATTTACTCCATCTTTTTATTATTAAAGTCTTCAAAAGCTAAATCTATAAGCATATCTAAAAGTTTAGGCAAGTTTATCCCTTTATTGTTCCATAACATATGATACATACTTATAGGTGTAAATCCTGGAAATGTATTTATTTCATTAAATATAACTTTGTTAGTTTCGTTTTGGATAAAAAAGTCAACTCTAGATAATCCTCTGCCATCTAAAGCTTTAAATATTTTAACAGCTTTTTCTTGTATCTCTTCAGATATATTAGTAGATATATTAGCTGGTATAACTGTTTTAGAGTCTTTATTATTATATTTTGCATCAAAATCATAAAAATCAGCTGCTGATAAAACTTCGCCTACATTAGTAGCTTCAACATTATAGTTACCTAAAACAGCACATTCGACTTCTTTACCATCTATATTTTCTTCTACAATAACCTTAATATCATATAATAAAGCATTATTAATAGCTTCTATTAATTCTTTTTTATTATTAGCTTTTGATACACCTTTTGATGAACCTGCATTAGCTGGCTTTACAAAACAAGGATATCCTAAATATTGCTTTATTTCTTTACAAATATTATCTAAATTATCCATCTCATATTTATAAACTGCTTTATATTTAGCTTGTTCTATATTTATGCTATCAACAATAATTTTAGTATATAATTTATCCATAGATACAGAAGAAGATAAAACTCCACAACCTACATAAGGTATTTGAGCTAATTCTAACAAACCTTGTATAGTTCCATCTTCTCCCCATTTTCCATGAAGAACTGGTATTACAACATCTACTGGCATAAATTTTATTCTATCTCCTGTAATTCTTATTATGCCTTTATGTGATGTATCTGGACTTATAATAGCATTATTAGCATATATTTCCCAATCTGTATTACAAATATTTTCTATAGGTCCATCATAAATTTTCCATTGTCCATCTTTAGATATATATATAGGCAAAATAGAGTATTTTTCTTTAGATAAATTATATATTATTGTAGATGCAGAAATTTTTGATATTTCATGTTCTGAAGATTGCCCTCCAAATAATACTGCAACAACTTTTTTAGACATATTTATCCCTCTTTTCTATATTCAATATCAAATACTATATTATATGCAAAAAATATTATATTGTTTTTTGTACTATTAATTATAAAATAAAATTGTATAATACCATATATATTTTTATTTTAATCTTATGCAAAAAATAATCTTATTTAATAAATATTTTGGTAATTTTATTAATGAGTATTACTCAATAATATATAATAATTAAATTTAAGTAATATTTTATAATTTTATCTATAAAAATAATTTTAATATAAATATAAAGAAAAATCAGATATATTTCTATATCTGATTGAAAATATGAGTCACCCGGGGCTCGAACCCGGGACACCTGGATTAAAAGTCCAGTGCTCTACCAACTGAGCTAGTGACCCGCAATTATATTTGAGGGTGGATAACGGGATTCGAACCCGTGACCTCCAGAGCCACAATCTGGCGCGCTAACCAACTGCGCCATACCCACCATATGTTAGCAAATGAACCAGGAGGGATTCGAACCCCCGACCCACGGCTTAGAAGGCCGTTGCTCTATCCAGCTGAGCTACTGATCCATAAATTAGCATTTAATAAATACTTTAAGTTAAATCGGGGTGACAGGATTCGAACCTGCGACCTCCTGATCCCAAATCAGGCGCGCTAGCCAAGCTACGCTACACCCCGTTAAATCTGGCAACCACTTACTTTCCCAGGCGGTCCCCCACCAAGTATCATCAGCCGCTTAGGTCTTAACCTTCGTGTTCGGTATGGGAACGGGTGTTTCCCCTAAACGCATCATCACCAGAAAATTTTTATTTATTAAATAACTGACCCGTAGGGGAATCGAACCCCTGTTTTAGCCGTGAAAGGGCCACGTCTTAACCGCTTGACCAACGGGCCTTAAAAAGCTCCCCGAGTAGGATTCGAACCTACGACCTATCGGTTAACAGCCGAGTGCTCTACCGCTGAGCTATCGAGGATTATTACTTACTAAAATAGTATATCACATTTTTTATACTTTTGCAAGCTATTTTTTAATTTTTTTCAATTTTTCAATATTTACATAAAAAATAATAACAAACACAAACCAAACTAAAAGAATTAAACAAAATCATTGGACAAGCACTCGACCATTAGTACCTATCAGCTGAATACGTTACCGTACTTACACCTTAGGCCTATCAACCTCGTCGTCTTCAAGGGGTCTTACTTGCACTAGGCAATGGAAATCTAGTCTTGAGGTTGGCTTCACGCTTAGATGCCTTCAGCGTTTATCCTTTCCAAACTTGGCTACTCTGCCGTGGCATTGGTTACCAACAGATACACCAGCGGTTCGTCCATCCCGGTCCTCTCGTACTAAGGACAGCTCCTCTCAAATTTCCTACGCCCACAACGGATAGGGACCGAACTGTCTCACGACGTTCTGAACCCAGCTCGCGTACCGCTTTAATGGGCGAACAGCCCAACCCTTGGGACCTACTTCAGCCCCAGGATGCGATGAGCCGACATCGAGGTGCCAAACCTCCCCGTCGATGTGAACTCTTGGGGGAGATAAGCCTGTTATCCCCAGGGTAGCTTTTATCCGTTAAGCGATGGCACTCCCACTTGTTACCACCGGATCACTAAGTCCTACTTTCGTACCTGCTCGAACCGTCGCTCTCGCAGTCAAGCCTTCTTCTGCCTTTACACTCTTTGAATGGTTTCCAATCATTCTGAGAAGACCTTTGAGCGCCTCCGTTACTCTTTCGGAGGCGACCGCCCCAGTCAAACTGCCCGCCTAACAATGTCCCTCTTCTGGATCACAGAAGCAGGTTAGAAATCCAATACTACAAGAGAGGTATCCCAACATCGACTCCACCAATACTGGCGTACTGGCTTCTCAGTCTCCCTCCTATCCTGTACATGTAATACCGAATCCCAATATTAAGCTGCAGTAAAGCTCCATGGGGTCTTTCCGTCCTGTTGCGGGTAACCAGTATCTTCACTGGTTCTTCAATTTCACCGGGCGTGTTGTCGAGACAGTGCTCAAATCGTTACACCTTTCGTGCGGGTCAGAACTTACCTGACAAGGAATTTCGCTACCTTAGGACCGTTATAGTTACGGCCGCCGTTTACTGGGGCTTGAATTCAAAGCTTCGGATTGCTCCTAACCTCTCCTTTTGACCTTCCAGCACCGGGCAGGTGTCAGCCCCTATACTTCACCTTTCGGTTTAGCAGAGACCTGTGTTTTTGCTAAACAGTCGCTTGAGCCTCTTCTCTGTGGCCTACTCTCGTAGGCTCCCCTTCTCCCTAAGTTACGGGGTCATTTTGCCGAGTTCCTTAACAACACTTCTCCCGTCGGTCTGTGGATTTTCTCCTCGTCTACCTGTGTCGGTTTGCGGTACGGGTACTAATAACACTATAGCGGCTTTTCTTGACAGTGTGGATTCAGAAACTTCGCTACTTTTCTTCACTCCCTATCACACTTCACCTTTAGATATGTGATTTGCATCATATCCACAGCTTTGTGCTTAGCCGAGTATTTCCTTTCCTCGGTTTTCCTATCCTCCTGTGTCCCCACAGTTCTGATTATTAGTAGTACAGGAATTTAAACCTGTTATCCATCGACTACGTCTTTCGACCTCGCCTTAGGTCCCGACTTACCCAGAGCAGATCAGCTTTACTCTGGAAACCTTAGACATTCGACCTATATGATTCTCACATATATCTCGCTACTCATTCCGGCATTCTCTCTTCTGCTTCGTCCACCATTCCTTTCAGTTTGGCTTCATCCTTGCAGATTGCTCCTCTACCAATTGTACATTCGTACAATTCCGTAGCTTCGGTGGTGTGTTTTAGCCCCGGACATTTTCGGCGCAAAAACTCTCGACTAGTGAGCTGTTACGCACTCTTTAAATGAGTGGCTGCTTCTAAGCCAACATCCTAGTTGTCTTCGAATTCTCACATCCTTTTCCACTTAACACACACTTTGGGACCTTAGCTGTCGGTCTGGGCTCTTTCCCTTTTGACTATGAAACTTATCTCACATAGTCTGACTCCTGTGCATCATCTTTCTGGCATTCTTAGTTTGATATGATTTGGTAACCCGCGAAGGCCCCGCACCAATTCAGTGCTTTACCTCCAGTAGATTAACACAAGGCTAGCCCTAAAGCTATTTCGAGGAGAACCAGCTATCTCCGGGTTCGATTGGAATTTCTCCGCTATCCACAAGTCATCTCAACCTTTTTCAACAGATACGAGTTCGGTCCTCCATTACCTTTTACGGTAACTTCAACCTGCTCATGGATAGGTCACCCGGTTTCGGGTCTACACCTACAAACTTGTCGCCCTTTTCAGACTTGGTTTCCCTTCGGCTTCTTAGCTTCTTACTAATTAACCTCGCTTGCAAATGTAACTCGCCGGACCGTTCTACAAAAAGTACGCAGTTGTTACTATTGTAACTCCCACTGTTTGTAAACAAAGGGTTTCAGGTTCTTTTTCACTCCCCTCCCGGGGTTCTTTTCACCTTTCCTTCACAGTACTATTTCACTATCGGTCATCAAGGAATATTTAGGCTTGGGGGGTGGTCCCCCCGGCTTCCCACAGGGTTTCTCGTGTCCCGTGGTACTCTGGATTCTGCCTCCTGACTCCAAATTTCGTCTACTGGACTTTCACCTTCTTTGGTTTGCTTTCCCAAAACAATTCGACTATTCTTTGTCAATGGATTATGCAGTCCTCAACCCCGACAAGCACGCTCGTCGGTTTGGCCTTCTTCCCTTTCGCTCGCCGCTACTTAGGAAATCGATTTTTCTTTCTCTTCCTGTTGCTACTTAGATGTTTCAGTTCACAACGTTCCCCCTACATACCTATTTATTCAGTATGCAGTAACAGAGCTTTTCTCTGCTAGGTTTCCCCATTCGGATATCCACGAGTCGCTGACTGTTTGCGTCTCATCGTGGCTTTTCGCAGCTTTCTACGTCCTTCTTCGGTTCTTGATGCCAAGGCATTCACCCTTTGCTCTTATTAGCTTGACCTTTCGGTTTTTTATTCACCGAGATATTGTTTAAATCTTTTTCGGAAAAACTTTTATTTCTTGCTTTTACCTCTTAAATATTTTTGTCTGGCTCACGATATCGTTTTCTCAAACTTTATCGCGTTGTGTTTGTTATTTAATTTTCAATGTACAATATATGTGAGTGTGTATATAATTTTACTTTGTAAAATTAATACGTTTTAAACACTCAAAACTAAATAATCAATGAATTAGCTTCCCTTTTTCCTTAGAAAGGAGGTGATCCAGCCGCACCTTCCGATACGGCTACCTTGTTACGACTTCACCCCAGTCACTGGCTTCACCTTCGACTGCTCCTCCCTTGCGGTTAGGTCACAGGCTTCGGGCGCTTCCAACTCCCATGGTGTGACGGGCGGTGTGTACAAGACCCGGGAACGTATTCACCGCGACATTCTGATTCGCGATTACTAGCGATTCCAACTTCATGTAGTCGAGTTGCAGACTACAATCCGAACTGGGACTGCTTTTTTGTGCTTTGCTCCATATCACTATCTTGCTTCACTTTGTTACAGCCATTGTAGCACGTGTGTAGCCCTAAACATAAGGGGCATGATGATTTGACGTCATCCCCACCTTCCTCCGTGTTATCCACGGCAGTCTCCCTAGAGTGCCCATCCGAATTGCTGGCTACTAAGAATAGGGGTTGCGCTCGTTGCGGGACTTAACCCAACATCTCACGACACGAGCTGACGACAACCATGCACCACCTGTCACCGATGTTCCGAAGAAAGTCTGCATTACACAGATTGTCATCGGGATGTCAAGTTTAGGTAAGGTTCTTCGCGTTGCTTCGAATTAAACCACATGCTCCACCGCTTGTGCGGGTCCCCGTCAATTCCTTTGAGTTTCAACCTTGCGGTCGTACTCCCCAGGTGGAGTGCTTATTGCGTTTGCTGCGGCACCGAGAATCTCTTCCCAACACCTAGCACTCATCGTTTACGGCGTGGACTACCAGGGTATCTAATCCTGTTCGCTCCCCACGCTTTCGTGACTCAGCGTCAGTTTCAGTCCAGTAAGCCGCCTTCGCCACCGGTGTTCTTCCTAATATCTACGCATTTCACCGCTACACTAGGAATTCCGCTTACCTCTCCTGTACTCTAGTTACACAGTTTCTTATGCAGCCCTGAGGTTGAGCCCCAGAATTTCACATATGACTTGCATAACCGCCTACTCACCCTTTACACCCAGTAAATCCGGATAACGCTTGCACCATACGTATTACCGCGGCTGCTGGCACGTATTTAGCCGGTGCTTCTTATTCAGGTACCGTCATTTATTTCTTCCCTGTCGATAGAAGTTTACATACCGAAATACTTCTTCCTTCACGCGGCGTTGCTGCATCAGGGTTCCCCCCATTGTGCAATATTCCCCACTGCTGCCTCCCGTAGGAGTTTGGACCGTGTCTCAGTTCCAATGTGGCCGATCACCCTCTCAGGTCGGCTACTGATCGTCGCCTTGGTAGGCCTTTACCCCACCAACTAGCTAATCAGACGCGGGCCCCTCCTATACCACCTCAGTTTTTCCAACTTGCAGATGCCTACTTGTTGGCTTATCAGGTATTAGCATCAATTTCTCAATGTTATCCCTGTGTATAGGGCAGGTTACCCACGCGTTACTCACCCGTCCGCCGCTAAATTTTATAAAAGCAAGCTCCCATAAAACTCCGCTCGACTTGCATGTGTTAGGCACGCCGCCAGCGTTCATCCTGAGCCAGGATCAAACTCTCATTTTAATTCTTTAAACTTTAAGTTTAATTCGCTCAGATTACTCTGACTTTTTCTCTTTTTTAGTGTTTTTTCTCACTTGAATTTTTCGGGTTGTCTAATTCACTTTTTGATTATTTAGTTTTCAATGTTCAATTTTTAAGCTTGTCTTTAGCGACTTGCTTATAATATCATATTTCTTCAACCTTGTCAACAACTTTTTTCATTTTTTATTATTTTTTAAAGTTGTTTAATATTAGCTGACGGAGAAGGTGGGATTTGAACCCACGCACCGCTATTAACGATCTACTCCCTTTCCAGGGGAGCCCCTTCAGCCACTTGGGTACTTCTCCCCAATGTTTGAATATGTAGTCAAAAAAATAACGGAGGATCAGGGATTCGAACCCTGGCGCCGCTCTCACGACCTGCCGGTTTTCAAGACCGGACCCTTCAACCACTTGGGTAATCCTCCATATTAATTATTTTAATTATTTAACCTTGTTGGCTTTTCTTTCCCTCAAGGACAATATTTATTATATAAGACTTTTCAAAAAATGTCAACACTTTTTTTAAAATTATTTTTAATATTTTTTCTTCCTATTATGTATACTAAATTTTAATAATAAATTTAATAATATTTTTAAAATTTTTTAATATTTTTTCTTAAAATGTTTAGAATATTATTCAATGTACAATTAAGAAAAATATATTTATAGACAGTAAATTTTTATAATGCTATAATTATAAAATCATATAATTAATAAAAATATTTAATAAGGAGGCTTATTATGGATATAGAAAAAAGTGTTATAAATAATTTTTGTTCGTTAATTAAATTTGATACTACTTCAAATATGCAGTCCAACACATACCCTTCTACCCAGTCTCAAAAAGATTTTGCTAAAATATTAGCTAAAAAATGTGCAGATTTAAACCTTGAAAATATAAAAATAGATGATAATGGTTATGTTTTTGCTACACTAAAGTCTAATACAAATAAAATTGTGCCAAAAATAGGCTTTATAGCACATATGGATACAAGTTCAGACTATTGTGGAAAAAATATAACTCCTAATTTTATAAAAAATTATGATGGAAGTAATATTATACTAAAAAATATAGTCCTTTCCCCAAAAGATTTTCCATCATTAAAATCTTATGTTGGAAAAAACCTTATTACAACTGATGGAACTACTCTTCTTGGAGCAGATGACAAGGCAGGTATAGCTGAAATATTAACTGCTTTTGAATATTTAAAAAATAACCCACATATAGAACATGGTGAAATAAAATTGGCTTTTACACCAGATGAAGAAGTAGGAAATGGCGTTAATTATTTCAATGTTAAAGATTTTGATTGTGATTTTGCCTATACAATAGATGGTGGAGGCATTGGAGAATTAAACTATGAAAATTTTAATGCCGCCGATGCAACTATTACTATTTAATGGTAAAAATGTACACCCAGGTCAAGCTACAAATATTATGATAAATTCTGCCCTTATAGCTAATGAACTTCTATCTATGATACCAGATGAAACGCCAACTAATACTAAAGATTATGAAGGTTTTTATCATCTTACCGATATAAATGGTAATGTAGAAAAAACTAAATTACATTTTATTATCCGTGCTTTTGATAAAGAAGAATTTGAAAATAAAAAACAAACAATAACTAATATTGTGTCACACTTAAATGAAAAATATAATAATCTTTTAGACCTAAAAATAAATGATAGTTATTTTAATATGTATGATATTTTAAAAGATAATTTACACATAATAGAAAAGGCTAAAAATGCTATAATAAAAGCTGGTATAAAGACAAATGTAAAGCCTATAAGAGGTGGTACAGATGGTGCAAGACTTTCTTTTATGAACTTGCCTTGCCCTAACCTTTTTACTGGTGGTCATAACTTCCATGTCCCTTATGAATATATTTGTATAGAGTCTATGGTTTCTGCCGTAAATGTAATAATAAATATTGCAACAGATATTTAAGTTTTACTTGCATTTATGTTATTTATATGTTACAATATTTAAAATTTTATATTATAAATATGATGATAAAGGATAAAGCTTTGTTTGGTTACAACTAAGAGAGTTAGCCGGTTGGTGAAAGGCTAATAGCACAAACAAAAGAACCTACACCTTTTGAATATTTAAGGTTTGCTCCTTTATAGGCTTTTGAGGTAATGTTTTACATTATAAATTAAGGTGGTAACACGGGTATTCTCGTCCTTTGGGCTTGAATATCCGTTTTTTATTAAACTTTATTCTTTTTAATAAATAAAGAAAGGAATGATTATTATGTCTAAAAACGTATATGATATTTTAAAAGAAAGAGGATTTATAGAGCAATGCACAAACGAAGATGAAGTTAGAAAGCTTTTAGGCGAAGAAAGTGTAACTTTTTATATTGGCTTTGACCCAACAGCAGATAGCCTAACAGCTGGACACTTTTTAACAGTTATGGCAATGAGCCATATGCAAAAAGCAGGTCATAGACCTATTGCACTTGTTGGCGGTGGCACTGGTATGGTTGGTGACCCTTCTCATAGAACAGATATGCGTCAGATGATGACTTTAGATACAATAGAGCATAATGTAAATTGTTTTAAACAACAACTATCACGCTTTATAGAATTTGGTGAAGATAAAGCCCTTATAGTAAATAATGCAGATTGGCTTAAAAATTTAAATTATATAGATTTTATACGTGATGTGGGTGTCCACTTTTCTGTAAACCGTATGTTAACTGCCGAATGTTTTAAAAGTAGAATGGAAAAAGGCTTATCATTTTTTGAATTTAACTATATGCTTATGCAAAGCTATGACTTTTTAGAGCTTAACAGAAAATATAATTGTAAAATGCAATTAGGTGGTAGCGACCAATGGTCAAACATTATAGGTGGTGTAGAACTTATTAGGCGTATGGATAAAAAAGAAGCCTATGGCCTTACATTTAAGCTATTAACAACAAGTGAAGGAATTAAAATGGGTAAAACACAAAAAGGTGCTGTATGGCTTGACCCTAAAAAAACAACTCCTTATGAATTTTATCAATATTGGAGAAATGTTGCCGATAGCGATGTAGAAAAATGCTTAAGCTTATTAACATTTTTACCTATGGACGAAGTTAAAAAACTTGGTGGATTAGAAGGTAGTGAAATAAACAAAGCTAAAGAAATATTAGCTTATGAAGTTACAAATATTGTTCACGGTGAAGAAGAAGCTAAAAAAGCTATGGAAGCCTCTAGAGCACTTTTTGCAGGTGGTGTATCTGGTGGTTCTATCCCTACTACAAATATGGATAAATCTACTTTTGAAAATGGTATTAATATACTAGATGTTTTAGTTACTTTAAAACTAGCTCCTTCTAAAAGCGAAGCAAGAAGACTTGTTCAACAAGGTGGTATTAAAGTAAACGATATAAAAATAGAAAAAATCGAACATAGCTTAACTATTGACGATTTTACTGATAATAAATTATTAATACAAAAAGGCAAAAAAGTATTTCATCAAATAAAACTTGACTAATTTAAATATTGGAGGTTATTAATATGAATATATGGACTGAGAAAAGTATAGAGCTAGCTAACCAAAAAAACTATTTAGATTTGCTATTTAAAATTTATCCTATGTCTATAAATTTAAAAAGAGAACTTGATAAAGAAGATACAAATCAAATAACAAAAGCTTTTTATGAAAGAGATTCTGAAAAACTACTTGAAGTATTGCTATCACAAGAAATATTTCCAATTAAAGATTCCTATGTGGCATATTTAAAAAGAGATAAAACTGCTATAAAAAGAAATCCAAATACAGTTCAAAGACTAACTGGAATGCTTTATGAAATGGGTTTAGCAGAAATTTTTGATAAAACTACTGTTCCTAAGGAAACAAATAGACAAATAGGCCCTTTATTTAAAAAATGGATTGATAGTGGAGCTTTGGGCTGTAAAGTTACATCAGATGAAAATGAATTTTTATACTTTAATGATAATATAATTTTTAATAGCTCCGATATTTCAATGAAAAACTTTGCCAATAAGTATTTAGGATATAATAGAAATAAAGGTTTGGATTTTATAGCAAAATTTAATAATGTATTTATCTTAGCAGAAGCAAAATTTTTAACAGACTTTGGCGGTCATCAAAATGCTCAATTTGAAGATGCTATATCAACAATGAAAAGTAAATTAATAGAAACTAATTTTAATGTCAAAATAATATCTGTTTTAGACGGCGTTTTATTTATTAAAAGTAAAAATAAAATGTACACCAGTTTATGTACTAATTTTACAGATAATGATGTTATTATTTCTGCTGTTTTATTAAGAGATTATTTATTTAGCTTATAGGAAGGTTTTATTATGAATCTAATTTATAAAGATAAAAAAACTATTTATGAAATCGAAAGCTTAATCAATAATATGAGGAAGATTGTAAATCCTATATTAAAAGGCAATGAAAAAGGTATGTTTATTAGTAATGATAATTTTATTTCTATGGTAAGACTGTTAGATGATTTTGAATCTAAAATTGATTTAGTATACATAGACCCTCCTTTTAATACAAATTCAACATTTCATTATAATGAAACCTTAACATCTACTATTAGCTCATCAAAAACAGATCCTATAGCTTATACAGATAGTATGTTCATGGATGATTATTTAGAATTTATTAGAGAAAGATTAATCTTAATAAAAAAATTACTAAGTGATAAAGGTACTCTATATTTACATATAGACTATAAAATAGGTCATTATATTAAAATATTATTAGATGAAATATTTGGTATAGACAACTATATAAATGATATAAGTAGAATAAAGTCTAACCCTAAAAATTTTCAAAGAAAAGCATTTGGCAACGAAAAAGATATGATCCTTGTATATTCTAAAGTTCCTAAAAATAATATTTTTAATGATATTAAAATTAAATTAAATGCTGAAGAATTAATAAAATCTTTTAATAAAATTGATAGTGATGGAAGGAGATATACGACTGTTCCATGCCATGCTCCTGGAGAAACCGTTAACGGTTGTACAGGAAATAAATGGAGAGATATGTTACCACCTAAAGGGAGACATTGGAGATGTTCTCCTGAAGAGTTAGAAGCTATGGCTCAAAATGGATTAATAGAATGGTCTAAGAATAACGTACCTAGAATTAAAAAATACGCTGATGATCATAAAGGTAAAAAAATTCAAGATGTTTGGAAAAACTATAAAGATCCACAACGTCCTATATATCCAACAGAAAAAAATATAGATATGTTAACAATGATAATAGAACAGTCTTCAAATGAAAATTCTATCATTATGGATAGCTTCTGTGGTTCATCATCTTTTCTAAAAGCAGGTCTTAAAAAAAATAGATATGTTATTGGTATAGATAAATCACATATATCTAAGGAGCTTTTTAAAAAAAATAAAAATTTAAATACCCTTAAACTCATTGAGTAAAATATACTTAAAATTCTAAACTATATTTTACTAATTAACATACACCATTACTTTTTTACATATATTCTATTAAAAAGGTAATGGTGATTTTTATGGCTCGTTTAGAAGATTTAAGACAAAAAGAAGTTATAAATATAAAAGATGGTGCAAGGCTTGGCTTTGTTACCGATGTGGAAATAAATATTAAGACTGGTTGTGTTTTAAAAATTATTATAGCTGGTCCTTGTAAAATGCTTGGTTTTTTTGGAAAAGAAACAGAGTATGTAATAAACTGGTGTGATATAAAAAAAATAGGTGATGATATAATTTTAGTAGATGTAGATGTAGATTGTGTATTAAGAGATGTAAAATAAGGAGATTTTATAATGATAACAAAAGATAATATTTTAGAAAAACTAAAAGATTTTATAAACATAGATTATTTAACAAAAGCTATTATAAGTAATCCTATTAAAAAAGGTGAAAATTTACCTAAAAAAATTGATATTAAAAAAATTACGTTAAAAAATAAAATATATTTTCAATTTTCTTATTATATAGATAAAAAAGTAATACATGAAAATATAGAAGATAGCAATATAATATTACAAAAGATAATATCTATTATGACTGAAAATTTTAAACAATGTGATATATTAGCTAATAATAGTCTTACTTTATTGATGAATAAAAAAGGTAATTTTAAAATAACTGGTGTTAAAAAAAGCACTATTGTAGATACTGTTCCTCAAAGTCATAATAAAACTAAAAATTATATTCTAAAAGATGGCGAATTTGTAGATTGGCTTTATAAACTAGGTATTATAGATAAAAATGGTATTGTTGTAAGCCATAAACAAAAGAAATTTAGACAAATAAATAAATTTTTAGAAATGATTAAAGATATAGAAGAAAATTTACCTAAAAATGCTAAAATAATAGATATGGGGTGTGGAAAAAGCTATTTAACATTTGCCATGTATCATTATTTTAATAATATAAAAGAAAAAAATGTTACTATAAATGGGTATGATTTAAAAAAAGATGTTGTAGACCATTGTAACAATCTAGCAAAAGAGTTTGGTTTTAAAAACTTACAATTTTTTAATGAAGACATACAAAATATTGATGAAAACGAAAAAGTTAATATGATAATTTCTCTCCACGCTTGTGATACTGCAACAGACTACGCTATATATTTTGGTGTAAAGCTAAATTGTGATGTTATATTAAGTGTGCCTTGTTGTCAACACGAACTTTTTAAACAAATAAAAAATGATACCCTTTCTTGTGTGTTAGGCTATGGCATATTAAAAGAGCGTTTTTCTTCTATCCTAACAGACTCTTTAAGAGCAGAAGCCCTAAAATTATGTGGATATAAAACAAATATTATAGAATTTATAGATATGGAACATACTCCAAAAAATATAATGATTAAAGCAATAAAAAATAAAAATTTCCAAAAAAATGTTAAAAATATTGAAGAATTTGAAAAAATATTGTATAATTTTGGCGTAGACCCTACAATATACAAATTATTGAAAAATTATTTTTAGTAAAAGGAGGTAATATTATGATATTATCTACATTACAAATGTTACCAAATAAAAATTTTGAAGTTTTAGGTTTAGTTGAAGGTAGTACAGTACAATCTAAACATATAGGTAGAGACCTTGGCGCTTCTTTTAAAACTATTGTTGGTGGAGAGCTTAAAGGTTATACTGAAATGTTAGAAGAAGCTAGAAAACAAGCTACTGAACGTGTTATAGAACAAGCTAAAGCACTCGGAGCAGACGCTGTTTTAGGAATACACTATTCTTCTAGTGCTGTTATGCAAGGTGCTTCTGAAATATTGTGCTATGGTACTGCAGTAAAATTTATATAATAAAGTTTTGGCGTACAATTAGTTTAATTTTTATCAAAAAGACCATAATAATATCTACAGTTTAAGTCTTTAGATATTATTATGGTCCTAAATTTATCTTTATATTTTTAAATACAAAATGTTAAAAAATTAAAATCACAAAACGAAGATTTATTTCGTAAATATAAAACTTATTAGTAATAATGAAATTATTACAATATAAAAGGCAGTAGATAATATCTACTGCCTTTTATTACTATTTATCAAGCATTATATTTAATATTTCTGTATCTGTTTGTTTCATACCCTCTTTACCAAGACGACCTACTGCATTTATAGTTTTTTCCACATCATCTTTTAATATTCCTGTATTATTTTTATAAACTTTATTTTCCATAGCTAAATAATGTCCCATTAAAGCCCCATCTAAGCTAGATGCTATTTTTGCTCCACAAGCCGGCTTTGCTCCATCACAAACTATGCCAGAAATATTAGCTAATGTATTTGTTATAGTGTCCTCTATTTGTTTTAAGTTACCTCCTGCTAAATATGTTATGCCCGCACCACTTGCACAAGCAGCCGATACAACTCCACAAAAAGCAGATAATCTACCTATAAGCGTTTTTTGGTGT
This sequence comes from [Clostridium] colinum, assembly GCF_940677205.1. Classification (NCBI taxonomy): domain Bacteria; kingdom Bacillati; phylum Bacillota; class Clostridia; order Lachnospirales; family Lachnospiraceae; genus Tyzzerella; species [Clostridium] colinum. The sequence continues at coordinate 129,924 of NZ_OW712331.1, read as the reverse complement.
ATAGCCAAAAGGTTAGACAAAACTAAGCCTCTATAAAGCTTTTCTTTACTTATGTTTTTTTCTTTAGCATACACTACAAGAGGTACAGAAACTGTTATTCCTTGGTTTCCACTACCAGAATTTGTAACAACTGGCATAGGGCTACCGCTCATTCTTGCCTCAGAGGCTGCTGCGGTATATGCTTTTATTTTTATAGTTATATCATCGCTATAATGGTTTAATAAAACTTTCCCTATACCTGTTCCATATGCACCTTTTATACCTTCTTTTGCAATAGCAAAATTCTTTTCTATTTGGCTATCTAAAAGCTCTTTTACATCATCTAAATTAACATTATTAGCAAAATCATAAATATCTTTTACATGTAGCGTATTTCTATCTACAAATACACCAAGATACTTATCTTCACTTTCTTCTTGACTAAATATTATTTCATCATTTTTAACTATTTTTGTTATATTTGTATGCGTTTGTTTTATCTCAACAGAGGCACTTTCTTCACCGCTATATACCTCAACAATAACGTGTAAACTAATAGGTGTATCTAATAACATAACTATACAATAATCTGTATTTATAAGTCTTTCTATTTCTTCTAAATATTTAGCATCTAATAAACTAATAGTTTCTAGCTCTTTTGTTGCATCTCCTGCCAATACCCCTGTTATAGCACTTGCACCTATTCCTATTAGCCCATTAGTATTAGGCACAGTAACACATTTTGCATTTTTTATAATATTTCCACTACATCTTACTATAATTTGGTCTGGTTTTTTTTCCTAAAACTTCTCTGGCTTTAGCTCCTGCATATGCTATTGATATAGGCTCAGTACAACCCATAGCAACAACTAATTCTTCTTTTAATATTTGGATATAATTATCATACAATGCTTTTTCCATAAAATAGCTCCTTTATTTAGCAACATTACCTACTCTATTTAAAACATCCCACGTTCTTGCAAAAGGTGGTGAATAACAAAAATCCATCATACCTAGTTGTTCTGTTGTAACTTTTGCATAGATAGCTACTGCAAGAGCATTTGTTCTTTGCACAGCATCTTTTTTCCCTACAACTTGTGCTCCCAAAATAACTTTTGTATCGGCATTATATATAAGCTTTATAGATATTTCTTCTTGCCCTGGATAATAATCTGTTTGATTTTTATCTGTAACAAAAACTGTTTTAAAGTTAAGACCTAATTTTGTAGCCTCTTCTTCTGTAATACCTGTTCTACCAGCTTCTATATCTAACACTTTAATACAAGCAGAGCCTAAGCTACCTTCATATTCCATATTTTTGCCACCAAGATTTTCACCTACAATACGCCCAAATTTATTAGCTACTGTTGCTAACGGTATATATGTTGGTTCTGGTTTTAAAAGATGTGTAACTGTTGCACAATCTCCTGCACTATATATATCTTCAATAGATGTTTTACCTTGTTTATCTACAACGATAGCTCCATTTTTAAGCATTTTAATGCCTGTATCTTTTAAAAATTCTGTGTTAGGTTTTACACCTGTTGCCAATACAACTAAATCTGCCTCTATTTCTTCATTTTCTGTAACTACTTTATTTACTTTGCTATCTCCTTTAAATTCTACTACTTTACTATTTAAAAATAAATTTACACCTTTATTTTTAAGCTCTTCTTCTAATATACTTGTAACTTCTTTATCAAACACTTCTTTTAAAATTCTATCTTCTAACTGGAATACAGATATTTCTTTATTATATTCTCTAGCCGCTTCTACTGCCTCTAACCCTATAAATCCTGCACCTATTATTGCAACTTTTTTAATAGAATTATCTTTCATTTTTTCTCTTAAAATTTTTCCATCTTCCATTGATTTAAGAGTATGCACATTATCAATATTAAAATTTTTAATAGGTGGTATTATTGCAGAAGCTCCTGTTGCTATCATTAATTTATCATAACTATCCTCAAAAACATTATCTGTTTTTAAATCTTTTACTTTAATTTTTTTATTAACTGGATCTACTGCTATAACCTGATGTTCTACGCTTATATCTATGCCAGACTCTTTAAACTTTTCTGGGCTTCTTGCTATCATTTGATTTTCATTATCAAAAAATCCTCCTACAAAATAAGGCAATCCACAAGCACCAAAAGAAACAATAGGTGTTTTTTCATATACTTTTATTTCAGCATCTTTGTCAAGCCTTCTAAATTTTGCCGCTGCGCTCATTCCCGCTGCTATTCCACCAATAACAATAACTCTCATTATATACACTCCTTTGTAATGCTATTTTTTTAGCATCTTTATCAAAGACAAAGATGCTAAAACTATATTGTATTATTATTTACTCATATCTTTAAAATGTTCCATATTAAGTTGACCTAAACTCTTATCTACAATAAGAGCATTTGTCATAGACCCTGTAACGTTTAATAACGTTCTTCCCATATCAATAATAGGGTCTATTGCTAATATAGGGCTAATAGTTGGGAAAAGACTAGCCATACCTATACCAGATAAAGCAACAGATGCTGCCATTGTAGCCGTGCCTGGTATACCTGCTATACCAAACGAACCAATTACTATAACAACTAAAGCCATAACAATAAATGTAATATCCATAGGTCTACCTGTAACATTACATACAAAAACTAACAATAAAGCTGGAAAAACACCTGCACAACCTTGCATACCAGCTGTTGTTCCAAATCCACCTACAAAACTTGCCGTACCATCATTAACACCCATTTTATCTACCAATGTTTCAATTGTTAGAGGCAAACAACCTACACTAGAACGTGATGTAAAGGCTAATACCATAACAGCTACACCTTTTTTAAGATATATTATAGGGTTAATGCCAAATAAAGATATTGCTATAAGTTGGATAATAAACATAATTATAACGGATACATATAAAGCTACTATAAATATGCCAACTTCTTTAATACTTTCAATACCTCTTTGTGCAATTGTATTTGCTAAAAGTGCAATAACTGCATATGGCATCCATTTAATTATCGTCATAGCTATACTCATAATAATTTTTTGTAAAGCGTTAATTAAATCAATAAATGGTTTAACAACGTCCATATATTTTTTGCTCATACGTTTTGCACCAATACCAAAGAAAGCAGATATAATAACAAGCGCAATAATGTTAACATCAACCATAGCTTTTACAGGATTAGAAGGTATTAATCCTCTTAATGTATCAACAATAGTTGTTACTTCTTTTATTTCAGCACTACCTTGTTCAACTGTTATACTACTTCCTACTTTAAATAAATTACCAACAGTTAAACCTACTATTACAGATATAGAAACCATAACAACTGTTACTATCAAAGTTTTTTTAGTAAAGCTAGCAATGTTAGCGCCTTCTTTCATATTAACAATAACGTGTATTATAGAAACCATAATTAAAGGTATAACTAACATTCGTATTAAATCGATAAATCCATTTCCAAATAAACTATACCATTTAGTTGTTTCAACCACAAATGTAATTTCCATTGAGTCCTTTGCAAACCCTGATGCTACTTGTATAACAACCCCTAAAACTAAACCTACTACTGTTGCTATAATCATCCTAGTAGAAAATGCTACTTTTTTCTTTTCAATCATTTTCATACCAAAGAAAAGTGCAAATAAAACAAATATAAAAACAACCGTTTTTATCTCACTAATCATTAAAAATTCTTTGAAAAATACTGAGTCCATAGTTTTCCCTCTTTCTATAATTTAAAAATACTTATTAATAACAATATTTTACTAGTTTTACATAATTTTGTCAATAATGTATATACAATTTGCACTTTCATAAGTTTTAAAGTCATATTTTGAAAATATTTTTATATATAATTTACACAATATTTTTTTTACTTTATATAATATATTATCATATTTTAATAATTATGTTTAATTATACTTTTATTGATACTTTTATCTTATATATAAATTATTTGTAAAATTTAACTTTTTTAATTTTTTTACTTGTTTATTGTTAAAAAATATATTATAATGTAAAAAAATAATAAAATGTTAAAGAGGTGGGTTAAAATGAATTTTTATAAAAATCTAAAACTTAAAGTTAGGTTTGGAGTAGTAGTTACAATACTAGCTATATTAGTTGTAACTTTGGGGTTTTATGGTAGCGGTGCTTTAAGAAAACTCGATAAAAATTTTGTATCTAAAATAGAATCTGTACAAAATGTAAATAATGACATTATAAACTCTATACCAAATATTGTAAATATTAGATTTGTTGCATATCAAACTATTTCTTATATTGCAAAAAAAGAATTCAATACTGCTAGAAATAATCTTACATTAGCATATGAAAAATCTCGTAATATTTTAGAAAATTACTTATCAAATTTAAATGAATTTTATATTGATAATAATAGTGAATCCTTAAAAAATGATTTAATATCTAAATATAATAGCGCATTAGTGTTATTAGATGAATACTATGAAGGTGTTTTAGAGTATATTAATTTTTCTGAACAAGGTGATTTAAAAAAAGTTGCCGAAAAAGATGCATCTACTACAACTACTATTGAACAGTTATTTGACATATTATATTCCTTACCAGATTTAACTTTTTCTATAATGGTAAATGATTTAAATACATCTTCTAAAAATATTAGCCGTATAACTACAAATTTATTTGTATTAACTATAGTTATTGTTGCTCTTATATATTTATTTATGATAAGCTTATCAAGGTCAATAACAAAACCTGTAGCAAAAATTAAAAATGCTGCTTTAGAGGTATTAAAAGGTAATCTAGATGTAGATATTCGTAGTAATATTAAAAATGAACTTGGTGATCTTTCAAATTCTATAGCAAATATGTCTGGCACTATTCAATGTATTATAGATGATATTAACAGCCTTTCTGAACATTTAGAAATGGGTGAAACTAGTTATAGAATAAATACACAAAAATATAGCGGTGCTTTTAAAGATGCAACAGAAGATATAAACAATGCAGTTAATGGGTTAGTAGAAGACTCTGTATATGTAGCAAATTGTATTAAAGAAATAGAAGATGGAGAATTTGATAACGATATTAAAGAACTTCCAGGAGATAAAGATGTTTCTACACACGCTTTAAAAAATATTCAAACAACATTAAAAACATTATCTACAGAAATAAATTCTTTAGTAAATGAAGCTATAAATGGTAACTTAGAATATAAATTAGATAGTACACAATATGATGGACAATGGAAATTATTATTAGATGGTCTTAATGAATTTATAGACAAAATAGTAGGTCCTATTAAAGAAGTTCAAAATTCACTTAACGAATTTTCTATAGGTAACTTTAGCTACAGAATATCATCTAATTATAAAGGTGAGTTTAATAAAATAAAAGAATCTGTAAATTCTACTGGTCAAAGTATCAATTCTTATATTTTAGAAATTTCAACTATCCTTAACGAAATGGCTAATAAAAACTTTGACGTTTCTATTAATAGAGAATATTTAGGTGATTTTAAAACTATACAAAAATCTGTAAACTTAATTGTTGAAAATCTTAATGCTCTTACAAGAGACATTATAGATTCTGCAGAGCAAGTTTCTGCAAGTGCTAAACAAATATCTGAATCTAGTATATCTTTAGCAGAAGGTGCTACTCAACAAACAGAATCTGTTGAAAAACTTACTTACATTATGTCAGATATTGAAGACCAAATAAAAGAAAATAGTAAAAACTCTAATAAAGCTAATAAACTTTCTATAGAAACTAGAGAAAATGCCTCTAAAGGTAGCGAACAAATGAACAGTATGCTTAATGCTATGGAAGATATTAATAATGCTTCTAGTAGTATATCAAATATTATTAAAGTTATAGATGATATAGCTTTCCAAACAAATATACTAGCTCTTAATGCTGCTGTTGAAGCTGCTCGTGCTGGTGAACACGGTAAAGGATTTGCAGTTGTTGCAGAGGAGGTTAGAAGCCTTGCTGCTAGAAGCCAACAAGCCGCTAGAGAAACAACAGAACTTATAGAAAGTTCTGTTCAAAAAGTAGCTGAAGGTTCTAAAATAGCTAATCAAACTGCTGATGCCTTACTTACTATAGTACAACAAATAGAAGATATATCTAAAATTATAGATTCTTCTGCTAAATCTTCTTTAGAACAAGAAAAATTTATACACGGAGTTGCTGATGCTATATCTAAAATAGCATATGTAACAATAAATAATACGGCTACAAGCCAAGAGTCTGCTGCTTCATCTGAAGAATTAGCAAGTCAAGCTGAAGTATTTTATGCATCTGTTGCAGACTTTAAATTAAAAAATGATGATAAAAAAGTTGATATTGTTAATGTAAATACTAATTCTAACAAACCTATAATTGATAATAAAATAGAAAATCAAAAACCTACAACTAACAATAATAAATCTAACACAGAAAATGTAAATAAACCTACAACTAATAAAAATAAATCTATTAATATAGATTTATCATCTGATGATTTAATTATATTAGATGATGAAACTGACATTATTATTAATGAAAGTTTAGATTTTGGTAAATATTAAAAAATGTAAAAGTATTAAATAAAGGTGTAGACAAAGTCTACACCTTTTCTTCGTGATAATTTTATTATTACCGCGAGTACATTTTTTTAAATTTGATTTTCTTACACAATGGCTAAAGTCATTAAACATCTGTATTTTTAAATAATGTAAAGCAAAGCTTTTTATTATTAGAATTTTTAAATATAAAGTGAAGTTAAATGTTATTCTTTATTTTTTCTTAAGTATATTCTATATTTTATAACAAAATAACTTAATTAATGTTTACATTTTTAGTTTACAATGGTATAATTATATAGACTTATAAAATTTAGGAGGTTTAATATGAGTGATAAATCTCAAAAAAGTGAAATTGATAATAAAAAAGATAATCTAGATGAAAATATTGTTACAACAAAAAGTCAAAAAATAAAAAGAGATTTAATAGAAATTGCAAAAACTATTCTTATTGCAGTAGTTACTGCATTTATTATTACTCACTTTATAATTGTAAATGCTGTTGTTCCTACTGGTTCTATGAAAAATACTATTATGCCAAATGATAGATTAATAGCTTTTAGGCTATCCTATCTTTTTTCTGAGCCACAAAGAGGCGATATAATTGTATTTAAAGCTCCAGACCACGAAAAAACTTTATATGTAAAAAGAATAATAGGTCTACCTGGAGAAACAGTAAATATTATAGATGGTAAAGTATTTATAAACGATAGTACAACACCACTACCTGATGATTATATTATGGAAGATATGTTAGGTAGCTTTGGTCCATATACTGTGCCTGAAAATAGCTACTTTATGATGGGCGATAATAGAAATGATTCTCAAGATTCTAGATATTGGGAAAATACATTTTTGCCTGAAGACAATATATTAGGCAAAGTTTTATTTAAATATTATCCTAAAATAGAAGCTTTATGGGATAAATAATCTAAAATAATGGAGGTTTAAAAATATGAAACAAGTAACAAAAGATATGAAAGTAATAGATGTATTAAATTTAGACAAAGGCGTATTCCCTATTATGATGAATGCTGGTATGCATTGTTTAGGTTGTCCTTCTTCACAATTAGAAACATTAGAAGAAGCTTGTGAAGTTCACTATCTAAACTGTGATGAATTAGTAAACAGTATAAATGAATATTTAAAAACAGTTCAGTAATTTTATAAAGGGTGTAGATAAATTCTACACCCTTTATAAGTATTTATCTCTATAAATTTTAAATTAATATAAAAAATTATTTTATTATTTAAAACACCTAAATTTCTATATCTTTTAAATAATTCTAATTAATACCTGTAATCATAATTATATATTATTTAACAGTATATTTTTCGCATATATTATTAAAATCTTGTGTACCTTTAAAATCTTCAAATTTTATATTTTTATTATCTAAACTTTCATATATTTCTTGTAAAAATATAGGTATATCTTTTGATAAGATATCACATACTACTTTTCCAAATCTTGTATTGCCTATTGTAAATCCACCATCTATACTAAGCTCACATACGTCTACTATTTCTCCATCTACCATTCTTCTTTTACCCATAAAGCCAATCATAGCAACTTCGTGTCTACTACAAGAATTAGGGCAACCTGATATATGAATTTTAGGTAATAAATCTTTATTTAAGTTATTATTTTTAAAATGCTCTATTATGTTATTTAATAAACTTTGGCTTTCTATTAACCCTATTTGGCAAACAGGCACACCTATACAACTTAAGCTTTGTGATAACTTAGTTGTTTCATTAAATTCTTTACATAAATCCAAAAGCTCCTTAGCTTCTTTAGCATCAAGATTATTTACATAAAAACTTTCTTCCATACTAGCTATTAAAGATATATAATCTTTACTTTTAGTATTTTGTATAAAGTTAACAATATTATTAAAATCTTTTAAATCTAAAAATCCACCAATAGGTTTTATAACAACTGTATATCTTCCTTTTTGCTTTTGTGCTATAATATTATTATTTTCTTCTAACGTACCTTCATTAGCCTCTGGTATAATAATCTCTTTAGGCTCTTCTACATCTAAATCTTTCTCCTTAGACTTTTCTATATAACTATTGTACAAAGCTAAAAATTCTTCATTTCCTTTTTCTTTTAAAATATATCTTATTCTTGCTTTATTTCTATTTTCATAATTACCATTTTCTTTAAAAAGCTCTACTAGGGCATCTACATAATATAAAATGTCTTTAGGTTCTATCAGTTGCGGTAGCTCTAGCCCAATTTGAGGGTTTTTACCAAATCCTCCGGCCACAAAAACTTTAAAGTATTTTTTATTATCTTTTATAGTGGCTAAAAATCCTAAATCTGTTACAGTTACATTAGACAAATCAGTGTTACTATTAGAAAAACCTACTTTTATTTTTCTAGGTAACTTATAAGTATCCATTCTTTGTAAAAAATAGTCTGTTGTATATTTTGCATAAGGTATAACATCAAAACATTCATTAACTTCAACATTAGAAAGTGGTGATATTGTTACGTTTCTTGGAAAATTGCCTCCACAACCATAACCTATAAAGTCATTTTCTAAAGTTTCTTTAAATATTTCTAAAACAGTGTCTAATGATAAATGATGAAACTGGATAGCTTGTCTTGTTGTAATATGAATATATTTTATGTTATATTTCTTCATAAAATATTGTGTAAGCTCAATAGCTTTAGTTGTAAATATACCAAAAGGTATTTTTATTCGTATCATAAAAGATTCGCCACCACGTTCAGCATAAATACCAAACCTGCCAGATTCTTTTTTAAATTCGTGCATTGTAATTTCTCTTTTTAAAAATTTATTACCTTTTTCTCTTAATATTTCCAATTCATTTTCTAAAAATTTTTTTAAATCTGACATAACCTTTTCCCCTTTCAATAAGCTTTTTTTAATTATAGCACCCCTATTTTTTAAAAGTCAATGTTACAATATATAATATATATTAATGATACCCATAAACTTTTTATTATATAATCTGTTTTAAAAAAATTAAATATATTAAAAAAATATATTGACAAATTAGAATAATATATATAAAATCATATTATTAAATGCTATGAAAAAGAGGAGTAAATATTGGCTGGCAAAAGAGAGAGTTACTCATAGGCTGTAAGGTAACTTTGCATATGTAATATTGAACGTAGCTTTGGAGCAGATAGGCTGAGCTTAGTAAGCCTATACGGGTAGCTTTTCCGTTAAAGGCTTTGAGTGCTTGCATTTTTGCTTGAAATAAGGTGGTACCACGATGCTTTCGTCCTTTGTTTGATGAGAGCTTTTTTTGTTTTAATAACATAAAAGTAGGTGATATTATTAAAATATTAGCTTTAATCTTTATATTAATTGGTATAATTATTATATTAAAATACCTTTTTAATAATAAACCTAAACAAAATATTAATAAAGATTTATTAGACATTGACAAAGAAGATATAGAAGATAATAATAAAGAAAAAGATTCTTATATGTCTGAAATGTTTTCTAATAAAGGAAACCTTTTTTTAATGATAGGTTTATTTTTAATTTTTATTATAATTATAATATATATATCTTTAGGAGGTTTTTTCAAATGAAAAAAGAACTAGAAAAAAATTATAATCCTTCTATCGAAGATAGGATTTATAAAAATTGGTTAGAAAAAAAATACTTTCATGCAAAAGTAGACAAAAATAAAATACCTTATACAATAGTTATTCCACCACCAAATATCACTGGCCATCTTCATATGGGACACGCCCTTGATAACACTTTACAAGATATTCTTATAAGATGGAAAAGAATGCAAGGCTATTCTGCCCTTTGGCTACCAGGCACAGACCACGCTAGTATATCAACAGAAGTAAAAATAATAGATAAATTAGCTAAAGAAGGTATAACAAAAGATGACCTTGGCAGAGAAGAATTTTTAAAAAGAGCTTGGCAGTGGAAAGAAGAATATGGCGGAACAATAGTAAATCAGCTTAAAAAGCTTGGTAACTCTTGCGACTGGGACAGAGAACGATTTACAATGGACGAAGGTCTATCTAATGCCGTAACAGAAGTATTTATAAAGCTTTATGAAAAAGGTTATATTTACAAAGGTGAAAAGCTTATCAACTGGTGTCCTAATTGTCAAACTACTATATCTGACGCAGAAGTAGAACACGAAGATAAAAACGGCTTTTTCTGGCATATAAAATATCCTATTAAAGGTACAAATGAGTTTTTACAATTTGCCACTACTCGTCCAGAAACAATGCTTGGTGATACTGCTATTGCAGTAAACCCAAATGATGATAGATATAGAGATTTTATAGGCAAAACTTGTGTTGTTCCTTTTGTTAATAGAGAAATACCTATCATAGCTGATGAATATGTAGATATGGAATTTGGTACGGGTGTTGTTAAAATAACACCAGCCCACGACCCTAACGACTTTGAAGTAGGACAAAGACACAATCTACCAAAAATAAATATTTTTAATGATGATGGAACTATAAATGAAAATGGTGGTCAATTTAAAGGTTTGTATAGATATGATGCAAGAAAAGAAATTATAAAAGAGCTTGATAAACTTGGACTTTTTATTAAAGAACAACCTATAAGCCACGCAGTAGGTACTCACGAACGTTGCTCTCACGTTGTAGAGCCTCTTATTAAAAGCCAATGGTTTGTAAAAATGGAAGAACTTGCAAAACCTGCCCTAGAGGCTTACTATAAAAATGAGCTTCGTTTTATTCCAGATAGATTTGGCAAAATATATACTCATTGGTTAGAAAATATAAAAGACTGGTGTATATCTCGTCAACTTTGGTGGGGACACCGTATACCTGCTTATTATTGTGAAAAATGTGGTCATATAGAAGTATCAAAAGAAATGCCTAAATGTTGTTCTAAATGTAATCATACTTCTTTAGTACAAGATGAAGATACACTAGATACTTGGTTTAGCTCTGCTTTATGGCCTTTTTCTACTCTTGGTTGGCCAGAAAAAACAGAAGAATTAGAATATTTTTATCCTACAAACGTACTTGTTACTGGTTATGATATTATCTTCTTTTGGGTTGTTCGTATGGTATTTTCTGGACTTGAACAAATGAACGAACTACCTTTTAAAGATGTTCTAATTCACGGACTTGTTAGAGATTCTGAAGGTAGAAAGATGAGTAAATCTTTAGGTAATGGTATAGACCCATTAGAAGTTATAGAAAAATATGGGGCAGATGCTTTAAGGCTTATGCTTATATCTGGCAACTCTGCTGGTAACGATTTAAGATTTTATTGGGAAAAAATTGAATCTAATAGAAACTTTTTAAATAAAATATGGAATGCTACTCGTTTTATATTAATGAATTTAGAAGATGAAGATTTATCTGAGATTTCTTTAGATACACTTACTGATACTGATAAATGGATTTTATCTAAATGTAATACACTTACAAAAGAAGTAACTCAAAATTTAGAAAGCTATGATTTAGGTGTTGCTTTATCAAAAATATATGACTTTATATGGGACGAATATTGCGACTGGTATATAGAAATGGTTAAACCTCGCCTTTATAACAAAGATGATAATACAAGAAAATCGGCTTTATATACTTTAAAAACAGTCCTTATAAACTCTTTAAAACTTTTACACCCATTTGCTCCTTTTGCAACAGAAGAAATATTTACAACTATACAAGATGACGAAGAAACTATTATGTTATCAAAATGGCCTACTTTTAATACAAACTTAAACTTTAAAGAAGAAGAAGAAAAAGTTGAGCTTATAAAAACTGCTGTAAAAGGTATAAGAAACCTTAGAGCCGAAATGAATGTTCCTAATAGTAAAAAAGCCCAAATTATTATATCTTCTAACAATGATTTTGTTAATAACACCTTTAAAACAAGCGAAGTATTTTTTAAAACATTAGCTTTTGCTAGTGATATGACAATTAAAGAGCATAAAAATGCTCCAGAAGGTGCTGTATCTGTTGTTATACCTAATGGTGTTATATATATGCCTTTTGATGAGCTTGTAGACATAGAAAAAGAACTAGATAGACTTAAAAAAGAAGAAGATAAGCTTATAAAAGAAGTAGAACGTGTTGATAAAAAGCTTTCTAACCAAGGCTTTGTTGCAAAAGCTCCACAAAAAGTTATTGAAGAAGAAAAAGAAAAAATGTCAAAGTATAAAGATATGTTAGAAAAAGTTAAAGAACAAATTAATACTTTGAAAAAATAGCATAAAAATGTTGCTAAAATATTATATATATGTTAGCAACATTTTTACTTTTATAATACATTTAAGCTAAGCTATAAAACTATTTATATTAACAAAATAATATATATTTATAAAAATAACTTTATAAATATATATTATAATGTATTAAAAATCACAATATTTGCATATTAAAATATAACAAATAAACAAAATATTGTTTTTTTATTATATATAAGTGCAATACTATTCATTTTATGGTATAATGTGTCTATTACAATTAAAAAAAGGAGATGATAAAATGGCTAGTTTTACAGAAAGCTTTGCTAATATATTAGGCAGTATGAGTAACTTTTTATATACTTGGATATTAGTAGCTCTTCTTATTATTACCGGATTATACTTTAGCTTTAAAACAAAATTTGTACAAATAAGAATGTTACCAGAGGCTTTAAAAGTTATTACAGAAAAAAAGTCTGATTCTGGCATATCTTCTTTTCAAGCCTTAATGATTTCTACCGCATCACGTGTTGGTACTGGTAACATTGTTGGTGTAGCTCTTGCAATAGGAACTGGTGGAGCTGGAGCAGTGTTTTGGATGTGGGTCCTTGCAATAATTGGTAGTGCATCTGCCTTTGTAGAAAGCACACTAGCACAAATATATAAAATTAAAGATGGTGAAGGTTTTAGAGGTGGTCCAGCATATTATATTCAAAATGCTTTAAAAAGCAGACCACTTGGTATTCTTTTTAGTATATTTTTAATAGCTTGTTTTGCTTACGGCTTTAATGCTTTACAAGCTTTCAACATAGGAGATTCTTTAAAATACTATTTCCCTAATTATTCTAATAGTATAATTCCCGTTGTTCTTGGGCTTATTTTAGCTATATTAACTGGTGTAACTATATATGGTGGTGTTAAAAGAATTGGTATTATAACTTCTGGTATAGTACCTATTATGGCTTTAATATACATAGGATTAGGTCTATTTATAACAATAAAAAATATTAATATTTTACCAGATGTTTTTAAAAATATTTTTTCAGAAGCATTTAACTTTAAAGCTATTTTTGGTGGTGGCATTGGTGCATTTACAAGCTCTTGTGTTATGCAAGGTATAAAAAGAGGTCTCTTTTCAAACGAAGCTGGTATGGGCTCTGCCCCTAATGCTGCTGCTACGGCAGATGTATCTCACCCAGTAAAACAAGGTCTTGTACAAATGTTCTCTGTTTTTATAGATACAATATTTATTTGTTCAACTACTGCTATGATTTTATTATGCTCTGGTGTTACTGAAGGAAGAGGAATACAACTTGTTCAAAATGCTGTAAGTGCAAATTTTGGTGAATTTGGTATACATTTTATATCTGTAGCTATATTCTTATTTGCCTTTAGCTCATTAGTTGGTAACTATTATTATGCCGAAGCTAACATTAAATTTATTAAAAATAACAAAACTGTATTAAATATATTTAGGTTTACTTGCTTAATAATGATTTTTTTAGGTACACAAATGAGCTTAGATACTGCGTGGAATTTAGCCGATTTACTTATGGGTTGTATGGCAATAGTAAATATAATAGCTATTCTTCTTTTAAGCGGTATATCTATAAAATGTCTTAAGATTATACTAATCAGAAAAAACAAGGCAAAAACCCTGTGTTTAAAGCTAAAGATATTGGCTTAGATAATACAGAATGTTGGAAATAATATAAAAAGGTTAATTTTAAGTATTAAATATGCTTAAAATTAACCTTTTTATTAATTATAATTTATTATTAATCTTTTACTCAGATTTTATAGCTTTTAAAGCCTCTATCTTAACTGCTCTTTTTGCAGGAAAGTAACCAGATATAAGCCCTATAAAGCTTGCAAATATTAAAGACGATATGCTAAGCCAAAAAGGTATAGATGATATTTTAGCTACTTCATCTCCAGATGTGGCTATACTAATTATACCTATCTTACTAACTATAAAAGGTCCTGCTTTATTTATTGTAAATGAAAGCAAATGACTAAATAAAACTCCTATACCTCCACCTAAAAAGCCTATTAATATTGCCTCTAAAAGAAATAGTTTTTTTATGTCTGATACTCTAGCCCCTATTACTTTCATTATACCTATTTCTCTTGTTCTTTCATATATTGCCATAACCATAGTATTAGTTATACCTATTGCTGCAATAAAAAGTGATATACCACCTATTGCCCCTAACAATACTTGTATGTTTGCATTAGTTTTTTTGGCAGATGTAATATATTCTATAGGAGAATATACGTTAAATTCTCCTATATCCTTTACTTGATTCATTACTTCTTGCACTACTTCTATATCTTTACATTTTATAATAACTCTTTCATACCCTGCTTTTGTATTATTTGTCGATGAAGAGCCTGAATATGTTTTATCTATTTGTTTTTTTATTTTTTCAAGTGTATCAAGGGGTACTATAACATAGTTTTCTCCATACATTTCTGGTTTATTAGCAATACCTACAATATTTGCTTTATATGTTTTATGCTTTAAATTATTTCTTATATCCGAACCATTTTCTAAATATTTTCTACTATTACCATAATTTTTATCTGTTGTAATAGTTATTTTTTGGTTTAAAAGTTCTCTTTTTTCCATATCGGGTGTTATTTCATCTTCATCAGGTATCCATTTAGGATAAGGCTCACCTTTGCCCTTTTTGCTAAATCCATATTCTATAAGTGGATTTACTAAAACATTATATGTTCCACTGTCTTCTTCATTTAATCCTCTTCCTTCTATTGCTGTATATCCTAATAGATCGGCAGTAGAAGGGTCTATACCTAGTGCACTAAAAGATCCTACATATTTATCTCCATTTAATAAAATTCTTAATTCTGTTCTTAATATAGGTGTTACGGCTTGAACACCTTCTAATTGTTTAAATTGATTTATATTATCTGTTGTTATACCTGTTTTTCCATTATAATTAGCATTTACCTCTATATTAGTTATATTGCCCATTTGTTGTATTTGCTTATCAAAGCTTTCATCTAAAGCAATCCCTAAAGATACCATTATTATAATAGAACTAGCTCCTATAACAACACTTAATATAGTAAGGCTCGTTCTTAATTTTCTTTTTGCTAAGTTTTTTAATGCCATTTTTATTATATCAATACTAGTCATTAAAATCCAACTCCTTTTTGGCTTTGGATTTTTTTATAAATATAAAAATACCAATACCAACAACGACAGCTATCGCACATATTATAGCAATAATTTTTACTGGAAATTTTTTATTTGTTTCTTCTATGTTATTTTCTATATCAATGTTTTCTTCTACAGGCATTTCTTCCACATTTATTTTAAATTCTTCTACTTTTTTTACTTCTTTTCCATCTGTATCATTATATGTAATAATAAGCTTTAAGTTTTTATCTCCTACTTCCATAGGTATAAAATTACCGTCATAATATTCTGTTGCACCTGGTTCAAAGTTTCCTATAAAATTAGTCGCACTAGATGTATCTATCCCTTCACCTTCTAGCCTTATCATAAGATTAGATAAAGTTACCTTACCTGTGTTATAAAGCTGAAAACTTATGTTCATAGGAGTAGAAACACTTCCTCCCTCTGGCTTTGTTATTTCACTAAGCTCAAGATTTGCCTGTTGCTTAACATTTACACCTACAAATTCTGTAGATTTATATTCATTAGCTTGTTCATCTTCATATTCAAAATTTACATTTATTGTATAAGACCTTGGCTTTGCATCTGGAACTGCAAATAGATTAAAAGTATGTGTTACCTCTTGTTTTGGAGCTATGCTATCTATAAAATATGTAGTGCTAGAATTATCTGGTGCAAATACATTTCCTTTTTCTTCTGTTTTATCATCTACTGATAAATATATTTTTATATTTTTTACTACTTTAGATTGATGTGTATTTTTAAAATTCATAGACAACTTAAAACTCTTACCTGCCTCAACAATAGTAGGAGTTGATTCGTATCTACTAATAATTATTTTAGGTACAGATGTTTTCGCAGTTTCTCCTTCTTTTTTCGGTGTTGGGTTATTTACATTAAGCCCTGCATATTGCTCTATAACAATATTATTTGGCGTTGAATTAGGCTCGATAGATGGTGTTTTATTCCCACTATACTCTACTAAAAATCCAATAGAATATGTTTGAGTAACCGCACTTGCTGTTGGTGCAACGCTAAAAGATAACTCTTTTTCTTGGTTTGGTAAAATTTCACTTATAAATAATGTATTAGTAGATGTTGGCACAATATTTTCTGGCAATTTAGTAGAAACTTTTATATTTTTTGCCACAACGTTAGATACATTTTTTATTTTTAATTTAAATGTACCACTTTGAGATACATTAAATGTTCCTGTTGGTGCTATAAGACTTGTTATTTTTAACTCTGGGTTACCTTTTATACTGTCTGTTTTAGAAACTGTTACATACACAAAATAGTCTTTTGTATATTCTTTACCTGTAACATCACTATATGTAGTTTTTATTGTTATCTTATTAGCACCTTCTTTTGTAAGATTTGTTGTTGATAATTTAAAAGATATTGGTTGTTTTGTATTAGGTGCCATTTTAGATAAAAATACATTGCTTGTACCGCCAGTAATAGACATATTATTTTCTTCTAACCCTACAATCTCTACATTTACACTATTTGCCTCTAATCCTGATACATTTTCTAAGCTAGCTGTAATGTCAAAAGATTCACCTACTAATACGCTATCTTTAGACACTTTTAAGTTACTTAAAGCTACCGTTGGTACTACACTACCATTGTCTACCTTTATATAAAAAGTATCACTTCCTGTAAATGTTTGTTTATCTATACTTGTAAAGTTATATTCTAGTGTTATTGGGTATTTTCCTGTTGTTGCATTTCTTTCTACATTTATAGATAAAGATACATTGTGGCTACCACCTCTTAATATTTTATCTGTTCTATCTGAGCTATTTAAAAAATTTACTGTAACTGGAGAATTTTCTCCAGGTTTTGCCTTTATAAATACATCATAAGCTATATCTGCCGATGTATTTACTATTGGTATAGTAACCTGTGTATCTTTTCCTACTTCTATACTATATGCATTATTACCACCCATTTTTAATGTTGGTTTACTATTAGAAGCTTGATCTGATGATTCACTTGCAAAAGCTAGTGAAAAACTGCTATTTATAAAAATAATAGCTAATAAAAATATTTTTAAAAATTTCATATTATGTCTCCTTTATACTATTCATTTTGGTTATATATAACTTCTTTTTTAGGGTTTTCATTAGTCTCTATTTTAATTATATGCCCATCTTTTAAATATACTATTTCATCAGCATATTCTGCTATTTCTAAATCATGTGTAACAATTATAAGAGTTTGATTATGTTCTCTTGATTTACTTGTTATAAGGTTCATCATTTCATATGTTGTTTTTGTATCTAAATTACCTGTTGGTTCATCTGCAAATATTATTTCTGGATTATTTACAAATGCTCTAGCTATACTAACTCTTTGTTGTTGTCCTCCACTCATTTCTGAAGGCTTATGCTTTAGCCTGCTTTCAAGCCCTACTGCTTTTAGCATTTCTTTTGCTCTTTTTTCTCTAGTTTTTTTGTTTATACCCATAAAAACAAGAGGTAATGTAACATTTTCAAGCGCTGTTAATGTTGGTAAAAGGTTATATGCTTGAAAAACAAACCCAAGGTATTTTTGCCTAAATATAGCAAGCCCTTCTTCATTCATTTTTTCAATATTTTTACCTTTAAATATTATATTTCCTTTTGTACATCTTTCTAACCCTGCTATCATATTTAACAATGTAGATTTACCAGACCCAGATGTGCCTAAAAGACAATATATTTTACCTTTCTTAAAATTTATACTAATATTGTCTAAAGCAACTATTTTTTCATTACCCATAGTATAAATTTTAGAAAGATTTTTTATTTCTATTATATATTCTTCACTATTATCCAAAACATCACCTCCAAATTTTTAATAATTATATCATATATTCGACAAAATTTCACTATTTTTTTGTACTTTTATATTACTAACCCAATTTTTGGTTTGAAGACTATATATTTCACTTTTTTTATCTAAAATATAATCTTCTCTAATAATTTCTTCTATTTCATTTACATTAGGCTTTATTATTTTATTTATTTTAAATATATAAAATCCATCTCTATCTTCTATTACACTACTTATACTTTTTTCACTTAATTTATAAATTTTATCTTCTATATTTTTATTAAACATATTTCTTTCTAAAGTTATATTTTGATAAACCTCAATAAAAGGTTTTTCTTTTATATCTTTAAAATTTGTATTAAAATTAATACTTTTAGCTATATTTTCTGCTTCTTTTTTAGCATCAAAAGTATCATTATTTTTTATAAAAATATAATCTAAGTTTATTTTATTAATAATATTAATATTTTTTTCCATATAGTTATTAAAATATTTTTGAAAGTCCTTTTCATCTACAACAAAACTATCTGTTATATATTCATATACTTTTTGTTCTATTAACATTTCTCTTTTAAATTTTTTGCATATATCTAATGGTATAATAACATTAGGTTTACGGCTTTCTATATCTTTTTTTACTAATATAGCTTCTTTATCACAATTTTGTTTTTCTTCTTCTGTTAAAAATATACCTAAATTATTAGCTTGATAAACTACAGATTTTAAAAATATTATATAATCTATTGTATTATTTTTAGCTACCTCTTTAGCAGGTATCCCATCAAAATCTGTTTCCCATATATCTACACCACCTATTTCTTCAAAAATCTTTTCTTGTTCATCTAAATATAATAAAAATTCTTCTTTTGATATGTATTCTCTATTAATTTTTAAAACATAATCTTTACTTTTATTAAAATATTTAAACGTATATAAGATGCCTATAAAACTTATAACAACTAAAATAAAAATAATTATATAATTTCTATATTTATAATATTTTTTGCCTCTTTTATGCTTTCTCATATTTCTCACCTATATATTAATTATTATATAAATTATATAATATCATATTTTATAATTCAAACTTTTTTAAAAATTTTAATATAAATGTAATGTATTTTAAATTTTTTATAGAAAAAATATATTTTTTTTGATATAATATAATTAATTACGTGTAAAATTACATATTTTCTATATTTTACACTAATAAAAAAATTTTATTAAAATATAGGTGATATTATGAAATTTTTAAAAAATACAATTTTAAGTATTTTAATCTTTAGTATGATATTTTGTTTTAATATACCTACATATGCTAAAGAAATTAACGAAATAACTGAAAACAATATTTCTGCTACTGTTTTACAAGTTTTAGATGGAGATACAATACAAGTTAAACTGCCAAACAATGATACAGCTTATGTTAAATTAAAAGGAGTAAATACAAAAGGCTTTGATACAAGTTATGAATATTTAACAAGCTCTTTGTTAGGTCAAAATGTTACCCTTACAAAAGATGGTTATTCTTATGACGGTAGTAAATTTAACTATATGATAGTATATTGTAACGGTAGAAATATAAATAACGAACTTATACAAAATGGATATGCTGTAATAGACACTTCTCAAGGAAAAACTAATTCATACAACAATCTTTTAGCTTCTCAAGATAGTGCAAAACAAAATTCACTTGGTATGTGGAGATTTGAAAACAACAATTACTCTAGTATTACTGGCTCTAGTAGTAGTAATATTATACAAACTAATGATAAAGTAAACATTAACACTGCTACAAAATCTCAGTTAGAAAAACTTTTAAAAGGTATATCTAGCGACCTTTCTAGAGAAATTATAAAATATAGAGAGAAAAATCCTTTTTCTAACATACAAGAAATAAAATTTGTTAAAGGCTTTACTAAAAAAATATATGACCAAAATAAACACGCTTTAACAGTTTGTACAAATATTAATAAAGCTAATGAATTTGAATTAAAAACATTAAATGAATTATCTGATGACAATATTCAAAAAATAATGAATAAACGTGATAAAAAAGAATTTACTTCCGTTAGTGATTTATCTAGTGTTATATCAAAAGATACATATAACAAAATATCTGATTATATATCTACTAAAGATGTATCTAACATTGATGTAAGCAAAAGTTATGCTAGAGCTAATATATCCTTATCTAGTAAATATTATCTTACAAATGCTGATGTTTCTTATTATTTAGCAGATGATATTATAAATTATAGAAAAAATGGATATACATACAAAACTTTAATGGAAATTTCTAAGCTTGGCACAAATAATATTACTGAACAAGATATACATTATTTACAAGACAACCTTAATGTATTTACCAACTTAAATACAGAAAATATACACGAATTAAACTCTGTATTTAGTAAAACAAATGCGGAAAAAATCAAAAATAAAAAGTTTTACCAAAAATCTGAAGTAAAAGATATAATAGGTTCAACAGATTATGACAAATTTAAAGATGCCCTTTGCGTTGATAAAAATAAAGATGAATATGTAAACATTAATACTGCTACAAAAGAACAAATGTATGCTCAAGGTATAAATTCAACAGAGGCCTACAACATAATACAAAAAAGACCTATAAGACATTCAGGTCAATTACCTTTTAATGTGTCGCATATTAATAATAAAATTAGCCTATATACAAATATAAATACAGCATCTAAGCTAGAACTTCGTTCGTTAAACAACGGTATTTCAGATACTTTAATAGATAAAATTATTAAATATAGAGAAGATGATAATTTTGGTTCTTTACAAGAGTTAGAAGAATTTTTTAAAGCTAATAATGCTTCAAATGTTTATAACAATATTAAAAGTTATATTGTAGTAAGATAAGTTTATATAAAAGTCTATCTAAATTTTAATAGATAGACTTTTGAGCTACTGTATGAAAAAAGCTGATTTCTTGGCACAAGGGCTAAAGCCCCTAAAAATCTAGCTTTTTACACAATCCAAGGCAAAGCCCCGTCTTGTGATTAGAAATTTTATGCAAAGCATAAAAATAAAAAAATTAATCCCAAATATCTTGTCTACAATTTAAGTCTATCTAAATTTTTATATACTAATTGTGATAGCTTTGTTAATATGACAAAAGGTTGTAGACTTTGTGTCTACAACCTAACTATATATATTAAAATTTTTAAATATTATTTTTTAGAATCATACATATCTTTTTCTACATTTATAAATACATCAGCTAAAACATTATATGTTTTTTCCCAAGCTTCCATAACTTCGTCTGTTGCAGCATCTCCTAGCATATCCTTTATAGCTATAAGTAAATTTTTACCAACTATTGGATAATGTTCTGCTAAAACACCAACTTCTACGTGTCTTTCTCCAATAGATTTTACCGCTGGCATAATAGCTTCTAAATTATCAATATTTTTAGCTGCCGCTAAAATAGCATTAGCAAGTGCTACTGGTTGTTCTCCTGATTTTTGCTTATCCATATCAAACATAGGTTTAACTTCTGGATTGTTTTCAAACATTGTTTTGTAAAAATATTTTGTAATTTCTACTCCTCTTTCTTGTAAAACAGGAACTGTACTTTTAATAATTTCAATAGTTTTTGAATCTAACATAAAAAATCCTCCTTAAAATATATAATAACAATTATTTATTTCAATCTTTATAAATATATTATCATACCCAACTAAAAAAGTCAACATTGTTTTGACATTATTTTATATAAATTGATTTTTTTTAATATTTTAAAACAAAATAATTTATAAATTTAGTTTAAAAATTATTATTATAATTAATAATCAATTTTTTGAATACTTCCGTATTCAAAAACAGGTATTCCTAAAATTTATCAAAATTAAGTCATACCTTAATTGTAATAATAAAAAAATAAGGATATAGCTATACTATATCCTTATATAAATTAATCTTATTTAAAATTTTAATAATATTAATCTATATCAAAATCTTTAACTTGTCCAGTTAAAGCATTAACTTCTACTTCATAAATTTTATTATTTTTAGATATTTTAAAATCATATGTTGGTAAATCATCATTGTCATTAATATCTGATTCTTGAGAAATAACATTTCCACCACCAACAGCTTTAATAGCTGCATTTTTAGCTGTTTCTATACTAATTAATTTTTTACCTTTCCAACTATTGTTAGAAGAAGATGTTGCCCCTTGTTTATTTGGTGTAGAATTATTATTTACTGGTGGTAAATCTGTAGGTTCACCGCTATTATTTACATTATCATTTGTATTTATATAAATAGTTTTTGTATTAGAATCCCAAGAAATTTTGTGTCCTAATGCATCACTTACAGTTCTTAACGGAACATATGTTGTACCATTACTTACAAATGCAGTGTTTCCTTTTCCTGTATCAACACCATTTACAATAAGGCTTTTTATAGAATAAACTGCTTGCATATTTACCATATTAGCAGCAAAAGCTGTAACAGAAGTTGTTATAATACCTCCAATTAATAAACCACTAATAAATTTTTTCATATTAATACCTCCCAATATTTTTAATTACAATATAAAAAACGTAAATTTTTTAAAAAAGTTTTGTTTATAAGTAAAAAATTTATTTATCCATTTATTAAACTATACATATTTATAGTAATTTACTATGCTTTAAAAATTTTTGTAATATTTTTTTAATTTTATTGTAATTATTTTTAAATAAATTTAATGTATAATATTTATTAATAAAAAAATTAAAGGTGATATTTTTATGAAAATTTTCAAAATAAATCTAATAAGCTTAATTTTTGTTATTTTTTTATTTAAATGCTCTACTTTGGCAGATAATCTTAAAATTTATTCTACATATACAGTTAATAACCTTACAATAACTAGTTATAGTAAAAGTTGGACCAAAAATATGTTAAAAGATTTATATGCAGAGCTTTTAAATAATTTCCACGGAGAAGAATTTGACAATTTAAGCGATATATATATATACCCCAACTCTCCAGAAGGGGTAAATGGATTTTATTATGATAATATATATCTAGAAGACAATGAATATATATTAGGCAATAATGCCTATATTAATATCTATAATGGAGATAGACTAAATACCATTCCTAAAATAGCCTATATACTATCTCACGAGTATGGTCATCATTATATGACTTATAATTTAATGAAAACTGAAAATATATATTATCATAATTTAAAAGATTCAAACTATGTAAACATTAGAAAATTAGAAGGTAACCCTGTTATATATGATGTAAATAAAAAAGATTATTTATATCATTGGGACATTATGGAAATAATGGCAGATGATTATGTTCAACTTTTAGGGTCATCTACTGCAAGAAAATCTTATGATTTTAAATCTGTAGATGAAATATTAAAAAATAATGAAAAAAATTATGATAATATACATAGTTTTAATCTAAAGCCTCAATTAAATCCATATTTGCCTTTAGCTGCAGATGTTGCTGGATTATACAATTATTTAATATCTATAGGTGGGTTTACTGTGTCCCAACCTAAAATACCAAATAAACCAAAATTAAATGATATTACTGGATATATAGGTCTTAATAATGAACCAACATATAACATAACTTGGGATAATCCAAATAAAAATGAAACTTTTGAATATACTTTAGTTATATATCCAGATGATAACCCTTTTGTAGTATACCCTCTAAAAACTATAACATCAAAAGAGCCTTTAAATGTTACTTTTGGAAGTTATAGTATAAAACAAAAAGATGGTACAATAAAGTCTATAACTCAAAAATATGAAGGCATATATACATTAAAGTTATATTATAAAGATTCTTTGGGGTTTATACATTCATCCGAACCTCGAGAATATAATTTTACTGAAATTAATAAAAATATAATGTCTACTAATAGTTCTAAAAAACAAGTGGATAAAAAAGCTGAACCAAAACCTAATAATATAATAAACGAAAAACCTAGTGCATCACCAGATAATAAAGTTATTGGTCCAAGTCATAGTGGTTCATTGTCAGATTTATTTAGTTTAGTATCTAAAGATTAATAAAAAATAATATAAATTAATACTTATTTAGGCTATCAAAAATTGATAGCCTTTAACTTAGTCTAAATTTTTAAAATTTATAATAGTATTTTAATTAATTTTTATATTTTTTGCATTTTATAGTTATTATAAGGATATAATATATATAATATTTTATTATTAGTATTAAGACTATACATTTTTTGTATTATTTTTGCTTTTAATGTCTAATAATATAAAAAATATTTAAAAAAATTATAAAAAAATACTTGACAATTTTTAAAAATAGTGATAAGGTTATGTTAAGTTGATAGCACTCGTAAATGTTTAGTGCTAACAATTAAATGTTTTTTGTTCCTAAGGAAGTGGTTTTTTTGAGATTAAATGATAGAAAAATTAAAATATTAGAAGCTCTTATTACAGATTATATAGAAACCGGAGAACCTATTGGATCTCGTACAATTGCCAAAAAATACGATTTAGGTATTAGCAGTGCTACTATAAGAAATGAGCTAAGCGACTTAGAAGATTTAGGACTTGTGATACAGCCACATGCTTCTTCTGGACGTATACCTTCTGACAAAGGATATAGGTTATATGTAGATACTCTTATGGAACATAGAGACCTTAGTAAAGAAGAAGTAGACTTTTTAAAAGATATTGTTGTAAACAATATAAATCATATGGATTATCTTATGGAACAAACTGCTAGAGCTTTATCTACTCTTACAAATTATGCAACAGTTATTAGTAAGCCAAAAGTTGAACAAGAAGAAATTAAACATATTCAACTTGTTCCTTTAGACGAAAGTTCTATTATTGCTATTGTTATTACAAAAAATAAAAATGTAAAAAATTATATAATACCTGTAGATAAAGAATTTTTTGTACAAGATTTATTAAGTATAGCTTCTACTATAAACAACATAATTAACGAATTTTCCTTAGATGAAATTAAAAATCAAATTAATAAAGATAAACAAAATATTATATCTGAAGGAGAACAAATAATAGTTAAAGTTTTTGAACAAATATTTAAAGACGATAACGAAGAAAAAATTAAGTTTTATACAAGTGGTATAAACAATATATTAGATTTTAAAGAATTTAGTAATATAGAAAAAGCTAAACCAATTTTTCAATCTTTAGAAGAAAAGGATATGCTTATAAATATATTAAGTGGCAATAATGAAAATAACAATTCTATCCAAATACTAATAGGCGGAGAAAACTCTGTTGAAGAATTTAAAGATTGTAGCATTGTAAAAACAGAATATAAAATAGCTGGTGCTACTGGAACAATAGGCATTATAGCTCCAACTCGTATGGACTATGCAAAAACTATTAGTCTTTTAGATGAAATTGTTAAAAATATAAATAATGTTTTAAAAACCTTATCATCTGATTGAGGAGAAAGGAAAATGTAATGGAAAAAGACATTGAACAAAACGAAATAACTAAGCAACAAGATGAAGATACACAAGAACAAATAACTGAAGAAATTGTTGAAGAATTAAGCCAAAATGACTTAAAAGATAGACTTGAAAAAGCAGAAGCATCTTCTAAAGAATATTTAGATAAGCTCCAAAGAAGTATGGCAGAATTTGATAATTTTAGAAAGAGAACAAATTTAGAAAAAGCCTCTATGTATGAAAATGGTACAAGAGATGCTATTGAAAAATTACTACCTATATTAGATAACTTTGAAAGAGCAATTTTATCTACTACAGATGAAGATAAAGAAAGTGCTATGTTTAAAGGTATAGATATGATATTTAACCAAATGGTTGAAACATTTAAAAATATGGGTATAGAAGAAGTTGCCGGTGTTGGCGAAAGCTTTGACCCTAACATACACAATGCCGTGCTTCATATAGAAGATGATACATTAGGCGAAAATGTTGTAGCCGAAGTTATGCAAAAAGGATATAAATATAAAGATAAAGTTATACGTCCTAGTATGGTTAAAGTTGCAAATTAATTAAATATATAGATATATTTTTAAGGAGGAAATAAAAATGGGAAAAATTATTGGTATAGATTTAGGTACAACTAACTCTTGTGTTGCTGTTATGGAAGGTGGTCAACCTGTTGTTATAGCTAATAGCGAAGGTGCTAGAACTACTCCTTCTATTGTAGGTTTTACAAAAACTGGCGAAAGATTAGTAGGAGAAACTGCTAAACGTCAAGCTGTAACAAATGTAGATGGTACAGTTATTTCTATTAAAAGACATATGGGTACTGACTATAAATTTGAAAATGATGGTAAAAAATTCTCTCCTCAAGAAATTTCTGCAATGATTTTACAAAAACTAAAAAAAGATGCTGAAAGCTATCTTGGAGAAACTGTTACAGAAGCGGTTATTACAGTTCCTGCTTACTTTACAGATAGTCAAAGACAAGCTACAAAAGATGCTGGTAAAATTGCTGGTCTTGATGTAAAACGTATTATTAATGAACCAACAGCTGCTGCATTAGCTTATGGTCTTGATAATGAAAAGGAACAAAAAATAATGGTATATGACTTAGGTGGTGGTACTTTTGACGTATCTATTATTGAAATTGGTGATGGTGTTATTGAAGTTTTAGCTACAAGTGGTAACAATCACTTAGGTGGAGATGACTTTGATGAAAAAATTATAAGCTATCTTGCAGAAGAATTTAAAAAAGCTGAAGGTATGGACTTAAGACAAGATAAAATGGCTATGCAAAGACTTAAAGAAGCCGCAGAAAAAGCTAAAAAGGAATTATCATCTGCTACTACAACAAACATTAACTTACCATATATTACTATGAATCAAGATGGACCTAAACATATTGATTTAACTTTAACTAGAGCTAAATTTGAAGAACTTACTCACGATTTAGTTTTAGCTACATTAGAACCCGTTAGAAATGCTTTAAAAGATGCCGATTTAGAAGCTAGTGATTTAGATAAAGTATTATTAGTTGGTGGGTCTACAAGAATACCTGCTGTACAAGAAGAAGTTAAAAAAATTACTGGAAAAGAACCTTTTAAAGGTATAAACCCTGATGAATGTGTTGCTCTTGGTGCATCTATACAAGGTGGTAAACTTGCAGGAGATGAAGGCGCTGGCGGTATATTACTTTTAGATGTTACTCCTTTATCTTTAGGTATAGAAACAGCAGGTGGTGTTTCTACTGTATTAATACCAAGAAATACTACTATTCCTACTAATAAAAAAGAAACATTTACAACTTATGCTGATAATCAAACTGCTGTTGATATTCGTATAGTACAAGGTGAAAGACCTATGGCTAGAGATAATAAAGAGCTTGGTCAATTTAAATTAGATGGTATTGCTCCTGCTCCACGTGGTATACCAAAAATTGAAGTTACATTTGATATAGATGCAAATGGTATTACTACTGTTTCTGCTAAAGATTTAGGCACTGGTAAAGAACAAAACATAACTATTACTTCTAGCACAAATTTAAGTGATGAAGAAGTAGAAAGAGCTATGAAAGAAGCAGAACAATATGCAGAAGCAGATGCTAAAAGAAAAGAAGCAGTTGATGTTAAAAATGAAGCTGAAAGTTTAATTTTCCAAGGGGAAAAAGTTTTACAAGATATAGGCGACAAAGTATCTGAAGAAAACAAAGCTGAACTTCAAAAAGAAATAGATAACTTAAAAGCAGTATCTAGCCCAATGGTTGCAGAAACTATGAGCGAAACAGATACTCAAACATTAAAAAATGCAACAGAAAGCTTTACAAAATTTATAAATGACTTTTCAACAAAACTTTATCAAGAAGCCGGTGGCAATCCTAATATGAATATGGGAGATATGGGTAACCAAGGTGCTACAAATAATGATGATATTATAGATGGTTAATTAAAAATAGTGAAATACCCTCTAGCCTATGGTTAGAGGGCAAATCACTATTTTAACGTTTACGGTTTATAAACTTATATATTATATATAAAAATAATGAACCTAATAATACAAAGATAAAAATAACTATACTGCAATTTTTAAAAAATTCTTGTGGTAGTATATTTATAATAGGATCTTTTTTTGTGTCAAATATCCAATAATCATTATTAAAAAATATTTTATGAAATATTTCAAAATATTTATCAAAATTAATATAGCATATTATAGCTAATAAAGCAGGTATAATAACACAGTTTATAGAACATTTTTTTAAAAATATACTATCTTTTTTCTTATAATAAAAGTAAATTATTATAGCTAATATTATTAAAATAATTATACATATTAAAGACATAGCATTAAATATATTTTTAACTTCTTCAAAATGTATTTTGCCTTGTGTAGAATAAGCTAAAGTTGGAAGATGAAACTCTTTATTAGAAAAAGGAAATAAAAATTCTAACATAGCATTATAGTTTAACTTTATTTCTTCTAATGAATAGCCTGTTTTTTCTACTAATTTTAAGTATTTAATATGTAAATAATAAAAATATTTATTTGATAATAAAAATATAATTGCAGTAAAAATAAAAATATAAATAAATAAAATACTCGTAAATATAGTTAAAATATAATTTGAAAGTTTTTTCATAAACAATCTCCTAAATTTATTATTTTCTATTATATTTTACTATATTTTTCATAAATAGTCATTAAAATTTAATTGGTAGGTGAAAATTTTGGGAAAAAGAGATTATTATGAAGTGTTAGGCGTAAGTAAAGGAGCAACAGATTCTGATATAAAAAAAGCATATAGAAAGTTAGCTAAAAAATATCATCCAGATGCTAACCCTAACAACCAAGAAGCTGAAGCTAAATTTAAAGAAGCAACAGAAGCATATGAAGTCCTTAGTGATGAAAAGAAAAGACAAACATATGACCAATTTGGACATTCAGCTTTTGATGGTAGCGGAGGATTTTCTGGCAGTGGCAACTTCTCTGGTATGGATATGGGAGATATTTTTGAAAGTTTCTTTGGCGGCAGTGGATTTTCAGACATATTTGGTGGAGGTTCATCAAGAAGAAGAAGAGGTCCTTCAAGAGGAGCTGATTTACAGTATAATTTAACAATAAATTTTGAAGAGGCAGTTTTTGGATGTAGCAAAGAAATATCTTTTCAAGCTGATGATAAATGTGACAACTGTAATGGTACTGGTGCTAAACCGGGTACACACCCTCAAACTTGTCCAACTTGTGGTGGAAGTGGCCAAGAAAGAGTTATTCAACAAACAATGCTTGGTTCTATGACAACTGTTATAGAATGTCGTACTTGTCATGGAGAAGGTAAAATTGTAAAAGAACCTTGCTCTGTATGTAATGGTAAAGGTAAAGTTAGAAAAACAAAAACTATAACTGTAGATATACCAAAAGGTATAAATGAAGGACAAAGTATTAGAAAAGCAGGTATGGGAGCTCCAGGAGAAAAAGGCGGACCTAATGGAGATTTACTTATTGCTATTAGCGTAAGACCTCATAAAACATTTGTAAGACAAAATAATGATATATATGTAGAAGTACCTATATCTATTGTTCAAGCTACACTTGGTGATGAAATAAAAGTTCCTACAATAGATGGTGAAGAACTATATACAGTAAAAGCAGGTACACAACCAGAAACAACTGTTATGCTTAAAAACAAAGGTGTATTTAATGTGCGTAACCCTAAGCTAAGAGGTGACCAAATTATAAAATTTAAAGTAATAGTTCCTACAAAAGTTAATGACAAACAAAAAGAACTTCTTATGCAGTTTGCCTCTGAAGATGGAACTATCCCAACTATAAAAAAAGAAAACTTTTTTGAAAAAGTAAAAAAGCATTTTGATTAATAAATATTGAATATAATAAAAGCTATGGAAAATTTTCCATAGCTTTTATTTAAATACAAAGTATTAAAAAACTTATTTTAAATAGTTTAATGGATTTTGAGCAACACCATTTTTTAATACTTCAAAATGTACGTGGTTACCAGTGCTATTACCCGTGCTACCAACATAACCTATAACTTCACCTTGTGCAACTTTTTGTCCAACAGATACTGCATTTTTACTATTATGTGCATATACTGTTTGATATCCATTGCCGTGATTTATTTTTACCATATAACCATATCCACCGTTGTTCCAACCTGAAAATACAACTATGCCACCATCAGAAGCCTTAATAGGCGTACCTGCTGGGCAAGCTAAGTCTATACCATTATGCATAGCCCCCCATCTATATCCAAATCCAGATGAAAATCTTCCTCTAACTGGATATACAAAACTACCAATAGATTTTTTAGGTGGTGTATTTAATGTACCTACTTCAATTTTTTCTACCGTAGGTTCTACCAAAACTTTTTCGGATACAACTTCTCTTTTTTCTTCAATACCATTAATTTTTGTTACCTTTGCAGTAACTTGCTTGCTACCATCTTTACCAGCTTTTAAAACTTTTTTATAAGTTTTATATTCTTTATCATTTTTTACTGTTTCAACTTTTTTAGGTATAGTTTCAGTATAAACCGCTTCTTCATAAGTAGCAACAGATAATAATGGAACTGGAACAACAAGATTTATTTTACTACCTATCTTAAGAGGTGTCGTTTCTGTAATATTAGGATTAACACTTAAAAGCTTTTTTAAAGTTATGTCATTATTTATAGCTATTTCAAAAAGTGTATCTCCTTTTTTAATTTCATACTCTTTGCCTTGGTCTACATTAGATGTAAGTATAGATAAAACTTCTTCATTTGACATAACATCTTGTTCAGCTACATATTTGTTTTCTATCTTAACATCTTCTACAAAAGTTGGCTCAGATACTTGTTTAACATCTTTATTTATATACTTATTTTTTATACTATTTAAAATTTGGTTAGCCTCTTCTTTATTTTTAACAACAGCTATCGGCTCACCTTCAACTGTTATAACAGATGCCTCTACTTTAAATGTAAATGCTTTAGCTACTTCTTTAGTGGCATCTGTTACAGACATAATCTCTTCTTTAGATGCTCTAACTGGCTTAAATATAACTTCTTCATTTACTTCAACATTAGCCCCAGCCTCTTTAGATAACTCATCTAATGCTAAATTCTCAAGGTCTTTGGCAGATTTTAATTTTTCATTAGTTTTTATTATACCTACCATTTTATCTCCAACATAAATTTCTTTAGCATTTTTATGAGTTAAAGCCCATATAACAATACATACTAAAATAATCCCTAAAATTGTAATTGCTATAGGTTTAGGTGGCAATTTATCTTTACCATTGCTAGAATTATTCAAATTTATATTATTGCTATTATTATCATTAGAATTTAGTTTAACTTCATTTTCATTTACAGAATAAAACCTATTTATTATATTATTTTTAAATTTTGACAATATACTATTTTCATTCGATTTATAAAAATCAATATTTTTTATTATATTATCTTTTGTAGTTAAAACTAAGTTTGTTTCTTTAAGATTTGCCCTATTATCTATATTATTTTTCAAGGGAAAATCTATTATATTATTTTGTTTTTCATTAGTTTTTTTATCTTTACTAAAGTTTTCTTTATTAAGATTAACCGACATAAAGAACCTCCATTGTTTATCTTGACACAATATTAATATTTGAAGCAATATTGTTTATAACATCTTTTAAAACAACATAAACTTTATTACCCTTTTTCAAATCATTAAAAGATATATTTCTTAAGCTTTCATAGTCAAAAAATATAGTGTCTTTATCTATATTAGCTTTCACAGTAGCTTTTCCTGTTAAATCTTGTGTTAAAATAGTTATATAATTACTATTTATTTCTATAATTTCACCACTAAAGCTTTTGTTTTGCTTTCTATCTAAAATATTTATAGCATATACCTCTGAGCTATCTAAATATAAATCAACACTATCTAATATTCTAATTGAATAAATATCTGTGCTAAGGTTGTCCACATAGTATGTATTTATATTATTATTAGAATCTTCTAGATCTATTGTAGAAAATTTATCATTTATTTTTATAGCCTTTATAGTACCTTGTTTTTTAGATATATCCCCTTTTGCTTTAATATTTGAAATTTTATCTTTATTTACATTTACTGTAACTAAATCACCTATTTTTAATTGATTAGCCAAAACAATTTTGTCATTTCTAATTATTTTTGCATTTTCTAAAAAGCCCATTTCAAATATTTTATTGTCTGTAGTTTTTATAGTTATTTTATTGTTATCTTTTTCTATTATAGTACCTAAAAACAAAGCATTATCATCTTCTATTATTATTTGGGTAGCCATTTTATTCTCTAAAACAACTGTGGCTAAGCTATTTTCTTCTATATTGTTAATAGTAACACCATTTTTTGTTATTTTACAATTTTTAGATAAAGGTATAATTTCTATTTTTTCTTTAGAATAAAATCTATTATCATATATTTCTTTATGAGATAATCCAACACAATCATTAGAAATGTTTTTTATTATTCCATATATTTTTGTGTCATTAGTTGGTGTATTTTCTACTTTTAGATTAGTTTTTATATCTATTTTGGTAACTAAATTATCTTCTATAACTATTTCTGCATTAGTATTAGGTGTTATATTTTCTAAAAATGAAATATTATCATCTATATATATTTTTACATTTTTATCTAACACATAAATTTTAGTTTCATTATCTATTTTTACTTGTATAGAATTATTTTGTAAAAAAACATTTTGGATATTAACAAATCTTGTTTGTATATTTTGGTTATTGTTTAATGTTTTCAAATCATTAACTTTAATTTCTATATTTGTATACTGTAAAAACTTATCTAATATAATAGAAAGTTCTGCTTTAGTAACAGCATTTTTAGGTAAAAAATTATTATCTTTTGTAGATATTATACCCAAACTATCCATATAATAACAAGATTTAACTTTATTTTGTCCTATGTTATTTTGGTCGTTAAAAGTTTTGTTAAAATTCATTTTATTAACGCTATCTTCTTTGTCTATCACTCTAGTTAAAAATAAAGCAATTTCTTCTCTGGATAATGCTCTTATTTGTTCTTTCTTATTTTTATCTATAATAACAAAATCTTTTAAATCTTCTTCTTTTAATACCCCTTTTTCTAAAAGAATTATTATATACTTATTAAAAGAAGTGTCCCATCTATTATATTTTTTATCATATTGTAAAACTATATCGTTATATTTACTTTTTGTAGTATCAATATTTTCTGACTGTATAAATTTAGATAATATTTTTGTTATTTCAAATTTACTAATATAACTATCTGGATTAAAATTACCTTGTAAATCACCAACCATAATTTCTAGTTGGTACATTTTTTGTATAGAATTATAAGCTATATTATTTTTGTCTACATCATTAAAGATATCAGCATAAACATTAACATAACTAAATAACATAAAAAAAGTTAAGCCAAATATAGCTAATATCATTCTTAAACTTTTCATATAATCCTCCTTAGTTGCAAAGGAATTTTTATTTTTGTAATATATTTGTAACAATTATACCTTAATTTTATAAAAATATCAAGGATAAATTAATTTATCCATATTTTTTATATATTTTATCTAAAAAGTTATACATAATTTATAACAATTTTCGATTTTATATTTAAAAAATCATATATATTTACACACCAAATAATCATTTGGTTAAAACAAATATAAATACTTCTATATATTTATTTTTATTATATAAAATGACCAATACTTGTTTTAATAAAAAAGCAAAGTCATAAATTTTTATGACTTTGCTTTTTTATTAATTATTTTTTCTTGGTTGTGGTCTCATATTATCAGGCTTTTCTATTATAAACTGTCTTTTACTATCTAAATAATCTTCTACAAGTCTTAAAGCCTCTCCAAATCTTTGGAAATGTACCACTTCTCTCTCTCTTAAAAATTTTATTGGTGTTATTACATCTGGGTCGTCTGTCATATTTAATATATATTCATACGTAGCTTTTGCTTTTTGCTCTGCTGCTAAATTTTCATATAAATCTGCTATTGGATTTCCTGTTGATTGTAAACCTTCTGTAGAAAATGGAACTCCACCACCACTTACTGGATATATACCTAAGCCGTGGTCTGATTGTGACAAATATAAACTTAATTTAATATATCAATTTATTTTTTATTAGTCTTACTCCCTTTAGATAATTTATAATTTATATTTTGAACTTTAAAAAATAAATCTTTGGAAATTATTGGTGAATGTGTATCTTCTTTTATTATCCATTTATCTTTTTTTATATTTTTTTGTTCTTTATTATTAAAAAACTCTGTTTTCTTTCTTCCTTGCACAATATTTCCTATATAAACTTCATTTGTTAAAATTGTTTTTATATAAATATCGCTCCATTTACAATATTTAAATCTATCTTGCTTTAAAATACCTTTGCTATATAAATATGCCGATGGAGATAAAACTCCTTTTTCATTTAAAATATTGGCTATTTTTGTATAACTATAACCATTTAATCTTAAGTTAAATATTTTTTTTACAATATCTTTTGTTTCTTCATTAACTATAATTTTATTTTTATCATTAGGGTCTTTTAAATAACCATAAGTTGCCCAATTGCCAATAAATTTTCCTTGTTGTTGTTTTTCTTTAATTGCCGTACACACTTTTTTAGAAATGTCTTTTGAATACACTTCATTTATTATATTTTTAAGGTGGATTAATAATACTTCATTAGAATTGTTGTTATTACTATCATAGTTGTCATTTATAGATATAAACCTAACATTTATAAACGGAAATATTTTTTCGATATAATTACTACATTCTATATAACTTCGTCCAAATCTTGATAAATCTTTTACTATTATACAATTTATTTTACCTTTTTTAATATCTTGTAAAAGTTTTTTAAACCCTTCCCTATTAAAATTAGTTCCTGTAGTATTATCATCTTGATAAATTTCTATTAGTTTAAATTCTTTCTTATCTTTTATATAATCTAAAATAAAATTTTTTTGGTTTTCTATTGTATTTTTATTTTTTTTATTATCAGTTACAGATACTCTAATATATATACCTAATTTATATATCTTATCGCTATTTTTAGCTTTATCTATTTTAAATTTTTTCCTACTTTTTCTAGCCATTATAAACACCTTTTAATAATATGTCATACATTATTAATATTTTATAAGTGTATTTTAAATGACTATTTTTAAAGTCTTTTTATTATATTTAATTTATTAAACAATAAGCTCTCTAAAATCTGTTATATATTCATCACTTTGTTGTATAATATCTTCTAAGTTTTCCAAGTTATTTTTTTCATAAAAATAATAAACTTGCATACCAGCTTTTTTAGCCCCTTTTATAGCTTCTAACTTATTTTCAAAAACAATAATATTTTTAGGAGCAAGCCCTAAGGTTGTGGCACAATTTTTATATATATCTGAATATTCTTTATCTATTTTTGCAAAACTACTATCTATTATAATATCAAAAAAATCGTATATTTTATACCTTTTTAAACATACTTCATAAAATTGTTTTTCACAATTTGTAACAATACCTATTTTTATTTTATTCTCCTTTAAAAATACAAGATATTCATAAACCCCAAGATTTAAACTTATATTTTTTTTATATTCAAAATATGCTAACTGCTTTAATTCTTCAACTATATTTTCTTTTGTATCTTCTATTTCACATATGCTATTTATATAGTTAGCACTCTCTAAAACATTCATATGTTTTATATGTTTTTCATAATTTATAGGTATGTTAATCTTTTTATTTTTTATAAAAATTTTTTCTACTTTTTCCCAAATATTTAATGAATCTAGTATAGTTCCCTCCAAGTTAAAAATAACACCTTTATACTCAATCATTAACTTTATCCTTTCGTCTAAGGTCTTTAAAAAAATTTTTCATTAACATACTACATTCATCTAGTAAAACACCTTCTATTATATCTACACTATGATTAAACTGTTTATTATTTAAAATATTTAATACAGACCCACAACAACCAGCTTTATTATTTCTGGTAGCAAAAATAAGTTTATCTATCCTAGATTGTAATATAGCTCCTGCACACATAGGACAAGGCTCAACAGTAACAAAAATATTACACCCTTCCAAACGCCAATCTCCTAAAACTTTACAAGCTTTATCTATTGCTATTATTTCTGCATGTTTTAATGTATTTTTTTCTATATTTCGTCTATTATATGCTCTAGATATTATTTGGTTATTATACGTAATTACACAACCTATCGGTACTTCATTTATTTCATACGCCTTTAATGCTTCTTTATAAGCTTCTTTCATAAAAAAATTATATTCCATTTAAAGTTCCTTCCTTGTTTAAAAAATAGTGGATATAAATTAAATAATAAAACTCATAAATTTTATATAATATAAATCTATGGTTAATATAATTATAAGCAAGGTAATTACCTTGCTTATAGTATATGTTTTATATATAGTTCTTTTTCTTGAGATAAATCTATAAACTCATCATTTATTCTTACAATAGGCTTTGATAAATAAGAATTATTGATAAAAACAACTTCTGCTTCTCTATCATCAGATAACATAATACGACTTCCTACATAAGTATATGCTATATTTTGTAAAAAAGCTAATAAAAATTGTGTATCTAAAATATCATAGCTATTTTGCTCAAAGTTTCTTATAACTTCAAAAGGACAAATTTGTGGTCTATAAACTCTATTAGCTGTCATAGCTTCATATATATCACAAATAGCAACTATTTTAGCTGTAGATGCTATTCTATCATCTTTTAACCCTAAAGGGTATCCTGTTCCATTTATTTTTTCATGATGCATTAATACACTTAATTTTATTTCATTAGGTATGTCTAAATCTTTAACTAATTCATATCCTAAGGAAGGATGCTTTTTCATACATTCGTATTCTTCATTAGTTAATTTAGCCGGTTTTTTAATTATATTTTCATCTATTTTTAACTTGCCAATATCGTGCAACATACCTGCAACAGTAAGTGTTTTTAATTGTTCTCCTTCATACCCTAGCCAAGTGCCAAAAAGATTGCATATTAAAGCAACATTTAAACTATGTGCATAAGTATGTAAATCTTGAGTTTTTAAATGCCCTAAGTAAGAAAATACATCATTTTTACAGTTTACATTATTAACTATATCTATAACTACATCATAAAGAGTATCTGTTTCTATTCCAATACCTTTACCAATAGCTACAAATTGATTTTCTATTTTTTCAACTTTTTCTTCATAATTTTTTTTAAACTGCTTAAACTCTTTTCTATCTTCTATTCTCTCAGATTCTTTATTTTCTAATAAAATATCTTCACTAAAATCATCACTATTATCACTTTTTTCAAAAATACTTATGTATTTTATTCCATTGGATTCAAGTTTATCATAATTTATATTACTTAACATAGTATTTTTACTTAAAATTACTATGCCAGAAGAATTTACAACATCTTTTGCTAAAATCATATTAGGTTTAGCATTTTTAACACTTATCTTTTGTACTTTTAAATTAGCCATAAAAACTTCCTTTCTAAAATATTTACATATTTTAATAAAAATTTTAGTTATTTTTTATAGTATACCACTAAATTATTAAATTAATCAATAGTTTTTGTATAAAAATGTAAATTATAAAAACTTTTTACTAAAGTTTCCGTAAAATATATTGTACTATGCAATATTAAAATATCTAAAAAACCTTTTAAAAAAATATTTCACATATTTTTAAAGATTTATAAAAATACGGAGGAGTAAATATGAACGAACATAAAAATTCTAATTTAAATCCTAATTTATTTATGTTTATCTTAACATTATTTTCTGCATTAGCAACAGCTATACTAATTATTATTGGTATATTAATCCCTTCTTTACTAGAACCAAAAAATTCTTACATACTTAACCCTATAGTTTTTACTATTTATTTTATATTACCTATATTATTATACACGATTTTAAAAAAAGTCAAAATTAAAGACATAATACCATTAAATCCTTTAAGCTTAAAAAATTTTATTTTAGTAATATTTATAAGTTTCTCAGTAATACCATTAACAGATTTTGTATCTTCTATTGGAGATGTTTTTTTCGAAAATATAATTATTGATGAATTATATCAAGAAACATCTAATTTAAACTTATTTCAATTGCTTTTTACCATAGCATTAGTACCAGCCATAGCAGAAGAATTAGCATTTAGAGGTGTTATATTAAGTGGTTATAAAAAAAATAGTTTAATAACAGCTATGTTAATGTCTAGCCTTTATTTTGGTATGATGCACGGTAATTTAAATCAATTTGTTTATACAACATTATGTGGTATATTCATGGCTTTTTTAGTAAAAATAACAAATTCTATATACTCTAGTATGATAATGCATTTTATATTTAATGCTAGAGCAGGAATATTTCTTTATTTTTTAGTTAAAAACAATCCTGCTACAGCCTTTAATGAACTCACTAAACCAACTACTATTAAATATATAAAAAGCGTATTTATAATATTTTTAATTTCATTACCATTTCTTTTACTTTCTATATTTTTATTTATAAAAAATAATAAAGATGAAATAAAAAAATTAAAAGATGAAAACATTGCAATTAAAAATAATCCTAATAAGCCTAAAGTATTTACAGCATTCTTTTATGTAAATATAATATTATTTATCTTACAGATATTGTTCTTAACATTAATAAAATATTTAATTAATATGTAATTTTTGTATAAAAATGTAAATTATAAAAACTTTTTACCAAAATTTACGTAAAATATGTTGTATTATGTAATATTAAGATACGTAAAAACATTTAAAGAGATATTTTACATGCTCTCAAAAGTTTATAAAAATATGGAGGTATAAATATGAACGAACCTAAAAATTCTAATTTAAATCCTAATTTATTTATGTTTGTATTAACATTATTTGCTGTATTATCAGTATTTATAGTACCTATTACTAAGATAATATTTCCTTCTTTGTCGAACCCCAAAAATTCTTACATACTTGACACTATATCTTCTACTTTTCATTTTATATTACCTATAGCATTGTATATAGTTTTTAAAAAAGTTAAAATTAAAGAAATTATACCATTAAATCCTTTAAGCTTAAAAAATGTTTTTTTAATAATATTTATAGGCTTTTCAGTAATACCATTTCTAATGTTTATATCTTCTATTGGAGACCTTTTCTCAAAAGATATAGTTTCTGATATTTTACATGAAGAAGCATCTAATTTAAACTTATTTCAATCACTTTTTACTATAGCATTATTACCAGCCATAGTAGAAGAATTAGCCTTTAGAGGTGCTATATTAAGTGGTTATAAAAAAAATAGTTTATTGATAGGTGTATTAATGTCTAGTCTTTATTTTGGTATGATGCACGGTAATTTAAATCAATTTGTTTATACAACAGTACTAGGCATATTTATGGCTTTTTTAGTAAGAATAACAAACTCTATATATTCTAGTATGATAATGCATTTTATATTTAATGCTAAAGCAGCAATATTAATTTATCTTTCTGTTAAATATATCCCTACATCCTTTGACCAACCATCTACATTATCTAGTTTTGAAAGTGTTATAATTATGTTTATAATATTTTTAATCTCGTTACCATTGCTTTTACTTTCTATCTTTTTATTTATAAAAAATAATAAAAATGAAATAAAAAAATTAAAAGATGAAAACATTGCAATAAAAAATAACCCTAATAAGCCTAAAGTATTTACAGCATTCTTTTATGTAAATATACTATTGTTTATATTACAAATATTACTTTTAACATTAGTAAAACATTTAATTAATACATAATTTTTGTATAAAAATATAAATTATAAAACTTTTAACTAGAAATTTCGTAAAATATATTGTATTATATAGTATGTGTATAATACACAAAAATTTTAAGGAGGTGCTTTTATAAACTCTCAAAGTTTTATAAAAAAAAATAAAAAATACTTTAAACTAGGATTATGTTTAATTTTTGTAGCTGTAATCACTATAATTTTTTATCGTTCATCATCTAATCTAGATGTATCTTTAGCAATAAAAAATGCAAAACATATTTTATCGCCTTTTATATATGGTATAGGTATAGCATATGTTTTAAACTCTAGCTTAAAATTTTTAGAAGCAAAGTTTTTTTCTAAAATAACATATTTAAATACTAGAAAAAGACTAAAAAGAGGATTATCTATAACAACTACATATGCTTTATTATTTAGTTTCTTAATTTGGCTTATTAGCTATCTTATACCAGAAATACAAAAAAGCATAATAGATGTAAGTGAATATTTTAAAACATTTGATATAAATGCTTTTGATAAAATGTTGAAACAAAATGTACCTATAAATGAAGGTATAATAGATAGTATTTCTAACTATATAGAAGGATTTTTAAGAGGTTTTATAGACCAAGTACCTACTTACTTAAAAAGAATATTATCAAGCACTATTAATATAGCATCTGTTCTTTTAAATGTAATATTAGGTATTGTTATATCTATTTATATTTTATTTGATAAAGAAGAAATAGGAGAAAAAAGTAAAAAAATAGTTTATGCTATTTTCCCTAAAAAAGTATCTTATAGCTTAATACAATTTTTTAAAGAAGCTAACTATACTTTTGAAAAGTTTTTCGTTGGAAAAATGATTGATTCTACAATAATAGGTATAATATTTTTTGTAGGAGCAACGTTATTAAAGGCACCTTTTGCAATGCTTTTAAGCATAATAATAGGTATAACAAATATGATACCATTTTTTGGTCCATTTATAGGTGGTATTCCTGTTGTATTTATAACATTAATGTTTGATATAACAAATCCTTTAAAAAGTATT
This sequence comes from [Clostridium] colinum, assembly GCF_940677205.1. Taxonomy (NCBI): domain Bacteria; kingdom Bacillati; phylum Bacillota; class Clostridia; order Lachnospirales; family Lachnospiraceae; genus Tyzzerella; species [Clostridium] colinum. The sequence goes on along the minus strand of NZ_OW712331.1, from coordinate 88,371 downwards.
TGGATATCTATCTTTATACTTTTATTACAACAATTTGATGGTAATATATTAGGACCTAAAATATTAGGAGATTCTATAGGCATTAAGCCTATTGGTATTATCTTCTCTATAATTGTAGGTGGAGCTCTTTTTGGCCCTGCTGGTATGTTTTTTGGTGTTCCGATATTTGCTGTTATCTTTTCTACATTTAACCGTTTTATAGATAAAAAATATGAAAAAAATATGGAGGTGTAAGTATGAATTCTCCCAAAAACGCTAACTTTTTTATGTTCATAATAATGATATTTACTATATTAATTGGCAATATTTTATTAATTAATTTATTTAGTGAAATAATGCCTTTTATGTTAAAACCTGAAAATTTTTGGCTATTACAATCTACATATTCTATTATTTGCTTTATACTGCCTATAATATTATATGTAGTTTTTAAAAAGATTAACATTAAAGAAGCTATTCCTTTAAAACCTCTAAGCCTAAAAAATATTTTTATAACAATAATTATGAGCTTTTCAATAATGCCCTTAGCTAATTTAATAAGTGCTATTACAGATTTATTTTTTAAAAATGAAATTGTTGATAGCTTATATGACTCTTCTAACTTAGGTCTATTTAAATCTCTTTTTTCTACGGCAATAATACCTGCCATAACAGAAGAATTAGCATTTAGAGGTGTTATATTAAGTGGTTATAAAAAAAATAGTTTATTAACAGGCGCGTTAATATCTAGCTTTTACTTTGGTATTATGCACTTAACATTTACTCAGCTATTTTTTGCAATAATATTAGGTATATTTTTTACTTATTTAGTAAGAGTAACAAAATCTTTATATTCTAGTATGTTAATGCATTTTTTAATTAATTCTACCTCAGTAATAAGTCTTTACTCTTTAGCAAAGAAATCACCTGATACAGTATTAAATGAACTATCTAAACAAACTACTGCTATTGATATTCTACCATTTTTTGTAATGTTTTTACTATCACTACCATTTCTTTTAATTTCTATATTTTTATTTATAAAAGTCAATAAAGAAGAAATAAAAGAATTAAAAAATGAAAATATTTCAATAAAAAATAGTCAAGATAAGCCAAAAATATTCACAGCATTTTTCTTTGTAAACATAATAATTTTTATCTTATTTATGGCATTTAAAAGTATTATTAGGCAATAAAAGATTTATAATTTCTAGGTTGTAGAAAAATATACAACCTAGAAATTATAAAATTATCTCAAAAAATTAATATATAAAAAAGCTAAGTTTTTGTATATATTAAACTTAGCTTTTTTATATATTAATTTTTTCTATAAATTTTACTTTCTTAACTTATTTTATATTATTTTTTATACTATCAACTATTTTTTCTATTTTTTCATTATCAATATTTATAGCTTTAGACTTTATAACTACATCATCATTTTCTATTCGTGGTATAACGTGTATATGAAAATGATTAACCGTTTGCCCTGCTAAAGCACCATTATTTTGTAATATATTTATATTTTCTATATTTAAAGCCTTTTTTATACCATTAGCTATTTTCCTTGAAATAGCATAGCCTTCTTTTAACATATCTTCATCTATTTCAAAAATATCTTTATAATGTTTTTTAGGTATAATAAGTGTATGTCCCTCATTAGCTGGAAACGCATCTAATATAGCTATAAAATTATCATTTTCAAAAACTTTGTTACAAGGTATATCTCCATTTATAATTTTACAAAAAATACATTCCATTTTCTATGCCTCCTCAAAAAATTGTTTATGCCAAACTAAAAACATATATATTGTCCATATTTTACGGCTAAAATCTCCTTTACCTTGTTTATGGTTGTCAAGATAACTCATTATTTTGTCTGTATTAAAATATTTTTTAGAAGCTTCTGAACAAAAGGCTTCTTTTACAATATTATAAAACTTATCTTCTTTAAGCCAAACTCTAATAGGAACAGGAAATCCAAGTTTTTTCTTAATAGAAACTGTCTCTGGTAAATACGCTTTAGAAGCCATTCTAAAAATATATTTTGTTGCTTGCTTATTAACACGATAATCTGACGGTATTTTGCTAGCAGTTTTAAATACTTCTTTATCTAAAAATGGTACTCTAACCTCAAGAGAATTTGCCATACTCATTTTATCGGCTTTTAAAAGGATGTCTCCTACAAGCCAAAGATTTAAGTCTATATATTGCATTTTAGTAGCATCATCTAAATGTTTAACTTTATCATATAAAGGCTTAGTAATATCCATAGGGTTATATTTACCCGTAGGATTTTTTAATATACTTTCTCTTTCTTCCTTTGAAAACATATTTGCATTTCCTATAAATCTTTCTTCAACATCTTTTGAAGCTCTTATAAATAGGTTTTTGCCTTTAAACGAAAAAGGTATTATTTTAACAATATTAGCAAGGGCTTTTCTTATAGGTTTTGATAGTATTGTTATAAAGGAAATATCAAAAGGCTCTTTATATATATTATATCCTCCAAAAAACTCGTCTGCCCCCTCTCCAGATAAAGCTACCTTAACGTGCTTACTAGCTAAGTTAGACACAAAATATAAAGCAATTGCCGAAGGGTCTGCTAAAGGCTCGTCCATATGGTATTGAACTTTAGATATAGTGTCCCAATATTCTTCTTTTGTTATAGTTTTATTAAAGTTTTCTATACCTATTTTTTCAGATAAATCTTTAGCATAGCTTATCTCATTGTAGTTATCATAGTCAAATCCAACAGTAAAAGTTTTATCTCCTTTAAATGTAGCAGCTACATAGCTAGAATCTACCCCGCTAGATAAAAATGAACCAACTTCAACATCACTTACTTTGTGAATTTTAATAGACTCTTGTAAAGATATATCCACATCTTTTATAGCATCTTGTAATTTCATTTGTTCTGGTTCAAACATAGGCTCAAAATATCTTGTTATATCTATATTGCCGTCTTTATATTTTAAATAATGACCTGGCATAAGCTTAAACACACCTTTAAAAAATGTTTCTTCCAAAACAGAATATTGAAAAGAAAGATAATTTTCTAAAGCAACTAAGTTTACTTCTTTTTTAAACTCTGGATATTCTAAAAAACTTTTTATTTCAGACCCAAAAATAAAGTTACCATTTATATGGGAATAATAAAAAGGTTTAATACCAAAAAAGTCTCTAACTGCATAAAGCTCTTTTTTATTCATATCATATATAACAAAAGCAAACATACCTCTTATATCTTTTAGCATATCCATACCTTTTTCTTCGTATAAATGCACTAAAACTTCTGTGTCTGCCTCACTTTTAAAAATATGACCTTTTTCTAAAAGTTCTTTTTTTATTGTCTCATAATTATATATTTCACCGTTAAATACAATAACGATGCTCCCATCTTCGTTATACATAGGTTGCGAACCATTTTCTAATCCTATAATGCTAAGGCGTCTAAATCCAAGAGTAACATTTTCATCACAATGTATACCACTACTATCTGGTCCTCTATGTATTATTTTATTCATCATTTTTTCTATTACTTCTTCTTTGTTAGCTAAATTTCCAGTAAATCCAGTAAATCCACACATTTAAAATGTATCCTCCTAAGTATTTTATATAAAAACTTTATCATAAAAATGCATATTATTCAACTAGCTTTAAAAAAGTTTTAAAATTTTTTAAAATTTTGTTTGATTTATTTAATTAAAATGTTATAATAATAAGTAACTATAATTATATAGTTATTTTGTCCATTATTAGTGTTGTTAAACTTAATAAATAATACTTATAAAAATATATTTAAGGGGGATTTTGATTTGAATGATATATTAAAGCCAAAAATTCTTTTAGAAAGTGGAACTAATGAGCTGGAGCTTATGGAGTTTACTATTGCAGGTAGACATTTTGGTATAAATGTTGCAAAAATATTAGAAATTATGAAATATACAGAGGCTACTCCTATGCCTAATTCTAGCCCTTTTGTAGAAGGTGTTTTTAAACCTAGAGAAGAAATAATGACTGTTATAGATTTGGCAACATATATGGGGTTACCAGCCACAGAAGACCCAAGTAGAGATATTTTTATAATAACTATATTTAATAATGTATACACTGCTTTCCACGTACACACCGTAGAAGAAATTCATCGTATATCTTGGGAACATATTGAAAAACCAGATACTACTATATATAGTGGTGAAGAAGGTCTTGCAACAGGTATTGCTAGAATTAAAGATAAACTTATAACTATTCTTGACTTTGAAAAAATACTTGCAGACATTAGTCCAGATAAAAGTATACAAGTATCGGATATTGATAGACTTGGTGAACGTAATAATTCTACAAAACCTATCCTTTTAGCAGAAGACTCTCCTCTGTTAGAAAAACTTTTAATAGAATGTTTACACAAATCTCAATATACAAACACAACTATGTGCACAGATGGTAAACACGCTTGGGATACTTTACAAGAATATAAAAAACAGCCAGGTCCTATTGAAGATAAAGTTGCTTGTATAGTTACTGATATAGAAATGCCAAAAATGGACGGTCATCGTCTTTTAAAATTTATTAGAGATGATGAAGAACTTAAACACATACCAGTTATTATTTTCTCTTCACTTATAAATGATGAAATGAAAATTAAAGGTGAAAGATTAGGAGCAACTGCGCAAATAACAAAACCTGAAATTGCTAATCTTGTAAATTTAATAGATAAATATATATTATAATATAAAAACACGGATTAATATCCGTGTTTTTGTATTTTAAATTGATTATAACTTTTTACAAATAATTATTGAAAATAGCTATAATTAAGTTTATAATAAAATAAAATTAAATACATTTTAGAAAAGGAGATTAACTATGAATGGCAGATATAAATTAAACTGCGAGCTTGCTCAAATGTTAAAAGGTGGCGTTATAATGGACGTAACAACTAAAGAACAAGCAAAAATAGCAGAAGAAGCTGGAGCTTGTGCTGTTATGGCTCTTGAAAAAATACCAGCAGATATTAGAGCTTGTGGTGGTGTGGCTAGAATGAGCGACCCTAAAATGATAAAAGAAATTCAACAAGCGGTTACAATACCTGTTATGGCAAAAGTTAGAATAGGTCATTTTGTAGAAGCATCTTTATTAGAAGCAATAGAAATAGACTATATAGATGAAAGTGAAGTTTTAACTCCGGCAGATGATTGTTATCATATAGATAAAACTAAATATAAAGTACCTTTTGTATGTGGAGCTAAAGACTTAGGCGAAGCACTTAGAAGAATTGCCGAAGGAGCTTCTATGATAAGAACAAAAGGCGAACCAGGCACTGGAGATATTGTACAAGCTGTTAGACATATGAGAATGATAAACTCTGAGATAAGACGTATACAATCTTTAAGACAAGATGAACTTTTTGACAATGCTAAAAAATTAGGTGTTCCATATGAGTTATTATTATCTGTATATGAAAATGGAAAATTACCAGTTGTAAACTTTGCAGCAGGCGGTATAGCAACTCCAGCTGATGCTGCATTAATGATGAATTTAGGTGCTGAAGGTGTTTTTGTAGGCTCTGGTATATTTAAATCTGGAGACCCTGTAAAAAGAGCAACAGCAATAGTAAAAGCCGTTACAAACTATCAAGATTACAAACTAATAGCAGAATTATCAGAAGATTTAGGTGAAGCTATGGTTGGTATAAACGAATCTGAAATAGAGCTTTTAATGGCAGAAAGAGGCAAATAATGAAAATAGGTGTTTTATGCTTACAAGGAGCTTTTATAGAACATATAAACATACTCCATAAATTAGGTATAGAAACTTTTGAAATTAGACAAAAAAAAGATATAGAAAAAGATTTTGATGGTATAATTTTACCTGGTGGCGAAAGTACAACTATGGGTAAATTATTAAAAGAGTTAGATATTTTTGAACCTCTTGTTAATAAAATAAAAAACAATATTCCTGTTTTTGGGACTTGTGCAGGTCTTTTGTTATTGGCTAAAAAAATAGATAATGACCATAGAATCCATTTAGCAACTTTAGATATAGTAGCAAAAAGAAATGCATATGGTAGACAATTAGGTAGCTTTAACACAATAGAAAAATTTAATGGCAAAGATATTCCTATGACGTTTATTAGAGCTCCTTATATAGATAAAGTAGGAGAAAATGTAGAAATATTATCTGTTGTTGATGATAAAATAGTTGCAGTTAGAGAAAATAATCAATTAGCAACGGCTTTTCATCCAGAACTTACAGATTGTTATGAAGTACATAAGTATTTTATAAATATGGTAGAAAATAACGTAAATAAATAATAACTATTATAGGGTGTAGATTTTTGTCTATACCCTTGTTTCATAATAATAAAATTATAACAATTTTTATATTTTTTAATTAATTTTCTTACAATTTTTTTATAAAAATATTCAAGTACATATGAATTTTTAAGATTATTATTTATTTTATCTTCAGCATTAACTTATAAAATATATAAAAAGCCTATTTTTGCAAAAAGGCTAAATTTATATTTTACACAAGATAAAAAACTCCACCTTGTAATAAAATTTATATACTAAAATATCTAAAATATTTTAAATTAATCAAACTATAAACAAATATATAGCGGTAGCTTTTTTATTTTTATGCTTTACATAAAAATTCTAATTACAATACGGGACTTTAACCCTTATGTAAATAAATCAGCTTTTTTCATACAGTACTTCAAAAAAATAACAAAATTATTTTTTTTGAAAGGTTGTAGACTTTGTCTACAACCTTAGATTAATTTCTTTATTTTTATAATTTGTAGACTTTATCTATATACATATATTTATTAATTTATTTTTGTAAAATAAGCAATAAAAAAACCACTATAAGTGGCAATATATATATAAATCCCGTGCATCTACCTTCGACAGACACTTCCTAGCGTTACCTATATAGTTAGCTCAAATCCAGCACCCTTACGGCACATAAAAAATCTTGCTTAGTGCTGCTTCTGTCAAGACCTGACACGGTTCACAAGCATTTATTGCGTAAGACTAAATCGTCAACACCACTTTTATAGGGCAGGCCTAAAAAATGAAAGCCTTAGATAAACATCATTCCTACTATAGCGGATTGTAGGTTACAAGGCACCGCTACCTCCCCAACTAGCACGAGAAACTTTAAAACATATTAATACCTATATTATATCTTTTACATATTGATTTGTCAATGTAAAAATAAATTTAAAATTATACATTTTTATATAAAATATTTCCAGTAAAATAAATTATGTATTTTAATTATATACTTTCTAATAAGTCTTATTATGACAATATTATCTACATAATATCCACCTAATCCTGCTTGTTTTATTTCTTCTATAGATATATCATCTGAAAGTTGATGAACAATAGAACCTATCATCTCTAAATGTGCTAATTCTTCTGTTCCTATGTCATTTAATATAGCTTTAGCCTCTGGTGTTATCATTGTAAATCTTTGACTAAGATAACGAATAGCTGCACCTAACTCACCATTTGGTCCACCATATTGAGTTAAAATAAGTTTACCCAATTGTGGGTTTTTATTTTTAATTTTTACAGGAAATTCTAATTTTTTTTCATATATCCACATTAGCAAATCTCCCCTTTCAAATCATAGTTAAAGCAATCTTGCCAAGGCCAAGGATTATCTGTCCATTTAAACTTTTCTTTATTAGACATAGAACGATAAGAGCATAAAGGACCAAATTTTTCTTCATATATTGCACGAACCTTATCTGCTTCTTTTAAAATTTCATTATATATAGCTATACCTTCTTTATCATATGGGTGCGTATCTAAATATAACGCCATATCAACTGCCATAAAATCTAATGCAGTTAAATTACTTAAAACTTCATCTCTTTCCATATTTTATGCCTCCAAAATAAATAATCTTTTTACATATTTTCAAAACAAGGTTTATCTTCTCTCATAAGATTTTTATCTTTTTCACAATAACCTCTTGCTAGTTCTGGAAATATAGTTCCTTTAATCATAGATTCGTTAGCATCATATATGCTACATAACTTTTGAAAAGGAACATAAGCTCTTGCTAATTCCACAACTTTTATATACTCTTCATAAGGTATACATTCTTTATTTTGATTATTTTCACCACAGTTCACATTTAGCCCTCCTTTTTATTGATAATAGGTTATATCTCAACCTAATTTTATATTATTCATATATTACAAAAAATGTTACTATACAGCAAGCTTAAAACAAGCTAAATTTTAAATATAAAAAACTTGATTTAACCTATAATAAAAATATAAATAAGCTAAATCAAGTGTTATAAAAACTAATATTTATAATTTAAATTTTATAATATTTTTATTAAATTAATAATTATATATAGGTTTATATTTTTTATAATAATATAAACATACTAAAGCTCCTAATAGTTGAGCAATAGGAACTGCAAGCCAAATTCCTGTAACACCTAAAAACATGGGAAATAATAAAATTCCAATACTTTCAAAAACTAATGTTGTTAAAAATGATATTGTAGCAGACACTCTTCCGTTTGAAAAAGCTGTAAACATTGAAGAAGTGAATATAGTAGTACCAACTATTAAAAAACTAAAAGAATATATTTTTAGCCCATTAATAGATATATCAAATACATTTGTATTTTGTTCTGTAAATAGCATAACTAATTTAGAAGATAATAAAAGTATAATTATATATATAATTATAGATATAGACCAAATAAATTTTAAGCTAATTGATATAAGACTTTTTAAAGCATCTGTATCTTGGTTTCCATAATAAAAACTTATTTTTGGTGAAATTCCTATTGAATACCCTAAAAATATAGAAGTAACTAAAAATTGAATATATAAAATAATAGTTATAGAAGCAACGCCATCTTCTCCAATATATTTAAGCATTACTATATTAAATAAAAATGTAATAATACCACTAGATACTTGAGATACCATCTCAGAAGACCCATTATAACAAGATTTTAATATAATCATTGGATTTTTACTTGGCAATTTAAAATGTAATAAATTAGATTTTTTTATAAAAAATAATAACCCTATAATAGCTGGTATAGTATATCCTATGCCAGTTGCTATAGCTGCTCCTTTTATTCCAAAGTTTAATAATACTATAAATATATAATCTAAAACAATATTTAAAATACCACCTGTTACAGATAAAAATAAAGCAATTTTAGATTTATTAATAGCTACTAAAAACTGTTCTACAATAAATTTTAATATAGTAGGTATTACAAATATTATCATATAAAATAAATAGCTTTTTGTATCTTTATATAAGATGCTATTAGTTCCTAAAAGTTTAAGTATTGGCTCTATAAATATAATGCTAAGTGTCATTAAAATAATACTAAAAACAAATGCAAAATATAATATTAAAGAAAAGTCTTTTTTGGCTTCTTCGCTTTTTCCTTCCCCTAGCTTTTTCATAACTAAAGCACAGCCACCAGAACCTAACATAACAGATATGCCTAAAACAAAATTAACATATGGATAAGCTATATTAACAGCAGATAAAGCATTAGTCCCTACAAATTTAGATACAAAAGCTCCATCTACTATTGTATATAAAGACATAAATGACATCATTAATATTGTAGGTATAGTTAATTTTAATATTTGTGATAACCTAAATTTTCTTTCCATAAAAACCTCCTTAACCAAATTGCTAAAACTTAAAATATATGATAAACTATACAGTAACTGGATAGTCAAGGGGTGAATTATTTTATGGAAGAATTTTTTGAAAAATATTTTACTATTAGCCAATTTGCAAAAATGTATAATGTAAATAAAAAAACTCTAATATATTATGATGAAATAGGTCTTTTTAAGCCTGCTCTTGTAAAAGAAAATGGATATAGATATTACACGTTACATCAAGGTGGTCTTTTTGAAGTTATATTAATATTAAAACAACTAGGTATGCCTTTAAAAACTATAAAATATTATTTAGAAAAAAGAGAAATATGTGAGCTAAAAAATATTTTACTTGAACAAAAATATAATATAGAAAACCAAATGTTAAAGCTAAAAAAAATAAATAATATTATAAACAATAGGCTTAATATTTTAGATAGTTATAAAAGTATAAAAATATGTGATATGGAAATAAAATATATGGATGAAGAATACTTAATTTTATCAAATTACACAAGAAATGTTGATGAAATAACTACTACTAAAAATTTATATGAACACACATCTAAAATATATAAAAATAATTTATATGAAGGATTTGGCTTAGGGGCTATGATACAAGCTAAAGATATAATAAATAACAATTATTTAAACTATTCTTATTTTTATACAAAAGTAGAAAAACTTTCATACAAAATAGACTATTTTATAAAACCAAAAGGTAACTATCTAGTTTTTTATTATAAAGGTCATTGGCAAAACTTTTATAAAATATATGATAAAGCAAAACAATATTTAAAAGATAACAATATTAACATAACAGGATATAGCTATGAAGAATTTATATTAGATGATGCTACATCAAAAACTGCAGATGAATATGTAACAAAATTTATGATACAAATATCTTGAAAAAAATAATATGCTATGTTAAAATGTAGTAAAAAGATAGGAATTGATTAAGGAGGTATTAATATGTTTGAAACAATAAAAGAAAATAATAAATATAAAAATCTTGTAAACGGTAGTTGGATACATAGCGAAACAAACGAATATATAGAAATAAAATCTGTACTAGATAACTCTACTGTTGGGTTTGTTCCTTCTATGAGCCAAAAAGAAGTAGACTTTGTTTTAGAAAATGCAAAAACGGCTCAAAAAAAATGGAGAGAAACTTCTTTAGATGAAAGAGCTAATATTTTATATAAAGTTGCTAATATATTAGAAAAAAATGTAGGTATATTTGTAGAAAGTATGATACACGAAATAGGAAAAGATAAAAAAAGCTGTAAATCTGAAGTATTTAGAACAGCCGACTTTATAAGATATACTGCCGATACTATTAGAACATTAACAAGCGAGTGTTTAACTGGCGATGGATTTTATGGTGGTAGTCCTAAAAAAACTGGTATAATAAAAAGAGAACCTTTAGGTGTAGTTTTAGCTATATCTCCATTTAACTATCCTATAAACCTTTCTGCCTCTAAAATAGCTCCAGCCATAGCTATTGGTAATTCTGTTGTTTTAAAACCTTCTACTCAAGGTAGCATATGCGGGTTACACCTTGTAAGAATTTTTGAAGAAGCTGGTGTACCTAAAGGTGTTATACAAACAGTTACTGGTAAAGGTAGTGAAATAGGAGATTATATTGTTTCTCACAAAAATATAGATTTTATAAACTTTACGGGTAGTACAGATATAGGTAAAAGAATAACTAGCAAATGTGGTATGATACCTGTTATATTAGAGCTAGGTGGCAAAGATGCCGGAATAGTTTTAGAAGATGCCGATTTAGACCATAGCGCAAGTCAAATAATGTCTGGAGCATTTTCTTATTCTGGACAAAGATGTACGGCTATAAAAAGAGTTCTTGTTATGGAACAAGTTTATGACACACTTATAGATAAACTTTTAGAAAGAGTTAAAGACATAACAGTAGGTAATCCGCTTAATGGAGATTTTGACGTAGTTCCTTTAATAAACGAAAAATCTGCCGATTTTGTTATGGGTCTTATAGACGATGCAAAACAAAAAGGTGCTACTATACTTTGTGGAGATAAAAGAGAAGGCAACCTTATTTACCCAACAATTATAAAAGATATTACATTAGATATGGATGTAGCGTGGGAAGAACCTTTTGGCCCTGTTTTACCTATTATAAAAGTAAAATCATATGAAGAAGCAATAGAAATAGCAAACAAATCTGAATATGGTCTACAAAGTTCAATATTTACAAAAGATATAAATAAAGCCTTTAGCATAGCAGATAAACTAGAAGTTGGTAGTGTCCAAATAAATAATAAAACAGAAAGAGGACCAGATAGTTTCCCATTTTTAGGTGTAAAAGCATCAGGTATAGGTGTTCAAGGTGTTAGATATTCTATCGAAGCAATGTCTAGACCTAAAGTTACTGTTATTAATATATAAACTATTGTAATATTTAATATTATAGTATATAATAAACATATTACGAATAAAATTAATTATAAAATTTAATAGTTTTATCCTTGGGGAAGGGTGAAAGTCCCTATCGGTGGTTATAGTCCACGAGCTTTTTAGCAGGATTTGGTGAAATTCCAAAACCGACAGTTATAGTCTGGATGAGAAAGGATATTTTATATAAATATATAGGATTTTTATGCCTATATAGTATTATTTATATATAAATATTTAGCCTAAAGGATATTGACCTTTAGGCTTTTTATTATAATTAAAATATTTATTATTTAGGAGGAATTATGTCTATAAAAAAAATTACAATTACTGCACTCATAAGTTGTCTTGCATATTTAACTGTATTAGTTTTTAAAATACCGATATCATTTTTATCTTACGAGATAAAAGACGTTGTTATAGCTATAGGTTCTATTTATCTTGGTGCTAAATATGGTATTATAATAAGTTTTGCTGTATCTCTATTAGAAATGATAACCATTAGCGATTCTGGTATTATAGGATTTTTTATGAACTTTATAGCAACAACTTTATACATAACACCTATAGCCTATTTATATAATAAAAACAACTCAATAATAAAAGGAATTGTATTAGCTACGTTATGTATGACTATAGGTATGTTTATATTTAATATTATTATAACACCTATATATCTTAAAATACCATTAGCAGAAACAATAAAATTACTATTTACATTAGTAACTCCATTTAATATAATAAAAGGAGCTATAAATGGATTTATAATATGTATTATATATAAACCATTATTAAAAGCTATAAAAAAATCAAATATTTAGGGGGCGATAAAATGAATTTTAAATTTTATCACAATAATATTAATGTTTTAGACTTAGAAAAAAGCATAAAATTTTATAACGAGGCCTTAAATTTAAAAGAGACAAAAAGAATCGAAGCAAAAGACGGTAGTTTTATAATTGTATTTTTAGGAGATAATGAAACAAATCACTTTTTAGAATTAACGTGGCTTAGAGACAGAAAAGAACCTTATAATCTAGGTGATAATGAATTTCATTTAGCTTTATACACAGATGATTATGAAAAAGCTTTACAAAAACATAAAGAAATGGATTGTGTTTGTTACATAAACAACGATATGGGGATATATTTTATAAATGACCCAGATGGATATTGGGTAGAAATAATACCTAGTAAAAGATAAATATAAAATTAAAAATATTGATTTTTAAAGATTAATTCTCTAAAAATCAATATTTTTTTGTAATATAGATATTTGGTTATTTTTATTAAGCCCTATAACGTTTATATTATTTTTTATATAACTTTTAATTTTTAATATAATATCTTTTGTAACTATTTCACCTGGAGCTAAAATTGGTATACCTGGTGGATATGGTGTTACAAAATCACCGCAAATTTTATTTAAACATAAATCTATATCTAATAAATATTTTTCACTATAAAAAGCCTCTCTAGGTATAATAAAAGGTTTAATAATAGTGTTATCTTTTATATTTATATAATTTATATTATTATAAACAATATCATTGTCAATTTTAAATAATATTTCTTTAAAATATGTTAATTTATCAAAATCATCACATATGGTAGATATAGCAATTATATGATTTTTTCCATACATTTCTAACTGTATATTATTTTGTTTTAAAATAGAATTTATATAATGTCCATTTATATTACTATTTATTAAAAAAGTAAATCTACTAATATCAAAATCTACAATATTACTATTTTTTAAAATATCATCATCAATAAGTTTAATATTTTTTAGAGATTTTAAGTCTTTTCTTAAATTTTTTAAAAATAAAGTATAATCATTAAAATCTTTGATATTATTTTTACAAAAATTTGTAGCGTATTCTATACTTAACATAAACATATATGACGGGCTAGTTGTTTGTGTTATAGAAAGACATTTTTCTAATCTATTTTTATCTACAATATTGCTATTTAAATGTAACACTCCACATTGTGTAAAACTTGGCAATGTTTTATGGAAACTTTGTATAACTATATCTGCTCCACATTTAATAGCAGTATTTGGAAAATTGTTAGAAAAATTAAAATGTGCTCCGTGTGCTTCATCTACTATGAGAACTATACCCTTTTTGTGCAAAATATTAGCAATACTTTCTATGTCAGATACAAATCCTTCATAAGTTGGGCTAGTTAAAACAAAAGCCTTAATATTGGGATATTTTTCTATTGCACTTTTTACATTTTCTAAATCTATTCCACAAGGTAAGTTATATTTTATAGTAGGGTTTATATATATAGGTGATGCTCCGCTTAAAACTACCCCATTATATACACTTATATGACAATTCCTTGCCACTAATATTTGTTCATTAGGTTTTACACAAGCCATTATAGACGCTATTATTCCCCCGCTACTTCCATTAACAAGAAAATAACTTTCATCTGAACCAAAAGTACTTGATATTAGTTGCTTAGATTTTTTTATTATTCCTTCTGGCTTATGCATATTATCTGTTTCATCTATTTCTGTAAAGTCTAGGTTTATAAAATCATAAAAATCATTTAAAAATTTTTTATTTCTTTTATGTCCAGGCATATGAAAAGGATAAATATTTTTATTATCTAAATATTTTAACATATCATATATAGGTCTATCCATATTTACCTCCAGTTAGGCAAAATATTTTCATTTTGCAAAGCTTTTATTATAACCATAATAATAGGACCTATTATAAATCCAAAAACACCAAATATTTGAAGCCCTATATATATAGATATTAACGTTGCTAAGGGGTGAAGCCCTATTTGTTTTCCCAAAATCTTAGGCTCTACAAACTGTCTTGTTACAAGTATTACTACATATATGACAATAAGCCCTATAGACATACCATAATTTGAAACAATAACATTATATAAAGCCCATGGCCAAAGTATAAATCCGCTACCAAAAACAGGTAAAGCATCTATTATACCTATAATTACTGCAATAAATAAAGCATAAGGTGCTCTTAATATTAAAAGTCCTATAAAGCATATTGTTCCTATCAAACACATTATTATTGACTGTGCTTTTATATATCCAAAAACGGCTTTTCCTATACCAGATTTTACTATTTTAAATTTACTCTTATATTTTTCTGGCATTTGCCTTAATATAAATGATTGTATTTTCTCTTTATCTATAAGCATTAAATAGCAAGAAATAATACTTATAATCATTATCATAAAAGCATTAGGCACTTTTTTTATAACTTTTATAGATGTATTTTTTATTCCATTTCCTAAAAATTCACTTATTATAACAGAGGTATTTTCAAAAAATCCTATTAAAATATTTTCCAAATTATTAGGTAAAATTTTTAATATATTTTGTAATCTTTCATTAATACTTTCAAACGTATTTTTTATAGACTCTATATAAAAAGGTAAATCTTTTGCAAACTCTTTAGCTTCTTTTATTATTTGACCAATTATGCCCACACCTAAAAATGCAACAACAAATATTAAGCTAGCTATACATAATATACTACTAATATGTTTTGGTATTTTATAGGTGTTATTAAGTATTTTAAATAAAGGATATAAAATAAGGCATAAAATATACCCTATTATAAACGGTAAAAATAATCCTCCAATATAAGTTAACGTTAAATATAACAAACCTATACCTATAAAAATTTTTATCCATTTAAAAAGTTTTTGGGTATTGTCAAAGTTTAACATAAAAATCACCTCTTTTTGCTCTAATATTTATAAATTATACCTTTTTTTTATAAAAGTCAATAGTTATTTTAAAGTATAGACTAAAAGTATAAAACATATATTATGCTTTAAAATTTTTTATTTATTATATTAAAAATACTTGACGATATAAAGTATTTTTAATATAATAAAGCTAGTGCTTGTGCATATTAGATAACAAAGGAGGTGCTTTTATATGAAAATGACATATCAACCAAAAAAGAGACAAAGAAGTAAAGTACACGGTTTCAGAAAAAGAATGAGTACTGCTAATGGCAGAAAAGTTTTACTTAGAAGACGTAGAAAAGGTAGAAAGGTTTTATCTGCTTAATATAAATCTGTATCTACTTAATTCACATATTATACCAATATTTTATTTTTGGTTAAATAGCCCGCTATTTAGTGGGCTTTATGTTTTTAAAATATATAATATAGGAGATGAAAACGTTGCTTTTTACAAAATCTCTTAAAAAAAACTATCAATTTAGATTTGTATACAATAAAGGAAAATCTATAGCTAACAAATATCTAGTTATGTATGTTGTAAAAAATAATTCTTTAGAAAATTATCTTGGTATATCTGTTAGTAAAAAAGTTGGAAATAGCGTTATAAGAAGCCGTGTTACTAGGCTTATTAGAGAGAATTATCGCCTTAGTGAAAATAAACTAAAAAATGGATATAGCCTTGTTGTTATAGCCAGAAACCCCTCTAGCTTAGCTTCTTATCATGATATAAACAAAGCTATGAACCACCTTTTTTCAAAGCATAACTTATTTAATGTTAACTATTAATGGGGGACCTATGCTAAAAAAATCATGTATGTGCATTATAAAATTTTATCAAAAATTTATTTCTCCTATGAAAAAGCCTTGTTGCATATACTACCCTTCTTGTTCTAGATATGCATACGAAGCATATGAAAAATATGGTTTTTTTAAAGGTACATATCTTACAATTTGGCGTATATTAAGGTGCAACCCATTTAGCAAAGGTGGTTATGACCCTGTACCATAAAAATTATTAGGAGGATTTTATATTGTTTAACTATGTTATTTTAAATAATTTTATAGAAAAAGACCCGGGCTTTATCGTTGGCCCAATATCAAAACTTTTAGGTATTATAATAAATTTTGTATTTAAAATTGTATATACCATAACTACTGAACATTCTCTCGGATTTACTATTATATTATTTACAATTATTGTCAGATTATTATTGCTACCTTTAAACTATAAACAACAAAAATCTATGTATATAATGCAAAAGATACAACCAGAAATGAAAAAAATACAAGATAAGTATAAAGGTAATAAAGACCCTGAAGTTGCTAAAAAAATGCAACTAGAAATGACTAAACTATATTCTAAACATAATTATAACCCTATCGGTGGCTGTTTACCTATTTTTATACAGTTACCTATATTTATTGCTTTATATTTTATAATGAAAAATGCTTACCTATTTGTTACAGATATAGGTAATTTATATACACAAATTGCTAATCAAATATTATCTACACCAAACTATGCTGAAGTTATGGTACCAATAGTAGCTCCTCTTGTCCCTAGAGGTATGACTATAGATATTAGCTTATTACCTGATATGCTTAAAGCTATAAACAAATTTAGCCCAAGCGACTGGGAAGCTTTACAAGCTGGTTTACCTTCTCTAGACATATCTAACCTTTTAGCACAAAAAGCTAGTATAGAATATTTCTTAGGTATAAATCTAGCAGAAACAGTTGGTTTATCTTTCCCTAAAGTATTATTAGCTATTTTATCTGGTGCCACTACATTCCTTTCTAGTTGGGTAATGTCTAGAAACAACAAATCTGATGACCCTACTTTAAAAATGCAACAAAAAATAATGAATATTGTTATGCCTCTTATGATGACATTCTTTACAATTTCTATACCTTGTGGTGTGGCTATATATTGGATTGTTGGTAACTTAGTTCAAATTATACAACAAATTTTCTTAAGTAAATATTGTATCAAAAAATTTGAACAACAAGGTTTGGCTACTAAATAATTATTTTTTATTTTACAAGGAGGAGTTTTATGGAAGTACAAAAAATTGCTAAAACAGTTAATTTAGCTATTGATGAAGCATTAAAAGACCTTAACACTACTATTGATAAAATAGACTATACTGTTTTACAAGAGCCTTCTAAAGGTTTTTTAGGTATTGGTAGTAAACCTGCTAAAGTTTTAGTAAAGCTAAAAAATGAAATTAACTCTATCGATTCAAAATATGAAGAACTTAATAAATTTATAGAAAAAAATGAAAATTACAACAATTCTCAAGATGAAACCCGTGTAGAAATGCGTATACCAAGGATAGTTAGTGAAGATAGCTTTGACGAACCTATGGAACCTATGAAGGACCCAATAAAACAAGAAAAAACTAAAGAACTTAATAAAAACGCTCCTATTATAGCAACTAACTTTCTTAAAGAAGTATTTGATACAATGAAAATAGAAGTGGAAGTATCTGCTGAAATAAATGAAAAAAATAACCTAATAATTGATTTAAAAGGTAATGACATTGGTGTTATAATAGGTAAAAGAGGTCAAACATTAGATTCTTTACAATATCTTACAAACCTTGTAGTAAATAAAGGTGAATTTTCTTATATGTCTGTTAGTATAGATATTGCCGACTATCGTGAAAGAAGAAAACAAACTTTAGAACAATTAGCTATAAACTTAGCTAAAAAGGCTAAAAAAACAAGAAAAAGTATCAATCTTGAGCCTATGAACCCATATGAAAGAAGAATTATACACAATGCTTTACAAAATGATACATCTGTAACAACATATAGCGAAGGTGATGAGCCTTTTAGATATATTGTTATAGCGCCTAAATAGTTTTTATATTTAATACAGCTATTTTAAATTATATTTTTAATTATTAGTGTTATAATTTTAAAGGAAAAGGTTAGTATTTTACATACTAATAACCTAAAGATTATTTACATTTATTATATTAATCATACAATTATTATAACCCTTTAATTATAACTATACCTTTGCTATATGGCAAAGGTATTTGCACTATTCATTTATAGTTAATGTTTGTTTAAATTTTATAGATAGGATTGATAAAATGAAAATTAGAGAATTTGACACAATAGCCGCTATTGCCACATCTTTTGGTGAAGGTGGTATAGGCATTGTTAGAGTAAGCGGTGATGATGCTTTTAATATAGCAGATAAAATTTTTATACCTTTTGATAAAAACAAGGAAAATATTAAAATAAATGATTATAAAAGTCATACTTTAACCTATGGCGTTATAAAAGATAATGAAGAAATAATAGATGAAGTATTATTATCTGTTATGAAAGCTCCAAAAACATATACTTGCGAAAATATAATAGAGATAAACTGCCACGGTGGCAAATCTTCTGTTAAACGAGTTTTAAATACTGTGTTAAAAAATGGTGCAAGAATTGCCGAAAATGGAGAGTTTACTAAACGTGCATTTTTAAATGGTAGGATAGATTTAAGCAAAGCCGAAGCCGTTATTGATATAATAAATGCCAAAACAGATATAGGACATAAGGCTGCTATAAATAGGCTAGAAGGTAAACTAAAACAAAAAATAGACGAGTATAGAAATGATATATTAACTATGACAGCTCACATAGAAGCCTCTATAGACTATCCAGAACACGATGATGAAACAATGACTTATAATATGATAGAACAAAGCACTAAATCTCTTATTGAAAAAGTAGAAAAACTTTTAAAAACGGCCGATACTGGACGTATTGTAAAAGAAGGTATAAAAACAGTTATTTTAGGTAAACCAAATGTTGGCAAAAGCTCTATTTTAAATATTTTGTTAAACGAAGACCGTGCTATTGTTAGCGATATAGCAGGCACAACAAGAGATGTTTTAAAAGAATATCTTAATATAAATGGTGTTGCACTTAACATTGTAGATACGGCAGGTATAAGAAAAACAGATGATGAAATAGAAAAAATAGGTGTTGAAAAATCTAAAGAATATGCTAAAGAGGCCGATTTAATACTTCTTGTTTTGGATAACTCTAAGGCTTTAGATAATGATGATATAGAAATTTTAGATTTTATAAAAGATAAAAAAACTTTAGTTCTTATAAATAAAACAGACCTTAAGCCAAATCTTGATATAAATAGTCTAAAACAACATATAAAAGAAGAAAATATATTAATGTTATCTGCTAAAAATGATTTAGGCTTTGATGAGCTTAAAGATAAAATAGAAACATTATTTTTTGAGGGTAAAATAAACATAAATGAAGATATTTTAATATCTAATGAACGTAACAAAAATTCCCTTTACAACTGTATAGAAAGTTTAAAAAATGTTTTAAATACAATAGAAACAAAAATGCCTGAAGATTTTATATCTATGGATTTGATAGAAGCTTATAGATACTTAGGCGAAATAACCGGAGAAAGCTTAGATGAAGATGTTATAGATAAAATATTTTCAGAGTTTTGTCTTGGAAAATAAGCTAGAAAGGTGATAATAATGAACATATTAGCAGAAGAAAATGTAGATGTTGTTGTTATAGGTGCAGGCCACGCCGGTTGTGAAGCTAGCCTTGCAACTGCACGTATAGGTTTTTCAACAGTCTTATTTTCAATAAACTTAGATAGTATAGCAATGATGCCTTGCAACCCAAATATAGGTGGTAGCTCAAAAGGTCATCTTGTTAGAGAAATAGATGCGCTTGGCGGAGAAATGGGAAAAAATATAGATAAAAGCTATATCCAAACTCGTATGTTAAATACAAGTAAAGGCCCTGCCGTTTACTCACTTAGAGCTCAAGCAGATAAAAATAAATATCATATAGAAATGAAAAAAGTTTTGGAAAATACTCCAAATTTAGATATAGTACAAGGCGAGATAGCCGAAATAATAACTAAAGATGGCGTTGTTACTGGTGTTTTAAAAGAAGACGGAATATTATATAACTGTAAAGCAGTTATTATCTGTACCGGTACTTATTTAAAAGCTAAATGTCTTTATGGCGATATGGCAATAGAAAGTGGGCCTAATGGACTTAGACAAGCTACACATCTTAGTGATTGTCTTAAAAATTTAGGTATAAAAATGTATAGATTTAAAACTGGTACTCCAGCTAGAATAGATAAAAGAAGCGTTGATTTTTCTAAAATGTCTATACAAAATGGAGATGAAAATATTGTTCCTTTTTCTTTTGAAAATACGCCAGATAGTATAAAACGAGAACAATTACCTTGTTACCTTACTTACACTAATAGTGAAACACATAAAATAATAAATGATAATTTACACCGCTCTGCTATGTATGGCGGTATGATAGAAGGCACTGGCCCTAGATATTGTCCTTCTATTGAAGATAAAATAGTACGTTTTGCCGACAAAGAACGTCATCAAATTTTTATAGAGCCAGAAGGCGAAGATACTAATGAAATGTACGTTCAAGGTATGAGTACATCTTTACCTATAGATATACAAACAAAAATGTATAGAAGTATTGAAGGGCTTGAAAACTGTAAAATAATGCGTAATGCTTATGCAATAGAATATGATTGTATAGATGCTACTCAGCTAAAACTTAGCCTTGAATTTAAAAATATAAAAGGTCTTTTTAGCGCAGGCCAATTTAACGGTACATCGGGATATGAAGAAGCGGCCGCTCAAGGCATTATAGCTGGTATTAATGCTACAAAATATATAAAAAATGAAGAACCTTTAATACTTGATAGGTCTGAGGCTTATATAGGTGTATTGATAGACGATATTGTAACAAAAGGTAGCTTAGAGCCTTATCGTATGATGACTTCTCGTGCCGAATATCGTTTATTATTAAGGCAAGATAATGCAGACTTAAGGCTTACTGAAATAGGATATAATGTAGGGCTTATAACAGAAGATAGATATAAAAGATTTTTAGATAAAAAAGCTAAAATAGAACAAGATATAAAACGTATTAAAAAAATATCTATTTCCCCTACTGATGAAGTAAATAGTGTTTTAGAAAAATATGGTAGTACACCTTTGACAACGGGTATTAAATTTACCGACCTTATAAAAAGAACAGAGCTTTCTTATATGGCACTTGCTCCACTAGATAAAGATAGACCAGAGCTTTCTTATGATATAGAGGAACAAGTAAATATACAAATAAAATATGAAGGCTATATAGAAAAACAAATGCGTCAAGTAGAACAATTTAAAAAGCTAGAGAAAAAACGCATACCAAAAGATATAGATTATTCCAAAGTTATGAGCCTTAGCCTAGAAGGACGACAAAATTTAGAAAAAATACGTCCAGAAAGCATAGGCCACGCCTCTCGTATATCTGGTATATCTCCTGCTGATATAAATATGCTATTAGTTTATTTAAATCTTTAACCTTATATTTACTTTTTTAATATATTATAATAACTATACTCTATTTATATAAAATATTGCATAGTTTTAATGTCTAAAAGTATAAAGGAGTGATAGCTTGTTTTTTTTACCATTAAAAGATAAATTTTTACAAGAAAATTTTTTTCATATAGATAATAGCAAAGCTCCTTTTTTTAGTATATTAACTCATCAATATACTAGCAAAAGTTTTATTGAGCTTATAAGAAAAAATAGACTTATAGAAGCTAAAAATTTTATAAGTAAATCTTTTTCTGATGATGTAAATATGTGTATATTAAAGGAGTTTTTTAACGACGAATATATATATAAAACTTTAGACAAAGTATGTTTTTATAAAAATAATAATGAAAAAATAAACGCATTTTTAATAATGGATAAAAATTTAAAATTTAAAGGTATTATAAACTTTTATATGATAAATGAACCGGATAATATTAGTAAATGGAAAATATATAAAATAACAAAAGAAACTACTTTTTAAGGAGCTTTTATGAAAAACTTATTAAAAAATGCTTGTAATGAGCTTAGCCTTAATATAAATGATAATCAAATAGATAATTTTTTAAAATATAAAAATATTCTTTTAGAATGGAATGAAAAAATAAACCTTACGGCTATAACAGATGAAAAAGAGATTATATTAAAACATTTTGTAGATTGTTTAAGTGTATGTAAATTTGTAGATTTTAACAATAAAACTTTTATAGATGTAGGCACTGGAGCTGGCTTTCCTGCCCTGCCTATCAAAATATTTTGCCAAAGCTCTATCCCTACTCTATTAGACTCTTTAAATAAACGTATAAATTTTTTAAAAACAGTAGGTGATGAGCTTAATCTACAAAATATAACATATATACACTCTCGAGCAGAAGATGCTGGACAAGATATAAATTTTAGAGAAAAATATGATTTTTGCGTATCTCGTGCTGTAGCTAATTTAAGCGTTTTAGCAGAATTTGACTTACCTTTTGTAAAATTTGGAGGATATTTTATAGCCTTAAAAGGCCCTTTGTTAGATAGTGAAATTGTAGATGCTAAAAAAGCTATAGCTACTCTTGGCGGAAATATAGAAAAAATAGAATCTGTAAAAATACCTTTTACTAATATAGAACATAAACTTGTTTTTATAAAAAAAATAAGACAAACTCCTAAACAATATCCTAGAAAAGCTGGTAAGGTATCTAAAAATCCTATTAAATGACAATTTTAATACTACTTTAACGTAATATTTTGTAATTATCTTTTTATTCATAATTTTCTGACTTTTGGAAATATCTAGGAAATATATGCTATAATGCATCTAAAATATAATATAAACCATAGATGAGGTGCGTTATGCAAAATTTAAACAATATTCAAAGAGAAATTATTTATTTAGATGTTGAAAAAATACATCCTAACCCATATCAACCTAGAAGAATTTTTGAAGAAAATAGTATAGAAGATTTATCTGCATCTATAGAGGCATATGGTGTTATTGAACCTATCCTTGTAAGAGATATTAAAGGCGTTTTTTATGAACTGATAGCTGGTGAAAGAAGACTAAAAGCTTGCAAAAAAATAGGCATAGCTAAAATACCTGCTATAATTACTAATATAAACAAAAAAGATAGTGCTTGTATGGCTTTAATAGAAAATGTTCAGAGAGAAAAATTGAATTTTATAGAAGAAGCTGAAGGATTTCAAACATTAATGGTTGATTTTGGATATACTCAAGAAGAAATAGCAAAAATAATAGGTAAAAAGCAATCTACTATATCTAACAAATTACGCCTATTAAAGTTAAAAAATGATATTAAAAATACTATAATACAAAATAACCTTACAGAAAGACACGCTCGTGCTTTATTAAAATTAGATAACGAGAAAACACAAAAAGAAGTTTTAGAAAAAATATTAAAATATGACCTTAATGTACAAAAAACTGAAGAGTTAATAGAAAATACTATTAAAAAAATGTCTGGTCAAAGCTTAAAGACAGACAAGAAAATAAAAGGATACATAGGTGATTTAAGAATTTTTACAAACACAATTAAAAATGCAGTAGAAACTATGCAAGATTCAGGAGTTAATACTAATTATTCGGTTGTGAAAAAAGAAAATGGATATGAAATAAATATAAAAGTTTGTACAAATTAAAATTTAACACTACATTTAGGAGAAAATATTATGGAAATATTTTTTACAGACGATACAAATATAAATCTTGCTTTTTATATAAGAGAAGAAGTTTTTATAAAAGAACAAGGCATACCTAAGCATACAGAAATAGATGGTAGTGATAAATATGCTAAAAATGTTATTTTAACAATTGATAATAAGCCTATTGGTACTGGTAGGCTTATTGAAATAAATAAAAAAATGTATATAGGGCGTGTTGCAATATTAAAAGATTATAGAAACAAAGGATATGCAACAAATTTAATTAAGTTTTTATTAAAAGAAGCTAAAAATATGGGGTTTAAAGAAGTGTTTATCCACGCCCAAAGCTATGCAAAAAATTTTTATGAAAAATTAGGCTTTAAACAATTAGGCGAAGAATTTTTAGAGGCTAATATACCTCATATAAATATGAAAATAAAACTTTAACATTTTAAAGGGGGGACTAAAAAATTGAAATTAATAATAGGTCTAGGTAATCCTGGAAATGAATATAAATGGACAAGACATAATGTTGGCTTTGAAACTATTGATAAGCTTGCATATGATTTTAATATAAATGTTAATAAAAGCAAATTTAAATCTATTTATGGAGAAGATATAATACACGGTGAAAAAGTTATATTAATAAAACCTTTAACATATATGAACCTTAGCGGTGAATGTGTTAGAGAGTTTTTGAATTTTTATAAAGATATAAGCCTTTCTGATATTATGGTTATATGTGATGATGTAAATTTACCTATTGGGTCTATAAGAATACGAAAAAAAGGGTCAGACGGTGGACAAAATGGTTTAAAAAATATTATATATCATCTTAATAGTGATGAATTTCCGCGCCTTAGAATAGGTGTTGGCCAAAAGCCAAACCATTATACTTTGGCTAATTTTGTTTTATCAAAATTTAACAAAGAAGAAGAAAATGACATTATAAACGGCATAACATATGCAGCAGATGCTATTAATATATTTATTAAAGATAAAGAAAATGGGTTATCAAATGCTATGAATTTATTTAACAAAAAAATTAAAAAAGGTGAATAGATGGTGATTTTATGAATTTATTTAACGATATAATAAAAGAAAATAAATCTTTTAATACTATATTTGACTGTTTAAAAAATGAAACAAACCCTTTACTTTTATCTAACCTTTTAGACTCACAAAAAAGCCATATAATTTATAGTATAGCTCAAAATTTTAATAATTCTAGCCTTATTATTTGTGAAAACGAACTTATAGCTAAAAATTTCTATGATGATTTAAAATTTTTCTTTAAAGATAAAGTTTTTTACTACCCTAGCAAAGACGTTGTATTTTATAGTGCTGATGTAAAAAGCCGTGATATTATAAAATATCGTTTTGATGTTATAAAAAATATTTTATCTAACGACAATATAGTTATTGTTTTATCCATAGATGCATTATTTGATAGACTTGTAAAAAAGGACATATTTAAAAACTTTATTTTAAATTTTAAAATAGGCGATACGTTAAATATTGAAGATTTATCTAAAAAGCTTGTTTTTATGGGCTATGAAAAAACTAGTTTTGTAGAAGGTATAGGACAATTTTCTGTAAGAGGTGGCATAATAGATATTTTTAGCCCTATATTGGAAAATGCATTTAGGATAGAGCTTTGGGACGACCAAATAGACTCTATTAGGCTTTTAGACTCATTTTCTGGTAGGTCTATAGAAAATATTGATAATATAACTATATATCCTATGCGTGAGCTTGTTTATGAAGAAAATGATATACAAATTGCAATAAAAAATCTATTAGCAGAATTTGAAAAAGCTAAAAAAATTTTTAAGGAAAATGAAAAAAATGAAGAATTATTAAATTTAACATCTCATACACAAGAGGTTATAGAAAAATTAAAAACACAAAAAACATTTTCTGGCATAGATAAATACATACAATTTTTTTATGAAGATAATACAACCTTATTAGACTATTTAGATAAAAATACTATAATTTATTTTGATAGCCCAAACCGCATAAGAGAAAAAGCTAATATTACTAAAAATGAATTTTTAGATAGTTTAAAAGGTCGTATATTAAAAGGTGAAATTTTACCTTGTCAAAATCAAATGATTTTTGATTATGATGATATATTAAATTTTAGCAAAGACTTTCAAAAAATATTATTAGTAAACATAGAGCAAACATTAAAAGATTTTTCTCCAAAACAAATTATACATTTTGATGTAAAAAATTCTCCTATTGAAAAAAATAGTCTAGAGGGCTTATATGATGAGCTTAAAAGCTATAAAAACCTTAACTATACAATAGTATTTTTAGCTAGTGGTACAACTAGATGTGAACGACTAGAAAAAGAATTTAATGAAAATAATATAACCTCTATATTTTTAAATGAAGAAAAACTATCAACAAACTATACTATACATAAAGGTATTGTATATATAGTAAGAGGTAGCTTAAACAAAGGCTTTGAATATCCTAAAGAAAAGTTTGTATTATTTTCTGCTAAAGAGCTTTTTGGGGAAGAAAAGAAAAAGAAAAAAACAACTAAACGAAAAAAAGGTACAAAAATAGAAAGTTTTACAGACCTTAAAATAGGTGATTATGTAGTACACGATAACCACGGTATTGCTATTTTTTGTGGTATAGAAAAAATGGTTACCGATGGTATTAGTAAAGACTATTTAAAGCTTGGCTACGAAGATGATGGTATATTATATGTATCTGTAAACCAGCTTGATATGATACAAAAATATGTATCTGGTGGGTCTGCCACACCAAAAATAAACAAACTAGGTGGCAAGCAATGGAGTGTTGCTAAAGCTAAAGCAAAAAAATCTATCGAATTTTTAGCTAAAGATTTAGTAGAATTATATGCTAAAAGACAACAAAACAAAGGATTTATTTTTTCTAAAGATAACATATGGCAAACCGAATTTGAAGATAGTTTCCCTTTTGAAGAAACAGACGACCAGTTAAACGCCATACAAGATGTTAAAAGCGATATGGAAAGCGACAAAGTAATGGATAGGCTTATATGCGGTGATGTTGGTTTTGGAAAAACTGAAGTTGCTATAAGAGCGGCTTTTAAGGCTGTGCAAGATAAAAAACAAGTTGTATTTTTAGTGCCTACTACAATTCTTGCACAACAACATTATCAAACTTTTTCAAACAGAATGAAACGCTATCCTATAAATGTAGATATGCTTAGCCGGTTTAGAACTCCTGCCCAACAAAAAGCAACTATCAAAGGTATTGCTACTGGTGATGTTGATATTGTAATTGGTACACATAGAATTTTATCTAAAGATATAAAATTTAAAGACTTAGGGCTTATTATAATAGATGAAGAACAACGATTTGGTGTAAGACATAAAGAAAAATTAAAGGCTTTAAAAGATAATGTAGACGTATTAACATTATCGGCAACGCCTATCCCTCGTACTCTTCATATGAGTATGACTGGTATAAGAGATATGAGCTTACTTGAAGACCCTCCTCGTGAAAGAATGCCCGTTCAAACATACGTTTTAGAATATGACATAGAATCTATAAAAAATGCTATAAACCGTGAGCTTGCTAGAGGCGGTCAAGTTTATTACCTTCATAACAGAGTACATAATATAGAAGAAGAGACTGAAAAAATTCAATCATTTGTACCAGATGCCGTTGTTTCATTTGCCCACGGACAGATGAGCGAACGTGAACTTGAAAAAGTTATGTTAGGGTTTATGAAAAATGAAATAAACGTTCTTGTATGTACCACTATTATAGAAACTGGCCTTGATATATCAAATGTAAATACTATAATTATAAATAATGCCGACCGTATGGGGCTTAGCCAATTATACCAGCTTAGAGGCCGTGTAGGACGTTCTAATAAAACATCTTTTGCATACCTTATGTATAAAGAAGATAAAATTTTACAAGAAACTTCAGAAAAAAGGCTACAAACTATAAAAGAATTTACAGAATTTGGTTCTGGTTTTAAAATCGCTATGCGTGATTTAGAAATAAGAGGTGCTGGCAACCTTCTTGGGTCTCAACAACACGGACATATGGATATTATAGGATATGAAATGTATTGTAAACTTTTAGACCAATGTGTAAGAGAGCTTAAAGGTGAAGAAATTAAAGAATTTGAAACTCTTGTAGATATATCTATAAATGCCTATATATCTAATAGCTATATAGAAAATGAAACACAAAAATTAGAAATGTATAAAAAAATAGCTAATATAAAAACTGAAGCCAACTTTTTTGATATTCAAGACGAGCTAGAAGATAGATTTGGAAATTTACCAAAGGCTGTTCAAAATCTTTTAAATATTGCCTTAATGAAATCATATGCAAACAACTTAGGGGTTAATAAAATATCTCAATGTGGCAACACTATATCTATAAAGTTTAATGATGACAATAAAGTAGATATAGAAAAGCTAAAAAATTTATTAACAACTAATAAAAACTTTTCTTTTAATGGAACTTTACAATATAATATTAAAGATAATAAAGAAGACTTTGTAAATAATCTTAAAGATGTATTTTTATTTTTAATATAAAACTAAAAATATGAGGGTGTAGACTTTCTCTACACCCTCATATTTTTAGCAGTAACTTTTTTATTTTTATGCTTTGCATAAAATTCTAATCGCAAGAAGGGCTTTGCCTCGCATTGTATAAAAAGCTAGATTTTTAGGGGCTTTAGCCCTTGTACGAAGAAATCAGATTTTTTTCGTACAGTACCTCAAAAAAATAATTTTGTTATTTTTTTGAAAATATCTATATTAAATTTTCTGGATTTAAACATTTAAGCTCATCTATAACAAATAATCCATCTTTTCTAATTAATACATCATCAAAATATATTTCTCCACCACCATATTCTTTAGTTTGTATTAAAACTAAATCCCAATGAACACTACTTCTATTACCATTGTCTGCGTCATCATAAGCATTTCCTGGTGTAAAATGTATACTACCCATTATTTTTTCATCAAACAAAATATTATTCATTGGCTTTAATATATAAGGATTTACACCTATTGCAAATTCTCCTACATATCTAGCACCTTCGTCCGAATCAAATACTTTATTTATACGTTCTGTATCATTAGCAGTAGCTTTTATTATTTTTCCATTTTCAAACTCTAGCCTTACATTTTCATAAGTAAACCCTTGATATTCTGAAGAAGTGTTATATGTTATATACCCATTTACACTATCTTTAACTGGTGCTGAATAAACCTCTCCATCAGGTATATTCATCTCTCCTGCACATTTAACAGACGGTATATTTTTTATAGAAAAACTAATGTCTGTGTCTTTAGCTACAATACGAACTTTATCTGTCTTATTCATTAAAGAAACAAGACTATCCATAGCCTTAGACATTTTGCTATAATCAAGGTTACATACTTTAAAATAAAACTCTTCAAAAGCCTCTAAGCTTGTACCGGCAGACTGAGCCATATTAGGTGTTGGATATCTTAAAACAACCCATTTTTTATTAAGCCTTATTTCTTGATGCACTCTTTTACTATAAAGATTTGAATACATTTGCATATTTTGGCTAGGTACATCTGAAAGCTCACTGTTGTTATCTTGTGCCCCAATACCAATATATGCATCCATAGCTTCCATTCTTTTGCCGTCTATATCTGCCATAAGGTTTAGTTGTTCTTCATTTGTATTTAATAAAAGTTCTCTTTGTATACTATTATGGTTAATTTCTACAAAAGGTATTGCACCTACGTTATAAGCCTCTTTTATTAATGCTTTAACAAGAGGCATATCGTAAAAGCCTCCACTAGATATTAATACTTTTTCGCCTTTTTTCAAATTACAAGAATAATTTATTAAATTTTTAGCTAATTTTTTAATTCTTTCGTCCATATTATCCTCCTTATTAACATATTTTTTCCATTTGAGCAACTAAGTCTTCAAATACTTTTAAAGCATCTTCTATAGGTTCTTTTTTAGTAATATCAACGCCTGCTTTTTTTAGTATTTCTGTTGAATAATCTGAAGACCCACTTTTTAAAAATCCAAGATAAGCATCTTTTCCATTTTCTTCTAATATTTTTTTAGAAAAAGCTATTGCACAAGAATATCCTGTTGCATATTGATATACATAAAAAGCTGAATAAAAATGAGGTATTCTAGCCCATTCCCAAGTTATTTCTTCATCTATTACTATATCGTTTCCATAATATTTTATGTTTAAATCTTTATATATTTCACAAAGACTCTCAAATGTTTGAGGTTCGCCATTTTCCATTTTTTCGTGTACAATCATTTCAAATTCTGCAAACATAGTTTGTCTAAATAAAGTTGTTCTAAATTGTTCCATAAAATGATTTATTAAGTAAAGTTTTTCATCATTATCCTTTGTTGTTTTTAATAAATGCTCCATTAATAAAGCTTCATTTACAGTAGAGGCTACTTCTGCTAAAAATATAGTATAATCTCCATAAATATATGGTTGATTTGTACCTGTATAGTAGCTATGCATAGCGTGTCCCATCTCATGTGCTAATGTAAACATATCGTCTAATGTATCTGTATAGTTTAAAGACACAAATGGGTGGCAACCATAAGCTCCCCATACATAAGCTCCACTTCTTTTGCCAACATTTTCATAAATGTCTATCCAACGGTTGTCAAAAGCCTCTTTTAAATTTTTAATATAGTCTTCACCTAAAGGTTTTAAGGCCTCTAACGTAATATTTTTACCTTCTTCAAAAGTTATTTTTTTATCTACATCTTTAACAATAGGCGTATATAAATCATAAAAATGTATTTCTTTAAGCCCTAAACATTTTTTTCTAATCTCTACATATTTATGCATAATTGGTAAAAATTTATGAACAGTAGCTATAAGGTTTTTATATACTTCTAAAGAAACATTTGTTTCTGATAATGCGTGGTGTATAGAAGAGTCATAGTTTCTTACTTTAGCATTAAAAATATCTGCCTTTACACTAGATGTATATGTTGTAGCTATTGTATTTTTTAAACTATAATAAAACTTATAAACCGCCTTAAAGGCTTGTTCTCTAATATTTCTATTAGGGCTTTCTAAAAGCATAGAATAATTACCGTGTGTAACTTTTATCTCTTTACCGTTTTCATCTTTTATATATCCAAAATCGGCATCTGCATTATTTAACATAGAAAATATATTATCTGCCGATTGACTTATCTCATAAACATTAGCTAATATTTCTTCTTTTTCCGTAGATAGTATATGAGCTTTTGTTCTAAGTAAATTTTTTATATAATGATTATATAATTTTAAATCTCCATTTGAAACTGCATTTAAAAGTTTATCTTCATCTAGCGTTAAAATCTCTGGCTCCAAAAATGCAACCGTACTTTGATATAAACTTATAAGGCTATCTGACTTGCTAGATAACGATTGATAAAAATTATTAGTGCTATCTTCATTTTGCTTTAAATTAGCATATACATAAAGAACCATTGTTTCATTAGATAATTTATCTCTTAAAGAAAGGCTATCATATAAATTTTCAATATTAATATTATTTTTAAATCTATCCATTTTAGTAAGGTCTTTCTTTAAAGTTTCAAATCTTTCTTCCCAAACTTTATCAGACGATACTAAATCTTCTATTTTCCATTTAAACTGTTCTGAAATTTCACTTCTTTGTTTTAATTGTTCCATTTATGTTGCCTCCTTTATATTAAGTAATTATATTATAAATCCATTATAATACATATATACATAAAAGCAATAACTTTTTATAAAATTTAAAATTATGCTTATCTATAAATATCTTTTATTTTACATAATTATTTTATATAATATATTTATAGTCCTATAATTCATATAGAAAGGAAATTTTATTTATGCAAAATATTAAACATAAAATATTAATAGCAGATGATGAAAAAGATATAAGAGACATACTTAATATACTACTTACAAGTGAAGGTTATGACGTAGTTTTAGCAACTAATGGACAAGAAGCCCTTAGCCTTGCTAACAATGATATAGATTTATATATTTTAGATGTAAATATGTCTATAATGAATGGATTTGTAGCTAGTAGTGAAATAAGAAAAAATTTTTTTGCTCCTATTATATTTTTAACGGCTTATACTGGGGAGTCGGATAAGGTAATGGGATTTTCTGTTGGTGCAGACGATTATATAACAAAACCTTTTTCTAATATGGAAATTTTGCTTAAAGTTAAAGCTCTTATTAGAAGGTCTAAACAATATAATAATAACAATAATATAGAACAAAATAAGTCTAACAATAAAATTATATTTAAAGATTTAATATTAGATTTAGATAGTCAATCTGTTATAAAAGATGATAATGTTATTGTTTTAACTTATACAGAATTTAAAATTTTAGAGCTTTTTATTACAAATCATAAAAAAATATATTCTTTAGAAAATATTTACCAAAGTATATGGGAAGAAGATGCCATAGGAGATAACACTATAATGGTGCATATAAAAAATTTACGTAAAAAGCTAGGAGATAGTTCTAAAAATCCTAAATATATAAAAACTGCTTGGGGAAAGGGTTATTATGTTAATTAAAAGTATTAAAAGCAAACTTTTAAAAGAAATATTAGAAATGCTATTAGCTAGTATTATTATTTCTATATTTTCATTTTATTTTTTATATTTTTCTTCTCTATCTATTACCGAAAATTATTTATATAAAAATAATATTGTTTTTAATTCTTTACAACAAGATACATTTACTTTATGGGTAAAAAGTATATGTTTTTTTGGCGGTGTTATCGTTTTTTTATCTTTATTTTTATTTTTTTTAGAAGAAAAAATATCTTATATTGTTTATATAATAAACAGTGTAAAATATTTAAAGCAAAACAATATGGATTTTATAATTAATGTAGAAGGTAACAATGAACTAACAGAACTAGCAGAAAGCATAAACTTTTTATCTTTGTCCCAAAAAGAATTATTAAAACACGAAAAAGACTTAAAAGAAGAACGAGAAAATATGATACGCTCCTTATCTCACGATATAAGAACTCCCCTTGCCTCTATTTTAGCTTATTCTGACTATATAAAAACTAAAGAAAATTTAAATAAAGATGATTTTGATAATTATATTAACCTTATAATATCTAAAGCCGAACAAATAAAAACTCTTACAGATAAATTGTTAGGCAAGGAAAATGAACCTTCAAAAATAATAGAAAACGGTAATTTATTTATTAAACAATTATGTTTTGAATGGGAAGAAATTTTAGAAGATAAGTTTAATTGTAAAATAGACTTATCTAACTGTAACCAATTTAAATGTATATTTAAAATAGATGATTTAAGGCGTATATTTGACAATATAGCATCTAATATAGAAAAATATGCCGACCCTAAAAAAGATGTAAATTTAACAATTATTCATAAAAATCAAAAATTAATTATAATACAAGAAAATAGCATCAATTTAAATATAGATAATAGGGAAAGTCATAAAATAGGGTTAAACAACATTAAAAACATAGTAGCTAACTACAATGGTCAAGTTAATATTAATAAAAAAAATAATATATTTAAAATAGAAATAACTCTTAACACTATAAATTAAATTTAGAATTCTTTAGAATTTTATTATTATTTTCTTTATAATTATATGTTAAATTATATATATAAACAAAAGAAACAAATAAAACAAAGGAGTGATTTTTATGGCTTTAGGTGTTTTATTAATATTATTTATAAGCTTAGTTGTAATAAGTGGATTAGGAACAATATTTTTATTTTTATCTAAAAATAAAAAATTTAAAAACATAATATTTTATATATTAGCTATTTTATCAATGATTATATCAATATTATCCGCTACTAGCGTTCCTACAAATTTTGTATTAGAACAAGTAATTTCTTTACTATTTGGTTTGTTAGGTGCAATAGCTATTGTTATAAATATAAAACTTACGAACTCTAATATATCCTATATATTAGTAGTAATATCTATAGTTTTAGGTATATTAAAACTATTTTCTTTTATTTAAATTAAAAAATTAATAAATATTTAGTCAAGGAGTGATTTTTATGGCAATTGGTGTTTTAGGAATTATGATTTATACAACAATTATTTTAACTATTGTAGGTTTATCTTTCTTATTTTTATCTAAAAATGATAAAATTAAAAATATTGCTTTTTACTTTTTATCTGTATTTACACTAGTGTTATCTATTAATGGTATTTTTAGCTTACCTACTAATGATTTAATAGGAAAGGGTTTATTAATTTTTGTTACATTATTACCTTTATTAGCTGTTTATTTAAAATATAAATCTAAAGATAAAATAGCTTATATTTTAGTTACAGTAGCTATTATTGTTGCAATATTAAAGTTTTTTAGTTTTATTTAACAAACATTTAGAATAATTTTTTATATATTGTATAAAAAGCTAGATTTCTAAAGGCTTTATCCATTATACGAAGAAATCAGCTTTTTTTCATACAATACCGCAAAAAAATAATCTTGTTATTTTTTTGAAATGTTGTAGACAAAGTCTACAACCTAAGGCTAAAGATAAACTCTTTAGCCTTTTTTAATTATCAAAATATACTTTATATAATGTAAGCCCGCTAGCAGATGCCGTTTTTCCTGATTTTTGTCTATCTTTAGATAATATTATATGCTCTATATCTTCTGGTTGTTTTTTGTCAAGCCCTACATCTATAAGCGTTCCGGCTATTATTCTAACCATATTATATAAAAATCCATTACCTGTTATTTCTATTGTTATAATATTATCTTCTTTTATTATATCTAAATAATATATTGTCCTCTCTGTTGTTTTTGCCGTACTCCCTGTTGCACAAAAAGCTTTAAAATCGTGTCTTCCTAAAAAATATTTTGTAGCTTGCTTCATTTTTTCTATGTTTAAAGGTTTATGTACAAATTCTGTATAGTTTCTTAACAAGGGGTTTAAAAAATTTGCGTTATATATTTTATATTGATATGTTTTTTTATATACACTATTTTGAGGGTGAAAACTTTCATCTACATACATAGCGTTTGTTATTATTATTTCTTTTGTATCTAAAAAAGAGTTTATAGCAAGTGGTATCCTATCTATCGGAATAGTTGTTTTATGCTTTAACAAAGCAAGCTGACACAAGGAGTGAACTCCTGTGTCTGTTCGGCTTGCTCCTCTTATATCTATTTTTTGTTTAAAAAGTTTTGACAAGGCTTTTTCTAGCTCACCTTGTATAGTTTTTACATTATCTTGCTTTTGCCA
The DNA here is from genome assembly GCF_940677205.1 of [Clostridium] colinum. NCBI lineage: Bacteria > Bacillati > Bacillota > Clostridia > Lachnospirales > Lachnospiraceae > Tyzzerella > [Clostridium] colinum. Next base: position 52,701 of record NZ_OW712331.1, on the reverse strand, counting down.
ACCAAAATAATTTGTACCATCATAAGCAACTGTTAATAAAATATTTTTATTTTCCATATTATACCTCTAAAATTTTTTATGATTCAATAGTAAATCTTATTAAAACAATAATTAATAAATAAAAAGCTAAACAACCAATAGCTATATAATCATTTTTAGATGTTTTTAAAACTTTTAGTCTTGTCCTATTTATATCACCTCTATAACACCTACATTCCATAGCCATTGCCAAATCATCTGCCCTTTTAAAAGATGATATAAAAAGAGGTATTAATATAGGTACAAAATTTTTAACTTTTTTAATTATTCCACCTGTTTCAAAATCTACTCCTCTAGACATTTGTGCTTTTTTTATTTTTTCTAATTCTTCTAATATAGTTGGTATAAACCTAAGCGCAATAGTTATAATCATTGATATTTCGTGAGAAGGAAACTTTATTTTTTTAAGAGGCTTTAACAATGATTCTAACCCATCTGCAAAATCTAATGTATTTGTTGTAAATGTTAGCATAGAGGATGCTACTATAAGTATAGAAAGCCTAAAAATCATACGCCCCGAATATAAAAGCCCTCCTGTTGTTATTTTTATAAACCCTAGCTTAAATAAAACTTCTCCTGTTTGATTAAAAAATATATTTGTTACTAAAGTAAACAACAATAAAAACATAATACCTTTAAAACTTTTTAAAATAACTTTCATAGGTATTTTAGATAAATATATAACTAATAATAAAAATATTAAAGATACAAAATTACCTATAAAACTTTTAGATATAAAAATAAACATTAAAAAGCTAAAAGTTAGTATAATTTTTACCCTAGCATCTAAATTGTGTATAACCGAACCTGTAGGATAAAACTGTCCTAAAGAATTGTTCATAATATATACTCTCCTTTCATAAAGTGGACAAAGTTTTAAACAATTTATCAACATATTAACATTTTGTTTAAATTATAGTATTTCTCGGCTATTGTTGACAATTTGTTTAAATATTTTACTGTTTTTAACATAGTTATCAACATTTATTTAAAGATTTATTTAATATTTGTACACATTCATCTATAGTATAAATATTTGTATTAAAATTGTGACCATTTTCATTTAAAATATGAAATAGTTTACTACATTTTGGTATGTCTAGTCCTATTTCTTCTAACATTTTGCCATTTTCAAAAACTTTATTTACAACATCATTTAAAACTATATTTCCTTTGTTTAAAACAAAAACTTTATTACAAGTTTTAGATACATCATCCATACTATGTGATACTAAAACTATTGTTGTGTCTAGCCTTTGTTGCATATATTTTATTTGAGATAACATTTCTTCTCTACCATAAGGGTCTAGCCCTGCTGTTAGCTCATCAAAAACTAAAACATCTGGTTTCATAGCAAGTATGCCTGCTATGGCTACCCTTCTTTTTTCTCCGCCCGATAGCTCAAAAGGAGATTTGTTATAATAGCTTTCATCTATAAACACCGTATCTAGTGCCTCTTTTACCCTTTTATCTATTTCTTCTTTATCTAGCCCCATATTAGTAGGAGCAAAGGATACATCTTTATACACTGTTTCTTCAAAAAGTTGATATTCTGGATATTGAAATACAACCCCAACTTTTTGCCTTATATCTTTTAATTGTTTTTTATTTATATATATTTCTTCTCGATTTATATATACATTTCCAAAAGTTGGCTTAATAAGAGCATTAAAAATTTGTATAAGAGTAGATTTTCCAGACCCTGTATGCCCTATTATACCTAAAAAATCACCTTTATTTATTTTAATATTTATATTATCTAGTGCTATTTTTTCAAAAACAGTATTTTGAGAATATATATGTTTTATATTTTCTAATTTTATTATTTCCTCATCTTTATTTACATTATTATCTATATTTTTTGTGTCTTCATAAGTTTTGTTATTAAATCCTATTTTTATAAGTCTATCTGCCAATCCTTTTATAGACAAACTATCTAAAGGTATGTTATATCCTTGTTTGTTAAGGTTATATGCTATATCTATAGCCTCTGGCACATCTAGTTTTAACTCCCTTATTTTTTCTACATTTTTAAAAACATTTAAAGGTATATCATCTAAAACTATTTTACCTTTTTCCATAACTATAAGCCTGTCCGAATCTATTACTTCTTCCATATAATGTGTTATTAATATTATTGTTATACCTTTTTCTTTATTAAGTTTTTTTATAGTTTCTATTACTTCTTTTCTTCCACGTGGGTCTAGCATAGCCGTAGGCTCGTCCAAAACTATACATTTTGGTTGCATAGCAAGTATACCAGCTATTGCTACACGTTGCTTTTGTCCACCAGATAAATTTGAAGTTGTACTATGTCTAAAATCCTCCATATTAACTGCTTTTAAGCTAAAATCTACACGTTTTTTTATTTCTTCTCTTTCAATACCTAAATTTTCTGGCCCAAAGGCAATATCATCTTCTACAATAGTGGCTACAAGTTGATTATCTGGATTTTGAAAAACTGTCCCTACTGTCTTTCTTATTTGCCATATGTTTTTTTCATCTGTTGTAGATAACCCATCTACTAAAACTTCTCCGTCTGAACCTTTTAATATACCGCTTAGATGCTTTGCTAAAGTAGACTTACCCGAGCCATTATGCCCAAGTATAGCAACAAAGCTACCCTGCTCTATGTCCAAACTAACGTTATCTATTGCTTTATAACTTATTTTTTCTCCTGTTTCTTCATTGTTAGAAACATAGTTAAAAGATAGGTTTTTAATCTGTAAAAACTTCATAAATAACCCTCCTATTCTTGAAATATTTTTCTATAACATTATATCATATAAGATATAAAAAACAAGAAATTATTAAAATTCTTATTAAAGAAATAGGAATTATTAAAAATACTTGATATAATAAATATCCTATGTTAAAATCTATTTTGTATATAAAAATTTTATATATTTATGTCTTATTATTAGTGAGGTAAACATATGAATAACCCAAAAAAACACAAGGTTAAAAATAAAGGTAATAAAAAAAGAAAAGTTAAAAAAACACCTATAATTGTTTTATGTGTAATATTAATATTTTTTACATTTATAGGTATATCATCTTATAAGTTTTATTCTTTGTACCAAAAAGGTGGTATAAAACATAGCAGTGGTTATACTGTGCCACATTATGTAACAGTATCTATAAAAATGGGAACTAGCCCTAAAGAAATAATGTCTGTTTTAAAAGAATCAGAAATTATAGACAATAGTTTCTTATTTTATTTAAAAGCTAAAAATGACGGTGTTATCGAAAGCTTTAAAGCTGGTGATTTTACTTTTAATACAGATATGGACTATAACCAAATAATAGATACTTTACAAAATCCAAATAAAGATACACAACTAAAGCTATTAGTAAAAGAAGGTCAAACACAAGAAGATATAGCTAAAACTCTTGATGAAAAAGGTATTGTATCTTATAAAGATTTTATGAATGCTTGTAACAATATTAATTTTGATTATGATTTTTTAAAAGGTTTACAAAATAATCCTGAAAGAAAAAATAAATTAGAAGGTTATCTATATCCAGATACCTACTATCTATCAGAAAATGAAACTGCTGAGACTATTATAAATAAACTTCTATCAAGATTTGATGAGCTTTATACTGAAGATATGGCAAAAAAAGCTAGCGATATGGGCTTTACAACAGATGAAATTATTACTATTGCATCTATTGTAGAACGTGAAGTAAAATATAGCCCTGAAAAAAACATTGTTGCCTCTGTTGTTTACAATAGACTAAAAAAAAGTATTAAGCTACAAATGGACTCAACTGTTTTATATGCTAAAAATAAGCATAGTGATAGAACTCTTATATCTGATACAAAAATAGAGTCTCCTTACAACACATATTATGTAGAAGGCTTACCTATAGGGCCTATATCTAATCCTAGCATAGACACAATAAAAGCAGTTTTAAACCCTGCAAACACAGATTATTTATATTACGTTGTAAAAGATGACACAACCGGAAAGCACTTTTTTACCTCAAATTATAACGAGTTTTTAAAAGCAAAAGATGAATATGTAAAAAAATTTGATTAAAGGAGAATTTTTATGGCTTTAATAGATAACAACTTAGATGTTTATCTTAACAATCTTATGCCCAAAGTAAGTGGAGAGCTTGGCAAACTTCAACAAAAATCTTATGAAGAAGGTGTACCTATTATACCTAATGATGTTGTAAGACTTATATCTGTTTTACTTTCTATAAAAAAGCCTAAAAAAATATTAGAGATAGGCTGTGCCGTTGGTTTTTCATCTAGCTTTATGTCTCAATTTTTACAAGAAGATGGAAAAATTACGACAATAGAAAGATATCCTGTTATGATAGAAAAAGCTAAGACTAACATAAAATCTCTTGGCCTACAAGACAAAATAGAACTTATAGAAGGAGATGCCAACCAAGTGTTAAAAACATTAAATGATGAATTTGATGTTATATTTATGGACGCAGGAAAAGGCCAATATATTAACATATTGACAGATGTTTATCGTCTATTAAAAGTTGGTGGTATTATTATTGCAGATGATATTTTACAAAATGGTGATGTTGCAAAACAAAAAGAAGAAATAGTTAAAAGACAACGCACCATACATTATAGATTAAATGACTTTTTATGGGAAATAACTCATAATGATGGACTAGACACCTCTATTTTAACAATAGGAGATGGTGTTGCTATTTGTTATAAAACTAAAAATATAGAAGGGTTGATTATAAATGAACAAAAAGAAAGTTGAGCTTTTAGCTCCCGCCGGTGATTTAGAAAAGCTTAAAGTAGCTATACTATATGGTGCCGACGCAGTATATTTAGGAGGAAATGCTTTTGGGCTAAGGGCTAAAGCTAAAAATTTTACAATAGAAGAAATGGCAGAGGGAGTAAAGTTTGCTCATAGCCATAATGCTAAAGTTTATGTAACTTGTAATATTTTTGCTCATAATTCTGATATTAATAATGAAAAACTTGTAAATTATTTAAAAAGCTTAGAAGAAATAAATGTAGACGGGGTTATTGTGGCAGACCCTGGGGTATTTTCTATCGTTAGAGAAGCCGTTCCTAACATGGAAGTGCATATAAGCACACAAGCAAACACTACTAATTATCAAACGGCTAAATTTTGGAAAAGCCTTGGCGCTACAAGAGTAGTTATGGCTCGTGAAATGTCTTTTAGAGAGATAAAAGCTTTGTCTGATAATGTAGAAGATATAGAAATAGAGGCTTTTGTTCACGGTGCTATGTGTATGGCTTATTCTGGTAGATGTCTCCTTAGCAACTATTTTACAAACAGAGATGCAAACCGTGGTGCTTGTGCCCAGTCTTGTCGTTGGAAATATAAAATCGTAGAAGAAACTAGACCAGGCGAATATTATCCAATAGAAGAAGATGAAAGAGGTACTTATATCTTTAATTCTAAAGACTTATGTATGATACAATATATACCAGAACTTATAGAAAGTGGTGTTTTTAGCTTTAAGATAGAAGGTAGAGTAAAAACTGCTTATTATGTAGGCTCTGTTATAAAAGCATATAGAGAGGCAATAGATGACTATTTAAATGACCCTGCTTTATATGAAAGCAAAAAAGATTATTATCTTGAAGAAGTAAAAAAATCTAGCTATCGTGGCTATACAACTGGCTTTTTCTTTGATAAACCAAAAGAAGATGCACAAGTATATACATCTAATTCTTATGTTAGAACTTATGATTTTATAGGTATTGTAAAAGAATATGACAATGAAACAGGCTTTGCTATTATAGAACAAAGAAACAAATTTGTTGTAGGTGAAGAAATAGAGTTTTTAACAACAAAAGGTAAAAACTTTAGTCAAAAAGTTGAAGAAATGTATGATATGGACGGTAATAGATTAGAAGAAGCTCCTCATCCTCAACAGATTATTAAATTAAAAGTAAATAATCCAGTATCCGTATTTGATATGATGAGAAAAGAAAGCGACAACCCTGTTTTACCTGAAGATATTTAAAAGTAAATTAAACTGTAAAAAAAATACTTTATTAGTAATTTTTTTATTTTTTTAAAGGGTGTAGACTTTGTCTACACCCTCATTAAATAGCCAACCTTTAACGGTTGATTATTTATTAAACTATTATTTAGGAGTAATTTTTATGTGGATTATTATGGCAATTTTATCTGCTATATTTGCTGGCCTTACAGCTATTTTAGCCAAATGTGGTATAAAAAAAACAGATTCTGATGTAGCAACTTTTATAAGAACTATTGTAATTTTAGCTTTTTCTTGGCTTATAGTTTTTATAGTTGGCTCATTTAAGTCTTTTTTATACATTGATAAAAAATCTTTTTTATTTCTTATATTATCTGGCTTATCTACTGGTGTTTCTTGGCTTTGTTATTTTAAAGCATTATCTATTGGAGATGTAAATAAAGTTGTAGTTATAGATAAATCTAGCATAATTTTAACAGTTTTATTTGCTATTTTAATACTTAAAGAAAATGAAAATATTTTTATTAAAATATTTTCTACTTTATTAATAGGCTTAGGAACTTTTATGATGATAGAAAAGAAAAATATACATAATAATTCTATAAAAAATACTTGGATATTATATGCCATATTATCGGCTATTTTTGCTAGCCTAACATCTATATTTGCCAAAATTGGTATATCAAATATAGAGTCTAATTTAGCTACAGCTATAAGAACTTTTTTTGTTCTTATAATGGCTTTTATAGTTTTAATATATAATAAAAAAATTAAATATTTAAAAAATATTGATAAAAAAGAAATGATATTTATAATTTTATCTGGTTTATCTACTGGTATTTCTTGGCTTTGCTATTATTATGCTATACAAAATGGCATAGTTAGTGTTGTTGTGCCTATAGATAAACTTAGTATATTAGTATCTATTGTTCTTTCATTTATTATTTTTAAGGAAAAATTAAATAGAAAATCTATTTGGGGCCTAATATTTATAATTATTGGCACATTATTAATTACATTTTATAGCTAAAAAAGGTAATAGTATTTAACTATTACCTTTTTTATAGACAAAGTCTAGAATCTTTCAAAATATAAAATTTTCTCTTTAAATAAACTATATGTAAAATATATAAAATATTTTAGTATTATAAATTTATATTAATATCAACACTATCTCTTTTTTATACTATAAAACTAAAAGATATATTTGTATTAATGCTAAAAGTATACAACCTATTGTAACAAAAAATGCTCTTATTAGTTTTTGTCCTGTTTTTAAATCTCCTCTTTTAAATATATAGCTTGTTCCAAAAATCATAAGAACTGTAAGTATACTTGAAGAGCGTATTTCTGAATTAGTTATATTTTCTATATAAATCTCTGAAAGACTAACAGTTATAAGATAAGTTATAAGTTGTGCTATATAAACTAAAAATCTCCATTTAGGTTTTCTATTAGATATATTTACATATTTATTTGTTTTTACATCTTTACCTTCATATAATAAATGATATTTATCGCCTTCTACATATAAATGATATATTTTTTCACCAATAGGAATTTCATATTTAGCAGATGGTACGTTTATCTTATATTTTTCTTCTATTTCTATTTTTTTAAAGTCTGATAAATTATGTTCAACATCATTTATTCTTAGTTTTTCTTTACCATCTATTAAATATAAATTTATCTTTGTATTTTCTACATTCTAACTATTATCCATTATAATCTACCTCAAAATTAAAATTATTAAAACTGCAAAAACTTTTTTTATACCAGCTACAGCAACTGCATATATTATAAAATATTTCTTCTGTCAAATTTTCCTTTAAATACAGTTTTAAATCGTTAAAATAAATAGGTTTATTTATCTCAATATTTAACAACTGTATAACTTTGCTGTCTAATAAATTTATCTCATTATCGGATATACATATATTGTTTACTAAGTTAGGACATTTTTTGCATATATCGTCAAAATCTTCTTTTATTACAATTTTGTCTTTATCTAGCATATTTAAAATATTAAACATATTTTCAACAAATATATCATTATATCCATACCCTTTAAACTGTTGTATACATAAAATATGGTGTGGTCTTAAATAAATCATATATTTATCCTATTTAAATAAAGTTTTAAATCTATCCATAGCCTCAATAGTAGCCTCTCTACTGCCAAAAGATGAAAGTCTAAAATATCCGTCTCCATTTTTGCCAAAACCAACCCCTGGAGTACCTACTACTGCTATTTCATTTAACATTTTATCAAAAAATTCCCAAGACCCCATATTGTTTGGACATTCAAACCAAATATAAGGCGAGTTTATACCTCCATAATAGTTAATTTTGCATTGTTCCATAGTATCTGCTATTATTTTGGCATTTTCTTTATAATAATTTATTGTTTCTTTAGACATTTTCATACCTTCTTCTGAAAATACAGAATCTGCGCCTTTTTGAATAATATAAGGAACACCATTAAATTTTGTAGTCTGACGTCTATTCCACATTTGATTTAAGCTCATATCAATACCTTTAGAGCTTTTTATAACAATATCTTTTGGCACAATAGTATATCCACATCTAGTACCTGTAAATCCTGCTGTTTTAGATAAAGAACAAAACTCGATAGCACATTTTCTAGCTCCTTCTATCTCAAATATAGTAGTAGGTAAGCTATCATCTGATATAAAACATTCATATGCACTATCAAATAATATAATTGCTTCATTTTCTAACGCATAGTCTACCCACATTTTTAACTGTTCTCTGTTATAGCAAGCCCCTGTTGGATTGTTAGGAGAACAAATATATATTAAATCGGCTTTTTTAGATTTATCTGGTAAAGGTAAAAAATTGTTTTCTTTATTTGCATCTATATAAACAATTTCTCTACCGTTCATAATATTTGTATCTACATATACTGGATAAACTGGGTCTGGTATCATAACAACATTGTCAACAGAAAAAAGGTCTGTTATATTTCCTGTGTCTGATTTAGCTCCGTCTGACACAAATATTTCTGTTGTTTCTAAAGATACGCCCTTTCTTTCATAATAATTTTTTATAGAATTTCTTAAAAAATCATAGCCTTGCTCTGGTCCATATCCTTTAAATGTTTTTTCATCTGCCATTTCATCTACTGCTATATGTAAATTTTCTATAACCGTTTTGTTAAGAGGTTTTGTAACATCTCCTATACCAAGACGTATAACTTTTTTGTCTGGGTTTTCTTCTGTAAATTTAGCTACCCTTTTAGCTATGTCTGAAAAGAGATAACTTTCTTTTAAATTTAAATAATTTTCGTTTAATTTTGGCATTAAAATCACTCCCTATATTTATTTAACTAAAAATTCAATTAAAGCTAATATCCATAAATGTAGTGGATAAAATACATAAAATAAATATTTACTAAATTTGTTATTTAAACCTCTTTCTCCATTATAAATTAATATAAATGGTATCACTAGAATAAATAAAAAATCTGAATTAAACATAAGCATATCAAATGTTTCTTTAAATGTTGGATAAATATAAAAACTTTGTGTAAATAGTATTATGGATAAAATAATATATCCTACAAATAACTTTTTAAAATTTTGTTTAAAGAAATAAGTTATTATTATAAATGGTATTAAACAAATTCCACCTTCTGTAAATATCATACCAAATATAGTAAAAAATATATTTATAAATATTAAAATAAATTTTTTTATATTTTTAACTCTTTTTATATAATCAAATAACAATATAATTATAAAACTAATAAATAAAGTAAAAAATATATTATTGTGTACTGTAATCATTTTATCAATAAATATAATATTTATTATAATATTTCCTAAAAACATAAATATAGACCATAAAAATAATCTTAAACCATACTTAAATCTATTTTTTGTATAATAAAATCCTTCAATTAAAAAATATCCAAACATAGGAGCAACACATCTTGTAATACCATGTATCCAAGTTGGCAACATATTAGGAAAAGAAAACCAAATATGATCTAATAACATTAAAATTATTAATGCTATCTTTATTTGAAATGCATTAAGCCTTTTAATAACTATCACTCCTTAAACATTTTCTTATAAATTATAACATAAATATAAATTTTTACAAGTTATTTGATAGTAATATTTTATCTATTGTAGCTATCTTTACACAAAGACAAAATATACCCATTGCCTTTTGTAGCTCATCTTTGTCAGCAAAAGATGGTGCTATTCTTATGTTTGTATCTTTAGGGTCTATCTTTTTAGGATATGTACTCCCTGCATCTGTTAAAACTAACCCTACTTTTTTGCACATAGATACAACATTTTTAGCAAGCCCTTCCCTAGTATCTACCGATATAAAATATCCGCCTTTTGGTTTTTCCCATTTTAAAATAGGGTTATTATTAAAGTTTTTTTCTAGTGTATTTAAAACTATATCAAATTTAGGTCTTAAAATATTAGCGTGAGCCTCCATAAGTTTTAATGTATTTTCTTTATCTTTTAAAAACATAACTGTTCTTAATTGATTTATTTTATCATATCCTATTGTTTGTTTAGACATATGATTTAATGTATCTTTTATAGTGTTATCGCTACCAGCTAATAAAGATATGCCACCACCTGGAAAGTTTATTTTAGACGTAGAAAAAAAGTATAAAATACGGTCTTGTGTATTATATTTTTCGCAGGCTTTAAAAATATTATAAATTTCAATTTTTTCATAAACATAATGTATTGCATATGCATTATCCCAAAATATTTTAAAATCTTTTGCTTTTGTCTCCATTTTGGCAAGTCTTTCTATTGTTTCTTGGCTATAACAAGTTCCTGTTGGGTTAGAATATAACGGTACACATATAATACCTTTTATGTTTTCATCTTCTTTACAAAGCTTTTCTACCATATCCATATCTATGCCATCTTCTGTTATAGGTATATTTATCATTTCAAACCCAAATTTTTCTAATATATCAAAATGTCTATCATATCCTGGTACGGGACATAAAAATTTTACTTTTTCTAACTTACCCCACGGTATATTATCCATATATCCAAATATATATAACCTTGTTATAGCATCATATATCATATTTAAAGTAGAGTTGCCACCTATTATTATATTGTTTTTATCTATATCTAATATATCTGAAAAAAGCTCTTTAGCCTCTTCTATTCCATCTATTAGTCCATAATTTCTTAAATCTATATTATCTTTAGACAAATAGTTATTTATATTTAGCATATCATTTGATAAATCTAATTGTTCTTTACAAGGTTTACCTCTAGATATATTTAAATCTAATTTTTCTATTAAATATTTATCGTATTGTTTTTGTAAATCTTGTTTTTGTTGTAAAAGTTCCTCTTTTGATAAATTATTAAACATTATTATAAACTCCTTTCTAACTTAGCTTAAATATAACACCTAATATTGCACCAAGCCCTATATAAACAATAGGATGTTTTTTATATTTTAAAATAAAAAATAATATAAATAAAAATATTATTATCTTTTTTATATCAAATCCAAATGAAAAAATAGCCGTATTAAAAATAGTTATAAAAGATACTCCTATAAGTCCTGTAACAACTGGTCTTATAATATCAAATGTATTAATAACATAAGGACTATTTTTAAATTTTGTTAAAAATTTTGATATTATAATAATTATTATATAAGAAGGTAAAACAAGTGCAAATGTTGCTACAAGCCCTCCTAATATATTACCTGTGTGAAAGCCAACATACGTTGCCATATTAACTCCAATAGGACCTGGGGTAGATTCTGAAATTGCAAGCATATTAGTAAGCTCAGATACGCTATACCAATTTCTAGTATCTATTAATTTATTTAAAAATGGTAATGTAGCAAGCCCACCACCAACAGAAAAAAGCCCAATTTTAAAAAACTCTATAAAAAGATGTAAATATATCATTTTTTACCCTCCTTTATATTATACTTTGTTAAAAATACACTAAATATAATACAAGCAAAAATAATATATACTGGAGATAATTTTAATGTAAAGTTTAATAAAAAAGCTAAAACAAATAATAAAAATGAAATTTTACTTTTAACATTTTTCTTTAAAAAACTAATAAAAGCATCTAACACAAGGCCTGCTACAGCTATTTTTATACCTGCAAATACATATTTTACCCATTGTATATGCAAAAAATTTTTTATAAACCCTGCTATACACATAATTATTATAAGAGAAGGACAAACAATTCCAAAAGTAGAAAATATTGCTCCTATTTTGCCTTTTATTTTATATCCTACAAAAGTAGCAGTATTTATAGCTATTATACCTGGAGTACATTGCCCTATAGAATAATAATCCATAAGTTCTTCCTCTGTTACCCATTTTTTGTTATCTACAAGCTCTCTTTGTAACATAGGTAACATTGCTATACCACCACCAAATGTTAAAGCCCCTATCTTAAAAAATATAATAAAAAGCTCAAATAATATTTTCATTTTATCCTCCTTATATTTTTATCTTTATTTATTATATATTATTTTATTTATTTTTACTATAAAATTTTTTGTAAATAATAGTTTTTAAAAAGTTTTTTTTGTGTTATAATATATAATACTTTATATAAATTTTAACGAAGGTGAAAAAATGAAAAGTATAGATATTGTTGTTCCGTGTTATAACGAAAGCCAAGTTTTAAATATATTTTATAATAGCGTTGAAAAAATTATTTTAGATTTACCTAACTATGATTTTACATACATTTTTGTAGATGATGGTAGCTACGACGATACTCTTAAAATATTAAAAACTCTTGCTAAAAATGATAAAAAAGTAAAATATATATCCTTTTCTAGAAATTTTGGTAAAGAATCTGCTATGTATGCTGGGCTTAAACAATCTACATCAGATATGGTTTTAATAATGGACTCAGATATGCAAAATCCACCGTCTATGATACCTGAAATGATAAAATATATAGAAGAAGGTTACGACTGTTGTGGTGGATACCGTGCAGATAGAAAAGGTGACGGAAAAATTAGAACATTTTTTACAAATAAATTTTATAAAATAACAAATAAAATATCTGAAGTTAATATGCCAAATGGTGCTGGAGATTTTAGGCTTATGACTAGAAAAATGGTTAATGCTATTCTTGCTCTTAGCGAGGTACAACGTTTTTCTAAAGGTATATTTAGTTGGGTTGGATTTAATACAAAATGGATAAAGTTTGAAAATGTAGAACGCGCTGGTGGTGTTAGCAAATGGAACTTTTTTAAGCTATTTTCTTATGCTATAGATGGTATAACTGCTTTTTCTACATTTCCATTAAAAATAGCTTCTATATTAGGCTTTTTTATCTCTTGTTCTTCTTTTCTATATTTAATATATATAGTTTTAAAAACATTAATATTTGGTATCGATGTAGCAGGTTATGCCTCTATTATAACTATTAATCTTTTTATAGGTGGTATTATAATATTATCTTGTGGCATATTAGGTGAATATATAGGTAAAATATATTTAGAAGTTAAAAAAAGACCTATCTATATAACGACAGAAACTAATATTGACGATAAATCAAAATAATATTTATACAAAAAGGTTGTAGACAAAGTCTACAACCTTTTTATTATTCTACATAAAGTCCTGTTAAATTATAAAGTATTAAAGAAAGCTCTGCTTTTGTAACTTCTTTTTGTGGGTTAAATGATTTTCCATCACCTTTTAATAAACCTATTTCTGCTAAAAACTTAAAGTTTTCTTTAGCAAAATCAGAAACATTATCATTTATAGTTATGTTTTTACTCTCTATCTCTACCCCGTATAGTTTTACAATGTTTCCAACCATAAGTGCAACATCTTCTCTTTTTAATAAATCTGTATCTTTATATTTTTTGTTTGCTTTATTTTCAACAATACCATATTCTTCTAAATTATTATTTTCTAATCCTAAAAGTTTTTGTAAAATTGTTTTAAATTCACCATAAGTAACTGTGTTGTTAGGGTAAAATTTATTGCTATCATCAAATATACCTAATGCTTTAAAATAATAAATACTTTCACTAGCCCAATAAGCTGGTTGTGTATCTGGAATATCTGTATATAAATTTACCTCTTTATCTTCTTTTAAGTATAATAATTTATCTAAAGATATTTTTTTGCTATCTTGTTTATTTTCTACATTTGTTACAACTTTTGTACGGTTTCCTGGCATAGTATATGTAAAACTACCACCATTTTTTTCTGTTAAATATTTTATATAATCTGCTAAAACAACGTCTAATACTTCACCTTCAGCAATATGTTTTAAATTGCTAAGTGCTTTATATCCGTCTCCACCAGCTATTATAAAATCGTTAGATGCTAAAGCTATTTGTGTTTTGTCATCTTTTCTATCTAATAAAGTTTCTTTGCCATTTTCATCTACTAAATATATAGCTGTTACTCTTTCTCCTGTTCCATCTTCTGGTTTTTCTGGATTAAATGCTTTTTTAGTTGGGTCTATTTCTATTCTCATACCACTAATTTGTGGAAATCTACCATCAAGACCTGTTATATTACCAGCTTTGTCTATTTCCATTTTACAAACACCGTTTTCTAAGGCATTATATAAAATATTAGGTGTAACAACTTTTACAGATATAATATTCCCAAAAGGTAATACATTAAATACATCTTCTAAAGTAATATCTCCAGCTTTTATATTAGCACGAACACCGCCACCATTTTCTAAAGCAACTATAGGGTAATCTTTATATTCAGTATTTTCTAATAATTTTTTAGTGCTATAAATCATAGAATCTGCTATTAAATCACCCATTGGTGTTTCTTGTATACGACAAAGTCTTGTACCTTTTTCATCATATGCATATAAATCTGTTTTAGTATTACCTATAACTTTTTGTAATTCTTTACTTACTTTTTCATTATAAGTATTATATATTTTAGCAACTTCTTTGTCTGCTTCATTTTCTTTAACTACTTTATCTATATCTAATAATTCTGTTTTTATATCTACATCATTATTTTTAAAGTTTAATGTAACTTTACCTAATTTCTTTAAAGCAGTACCTGTTTGAACAATAGTAGTATCATTTACTTTTTGTTGTATTATAGTATGGCTATGTCCATCTACAATTAAGTCTATACCATCTACTTGTTTTGCTAAATCTATGCTAGTAGGTGAACTAGACTTATCATCACCTATATGTGTTATAGCTATAATAGCATCAACGTTTTGTTCTTTTAAAAGTTTTACTTGTTTTTTTGCAGTTTCTACTACATCTTTAAACTGTGTTCCGTTTAAATTTTTAGGGTTAGTTTTATAATAAGTTTCTTCTGTCGTTAATCCAAAAATACCTATTTTTTTGCCATTAACTTCTTCTATAACGTTTGCACCGTTACCATTTATACCTTTTAATAAAAGGTTACCTTGTGCATCTAAAACATTTGCTGCAAGTGGATTAAATTTTGCTTTTTTCATGTTTTCTACAGCTTGTTTAGAACCAAAGTCAAACTCGTGGTTACCAAGAACAACTGCATCATATCCAGTTGCATTCATAATATCTATTATAGCTTCACCTTTTGTATATGTAGCTAAAGAACTTCCTTGTGTGCAATCTCCTGCATCTAACAATAAAGCATTTTTTGTATTATCTTTTAAAGTTTTTACATTAGCTAGTTCTTTAACTGAACCGTGCATATCATTTGTATGATATATAATTACACTCTTTTCTTCTTCTCCAAATACATTAAAAATTGGTAAGGAAGACATTGCTAACGATAAAGACAATGCCAATGATAAAGATTTTAAAGACTTTTTATTTACAAATCTCTTCATAATTGATAAGACCTCCCGTTAATAAATATATTACTTTTTAATCTTATCATTTATACAAATACTTGTCAATAATATACAATAATATATAAATTTTTATTGATAATATATACATTTTGTATCATTGAAAATATATACATTGATTGACAATTTTAATAATATATATTATAATTATTAAATTATAGTTAAAACTATAAATAATAAAATAGGAGGAATATTATGCAATTTTCTAGATTATATGAAACCTCGTTAAATAACATAGTAAATGATGAAAACTCTTTTATAGTTTTTTATGGTACCAATATTGATAATAAAAATGCTATAAGAGATACTTTGCATACATTTGTTAAAAATGTTGTAGAAATACAAAAAGAATATGTTATTTTAGAAAATACATTTGAACTAACAGATGAAGATTATTCTTTAATAACTGGAAATGAAGATATAGAAAAAAGAATTAATGTAGCATATAATATACTATCTCTTAAAGAAAATATAACTAATGAAGAAAAAACTTTAGTTATTAATATTGCTAAGGAATATATAATAAAAAATGAAATAAATTTTTATGACAAACCCCTAATAGTAGCTTATGGAAGTTTTAAAAAAGAAGATTTACTATTTTTAGATTTAGTAAATATTATGGGTGCTAACGTTATAGTATTTGATTTAGAAAAATTAAATATAAATAATTGGGAAAAAAATGAAAACTACACTATATATAAAGGTAACTTTACATATGACGGTTCTATATTTGATGCAATAGATAGTGGTGTTTTAATAAATTCTAAATCTACAGACTGTAAAATACACAATGACAAAATAATAAATGATTATTTAGATGAAGGGCTTTATTCTAAAGAACAATTGTCTAAATTTAAATCTATAGGTACACAAATAAATGCTTCTCGTTTTGATATTTTACCTATTTTAAAAGAGCCAGCCTCCTTAAGAGATGGATTTAAATTATTAAAAAATGAACAAAAAGTTATTATTCCTTGTTTTTGTTCATTAATAAATGGTAGACATAAATATTTAGAAGAATACCATAATTTTATTGATGAAATTATTAATGAAAATACCTTAGATATTTTATTAAAAGAACCTGCTAAATTTATTATAAAATGTACGGATAAAAATAACTTAAGTTTTGATATAAATAATTGTTATAATACTAACTCTGACAATAATTCTATTACTGTATATTTTGATAAATTATTTGATTTAGATATTTATAAAAATGATGATTTACCTCTTGTTTTACAACAAAATATAGTAGATACTTCTTTAGAAATAAAAGATAGTTTAAATTTAAATATAGATGATTATAAAATATTACTTACAAACTTAATATCTATAGATAATAAATTTAAACATATATTAAATGCTAGAGATTGTTCTGGACAATTACCTAGAATAGTTGTAATAGATAACTTTAATATTTCTAATAAACATTTTATTTATTTTATGCTTACGCTATCAAAACTTGGCGTAGATGTTATATTTTTAAGTACAAAAGGTGTTTTTAATATAGAAAATTATTTACCTGAATATATGATTAATATTATAACTTTAGATAAATATGATGAAAATAACAATATGCTACTAACTTATAAAGATGTTGGTATAGCTAAAAAAATAAACAGTATAAAATATAAAATTTTAAATACATTAAAAAATAAATAATAAAAAGGAGATTGTATCTATGGATGAATTAGAAAAAATTAATATGCAAGATATAAAGCCTCTAGACGATAGAAAAGAACAATTAAAACAATTACCACAAGTTATAAGTCTATCTAATAGTATAGACTTTAAAAATCCTACTGAAATATCAAAATACGGCTTTGAACCTAGCCAAAATTTATCTAAAATAAATGATATAATATTAGAAGATATTAAAAAAGTTAAAACAGAAGAAGTTGGAGAAATGTTAGTTAAACTAACTAACATTATGAAATCATTTGATTTACAAGAAATAAAAAATTATAATTTTAAAGAGAAAAAAACTTTTTTAGATAAAATTAAAGAAAAATTTAATAGTGTTAAAGAAGATATTTATGAAAAATATAATTCTTTAAGCAAACAAATAGAAGGTGTAGGAACATTACTAAATAAATATAGCTCAGATATAGCTACATCTAATAAAATGTTACAAGCACAGTTTGAAGCAACAAGAGAATATATGGGGGAGCTAGAATATTATATAGTTGCTGGTGAAATGGCTCTACAACGCATAGAAGAAGAAAAAATAAAATTAGCAACAGATATAAATATAAGCTCTCAGGATAGAATAGCTTTAGAAAGCCAATTAAACTTAGCACAAGATTTACTTAGCCAAAGAATATTAGACT
Source organism: [Clostridium] colinum (assembly GCF_940677205.1). Lineage (NCBI taxonomy): Bacteria > Bacillati > Bacillota > Clostridia > Lachnospirales > Lachnospiraceae > Tyzzerella > [Clostridium] colinum. The sequence continues at coordinate 34,514 of NZ_OW712331.1, read as the reverse complement.
TAAGTGTGTCTCAAAATGTAGCTATGCAAATTATACCTATGATAAATATGATGATTACTACAAATTCTAACTTAAATATTAAAATAGATTCTGCATTTATAACAACACTTCCAATATTTAAAGTAAGTATAATTAATGCTATAACTTTAAGAAGGCAAGCTATACAAAATCAGGCTATATCTCAAGCTGAAGATTTTACAAAACAATTATTTGAAAAAACAGTACAACAAACAGTTGATAACACTAAAAATGTTAAAAAATCTGTTTCTAGCCCCGTTATTAGTATAGAAACTTTAGAAAAAACTTATAACACAATTTTAACAGGTATAAATGAAGTAAAACAAATAGATGAGCAAAACAAAGAAGAAAGAATGCAAAATATAAAAAAATTAGAAGACCTTAAGTTAAAAATGTTAAACTCAAAATAATTATTATTGGAGAGAATATATGAAAATTTTAAATAAATTATTAAAAGTTATACCTCTTGTTTTTTCTATATTTTTAGGTAATTTTTATTATGAAATAGAGGCAAAAAGTAGAAGTTCTAGCTCTTCTAGTAGGAGCTATAGTTCCTCTAGCAGAAGTTCTAGTTCTTCTAGCAGAAGCTCCAGTTCCTCTAGCAGAAGTTCTAGTTCTTCTAGTAAAAGCTATAGCTCCTCTAGCAAAAGTTCTAGTTCTTCTAGCAAAAGCTCTAGTTCTTCTAGTAAAAGCTCTAGCTCCCCTAGTAAAAGTTCTAGTTCTTCTAGCAAAAGCTCTAGCTCCTCTAGTAAAAGCTCCAATTCCTCTAGTAGAAGTTCCAGTTTCTCTAGTAATAAATCTAGTTCCTCTAGTAATAAATCTAATTCTTCTAGAAGTAATTTAGATGTTAATAATAATAAAAATTATGCACCAAAAGAAAGTAAAAGTTTAAAAACTCAAACAATAAATGGTAAAAAAATTGATACAAAAAATTTAGAAGATGTTTTTAAAACTAAAGATATAAATACTTCTACAACAAGAAAATATTATTATCCTAATACATATAGACGTTCTATATTAGACAATCCTTTTATAAGATATTATTTAGTTTATAACGCTATAGATGATACTATTGATATGGTAACTGATACTGATGGGTATAATGAAGATGAAATAATAGGTGTAGTATCAAATGAAAATGGAGAAGATGAAATTCTTATGTTTGAAGAAGAAAATAAAAGTAATAAATCATTTTTTAACATAACAAATATAATAATTATTATTTTAATAATTGCTATATTATGGATATTTTTATATTATAAAAAAATATTTTCTAAAAAATAATTATAAATAAAATGCTTAAAAATTAAAGTAAAATAAAATAGCTTTGTATTTATATTTACAAAATTATTATTTTATACTATATAAAAAGCCAGATTTTTTAAGGACTTTTAGCCCTTGTATGATAAAATCGGCTTTTTTTAGTATATTTGTTATAGTAAACAATAATATTTTTCATATTTTTTTATTACTCATATACTATATCTCAGTATATTATAATATATTTATTAAAAAGTATCAAAAATATATATTTTTATCGATAAAATTAAATTATTTTAATAAAATTTTCTTCATAAATTTTTATATCAAAATAAAAACTAAACAAAATAACATTAACCAATAATTAATTGTCTTATATTATAGTATAATTTAAATTTAAGAAACATTATATATTATAATAGTTGAATAATTCCAAGAGAAACAATGTCTGCAATAGTATGGGACATCATAAAAGGATATAAGTTTTTATTTCTTTTATAAAATATATAATAAATAATCCCTATTACTAATCCTATTTCTAATGCTGTAAATAGCCCATAATATGTATGGAATAATGTTCGTATTATAAGAGAATAAACTAAAGATATTATTCTATATTCTTTCTTTACATGAATACAAATCCCAAGAAAAAAAATTTCCTCATAAAATCCATTAAGTAATGCAAATAATATTAATGATATATTTATTTGTGGAAATCCATATAAACTAACCGATGAAATATATTCTTTCCATCCATAAAATAGTATATTTGTTATGTCTATAATTGTTGATAATAATATAAACAATATTATTGAAAAAATAGTTCCTTTCCAAGTTATTTTATACTTCCATTGTGAAAAATCAAATTTACGTAAATAAAGATAAAAAATGCTAAACTAAGTTGAATAATTTCATAAAAAATACTGTAAATATTACTAAGTGTATTAATGTCTGTTACTTCAGAAATCTCATTAGCATTTGCTGTTAAAAAAATAACTGTTGAATCATAAATTGGTTTTCCAAATAAAATTATAGTAACTATTAAAATATCAAACCATCTTAAGTATTTTAATTTTTCTTTCATAATATTAATCAACTTCTTTCTAATTTCTAATTTTATTTATTAATTAATTATTTGAAATATTTATAAAAAATACTATAAATTTATATAATTTTATCATATTTTAGAAACTTAATTTTCAAAAAATATATAAAATAAAAAGATATGATAAAATCATATCTTAAAGCTAAACAGGGGTGGAAGGAATCGAACCCTCGCTAAAGGTTTTGGAGACCTCTGTCATACCATTTGACCACACCCCTATATATTAAATTTTTGTACTTATAAAAAAATAAAACAAGAAATAGTTTTATTAAGCTAAACATAAAACTTTTCTTTTTATACTTTTGCAAGCTATTTTTTAATTTTTTTCAATTTTTCAATATTTACATAAAAAATAATAACAAACACAAACCAAACTAAAAGAATTAAACAAAATCATTGGACAAGCACTCGACCATTAGTACCTATCAGCTGAATACGTTACCGTACTTACACCTTAGGCCTATCAACCTCGTCGTCTTCAAGGGGTCTTACTTGCACTAGGCAATGGAAATCTAGTCTTGAGGTTGGCTTCACGCTTAGATGCCTTCAGCGTTTATCCTTTCCAAACTTGGCTACTCTGCCGTGGCATTGGTTACCAACAGATACACCAGCGGTTCGTCCATCCCGGTCCTCTCGTACTAAGGACAGCTCCTCTCAAATTTCCTACGCCCACAACGGATAGGGACCGAACTGTCTCACGACGTTCTGAACCCAGCTCGCGTACCGCTTTAATGGGCGAACAGCCCAACCCTTGGGACCTACTTCAGCCCCAGGATGCGATGAGCCGACATCGAGGTGCCAAACCTCCCCGTCGATGTGAACTCTTGGGGGAGATAAGCCTGTTATCCCCAGGGTAGCTTTTATCCGTTAAGCGATGGCACTCCCACTTGTTACCACCGGATCACTAAGTCCTACTTTCGTACCTGCTCGAACCGTCGCTCTCGCAGTCAAGCCTTCTTCTGCCTTTACACTCTTTGAATGGTTTCCAATCATTCTGAGAAGACCTTTGAGCGCCTCCGTTACTCTTTCGGAGGCGACCGCCCCAGTCAAACTGCCCGCCTAACAATGTCCCTCTTCTGGATCACAGAAGCAGGTTAGAAATCCAATACTACAAGAGAGGTATCCCAACATCGACTCCACCAATACTGGCGTACTGGCTTCTCAGTCTCCCTCCTATCCTGTACATGTAATACCGAATCCCAATATTAAGCTGCAGTAAAGCTCCATGGGGTCTTTCCGTCCTGTTGCGGGTAACCAGTATCTTCACTGGTTCTTCAATTTCACCGGGCGTGTTGTCGAGACAGTGCTCAAATCGTTACACCTTTCGTGCGGGTCAGAACTTACCTGACAAGGAATTTCGCTACCTTAGGACCGTTATAGTTACGGCCGCCGTTTACTGGGGCTTGAATTCAAAGCTTCGGATTGCTCCTAACCTCTCCTTTTGACCTTCCAGCACCGGGCAGGTGTCAGCCCCTATACTTCACCTTTCGGTTTAGCAGAGACCTGTGTTTTTGCTAAACAGTCGCTTGAGCCTCTTCTCTGTGGCCTACTCTCGTAGGCTCCCCTTCTCCCTAAGTTACGGGGTCATTTTGCCGAGTTCCTTAACAACACTTCTCCCGTCGGTCTGTGGATTTTCTCCTCGTCTACCTGTGTCGGTTTGCGGTACGGGTACTAATAACACTATAGCGGCTTTTCTTGACAGTGTGGATTCAGAAACTTCGCTACTTTTCTTCACTCCCTATCACACTTCACCTTTAGATATGTGATTTGCATCATATCCACAGCTTTGTGCTTAGCCGAGTATTTCCTTTCCTCGGTTTTCCTATCCTCCTGTGTCCCCACAGTTCTGATTATTAGTAGTACAGGAATTTAAACCTGTTATCCATCGACTACGTCTTTCGACCTCGCCTTAGGTCCCGACTTACCCAGAGCAGATCAGCTTTACTCTGGAAACCTTAGACATTCGACCTATATGATTCTCACATATATCTCGCTACTCATTCCGGCATTCTCTCTTCTGCTTCGTCCACCATTCCTTTCAGTTTGGCTTCATCCTTGCAGATTGCTCCTCTACCAATTGTACATTCGTACAATTCCGTAGCTTCGGTGGTGTGTTTTAGCCCCGGACATTTTCGGCGCAAAAACTCTCGACTAGTGAGCTGTTACGCACTCTTTAAATGAGTGGCTGCTTCTAAGCCAACATCCTAGTTGTCTTCGAATTCTCACATCCTTTTCCACTTAACACACACTTTGGGACCTTAGCTGTCGGTCTGGGCTCTTTCCCTTTTGACTATGAAACTTATCTCACATAGTCTGACTCCTGTGCATCATCTTTCTGGCATTCTTAGTTTGATATGATTTGGTAACCCGCGAAGGCCCCGCACCAATTCAGTGCTTTACCTCCAGTAGATTAACACAAGGCTAGCCCTAAAGCTATTTCGAGGAGAACCAGCTATCTCCGGGTTCGATTGGAATTTCTCCGCTATCCACAAGTCATCTCAACCTTTTTCAACAGATACGAGTTCGGTCCTCCATTACCTTTTACGGTAACTTCAACCTGCTCATGGATAGGTCACCCGGTTTCGGGTCTACACCTACAAACTTGTCGCCCTTTTCAGACTTGGTTTCCCTTCGGCTTCTTAGCTTCTTACTAATTAACCTCGCTTGCAAATGTAACTCGCCGGACCGTTCTACAAAAAGTACGCAGTTGTTACTATTGTAACTCCCACTGTTTGTAAACAAAGGGTTTCAGGTTCTTTTTCACTCCCCTCCCGGGGTTCTTTTCACCTTTCCTTCACAGTACTATTTCACTATCGGTCATCAAGGAATATTTAGGCTTGGGGGGTGGTCCCCCCGGCTTCCCACAGGGTTTCTCGTGTCCCGTGGTACTCTGGATTCTGCCTCCTGACTCCAAATTTCGTCTACTGGACTTTCACCTTCTTTGGTTTGCTTTCCCAAAACAATTCGACTATTCTTTGTCAATGGATTATGCAGTCCTCAACCCCGACAAGCACGCTCGTCGGTTTGGCCTTCTTCCCTTTCGCTCGCCGCTACTTAGGAAATCGATTTTTCTTTCTCTTCCTGTTGCTACTTAGATGTTTCAGTTCACAACGTTCCCCCTACATACCTATTTATTCAGTATGCAGTAACAGAGCTTTTCTCTGCTAGGTTTCCCCATTCGGATATCCACGAGTCGCTGACTGTTTGCGTCTCATCGTGGCTTTTCGCAGCTTTCTACGTCCTTCTTCGGTTCTTGATGCCAAGGCATTCACCCTTTGCTCTTATTAGCTTGACCTTTCGGTTTTTTATTCACCGAGATATTGTTTAAATCTTTTTCGGAAAAACTTTTATTTCTTGCTTTTACCTCTTAAATATTTTTGTCTGGCTCACGATATCGTTTTCTCAAACTTTATCGCGTTGTGTTTGTTATTTAATTTTCAATGTACATAAAACTCATTAGCTGAGTGCTTATGTATAATAACATATATTATTACACTATGTCAACACTTTTTTTTAATTTTTCTCATTTTTTTCTTAAAATAACAAATATAGACTAATTTTTAGTCATTTTAAACACAGTTTTAAGGCTAAAAATAAAAGATTATATTTTTCTATACAACCTTTCAGATTATAAACAAAATAGAAATAACACAAAAAGCGGAAAGTATAAGAACAAATAGTTCTCATCTTTAATCATATACGTTGTAAAGCCACGTATACGCAAAGCTAGATTTTTAGGAGCTTTATCCCCTTGCACGAGAAAAACTCGCTTTTTTTCATCCAGTACCTCAAAAAAATAATATTGTTATTTTTTTAAAAGGTTGTAGACAAAGTCTACAACCTTTTATTTTCATTAATTCATATATCTATTTATATCTTCAAAATCTATACTAGGGTGCATAGCTATATTAATAGCATTTGCTATTATTTTTGATAATCTCTCTATAACAGCATCTACTTCTTTTGGTGTAACAAATAAATTTCCTGTATAAGGATTTAAAATATTATTAATAAGATTATATTTTTCTTCTTTATCTAAATCTTTAATCATTTGATAAAACTCTTTTCCACCTTTTACCTCATTTACTAAGCTATCTATCATTAAATCTATTGTGTCATTAACTAAAGTCCCCGCATCTACAACTGTAGGCACACCAATAGCTATTACTGGTACTCCTAAAGTTTCTTTATTTAATACCTTTCTTTTATTACCCATTCCACCACCTGGAGCTATTCCTGTGTCAGACATTTGTATAGTAGCATTTATTCTAGATGTTTTTCTTGTAGCTAAAGCATCTATTGCTATTACTATATCTGGCTTTAGCCTATCAACCACCCCTTTTACAATTTCTGCCGTTTCTATACCAGTTATACCCATAACACCTGGAGATATAGCACTAACGGGTCTTACACCTTCATCTATTTGTTTTGGTAATGTATCTTTTATATGTCTTGTTACTAATATTTTTGATATAACTTTAGGGCCTAATGCATCTGGTGTTACATTCCAATTGCCAAGCCCTACTATTAATATAGTAGAATTTTGTTTTAAATCACATAATTTTATAAGATTTTTACTAAAAATATCTGTTATTTTTTCGTGCATTAGTGGGTCATTTTCTTTCATTGACTCACTTTCTATTGTTACATAATTTCCTATTGGTTTTCCCATAGTTTGTTGGCCTTTTTCGTTTTTTATTTTTACCCACGATACCTCTATATCTTCTACATCATCTACATATAAATCTACACCTTCTATATTAGTATCTTCAGTTTCTTTTGTTATCATTTCTGTAACTTCTATTGCCAAATCTGTTCTTATAGAATAATTGTTCATAAAAATTCTCCTTTATATAAAGTTTTACACAAAAAAGTTGATAACTTGTTAATAACTTATTGTTTTTAACATATTTTATCAACATTTCAACTATATGTTGTGTTTATATATTTATTTTTAACTAAATAATTGTTGATAACTTTTAAATTATTTAATTTTTTCTCAAGCTATAACTATATATTTTGTAAAAAAAAATTTATTATACATATTGACTTATTTTTAATTTTATTTTACAATTATAAGGTGTTTAATTCCGACAATAATAAGTCGTATCTAGCTTATTATTGTGGTCCGTCCGACAATATTTTACCCTCTAATATTATATTGTTAAATGATAAATTTTTATAAATCTAGGAGGAATTTTAAAATGGCAAATATTAAATCTGCTAAAAAACGTATTTTAGTTACAGCTAAAAAAACAATGAGAAATAAAATGATTAAGTCTAGCGTTAAAACTGCTATTAAAAAAGTTTTAACTGCTAGTAATAAAGAAGAAGCTACAGTAGCTCTTGTTAACGCTACTAAAGCTATTGATAAAGCTTGCTCTAAAGGTATTTATCATAAAAATACTGCTTCTAGAAAAAAATCTAGACTTGCTAAATTTGTTAATAAAATGGCTTAATTTAAGCTTAAAAAATACCGTAGATATTTTATCTACGGTATTTTTTATTTAAATTTATAAATAATTTTATAAATATAGTCTTTTATAATAAAAAGTATATACTTTATAAAATTTATACTTTTTATTAATTTATAGATATAAACCAAGTATTTTCATATTCTTTGTTAGGCTCTAAACATAAAAGGTTGTCCTGTTTTTCTATATCCTCTATTATACCCGCTCTAGATGATAAAGATGTCCAAGGCTCTATACATACAAAGTTTACTTCTGTTTTAGGTGTATGCCATATACCTAAATATGCCATATCTTCATACTTTAAATAAATACTCTTATTGTCTTTATCCGACTTTAACGTAACACCTTTTGACATATTTTCAAATATTAAAGCATCATTATCAAAAATATTATGCTTAAGGTTTAAAATTTTATCATCTTTTAATATAAAAGGTTCTTTATGAGTTATAAGCCCTTTTTCATTAACTCTTATGTTATTTATTTTACAAGCATCATCAAATATTAAATAATAATCTTCAAAATTTAGTTTTTCATCTAAAGGTACAATAAACCCTGGATGCCCACCTAGTCCAAAATACATTGTTTTATTATCTTTATTTACTACTTTTGATGTAATAAAAATAGTATTTTCTTTAAGCTCATAAGTAATAAAATATTCAAAAATAAACGGATAATTTTTTAAAGTATCTTCATTAGATGTCATTTTAAAAACTATTTTATTTTCGTCTATTTTATCTACCTGAAATTCTATATGTCTAGCTAACCCGTGGCTACCCATTTCATATATTTTATCTCTATAAATATATTTTCCATCTTGCATTTTACCTACATAAGGAAATATATTAGTGGCTTTATTTTTCCAAAATTTTTCATTACCTTGCCAAAGATATTCTATATTATTTTTTTTGATAGACTGTAATTCTGCTCCAAGTGTGCTTATTTCTACATTTAAAAAATTATTTTTTATATTATAATTCATATTATCACCTATTATAATATTTGAAGACCCACTCTTTCTGCCTCTTCTAGCATACTATGTGGCCATAAAGATGATTGAACTTCACCTATATGAGCTTTTCTTAAAAAGAACATACATATTCTAGATTGACCTATACCACCACCTATTGTATATGGTAACTCTTTGTCTAATATAGCTTTTTGGAAAGGCATATCTTTACGGTCGTTACAGTTTGATATTTCTAATTGTTTTAATAAAGCATCTTCATCTACTCTTATACCCATAGATGAAAGCTCTAAAGCCATATCTAAAACTGGATAATAAACAAGTATATCACCATTTAAGCTCCAATCATCATAGTCTGGTGCTCTACCGTCGTGTTTTTCCCCATTAGATAATGCTCCACCTATTTGCATAAGAAAAACTGCACCTTTTTCTTTACAAATAAGATATTCTCTTTCTTTTGGTGTTTTATCTGGATACATATCTAAAAGCTCTTGAGATGTAATAAAAAATATTTCTTTAGGTAAAATTTCTTCTATGTAATCATACTGTATAGCCATATATTTTTCTGTATTTTTTAAGGCTTTATATATAGATTTTACAGTAGCTTTTAATGTATCAACTGTTCTTTCTTCTTTATCTATAATTTTTTCCCAATCCCATTGGTCTACGTATATAGAATGTGTATTGTCTGTATCTTCATCACGTCTAATAGCATTCATATCTGTATATAAGCCTTCGCCTTTAGAAAAACCATATTTTTTAAGTGCATATCTTTTCCATTTTGCAAGAGAATGTACTATTTCTGCTTCTTCATCGTTATGTTCTTTTATTCCAAAAGAAACTGGTCTTTCAAATCCGTTAAGATTATCGTTAAGTCCTGATTCTGGTTTTACAAATAATGGTGCCGTAACACGTAATAAATTTAAATTTTTTGATAAGGAATTTTGAAAAAAGTCCTTTACTGTTTTTATTCCTATTTGTGTATCATAAAGATTTAAAACCGATTTATAATTCTCTGGTACTAATTTTTGCATATATAAACCTCCATTATTTAATTAGTATATTTATAATACATTAAAAATTGATTATTTACAAGCCCTTTGTTTTATTTAAAATAATATTAATACTAACATATTAAATATATTTACTATAAATTATGTTACTTATGGTATGGTTCGTTTTTTAATATCCTCTCTGCTCTATAAATTTGTTCTAATAAAATAACACGCATAAGCTGATGAGGAAAAGTCATTTTAGAAAAACTAAGTTTAAAATTTGCTCTATCTACTACATTTTTATGTAAACCTAAAGACCCTCCTATAACAAAACATATATGGCTTATACCTTTATTTTTATTATTTTGCATAAAATTAGCTAAAGATACACTATCCATTTCTTTTCCATCTATACATAAAGCTACTACAAATTCATCTTTTATATTTTTTAATATCTTTTCACCTTCTTTAAGTTTTATATTTTCTTCATCTGCAACACTTAAATTTTCTGGTGCTTTTTCATCTGGCAACTCTATTATATTAAGCTTTATATATTTAGATAATCTTTTACTATATTCATCTATTGCCATTGTAAAATATTTTTCTTTAATCTTACCTACACATATTATAGAAATTTTCATATACTCTCCTTTAAAATTTTTAATAGTTATACAAAAAGGCCTCTATAAATATAGAAACCTTACTCTTTAATTGTTATTACTTCTGTTATACCATAGGGCTTTGCTACAAACAAATTAACATCTTTTTCTGCTTGTATACCAAATTCTTCTAAAATATTTGAAACTGTTAAATATGCTAAATCTGGTGTATTATTATCTTGGCTAATATGACCTAAAAATACATTTTTTAATTTATTATTCATCACACAAGATAATAATTTACCGCAAGTTTCATTTGATATATGTCCATATTTACCTAATATACGTTCTTTTATATTATAAGGATAACTACCCATTTTTAACATATTTACATCGTGGTTACTTTCTAAAACAAGTGCAGAAGAATGTCTTATATTTTCTATTATATCTCTTGTTATATGCCCCATATCTGTTGCTACACATATTTTTATACCATTATATAAAACACTATAACAAACTGGCTCTTTTGCATCATGTGGAACACCAAAAGGTTTTATAAATATATCATTTAGCCATATTCCTTCGTCTTTATAAACTAACCTTTTATTATTTTGTGATATTTTGCCTATCTTTTGTGGCATATTATTCCAAGTACCTTCTGTTGCATATACTGGTAAATTATATTTTCTTGACACAACTCCAATTCCATCTATATGGTCAGAATGTTCGTGCGTTACAAATATAGCATCTATATCATCTAAAGATACATTTATATCTTTTAATGCATTTTCTATCTTAATAGCACTAAGACCTGCATCTATTAATATTTTAGTATCTTTTGTACCGATATATATACTATTTCCTTTACTACCACTAGCTAGTGTTGTAAAATCTATCATAATTAATCTATTATCCTTTTTATATCTGCACCTAAGGCTCTTAGTTTATATTCTACTTTTTCATAGCCTCTATCGATATATTTTGTATTTGATATAACTATTTCTCCTTTAGACCTAAGACCTGCTAAAATCATAGCAGCACCTGCTCTTAAATCTGTTGCTTTAACTTGTCCACCTTCAAAATAGTCTATACCATTTATAGTAGCAATTCTTCCATCTAAAGATATATTAGCTCCTAATTTTTTAAGCTCTTCTACATATTGAAACCTATTTTCCCAAACATTTTCTGTAAGAGTGCTTGTCCCTTTTGCAACTGCTAAAAGAGTTGTCATCTGAGGTTGTAAATCTGTTGGAAAGCCAGGATATACCATTGTTTTAACATTTGTAGCATTAAGGTTACCATCAGATTTTACTCTAATATAGTCATCTCCCTCTTCTATTTCACAACCCATTTCTAAAAGCTTTGCAACTAAAGAATCCATATGCTTTGGTATAATGTTTCTAACACAAACATCTCCTCCAGATATAGCCGATGCTATCATATATGTACCTGCTTCTATTTGATCTGGTATTATAGTATATTCTCCTCCGTGTAGCTTTTCTACACCTGTTATTCTAATAACATCAGTACCTGCTCCTGTAACTTTTGCCCCAAGCATATTTAAAAAGTTTGCTGTATCTACTACGTGTGGCTCTTTAGCCGCATTTTCTATAACAGTAACACCCTTTGCTAAAACTGCTGCAAGCATAATATTTATTGTAGCACCAACACTAACCATATCTAAATATACAGTTGCTCCTTTAAGGTTTGTACCATCTAGTTTTACTATATTATTTTCTACTACAACATCTATGCCAAGTGCTTTAAACCCTCTTATATGTTGGTCTATCGGTCTTGAACCAAAGTTGCACCCACCAGGCAAAGCAACCTCTACTTTTTTAAACCTACCAATTAAAGCTCCCATTAAATAATAAGATGCTCTTATTTTTGTTACATCATCATTTACTGCTATTGAGCTTTTTATATTAGTAGAATCTATTTTTAATGTATTTTCATTTATTAAATCACATTTTATACCCAAACCTTCTAAGGTTGTTATAAAACTTGTAACATCTTCTATACAAGGGAGATTTTCTATAATAGAAACACCTTCTGCTATTATAGCAGCTGGTATTATAGCAACAACGGCATTTTTAGCCCCGCTTATAAAGACATCTCCAGATAATCTATTTTTACCCGTAACAACAAGTTTTTCCATTATTTTTCCTTACACCTCACAATTAAATAAAAACATTATTTTATTATAACATTTTTATTTAAAATATGAAAGTATTTTTTATTATTTATTACAATTTTTTAACCTAAAGATTAATAAATAAGGTTATAGATAAAATCTACAACCTTTTACAAAAAATAATAATATCATCACGATAAATTATTGTATAAATAAAGTAAAATTTTTCATATAAATTAATAAATTTTAGTTTGCTTCAGTTTTAAATAAATAATATAAATTAAAATTTTTTAATATTTATATTTAAAACTTGTTTTATTAATCTTCTTGTTTTGTTTTTGCTATTACTATTTCTCTAACACATACATCTTGTGGCATATAATAAGCAAATTTCACACACTCTACTATTTTAGTTGTATCAAGTCCATTTTCGATTGTTTTTTTCCATTCATTATAATCTTTTTTAATATCTTCATCTGTTGTATGACTTAAAAGAGGCGTTTCTACCACTCCTGGTGATACAACTATTATTCTAACATTTTTATTAGCTACTTCTTTTCTCATACTTTCTGTTATAGCGTGTACTGCAAATTTTGTACCGCAATATACAGAGTGATTATCAAAAGTTTTTCTACCAGCAATAGAGCTAATATTAATTATTGTACCTTTATTTTCTTTTATCATATTATTTAAAACTACATTTGTACTTGTTAAAATTCCTTTAATATTTGTGTCTATCATATTAGACCATTCTTCATAATCTTGTAAATGTGGTTTACCTAAAAGCATTATTCCCGCACAATTTATTAAAAGGTCTGTTTTTCCATATTTTTCTTCCGCTTCTAATATAGCCTTTTCAACTTCTTCTTTGTTTGCTACATCTACACTTTTGCATATACAATTTTCTAAATTTAATTCTTCCATTAATTTTTTTTCTTCTAGCTAACAATAAAACTGGGTGTCCTTCTTTGGAAAATGCTATAGCTAGTTCTCTTCCTATCCCCGAGCTAGCACCTGTTATTACAACTAATTTTTTCATAGTTAACTCTCCTTATATAAATTACTTTATTATATTATAATAATATGTTAAAATATAATAAACAAGTAGGCACATTATTTTCATATAGTGTAGTTTAGGTAACTAATGGAGTTTTTATGGAAAAGATAAAAGTAGTTTGCGAAATTGAAGTAACGTTAAAAATGATTGGTGGTAAATATAAACCTCTAATACTTTATTATTTAATAGAAAATAAAACTAAACGTTTTAATGAAATATTATCTTTTTTAAATAGTGTTTCACAAAAAACTTTAACAAATCAATTAAGAGAATTAGAAACAGATGGACTTATTAACAGAAAAATATATCCTCAAGTTCCACCCAAAGTAGAATATTCTATAACAGAAAAAGGTAAAACTCTTCTTCCTATATTAGACCTTATGTGTGAATGGAGTGAAAAAAATATTGATAATAGGTTTGAAATAATAAATCCACAATGTAATAGCCAAGGATAAATTTTATATCCTTGGCTATTACATAATATATATTTTATTAAAAATAATTCTTTATTATAGTGCCTTATTAATACAAATTAAAAAAATTTTAAAAATATATATGTTTACAGTATTATAGGTATTTTTCACAAAATAAAAAACAAGTATATTTAATAAGTTAATTAATTTTAATAAAAAAATATGTTATTTTACACCGTTATCTTTTTAAACTTATTTTATTATTTGTTGTTAATCAACCATCAAGAAAGATGATATTTTCTTTAATAGTACTACGATCTAAATCCTCTAAATTTATAATTTTTATTATAATATAAATCTTTACAAATTTTTTGTTGTTTTTCCATTTGAAATTTTTGGTATTGCTTTATTAATATCATATTACTTTCATATAATTTTTCATATATTTCATCATCTGAATGTTTGGTTAAGTTTACACTAATTAAATCTGAATTTAAGTGTTTATTTTCATAAAAATCTTCAGTATCTTTTATTAAACCTTTGCTTATGCAATAATCAAATAATTCAGTACCTGGATAAGGTGTTACCGGTCTTATAGTTCTCAATTGTGCATGATCATCATATTTTAATAAAAATTCAACAGCATCATCTATAGCACTTAAAGGCTCATCTATATTTCCATAAATTAAATTAAGACCTGGACTTATACCAACTTTTAAAGTGTTTTCTACACCTCTAATTATAATATCTCTTGTTAACCCTTTATGCATAACTTTTAATGTATTGTTATCTAGAGATTCTATACCATAATTTATAAATACACAACCTGCTTCTTTCATTTTTTCTAGTACATTTATATCTGCATAATTTAATCTACCATTACAATCCCATTTTACACCTAATTTTGCATCTATAAAGGCTTCACAAAGTTCTATAGTTCTTTCTTTAGAGCTCATAAGTAATTCATCTGAAAAAGCAATATATCTAATATTATATTTATCTCTTAAAAATTCTATTTCTTTAATGATACTTTGTGCTGATCTAGGTCTAAACCCTTTATCCATTCTAAAGCAAAAATTACATGCAAATGTACATCCTCTTCCAGATAATACTGGCATACATCTTTCATTAGATTCTATATTTGGCATTCTCAACATTGAGTAATAATTTATATCAAAAAGTTCATATGCTGGCCAATCAATATCATCTATATTTTCAATAAGCTTTCTAGGGTTTGTTCTAATATAATTATTATTTTTATCAAAATATGCTATTCCATCTACATCTAATAAATTTTTCTTACCAGAAAAAGCCTCTAAAACTTCAACATATGTTATCTCACCTTCTCCAATACCAACTAAATCTGCCTTTGTCTTTTCTAAAAAATATTTAGGATCTGCTGCTGGTCCATGGCCTCCTATAATATATTTTAAATTTTTCCTATTCTTAGATTTGTTTATAGCATTAGAAAGACTTAATAATTTTCTATATTGATAATAGCCCCCTATTACACTTATATGAACAACATCAAAATAATTTTTATCTAAAAATTCTGTTAAATGACTATCTGGCCAGTGAAATATATCTTGTTGATATATCTCTACAGTATGTCCTGCATTCATAGCTGCTTTAGCTAAATATGCAAGCCCTTGTGGAAACTACGTCGTATAAGACTCATTATCGTAAGCAATCATTAAAATCTTCATATGTTTATTTCCTCTCAAAAAATATAAAATAAATCTATTTTTCTAAAATTAAATTTACATTTTTTCTGGAGCATTTATACCTAAAAGATAAAGTCCATTTTGTATAATAATTTTTGTTGCATAAACTACGGCAAGTCTAGCATTTTTAAGATTTGTTTCACTATTTTTTATATTATTTTCATCATAAAATTTATTAAAGGCTTGACAGATATTTACTAAATGTCTTGTAATAATAAATGGTTCATATTTTAAAGAAGCATCTATTATTTTATCTGGATATTGGCTTAAAAGTTTTATAAGCTCAAAAGAATATTCATCTGATATTAAGCTAAAGTCTATATTATTTAATATATTTTTATCAAATTTTTCTTTTTCTAATATACTGCAAGCTCTAGCATGAGTATATTGTACATAAGGTCCTGTTTCTCCTTGAAAATTTAACATTCTCTCAAGGTCAAAAACAACATTTTTAACACGTGAATTAAATAAATCGTTAAATATAACTGCTCCTATACCTACATTTTTTGCTATTTCTTCTTTATTTTCAAGGTTAGGATTTTTTTCTTCTATAATGTTTTTTGTTTTTTCTATTGCTTGGTTTAAAATATCTTCCATCAAAACAACGTGGCCTTTTCTTGTAGATAATTTACCATCATTTAAGCTAACTAACCCAAAAGGTATATGCACTAAATCTTCTGCCCAATCATAGCCCATAAGCTCTATTACTTTAAACCATTGTGCAAAGTGTAAATTTTGGTCTAATGCAGTAATATATAAACATTTTTCAAAATTATATTCTTTTTTTCTATAAAAAGCTGCAGCTATATCTCTTGTAGGATATAAAGTACCACCATCACTTCTTAATATTAAACAAGGTGGCATATTGTATTGTTCCAAATCTACAATTTTAGCTCCTTCGCTTTCTACTAAAATATCTTTTTCAAAAAGTTCGTCTACAACAGCTTGCATTTTATCATTATAAAAACTTTCACCTTTATAAGAATCAAAAGAAATATTTAGCATTTTATAAACTCTTTCAAATTCTTTCATACTAATATCACAAAACCATTTCCAAAGCTCTAAGGCTTCTTTATCGCCTTCTTGCATTTTTACAAGCCAAAGCCTTGCCTCATCTTCTAAAGCAGGATTTTTTTCGCTTTCCTCGTGAAACTTTACATATATTTTACTAAGCTCTTTAATATCATCTTTTTCTACAAGCTCTTTATTACCCCATTTTTTATATGCAACTATTAATTTACCAAATTGTGTTCCCCAGTCACCTAAATGATTTATACCAACTACATTATAGCCTAACTTTTTATATATTTTATAAAGTGAGTTACCTATAACTGTAGAACGTAAATGCCCTATATGAAAAGGTTTAGCTATGTTAGGTGAAGAATAGTCTATAACTATTGTTTTGTCTTTTCCTATATTACTATCCCCAAAACTTTCTTTATTATCTAAAATATTTGTTAATATTTTTTCTACATATACTGTTTTATTAACATAAAAATTTATATAAGCATTAACTACTTGTATATCTGATATAAAATCTTTTTTTTCTATTTTTTCTGCAATTTCATTAGCTATAATATTAGGTACTTTTTTCATAGTTCTTGCAAGTTTAAAACAAGGAAAAGCAAAATCTCCCATATCTGAATTTGGTATTTCTATTAAATCTAATATTTCTTCTTTATTTAAGTCTATAACACTATTTAACAATAGTGCAATTTGTTCTTTAAAATCCATTTTTTCCTCCTATTATCCAACAAATACTTTTATAGCATTTGGTATATTTTTTATCTTTATTGGTAGTTTAGGTCCTTTTTCCCCATCTAAGTCTGAATATATTTCTTCAGTGCTTTCTATAGTTATTTCATTATCTTGAAAAAATACAATTTTATCGTGTTCTAAATATTCACCTTTTAAAAACTTTATAGCCAATTTAGGTAAATTAGCTATTTCAACATTTCTAAAACCAACAAAGTCAAAAACTCCATCACTTATAGAGGCCATAGGTGATAATTTTTTTATACTCCCTGTACCTGATGTGTTTAATACTAAAAATAAATCAAATTTATCTTCTATTGTTTCTTTAGAATTAGTTATTTTTAAATTTATAGGCTTAGAACAATGCATATCTTGTAAAGCACTTATATAGTATGCAAATTTACCTAAAGCTTCTTTTAAATTTTTATCTATCTTTTCACTAACATTTGCAAATAATCCTCCAGCACAAACGTTTATAAAATATTTATCATTACAAATCCCAACATCAACTGCTGCTATTTTGTTATTACCTATTATTTTACAAGCATCTTCTGGCTCTTTAGGTAACTTTAAAAAAGATGCAAAATCATTAGCAGTACCAGATGGTATAATAGCAATAGGTATATGATTTAGTTTATATTTCATAAGACAATTAACAACTATATTTATAGTACCATCACCACCAGACACTATAAACGCATCATAAAAATCTTTTGGTATATCTTTTAGGTGGTTTTCTATATCTCCTTGTTCTATACTACTAAACATATGAACTTCATATCCTATTTGTTGAAGATTTGTAACATATATATCTAAATCAAATTTAAAGGTTTTATCTCCAGAATATGGATTGTATATTAATTTTATTTTTTTCATAAAAAATTCCTTTCATTTAATATAGATTAACAAACTTTTACTACTATTATAATAACATATATACCTTTTAATTTCAAATATATAATAATTAATATAAGACTTTTTTTTATTATTTACGTTTATATTTATAAGTAAATAATAAAAGGAGTGTATTTTAATGACAAATGAACCAGATTATAAAATTTGTAATATGTGTAATAGTCTTGTTGAATCTAAAAATATTTTAAATATAAAAGATGAATAACTTTGCAAAACTTGTATTGAACAAAAACTTGAACAAAAACAAAATATTAGCCCTTTAGCTACTTTTATATGTAGTTTAATTCCTGGTTTTGGACATATATTTTTAGATAAAAAAGAAAAAGGACTATTTTTATTTGGTATTTTTAATTTAAGCATATTCATAACTTTTTTATTAGCTTTTTCTGGCATTTATGAAGCTCTTATTGCATTTGACTCTGCAATTTTATTACTATGTTGGTATGCTTCTATTTTCCTCTGTCCATGTTTAACTGTTATAACATATTTATATAGCATTTTTGATGCTAATATATCAATAAAATATATAGAAAATAATTCATACATAGAAGATTTTGTAGATGAATTAGCTCATCAAAATATTTCTAAGCTACGTAAAAAATATTTAGAAGATGAAATAATAGATAAGAGACTACAATAAAATACATCAAAATATGGAGGTATAATATGAATTGTAAATATCACAATAATATAAAAGCTACAAATACTTGTAGTATATGTGGTGAATGGTTGTGTGAAAATTGTGTTTTACATATTGATGGTAGGATATATTGTAAAGATTGTTTAAAAAATAAAGTAAAAAAAGAAGAAAACTTAAATAATATTACTTCTCATAAATATACCTATAATAAACCTAAAAGTAGCTTTTTAACATTTATGCTATCTATTTGTTTTCCTGGTTCTGCTCAAATGTATTTAGGGTATACAAAACGTGGTTTAATAATACTAGTTGTTTGGTTATTAGGATTTTATGTTACCACATTTTCCCCATTAATATTAATAACTTATATTTTTGCTTTATTTGATGCATTTAAATTAAAAAGTAATTTAGAAAATAATATATATGTTGAAGATAATGTATCCGATATAAAAAATTTCATATTAGAAAACAAATTTTTTATATTTATTTTAACTATAATTATTATAGTTCCTATTGCTTTTGATATTATTTTTGAACTTATAGATGAATTTTTTGATATGTCTGAAGATATACTTTATAATATACATCTTCACAGTTTAGATAAATTAATGTATCTTTCTTTTGGTATATTATTAGGTTTTTTATTAAATATAATAATAAATAAATTTAAAAATAAAAAAAATAATAATAATTAATATTTAATGCTAAGTTTTTATAAAGCTTAGCATTTTTTATAATTGTTCCACGTGAAACATTTGCGAAAAATGTTGTTTCACAAAAATTTTGTAATATTTTAGATATAAAATTTTTTATAAAATTGTTCCACGTGAAACATTTTTATGTTATAATTATTTATATTAATTTTTAGGTGGTGAAAAAATGAGCAAAATTATTGCTATTGCAAACCAAAAAGGTGGAGTTGGTAAAACAACTACATCTATCAATTTATCTGCCTGTTTGGCTCAACTAGGAAAAAAAGTTTTAATTATAGATTCTGACCCACAAGGCAATACATCTAGTGGACTTGGCATTGATAAAAATGACCTACAATATACTTTTTATGATTTATTGTTAGACAATGCCTCTTTTGAACAAGTAAAAATAGAATTAGATTTTTTTGAAAAATTACATATTTTACCTAGTAATATAGAATTATCTGGAGCTGAAATAGAGCTTGTAGGAAAAGATAATAGAGAATATCTTTTAAAAAATATATTAGATGAGGTTAGCGACCAATATGACTATATTTTAATAGATTGTCCCCCTTCTCTAAATATGCTTACAGTAAATGCTTTAACAGCTTCGGATACAATATTAGTACCTTTACAATGTGAATATTATGCTTTAGAAGGATTGTCTCAACTTTTATATACAATAAATTTAGTACAACAAAAATTAAACCCTTATTTAAAAATAGAAGGTGTTGTATTTACTATGTATGACGCTAGGACAAACCTTTCTTTACAAGTTGTAGAAGAGGTTAAACAACATCTTGGCAAAAATGTTTATAGAAGCATAATACCTCGAAACGTAAGACTAAGCGAAGCCCCTAGCCACGGCAAACCTATTAATCTATACGACCCAAAATCTAAAGGTGCTGAAGCATATATGCTTTTGGCAGAAGAAGTTATATATAATCAGGAGGGATAGTATGATAAAAAAAGGATTAGGTAAAGGTCTTGGAGCACTTATAAAAGATGAAAGCTTGCAATCTGTCAATAATATAGAAAATGTTATTGATAATGATAAAATTATAGAGATAGATATAAATAAAGTACAACCAGATAAATCTCAACCTAGAAAATACTTTAATGATGATACATTAGAAGAACTTGCATTATCTATCAAAAATGTGGGTATAATAAGCCCTATAATAGTAAAGAAAAAAGGTAATTTTTATGAAATAATAAGCGGAGAAAGACGTTTTAGAGCCGCAAAAAAATTAAAGCTTAAAAAAATTCCTATCATTATAAAAAATTATGATGATTTAGTATCTTTAGAAGTATCTTTAATAGAAAATATTCAAAGAGAAAATTTAAATCCTATAGAAGAAGCTTTAACATATAAAACTTTCCAAGAAAAATTTAATCTTAATCAAGAACAAATAGCAGAAAAAGTTGGAAAAAATAGAGCTACTGTTGCTAATGCTATAAGACTTTTAAAACTTGATAATCGTGTTCAAAATTTTGTTATAGAACTACGTCTATCTCAAGGGCATGCCAGAGCTTTGTTACCTATCGAAGATATGGATATACAATTTGAATTAGCTGAAAAAATTATAGAAGAGCAACTTAGTGTAAGACAAACAGAAGAGCTAGTAAAAAATTTATTAGAACAAACAAAAGAAAAACCACAAAAAGAAAAAAATGAAGATAACAATATTGAAGAACAAATTTTCTTTGATATATCTAAACAATTAAATGAAATTTTAGGTACAAAGGTTAATATAAAAAATAATAAAAATAAAGGTAAAATAGAAATAGAATATTATTCTCAAGAAGAACTGGATAGACTTTTTTGTCTATTTAAAAAACTATAAAATTAATGGAGGTATAAAATGGATAGATTTATATCAAATTTAGACATAGAATTTTTTACACCAACTGTTATGTTTTTTAGCCTTGCTGTATATGCTATTTTATTATTAATATTACTTCTATTTATAATTATATTAACAATAAAATTATCTAAAATGAAAAAAAGATTAAAAAAGTTTTTGCCTGAAGATAAAAATATAGATATTGAAAATATGCTTATACAATATAATGAAAATGTTAAAAATACATTATCAA
This sequence comes from [Clostridium] colinum, assembly GCF_940677205.1. Lineage (NCBI taxonomy): Bacteria > Bacillati > Bacillota > Clostridia > Lachnospirales > Lachnospiraceae > Tyzzerella > [Clostridium] colinum. The sequence goes on along the minus strand of NZ_OW712331.1, from coordinate 12,669 downwards.
ATCAGCAAAAAATATTAGAACAAATTGAAAATAATAAACAATCTTTAGCTAACGATATAGAAGCTACAAATAAACTTATATATCTTACAAATGAAAAATTAAAAAATGCTGTTCAAAAAGTGTCTATTGTAAGATATAATCCATTTCAAGAAGTTGGCGGTGATTTATGCTATGCTATAGCTTTATTAGATGAATATAACAATGGTATCGTTATTAATAGTATTTATTCTAGAGAGGCTTGTTATAGCTACGCTAAAGAAATAATAAACGGTAAATCACCTAAACATAAACTTGCTCAAGAAGAAATAGAAGCTTTAGAAAAAGCTATGAATAAATAATATTAAACCTCCAGTTGACAATTGTATACCATTATGATATTATAAGTTTACAATTTGAAATTGGAGGTTTTTTATGAAAACAAAAGATATTACATATATTGCTCTATTTTCTGCAATAATTTCTATATTATCTGTTATATCAATCCCAACCCCTTGGGGCGTACCTTTTACATTACAAACTTTTTCTATATCTTTAGCTGGATTTGTATTAGGTAAAAAATACGGCACATTATCAACTATACTCTATCTTATTTTAGGTGCTATTGGCTTTCCTGTTTTTTCTGGCTTAACTGGTGGTGTATCTACTTTCGTATCTGTTACTGGTGGATTTTTATTTGGATTTATTTTTCTTGCATTTTTTTGTGGGTTTAATACTATTTTTTATAGTATAATAGGTCTTTTAATATGTCATCTATTGGGTGCTATCCAATTTAGCTTTTTAACTAAAAATAGTTTTTTAGTATCCTTAACAATAGTATCCCTCCCCTATTTAATAAAAGATTTATTATCTATCTTTTTATCATATTTTTTAAGTAAAAAAATTAAAAATATATTGTATAAAAATAATTTAAAATTATAAATATTATATATAAAAATAATTCAAAACTATTTTATATATAATTAAAGCTAAAACCCTCTTTTTAGAAGATTTTAGCTTTAATTTATGCCTTAAATCCTTTATTTTGTTTTGTATCTACAAATTCTTGTAATTGTCCATTTTTGCCATAAGTAAGACCTGCATATATAGTATCTGTATTTTCCATTATTGGTGTTTTATCTTTTTCATTATCCTCTATCTGCTCAAAAGCCGACATTAATTTTTTTAAAACAACTGTTGCACTATTTAAATCTTCTAAATTTTTACTAAATAAAAACTTAGCTAACTGTCTATCCGAATAATTATATAAAGTTAGTAAATAAGATGATATTTCATATTGCATATCTAAGCTACATCTAAGCTCTAATAAAAATTCTCTAGCTTTTGATATATTAAAATCAAATTTTTTATCGTCATCTATTGTTAGCTTACTTTGTTCTAAATAATCAAAAATTATTTCAAAGTTTATAATAACTAATTTTAATGGACTAGCTTTTGATATTTTGGCAACATATTCTTCTTTATTTATTCCCATATTATATACCTATTGTAATAAAGATAATAATTGGTTAGGTCTTTGGTTAGCTTGAGATAACATAGCTATACCTGATTGTACTAATACATTATTTTTAGTATATTCAGACATTTCTTCTGCCATATCTGTATCTACTACTCTTGATAAAGCCGCTTTAGTGTTTTCTTCAGATATAACTAAAGAATTACTTGTTTTTTCTAATCTATTTTGTGTTGATCCAATAGTAGCTCTATAATTATTTATTCTCTCTATTGCCTCATCACATCTAGTTATAGCCTCTTGTGCATCTTCTACTGTTGTATAATCAAGCGCTTTCACTTGTTCTTCTGGTTGAACAAGGTTACCATTTTTATCGTATTTTTTACCTTCTTTTATACTTACTCCTAATACTTCAGAATTTATATTTTTCATATCTATTTCTAACTCTTGTCCTGTTGAACCACCAACTTGAAATATAAGTTTTTCATAATCTTCATTTAATAATTTCTTTTTATTAAACTCAATCTTTTCAGATACTGCATCTATTTCTTCAGAAAGTTCATTTATTTCTCTTTGTATAGTTTCTCTATCTTCTTTTGTTAAAGTATCGTTAGAAGCTTGTACTGCAAGCTCTCTCATTCTTTGAACCATATTTCCCATTTCAGAAACGCCACCTTCGGCTGTTTGTATCATAGATATAGCATCATTAACATTTCTATCTGCCATTTCAAGACCTTTTATTTGCATTCTCATTTTATTAGCAACTGCAAGCCCTGCTGGCTCATCACCAGATTTATTAATTTTTGTGCCTAAAGATAAATTTGTAGATGCTTTTTGTAAGCTATTATTTCTATGCCACAATGCATTAGTAGTTAATAATGCTTGAACATTTGTATTTAATATCATATATTTCACCTTCCAAAAATAATTAAAATATGCCTTTTATATTATTTCGTCAAAAGTTGTAATATACTTAACACATAAAAAGTATTTTATAAATAATACCAATAAAAAAAATTAACCCTTATAAACTATTTAAAGGTTAATCTTTAATTATTTAAAATATATCAGAAACTGGTTCTTCGTTATGTATACGGTTAATAGCGCTAGATATTAATTTAGAAACCGATAATTGTTTTATTTTAGATATATTTTTATCTTCTGGTAGCTCTACTGTATTTAAAACTAATAATTCTTCTATCGCACTAGATTCTATTCTTTCTATTGCTTTACCAGATAATATAGGGTGTGTACAACAAGCATAAACGCTTTTTGCACCTCTTTCTTTAAGAGCATTAGCAGCATTTGTTATAGTACCTGCTGTATCTATCATATCATCAACAAGTATAATATCTTTGTCTTTTATATCACCTATTATATTCATTATTTCAGAAACATTAGGTTTTGGTCTTCTTTTGTCAACAATAGCTAAAGGTATGTCTAACTTTTCTGCAAAATGTCTATTTCTTGCAACACTACCTAAATCTGGAGAAACTACTACTAAATCTTCTTTATTATTTTTAAATTTCTCTTCATAGTAAGACACTAATATAGGCATACCAAATAAATGGTCAACTGGTATGTCAAAAAAGCCTTGTATTTGAGCACAATGTAAATCCATAGATATAACTCTATCTGCACCAGCACTTGTTATTAAATTAGCTACAAGTTTAGCACTAATTGGGTCACGTGCTTTAACCTTTCTATCTTGTCTTGCATATCCATAATATGGTATAACTGCATTTATACGACCAGCTGAAGCTCTTTTGCAAGCATCAATCATTATTAAAAGCTCCATTAAATTATCATTAACAGGATATGAAGTTGGTTGAATAATATATACATCACATCCCCTAACAGTTTCATCTATAGCAACGCTAATTTCACCATCACTAAATTTACTAACACTACATTTAGATAAAGATATTCCTAGCTCATTAGCCACTTGTTCTGCAAGTTTTTTATTTCCGTTACAAGTAAAGATTTTTATTTCACCTTTACAGCTTCCGCTCATATTTTGTTCCTCCTAAGATAGTTAAAAATTTTAAATATTTACTTACAATTTATAATCCTACACATATATTTTACATTATATTTACATTTTTTACAATAATGTTTTTCATATTTTTATATTAATATATAATTTTTACCATTAATTTACTAAATTTATCCCCTCCCCTACGCCAATATTTTTAAAATTTTCAATAAATAAAGGCTAAAGAAAAATCTTTAACCTTTATTTTATAATAAATATATAATTTTCTTAATCTTCTACTTGTTCTTCTGTTTCTTCTTCGTTATCTATATAATCTTCAGATATTTTAGCAACACTCATAACCTTAACATCATCACTAACATTAATAAGTTTTACACCTTGAGTAACACGACTTGTTGTAGATATATCTTTAGCTCTTATTCTAATAATAATACCTTCTGAAGTTACCATAATAAGCTCTTCTTTATCATCTATCATTTTTACGTCTATAACGTTACCTGTTCGTTCTGTAATCTTATATGTTTTAAGCCCTTTACCACCACGAGATTGTATTCTGTATTCATTACTGTCTGTACATTTTCCAAAACCTTTTTCAGAAACTATAAGTATTTTTTTGTCTTCTTCTATAACTTCTGAAGCAACAACCTCATCATTTTCATTTAATGTAATAGCTTTAACGCCTGTTGCACTTCTTCCCATATCTCTAACTTCTGATTGGTTAAACATAATAGACATACCCAGTTTTGTAGCCAAAAACATATGGTTTCCTTCTGTTATTTTCTTTACAGATATAAGCTCGTCATCTTCTCTAAGGCTTACTGCTATAAGGCCCATTTTTCTAATATTATTAAACATAGATATTTTTGTCTTTTTAATAACACCTTTTTTAGTAGTCATAACTAAGTATTCGTCTTTTGCTATATCTTCACTACCTTTATTTTGCTTAACTGGTATAACAGCTGTTATTTTTTCGCCATTTTCTAGTTGTAAAAGATTTATAATAGGTGTACCTTTAGCCGTACGCCCTGCCTCTGGTATTTCAAAAGTTTTTATACGGTAGGCTTTTCCTTTATTTGTAAAGAAATATATATAACTATGGTTGCTACTTAAAAATAGATTTTTTACAAAATCTTCATCTTTTGTTTGCATACCTTTTATGCCTTTTCCACCTCTATTTTGGCTTTTATATGTAGATAAAGGTAATCTTTTTATGTAGTTAAGTTGAGTCATTGTTATAACGCTCATTTCATCTTCAATAAGGTCTTCTATATATAAATCTCCTTCATCTTGAACTATATCTGTTTTTCTATCGTCGCCAAACTTAGCTTTTGTTTGTAAAAACTCTTCTTTTATAACTTGTAAAAGTCTGTTTTCACTAGCCAAAATAGCCTTCATTTCTTTTATAAAATCACTAAGTTTTTGATATTCTTCATCTAGTTTTTCTCTTTCAAGACCAGATAAGCTTCTAAGACGCATTTCACATATAGCATCTACTTGTTCTTGTGTAAAATCAAACTTTTCCATAAGTATAGCTTTAGCATCTTTTATATCTTTGTTAGACCTTATTATATTTATTATCTCATCTATAAAATCTAAAGCTTTTAAAAGTCCTTCTACAATATGAGCTCTTTTTAAAGCTTTATCTAAATCAAATTGTGTTCTTCTAGTAACAACTTCTTGTTGGTGTTTTAAATAACATTCTAAAATTTGTTTTAAATTTAATGTTTTAGGTTCACCGTCTACAATAGATAAAAAGTTTATGCTATAGTTTTCTTGTAGCTGAGAATATTTATAAAGTTGATTTAATATAACATTAGCATTAGCATCTTTTTTGCATTCTATAATAACTCTTATACCATTTCTATCTGACTCATCATTTATATCTGTTATTCCTTCTACCTTTTTATCTTTAACAAGCTCGGCTATTTTTTCTATCATACGAGATTTATTAACTTGATAAGGTATTTCTGTTACAACTATTCTTTCTTTACCTGTTTTAGTTGTTTCTATCTCTGTTGTAGAACGAACACGTATTCTACCTCTACCAGTTGTATAAGCCATTCTAATACCGGCTTTACCAAGTATTGTAGCACCTGTTGGAAAATCTGGACCTTTTATAATATTTAAAAGTTCCTCTATATCTGTTTCTCTATTTTCTTCTATTTTGTTATCTATTATTTTTAATAAACCATCTATTACCTCAGAAAGATTGTGAGGTGGTATATTAGTTGCCATACCAACGGCTATACCAGATGACCCATTTACAAGAAGATTAGGAAATCTAGAAGGTAAAACAGTTGGTTCTTTTTCTGTGCTATCATAGTTGTCTGTAAAGTCTACTGTGTTTTTTTCTATATCGGATAACATTTCTACTGCTATTTTGCTAAGCTTTGCCTCTGTATATCTATGTGCTGCAGCTGGATATCCATCTATAGACCCAAAGTTACCGTGTCCATCTACAAGAACATAACGCATAGAAAAGTCTTGTGCCATTCTAACTAAAGCATCATATATGGCGGCATCACCGTGTGGGTGATATTTACCCATTGTTTCTCCTACTATATTAGCACATTTTTTGTACCCTTTGCTAGGGTCTAAGTTAAGTTTATTCATAGCATATAATATACGTCTATGAACAGGCTTTAAACCATCTCTAACATCTGGTAAGGCTCTAGAAACAATAACACTCATTGCATACTCTATGTAAGAGCTTTTCATTTTATCTGCTATCTCTGTATCTATTATCTTATCATAATGTTCAAATTGATTTTCAGACATAATGTTTTATCCTTTCTTTAGTATGTTATATATCTAAGTTTGTTGCAAATTTTGCATTTTCTTGTATAAACTCACGTCTTGGTTCTACTCTATCACCCATAAGCTGGTCAAACACTTCATCAGCAAGCCTTGCATCTTCTAAAGTTACTCTTAATAAAATACGTTTTTCTGGGTCCATAGTTGTCTCCCAAAGTTGCTCAGCGTCCATTTCTCCAAGCCCTTTGTAACGTTGGATAGGTTTTATCCCATCTGTACCTATTTGTTCTAATATTTCATCTCTTTCTGCATCACTATATGCATAATATTCTTTTTTACCTTTTTCTATTTTATAAAGAGGTGGTTTTGCAAGATAAACATATCCATTCTCTATAAGTGGTGTCATAAATCTAAATATAAATGTAAGTAGTAAAGTTGTAATATGAGCACCGTCTACGTCGGCATCTGTCATAAGTACAATTTTGTGGTATCTAAGTTTTTCTATATCAAAATCATCGTGGATGCCTGTCCCAAAAGCCGTTATCATAGAACGTATTTCTTCATTGCCAAGTATTTTATCAAGTCTAGATTTTTCTACGTTTAATATTTTACCTCTAAGTGGTAATATGGCTTGAGTTTTTGGCGTTCTAGCATTAACAGCAGACCCTCCGGCAGAGTTACCTTCTACTATGTATAATTCGCATTTTGACGGGTCTTTTTCACTACAATCGGTAAGTTTACCTGGTAAGCGTCCAACCTCAAGAGCTGATTTTCTTCTTACAAGTTCACGAGCTTTTTTAGCCGCATCTCTAGCACGAGAAGCAACTAAAGCCTTTTCTATAATCATTTTACCTATATTAGGATTTTCTTCTAAAAAGTATGTTAAATGCTCTGATAATACACTATCTACTGCATTTTTGGCTTCTCTACTGCCTAATTTACCTTTTGTTTGACCTTCAAACTGAGGTTCTTCTATTTTTATACTTACAACAGATGTTAACCCTTCTCTTATATCATCACCTGTTATTTTTTCATTTTCTTTTAAAAGACCAAATTTTTTACCATAGTCATTTACAGTTTTTGTTACAGAGCTTCTAAAGCCTGCAACGTGTGTACCGCCGTCTATTGTGTTTATATTATTTACATAAGAATAGTTATTCTCTAAGTACCCGTCGTTGTGTTGAAAAGCAACTTCTACAAAGATATTATCTTTTGTACCTTCACAATAAAAAATATCTTCATATACAGGCATTTTATTTTTGTTTATGTGCCCTACAAACTCTTTAATACCACCTTCATAGTGGAAAGTTTGTTCTTTTATTTCATCTTCTCTTAAATCTTTTAATATTATTTTTATACCTTTTGTTAAAAATGCAGTTTCTTGTAATCTTTGTTTTAATGTGTCATAGTTATACTCTAACTCATCAAAAATTTCATAGTCGGGTTTAAATTCTATTTCCGTTCCTGTCATAGATTTATCACATTGTCCTATAACAGTTAGTTGTGTAACCACATTTCCACGAGAATATTTTTGTTCGTATATATTACCATTGTTATATATTTTTACAACAAGCCATTCGCTAAGAGCATTAACAACAGATGCACCTACGCCGTGTAGCCCACCAGATACTTTGTATCCGCCACCACCAAATTTACCACCTGCATGTAATATTGTAAAAACAACTTGAACAGCTGGTATACCTTTTTGTGGGTGTATACCAATAGGTATACCTCTACCATTGTCTTTTACTATTATACTATTACCTTTATTTATAGATACTTCTATATCTGAACAATGACCTGCTAAAGCCTCATCTACTGCGTTATCTACTATTTCATAAACAAGATGATGTAGCCCTCTACTAGATGTAGAGCCTATGTACATACCAGGACGTTTTCTTACTGCCTCAAGGCCTTCTAGTATTTGTATTTGATTTTCGTTATACTCTGGTTTCATCTAGATTCTCCTTTAAAAATAAAAATAATAAATTTATTATTTTACTTTTTATCTTTTATTATGTTTTGTATATAAAATACAAAAGCCTATAATATAAATTATATCATATATTATAGGCTTTTAACAGTATATTTTGTCATATTTTTTTATTTTTTTTAAATTTTTTTAATACTATTAAACACTGTTTTTTATATTTATTTTACCATTTGAAACATAAAAAATATTACACTCTTCATCTAAATTTTTAAGGACATCTTCAACACCAGTACAAGTTATAATAACTTGTAAATTTTTTATATTTTTTATTAAAAATTTTTGCCTATTTTTATCTAATTCAGACAAAACATCATCTAATAATAAAATTGGTAATATATCTTTTTCTTCTTTTATTAGCTCTATCTCTGCTAATTTTAAGCTTAAAGAAGTTGTTCTTTGTTGCCCTTGCGAGCCAAACTCTCTAGCATTTACACCATTTATAAAAAATAGCATATCATCTTTATGGGGCCCATAAGAAGTGTTTGCATATAAAATATCTTTATCTATATTTTTTTCTAGCTTTTCTTTAAATTCTGTTTCTAAAACACTTGGTTTATATTTTATTTCTAATTTTTCTTTACCACTTGTTATATCTTTATGAATTGTTTTAGATATATTATTTATTTTTTTTATAAATAAATCTCTCTCTTTTATTATTTTCATACCAAAGTCTATAAGTTGACTATCCCATACAAAAAGTGTATCTTTTAAACTAGGATTTTTAGCTATTTTTTTTAATAAAGCATTTCTTTGTTTCAAAACTTTATAATACTGTGATAAATTGTAATAATATATACTATTAATTTGACAAAGTTCTATATCTATAAACTTTCGCCTTTCTTGTGGGCCTTGTTTTATAAGATTCAAATCTTCTGGAGAAAATATAACAACATTAAGATAGCCAAAAAGCTCCCCTAATTTATTTATAGGTATATTGTTTATAGCAATACCTTTTTTACTTTCTTTTTTTAAATGTACATCTATTTTATCAAAAATAGTCTCTTTTTGTACTTCTAGCCTTATATGAGCTTCATCTTGATTAAAATTTATAAGTTCTTTATCTTTATGTGTTCTATGGCTTCTTCCTGTTGCTCCTATATATATACTTTCTAAAAGATTAGTTTTTCCTTGTGCATTTTGTCCATAAAAAATATTAACACCATTTTTAAGCTCTAGCTCTAGGCGTTCTATATTTCTATAATTTTTTAAAGATATTTTTTTTACATACATTTTATTCACCTATAGCTTTAAATGTACCTATACCATCTATGTCTATAATATCTCCATTTCTTATCTTTTTGCCTCTTTCAATGCAAACTTGACCATTTACTTTTACAATACCATCTAATATAAGCATTTTAGCATCAGAGCCTTGTCCAACAACTCTAGCTAATTTTATAAATTGTTGTAATTTTATAAATTCTGTATTAAATTTTATTTCTTCCATATTATCACCACTTTTGTTATATATAAATATTTTTAGAGGTTGTAGATTTTATCTACAACCTTCAAAGTTCTTCACACAATGGCAAAGACTATAAAAATTTAGTTTTTTATACAATCTAAAATAAAGTTTTATGTTATGCATAATTTTTATGTAATACATAAAAATGAAAAAAAATTAGTCCAAAAAATTTTTTCTTCAGTCTTAGGTGTAAATTTTATCCACACCCTTTTGCTATAAGAATAAAATTATAGCAACCAATATATCTTAAAAAACTAATTTTTTATATTTAAAAATATAAATTAAAAACTATTATTTACTTTTACTTTTTTCTGTATTTTTATTCATTTATTTTTAAAGGTAAAATTAAATATTTATAATCGTTGTTATCAACACCTTTAATGATACAAGGGCTAAGAGAAGTTATAAACTGTATTATAACTTTTTCATCATCTATAGCTTTTAAAGCCTCTATTAAATATCTAGGGTTAAATGCTATACTAAGCCCCTCTCCTTCAATATCTATAAATACTTCTTCATATGATGTACCAAATTCTGTATTAGATGTAATAACAAGATTTTCATTTGTTTTTATTTCTAATTTTACTGGCGTTTTTTTGTTATCTTTAGATATTAAAGAAGCTCTTTCTAAGCTGTTTAAAAGGCTTATTCTATCAACTTCTATTTTTGTATTATAATCTTCTGTAAATATTTGTTCATATTTTAAAAACTCTCCGTCTAATAGCCTAGATACTATTATACAACTATCAAGCTCAAATAAAATGTAATTTTCATTAAAATATAAATTTACCATACTATCTTCTTTATCAGATAATATTTTTATAATTTCATTTAAAGCTTTTGCAGGCACAACAACTTCGGCATTTTTAAAATCTTTGCTTATTTGTGTACGTCTAAAAGATACTCTAAATCCATCTATAGCTACAATGTTTAAATAACCTTCTTTTATTTCAATAAGCTCACCTGTTAAAACTGGTTTAGACTCATCAGAAGACACAGAAAATTTTGTTTGTTTAATCATATTTTTTAAAGTAGATGCACTAATACTATATTTTTCTTCTTTTTCCACAGTATTAAGTGTAGGAAATTCTTCTCCATTTTGTCCTAATATTTTAAATTCTGTTTTTCCACTTTTTATAATGGTAACATTTTTTTCATCTACATTTATAGATATATCTCCATCTGGCATACTTTTAATTATATCATAAAACATTCTAGCTTCTAAGGCAACTATACCTTTTTCTATTATATCAGCTTCTATATTAGCAGTTTTTATACCTAGCTCTAAATCATTAGATATTAATTTAAATCCTTCTTTATCTGCTTTTAATAATATACATTCTAATATAGGTAAGGTTGTTCTAGATGCAACAGATTTTAAAACAATGTTTATGTTTATTAATAAAATATCTTTTTTACATTTAATGTGCATAAGTAAATCTCCTTTATATAATGTGTAAAACTTTTTATTAAAAAATATATATGTTTAATATGATTTTTTCGTAGTTATAGTAGTAGGGGGTGTTTATATGTTGAAAACTTTTAAAAGCCTATAAATTTAGCAAAAAAATAAATTTAAAAGTATGTTGATAAAAAAAAATAAATCAAAACTTATCAACATAATAAACATAGCAAAATTAAATAAAAAGTTATTAACAATTTAACAACATAGTTTTAAAGTGGTTTTCAACATAAAAATTTATTTATTTTTTTAATATTTTATCTTTTAATGTTACTAAAGAAGCTTCAAAATTTTTATCTTTTTTAATTTTTTCTTCTATTTTTTCTATACCGTGTATAACAGTAGAATGGTCTCTATCTATACTTTTGCCAATATTTAATAAAGATTCGTTTAATAGCTCTCTTGTAAGATACATATAAACTTGTCTAGCATTTGTTATAGGTTGGTTTCTTTTTTTACTTTTAATTTCTTCTATTTTTACGTTAAAATGGTTAGATACGGCTTCTAAAATAGATTGAGTAGATAAAGATACATCTTTATCTTGTATAATATCTTTAAGTGCGTTTTCTGCAAGCTCTATGCTAAGGCTAACACCTGTAAGATTAGAATATGCGATAACACGTGTTAAAGCCCCTTCTAGCTCTCTTATATTGCTTTTAACAGACTTTGCTATAAACTGAGATACCTCTTTTGGTATAGTTATATTTAAAGATTCTGCCTTTTTTTCTAAAATAGCTGTTCTAGTCTCAAAATTAGGTGTTTTTATATCTGCTATAAGCCCACCGGCAAACCTAGAACGTAACCTTTCTGTTAATGTTTCAATCTCGTTAGGTGGTCTATCACTAGATATAATTATTTGTTTTCCAGAATCTTTAAGGTCGTTAAAAGTATGAAAAAATTCTTCTTGTGTTTGTGTTTTATCTACTATAAATTGGATATCATCTATTAATAAAACATCTATTTTTCTATATTTTTCTCTAAATTCTTTATTTTTTTGCTCACGGATAGATGCTATAAGCTCATTTGTAAATTTTTCACAAGAAGCATAAAGCACTTTTGTATCTGGATTTTTTACTAATATGTAGTTTGCAATAGCGTGCATAAGGTGTGTTTTGCCAAGCCCAACATCACCATATAAAAAAAGTGGATTATATATACCAGGGCTTTCTGCAACTGCCACAGAGGCTGCGTGGGCAAGCCTGTTGCTCTCACCAATTACAAAATTTTCAAAAATATAGTTATTATTTAGGTTATTTTCAGCGTTTTTCTTTTTAGGTTCATTAAAAATATCTTTTAAGTCTTCTTCTAATACAAGTCTAATAATAATATTTTTTTTATTAAAACATTGCTCGCAAACAGCAGTTAATACGGGCATATATTTAAGTTTTATATGTTCTATGTAAAATGTATCAGAAGATTTTAAAATAAGTGTATTATTTTCAAAAGATATAAATTGTAAGTCACCAAACCAAGTTTTAAAAGCAAAATCACCTAGTTCTTGTTGCATAGACTTAAGGCATTCGCCCCAGCAGTCTTCATAAGTATTCAT